>CAWESB010000001.1:0-15416 GCA_963811635.1 uncultured Actinomycetes bacterium
GCACGCCGCGGTGCGTGATGCTGAAAAACGGCGAGGAGGACAACAACGCGTTCCTGTTCCGCGACGGCTACGCGGCGACCGTCGAGGAGAAGGTCGACGCGGGTGACTGGGCCCTGGTCGCCGACGAGTTCGTGCCCGGCTGGGGCGCCAACGGCGAAGGCCAGCGGGTCACGGAGCAGATGCTCACGGACGCGAACAACAAGGTGGACGCGGTCTTCGCCGCGAACGACAACCTCGCGACGCAAGCAATCGACGCCCTGGAGTCAGCGGGCGTCGGATCCGTGCCGCTGAGCGGCCAGGACGCGACTGCAGCGGGGCTCCAGCAGATCGTCTTGGGCAAGCAGACGATGACCGTCACAAGCCGATCCAGGGCGAGGCGGACGTAGCCGCGAATGCGGCGCTGGCGCTCTGCGCGGGCGAGGATCCCACGACGATCGACTCCGAGTACGAGTTCCCGTCGATTGGGATTCAGGCGGAGGACGGCAAGCCGACGGACACGCCACGGGCGAGGGCATCGTGCCTTACCTCGCTGAAACGCCGATCGGAGTGACCGAGGACAACATCATGGACACCGTGGTCGCGGACGAGTTCGTCAAGATCGAGGAGATCTGCACCGGAGACACCGCGGACACCGACTTCTGTAAGGAAAACGGCTGATCGAAGAACGGAAGGAGAGGGCGTCCATGGGCGCCCTCTCCTCACCTGCCCGCCATGGCTACGGTTGACACGCCGCTGCTCGAGTGCCGGAACGTCTCGAAGGCGTTCGGAGCTGTCCAGGCGCTCTATCGGGTCGATTTCGAGGTTCGCCGCGGCGAGGTCATGGCGCTGGTCGGCGACAACGGCGCGGGCAAGTCGACGCTGATCAAGAGCATTGCCGGGATCTACCCGTTCGACGAGGGCAAGGTCTTCTTCGAAGGCAGCTACGTCAATATCCACGGCCCCCGCGACGCCGCCAAGTACGGCATCGAGATCGTCTACCAGGACCTCGCACTCGCGGACAACCTCGACGTCGTCGCCAACATGTTCCTGGGCCGCGAGCGGACCCGCACCGGAATCGTGCTCGACGAGTCGAGCATGGAGAGCGCCTCACGCCAGACGCTGAACAGCCTGTCGGTCACGACGCTCCAGTCGGTCCGTCAGCGCGTGGCCGGGCTCTCCGGAGGCCAGCGCCAGGCGGTGGCGGTGGCGAAGTCCGTCATGTGGGACTCGAAGCTCGTCATCCTCGACGAGCCGACGGCCGCCCTCGGGGTCGCGCAGACCCGCCAGGTGCTCGATCTGGTGCGGCGCCTGGCCGAGCGGCAGCTCGGCGTGGTGCTCGTCTCCCACAATCTCCACGACGTCTTCGAGGCCGCGGACCGGATCACGGTGCTCCGCCTCGGCCAGCGCGTGGCGGTGCTCGACCGGGCGAAGACGACGCAGCAGGAGGTCGTGCAGGCCATAACCGCCGGGACGCTCGACCACGTCCCGGGCATGGAGGGCGCCGAAGTGGCGGACGCATGACCGAGCAGGTCGACCCCAACGTTCCCCCCGCCGTCACCGCCGACATCGAGGAGCCGCCGACCTCGCGCCCGCCCGAAGGGGAGGGGCACACGCAGGAGACCCTCAGCGGGTGGCTGGCGCGCTGGTGGCAGGGCGTCAAGACCGGTGAGCTCGGGTCGCTTCCGATCATCGTCGGGCTCGTGGCCATCGTCATCGTCTTCGGCCTGCTCGACGACACCTTCCTCACCGAGCGCAACTTCACCAACCTCTTGCTGCAGATGGCAGCGATCGCGACGATCGCGATAGGGGTCGTCTTCGTGCTCTTGATCGGGGAAATCGACCTGTCGGTTGCCTTTGTCAGCGCGGTCGGCGGAGTCGTGATGACGCTCCTCCTGCGCCCCGACGACCCTGGGTGGCCCTGGTGGCTGGCGATCCTGGCAGGACTTCTGGTCACGACGGCGATCGGCTTCCTTCAGGCGCTGGTGATCACGAAGGCCGGCGTCCCGTCCTTCGTTGTCACCCTGGCGGGCCTGCTCATCTGGTCCGGCGTCGTCCTGATCTTGACCACGCAGGCCTCGTCCATCGGGACGATCCGGATCCAGGACGACAACGTCGTCCGCATCGCGAACGACTTTCTCTCGGAGACGGCCGGCTGGATCCTGGGAGCCGTGGCGGTGCTCGCCTACGCGCTCGCGCAGCTCAACACCGCGCGCCAGCGACGTGCCAGCGGCTTGTACGGGAAGCCCCTTTCGCTGATCGTGCTCCAGATCGCCGGGCTCGCGCTCGTCACATTTGCTGCGGTCTGGTACTGCAACAAGGATCGCGGCGTGCCCTACGCGATCGTGATCCTCATCGTCTTCCTGATCTTCTGGTCGTTCATTTCTGCGCGCACGCGCTTTGGTCGCCACGTCTACGCAGTGGGTGGGAGCGCCGAAGCGTCACGCCGTGCAGGGATCAACGTCGACCGGGTCCGCATCGCCGTCTTCATGATCAGCGGCTTCATGGCTGGCGTCGGCGGGATCATGCTCGCCTCGCGTCTTCGCTCCGTCGCGACGAACACGGGCGGGGGACAGCTTCTGCTGCTCGTCATCGCGGCGGCCGTCATCGGCGGCACCAGCCTGTTCGGCGGCGTCGGCCGCGTCGTCTCCGCGCTCCTCGGCGCCCTCGTCATCGGCTCGATCACGAACGGCATGGATCTCCTCGGCCTCGCGTCGGGGACGAAGTTCGTCATCACCGGTCTGGTCCTTCTCGGGGCGGTGCTGATCGACGCGTTCGCGAAGAAGCGGCGGACGGCCCGCGGCGCCGTCTAGCGAGCCCGGTGGCAGGCGGCGAAGCCATCGGGGTCGGCATGCTCGGCTACGCCTTCATGGGGAAGGCGCACTCGCGGGCGTTCCTGGCTCAGAGGACGCTGGACACCCCGCTTCGGCCCGAGCTGGTCTCCATCTCCGGCCGCGACGCGCAGAAGGTCGAGGAGGCGCGCCTGGCCTACGGCTGGGCCGAGGCGGTCACCGACTGGCGCGAGCAGGTCGCCGACGATCGTATCGGCCTCTACGACAACGGCGGCCCGAACGCGCTCCACGCCGAGCCGAGCATCGAAGCCGCCAGGGCCGGCAAGCACGTCCTCTGCGAGAAGCCGCTCGGCCGCACCGCTCCCGAGTCGTTGGAGATGTGGCGCGAGGTCGAGCGTGCCGGCGTCGTGCACATGTGCGGCTTCAACTACCGCTTCGTCCCCGCGGTACGGCTGGCGCGTGAGCTGCTCGAGGCCGGCGACCTCGGCGAGGTCGTCCATTTCCGCGCCCGTTACCTCCAGTCCTGGGGCTGGGACGCGCCGCCGAGCTGGCGCTTCGACTCCGAGGTCGCGGGCTCGGGGGCCCTGGGCGACCTCGGTGCCCACATCGTCGACCTCGCCCGCTACCTGGTCGGGGAGCCGACCTCCATCTCGGCGGTCGTCCGCACCTTCGTGGAGGGCCGGCAGGTGGACGACGCTTTCGTCGCGACGGTCGAGTTCGAGGGCGGCGCCATCGGCACGCTCGAGGCCTCCAGGCTCGCACGGGGGCGCATCAACCAGAACACCTTCGAGGTGAACGGCTCGCGGGGGTCGCTGTCCTTCGACGTCGAGCGCCTGAACGAGCTCCAGGTCGCGGACGAGAGCGGCATGTTCAGGCGCATCCTCGTCACGGAGCCGAGCCATCCGTTCATGGACCTGTGGTGGCCGCCCGGCCACATCGTCGGCTGGGGCGACACCTTCACCCACGAGATCCGCCATCTCCTCCAGGCCGTCGCGGGCGAGGGCACCGTCGCCCCGCACGGCGCCACGTTCGAGGACGGCTACCGCTGCGCCGAGATCTGCGACGCCATCGTCCGCTCCTCGGCGAGTGGCGCCCGTGAGGAGATCGTCTACGAAGGGAGCGCGGTGTGAAGACCAGTCTGGGTATTTGGGCGTTGGGGCCGATGGTGACGCGGTTCGTGCCTGGTGGGTACAAGCCGGAGTTCGCGGGTGAGTCGACCGCGCAGCGGGTGGACCGGGCGGTCGAGGGACTGGGGGAGCTGATCGACGGGTATGAGTTTCACTATCCGCAGGAGCTGAACGAGGACAATCTGGATGAGGTGCGTGAGGCACTCGCCGGCCACGACGTCTACTGCATGGCGACGGGCCTGCACCTCGATCCGCGCTTTGCCCGCGGCGGCCTCGTCTCCCCCGACGAGGCGACCCGTGCGGAAGCGCTTCGCCGGACGGATGCGGCGATCGACTTCGCGGGCGAGCTGGGCGCGCATTTCATCATCTGGCCTGGGATCGAGGGGTACAACTACCCGTTCCAGAGCCCATATCGGGAGAGCTGGGACTGGCTGGTGGACGGGATCGGGCAGGCGGCGCAGCGCTGCGCCGACCGCGGCGTCCTCCTCTTCCTCGAGCACAAGAACTCGGAGCCGGCGATGAAGATCCTCATGCGCAACATCGGCATGACCTTGCACGTCATCCACAAGCTGCGCGCCCAGGGTCTGACGAACGTGAAGGTGAACATGGACTGGCAGCATCTCCTCATGAACCGGGAGAGCCTGGCCGAGTACGCCGCCCTGCTCGCCGCGGAGGGGCTGCTCGGTCACCAGCATGCAAACTCGGGCTGGGGCGATTTCGACGACGACAACATCGTCGGTGCGACCGCGTTCATGGAGACGCTCGAGCTGGCGCTCGAGCTGCGCCGCGCCGGCTACGGCGACAACGGGGAGCGGCTCGGCTTCGACCTCTACCCCTACACCGAAGACGCGGTCGCCGCGGTGCGCCGCAGCGTCCTGCAGTGGCGCTTCATCGACCAGGTCGCCGCCCGCATCGACGAGGCCGCCCTCCGCGAGGCGCAGATGGCCAAGGACGCAATCCGCGCCTACGAAATCGTCTACGACGCGCTGGGAGCCGGGTGAGGCTCGAGCAAGCGCTCGCGATCGTCGGCGCGGTCGTGCGCGAGGCGCCCGCTCCGGTCTCCGTGTTCGTCGCGGACGACCACGGCGAGCTGGTCGCGGCCGCGACCATGGACGGCGCGCCGCCCGACACGAGGCTGAACGCGCAGCGCAAGGCGTACACCGCCGCCCGCAGCGACGCCCGCTCGACCGGCGAGCTCGCCGACAAGGTGCGGGGCGATGCTGCCGAGCTCGCGAGCTTCGACCCGGTGTTCACGTTCTTCCGCGGCGGGGTCGCGGCGTTCGAGGAGGGCGCTCGCGTCGGCGCCGTCGGCGTCAGCGGCCTCCCGGGCGAGGACGACGAGGCGCTCGCGACCGACGCGCTTCTCGCCGCCGGGCTCGCGCTGCGGTGACCGCCCTCGTCGGCCTCGACGTCGGCACGTCCGGCGTGAAGGCGCTCGCGATCTCTCCCACCGGCGAGCTGCTCGCCCGCGCCGAGCGCGACTATCCGCTCTCGACGCCGCAGCCCGGATGGGCCGAGCAGGACCCGGCCGACTGGCGGCGCGCCGCCGAGGAGGCGCTCGCCGCCCTGGGCGCCGGCGACATCGCCGGGATCGGCCTCACGGGCCAGATGCACGGCCTCGTCGCGCTCGACGCCGAGCAGCGCGTGCTCCGCCCCGCCATCCTCTGGAACGACCAGCGGACGGCGGCAGAGTGCCGCGAGATCGAGGAGCGGCTCGGCCTGTCCCGGCTCATCGAGCTGACGGGCAACCGCGCGCTGCCGGGCTTCACCGCGCCGAAGCTCCTCTGGCTCCGCCGCCACGAGCCGGAGACCTTCGAGCGCATCGCGCACGTCCTTCTCCCGAAGGACTTCGTCCGCCTCGCGCTGACCGGGGAGCTCGCGACCGACGTCGCCGACGCCTCCGGGACGCTGCTCTTCGACGTTGCCGGCCGGCGCTGGAGCGGTGACGTGCTCGACGCGCTGGAGCTGCCGGCCGCGTGGCTGCCCCGGGCGCTCGAGTCGCCTGCTGTCTCCGCCGAGACGCCGGCCGGCACGCCGGTGGCGGCCGGCGCGGGCGACCAGGCCGCCGGCGCGCTCGGCGTCGGCGTCATCGGCGCCGGCCCGGCCTCGGTCGTCCTCGGCACCTCCGGTGTCGTCTTCGCGGCGCTGCCCTCGGCGGTGGTCGACCCTGAGGGCCGGGCGCACGTCTTCTGCCACGCGACCCCGGGCGGCTGGCACGCGATGGGAGTGATGCTCTCGGCCGCGGGGTCGCTCGGCTGGTTCCGCCACACTCTCGCGCCCGGCGAGGGCTACGACGCGCTCGTCGCCGAGGCGGGGCGGTGGGAGCCCGGCGCCGAAGGGCTTCTCTTTCTCCCGTACCTGGCGGGGGAGCGCACGCCGCACGTCGACCCGCATGCCCGCGGGGCCTTCGTCGGCCTGTCGCTGCGCCACGACCGCGGGGCTCTCGTGCGCGCCGTGCTCGAAGGCGTCGCCTACGGGCTGCGGGACTCGCTCGAGATCCTGCGTGCGCTCGGCTGCCGCCTCGACGTCGGCCGGGTCTCCGGCGGCGGCGCCCGCAGCGAGCTCTGGCTCAGGATCGTCGCCTCCGTGCTCGGGCTCCCGCTGGAGCGGACCGCAGCCGAGGAGGGAGCGGCCTACGGGGCGGCGCTCCTCGGCGGTGTGGCGGGCGGCGTCTTCGCGGACGTCGAGGAGGCGGTGGCCTCGTGCGTGTCCGTCCGCGACACGATCGAGCCCGTCCCTGCCTGGGAGGAGATCTACGCGGAGGGGTATGCCCGCTACCGCGCGTTGTATCCGGCACTCGAACCCTTGGAGGAACGATGAGCACGAAGTGGGGGATCATCTCGACCGCGCACATCAACCGCCTGGTTCTCGCGGGCGCGCGCGAGTCCGACCGGGTGGAAATGGTCGGCGTCGCGAGCCGCGACCAGGCTCGGGCGGAGGCGTACGCGCGTGAGCACGGGATCGAGCGCGCCTACGGGAGCTACGAGGCGCTGCTCGAGGACCCGGACATCGAGGCGGTCTACATCTCGCTGCCGAACTCGCTCCACGTCGAGTGGTCGGTGCGCTCCCTCGAGGCCGGCAAGCACGTCCTCTGCGAGAAGCCGCTGGACCGCCGGCCCGAGGAGGTGGAGCGCGCCTTCGACGCCGCCGATCGCTCCGGCCGCATCCTCATGGAGGCGTTCATGTATCGCCACAACCCACAGACGGCGCGGTTGACGAAGCTCGTCGCGGAGGGCGCGATCGGGACACTCAGGTCGATCCGCGCCGCCTTCAGCTTCAGCCTCGACGAGGTCGAGAACGTCCGCCTCGCCGCCGATCTCGACGGCGGCGCCCTCATGGACGTCGGCTGCTACTGCGTCAGCGGCTCGCGCCTCGTGGCGGGTGAGCCCGAGCGCGTCTACGGCGAGCAGGTCGTCGGCGAGAGCGGGGTGGACGTCCTCTTCGCCGGGACGATGCGCTTCCCCGGCGACGTCGTCGCGCAGTTCGACTGCGGCTTCGTGCTTCCAGACCGCGACGAGCTCGAGGTGGTCGGCTCGGAAGGGTCGCTCTTCCTCGACGATCCCTGGCACGCGCGCACGCCCGTGATCGAAGTGCGCCGCGAGGACGGGGTCGAGGAAGTAGCGCTCGAGCCGCAGGACTCCTACCGCCTGGAGCTGGAGAACCTCGGCGACGCGATCGCGGGAAGCGCCGAGCCGCTGCTCGGCCGCGCGGACGCGGTCGGCCAGGCTCGCGCGATCGCGGCGCTCTACCGCTCGGCGGAGACCGGGGGGCCCGTGTCGCTCGACTGACACGAGGCCGGCACGGTCCCGCGCGCCGCGGCGCGCTATCCAGGGTGGATGGATGTCGGTCGCGCGCTCCTCGGCGTGCTTCTGCCGGAACGATGCCTCGCCTGCGGGCTCGGCGAGGAGCTGCTCTGCGGCCGCTGCCGGGCGGGCCTGCTCGTGCTCCGCGAGACGCGCTGTGCGCGCTGTGGCTCGCCGACCGCGTGGCCGGTGGAGCGGTGCGGGGAGTGCGCCGGACGGCGCCTGTCGTTCTCCTCCGCCCGGGCCGCGGTCGGCTACAACGGTCCCGCCCGCAGGCTCGTGGCCGCATGGAAGGAGCGCGGCATCTCGCGCGTCGCGGGTGTCGCTACCGACCTCGTCGCCGAGACGGTGCCGCCTCCACCGGTCGAGGTGCTCACGTTCGTCCCTGGCGAGGGGGACCGCGTCGGCTGGCGCGGCGCGAACCCGGCCGAGGATCTCTCGCACGCCCTCGGCCTTCGCTGGGGGCTCCCCGCCGCCCCGCTGCTGGCGCGAAGACGCCGCGTCAGGCCGCAGCGCGGGCTCACCCGGGCCGAGCGCAGCGTGAACGTCCAGGCCGCGTTCCGGACAGTGACGGCTTCGCCGCGATCCGTCGGGCTGATCGACGACGTCTACACGACGGGGGCGACCGTGGGAGCAGCCGCGCGAGAGCTTCGCCGGGCCGGCGCCCGTACCGTGCACGTCGTCACGTTTGCTCGGGTTGTCCGCGGTTGACAAGCACAGCAGGGCGCATTGCCCCGGTCTTTGGCGGGCGGGTAGGCTGCGGGGACCGACGAGGGAGGGCCAATGAGACTTCAGGTCAAGGGCAAGAACGTCGAGGTCAGCGATTCCCTCAAGACCTACGCCCAGGAGAAGCTCCGCAAGCTCGAGAAGCACCTGAACGACGCCGCGCGGCTCGAGCTCGAGCTGGCGGTCGAGAAGAACCCGTCGATCTCCGCAAACCAGATCGCCGAAGGCACGATCTGGACGAAAGGACCGGTCCTTCGCGCGCGCGAGAGCTCGCCCGATATGCGCGCCTCCATCGACATGCTCGTGGAGAAGCTCGAGCGCCAGGCCAGGCGCTACCGGGACAAGCGCCGGCGCGGCCCGACCCGCGGGTCGAGTGCGCCCGAGGCCGAGACGATCCCTGTCGTCGCCGACGAGGAGGCTCCCGTGATCGTGAAGACGAAGCAGTTCCCCGTGAAGCCGATGACGCCCGAGGAGGCCGTGCTCCAGCTCGAGCTGATCGGCCACGACTTCTTCGTCTTCCAGAACGCCGAGACGACCGACGTGAACGTCGTCTACCGGCGCCGCGACGGCGACTACGGGCTCATCGAGCCGCAGATCGCGTAGCGATGGCCCCCGACGACGACATCCGCGACCCGCGGGCGTTTCGGTGGGTCGAGACCGGCGTGTCCGGCCTTGCGCGCCAGCGCGAGTGGGATGCGACCGCCATCGCCGACGTCCCGGCTCTCGCCGGCTCCGAGCAGGTCGAGGTCGACTTCCGCGTCCTCGGCGACGGCTCCGTGGTCGGCGACGTCTCGGCCGACGTGCTCGGCGAGCTGACACGCGAGCTTGGAGTCGCGCCGCCGTATGCCGCGCGCGCCGTCCGGCAGAACGAGCGGGAGTGGATGGTGGGTGCGCTCCGCATCGAGTCGCAGCTCGTCGATCTTCCCTCCGGGGTCGGCGCCTTCTCGCTCGAGGCGGCCGTTCCGCCCGAGGGCGAGACGATGTACCTCGTCGACGGCGAGATCCTCGCCGAGGCTCCGCCGGGGGCCGCCGGGGAGGCCCTGGCCGAGCTCGAGCAGCACGGCGCCGAGCGTTTTCAGGCTTTCGTCGCGCGTGCCGATAGGTTGGAAGACGGTCGCTGGGAGGTGACCGTCGATCCTCTCTGAACAACGGCAGCTACCCTGAACTGATGCCCCAGAATTACGGTGCCCTCGAGAAGGTTCTGCGCGTCGGCGAAGGACGCCGGCTCAAGCGGCTGGCCTCGCAGGCCGACTACGTCGCGGGGCTCGAGCCCGACTTCGAGAAGCTCTCCGACGCCGAGCTCGCGGCGAAGACGGCCGAGTTTCGCCAGCGGCTCGAGAACGGCGAGTCGCTGGACGAGCTGACGTTCGAGGCCTTCGCGGCCGTCCGCGAGGCCGCCCGGCGCTCCGTGGGGATGCGCCACTTCGACGTCCAGGTGATGGGCGCGATCGTGCTCCACGAGGGCGACATCGCCGAGATGAAGACCGGCGAGGGGAAGACGCTCGTCGCCACGATGCCGCTCTATCTGAATGCGCTCCCGGCGCGCGGGACGCACCTCGTGACGGTCAACGACTACCTGGCGAAGCGCGACGCGGAGTGGATGGGCCCGGTCTACGAGGCGCTCGGGATGCGGGCGTCCTTCATCCGCAACCAGATGCCGTTCGCCGAGCGCAAGGAGTCGTACGCCGCCGACATCACGTACGGCACCAACTCCGAGTTCGGCTTCGACTACCTGCGCGACAACATGGCGACGTCGCTGCAGGGCACCGTCCAGCCCAGCCATGCCTACGCGATCGTCGACGAGGTCGACTCGATCCTCATCGACGAGGCGCGGACGCCGCTGATCATCTCCGGCGAGCCGGAGACGGCGGCGAGCACGTACTACGACTTCGCCCGCATCGTCCGGAACCTCGAGGGCGTCCCCGCCAAGTTCGTGCCCAAGGGCGTGGAGAAGACCGAGGACGACGGGGACTACGAGTACGACGAGAAGTTCAAGACCGTCTCCCCGCGCCACACCGCGATCGAGGCGGTCGAGCGCGCCCTCGGGATCGAGAACCTGTACGAGCCACAGCACGCGCAGCTCGTCAACCACCTGATCCAGGGGCTGAAGGCCGAATCGCTCTACCAGCGCGACGTCGACTACGTCGTGCAGGACGGCGAGGTGAAGATCGTCGACGAGTTCACCGGCCGCATCATGGAGGGCCGGCGCTGGTCCGAAGGCCTGCATCAGGCAGTCGAGGCCAAGGAGGGCGTGGCCATCCGCGAGGAGCACGTCACGCTCGCGACGATCACGCTCCAGAACTACTTCCGCCTCTACGAGAAGCTCTCCGGCATGACCGGCACGGCGAAGACGGAGGAGAAGGAGTTCCAGGAGATCTACAACCTCTCCGTCGTCGAGATCCCGACGAACGTCGGGATCGCTCGAAACGACGAGAACGACTTCATCTACAAGACCGCCGACGCCCGCTTCAACGCGGTCATCGACGACATCAAGGAGCGCCACGAGCAGGGCCAGCCCGTGCTCGTCGGGACGATCTCCGTCGAGGTCTCCGAGTACCTCTCGACCCTGCTCACCCGCGCCGGCATCAAGCACAACGTGCTCAACGCGAAGCAGCACGAGCGCGAGGCCGAGATCATCATGGACGCGGGCGAGCGCGGCGCGGTCACGATTGCGACGAACATGGCCGGCCGCGGCGTCGACATCAAGCTGGGCGAGGGCGTGCGCGAGCTCGGAGGCCTCTACGTGCTCGGCACCGAGCGGCACGAGGCGCGCCGGATCGACAACCAGCTGCGCGGCCGCTCCGGCCGGCAGGGCGACCCGGGCGAGTCCCGCTTCTATCTCTCCGCCCAGGACGAGCTCGTGCGCCTCTTCGCCGGCGACCGCATCTACAACATCATCGAGCGCTTCAAGCTCCCCGACGACCAGCCCATGGAGGCCTCGATCCTCTCGAAGCAGATCGAGAACGCCCAGAAGAAGGTCGAGGAGCAGAACTTCGTCTCGCGCAAGAACGTCCTCAAGTACGACGACGTCATGAGCGTCCAGCGGATGGTCATCTACGAGCAGCGCCGCCACGTCCTCGAAGGCGCCGACCTCTCGGAGGAGATCGAGGGTTGGATGGACGAGCTCGTGGCCCGCATCGTCTTCGAGCACACCGCCTCCGACTACCAGGAGGAGTGGGACCTCGAGAGCCTCTTCACGGAGATGCAGTCCCTCTACGAAACCGAGATCTCCGCGGACGAGCTCAACGCCTCGCTCACGCGCGAGGAGCTGATCGAGGAATTCCAGGACGACGCGAGCGACGCCTACGCGGCGAAGGTCGAGGAATACGGCCCCGAGCTCATGCGCGAGGTCGAGCGCTACCTCGTCCTCCAGGTCGTCGACGTCCGCTGGCGCGAGCACCTCGAGTCGATGGAGTACCTGCGCGACGGCATCCACCTCCGCGCGATGGCGCAGAAGGATCCGCTCTCGGAGTACCGCTCCGAGGGCCACGCGATGTTCGAGGAGCTGACGGCGATGATCCAGGAGGAGATCGTCCGCTACCTGCTCCGCATCCAGATCGAGCGGCCGCCGGAGCAGGGTGAGCTCGAGCCCGTCGCCTCGAACGGCGACGGCCTCACCTACGAGCACGAGTCGGCTGCCGGCTCCGAGGCGATTCGCGCGGCCGGAGCCGAGGGCGACGGCGCTCAGCGGCAGGCGCGTGCCGCGGCGACGGCCGGAGCGGGTGGCGCGGCCGCCACGACGGTGTCGACCGGCCAGCGGGTCGTCGCCGAGCAGGTCGGGCGGAACGACCCGTGCCCCTGCGGCTCGGGCAAGAAGTACAAGAAGTGCCACGGCGCCTAGGAGGGCTCGGCGTCGCCACGCGCTGAGCCGTTCGACGCACCCGCTACCATCACCTGCCATGGCCGAGCGAAGCGCGGTCGAGCGAGAGCTCGAGGAGATCGGGACCCAGTTGGCCTGGGTCCGTGATTACCTTTGACCCTGACGGGCTGAGGGAGCGTCTGGCCACCCTCGAGGAGGCCATGGGCGCGCAGGGATTCTGGGATGAGCAGCAGGAGGCGGCCCGCGTCTCCTCGGAGCACGCACGGCTCGCGCGGCGGCTCGAGCGCTACGAGCAGCTGAGCGGCGAGGCCGACGACCTCTCCGAGCTGGTCGAGCTCGCGTCCGACGACGGCGAGCTGGACGAGGTCGAGCAGAGCGCGCTCTCGCTACGGGCGCAGCTCGACCGCCTCCAGGAGGACTCGCTCTTCAGCGGCGAGTACGACGCGGGCGGGGCTGTGGTCTCCATTCACGCGGGCACGGGCGGCACCGACGCGCAGGACTGGGCCGAGATTCTCCTGCGCATGTACCTGCGTTGGGCGGCGGAGCGCGGGTTCAAGACCGAGCTCGTCGAGGAGTCGCCGGGCGAGGAGGCCGGGCTCAAGTCGGCCACGTTCACCGTGGAGGGAGAGAACGCCTACGGGACGCTGAAGGCCGAGCGGGGCGTCCACCGGCTCGTCCGGCTCTCTCCCTTCGACCAGGCGCATCGCCGGCATACGTCCTTCGCCCAGGTGATTGTCAGCCCGCTGGTCTCCGACGACGTCGAGCTCGACGTCGACGAGGCCGATCTTCGCATCGACACCTACCGCGCGAGCGGAGCCGGCGGGCAGCACGTGAACAAGACCGACTCGGCGGTGCGGATCACCCACATCCCGACCGGGATCGTCGTCCAGTGCCAGAACGAGCGCTCGCAGCTCTCCAACCGCCAGACCGCGATGCGGATCCTCAAGAGCCGTCTGGCCGAGCACGAGCTCGAGCGCCGCGAGGCCGAGCTCGCGCGTGAGCGCGGGGAAGTGCTCGACACGGGTTTCGGCAGCCAGATCCGCAGCTACGTGCTGCATCCGTACCAGCTCGTGAAGGATCACCGCACCGACGTCGAAGAAGGGAACGCCCAAGCAGTGCTCGACGGAGATCTCGACCGCTTCATCCGCGCCTACCTGCTCGCCAACGCAACCGGAGCCGTGGCCTAACTGCTTCTGATGCCTGACCCTTTCGCTAGACTCGTGTGCTTGCAGAGACCCGACCGGTGCGCCCTCGGGACGGGCGACGCCACATGGATCCGGTGCAGGAAGCCGACCTCACAGAACACGTAGATCAGCCTGCGGCAACGACGGCCGAGCACAACGGCGAGTCGAGCGAGAGCGCGACTGTCGTCGCGCCCGAGGCCGCCGGGCCGCCGCCTTCCGGCACGCCGATGATCGTCTTCGAGGCCGTGACCAAGATCTACGACCCGAACGTCGTCGCGCTCCGGGAGACAAGCTTCGTCATTGACAAGGGCGAGTTCGTCTTCCTCGTCGGCCCTTCCGGCTCGGGCAAGTCGACGATCATGCGCCTGCTCCTGAAGGAGCTCGACCCGACCGGCGGCCGGATCCTCGTCGGCGGCCGCGAGCTCGCGCGTCTGCGGGGCAACAAGGTGCCGATGCTCCGTCGCAACATCGGCTGCGTCTTCCAGGACTTCAAGTTGCTCACCGACCGTTCCGCGTACGACAACGTCGCCTATGCGCTCAAGGTGCAGGGCCAGTCGAAGGCCCAGATCCGGGCGAAGGTGCCCGAGATCCTCGCCCTCGTCGGACTCGGGTCGAAGATGAACAGTTTCCCGCACGAGCTCTCGGGCGGCGAGCAGCAGCGCGTCTCCGTGGCGCGCGCGTTCGTCAACCACCCGCCTCTGCTCATCTGCGACGAGCCGACGGGGAACCTCGACCCGGACACGTCCGTCGGGATCATGCAGCTGCTCTACCGCATCAACCGGACCGGGACGACGGTCGTCATGGCGACCCACGACCGGGAGATGGTGGACAAGATGCGGAAGCGCGTGATCGCCCTCGAGGACGGCGTCGTCATGCGCGACGAGCGCCGCGGCGGATACGGATAGCGGTGCGGGCCAAGCTCTTCTTCTCCGAGGCGTTCCGCTCGATGGCGGCCAACATCTCGACGAGCGTCGCCGCGGTCATGACCGTCCTGATCGGCATGTTCCTGCTCGGGCTCTTCATCGCCCTCGGCAGCTGGGTCATCTCGTGGACGAACCACGTCAAGAAGGAGCTGGTCGTCAACGTCTACTTCTGCACCGAGCTGACGTGCGGCCAGGAGGCGACCGACAAGCAGATCAACGCCGTCACGCTCAAGCTCGACGAGAACCCGATGATCAAGTCCTACGACTTCGTCACGAAGGACGAGGCCTGGGAGGAGATGAAGCAGCGCTTCCCCGACCTCGTCGAGGGCGCCGTCCGCAACCCGCTCCCCGCCTCCTACGAGGTCATTCCGAGTGACGCCGACAACGTGCAGGCGATCGCCGAGTCCCTGCAGCCCCCGCCCGCCGGGGTGGAGACGGTCAAGTACGGCGAGAAGAAGGCGGAACGGGTGCTCCAGGTGGCGACGATCATCGGAGCGATCTTCCTCGTCGGCAGCATCATCCTGCTCATCGCCTCGACGATCCTGATCGCGAACACGATCCGCCTCTCGATCTTCTCCCGTCGACGCGAGATCGAGGTGATGAAGCTCGTCGGCGCGTCGAACTGGTTCGTGCGCGCCCCGTCATGCTCGAGGGCCTGCTCTGCGGGCTCGCGGGATCGATCCTCGCGGTCATCTTGCTCCTCCTCGCCAAGGAGCTGGCGCTGCCGGGGATCATGGGCCGGATCGAGAGCCCGGCGACATCCAGGCGTGGAACTTCCCGGTCGTGGCGCTCATCCTCGTCGGGATGAGCCTGCTCATCGGTGCCGCAGGGTCCGGTATAGCCTGCGTCGTTTTCTGCGAATCTGAAAGGCGTGCACGTGCGAGTCCCGGTATCGGGCCCGGGGAGCGGCCGGTGGCAAGGCCGGCTACCTCGCAGCGGCCGCGATCGTCGCGGCTGCGTTTTCGCTCGGCTTCTTCCTTACGCAGACCGAGCAGGGCGCCGGCCAGTCTGCGCCGCCGGTCCCGCGCCGACCGGCCCCTCCGGCTGATCGACGAGGTGCGCGCC
>CAWESB010000002.1:0-173370 GCA_963811635.1 uncultured Actinomycetes bacterium
CCGCTCGTAGAAGCGCGTGCGGATGCGGGCGAGCGAACGGAGCGCAACGTCATGGGAGGAGATCCGCTCGAGGTAGCGCGCCAACGGCCGGGCGAGCGCGAAGAAGCGCACGACGACGATGGTCACCGTCAGCGCCAGGATCGGCGGCTGCTCCGCGGCGCGCGAGATCAGGTAGCCGGAGGCGGCCATCAGCCCGATCCCGAAGCAGGTCGCGAGCGCCCCGAGCAGGATCGCCGGCGCGACCCGCCGCGCCGGAACGCCGGCGAAGGCCGAGAGCTGCCGCACGGTGCTCAGACCGGCACCTCCTCGGCGCCGAGCCGCACGACGCGGTCGGCGCGCGCCTCGAGCTCCGGGCGGTGGGTGACGAGCAGGACGGTCCGGCCGCCGAGCAGTCGCACCACGGCTTCGCCTACCGCGTCGGCGCTCGCCGGGTCGAGGTCGGCGGTCGGCTCGTCCAGGACGACGAGCGGGGCGTCGCGGAGGAATGCTCGCGCGAGGGCGATCCGCCGGACCTGCCCCGCGGAGAGCGGCCGGCCGCCGTCGCCGACGACGGTGTCGTAGCCTCCGGGCAGCTCACGCACGAAGCCGTCGGCGGCCGCGAGCCCGGCCGCGCGGCGAACGGTCTTGTCCGCGGCAGTGGGGTCGCCCAGGCGGATGTTGTCGGCGACCGTCCCGCGGAAGAGAGTCGGCCGTTGGGGCACCCACGCGATGGAGGCCCGCCAGCCGGCCGGGTCGCAGCCGGCAAGGTCGACCCCGCCGGCGGTCACGCGCCCGGCAGTCGGGTCGGCCAGGAGAAGGAGCAGCGCGGCGACCGTGCTCTTGCCGGCACCGCTCGGGCCCGTGAGCGCGACCGTCTCACCCGGCTCGAGCTCGAGGTCGATCCCGGTGAGCACCGGCGCGGGCCGCGCGGGGTACGTGAAGGAGACGCCCTCGAGCCGCACGGCGACGTCGCGCGGGCTCGGCGGACTCGGCCCACCGCGGGGACGTTCGGTCGCTTCGCTGAGGTCGAGCAGGCGCTCGCCGACCGCGAGGCCGTCGGCGCTCGCGTGGTACTGCGCCGCCAGATTCCGGAGCGGGAGGTACAGCTCGGGCGCGAGCACCAGCACGGTCAGGCCGGCCTCGAGTCCGAGCCCGCCCCCGAGCGAGGCGAACGCCGACAGTCACGGCCACGAGGGCGATCCCGAGCGTGGCCGCGAGCTCGAGCACGGTTCCGGAGAGAAACGCGACCCGGAGCGTGCCCATGGTCGCGCGCCGGTACTCGTCGCTGACCTGCTCGATCCGCTCGGCCTGCGGGCGGCCGCGGTTGAACGCGCGCAGGGTCGGCAGCCCGCGGACGACGTCCAGGAAGTGGGTGGAGAGCTGCCGGAGCGCCTCGCGCCGCTCGGCCGTGCGCCGCTCCGTGTAGCGGCCGATCAGCCACATGAACACGGGCACGAGCGGAAGCGTGAGCAGCATGATCCCGGCGGAGAGGAGGTCGATCGAGGCGACGAGGGCGAGCACGGCGACCGGGACGACTGCCGCCAGCACGAGCTGCGGGAGGTAGCGGGCGAACGCGGTCTCGAGCGCGTCGACGCCGCCGACGGCGAACGTCGCCACCTCCGCGCTCTCGGTGCCGTCGAGGGCGGCCGGCCGGTCGCGGAGCCGCCGCTCGACGACGTCCAGGCGCAGCTCGGAGAGTGCGCTCGCCGCCGCCCGGCGCCCGGCCACTTCGAAGCCCCAGGCGGCCGCTCCGCGGCACGCCGCCACGACGACGAGGAGAACGAGCGGGGTGAGAAGCTCTCCGAGGGAGGCGCCGGCGAAGCCCCGAGCCGCGACGCGGGCGAGCAGCACCGCCTGGGCGAGGACGAGGAGGGCGGCAACGACCCCCAGGACCGCGTCGATCCCGAGCATGACGCGCACGGCCCGCGCGCGATGGACCAGGCGCGGGTCGAGCGGCCCCATCTGCGGCCTAGCCTTCGGTCTTCCGGGCGAGCAGGTCGACCGGGCTCCCCGGCGGCTCCTCGAAGCCGAGGCGACCGCGGAAGACGTGGTACGTCCAGGCCTGGTAGAGGATGATGACCGGCGTCACGAGGAGGGCGACCACGGTCATCACCTTGAGCGTGTAGTGCGCGGAGGAAGCGTTGTCGACGGTGAGGCTGTTGGCGAAGTCGTTGCTGGCGACCATGACGCGGGGGTAGAGGCTCGTGAAGATCGTTGCCACGACGAGGAAGGCGCCGGCGGCGGTGAGCACGAACGCCCAGCCGCTGCGGGCGAGCCGGACGCAGACGACGGCGCCGAGCAATGCGACGATCGCGAGCAGCGCGGGCAGCAGCGGCGGGAAGACGTCCTTGTCGTTGCGGTCGACCGCGACCGCGACCGTCCAGATCAGGAATCCCGCGCCGACGACGGCCGCCGCGATCGAGAGCCGACCTGCGGCCGCGGCGGCACGCCGGCACAGCTCGCCGGTCGTGCGCAGCGTGAGGTAGGTCGCGCCGTGGAACGCGAACAGCAGCACGACCGCGACCCCGCCGAGCAGCGTGTACAGGTTGAAGAGGTCCCAGAAGCTCCCGTCGAAGTCCCCGCTGGAGTTGATCGGCACGCCGTAGAGCAGGTTCGAGAACGCGACACCCCAGATCAGGGCGATGCCGAGGCTGCCGATCGTGTTCGCCCAGGCCCAGAGCCCGAGCCAGCGCGAGTGCTCGTGCCGCTCGCGCCAGTCGAACGAGACCACGCGCACGATCAGGAACACGAGCAGCAGGAGCAGCGCGATGTAGAAGCCGGAGAACATCGTCGCGTACCAGGCCGGGAAGGCCGCGAACAACGAGGCGCCGGCGATCACGAGCCACACCTCGTTGCCGTCCCACACGGGGCCGATCGAGCGGAACATCACACCGCGCTCCTCCTCGTTGCGCGGCAGGAACGGCAGCAGCAGCCCGACGCCCAAGTCGAAGCCCTCGAGCACGAAGTACGCGCCGAAGAAGAAGGCGATCAGGCAGAACCAGAGATCTTGCAGGTCCATCTCAGTATCCGGTCGCAGGCATCGCGGTCTCTCCGGTCTCATCGCGGTCGAGCTCGGGCGGGTCGAGCTTCGCGTAGCGGCGCATCAGCCAGATGTCGAGCACCAGCAGCAGCAGGTAGAGGCCGACGAACACGGTGAGGCTGAACGCGAGCATGGTCGAGGAGACGGCGGGCGAGTGCGCGTCCGCGGTCTTGAGCAGGCCCTGCACGATCCACGGCTGCCGGCCCATCTCGGTCAGGATCCAACCCGCCGTCGCGGCGATGAACGGAAACGCGATCGCGACGATCGCCGTCCAATGGAACCAGCGCGCCCGCTCGAGCTTCTGCTTCCAGTAGAGCCAGGCGCCGACGGCGGCCACGAGGAGCATCAGCACCCCCAGGAAGGCCATCACCCGCATCGACCAGTAGATCACGCGCACGTTCGGCATGTAGTTGCCGGGGCCGTACTTGCTCTGCTCCTGCGCCTGGAGCTCATTGAGGCCCTGTACCTCACCGTCGAACGAGCCGGTGGCCATGTACGAGAGGACTCGCGGGACCGTGATCGAGAAGCTGGGTGTTTGATCCTGCTCGGTGAACCCGCCGATCTGGAAGAGCGAGAAGCCGCAGGGCTGGCAGGTGTCCCACTGCGCCTCGGAGGCGGCGATCTTCATGCCCTGCGCGCTCGTCACGGCCTCGCCGAAGCGGTTGCCGACGACGAGCTGGAGGAGCGTGACCGGCACCGCCACGATCAGCGCCAGCTTCGCCGCCTTCAGGAAGAGGTCGACGTCCTTGCCGCGCAGGAAGTGCCAGCAGCAGACGCCCAGCATGACGATCGACCCGAAGATCAGACCGGCGAGGATCGTGTGCAGGTACGCGCGGAGCGCGAACCCGTTGGACAGAAGCGCCCAAACGCTCGTGAGCTGCGCCTCGCCGTTCACGATCTTGTACCCGACAGGGTGCTGCATCCACGAGTTCGCGACCAGGATGAAGAACGCCGACATCCACGATCCGGCCACGGCGATCCACAGCGTCGCCAGGTGCACGCGCGGCGACAGGCGGTTCCAGCCGAAGATCCAGAGACCGAGGAACGTCGCCTCGAGCATGAACGCTGCGAGCCCCTCCATCGCGAGCGGTGCGCCGAAGACGTTGCCGACGAACTTCGCGTAGACCGACCAGTTCATCCCGAACTCGAACTCCTGGACGAGGCCGGTGGCGACGCCGATCGCGAAGTTGATCAGGAAGAGCGTGCCGAAGAAGTGCGTCAGCCGAAGCCAGCGCTCGTCCCGCGTCCGGTGCCACATGGTCTGCATGACCGCGACGAGCGGCCCCAGCCCGAGCGTCAGCGGCACGAAGAAGAAGTGGTAGATCGAGGTCGTCGCGAACTGGATGCGAGCGAGATCGACCGTCGAGATCGCGAGCGTGCTCATCGCATCACCGTCGGCATGCTTTCACGGGTCCGTGGATCTCGCCCGAGGCTGCTCATCCCGGAACGATCCCCCAGGCGCTGACGCAGCTTTCCCCGGGCTCGAGCCGGACGAGGTCCTCCCCGGTCCTGAAGGCGTTGGCGGGGCAGGTCATCGGCTCGACGGCGATGCTCCGGCGCCGGACGTCGGGAAGCGGGTCGCCCGTGAAGAGCTGCACGTAGCGGTAGCTCTCGTCGAGCCAGACCGTCACTCCCTCGCGACTCGCCGGGTCCCGCAGCTCGACGCGCGCGCGTCCATCCTCCCCCCGCTCCAGGTCGGTGAACGCGTCGTCGAGCGTCGGTCTCGCCGATCTCCCGCGGACGGCGGAAGTCGTACGCGGTCCCCTCGACGGGCTCTCGCCCGCGCGGGATGCCGCGCTCGTCCTCGATCAGGACCGTCCGCCCCGGCGCCCTCAGCACCAGCGAGTCGACCACGGGGGTGCCGAGCGTCAGGTACGGATGCTGGCCGCTCCCGAACGGGCACGGCTCCGCACCGACGTTCGTGGCGGTCGTCTGCACCCGCAGTCCGCCCTCGGAGAGCGAGTACTCGACGCTCAGGGAGAGCGTGAACGGGTATCCGGGCCGAGGCTCGAGGACGTGCTCCATCACGACCCTGTGTGGCTCCCGCGCGGCGGCCGTCCAGGCCTCCGAGCGCACGAGGCCGTGGATCGCGTTGCGCCGCTCCGGCTCCGTCAGCGGGAGCTGGTGTGAGCGCCCGTCGAACTCGTAGGCGCCGTCCTCGAGCCGGTTCGGCCAGGGCATCAGAAGCTGCCCGCGGCCCGAGGGGATCGGCTCGTCCGGCGCGTAGCTGTCGAGCAGCTCCCGCCCGCCGGCCGAGTACGAGCGCAGCCCCCCGCCGATCTCCACGACCGTGACGCGCTGGTCGCCGAACGCGATCTCGAACTGCTCGCCGGACGATTCGCTCACGCGGCGGCGCTGCGCCGTGTCATGCAGTGGTCTCCTCCGCGGTCGAGGTGAGCGGTTTCGTGATCTCCTCGAGCGATTTCCCTTCGGCATTGATCCCGAAGATCAGCTCGATGATCCCGCCGAAGACCATGATTCCGCCTCCGATCACGTACCCGACGAAGAGCGCCGTCGGGTTCGTGCCGTCGCCGATCAGCCAGCCGTACAGGGCCGGCCCGAACGCGCCGAAGATCTGCGCGATCGCGAAGAAGACCGCGATCGCCTCGGCCCGGATCTCGATCGGCCACGTCTCGCTGACCGTGAGGTAGGCCGCGCTGGCCCCCGCGGAGGCGAAGAAGAAGATCACGATCCAGCAGAAGGTCTGCGTGTTCGCTGTGAGGTCGCCGTTGTCGAAGAGCCAGCCGCTGATCGCGAGCAGGACGCCCGAGATGATGTAGGTACCCGAGATCATCGGCTTTCGTCCCACGCTGTCGAAGAGCGGGCCGAGCAGGAGCGGCCCGCACAGATTGCCGACCGCGAAGGCGAGGCCGTAGAGCGGCACCTTGTCCGCGCTGACGTCGTAGAACTGGACGAGCACGAGCCCGTACGTGAAGTAGATCGCGTTGTACAGGAACGACTGCGTGATCATCAGCGTTGCACCGAGGATCGCCCGCTTCGGGTACGTGCGGAAGACGAGACGCAGGAACGTGATGTAGCCGTACCGCTTCTCGGGAGCGAGCTCGGTCGCCTGCGAGTCGTCGACGGGCTCGAGCTCTTGTCCTCCCTCCCGCGCGATCTCCTCGATCTTTGCAAGCTCGCGCTCGGCCTCTTCGACGCGGCCGTGCGTCATGAGCCAGCGAGGGCTCTCGGGGAGGGTGCGGCCGACGAAGATGACGACGAGCGCGAGCACCGGCCCGAGGAGGAAGGCCAGACGCCACCCGACGTCGGGTGCAAACAGGTTCAGGAAGACGAGGGAGGCGAACGAGCCGAGGATCGCCCCTGCCCAGTAGCTCCCGTTGATCCAGATGTCGACGCGCCCGCGGTACTTCGACGGCATCATCTCGTCGATCGCGGAGTTGATGGCCGCGTACTGGCCGCCGATGCCCATCCCCGCGATGAAACGCGTGCCGTAGAAGTAGACGAGCCACAGCCAGCCGCCGTCGTTCACCGTGAACGCGGCGAGCCCCGTGCCGAACAGGTACAGGAGCAGGGTGACGATCAGCAGGCGTTTGCGGCCGAGCTGGTCGGAGAGTCGTCCGAAAACAAGCGCACCGACCACCTCGCCGATCAGGTACACGGAGGCGATCAGGCCGACCTGGCTCGAGGTCATGTCGAGCGTGTCGGGCTGAATGAGCACGCCCGTCACGGAGCTCGAGATCGTGATCTGCAGGCCGTCGAGGATCCACGCGGACCCGAGGCCGATGACCATGCGCGTGTGGAACTTCGACCAGCCCAGCCGGTCGAGTCGGGCCGGAACGGTGCTGCGAATCGTCTTCGGCTCTGCCGTGCTGGCGCTGGCGCTCACCGGGGTCTCCTTCTCAGGGTCGTCCAGCTGAGATCGGCCAATTTGACACCGTCGTACCGGTTGCTCGCATCATCCCGATGGGATGAACGTCAGCGGCCCGCATGGCCAAGATCTGGATGCAGCGACGCCGGGCTCGGCCGCCGGCGGGCCACCGCGAACGACCACACTCCCATGCCGGCGGCGATCGCGGCCGCGACGGCGTAGATCGTCGGGAGGCCGACGCCGCCGTCGAGGAGCGGGCCGACGCCGAAGGCCGCGATGCCGTAGCCGAGCTGGTAGAAGGCGATCACACCGCCCGCCGTCGCCGCCGCGAACGCCTTGAGCTCCTCCTGGCCGAAGCTGATCGTCAGGGGAAGAAGCGCCGAGCAGCCCAGCCCGGCGAGGCCGAAGGCGAGCACGCCGAGCGCCGGCTCGTCGGGGAGGACGGCGATGAACACGAAGGCGCCGGCGAGCACGAACGGGAGCAGATGGAAGGTCAGGCGCGAAGGGAACCGCCGCTGGATCGCGGCGAAGAGGACCCGGCCGACGGTGACCATCCCCCAGAACGCGGTGAGGGCCAGGGCCGCCTCGGTCGTCGACGCGCCCAGCTCGTCGGTCATGTCCAGCTGCGACCAGTTGCCGTTGAGGGTCTCGCAGATGCCGTAGAGCACGGCGAAGCCCGCGTAGACCCAGAAGCGAGCGGGAATCCCGGTCGCCGGCCGCGCGGCCGCCGCGCCGGCCGTCTCGACCCGCAGCGGCAGCCGCAGGCTGACGGCCACGAGCGCGGCCAGCAGGATCGCCGACGTCACCGGCAGCCCCCACCAGAACCCCAGGCCGACGAAGACGGCGACGAACACGGGCGCCAGCACGGTGCCGAGCCCCAGCAGGGCGTTGAGGACGAGGATCGAGCGGTCGACCGCGGCAGGGTGAAACGCGGCGGCGAACGTGTTCAGGGTGGGCACGGCGAGGCCGAAACCGGCGCCCAGGCTCGCCGTGGCCAGAAGCAGCAGCCAGTACGCGATCGCGTCCTCCGCGATGAACGAGCTGACGATCAGAAGAGCCATCGCGACGAGGCTGGCGGCGAGGCCCACCAGGTAGACGCGCTTGGCGCCGAAGCGGCTGCTCAGGGATGCGCCCAGGAGGGCCGTGGTGATCGCCGCGACGACCTGAGGCAGGAACAGGGCCCCGTACTGCGTGCTCGAGAGGTCGTACTCCGACGGGTCGGTGAAGATCGTGCTCGCCGCCGGGAACGTGACCAGGACGATGCCCTGCACGATGCCGGCCGCATAGACGGTCGTGTTCTCGTTCCTGGTCGCCATCAGGCGTCCTGCCTCGAGCTACTCCAGACGAGTGAGCAGATGGTCTCCGACACGAAGCGCGTTCGCCATTGCCGTCAGGGCCGGGTTCACCGCGCCGATGCTCGGGAAGAAGCTCGTGTCGACGACGTAGAGGTTGTCCACCTCGTGGGCCTTGCAGTTGGTGTCGAGCACCGACGTGGCGGGATCCGCTCCGAAGCGGCAGGTCCCTGCCTGGTGCGCGCACCCGGCCACCGGGATCTCGGTCTTCATGTACATGAAGCGGTGGATCAGGTGGCCCGGGTTCATGTCCAGCTGGCCGAGGATCGACTTCATCTTGTCGTAGAGCCGCTTCCTCGCCTCGGAGTTGGTCTCCGTGTAGCTGAGCGTCACCTTGCCGTCACCATCGACGGTGACGCGGTTGTCCGGGCTGGGCAGGTCTTCGGTCGAGAGCCAGAAGTCGATCGCGTGGCGCGCGACCCGCTCGAGCGTCCACTCGGGTGCGAGCTTCGTCTCCCCGGGCTTCTCGCCGCGGAACATCGGCGCCTGGGACTTGCCGACCATCTGGATGTTCCCGAGCGGGAACTCGAAGTCGTCGGCGCCGAAGTAGAAGTCGTTGAGCCCGAGGGTCTTCTGGTAGATGGTCGGGTTCTCCTCGCGCGAAAGGGCGAGCACGGCCTGGCTGTCGTGGAACATGAAGTTGCGCCCGACCTGGTCGGAGCCGTTCGCGAGGCCGTTCGGATGGGCGTCGCTCGCCGACTCGAGCAGGAGCTTCGCCGAGTTCGCCGCGCCGCAGGAGACGACGACGACGTCGGCGGTCATCGTCTCGGCCTCGCCGTCGCGCTCGACGACGACGCCCGTGACGGCGGTGCCGGCCGGGTTCGTCTCCAGCTTCACCACGCGCGCGTCGGTGAGCAGGGTGACGTTCGGGTGCTCGAGCGCAGGGCGCACGCAGATCACCTCGGCGTCGGACTTGGCGTGGAGGACGCAGGGGAAGCCGTCGCAGTTGGCGCAGCGGACGCACGTGCTGTAGGGCGGGTTCGCCTCGTCGAGCAGGATCCCGCACGGCGCGTGGAACGGGTGGTAGCCGGCACGCCGCCAGGTCGTCGGAGAGCTGCTGGATGCGGGGCTCGTGCGACACCGCCGGATGCGGGTAGTCGCCGCTCGCGTCCGGCTCGGTCGGGTCCTCGCCCCTGGCACCGTGCACCTGGTAGAGCTGCTCGGCCTGCGTGTAGTACGGCTCGAGCTCGTCGTAGGAGATCGGCCAGGCGGGCGAGATGCCGTCGTGGTGGCGGAGCTCGCCGAAGTCCTCCCGGCGCAGCCGGTAGAGGGCCGCACCGTAGAGCTTGGTCGCGCCGCCGACGAAGTAGTGCACCTGGGGCTGGAACGGCTTGCCGTTGGCGTCGTACCACGTTTCCGGCGAGACGTAGCGGTTCTCGACGAAGACGCTCTGGGCGAGCCAGTTCTCCGGCTCGCGCGGGAGCCAGCCACCCCGCTCCAGCAGCAGGATGCGCTTTCCGGAGGGAGCGAGGCGGTGGGCGAGCGTTCCGCCCCCGGCGCCGCTTCCGATGATGATGACGTCGTACGAGCTCGCGCTCATGTCAGCTCCTTGATCCGCTCGACGAGGATGATCCGGCCCGCGGCCTCGATCAGGGCGAGGTGTGAGAACGCCTGCGGGAAGTTTCCGAGGTGGCGCGCGGTCTCGGTCTCGAACTCCTCGGCGAAGAGACCGAGCGGCGACGCGATTCGGAGCAGCCGCTCCATCAGGTCGCGCGCATGCTGCTCCTCACCGATGATCGCCAGCGCGGAAACCAGCCAGAACGAGCAGATGAGGAATGTCCCTTCCTTGCCAGACAGGCCGTCGTCGGTCTCGTCGGTTCGATAGCGCAGGACGAACCCGTGCTCGGTCAGGTCCGAGTCGATGGCCAGGACACTCGCGCGCATGCGCTCGTCGTCTCCCGGCAGGAAGCCGAACAGCGCCGCCAGGAGCGTCGAGGCGTCCAGGGAGTCGGTCGCATAGTGCTGGCGCAGGACGCCCTTGTCGGTGACGCCGTGCTCCAGGATGTCGGCCTTGATCTCGTCGGCGGTCGCGGCCCAGGCCTCGCGGCGGTCGTCGTCGCCCCTGATCGCCGCGAGCTGGGCGGCACGGTCGAGCGCGACCCAGCACATGAGCTTCGAGGAGACATAGTGCTGCGGCGCCCCACGCGCCTCCCAGATCCCCTGGTCGGGATCCCGCCAGACGTTGGTCGCGCACTCGGCCTGCGCCTGTACGATCGGCCAGAGCCGGCGGGGCAGTCGCTGGCTCCTCTCGCTGTGGAGCAGGATCGAGTCGAGCACCGAGCCGAAGACGTCGTTCTGTCGCTGGTCGAACGCGCCATTCCCGATCCGGACCGGCCTGGCGCCGCCGTAGCCGGTGAGGTCGTCACGCGTCGATTCGGTGAGGTCCCGGCGGCCGTCGATCCCGTACATGATCTGCAGCGCCCCGTCTTCGTTGGGCTCGAGGTCGGCCACGAACTGAATGAACTCGTCCGCTTCCCAGTCGAGATTGAGCCAGTGCAGCGCCTGGAGCGTGAACGTGGAGTCGCGCATCCACGTGTAGCGGTAGTCCCAGTTGCGCTCCCCGCCCGGGGTCTCGGGAAGGGAGGTCGTCAGCGCCGCCACTGTGGCGCCGGTCGGCATGAACGTCAGGCCCTTGATCGCGAGCGCCGAGCGCTGGATCGGGTCGCGCCAGCGGTGGTCCGGGAGGCGGGCCCGACCGAGCCAGTTTCTCCAGAAGCGCACCGTGGCGTCGATGCGCGCCGCCGCGTCCTCCGCGTCGGGAGGCGAGGCGAGGCCTTCGGCCCATGAGACGGCGCAGTACGCACGCTCGCCTGCCGACAGCGTGTGCCGTGCGCGCACGCGATTGGCTTCGATCCCGACCCCGAGGTCAGACTGGAGCCTGATCGTCTGACCTGCGCCGGTGCCGTCGGCCGTATGCCTGCTGCCCTCGACGAGCGTCCACTCGGCTGGCGTCCGGCCGTAGTCGAAGACCGGCTCGCAGACGAGCTCGACCTCGACGCTGCCCTCGAGGCACTCGGCGGTGCGGACGAGCATGTGGTCGGCGTCGTCGTCCGCCGGCGGCCGCGTGTGCGGCGTGATCTCGTCCTCGTGGCCGGTCGGCCCGAGCGTCAGCGCGTCGCGGACGACGACCCAGCCGGTCGGCGTCTTCCAGGTCGTGACGAGCACGTTGGTGCCCGGCTCGTAGGACCTCGCGGTCGGGACGTTGATCCCGAACGGGCCGAAGCGGAAGGAGCCTGCCCCGCGGTCGAGCAGGCTGCCGAAGGCGCTGGGAGCGTCGAAGCACGGGACGCAGAGCCAGTCCACCGAGCCGTCCGGGGCGATGAGCGCGCCCGTATGGCAGTTGGAGAGGAACGCGTAGTCCGCGATCAGCGTGAACGGCGATCGCGCTGCGGCGCTCGGTGGCCTGTCGGTCTCGGCGCTCATGCGACCACCCACGGTCCGTGCCACTTGCCGGATCCGGCGACGAGCTCGTCGGCCGCTTCGGGCCCCCACGAGCCGGGCGCGTACGGATGCACCGGCGGCGGCGCGTCGAGAAGCGGCTGCATGATCCGCCAGGTCTCCTCAACGGCGTCCTGCCGGGTGAAGCGCGTGCTCTGGCCGACCATTGCCGCATGCAGGAGGACCTCGTAGGGCGTCGGCGCCTCGCCCCCCTCCTCGGCGAACTCCATGTCGAGCGTGATGGCGTCGGCCTTGGTTGCGTCGGCCCGCAGGGCGTCGAGTTGCAGCTGCACTCCCGTCGACGGGTCGAGCTTGATCACGAACTGGTCCGGCTCGGACGTGGGCGAGATCGCGGCGAAGCCGAGCTTCGGCGGATGCTTGAAGACGATGCGCACCTCGGTCTGTAGGACCGGAAGGAGCTTGCCGGCGCGGATGAAGAAGGGAACGCCGGACCAGCGCCAGTTGTCGATTTCGAGACGGAGGGCGGCAAACGTCTCCGTGGTCGAGCCCGGCGCGACGCCCTCGACGTCCAGGTAGCCCTCGTACTGACCCCTCACGTAGTGCGCCGGCTCGGCCTCGTCGATCGAGCGGAACAGGGCGGTCATGCCGTCCTTGAGCGTCTCCGGGTCGCCGCCCGACGGGGGCTCCATGGCGGTCGCGGCAACCACCTGCATGATGTGGTTGACGACGACGTCGCGCAGGCAGCCGACCGGATCGTAGAAGTGGCCGCGGTCGGCGACGCCGAAGTCCTCGGCCATCGTGATCTGGACGCACTCGACGTAGTTCCGGTTCCAGACCGGCTCCAGCATCGTGTTCGCGAAGCGCAGGAAGAGGATCTCCGCGAGGCCCATCTTCCCGAGGAAGTGGTCGATCCGGAAGAGCTGCGACTCGTCGATGGACTGGTGCAGCTCGTCCGCGAGCGCCCGTGCTGAGGCCTGATCATGGCCGAACGGCTTCTCCACGACGACGCGGGCCGTCTTCGTCAGGCCGGCGTCGGCAAGGCCCTTGACGACCGTGCCGAAGAGGAAGGGCGGTATCTCGAGGTAGAAGACCGGCGTCGAGGCGCCCTCGATCGCCTTGCCCACACGGCTGTAGGTCGCCGCGTCGCCGAAGTCGCCCTGCACGTACGAGAGCCGGGCCGCAAAGCGGTCGAACACCGCCGGGTCGAGCTTCTCACCCGTGCCCTCGATCGACTCACGGGCGCGCTCGACCAGCTGGTCGACCGTCCAGTCGTCGACGGCGACGCCGACGATCGGGCAATCGAGCAGGCCGCGTGCCTCGAGCCGGTACAGCGAGTGAAAGGTCATCACCTTGGCGAGGTCGCCGGTGATGCCGAACACGACCAGGACGTCTGCCGGCGCAGGCTGGCTCATTCAACTCTCCTCTCCATCGCTACGTATCCGTCCGTACTGTGATCCGGCCCGGTCGCTCGTGGGTGAAACCGGCCCAGCTCCACTCGACCATCGCCTTCGCCCGGTCCTCCCCCGTAGACAAGAGCGCCAGGTGGACGGTGCCCCACGCGAGCGACGCGGCCTTGCCCTTGAGCGTCCGCCCGCCGTGGAACTGCACCACGGCCGCGCCGCGGCCGATGGTCGCCATCGTGCCCTTGTCGTGGTAGACGAACGGCTCGGTCTCCTTGCCGGCGATCCGACGCGCGATGTTCGCTCCCGCCTGGTCGCCTGCCTGGAGCGCGACCGAGCCCAGCTGGGGGAGCACGCGCTTCGTCTTCGTGTCGGTGATCCAGGCGATGTCGCCGACGGCGAAGACCTCGGGATGCCCTTCGATCGAGAGATCAGGCCCGGCGACGACCCGGTTGCCCTTCTCGAGCTCGAGGCCGAGATCGTCGGCGATCGAGCTGGCCTGGAGGCCCGCGCCCCAGACGAGCGTGTGCGCGTTCAGCACCTGGCCGGACTTGAGCGTCACGCGCGTCGGCGAGACGGACTGGACGATCTCGCCGAGGACGATCTCGACCCCACGCGTCTCCAGCGCCTTCTTCGTATACGTCTGGATGTTCTTCTTGAACATCGTCAGGAGCGCGGGCCCACCCTCGACCAGGGTGACCCGGGCCTGCTCCCGCGGCATGCTCGGATAGTCGGCGGCGAAGTCGCTCGAGTAGAGCTCGCCCAGGGCGCCGGCGCTTTCGACACCCGTTGGCCCGCCCCCGACGACCACCACGTTCAGGGCCCCGTCGTCGACGAGCGCCGGATCCTTGTCGGCCGCTTCCCACTTCCGCAGCACGTGCTCCTTGAGGCGCAGGGCGTCCGCGAGTGTGTACATGGGGAAGGCGTGCTCGGCCGCGCCCTGCGTGCCGAAGAAGTTGACCCGGGCGCCGAGCCCGAGGACGAGGTAGTCGTAGTCGAGCGGGGCCATCTCGGCGAAGTGCACTTGGCGAGCGGCCAGGTCGACTCCGGTGACCGAGTCCTGGTGGACGGCAACGTTGGGGTGCTCGTGGAAGAGGTCGCGCAGCGGGTGCCCCACCTCGGAGGTCTCCAGCAGGTCGGTCGCGAGCTGGTAGAGGAGCGGCTGGAACGTGTGGTAGTCGTGCTCGTCGACGAGGACGACGTCGGCGTCGGCGTCCTTCAGCGCCCGGACCGCGCCGACGCCGCCGAAGCCGCCGCCAAGGACGACGACACGGGGTCGCCGCACTTCGGTGCCGGTCGGCTCGTCAGGGGTTGCCACAGAGACCTCCTCCAGGGGCTGGGGTGGCGCCGCTCACCGACCAGACTTCATGTGTCCTGCGATTCGCGCATCATCCCGTCGGGATGAAGCCGAGACTGTGGTGGATCGGCGTGCTGTTCATGGTCGGCTCGACGGCCTTCGCCCTCGGCTCGGCCCCACTCTACGCCGAGCTCGTCGAGCCCGCGCTCGTCGGCGGCACCTTCTTCGTCGGCTCGATCTTCTTTACCTCGGCTTCGCTCCTCCAGCTTAAGCAGACGCCCCGCGTCGACCGGATCGACTGGTGGGCGTGCGTCGTGCAGTTCGCCGGCACGCTCTTCTTCAACGTGACTACCTTCACCGCGATGAACGACGCGCTCTCGACGGCGCAGCAGGACATCCGGGTGTGGGCGCCGGACGCCCTCGGGTCGGCCTGCTTCCTCGTCGCCAGCGCGCTGGCGCTGGCCGCCGTGTGGAGCCAACGGGGCACGCCGTGGCGGATCGGCTGGCTCAACATGCTCGGCTCGGTCTTCTTCGGGATCGCCGCGGTGGCGTCGTGGGTCGTGCCCGACACCGGCGAGCTCCTGAACACGGAGGCGACGAACGCCTTCACGTTCCTCGGGGCCGTCTGCTTTTTCGTCGGCGCCTGGCTCCTGCGGTCGCCGGCGCCCACCGTCTAAGCGCCACGGCGGCCGCTCAGACCGAGAGGCTGATCGGGAAGGTCGCGATCCAGGCGACCGTGCCGACGAAGATGATGACGCCGAATGCAAGCAGGATCCGTCGGAGCCGGTGCGACGCGAGCCGGGCGCTCAAGCCGGCGAAGAAGAGGGCGGCGGCGAAGAGGACGACGGCGAGGACGTAGTTCGTGGCGCGCTGGACGTTCGTCCGCGCCCGGGCCGACATGGCCTCCGCCTCGGCATCGAGCCGTTCCCCCTCCTCCCGCGCGTCGAGGCGGTACTCGGGCATGGCGAACGGCGTCAGCGGGGCGTCCGGGTTCTTCAGCGGCCGCGACGCGATCCAGGCGTCCGCGGCGGGCTTGAACTCGGCGCGGAATCGTGCGCGATAGAACGTGGCCAGTTCCTGGTCGTCCTGGGCGTACGCGTCCACCCACTGCATGAACGTCGCCACGTCGATCTGGGTCTGGGAGTTGGCCAGGTCGTCGGCCTTCGCCGACTCGATCCGCAGCGCCGACGCGCGGCTGAACGCCTTCGCCTGCTCGCCGTTCCAGCGGCTTGCCTGGTAGCCGCTCCAGGCCGTGGCGACCGTCGCGAGCGCGAGCAGCGCGGCCGCGAGGAGGTCGAGCCGCCCGTCCGTCCGGGTCGAGTCGGCGCTCACGGGCTGAGGGGCGCGCCGTCGGAGCCGCACGGGATGGGCACGTGTCCGCCCAAGGCTCGGAGCTGCTCGTCGACGAGGCGCAGGGATCGCTCCATGGCGACCGGGTCGAGCCCGCCGACGCCTTCGGCGAAAGGGTTGTCCAGCGCGGAGAGGAGCAGGAACAACATGGTGATCACCGACGCGACGGAGCCCATGAGTACGGCCTGCGTGAAGACGCCCTCGGCACGGTCGGCGAAGAAGAGCATGTAGACGAAGATGACGCCCGCGATGAAGAAGAGGACGATCCAGAGCTGCGTCGGGATCACGCCGACGGCGCCGTGCACCCGGTCGAGCCGGGCCGCTTCCCGCTCCGACGTCTGGTCGAGCCACTTGTCGTAGGCGGACTGCTCCACCGCGGTCGACGGCTCGACGCCCCGGAGCGTGCGGAAGAGCTCGATTCCCCATGGGTTGAGCTTGTCGCCGAGCGTGCCCGAGCGCATCTGCTCCCACTCGTCGTTCACCACCAATCTCCCGTAGCACACGAGCTCGCCCGTCAGCTCCTCCGAGGCATCGTCAGGGAAGAACTGGGCGTTCTCGACCTGCTGGACGACCATGAGCGCCTCGGTCTCGGCGCCGCTCCGGGACTCGTCGTAGCTGGTGAACGCGAGGAAGACGATGAAGCCGAGCAGTACCGAGAACCCCGTCGCAAGGACGCCGAACACCCCCGAGGCGCGGTCGCCGTCGGCGAAGTAGCTCCCCTCGGGCGCCGAGCGCCGCACGAGCAGCATCGCGGCGACGGCGACGGCCGTCACGACGAGCGTGATCAGCGCGCCCCAGAGGACGTTCACGACCGGCTCCGCTGGGTCACGGGACGAACTATGACGGCCGCGGTCGGCGGCAACCTCACCCAGATCGCATGATCGCCGGGGATGCCTACCCCGGCTGCAAGCCCACTGCGGCGGGTCGAGCGGTCTCCGCGACCTCAGGCGCGCCTTCCTCGGTGGCCGATGCGACGACCACAGCGCCGAGCAGCGCCGTGGCGAGCCCGCCGACCGCGACGACGACGTGCCAGGCCGGGGGCTGGTCGAGCCGCTCCTGGAGAACGAGCACGCCGAGCAGGACGCTGACGACCGGGTTCGCGACGGAAACCGTGGCGACCGACGGCACCAGGCGACCGGTGGCGAGCGAGACCTGTTGCAGGTAGAAGCCCACGAGCCCTCCGAGGGCCATGACCCAGAACTCCCAGGTCGCCAGCACGTGCCCCAGGCCCCCGGCGTGGAGCTCCTCGACGACCGGCTTCATCAGCGTCGCCGAGACTCCGTAGAGGATGCCGGCGGTCGCGCCGAACACGGCCGCGCGGGCCGAGAGGCCTCCGCGGCGGCCGAACAGGAGCAGCGCTGCGCATGCGGCCACGACCGCGATGAAGGCGGTCAGCCACGTGGACGCCGGCGCGTTATCGATTCCCCCCGCCGGATCGCCGACGCTGGCGAAGACCGCCAGGCCGATGACGACGAGGGCGGCCCCCACGATGTGGCGGCGAACGATCCTCTGGTGGGTGAGGAAATACCCGAGCGGCATCGCCCAGATGATCGTCGTCACGAGCAGCGGCTGGATGATGGCCACCCGGCCCCGGTCGAGCGCGGCGGCCTGGAGCAGGACTCCGAGGATCTGCGCAACGAGGCCGAGGAGCCAGATCTTGTTCGTCAGGAGCCTGGCGAAGGCCTTCGAGTCGCCCGGCTCGATGCCCATGGACACGGAGGCCCGCTGCCACAGGGTCGCCGCGAGCGCGAAGAAGACGGCCGCGAGGATCGCGAGAAATGCCGCTAGCTCATCCACAGGTGCAGACGATAGGACATCGGGTCACAGGAGCCGAAACAGTGCATCGCTGATGAGCAGGAGCCCGAAGACGACGGTCGAGAAGAAGCCGAGCCGCCGCTCGTTCGCCAGAAGCCAGTCCTCGGCCGCCGCCATCCAGTCGTCGGCGCGAGCGCCGGCAACGAGGTAGGCGCCGACCGGGACCCAAACGAGCACGCAGGCGACGAGCAGGTAGAGAAGGCCGAGTGCGAGCTCCTCCACGAGCAGGAGGCTGGCGACGCCGACGGTCCCTCCGGCGACGATGGTGATCGTGAGCCGCTTCACGCCGACGCCCAGGAGGGCGCCGAAGGAAAAGGCTGTGACGGGCCGGAGCCCTCGCAGCCGCTCGAGGAGCGCCTTCGTTCGCGTGTGGCCGCCGGCCGCGCCGGCCTTGCGGCTCCTTCGCTGCGGCCAGGCGATCGCGAGGAGCGCAACTCCGAACGCCAGCTCCAGGCCGGCCCCGAGTTGCTCGTTCCCCTCCTGGTCGGTCGCCGCAGCCGAGCCGACGAAGAAAGCGGCCAGGAAGACCGCGGTTTGGGCGAGGATGAATCCGCCGGCGAAGACGAGCCCGTTCGTCCGGCCGCGGCGGCTCGTAAGGACGGCGAGCGTGGAGACGATGGCAATCGGGCTCATCCCGGCGATAAGGGCAAAGAGCAGGACCCGCCACGTCGTCTCGAGCACCCCGATCGCCCCGGGCGCTAATGGTGGAAGGCGGTGGCCGTGTCGCGGTCGTGGACGGGCGCCGACTGCTTCTGGAGCCGGGGCAGCTGACGCTCCAGGTCGTGGATCAGCAGGTCGGCCAGGTCCTCGCTGAACCCGCGCTTGACGACGACCCGCAGCGCCGCGAGGTCCTCGCGGTTCTTCGGGAACGTGTACGCGGGCAGGAGCCAGCCGCGCTCGCGCAGGGCGTTGGAGACGTCGAAGACCGTGAAGTTGTCGATCCCGTCCTTGAGCGTGAAGGCGAAGACCGGCAGCTCGTCACCCTTGGTCAGGAGCTCGAAGGGCCCCAGCTCGGCGATCCGCCCGGAGAGGCCCGTCGCCACATCGCGCGCGTACGCCTGCACGCGCCGGTAGCCCTCGAAGCCGAGCCGGAGGAAGTTGTAGTACTGGCCGACGACCTGCGCGCCCGGGCGGGAGAAGTTCAGGGCGAACGTCGGCATGTTGTCGCCGAGGTAGTTGACCCAGAAGACGAGGTCGTCGGGGAGCGCGTCGGCGTCCCGCCAGACGACCCAGCCGACGCCGGGGTAGACGAGCCCGTACTTGTGACCCGAGGCATTGATCGAGGCGACCCGCGGCAGGCGAAAGTCCCACTCGAGCTCGGGGTCGACGAAGGGGGCGACGAACGCTCCGGACGCGCCGTCGACGTGAACGGGAACATCGAGGTCGGTGCGCGCCTGGAGATCGTCGAGCGCGTCGCAGATCTCCTTGACGGGCTCGTAGGAGCCGTCGAACGTCGAGCCGAGCACCGGGACGACCGCGATCGTGTTCTCGTCGCAGAGCTTCACGGCTTCCTCGGCGGAGAGGTGCAGGCGGTCGCCCTCCATCGGGACCAGGCGCATCTCGACGTCCCAGTAGTTGGCGAACTTCTCCCAGCAGACCTGGACGTTGATGCCCATGACGATGTTGGGCGAGTCGATCGGCTTGCCCTCTGCCTTGCGCCGGTGCTGCCAGCGGCGCTTGAGCGCGAGCCCGCCGAGCATGGCCGCCTCGCTCGAACCCGTCGTCGAGCAGCCTGTGGCCTGGTCAGCGTCGGGCGCGTTCCACAGCCGGGCGAGCATCGAGACGCAGCGCATCTCGAGCTCGGCAGTTTGCGGGTACTCGTCCTTGTCGATCATGTTCTTGTCGAAGCACTCGGACATGAGCGCCTGCGCCTGCGGCTCCATCCAGGTGGTGACGAAGGTCGCCAGGTTGAGGCGGGCGTTGCCGTCGATCATCAGCTCGTCATGGATGATCTGGTAGGCGAGGTCCGGAGGAAGCTCCCCGTCGGGGAGGCGGTGGCGCGGGATCTTCACGGCCTCCAGCGTGAACAGGGGTGCGACTCCGAGGTCGTCGGCGTCCGCGCGGGGCGGTCCCTTCGGATGGCTCAGTGGCACGCCTAGCTCCTTTCCTGGCCGGTCGGGTGGTCGAGGTGCATGACCTGGGTGGGTGCGTGCTCGACCACGATCGCCGAGGACACGCTCAGGTCGGGCTTGACGTGCGCCAGCTCGCCGGGCTCGAGCGGCCTCCAGCCGGGGTCCCCGTCCAGCGGCTCGCTCGCGACCACGACGGCAGGGTGATCGCCGAGGTGCTCGGAGTGAATCCGCAGTGCCTCGCTCTCGTGCCGGAGCGGCTCGCCCATGTGCCCGCCTGCCGGACGCTCGAGCACGAACAGCTCGTGCGTCTCCGGGTAGCGGAAGGCCCAGAGCTCGTGCTCGCTCGCGAGCACGAAGTTGATCGCGTACACCGGCACGTTGTCGGCGATCCAGCCGACAGCGGCGGCGAGCCCGGCACCCACGTCACCGCCGTTCGCGCGGATCTCCCTGGGCACGAGCGCGAAGTAGCGCTCCGAGTCGGTCTGCCCCTGCACGAGCGAGAGGTCGTCGCCGAGCTCGGCCTCGAGGCGCTCGAGGTCTCCGAGCACGCCGTTGTGGGCGAAGATCTTCCCGTCCATCGCGTACGGGTGCGTGTTCTCGACGCAGCACTCGCCGGTGGTGGCGAAGCGGATGTGCGAGACGAAGGTCGTCGAGCTGACGTGCCGCGCCTCACGGCTGAAGGCGACGTCCTCGAACGCGGCCAGCGGCTCCTTGTCGAGCACCGGCTCGCCGCCCGGGGAGAAGAAGCTGAGGCCCGTGCCGTCCGGGTTGCGACGGCTCTGCAGCGCCAGGCTGTCAGGCGCTTCGAGGAGCCAGAAGCTCGCGTGCACCCGCCGCGGCGACGCGCTCAGGCCGAAGAGCCGGCACATCAGCTGCGGCCGATCACGACGTGTCTCACGGGCACGTCGTACCGCGTGCGCGCCGCCTGGAGGACGTTTTGCTCGAGCCAGTTGGCGTCGGCTTCGGGGTGCGTGGCGAACACGACCTCGTCGGCCGGAAACTCCCGCAGCGCGTCGTCCGCCGCGCGGATCGGGTCCGGCGGACCGACCTCGCCGCGCGCGCCGACGCCGGCCGCCTCGAGCGCCCGCAGGGTCTCGTCGAGATGCTCGCTCGCCACACCCCGCGCGGCATCGTCTCCGGTCCACCGCGAGAGCCGCGAGCCGAGCTCGGGGGCGACGACGAAGACCTCGAGCTGCCGGCCGGCGGCGTGCTCCACGACCTCGTCGACGAAGGCCGGGGACGTGCAGCTGTCGTCGCAGACGAGCACGACGCGGAACTTCCCGTCGGGCGCAGCAGCCCGTCGCGACGCCGTCGCCGGCGCGTCGAGCTCGGACGCATGCGTCGGCCGCCGGGCGACGAGGACGAGGACGAAGACGAGCGCCGCCGCCGAGACAACGCCGAAGACGACCCAACCCCAGACCCCGAACTCCGCGAGGAGCATGATCGCGAAGAGGACCCCGAGGAAGATGAGGACGATTGGGATCGCCGCAAGCTCCATCCTGTTGTCGTCCTTCATGCGCTCCTCCCGCTCCCGCTCGTGATCCAACAGCATCCCCGAACGGCCGACATCATGCCGAAGGGGTGAAAGGCTCGTCGGCCGTCTGCTGCCGCCGCCGGAGGGTGAGCGCGAGGAGCGGGAAGACGAGCACCGAGACCATGGCCGCGCCGACGAGCGCCGCGGCGTTCTCGGGACGCATGTGACCGGTCTCGAGACCGATCGTCGTGACCGCGACCACCAGCGGAAGGGCGGTCGCAGAGTAGAGCGTCAGCGGCAAGCGGTCGGCCCTCGGGATCGCCGTGCGATAGAGCAGGAACACCGGAGCGCCCCTGACCACGAGGAAGAGCGCCAAAAAGAGCGGTAGGCGAAGCAGGTTCGTCGGGCTGTCGAACAGCGCCTCCAGATCGAAGTTCATGCCGGTGACGACGAAGAAGATCGGCACGACGAAGCCGAACCCGATCGTCTCCAGACGCATGCGCACGTCCTCGGTCGCCTCGGTCTTCGTCACGAGCCCGACGACGAGCCCGGCCGCGAAGGCGCCCAGCACGATGTCGAACCCGAACTCGCTCGCGAGAAACACCAGGCCGAAGAGCACGACCAGGGCAAGGCGAACGGCCGCCTGGCCGCTCGAGGCCATTGCGTCGTGGATGGCCGCGACGATCCTGGGCGTACGTGCGCGCGTCGCGACGACGGCCGCGAGCACGGAGATGACGACGAAGGCGATCAGCAGCGCGAAGGCGACGCCGGGCGTGCGCCCGGCAGTCAGAACGAGAGCGACCACGATCAGCGGCCCGAACTCGCCGGCGACGCCGGCGGCGAGGACGAACGGCCCCAGCGGGCGCTTGAGCTCCCCGGCGTCGCGCAGGATGGGCATCAGGGTCCCGATCGCCGTCGTGCAGATCGCGACGCCGACCAGCTCGGTCGTGAGCACGAAGTCGATCTCCTCGAGGCCGAACGCGATTCCGAGACCGAGCGCAAGGGAGATCAGCCAGCCGTAGCCGCCGAGCTTCGCCGGGAGGCCACGGACGCGGTCGAAGTCGACCTCGAGGCCGCCGAGGAAGAAGAGGAAGGCGAGGCCGACGGTGCTGAGGAATTCGACGACGCCCACCGGCTCGGCGAATCCCAACACTTGCGGGCCGATCAGGATGCCGAGCGTGATCTCGGCAACGACCGCCGGCAAGCGGAGCCTGTTCGGCAGGTCGACGATGAGGGGCGCCAGCGCCGCGGCGACGAGGATCACCACGAGCGACTGGAGGTCCTCGGTCACGTCTGCAGAGTGCTACTCGACGACGAGCACGTCCGCCCCCGCGTGGCGCTTCACCTCGGCGGCGACGTCTTCCCCGACGAGCTTCGCGAGGAAGCTGTGATGGTGCGTGCCCACGACGACGAGCGACGCCCCGCGGTCCCGGGCAACGTCGACGAGCACGTTTGCCGGGTCTCCCGCCGCCCAGAGGAAGTCGGCCGAGACGCCCTCGGCGGCGACCCGCTCCCGGGCGTGCGCGAGCACCGGTTCGAGCTCCTCCGGGACCACCAGCGGGATCATCCGCGCCGGGCTGTCGTCCAGCGTGCCGAAGTTCTGAGGCCCTTCGGGGTCGAGCGGGAGCTCGACGACCGAGACGACGACGAGACCCGCGCCGTGCTCCTTCGCCTCGCCGAGCGCGCGCTCGAGCGCGCGCTTCGCCGCATCCTCGTCGTCGTAGCCGACCACGATCGGGCCGGTTCGGGCAGGTGCCATCACATCCTCCTCCGTGGGCAACGAAGCTTAAGGCGTGGCCGGAGTCGGCGGGCTGCTGGGGGCGGACGCCGCAGCAGGGAGCCGGGCTGAGACGACGTACGAGACCACGACGGCGACGATCACGAGCGGCACCAGGGTCAGGCCGTCGGCCTGGAGGAACACACTCACGATGAGAACGGACGTGAGCGGCAATCCCAGCATCGCGACCATCATCGCGCCGATACCCATTGCGGCACCCGCAATCATCGGCAGGCCGGGAAGGTGGGAAAGCGCAATGCCGCCGGCGGCGCCGATGAACATGCTCGGGAAAATGGGACCGCCTCGGAAGCTGCTCAGCGAGAGGCTGTACGCGAGGCCCTTGCAGAGGACAACCATCAGGAGCGCGCCCACGGTCCAGCCGGCGGCGCCTTCGATTAGACCGGGGAGCTGATCCTGTCCCGAGAAGAGCACCTCGGCCGAGCTTCTCCCTGTTACTTCGACGAAGATCAGCACGACAACACCAATCGCGACGCCGACAACGGGTGTCAGCAGCACCCTTCGGCGTTCGACGATCGGCTGAAGCACCAGCGCCAGCCGCTTGATGCCGGCGCCGAGGATCGCCGCGACGACGCCGATCACGATCGCCCACAGAAACTCGGACACACCGGGGCTGCCGGCCGGAGGGATGTCCGGGACCGCGAGCGAGAAGGTGCCGAAGCCGGTCCAGTTGTCGAACCCGATGAAGATCAGCGAGCCGACACCGGCAGCGAGCAGCCCGGGCGCGAGCACCACCCCGAGCATCGCGCCGCCGATCCCGGAAACCTCCATCATCAGGAACGCGGCCGGAAGAGGCGAGCCGAGGAGCGTGCTGATCGCGGCGAAGCTCCCGGCGGCGCCGATCACCACACTGGCCATCTCAGGCGCGTCGCGCTTGACCAGGTGGACGGCGAGGACTCCGAGGCCGCTGCCGATCGCGATCAGAGGCGCCTCCGGGCCGAGGACGACCCCGAGGCTGAGGGTGGCGAACGAGGCAATGACGATCCCGGGGAGCTCGATCGGCGGCACGGGTCCGGATGCCTTGAACCCCTCCGCCGGCTTGTGCCCTGCCGTTCCCGGCAGGTACCGGATTGTGAGCGCCACCAGCAGGCCGCTAAGCGCAAGCAGCGGAATCGGCCACCACGCAGGCTGGCTTTCGAAGCCGAGGTCGCCGGGCAGGGTGCCGAACAGATACTGCTGCAGCTCGGTGAAACCCTCGAGAAAGAAGTACGCGGCCGCAGCCACCGGCACACCGATGATCGCGCCGAACCCGAGCAGCACGACGTACGAGCGGCTCCGGAGAAGCTCGAGCGGACTCGGCGTAGCCCCTGTCGACGGCGCCGTTTGCGCGCCGGGTTGGCCCTTTTCCACGGCTCTTCTCAGCCCTTCTCCAGAGCCCGCGACGCCGCTAGAACGAACCCCGCCCGCTTGGGAGCCACCGCCGACTGGGCCCCGATCGCCTCGCTCATCCGGTTCCCTTCGAGGGGTTCGAACGGTGCTCGAGCGCCTCGTCGACGTCGTAGCCGAGCGCGAGACCGAGGTTGGGCGCCGCCGCCGCAACCCGGTCGGGCCCGAGGATGGGCAGTAACGCGGTGAGGACGCCGACGATGTCCTGCTCGGATGCACCCGCCTCCAGCGCCGACTCGATCGCGACCCATGAAGGCGGTGGGAGCCGCGCCTACCGCGGCGAGCGCCCCGATGCGCACCATGGCCAGCGTCTTCGCGTCGAGCCCCGACGGAGCCGTGTCGCGCAAGCCGCAGGCGAGTACCGCTTCGATGAAGGCGTCATCGTGAATTGCGAGCTTCCGGAGTGCGATGCCTGGATCGTCCACGGCAGCATTGCAATTCCACTCCTTCGGAGGCCACCCGACATCATCCCGTGCGGATGAACTGACCAGGGTCAGGCCGCGCGCTCGACGAGCCCGAGCTCCTCGGCTCGTTCGATCGCCTCGCTTCGCGACGTGACCCCGAGCTTCCGGTAAATCGAGATCGCCTGCGACTTCACCGTGTTCCGCGACACGAACAGGTGCTCGCCGATCTCCCGGAAGGAGAGGTACGTGGTCAGAAGCGGGAGCAGGCGCAGCTCGGCGGGGGTGAGCGTCGACCCCTTCCCTTCCTGGGTGGCCGCCACGCGGTCGACGTGCTCGCCGAGCTCGGCCCGCCGGGCGACCAGGACGCCGAGGCCGGGACGTCGGAGAAGGATCTCGTCGGCCGTGGCGAGCCACGACCTCGCTTCGGCCAGGTCGAGGATCGAGAGATGCATCTGGGCGAGCTCGAGGGCCGTCTGCACGGAGTACCAGGGCAGCGCCCGCGTCAGCTGGGGCTCGAGCGAGCGAGCGAGCGTGAGCTCGCTCCTGGCGCGGTCGAGATTGCCACAGTGGGCCTCCCGTCGCGCCGAGACCGCGAAGGCGAGCGCGCTTCGCACGTACCTCTCGAGCCCGTGCTCCTCCACGAGGGCTCGAGCCTCGAGGGCAAGCTCCCCCGCGCGGACCTCGTCCCCGCGGGCCGCCGCAAGCAGCGAGCGTTCCGAGAGAGCGACGATCCTGGAGGGGACGACGCCGATGCTCTCGGCCTCCTCGGCCGCGTCGGCCAGCGCTGCGTCGGCTGCCTCGTCCTCGCCGAGCAGCAGATGCGCCGCACCGCGCAGGACGAGCGCCGACGGACGCCAGCCGCTCGCGGGCCCGAGCTCCCGCAAGGCGAGCTCCACGTCAGCCTTCATCTGGTCGATGCCGCCGACGCATTGCGTCGCACGCACGACCGCCAACCAGGGCTCGACGGATGTGCTCCCGTCCGGGAGAGGCTTTCTGAGCGTGGCGCGCTCGGCGAGCGCCAGCCACCGCTCCGAGGCGGCCGGCCGCCCGGCGAGGCCGTGCGCCCAGGCCTCGAGGACGGCGATCTCGGGATGGCGCTCGAGATCGCTGGACTCGTCGAACCACCCGAGCCAGGTCTCCACCGTCTGGCGCTTGCCTGCGGCCCAGGCCGTGAGCGTGTCCCGGCCGAGGAGGCTCGCAAGCCGGTCGACGTCCCCGGCGGCGTGCGCGTACGCGATCGCTGCCTCGGGCTCCCCGTTCTCCTCACACCAGATGGAGGCACGGCGGCAGAGATCCGGGGCGGTACCCGGCTCGCGCCGCTCCAGCTCGGCCCGAAGATAGGCCCTGAACTCGCGGTGGTAGCGATACGACCACCGGCGGCGGTCGAGTGGGACGAGGAAAAGATTGGCCTTGTCGAGCGTCGCGAGCTTCCGCCCTGATCCCTCGGACTCGAGGGCGGCGTCGCAGAGCGGCCCGCACATCGCGTCGAGAACGGACGTCCGCGTGAGGAAGCGGACATCCTCGGCGCCGAGCCGCGAGAGGAGCTCGAAGTCGAGATAGTCGGAGACGAAGCGGTCGTCGCCTCCGGGGACAGACTGGCCGGTGCCGCCGTCCTTCAACGCGAGCGCGGCGAGGTAGACGCCGGCCGGCCAGCCCTCGGTCAGCTCGGTGAGCTCATCGAGCTCGTCCGCCCGGAGCTCGACGCCCAGTCCCCGGACGAGCCGCTCGCTGTCGCGCCTCGTGAGGGCGAGCTCCTCTCTCCCGACCTCGAACAGCCGGCCCTCCGAACGCAGGCGGGCGATCGGCCCCCGTGGGAGCGCTCGTCCGGCCACGGCGACGGTCGAGCCGTCGGGAACATGAAACGCGAGCGAGGCCACGACGTCGCCGCAGCCCTTCTTGCGGAGGAGGTGGACCCCGTCGAGGGCGAGGACTGCGGGGCGACGACGCGACGCGAAGGCGGCCACCAGCTCCCGGAGCGCGACGGCCCGACTCCGGCTCGCCTGGATCGATGCGAGCACGGTCGCCTCGAGCGACCCGGACCGACCGAGCGCCGACGCGATCCGCAGGCACAGCCGCTGAACGTCGTCGTCCTCGTCGCACGAGACCCAGGCGAAAGGACGGTCATCCCGCTCGGCCCACTGCGCCAGCACGGTCGTCTTGCCATACCCCGGCGGCGCGACCAACGTGACGACCGGGGCGGAGGTCCGGAGCCGGTTGACGAGCGCCGTCCTTGGAATGCTCCCGGGCCGCGGTGCCGGAATCTCGGAGCCGAATTGGTCGAACGGCTCGCGCGCCTCGGGTCCATGGGCGGGCAGGGAAAGGTCGGCGTTGGTGCGCATCGCGAGGAGCTTCCCGGTCCAAGCCCGGCCCGACAATGACGCCAGCACCGCAATTGACGGTGGTGTGCACACCCCGCCGGCTCGGGTGCGCGGTCAGTGTGGGCCCGCGGGCTCGGCGGCCGGTTCCTCGGCGAGAAAGGCAAGCGCCGCCTTCACGCGCTTGCTCACATCCTCCGCCTCGGAGAGGTTGAGCTTCAGGAAGATCGAGTTGATGTGCTTCTCGACGGCCCGCTTCGTAAGGACGAGCGACTCCGCGATGGCGCTGTTGCTCTTCCCCTGGGCGATCTCGGCCAGGACCTCCCGCTCCCGCGGCGTGAGCTCGTCGAGCGGCGAGCGCTCCGCGCTGGCCTTCGCCCCCACGAGCGTATCCACGACGGCGGGGTCGATCACCGAGCCACCCTCGGCGACCGCCGCGACGGCCGAGACGAGCTGGGCCCGGTCGTGCACGCGCTCCTTGAGCAGGTAGCCGCGGCCCTCCGATCCCGCTTCCAGGAGCGCCAGCGCGTAGCTGGGCTCGGAGTACTGGCTGAGAACGAGGACACCGGTCGACGGGTACGTCTCACGGAGGCGTGTCGCGACCCGGATGCCTTCGTCCGTCTTCGAGGGGGGCATGCGGATGTCCGTCAACACCACATCGGGGCGCTGGGCGTCGATCGCCTCGAGCAGCGACGGCAGGTCGTCGCAGGAGGCGACGACCTCGATCGAGCCCTCCGACGCGAGGATCTGCTCGAGGGCTTCGCGCACCAGCATGCTGTCGTCCGCGAGCGCCACCCGAATCCCCACGGCGCGGACGATAGCTCGTGCGGCCCGGGGTTGGTGCGTACACCACTTCGAAACACCGGCTCGCGTCCTTGCGGCGATCCCCGCCGAGGACGATGGTTCGATTCGGGAGACCGCGGGGAGAACGCCGCGGAATCAGGGCCATGAACCAGCAGCGCACCGAAAATCCCACACCCTCCGTCGGAGTCGTCACCGTCGACGACCAGGCGGTCTTCCGGTGCGTCGCGCGCGAGGTGATCGACGCGACCTCCGGCTTCGAGGCACTCGGCGAGGCCTCGTCCGGCGAGGAGGCCCTGCGCCTGGCGGACAACGTCGATCCCGACCTCTTCCTCGTCGACGTGCGCATGCCGGGGATCGACGGCCTCGAGACGACCCGCCGCCTGCTCGCCGCTCATCCCGGGTCGGTGATCGTGCTCATCTCGACCGAGGACGCCGCGGCGGTTTGCTCGGCCGCCGAGACCTGCGGCGCCGTCGAGCTCATCCGCAAGGAGGAGCTCGGGCCGGCCACGCTCCAGCGCTTGTGGAACACACACGGGGCCGCGCCCCAGGCGTCTCCCGCTTAGCCTTGGCAACATTGTGGCTCCACGCCAAGGTGGAGCCGTACGAGCCGACGGGAGTGCGCTTGGTGGCCGACGCCGCACCGCTGGACCTCGCGGAGACGGACCGTCTCGACCTGACGTTCTGGCTCGCGGCCCTCCTCGGTGTCGTCCTCACCGGCCTCACGGTCGCGATCGTTCTCACGTCGGACCTCGAGGGAGACCTGGAGCTGATCGCCGTCGGCCGCGGGCTCGTGATCGCGGTGCCCGTCGGGGTCGGCCTCTGGCTCTGGCGCAGGGGTCCCCGCCGGTGGGTCCCTGACGGTTGACAGGCAAGGCGGTCGGCCCAGAGGATACGGCCGGGAGTCGATCTCGGTGGCGACCGCATCAGTTTCAAGACTCGATTGGCGCCGGCGCGCCGCGCCCCGCACGCTTGTGTTGGTCGCGGTCGGCCTGGCGGGGATCGGTGCGACGGCGGTGACAGCGTGGGCGGTCGCCAATAGCCCGATCCTCGTTGACCCGAAGTCGGTTTCGATCTGGCGAGCCCTGGTCGTCGCGTCATATGTGGCGGTGGGGCTGTATTGGTGGTGGCGTCGACCTGACAGCAGGTTCGGCCCGCTACTTATGGGGAACGGATTCCTGTATGCCGCGACGTCGTTCAATGCGTCGGGAGCGTCGCCGGCGTACACGCTGGGGATGGTGTTGTGGGCCGTGTATGTCGTGTACACGGCTTATGTGTTGCTGTCCTATCCGAGGGGTCATCTCGAGTCGAGGCTGGAGCGCGCGTTCATCCGTGCCTATGCGCTGACCACAGCTGTGTTGTGGAGCCTGGTCCTGGCCCTATCGCCAACGTTTCCCGGGGCCGGCTCGTTCAACGACTGCGGGACCCGCTGTCCTTCCAATGCCCTGGTCGGCGGCGATGCTGTGATCGGGACGGCGCTGAACACGGCGGTGAGCATCGTGTTCACGATCGCGCTGATCGGCCTCACGACGCTGCTATTCGACAAGGCGCGTGCGCCGGGGCCCGTGTTTCGCCGCGCGCTTACCCCGGTGATCGCCGTCTTTACCGCTACCGTCGCCTGGTTTGTGATTTCCCTGTACGTTCTCCCCGCTTATCCGGAGACGGCGTCGGTGGTGACGATCGTCAATGGTGTGCTGGGACTGGCGATTCCGATGGCAATTCTCCTCGGCCTGGTCTGGGGGGACCTGTATGCGGCGAGGAGCGTTGGCCGGATTGTGTTGGGCGCCGGCGGGAAGATGCTGACTCCAGCCGCGGCGGAGGCGATGATCGGCGAGGCGCTCGGGGATTCGACGCTGACTCTCGGGCTTTGGACGCCCGAGCGCAACGGCTATGTCGGCACCGGCGGCGCCCCACTGGAGCTTCCGCGTGACTCTCGGGCGCGCGCCGTGACCGAGATCACCCGCGACAACCGCCCGGCCGCCGTGTTGATCCACGATCCGGCGCTCGATACCGACTCCGACGTGGTCGAGGGTCTGGCCGCCAGCTCGTTGATGCTGCTCGAGAATTCGCGGCTGGTCGAGGAGCTGCGGACGTCGCGCTCGCGAATGGTGGACACCGCCGATCACGAGCGCCGTCGGCTCGAGCGCGATCTTCATGACGGCGCGCAGCAGCGGCTTGTGGCGATTCAGATCAGGCTTCAGCTGGCGCAGGAGCAGATCGACGACGATCGGGTCGTCGCGCAGCTCGAGACGATCGCCGCGGCGGCGGCGGAGGCTGTTGAGGAGCTGAGAACGCTGGCGCACGGAATCTATCCGGCCGTACTGCGAAGCGCCGGTGTCGTGATCGCTCTTCGCTCACTTGCGAGGACGTCACCGGTCGCGATTTCCGTCGCCGATGAGGGCATCGGACGCTGCTCGCCGCCGGTCGAGGCGGCGATCTATTTCTGCTCGGCGGAGGCTATCCAGAACGCGATTAAGCACGCGGGCACCAACGTACGCGTTGGCGTGACCGTCGGTCGTGACCGGGATCGAGTCCATTTCGCGATCAGTGATGATGGGGTGGGAATCGACCACTCGGAGCGGGGCAACGGCGACGGTCTGATCGGAATGCGCGACCGCGTCGGCGCGGTCGGCGGTGAGCTCGAGATCGTCTCTTCGCCGGGCCGGGGCACGACCGTGCGCGGGACGATCCCAGAGGCCGTTACCCCGCGCGCTGAAACAGCACCGACGCCACTTGCTGTTCACCACTGAAGGACAAGACCTCCTGCGCCGAGCGCTACCAGCACACCAGGCGCGGCCTCGGCCGCGTGCCACTCCTCGTCGTACCCGTTCTGCCGCAGGATCTCGAACACGGTCGCGGCGCTGCGCGGGAGAGAGGTGTTGTATCGCGGGAACCCGACCGCGCCCTCCGGGATGCAGCCCATCCCGACGGGATGAGCGTTGCGCCCGGTGAGCAACGCAGCGCGCGACGCTGCACACCGCAGTTGTGTGGAAGTTCGTGAAGCTCAGTCCCCGCTTCGCCAGCCGATCGAACGTCGGAGTGTTTGCCGGCCCACCGAACGCACTCATGTGGCCGTGGCCGATGTCGTCGCCCATGATCAGCAGGACATTGGGCGCACCTTCCGGTGCCTTCAACGGTTCGCGCCAATCGCCCTTCGAGTCCACCAAGGCCCCATCGATCTCGCCCTCGAACGAAGGGTCGGGCGGCGGCAGGATCGACCGCGCGTGTTCGTCAGACTGGTTGGGCATGGGCACTCTCCCTCGGTCTGTTCATGAGCCCTTCGGCCCGGCTGCTCGAAACGGCGCCGAGCAGCCTACGCGCGAACGATGCAGCGAAACCCAATATGGCCGGTGGACGTGTCTACCGTCTCGCCCTGCCGCGCCGCCGGCCGGTAGCGCAGGCAGTAGTTCGGCGCGCAGAGGTGCGACCCGCCCTTGATCACCCGACGCGGGAAGCCCTCGCCCGGCATGAGGGGCGGCGCACAGCACGCGGGAGCCTCACCGTTCCCGCCCTGCGTGAAGAAGTCGGTCGTCCACTCCCAAACGTTACCGGCCATGTCGAAGAGGCCGTGGCCGTTCGGAGGGAAGCTCCCAACCGGGGACGTGCCCTCGTAGCCGTCGAGCTTGAGGTTCTCCCACGGGAAGCGGCCCTGCCACGTGTTCGCCCCCGGCACTCCGCTCGGCAACTCCTCGTCCCCCCACACGAACGCCGCCCCGTCGAGACCGCCGCGCGCCGCGTACTCCCACTCGGCTTCGGTGGGAAGCTCTTTCCCCGCCCAGGTCGCGTACGCCGTTGCGTCCTCGAAGGCGACGTGAACAACCGGATGGTGATCACGACCGTTGATCGTGGTTCCTGGGCCGCCCGGCCGCTTCCACGAGGCGCCGGGGACGTACTCCCACCACGCGCGGAAGTCGGCCAGCGGAATCGGCCCGGACGCCTTGCGGAAGACGAGCGAGCCCGGCACGAGCAGCTCCGGGTCCGCATCCGGGTAATCAGCAGGCTCGAGCTCTCGCTCGGCAACTGTGACGTAGCCGGTCTCTCGGACGAAGCGCCGGAACTGCGCCGCCGTCACCGTCTTCGTGTCCATCCAGAACCCGTCGACGGCGACGCTTCGGACCGGGCCTTCCTCCGGATAGAAGTCCTCCGACCCCATCAGGAACGTCCCGCCCGAAATCCAGGCCATGGCTTCCGCCGGCATCGGGCCGGGTTCGGCGGACCTGAGCTCGGTGTCTCTCATGCCCTGCACGTGGAGTGATGCACTGCGACCGAAGCATGCCATCCCCACGATCGTGAGCGTTCCGCGGCACGACGCGTCGCGTCGGCAACGACGACCTTAGATTCAGTGGCGACGACTCCCGGTCGCCTCGGGGACGCCGTCGAGCAAAGCCGGAACCCTCGCCGCACGTCGAAGGGTGTGCCTAGGATGCGGCCCGAATCAAGCCCGAGCCAGACGCCGCAGGCGACTCGGCAGCAGGGCATGACCGTCCCGAGCGAGATGACGCCGACGTTGTGGTTGGCGAGGCGCGCTGGCCGATGGCGGGCGCCGTGCTCGCGGCGATGGCCCTCACGATCCTGCTGCCCGACGACCTACGGCTAGGCCCAAGGTGGTTGCTCCCGCTCATCGAAGGGTTGTTGTTGGTCGCCGTGGTCGCTGGCGATCCCGGCCGGATCACCCGCCGTTCGCGAGAGCTCCGGGCACTCTCGATCGTCCTGCTCACCGTCCTCGTCTTCAACTCGCTCTGGGCGACGTGTTGCTGATCGACCACCTCATCAACGGTGGCGCAGAGACGAACTCGGCAAGCGATCTGCTCCAGGCCGGAACTCTCGTCTGGGTATCGAACAACATCGCGTTCGCCCTGCTCTACTGGGAGCTCGACGGAGGAGGCGCAGCGACGCGCGCCCAGAACCCAGCGGGCCACGCCGACTTCGGCTTCCCACAGCAACTGAACCCAAGGATCGCGCAGCCGAACTGGCGGCCCCGGTTCATCGACTACCTCTAGCTGGGCTTCACCAACGCCACCGCCTTTAGCCCGACCGACGTCATGCCGCTCGCGCCTTGGGCGAAGATCGCCATGACTGTGCAGTCGCTCATCTCGCTCGCCATCCTCGGACTGGTGGTCGCACGGGCCGTGAACATCTTCGCCTAGGTAGGACTCACGTCCGCAGCGCGATGCTCGACCCTAACCCGGCGATGAAATGGGCGTTCCAGGAGGACAAGAGCCTGCCGCGCCGACGTGGAGTTCCCGGTACGGCGTCAGGTGGTCAATCTCGACTCGATGCTTTCGAGACGCTGGTCCAGTTCGATGACTGCATGTCGCGTCTGGGTTAGCGCGTCGACGATCATCTGGCTCTCCCGCTCTCTCTGCGCACGGTCGGCTTCCTGTGTCCGTGCCTCGCCGCGCTGAATCACGGTGCTAGTCACCCCTGCGGTGAGGAACGCGATGAAGGAAACGCCGAGCACCATCTCCAAGCCACCTACCACTCGCCCGGCGTTGGTGGTAGGCACGACATCGCCGTAACCGACCGTTGTGACTGTTTGCAGCGCCCACCAGACCGCCAAGCCGAGGGATGGGAAGTTGTGTGGATCAGCGAGCCGCATCACGATCGCCCCGACGAGCGCCACCGCCACGAACGTTAGGGCCAAGCCGACGGTCACGGATCGCGCCTCGGCGATCCGTCGAGCGCGGCGCTCAATGAGAGAAGGCCGCCCTGTGTTCGGTATGGGATCCTTGTCGCTCATTCACCTGAGGTTCAACGACCGGGCCAACTACCCTCGCCTTCTCGGCGGGAGCCTGCCTCCTAGGGTCGGACGCGGGCCGCAAGGACGCCCTAGGGCGTGCAGCTTCGCATTCGTTGCAGCCGGCCAGGCGGACTTGGCAATTCCCCATTCTGAGGAGCTAGACCACGCCGAGTCCCAGTTGGCGGGGAGCCGCGACAAGCTTCATCCGTTCTGGATGATGCCGCGCAGCCGCGGGACCCCTAGCGTCCACTCTCGCCATGCGGGGCACACCGACGCGGCGCCCGGAGGGAGCGATATGACTCAGTCCAGTCTGAGCGTCCTGATCAACGGGTTTGGGGTGCTCTTCGTGATCTTGAACTCGTTCGGGTTGGGCCTCAGGCTCACGATCGGCAAGCTGCTGGGAGAGGCCTTTACCCATTGGAAGATCGCCGTCTGGGCGTTGGTGATCAATTTCGTCATCATCCCGCTCCTGTTCATCGGCTATCTGCTGACGATAGCCTCGTCCATTCCTGGAGAGATCAAGGTCGGGTTCTGTGTCGCAGCCCTGAGTGCAGGCATGCCTTTCGCTCCCCTCCTCGCCCGGTTAGCCAAGGCGGATGTCAGCATCGCCACCACGCTGATAGTGGTCTTGACCGTCGCCACCATTATCGCCCTCCCGCTAGGGCTGCCCCTCGCCATCGATGCGGTTGACGCGCAACTCAAGACCTCTGCCTGGGATGTTGCGTGGCCGCTGCTGCTCTTTCTGCTCCTGCCGCTAGTTCTCGGGTGCGGCTTCAGGGTCTGGTGGCCCGACCTGACGCCGCCACTGGCACAGTGGGCTGTCCGAGTTGCAATTCTGTGTCTGCTCTTCAATCTCAACTTCACGCTGGTCGCGTATTGGGATCTGTTCGAGCAGACCTGGGGCACCGAGAGCTACATCGCGGCGTTTGCCGGCCCATTCATCGGCCTCGGGTGTGGCTACCTTCTCGTTTCCAGTCTCCGAGTCAAAGACGTGGGAATCAGGCATGCGGCCGAGGCGACCACGGCGGTACGTAACATCGCTCCGATGCTCCTGATGATGATTTATCCCTTTGCAGCCGACCCGCTGGTCACGGTGTCGATCACGATCCTCAACACGATCGGCATCGTGACCGTTCTACTATTCGTCCTGATGTGGAGGCGCGCTGCTTCACCATCGGGCGATCTCGGACTCGTGGACGACCGCCGCTAGACGTCATCCCCCTCGATCACGATCCCGTCCGCGGGCATCTCCGTTGACGCGCGTCGGCTCCGGCACTCCAAGGCTTTCCAGGATGGTCGGGACCACGTCGATGAGGTAATGGAACTGCCGCCGGATTCCACCCGTGTTCTTCAGGCGGGCCGGCCAGGAGACCACCATGGCCGTGCTGCAGCCTCCGCCCGACGTCACTTCCTTTCCGTAGGCCCACGGCGTGGACGTGGCGTAGCTCCAGGCGGCGGGATAGCTCCCGTGCGATTTCGGGCTGCCGAAGTCGTCAATGTGCTTCGCCAGATCTTCGAGCGACTCCGGAACGCCGTTGAAGTGGCTCAGCTTGTTCATGGTCCCGTGCAGGCCGCCCTCGCGCGTGGGGCCGTTGTCGCCAGCGAGGTAGAAGATGATCGTGTTTTCGAGCTCACCCGTCTGCTCGATCGCCTCGACGATGCCGCCGATCTGGTAATCGGTGTGCTCGATTGAGCAGGAAACGCCGCGTGCGTCGGCTACCCCGTGGGTCCGACCGACTGCTCGACCCCGCCGTCCGCAGCCGCCTGCTCCCCGTGCGCCGGCGCTTCGTCGTCCGCGCCGTTCTGGAGTCGCTGCCGCCAGCCGGCGAGGATGCCGTGGACGCTCGCAGCGCCGAGAATCGGCTCCGGCGGGACCTCGAGCTGCACCGGATGGAGGATGAACGGACGAGTCTGCGGACCGCCGATCCCGCCGTGGAAGCAGATCAGCTCCTCGAAGGCGCAGCCCTCGTCGAGCGCGGGGTCGTAGAAGCTGCCGACCATGATGTCGGCGACGTGCTCGAAGCCGTCGGTGCGCAGCAGATGCCCGGCTGCGGTGGGCGAGAAGTGCGCGAGCGGGTCGTCGCCCTCGACGCGGCCCTCCGCCAGGTAGTGGACTCCGTCGGCGCCGAGCGCGACCGCACCGTGCTCGGACGAGCGGACGAGCAGCCAGCCGATGTGAGGATGCGCACGGAGGGCGGGGATGAGCTTCGGGTGCCGCTCGTTCATCTCCTCGAGCGTCAGGCGGCGGCGTTCCTCCATCAGGTAGACGAGGCCGAGGTTGCCCGAGCCGAGCACGACGACGTCCCGGTCGGAGACGTCGTTCTTGGGGCGCTTCGCCTTCTTGCCGGTCGCCTCGCTGAAGGCGTTGCCCATCATGGCGCTCTGCTCGTCCCCGCCCGCGATCCCCGCGACGTCGCCCTGAGAGAGCGAGCGCTCGACCAGCTCGTCGAGGCCGTAGCCGTTGCGCTGCTTGAAGGTCGCACCCTGCGTCTGCCCGTGGTCGGAGAGGACGACGATCTCGTACGGCCGGGGTGCGTAGCGGCAGGCTCGCTCGATGTGCGCGAAGTGGTCGTCCAGCTTGCGCAGGGCCTCGAGCGTGTCGGCGCGCTCGAGGCCTGAGTGGTGCGCGACTTCGTCGTAGCTCGAGAAGGTCGCGTAGACGGCGGGCCGCCCGCGCATCATGTCGGTGAGGACGCCCGAGACGATCAGGTCGCGCACGAAGACGCAGAGGGCCGCTCTCATGAACGGGTAGATGCCGCCCCTGTGGCCGCGCGGGCGCACGTCGCGGCGCTTCGCGCGCAGCGCTGCCGACCACTCGAGGATGACTTCCCAGCCGAAGAGGACGAGCGTCCGCGTCGCGTTCTCGCCGTTGGCCAAGAACGCCCGGTAGCCCGGGTTCGCCTTCTTCTCCGCCTCCATGCGGCTGACGGTGAGGATCACGTCCTCGGCCTCGCCGGAGAGGAGGTTGCCGCGGCTGGCGCCGCCGTTCACGAGCAGGCCGATGCCGGTGGCGCGCCGCCGCTCGATCTCGGCACAGTCCGGCGGCGCCGAGCAGGTCATCATCGTCGCGGTCTCCTTCTCCACCCAGCGGAAGGCCGAGATGTCCTCGTTCGAGCCCAGCAGGATCCCCGCCTGGCTTGCCCCCGTCTGCGAGGAAAGATCGGTCTCCCATTCGGCCAGGCGGTGCGTGTTGTCCGCCAGCCAGCGAGCCATGGTCGGGGCGTTGCCGTCACGCATCGCCCGGCGGAGCACGGGCAGCGCGAGCCCGTCGATCTCGAGATAGATGATCCCGGGGACATCGGTGCTGGCGATGAGACCCTGGCGGCGCGCGATGCGCTGCGCGATCCGGATCGAGTACGTGTCATCCGAGCCGAGGATGACGGCGAGCACGACGCTGACCGCCGCGACCACGAGCGCAGCGAGCAGGGCCCAGCCGAAGTTGTCGACCGTGAGCACTCCGTCGGTGAGGGCGTCGGCCGCGAGGAGGATCAGGGCGTCCGCGACCAAGACGAGCAGGAAGCCGAGGACGAGCGTGAGCGGCAAGCGCAGCGCGGCGAGCACGGGCGGGATGACGGCGTTCAGCGCCGCGACGACCACCGCGACGAGGAGCGCGCCCCAGAAGCCGTCGATGTGGACGCCGGGCAGGATCGCGGCGGCCACCATCAGGGCGACGCCCGTCGCGAACCACGAGGCGAGGAGCGGAACCAGCCGCCACTGGGGGCGCTCGGGCTTCCAGGCCGTGGAGTGGCCGTAGGACTGCTCGGGACCGCTGGTCATCTTGGCTCTCCTCCTCCTTGGCGGTGCTGCGGATCGTCCGCTGCCCCACTGTTGCGGCGATTAAACAGGACGCATCCCATTCGGGTGCCCTCGCGTGGCGCTACGAGGGATCGCTCTGGCGAGTCTCGATTCGCTCGAGCCGCGCGTTGATCTGACGGAGCTGCTCGGAAATCGAGGTCTCGGCGTCCGATTCGGACGGCTCGAGGCGCGAGCGCGACACGAACGTGCTCGTGATCGCGGCGGTGATGACCGTCAGGAAGCCGATGCCGACCAGCATGACGAACGCGGCGAGGAGTCGTCCGGCGAACGTCGTCGGAACGTTGTCGCCGTACCCGACCGTCGTGGTCGTCTGGACAGCCCACCAGAGCCCCGATCCGATCGTCGCATAGTTCTCGCGGTCGAGGACCGTCATCAGGGTCCCGGCGATGAACGTGATCGCGATCGTCGCGGAGGCGATCACGATGGCGGCTCCCCGCGGCGTCACGGCGCGGGCCACCCAATGCTCGAGCCACCGTTCGAGCCTCGTCTCGTCCGGCGTGTCGGCGGGATTCTCGTTCATCGTTCTCAGTCCTCCGGTTTCATGCGGATGAAGGCCCCGGCGATCCCGTCGCCTCGCCCTCGGCCCGCTCGCGCTTCCTGAGGAGCTCCTCGTAGAGCGAGCTGTTCAGCACCGGTGAGCTGACGACGAGAATCCCGAGAAGGTAGACGAAGAAGATAAGCGTCGTCGCGGCGCCGAGACCGCCGTACAGCGACGTCGACTTCGCGAGCTCGTCCACGAGGAAGGCGTCGACCAGGCCGCTGAGAACCGGGACTCCGATCCCGATGAGGAGCGCGCCGGGCAGCAGCGCCCGCCAGGGAGCGTCCCGGTGCGGCAGGTGAAGCGAAACCCAGAGCCACAGCCCGGTGAGCGGCGCGATGGTGAGCGCGGCCGCCAGGAGACCGTGCCACGCGACGTCAGCGAACCACGAGCTGAGCGCGACGGTGATGATCGCCGCACACAGCATGCCCGTGAACACGAGTGACCCCACCGGCTTGGCCCTCGAGGGAGGCTCGTCCCAGACGAGCGAATGAACGAGCACGACCGCCTTGGCACCCGTGAACCCCGTCCAGCAGAGAAGGGGTATCCCGACTGCGAGGAGCCACCACGAGTTGGAGTCGGCGGAACGCGAGGCATCGCCGATCGCGTTGGAGATGGCCGCCGGGACGCCGCCGCCCTCGACTGCGTCCTCGGTGTCGCTCGCGTTGCTGAGGCCGAGAGCGCCTCCGACGATCAAGCCGAACGGCAGCAGCCACAGGAAGAGCCTGTACGCGAGCCCCCCGGCGAGGACGCTCGCCGCCACACGCCGGTTTCGCTCCACCGCCCGGATCGGAACTGCGAGTGCCACGTGTCGTTCGCTGGCCCCCTTGGCGCTCTCCATCGCGGCGCCAAGCTTGGCGCGGGCTCCCTCGCTGCGGCCGGCCTCGGGCGCCTGGCCGCCATCAGCGGCGTCGAGTCGTTGATCATCGGCGTCGCTCATCGTCTCGCCCTCCAGACTCCCTCAGGCTCAAGCCCGGCTTCGATCGTCGGAAGTCTGCCTCCTTCAAGCTCCCGCGAGCGGCCAGCCGCCCCCGCCGAGGGCGGCCGGCGGCGCTACTCGGTTACTGGTCGTCTAGGTTGGCCTCGTCGAGGGCAGCTTCGTCCTCGAGCTCGGCGACCTCGATCTCCAGCGCGATCGCTTTGACGATGTTGCCCGTCGCGGATGCGACTCGCGCCGTGCCGACGATCGGAGCGATTGCGGCAAAGACGCCTCGAACCTGCTCGGGGTCGACGCCGGCCGCCCCTGCCAACCGCAGGTTCAGTGCATACGAGACCGGCGGGGCATCGACCGCGGCGAGCGCGGCGATGCGAACGAGCATGAGCGTCTCCGGGTCGAGGTTCGAAGCCTCGATCGAGTCCGCGGTCATGCTTGCGAGCAGGTCGAGGACTGGGGTGTCGGTGGTCGAATCGGCCATGGTGCTCCCCTTTCTGTGGTCGTCCCTTGCAAGTACGAGGGTAGAGATTCCGACGAAAGCATGAGCGCCCGGATGCCCCGTGTCCTCATACCGATGGCATGAAAGGAGGTTTCCCGGAAGCGACGACTGGCCCGGCTTCGAGGTCAATCAAGGGTGTGGATGCCGAACGCGACCGCGAACCCGAGCGTCGTCACGACTCCGACCAGCTTGCCTCCGTGCTCGAACGCCTCCGGCATCATCGTGTTCGCGAGCATGGTGAGGATCGCACCTGCCGCGAACGCCAGGACGAACGCGACGGTGTCCGGTGAGGAATTTTGGAAGAGGCCGTAGCCGGCCAGCGAGGCGATTCCCGAGATCAGCGCGATCGCGATCCACATCCACAGGATTCGCGCCTTCGGCCACCCGCCGGTGACGAGCCCCGAGGTCGAGGAGATCGCTTCGGGCAGGTTGGAGATGAAGACGGCAGCCAGATAGGCCGCTCCCACCTCTCCGCCTTCGAAGATCGTCAGGCCGATCACCATCGACTCGGGGATCCCGTCGAGCACGGTTCCGAGCACGATCGCGAGCGCGGATCCGTCCTCCTGGGCGCCTTTTGCATCCTTTCGCTCACCACCCCCGAGGCGGTTGATCAGCCAGTCGCCTCCGAAGAAGACCCCGCAGCCGGCGAAGATCCCCGCAGCGACCGATACCTGGCCGGATGACTTCTGCGTCGCCTCCTCGACGAGATCGAACGAGACCGCGCTGATCAGTACGCCGGCGCCGAAGCCCATGATCAGCCCGATCGTGCGAAAGCCGATGCGAAAGACGAGCGCGAGGCCGGCTCCGATCACCAACGAGGAAGCCGCCAGCGTTCCCCAGCCGAAGGCGGCAGCCATCTAGAGCCTTTCGCCGCTCGCGGCCGGGCCGAGCTGCGTGGCCGCCGCATCGGAGTCGACCGGAGCGCGATGCCGGACAGACAGCGCTCCCTCCTCATGCCGATCGTATGGGGACCAGCCGCCCCGACACTCATAGTTCCTCACGATGAGTGTCCAGCGCAGCCCGAACGAAGGCGGGTCGAAGCGGGTTGAGCTGATCCTGCCGATGCGAACGGTGCTGCTGGTCGCGGCGGCGATCGGCGTGCTCGCGGCGTTCGCGGCGATCGGCGACACCTTCCTGATCGTGTTCGTCGGAATCTTCCTGGCCCTCGTGTTCGAGTATCCCGTGCGGTTCCTGATGTCGAAGACGAAGATGTCGCGCGGGGTGGCGGCGGCGGTGGTGGTGCTCGGCACGTTCGTGGGGGTCACGCTGATCGCGCTGCTCTTCCTGGTGCCGCTCGTCGGCTCGGTTCGGGACTTCCTCCAGGATCTCCCGGCACAGGTCGAGCAGCTGCGGGAGTCCGATGAGCTCTCGTGGCTGGGCGACAGCGGTGCTGCCGGGAACGTGCAAACGGGTGCGGAAAAGGTCTCAGCGTCGGTACCGGACGCGATCACGGCCGTGCTCGGCATTGCAGGCGACTTCTTCTCCCTCTTCCTCATTGCCTTCACGGTCATTTTCATCAGCATGTTCCTGCTCAGCGACATCGCGAACATGAAGCGGGCGCTGGGAAGCGTGCTCATGCCGGGCGAGGACGAGCGCTGGCTGGGAGTCTGGGAGCGCGTGACGACCTCGATTTCGCGCTGGGCGATCGGCGTCGTCGTCATCGCCTCGATCGCCGGAACGACGCAGGGGCTCACGGCCTGGCTCCTCGGGTCGAGCTATGCCCTCGCGTTAGGGGTCATTGCCGGCCTACTCGACATGATCCCGAACCTCGGCGCCACCCTCGCCGGCTTCATCCTCGTACCGGCGCTCTGGGCCGAGGAAGGGCTCACCGCGGCGCTCATCATGCTCGCAGTGGTGCTCATCTACCAGCAGGTCGAGAACAACATCCTGACGCCGAAGATCCAGGGCAAGGCGGTCAACCTCTCGGGGTTCTTCATCATCGTCGCCGTCACGCTCTTCGGCGCGCTTCTTGGTGTCCTCGGCGCGCTCACCGCCGTTCCGCTCGCGGCGACGATCCAGATCTTCATCCAGGAGCTGACGAAAACCCGCCGCGCCCAGGTGGCGGCAGCGCACGCGGCCCTGGATGCCCCGGGAGGCCCGCAACCTCCGGCCAAGCCCGCCTAGCGCGCTAGTCGTTCTGGGCTGGGCGTTTCGCTGCCTTCGCAGCGGCCTTGGCTGCGTGCTCCTGCTGCCGGAGCTCGATCATCGCGAAGCCCAGCTGTCGCGCGACCTCGACCAGGATGCCGATCCCGACGAGAACGTAGAAAGCAGTGAAGACCTTCAACCACCCGTTCGTGAGGACGAGCTCCGGATCGGCGATCGACGACGTCGTCAAGGTCGCGATCGCGAAGTAGAAGCCGTCCACCACGCTCCAGTCCTCACCGAGTGTGTAGGCAAGCGTGCCGACGACGATGAGCGTCAGAGCTGCGCCGAGGAGCGCTCCGAAATTCTGCTCGCGCATCGCATGGCGGAGCGCACGCTCGAAGCGGCGGAACATCATCAGGGCAGAGAGCACGTCGGCCCGTTTTTCGGCGGCGGTTGCACCAACCCTCCCGAATCCCTTGCTCCGCAGAGCGAGATGGGTCGGCCGACCTACCTGCGAGGGTTTGCAGGTGCCGTCCGGACTTGACTTCGCGCTCCCGGTGGCTCAGCGTCGCCCCGCGACGCCCGACGATGAGCATCCCCAGATTCCACTCGCCTAGCCCATGAGCACGCAGGCCGCCGAAACCCCCTCCCCGGTACTGCCCTTCCACGACCCGTCGCGCCGTCGGCGGCTGGTCAAGGTCGTGACGTGGCTGGTCGGCATAGCCGTGGTCATCGTCCTCCTCAATCTGCTCGGGATCGACGTGCTCGGGTGGATCCAGGACCTCTGGGACCAGATCAAGGCGATCCCGGTCGGCTACATCGTCGCCGGGCTCTTCTTCCAGACCGGCGTCACGACCTTCGCCGCTGTCTCGTACTACGGCATCCTCCGCGCCGCCTACCCGGGCGAGGTCTCGTTCCCGCAGATCCTGACCGCCTACGCCGTGGGCGTCGCGATGAACAACTTCCTGCCCGCGAACATCGGCACGTTCGTGACGCTGCTCATGTTCGTGGCGATCATCCCCTCCTGCAAGTTCGCAGGGGCGATCGCCGCGTACCTCGTGCAGAAGATCTTCTTCACGCTCGCGGGGACGTTTGTCTACCTCTACCTGTTCCTGTCCGTCCCGGGCTCCTTCCACGAGAACCTCGGGAACGTGTCGGACAACTTGGTGGTCACGGTCGCCATCGTCGCCGGCGGCGCCTTCCTGCTTTTCCTGTTGGGCCGCATCTTTTGGAAGCAGGTGAAGAAGCTCTGGGCGCAGGCGAAGAAGGGCGGGGTCATCCTCTCCCAGCCGAAGCGCTACTTCCTGCACGTCTTCCTGCCCTCGTTCCTCTCGTGGACGTGCAAGCTGGTCGTGGTCGGGATCTTCCTCGCCGCCTTCGCCATCCCGGTCACGTTCGAGTCGATCATGTGGGTGACCGGCTCGGGCTCGCTGGCGAACGTCGTCTCGGTCACGCCCGGCGCGGTCGGCATCACGCAGGCGACGAACGCGCTGGCCCTCGACGCCTGCTGCGGCGTCGCCAATGACACGGCGGTCGCCTACTCCACCGCGCAGCAGCTGGTCACGACCGCCTGGAATGTCCTCTTCGCCCTCGTCCTGGTCGTCTGGGTTTTCGGCTGGACCGGCGGGAAACTGCTGGTCGGGCAGTCGTACACCGACGCCAAGGTCAAGGTGGCCGAGCAGAAGGAACAGCGCGCGGCAAAGAAGCAGGCAAAGCGGGACGAGCGGGGCGCCGAGGCCGAGGGCTTGATCGGCCGGATCCGCCCGCGCCGCTCGGGTGACGACCGCACCGAAGGCGACGAGGAGTCGCCCTGATGGCCGAGCGACGGTTCGGAGGTCAGGCGTGATCTACGGGCTGTGGTCCGTACTGGGGATCGTCGCCCTCGTGGCCATCGTCGTCACGCTCTTCAGCGTCTTCCGCAACCCGCACATCTCGTGGGGCGAGAAGGCCGTCTGGGTCTTCGCGACGATCTTCTTCCCGCTCCTCGGCTCGCTCGTCTACTTCACCGTCCGCCGCGGCTGGTGAGCGGCGGGCGCGCGAGACGAGCACCCCGCCGCCGAGGAGCGCCGCCTCGACCAGGGTGATCGCCAGGCGGTTGAGCACGGTCGCCCCGAGGGCGGCGCTCGCGGGCACCACGACGACCAGGAGGCCGTACATCGAGGCTTCGCGGACGCCAAGTCCCGACGGGGCGAAGACCGTGAGCACGGCGACGATGGCGCCGACCGCGGCCGCACCCCCGAGATAGGGGATGGTCGCGACGCCGGGGTCGGCGTCCAGGGAGCGAAGAAGCAGGTAGAGCGCGGTGCCGCCCACGAGCCAGGTGAGCGCGTAGTAGCCGAGCAGCGCGGTGAGGACCCGGTACGGGAGGCGGGGTGGCTCGGGCGCCCCGAAGCGCCGGAAAACCACGCGCGCCAGCGCGGTGAAGACCCGCGGGTGCAGCAGGACAACGGTCACGGCTCCGAACGCGAACAGCGGCACGAGCGGCGCCTCGACCGCGTCGACCGCGGAGAGCCCGACCGTGAAGACGAGTATGCCGGAGACCGCGGAGAGCCCCGCCTCGAGCAGGATCGAGCTGACCACGAAGGACGTGTCGTCGACGCCCCCGGCGCGCCGCAGCCAGACGATCCGCGCGAGCGGCGTCCAGACGCCGCCGGGGACGTACTTCGCCAGCATCGAAGCCATCTCGGCCTGGAGCGCGATCCCGTACGGGACGCGGATGTGGAAGGCCGCGAGCAGCCACCACCAGCCGACCGCAAAGAGCAGGTAGTAGGCGCCCAGAACGGCGAGCGCGGCCGCGAGGTAGAGCGGATCAGCGTCGGCTAGGCGCGGAAGCGCGTCCGCCCACACGTCGCGAAGGACGTAGCCGAAGAAAACGAGGAAGACGGCGACGACGGCGAGCTGCAGCCCGACGAGCACGCGCCGGCGGCGAAGGAACGCAGGAAGCCGGCTCGCCACTGCTTCCGAGTCTAGGCCGTCAATGGCGAACGGCGGGCTTGAGACCCGCCCGGATCGAGGTCAGCGCTGCTACTCGTGCCAGCCCCACTTCGGCGGCACCTTCTTCCATCTGGGTCAGGACTCTCGCGCCACCAGCTCCGTTAGGCTGCCCGCTGAGCGCGTTGTGTCGCGCACCTCGGAGTCCACGCCGTCCGACGCCGATTTGCCGCTCGTTCCAGTCACCCACCAATCCTGGCTGTTCAGCCCGCCGCTCGAGCTACCGCTCCAGCCGCGCCTCGAGAACGGGCGCTTCGACTCGCTCCGGCGCAGGCCGCTCGCCGGCAGGCCCGAATGCAGCACGACCCAGATCATCCTCGCCGACGATCCGGCGAATCCGACGGACCGCGACGTCGCTTTCTTCAACCGCCTGCATCAGGCCGTCGACCTTGCCTCGGAGGCAGGGAACTGCGTCTTCGCCGCCTACAGCGGGCGCATCGTCAAGGTCGAGGTCCAACCGGGCGGCGACACGGCGAACGTCAGCATCGACCATCACCCGCGAGGGCTCGGCTTCGTCACCAACTACAACCACATCGCCGAGGTCCAGGTCGCCGAAGGCGACTTCGTCGGCGCTGGCGAGCCGTTCGCCCAGGTCTCCGGCGTTCCGGACGACCCGACGCTGCATTTCGAGCTCTGGGCGGTCGTCGATCGCAAGGATCCTGGCAACGACCCGCCGGGCGACAGCGACATGGTGCCGATCGACCCGACTCGGGCGCTCTATGCGTGGGAGCGCCGGCTCGTCGACGACGAGCCGCTCGCCGGACCGCAGATCCCGATCGCCGTGGGCGTCACGCGCATCAACACCATCCACTTCTTCTACGCGAGATTCGAGGCGGAGATCACGCTGCACGTGCCCCTGTACGAGCCGATGACCGAGGACGAGCGGCTCATCGTCGAGTTGCTGCGCGAGGCCCACCGTCGGAGCGACGCCCTGGAGCTGTCCCTCCGCCACTCGTCGTTCTGGGGGGTGGACGTGGCGACGCAGGCACAGCTGGCGTAGCGAGGGGCACGCCGAGCGGGTCGAGGGGCCCCTACATGCCCATCGCGTGGTAGCCGGAGTCCACGTAGAGCGCCGTGCCGGTGATGTTCTTCGCCTCGTCCGAGAGGAGGAAGGCGCCGGCGTCGCCGACGTCTTCAGTGTCGATGTGGCGGTGGAGCGGGGCTCGCTCCTCGACGATCGCCTCCATCGTCGGGAAGCCTGCGATCGAGCGCGCGGCCAGCGTCCGCACCGGCCCGGCGGAGACGGCGTTCACGCGGATGTTCTTCTGGCCGAGGTCCCAGGCGAGGTAGCGAACCGACGAGTCGAGTGTCGACTTCGCGACGCCCATGACGTTGTAGTGCGGCACCGCTCGCTCGCCGCCGAGGTAGGTCATGGTCAAGATCGAGCCGCCACCGGCTGCCTCCATCAGCGGCTCTGCGAGGCGGGCACAGGCGACGAGCGAGTAGGCGGAGACGTCGAGCGCGAGCCAGAAGCGGTCGCGCGGCGTGTCCGTGAAGCGGCCCTCGAGATCGCGCGCGTCGGCGAACGCGACCGAGTGGACGAGCAGGTCGAGCTTGCCGTCGAACGTCTCGGCAACCTCGCCGAAGACGCGCTCGAGGTCCTCGTCGGAGCGGACGTCGCACGGCGTGATCAGCGGCGCCGAGACGGTCTCGGCCAGGTCGCGCACGTTCTTCTCGATGCGCTCGCCCTGGTACGTGAAGGCGAGCTGGGCGCCGCCCTCAGCCAGCCGCCGAGCGATGCCCCACGCGATCGAGCGCCGATTGGCGACGCCGAGGACGAGGCCCGTCTTTCCCGCGAAGCGGTCGCTCACAGCCGGGGGAGTCTATGTTGGCGGCGGGCATGGAGGCGTTCGCACACGACGTCTACACGTACCCGCTGCCGCCGGGTCACCGCTTCCCGCTGGGCAAGTATCGGCTCGTGCGGGAGGGCGCCGACGCGGCACCGGAGATCGAGGTCGCGGACGCGCGCCCGGCAACGGACGAGGAGCTCGCGCTCGCCCACGTCGACGACTACCTCGACCGAGTCGGCCGCGGCGGATTGTCGCGAAGGGAGGAGCTCGCGCTCGGGCTTCCCTGGTCGCCGGCGCTCGTCGAGCGGGCGCGGCGCTCCGTCGGCGCCACGCTCCAGGCCGCGGAGGCGGCGCTCGCCGACGGCGTCGCCGCCAACGTCGGCGGCGGCACGCACCACGCGTTCCCCGACGGCGGCCGCGGCTTCTGCGTCTTCAACGACGTGGTCGTCGCCGCGCGGGCGCTCCGGCGGGCGGGCCGGGTGGCGCGCGTGCTCGTCGTCGATCTCGACGTCCACCAGGGCGACGGCACGCACGCGGCGTTCATGGACGATCCCGAGACGTTCACGTTCTCGGTAAACGGCTTCCGGAACTACCCCTTCAGGCGCGTCCCCGGCGACCTCGAGCTCGAGCTCTCCGACGGCACCGCGGACGACGGCTATCTCGAAGGCCTCGCACGGCTCCTCCCCCAGGCGCTCGCGCGCTCGCGCCCGGAGGTGTGCTTCTACCTCGCCGGCGCCGACCCGTACGAGCACGACCGGCTCGGGCGACTGGCGCTGACGAAGGACGGCCTCGCGGCGCGGGACGCGCTGGTGCGCGAGACTCTCGCCCGCGGGGGCGTCCCGGTTTGCGTGACGCTCGCGGGCGGGTACGCCGAACCGATCGAGGACACCGTGGAAATCAACCTCAACACCCTGCGCCTATTCGCGTCGCCGTCGTAACCGGAGGCTCGAGCGGGATCGGCGCCGCCACGGCCAGGCTCCTGACCGAGCGAGGCTGGCGCTGCGTCCTGCTCGCGCGCGGCGCGGAGCGGCTGGAGCGGGTCGCGTCCGAGCTCGGCGCCGAGGCCGAGGTCTGCGACATCTCCGATCGCGGGCAGGTCGAGGAGGCGGCCGCCCGCGTGGGCGAACGCCACCGGGCCGTCCACCTGCTCGTCTCCAACGCCGGCATCCCGGGTGGCGGCGGCTTCCTCGGGCTCCCGCCCGAGCGGATCGAGCAGGTGATCCGCACGAACTACCTCGGCAGCGTCTGGGCGCTGCGTGCGTTCCTGGCCCTGCTCGAGGCCGGCGCGCCGTCGGACGTCGTCAACGTCGCCTCCGTCGCCGGCGTCTACTCGGTGGGCGGCTCCTCCGGGCCGTACGCCGCCTCGAAGCACGCCCAGCTCGCCTTCTCGCGAGGCGTCGCGGCCGAGCTCGCGCCGCGCGGGATCCGGGCGCACTCGGTCAACCCCGGCCCCGTCCGGACCGAGGGCTTCCCGCAGGACCGCCTCCGCGGGAAGCCCTACGAGCGCCTCGTCCTCCAGCCGGAGCGGGTCGCCGAGGTGATCCTGAAGGCGGTCGAGCGAGGAAAGCCGGAGTCGTTCGTCTTCGGCGCCTATCGCCTCGCCGGGGTGCTCCAGGCGGCGATTCCGGGGACGCTGGTGCGCCTGCACTCGCGGGCCCGTCGCAGGTAGCGCGGTCAGCGGGCGAGCCGGAGCGCGAGCCCGGCGACGGCCGCGCCCGCGACCGCGTCGAGGACGTAGTGGTTCGCGGTCGCGAAGACGACCGCCGCGACGAGCGGCGGATAGGCGGGGGCCAGGGCGCGGAGGGTTGCGCTCTCGCTCGCCTCGGCGATGCCGGCGGCGGTCACGACCGCGTAGGCCACGTGGATGCTCGGCATGGCCGCGAGCGGGTCGTAGAGCTGGGCGACCACGCCGGCGTCGAGGTCGAAGCCGCTCACGTCGGCGATCGTGTCGACGAAGTGGTCGAGCGAGCGAGGCGGCGCGCAGGGGAAGAGGAAGAAGATCGGCTGGGCGCCGAGCGTCGTCAGCACGGCCGCCCGCCGGAAGCGGTGGAACTCCGGGTGGCGGCGCGCGTAGAGGCGCATCAGCCAGCCGGTCGTCAGGGCCGCGTTGGAGACGACGTAGGCGACGTTGAGGACGCCGAGCAGCCGGCGGTGCGGGAGCAGGAGCTCCTGGAGCTTCGGCTCGACGTGGATCCCAAGGCGCCGCTCGAGGGCGACGACCCGCTCTGCGTTCCTCGCCGCCTGCAGACGGCCCGCCTCGCCGCGTTTGCGACGGCTCGCGAGCAGGTAGAGGGCATACACGCCGAGGCCGATCGCGACCTCGCGCCGGCCGGAGAACCGCCGTCCTTGCCTCGTCCGCCGTCCCACTCCAGCGCGCATACTTAACTGCCACATGCGCAAGTGGCGCCGGAACCTCGTCCGCATCGGCATCGGCACGGCCGCAACAGGCGCGTTCCTGTGGCTGTTCCTCCGTGAGGTCGACCTCCAGGAAGCGTGGCGGGAGATCACGTCCCTCCCCGGCTGGACGATGCTCGTGGCGCTCGGGCTCGTCGTCGCGAACGTCCTGATCATGGCCGTCCGCTGGGGCTACCTCCTCCAGGGCGCGGGCTACCGGATCGGGCTCTGGAAGCTCTTCTCGACGGTGGCGGTGGGCCGCGGCGCCAACAACATCCTCCCGGCGCGCGGCGGCGACCTCCTGCGTATCGAGGCCCTGCGCGAGCGGGAGGTGCCGGTCTTCGTGACCGCGGGGACGCTCTTCGCCGAGCGGCTGCTCGACGGCGTCATCCTCTCGTCCTGGATCCTCTTCGGCGCGCTCGCGATCGGCCAGGGCGGGCCGATGCTCCTGACCGGGATCGCGCTCTCGTCCGGCGCAGCCCTCGGGGTCGCGCTCGTCGCGCTGGCGGCGCGGGACCCCGACCGGGCCGAGCGCTTCGCCTGGCGCGCGACGCGGCGGCTGCCCCCGCGCTGGCACACGCGCTTCACCCGCTCGGCCGCGCACTTCGTCGACGGGCTCGGCGCCTTCCGGGGCCGCAAGCGGCTCGTCGCCATCTTCGGGACGTCCGCGGGGATGTGGCTGGCGGACGTCGCCATGTACTGGGTCGTCGGGGAGTACGCCTTCGAGCTGAACCTCCCGGTCGGCGCCTACTTCCTGCTCGAGGGCATCGGCAACCTCGCGCTCGCCGTCCCCGCGACAGCGGCCGGGATCGGGACGTTCGACTACCTGACGCTCCTCGCCGCCAAGGGCATCGAGGTCAACCCAGACAAGGCGACGGCGTACGTCCTCACCATGCACGCGCTCGCGGTCATCCCGGTCACGCTCATGGGCGCGATTCTCGTCAGCCCCGCCTTCCCGCGACTGCTCGGTCGGCGTCGCGAGCCGGCGCAGGAATCCGGCTAGCTTCGCGCGCTCGCGTACTCGCGGGCGAGCACCGGCAGCTCCGCCGCCTTGCGCGGGGCGATCGCGAGCGCCTCGGCAAGCCTGCGCCTCCGCCCCGCCGACGTCCTCACGTCGGGCTCCACGGGCCTGCCCTCCTCACGTGCCAGCGCGACCGCGTCGGCCAGGTCGCGCTCGAGCGCGACCGGGTCCGCCTCCGCGCCGGCCTCGAGCTTCGTGGACACGAACTGACCGCACGTGAGCGGCATCGTCAGGCGCAGAAGCGCGAGCAGGGCGCCCTCGACGTCGTCCTTCGGCGGCTCGACGGGATCGCCGAGCGCGAGGTGCACCCGCGGCCGGCCGCGGACGAGCGGATCGTAGGCGATCGCCAGGGGACGGATCGCAGTCGGCCGGCCGCGGCGCACGAGGGCGCCGATCCCGGGACGGATCGGGCCGATCTCTCCGTCCGGCGACGGCCTTCCCTCGGGGAAGACAACGAGGACGTTCCCGTCCCGGGCGATCTGGACGAGGGTGCGGAAATCGCCGGCGGCCTGGGCGGCCCGGCCGGCCCAGAAGTCCTCGAGGCCGCCGCCGTCCCCGGGCGAGATCGGCTGCCAGAGAAGGTCGGCGTACTCGCCGCGGAGCACGTCCTCGGCCCGCGCAGGACGGGGAAGACCGCAGCGCGCGGCGCGCTCCCGCAGGTCGGACACCCGCCCCTCCGCCAGTAGGTCGTCGAGCGCCGCGCCGCGTCTGGCGGCAAGCACCTCCCCGACGCGCGCGACCGTGGCGCTGCGAATCGGGAAGACGTTGACGGCGGGGAGCCAGCGCGCGACCCCGACCTTGTAGAGCACCCGCCGAGCCCGCAGCGGGAGCTCGGGCGGGAACCCGGCGAAGAACCCCGGCAGGAACATGTCGTCCCGCGCGGCGAAGTGGAGGCGCCCCGTCTTCCGGCGCGTGCCGCCCATCGCGAAGTAGAGCGGCGGGCAGATGACGGGCACGTCGGTCTCGCGTCGGTGCGTGACCGCCACCAGCGTGCCGGGGGCCGGCTCGAAGCGCTCGCGGTCGAGCACGTCCACGCGAAAGGCCGCATTCGAATAGGCCCACATGCCGTGCCCCACGGCGTCGTAGAGATCGAGCACGTCTATATCCTTGCGGTAGATCTTTTTGGCTTAACCATGCGCGTTTGCACCCCCGATGCTAACGCCATGCTAACGGGCGAGTAGCGCCGCCACGCGGTCCGCTGCCACTAGTCGCTCTGCGGGAGTAGATGCGCGCACGTGGACAGCAACGGTGTTGGGTCGCTTGACCACCCCTATCTAATTGGTACCAAATGTGACAAGCTGGCCTCGGTGGCGGGTATCCGAAGCGAACGTGGCCGCAACGTTTTCTTTTGGTACCGCGCCACCTAATTCGCGCCTGCAAATACAACACTCGCCGTGATCACCCGTCACGGCCCGTCACAAGCCTGATAGAACCTTGCGCCATGGCGGCGCTGCGGCTCGGAGACCGGGCTCCGGGGTTCAGCCTCCCGGGCATCGACGGCCGGGAGCACAGCCTCTCGGAGTACGAGGGGAAGCCGGTGACTGTCGTCTTCTCGTGCTGCCACTGCCCCTACGTGGTCGCCTGGGAGGACCTGCTCAACGCCGCCGCCCGCGAGGTCGACGGCCGGGCGGGCTTCCTGGTCATCAACGCGAACGCCGGCTACCTCGGGGACGCGCCGGAGGACATGAGACGGCGGGCCGACGAGAAGGGCTTCGTCTTCCCGTTCCTCTACGACGAGACGCAGGAGACCGCGAGCGCCTACGGCGCGGCCCGGACGCCCGAGGTCTTCGTCTTCGACGCCGAGCACCGGCTCGCCTACCACGGCGCGCCGGACTCGAACCACCAGGACCCCGAGGGCGCCGAGCCGTACCTCCGCCCCGCGCTCGCGGCCGTCCTCGCCGGGGACCGGCCGGCGGTGCAGGAGACCCCGCCGGTCGGCTGCACGATCAAGTGGCGCTAGGCGCCTAGCTCAGCGCGCACGAGCACGAGCGCGTCGTCGCGGGTCGAGATCGTGCCGACCGCGCGCTCCTCGGCGACGAGCTCCAGCAGGCGGCCGACCTCGGGCCCCGCCTCGACGCCGAGCTCGAGGACGTCCTCCCCGCGAAGCAGCGGCTCGGGATGGTCGGCGGCGCGGGCGGCACGAACTGCGTCGTAGAGGTCGGTCGCGCCGAGGAAGGCGAGCGCGGACACGGCCCAGGGCTCCGTGCGCCGTCGGAAACGGTGGATCGCGCGGGGTGAGTCGTCGGCGGGGCGCTCCGCGGCCAGGAGGGTGCGCGCGAGCCGAGAGAGGTCGTTCGAGACGGGGAAGGCCTTGAGCCCTTCCCCGAACACGACCACCAGCAGGAAGCCGGGCGTGTCCGCCGGGTCGACGCGGTCGAGGCCGGAGAGCGAGCCGCCGAGCGGCTCCAGGAGCCCGAGTTCGTCCGCGCGGCGGAAGCCGTCCGGGGAGAGCCGCTCGAGCTCGGCGAGGATGCGCTCGCCGGCCGGCTCCCCGACGCGGCCTGCCGCAGACCGGACGAGCTCCTCGGTCGCGTCGTCGAGCCGGAGCCCGAGCTCGTCCTCGAGCCGGACCGCGCGCAGAAGGCGCAGCGGGTCGTCCTCGAAGACACCCGAGCCGACCGCGCGAAGCCGCTTCTCGGCCAGGTCGGCCTCGCCCCCGTGCGGGTCGATCAGCGCACCGCCCTCGAGTGACCGCGCGAGGGCGTTGACCGTGAAGTCGCGCGTGGCCAGGTCCTCCTCGATCGTCGCCCCGTGCAGCGGCGTGAAGTCGACCGTCTTGCCCCCCTGGAAGGCGACCCGCCAGGCGCCGTGACGCTCCGAGAGCGGGAAGACAGCACCGCCGCTCAGGCGCGAGTAGAGGCGGGCGGCCAGCTCGGGATCGGCGCAGGCCACGTCGACGTCGACGATCTCGCGACCGAGGAGCTCGTCGCGCAGGGCGCCGCCGACCACCCAGGCCGGCCCGTCGCCGACGGCCGTGCGGATGCGCTCATCCATCGATGAGGCGCCGCTCCGCGCGGCTCGGGTGCCGGTTGAGGCCGCAGGTGACCTCGTAGTTGATCGTGCCGAGGACGCGCGCATGCTCCTCGACGAGGACGCCGTCGCCGATCAGGGTCACGTCGGAGCCGACAGGCTCGTCCCCCAGCTCGACGGCGAGGGCGTCCATCGAGACGGAGCCGACGACCCGGCGGCGCGCGCCGCCGACGAGGACCTCGGTCCCGCTGAGGCCGCGGCGGAAGCCGTCCGCGTAGCCCACCGGCACGAGCCCGACCCGCGTGGGCTCGTCGGCGACGAAACGGCGGCCGTAGCCGGTGCTCTCCCCGGGCCCCAGCGTCCGGGCCTGCGCCACGTAGCTCCGCCAGGACAGCACCGGCTCGAGCCCGTCCTCGCCCGGGTCACGCCCGAACGGCGAGAGGCCGTAGAGCGCGACCCCGCAGCGCACGGCGTCGAAGCGGGATCCCGGGTGCCGGAGTGCGCCGGCGCTGTTGGCCAGGTGCGCGGCAATGCCGGGGAACGCGTCGACGACCGCGCGGAAGCGGTCGATCTGCTCGCCGACGAAGGTGTCGTCGGCCTCGTCGGCGGTGGCGAGGTGACTCATCACGCCGACGACCCGGTCGCGCGGGACGCCGAGCGCCTCCTCGAGGGTCATGCCCCAGCGGCCCATGCCGGTTTCGACCTTGAGATGGATGTCGAGCCCCTCCGGCGCCGGGGGAGCGGCGAGCGCGATCTCGAGCTGGGCCTCACGCGCGATCGCCTCCTCGCCGGGCCCGAGCGGCCCCAGGACGAGGATCCGCGTCGTCGGGAAGGACTCGCGCAGGTCGTCGCCCTCGCGAACGGTCGCTACGCAGAGAACTGAGGCGCCGCCTTCGAGCGCAGCGCGGGCGGCTGCAAGCGCCCCGTGGCCGTAGCCGTCCGCCTTGACGACCGCCCAGAGCGCGGCCGGCTCCACCACCGCCCGCAGGAGAGCGGCGTTCCGCCGGAGGGCGCCGAGGTCGATGGTGATCGCCGAGCGCTTCACTGCGCGACCCGCACGACGCGCCCGCCGGTCAGGGCCTGGAGATCGGCGGCGGCCAGTCCGAAGACCGCGTTCGGCGTGCCGGCCGCCGCCCAGATCTCTTCCTCCTCGACCAGGCCCTCGTCGATCAGGACCTCGAGCGGCTCCGCGTGCCCGAGCGGCGGGACGCCGCCGATGGCGAAGCCCGTCCGCGCCCGCACGAAGTCTGCGTCCGGCCGCTCGACCGGCTCGCCCGCGAGCTCGGCCAGCCTGGCCTCGTCGGCGCGGTCGGCCCCGCCGACGATGACGAGCAGTGGTCGCCCGGTCTCGGCGCCACGGAAGACGAGCGACTTGACGATCTGCTCGACGCGGCACCCCAACGCCGTCGCGGCCTCGACGGCGGTTCGGGTCGTCTGCGGAAGCTCGACCACCTCGTTCGCGTACCCGCGTGCCGCGAGGGCGTCCTGCACCTTCTGCGCGCTGGGCGAGAGCGTCACGAGAGCGCGGGAGAGAGGGCCTCGATCACGTCGCGGGCGATCATCCCCGCCCGCCCGTGCCGCTCCTCGGCGAGGCGGGACGCAGTGCCGCACGCGGCGGCCGCTGCGGTGGCGGCGACGGTTCCCTCCATCCCTTTGGCGAGGAAGGCGGCGACCACGCCTGTGAGCACGTCGCCGCTCCCGGCCGTCGCCAGGCCCGGGCTGCCGAGGTCGACGACGACCGGCGTGCGCGCCGGGGCTGCGATGAGCGTGTCGGCACCCTTGAGCAGCACGACCGTGCCCGTGTCGTCGGCGCCCGCCTGCACCGCATCGAGGCGGTTCGCGCTCACCCAGGCCGAGGGCCTGCCGAGCAGCCGGCCGAGCTCGCCCGCATGCGGCGTGAGGACGGTCGGCGCATCCCGGGCGAAGACCCAGTCGAGGTGGCCGGCGAGGGCCCAGAGCCCGTCGGCGTCGAGGACGACCGGCCGGTCCAGGCGGTCGAGCAGGAAGCCGACGAGCGCGCGCGTGCCGTCGGTGCGCCCGAGCCCCGGGCCCAACGCGACCGCTCCGGCCCGCTCGGCCGCGGCGAGGATCTCGTCGGCGGCCTCGGGGGTCATGGCGCCGTCCTCGTCCGCGCACGGCCGCGTCATCACCTCGACGAGACGCTGCTCGAAGACGAGGTTGAGCGACGCCGGCACGCAGGCGGTGACGATGCCTGCACCCGCGCGCAGGGCCGCTTCCGAGGAGAGGGAAGGCGCTCCCGTGAGGCCGCGCGAGCCCCCGACGACGAGCACGGAGCCCGCCGTGTACTTGTTGTCCTCCTCCGTACGGCTCGGCACGAGCTCCAGGATCTCGGCGGTGACCCGCCGGATTCGCGTCGGCACAGGGGCGAGGCCGATGTCGGCGACGACGAGCCGGCCCGTGTGGAACCGACCCGGCGCGACGACGTGGCCGACCTTGGGCGCGTGGAAGGTGACCGTGATCGACGCCCGGACGGCCGCGCCTCCGACCTTCCCGGTCGAAGCGTCGACCCCTGAGGGCAGGTCGACCGACACGACCGGCGCCGTGCCCTCGTTCAGCTCCGCGATCGCCTCGGCGGCGGCCTGGCGCGGCGTCCCGGCGAACCCGGTCCCGAAGAGGGCGTCGACGGCGACATCGGCCGGGCCGGTCTCGTCCACGAAGGGCACGCCGGCCTCCTTCGCGCGCTGGAGCACGACCGCGGAGTCGCCCGCGAATCTGTCCTCCGGCCCGAGCAGGCGGACGGAGCACTCCTTGCCGGCGCGCGTGAGCTCGGTCGCGACCACGAGGCCGTCCCCGCCGTTCGCGCCGGTCCCGCACCAGGCCGCGACCCGGCGCGCGCCCGGGTAGGCGCGAAGCACCTCCGCGGCCACGCTTGCGCCGGCGCGCTCCATCAGCTCGAGCGTCGGGCCCTGATACGCCGCTTCCGCGGCGCGCATCTCCTCCGTGGTGTAGAGGGGCTCGTAGGTCATCCGGAGGGAGCGACGACGGCCACCGCGGCCGCCATGCCCTTCGAGTGCGTCATCGAAAGGTCGATCTCCCCCGCGCCGACGCGCTCCGACCACGCTTCGACCTGGCCCGAGAGCCGCACGGCGGGCTTCGGCCGCCCGGCGATCTCGACGTCCCTCCACGCGAAGGCGCGGGCGACGCCGAAGCCCAGCGCCTTGCCGACGGCCTCCTTGCCGGCGAAGCGTGCGGCGTAGTGCTGGGCCGGGTTCGCGCGCGAGTCGCAGTACTCGCGCTCGGCCTCGGTGAAACAGCGTTCGCGGAAACGCGGATAGCGCTCGAGCGCCTCGCGGATCCGCTGGATCTCGATCAGGTCGAGCCCGACCTTCAATCCGCCTCCAGCATGCAATTCGGGGAGCCGACGCCGCTTTGCCCACAACCTGGGCGGACGTCCGGAGTTTCGAGGGGAGCGGTCACGGCGCGTTGGCCGAGCAGCCTACCCAGGGCGGTCGCACGTCGTCATGCCGGCAGCCGTCCGTTGGTGCATTGCAACGCTGGCTAGGACCTGCCCGTCTCGACCACGACAGCGTCGAAGACGACCTTCTGGCCTCCTTCAGGGCTCCAGGCGGTCAGACCGATCCGGTCAAGTCGCCCGCCGATTCCGTACATCAACGACGTGACCAGCTTTCCGTTCGCACGGAGGCTCAGGAACGTGCTCTCGGCTCGAGCGACACAGGCCAGGCTCAGAACGTTCGGACGTGGGGGAAGAAGGAGAGTGTCCGCCTTTCCGCTTTCGAGGTCGATCGCCGTCTGGCTCACCGGATCGGACTTCTGGACCACGTACTCGTCGTTCCACGGATCGATCAGGAACGTGTACGTCGCACGGGCGAGACCGCACTCGATCCCGTGAACGTCGCCTGCCGCGCCACGGACGGCCGTCACCCTCGCTTGCACACGGAGCTCCCGGACCGGTTTCTCGAGCTCGTGCGTTTTCCAGTCCACCTCTGACTCGTAGTAAAGACTGATCGTGACCGGCCTCGGGAACGTCCCGTCGCCTGGGCGGAAGGACGGCGGCTCGGCCTCGGTCGTGACCGGCTCCTGCTCGCTCTCGACGGTCTCCTCGGGCTCCGGCTCAGTCGTCGTCGACGCAATCGTCGTCGGCGCGGTCGTCGTCGGCGCAGGCGTCGCGGCCCTCAGCTTGTCGCCCTTCGCCTTGGCTCCTTCGGTCGGCCCGAAAATGAGCAGCGTGACGAGACCGGCCGCGACCCCGGCGAGCAGGGCGGCGACGATCCGTTCGGGCCTCATTGGGCCTCCGCCCTCGGTGGCCTGTCGATCTCCTCGTCCCCGCCGCTCACGCGCTGGTACAGGAACGCAGCGAAGAGGAGAATGAGCCCGACTCCGAGGAACGAGAGCGCGCGCGACATGGCGCTTAGGGTCGAGAGGTCATAGAGGAAGAGCTTGACGAGTGCGATCCCGAACAGCACGAGACCGCCGATCCTGACATTCCGCCAGTCCCTCCAGAGGCCGATCGAGAGCAGCGCCAGTCCGACCACTGCCCAGAGCGCGCTCACCCCGGTCTGACCCCGCTGGAAGGCGTCGTCGACGCTCTTCGCGTCGTCGGCGGCCAACCACTGGGCAAGCCCGAGGATGGCCACCGAGGCGACGTAGACGGTCACGGCCCCGGCCGTCCAGAGCGCGGCTACTCGGAACATTCCGTCGAGGTATGCCGCGAGGGCGTAGACGGCCGCCGTCGCCACGAGAAGGCTCGGGAGGCCTGCCGCGGGACGAGCGTCGGCGACGAAGAGGTCCGTCGGCGGCACCTCGAGGAGCAGGGCATACGCGAGCGCGAGACCGACGAAGGCTCCCGAGGCGGGCAGCAAGCGAGGTTCCCCCGCCCGCCCCGCCAGCCAGGCGAGCACGACGCCGGCCGAGGACCACGCCAGCACGCGCCAGGGATCGCCGAGCAGTTCGGCAGCGGCGGCCGCCCCGAGCGCGAAAGCAGGCGCCCAGAGCACGGTGCTGAAATCACGGTTCTCCCGAAAGACGAGCGCGGCGAGGGCTCCGTACCCCGCCGCGGCAGCGAGCAGCCCGGCGCCCTGCCGGTCGACGAACCAGGCGCTGCCGTCCAGCAGTACGACGATCGCGGGCACGAGGAGCACGAGGCTCACGCCGACGAAGCCGAGCGCGAACGGGTCGAGTCGAAGGCCTTCGATGGTTGCCCGGGAGAGGCGGCCCTGCTCGAAGCCGGCGGCGAGGGCGAGCACGCCGAGAGCGAGGGCCGCGAAGGCGGCGTTGGTCGGGGAGAGCTGCGGCAGGTCAAAGAGGACGACCTTCGCGACAGCCAGTGCGAAGAGCACGAGGCCGGCCGTGTGGAGGACGGTCGAACGCCTCCGGAGCCCGAGGAGCACGAGCGTGAGGGCCACCACGCCCCAGAGCGAGGTCACAGCGGGGTGGCCACGCTCGAAGGCCGGCCGGAGGCCGTCGTCTGCAAGCCGGACGAAGAGATCGAGGAGTGCGAGCGACGCCGCATAGAGGGCCAGGCCGAAGGCGACCGCAGCGGCACAGAGGGATCCGACCTCCGCTGACGGGAGGGGCACGACGACCCCGCGGACGCGGAGCCGGTCGAGGCCGGCGCGGCGATAGCAGGCTGCGAAGACGCCGAACGCGATCGCCGTGGCGAGAACGGCCGGGACCCCCTCGGCGGGGTCATCGTTGGCGACGAAGAGCTCGGTCGGAGCGGCGGCGAGAATGAGGGTCTGCCCGAGGGCGAGGCCGAGATAGCCCAGCGCGCTGAGCAAGAGGCGCTGCTCGCGCGTCCGGAGCCCGAGCCAGGAGAGCAGGGCCCCCTCCGCGGCCCAGACGAACGCGAGCTCGTTTCCCGCGACGAGGTCGGCGATGCCGACCGCCGCCGCGGTGAGGGCAACCGCCCACAGCACGCTCGAGAGGTCGCGCTGACCACGACCGCGGAGCGGCAGGAGGCACGCGAGGTAGACGCCGGTGGTCGCAAGAAGGGCGAAGCCCTGCTCGCGCCCCTCGAAGAAGCGGAGCGTCGTTGCGAACGAGAGGGCCACCGCGGCGAGCAGGAGCGTGCTGGCTACGGGCTGCAGAGACGTGCGCCTTCTCGCGAGCTGGTATCCGATGCCGCCTGCGAGATCCACGAGCCAGACGGCGGCGAGCGTCGTCGCTACCCCGATCGGAGAGTCCTCGTCGACCTGCAGGGCGACCGCAAGCGCGATGACGACTCCCGCCCCGAGGAACGCCCAGATGGCCGCGGGAACGAGCTCCGCCCCGAAGCGCGGCCGGGGACGCCTGACGTCGTGACCGACTCCGGCCGCAAGGAAGAGCACCGAGAACGACGCCGCCACGACGGCCGCCGCTGTGTCGCGGCCCGGATCCAGCTCCACGAGAACGCCCAGCGCGAGCGCCGCGCTGACGAGCGCTCCGATCGCCATCGTCTCGACCCACCGTTTCCACACCGTGAGCACGACCGTCGCGCCGAGCACGATCGCCACGAGCGCGCTCCCGAGCACGCTCACGTCGCCTTCGATGACGACCGGGCCGAGCATGGCGCCGACCAGGCCCAGCACTGCGGTCATCTGCGTGTTCCACCGGATTGCGGTGACCACTCCGACGGCCGCGACGAAGGCGGCGCCGGCGAGCGCTTCCGGCTTCCCGATGAAGTCGTAGACCGCCCCGGCGGCGGCGAGAGTCGCGTACGCGCCCCCGATCCCGGCGCCCGCCGCGGCGAGCGCGGCCCAGGTCGAGCCGTAGCGTCTGTACGCAAAGACGCCGGCGCCGTAGACCGCCGTGGAGACGAGAGCGGCGAGGACGACCCGCAGCTCGGCGCTCACCCAGCCGCGATCCGCGGCGAGTATCGTGATGAAGACGATCCCGAGGAGCGTCACGATCCCACCCGCCCAGGCGAGGGCGCGTGGCTCCTGCAGCTGTGCGAGCGTGACCCGCGGCGCGCGGGGACGAGGACGGGAAGCGGCGGGGCGCTCCGGCAGAGGCACGGTTCGCGGCCCGGCCGGCTCCGCAGGCTTCGCGGGGGGTTGAGCAGGCCCGGCCGGCCTTTGGAGCGGAGCAGGCCACGGTACAGCGGCGGGCCGCGGATCGCCCGCCAGCATTTCGGCGATCCCCACAGGCTTCGCGACCTGCGCACCGGCCAGCGCCCGGAGCTCGGGAAGCTCCCTTCCACGAAGCTCCGCCAACGCAGACTCGAGCGCCCCGATCTGCCGCTCGAACGCATCGAGCCTCGCGGTCATCTCGTCGTCGGGGCGGAGTGCGTTCGCAGCAGACGGCTGCGCCGGCGGCTCCGAGACGGTCCGCTCGGCGTCGACCAAGGCATCCTGCTTGTGAGCGAACGCGAGGTCGCGCCTCGCCACGAAGAGGAGGTAGCGGGCCTCCTTCTCCGTCGAGCCGACGGACAGGCTCTTGATTCGCTCGCCAAGCTCGACGATCGCCTGCAGGCACGCGGCGTCCCGCCGGGTTCCCGAGGTCAGCAAGATCCCCTGGAGAGCCCGGAGGGCCCCTACGAGGTCACCATCGAGAAGCGGCGCTCTGCTTGCTCGAGTCTGTCGTGAATCACCGGCCTCCTGACTCGGCCTTGATTATCTGCTTATGTGACGGCTGATACAATTCACCGTGAGCGCCGACTTCCTCGCACGAGTGCCAGCGCGGCTCGCGGCCCTCGCGACGGAAGACCTCGACGGCGTCGAGGTAGCGCTCGATCTCGACGACGAGCCCGTCCGCCATCGCCTCGATCTGCTGCGGAGTTGGCTCGTTCATGCGACGGACGCTATTCCCCCGAGCATGGCGATGACATCGGGGGCGGCCCCCGAATCGCCTCGGGGGTGCCCCGGATCACTCCGGGCTTGGTCGGCGAAGCCGCGGCGGACTAACCCCGGAGGTACGCGAGCACGGCGAGGACGCGCCGGTGGTCGTCCGGCTCCGGAGGGAGCCGGAGCTTGCCGAAGATGCTGTGGACGTGCGTCTCCACGGTCTTCGGGCTGAGGTAGAGCCTCCTGCAGATCGCCTGGTTGGACCGGCCCTCCGCCATGAGCGCGAGCACCTCGCGTTCGCGGGTCGTCAGTGCTTCGAGCGGGTCGTCAGCACGCCGACGTCCGACGAGCTGGGCGACGACCTCAGGATCGATCGCGGTTCCTCCTCGGGCGACCCGGCGCACCGATTCGAGGAAGTCGTCGATCTCGAGGACCCGGTCCTTCAAGAGGTAGCCAAAGCCCTCCGGCTGCTCGCTGAAGAGCGCGAGAGCGTGCTTGGCCTCGACGATCTGGGAGAGCAGGAGGACCCCGATGTCCGGATGCCCGGCGCGGATCTCGCTCGCGGCGCGCGCTCCTTCGTCCGTGTGGGTCGGGGGCATGCGCACGTCCACGATGACGACGTCGGGCCGCTCGCGATGGACGGCGTGGTGGAGGGCGTCCGCGTCGCCGACCTGGGCCGCTACCTCGAAATCCCCCTCGGCGAGCACACGGGCGAGGCCCTCGCGGAGCAGCACCGAGTCCTCCGCGATCACGACCCGCACGGAATCTCTCCGATGATCCGCGTTCCGCCTCCGGCGGGGCTCATCACGACAAGGCGGCCTCCGAGCGCCTCGACGCGATCCGCGAGCCCGCGAAGGCCGGTGCCACCCGCGGCGTGCGCGCCGCCGACGCCGTCGTCTTCGACCTGGACGACAAGGACGCCGTCTCGGGTCACCGCGGTCACCAGCGCCCGCGAGGCATGGGCGTGCTTGACGATGTTCGCGAGCGCCTCGCAGGCGAGGAAGTAGGCGGTTGCCTCTACCTGGGCCGGATAGCGCCCCTCGCTCACGTCGAGCGAGACCGGGACGGGCGTCCTGCCCACCAGCGACTCGAGGGCGGCGGCGAGGCCGTCCTCGGTGAGGATGGCCGGATGCACACCGCGGGCGAGCTCCCGAAGCTCTTCCACGGCCCCCTGGAGCTCGTCCACTGCCTCGGCGAGCACCGAGTCGAGCTCCGGATCGGCATGGGCTCCGAGCCGGCGTTGCGCGCCCCGAAGCTCGAGGGCCAAGGCGACGAGTCGCTGCTGAGCGCCGTCGTGGAGATCGCGCTCGATCCGACGGCGCTCTTCGTCGGCAGCCGCCACGATGCGCACACGGGACTCCTGCACCTCCGCCAGCTGGGCGCGCATCTCCGCGTGGAGGCGCGCATTCTCGAGCGCGAGCCGGGCGGCTGCGCCCGAGGCACGAAGCAGCTCGGGCTCGTCGACGAGGGTCGAGTCGTGAACGAGCGCGGCGACCGGCTCACCCTCGTGCTCGAGGACCGTGACCGTCCGGCCGGCACCATCCTCCGGGAGCGTCAGAGGACGACCCTGCCCGTCCACGTACTCCTGGCGCTCCGGCAGCCAGAGGGCGAGCTCGAGCGTCGGGTCGCCGAGGGTGCGGGCGAGCGCGCCGCCGAGGTCGTGGGGCGGCGCACGCTCGAGCTCGAGCACGAGCTCGGCAACGCCGGCTCTCGCGAGGCGGGCGCGCAGCATGCCCGCGAGTAGCGCGAGCGGGAGGGCGACGAAGCCCACTACCTGCCACCAGAAGAGGTAGATGTAGAGGATCTCGGAGGGCCGCTCGGCGAATGTGAAGATGCCCTCGAAGACGGCCCGGAGGGCGAACACGACGGCTGCGAGGAGAAGCGGCGCCAGGATGCGGCGCGCCCGCGGCGTCGCCCGGGCCAGCCTGCGTAGGTTGACCCCGATGAAGAGTGTGGCCAGGAGCCCCCAGACGAAGACGACGAAGGCCTTCTGCAGTTGCACTGCGAGCTCGCCGTTCGGCCAGACGAGCAGGAGGCTCTCGCGCGGAGCGGGATTCATGAAACGAAGCGGCTCGCTCCCGTCGTAGACGAGGAGAATCGCGAGCGGGAAGAGAAGCATCGAGGCATAGCCGACCTTCATGAGTGCCCGCTCGGGGCGCCCGATTACGTGTCCGCTTGGATACGCGAGGACCGAGTGTGCCACCAGCGCGTAGCTCACCTCGCCGAGCGCGAAGAAGACGGTGAAGACGAGCGGATCGTTGCTGTAGCGGAGCTGGCGGAGGAGGAGCGCGATGCCCGCCGCCGCCATCAACGGTCCGAGTCGGTTCTCCGGGCGACGCGCCCAGGCGACAAGGCCGGCGACGAGGAACGCCCAGGCAACAGCCACGATCGCCGTTGCCCGCACGGTCGTCGTCAGAGCTCCGAGGTTGTCCATCTGGAGCCCGATAGGCGACGACGCCGAGGACGAGCCCGGCGACCACCAGGGTGATGCGGGCGGCTCTCATGGCGCTCGGCCGAGGAGGGCGAGAATCGCCTCGCCCGAGAGCTGTTCCTTCGAGATGAATCCGAGGGCGCCGCTCTCCCGCACGCGGGGTCCGAGATCGACTTGGGCCCGGCTGGAGATGAGCACGACCCGAGTGCGGCTGCCCGCGAGCTCCTTGGCGACCTCGAAGCCGCTCCGGTCCGGAAGCCCGACGTCCAGCAGCATCAACTCCGGCTCAAGCTCCTGGACCAGCTGGAGCGCGGCCCGCGCATCCTGGGCCTCGCCCACGACCCGAAAGCCGTCGAGCTCGAGAAGGCGGCGAGCCGAGGCCCGGAACGTCGCGTGATCGTCGACGACGAGCACGGTCATCTGAATGTACGGATCGTCACACATGGCGGCCGTCACTTCCACCGGCGAGGTGGCCGGCGCAAGGCGCTTCCGCGTCCCAGGCCAGCCGGGTGGACGCGGGCGGGGCCGCTGACATCCGGCCCCGCCCGAGATCGAGATCAGGGATCCCCCTAACGTTCGCTTCGTCAGGGATCGATCAGCTTCAGCACGTCGAAGGCAGCCGTCGAGCAGCGGACGCGGTCGAAGAAGAAGGTGGTCGTCCCGTCGTCGTTCTCCAGCGCATATGTGTTGAAAGAGTCGCGCCCGGCGCCGACGGCCGCGAGCACCTTGCTCGGCCCGCCCAAGGGGTGGCGGACGAGCCGGACCGAGGCGCCGCAGCCGCGTCCGCTGCGAACGAAGTACACGGTGCCGTCGCTCGTGACCGAGGGGCCGTACTGCTGCCGCCGGCCGGGGTTTGGGATCCTGGTCGTCGTCCTCGCCGCGATGTCGTAGAGGAAGACGTCGCACGCGGGCGTGCAGCGGTACCAGACGGCGTAGTTGCCGCTCACTTGGCCTGATTCCGCGATCGTGCGCCTGCCCCAACGGAGTCTGCCGATCTGACGGGTCTCCCCGGTGACGAGGTTGCGAAGCAGGACGCGGTCGACGCGGGCCGCGCTGTTGCTCCGCCCGAACAGGAGCCAATCGCCCGAGACCGTCGGGCGCCATTCCCAGTGCCGCGTGTTGACGCCGGCTGGGGGAGCTGAGCGTCCGCCGCCCTCGACGTCGTAGAACTGGAGGTTGGACTGCCTGGCGCGAACCTCCTGGTATACGAACGTCTCGCCTTCGAAGCCGCCCGAGAATCCCTCCGTGCGCGGGCGGTTCACCCGCACCCTCGGCTCACCGGAGCGCTGCATGTAGAGCTGATACCGAGGGCTTCGCCGCGTGGCCTGCGACCAGGCGAGGTGCTGGGCGTCCGCGGCGGGTAGCGCCTCCTGTGCCCGAGTAGCCCGCACGGCGATCAGCGGGAGCATGGAGCCGTCCAGGTTGAACACCAGGCTGCCGCCGCTGTCCAGCCCGGCCGCCATGAAGTAGTAGGTCTGGCCCGCGACCACGGGAACGACGACCTGGGATTGAAAGCCGGACCCGGCGTCGTCATTGCAGGCAAGCTCGGTGAGCGACCCCTGCCCGCCCGTGTAGACGGAGAGCGTCGTGTCGTAGTCGCTCCCGAACGTGTCCGCTGCGATCGTGGTCGAGACCGGCGGCGTGTACGCGTACCAGACGGACGCCTCGTTGCCGAAGCACGACGGGTCGTCCACAGCCGTTGTCGCATCGACCGTGCTCGTGAGAGCGGCGAACGGACTGCTCAGGATCACGTCCGCCGCGGCGAACTCATCGTTGGCCGGGGGCACGGCGACAGGCAGGGACTCCTCGGCGCCGACGAATGCCGCCGCCCTTTCGGGTGCTGCCCCGGGGCGGGCAGCCGGCACCGCATACGCGGTCGATGAGCTCAGAGCGATCGCGAGCGCGACGGCCAAGAGCAGATGGGGTGGGCTGAGAATGCGCATCGTTTCCTCCTGGTGCTTCTTCGTGACGATCCACGTCCGCATGCACGCGATGAGCGCGATCGACGCCGCGATCAGGACGTAGACCGCCATGAACTGCATGACCTGCTCGCCCGTGATGGATCGGAGCGCCGTCACGACCCCACGGTCCTTTCGATCTCCTCCGCCTGCCCGACCGCGCGCTGGAGCTCGTACCGTCCGTTTGCAGCCGCCTCGGTCGCTGCCTGGAGGGCGTGGTTGAATCGCTCCTCGTCGGGCGAGCCGGCGTAGACGAACCCACCGCGCTCGCTCGAGGCAATCGCCTGTGCGAGGAACCTGGCGGCCTTCTTCAGGCGTTCGCACGCCCGCTCGGCGAACCGGCTCGCCGGCCCGAACCTCCCCGGGTCACCCGCTCGGTCGAGCATTCGTGCGCACCCGAGATACAGGCGTGCCTCGCGCCGCATCGTCGAGTGCGTGACGACACCGCCCATGGCGATCTCGTCGTCGAGCCGCTGGCCGTAGCGTTCGATGTGCTCGAGCCAACGCTGCTCGGCGACGGTGATCGGCTCCGGTTCGGGCTCCGAGTCCGTCGTCGTGGCGTCGATCGTCTTCTGCGTCGCTGTTGTCGGCGGCGCGCCCTCATCAGTGGGCTCGCTCCCCGAGCCGCACGCAGCGAGGGCGAGCGCAAGCGCGGCCGCGATGGCAGCGATTGCTCCCAAGAACCTCATGACTCCTCCTTCGTGGACGTGCAGCGGCCGCAGGACGGGCCCTGCGGCCGCGCCTCGGGGCGAACCCCGGTCAGTCCTCGATGCCGACCCCGGACTGCTGGCGGCGTCGAGCTGCGAGGCGGGGTCGTCGCGCCGGAGGGCCAGCACGACGAACCCCATGGCCTCGCGGGGGAAGCTGCGCGGCGGGCATCCTGACCGCATCGGCTCCCCTCCCCTCCTACCGAGCGGCCGGGCGGGCCGCATCGTGAGGGGCGATTCGGCGGTGGCGTACGACCAGGGCCGCTCCGACCGCGACGATCCCGGCAGCCGCACCGATCCCGATCCCTACGCCGGCGTCGCTCCAGTCAAAGCGCTCGACTTGGGCGGGCGGGGCCAGCGAGGAGGAAGCTCCGTGACCTTCGTCGAGAGCGGCCGGGGCAGGCGCCGCTGCAAGCGCGGCTGCGCCAAGCCCGATCGCGAGCGCCTTCGCGGTCTTGCGCTGCATTTTCCGACCTCCTTTTCTGCGCTCGTAGAACATGCAGCGACCGTAGAACGCGGCCTGCGGCCCCGCCTCGGGGCGAACCCCGGTCTGTCCTCGATGCCAACCCGGACTTTCTGACGGCATCAGGCAGCGAGGCGCAATTCGCGTCGTGGCGACCGAGGGCCGGTTTCGCCCAGACTCGTTCGTTCTGCGTGCGGGCTAGCGGGCGAGCAGCGGCGGAAGGTCGGCAATCGAGTCGATGACGGCGTCCGGGCTGCGTGCGCGCGGAGGCAAGCGCCGCCTCGCGGAACTTGCCCGTGCGCACGAGCACGGCGCGAAGGCCCGCGGCCTTGGCGCCTCCGATGTCGGCCTCGATGTCGTCGCCAACCATGACCGACTCGTCCGGCGCCGCTCCGAGCTCGGCGAGCGCGGCGTCGAAGTACGCGCGCGTCGGCTTGCCGACGACCTCCGCCTCGACCCCCGCCGCGTACTCGAGCCCGGCGACGAACGCGCCCGAGTCGAGCAGCGACCCGCGCGAGGTCTGCCACCAGCGGTTCTTGTGCAGGCAGACGAGGCGGGCGCCGCGCTCGAGCTCCGCGAAGGCCCGATTCAGGTTGTCGTAGCTGAAGACCCGGCCCGTCTCGTCGCTCTCGTCGGCGCCCCCGAGCAGGACGACCTGTGCGTCCTCGTCGACGAGCTCGACCCGCGCGGCGAGATCGTCGCGAACCGCCTCCATGGTCAGGGCGAGGACGCGCTTCCCGGCGAGGAGCCCGGCGGCCGCGAACGGCGTGGTCGTGAGCTCGTCGGTGTCGAGCTCGACGCCCAGCCCGCGCAGCTCGTCGGCGAGCCGTTCGCGCGACCGCGTAGTGTTGTTCGTGACGAAGCGGAGGCGGTGCCCGTCGGCACGCAGAGCGTGGACGGCGTCGCCCGCTCCCGGCACAGCCTCGCCCGACACGTGCAGGACGCCGTCGATGTCGAGCAGAATCGCCGCCATGCGCCCCGAGTCTATTCGCGTCCACCGCGGGCTGGCGATCCCCCTCGCCGAGATTCGCCTGCGGACATCGCGGTCGAGTGGGCCGGGCGGCCAGCACGCCCAGAAGACCGAGACCCGGGTCGAGGCGACCTTCGACGTCGACGCCTCGGCGACGCTGAGCGACGGCCAGAAGCGTCGGATCCGGGCCAAGGCGGGGCCGGTCGTCCGCGCCGTCGCCCAGGACGAGCGCAGCCAGTGGCGCAACCGTGAGCTCGCCCTGGAGCGCCTCGCCCAGGCGATCCGCGAGGCGCTGAGGACTCAGCGGCGGCGGCGCGCGACCGCGCCCACGAAGGCCTCGAAGCAGCGCCGGCTCGACGAGAAGCGCCAGCGCAGCCGCACGAAGCGGCTCCGCCGGCCGCCGCAGGACGACTGATACTCGGTTGTCAGCAGAGGGCGGCAGGTCTACCATCGAGGTCATGCTGCGGCGTCGAGTGGCGTTGCCTGCCCTCCTGGGCGTGCTCGGACTGGTCTGGGCCGGCGTGCACGCGCTAGTACACGATGCCGTCGCGCAGCCCGTAGCCACCGGCCACGGCGCGGCGCACGGGCGCACGGTCGAGAGTTACTTCGCCTTCCTGCCGACGTCGCTCGCGCTCTGCCTCGCCCTCGCGCTGGCCATCGCGGCCGGAGCGGCACTGGGCAGGCGCTGGACCGGCTCGCTCGGCCGCTCCGTGTGGCTCTTCGGCATCGTCCCGGTCCTCGGCTTCGCCCTCGACACGCTGATCGAGCTCCCCGCGAACGACCCGACGCTCTCGGGCACCGTGGTCGTCGCCTTCGAGCTCGTCCCGGTGGTCCTCATCGGGCTGCTCGTCCAGATCCCGTTCGCCCTGGTCGCGGTCGGGCTCGCGAGCAGGCTTCTCTGGCTCGCCGAAGGGCTCGCGTGGGCGCTCTGCGGGCCTCGTCGTACCGCCGCGAACCGGACGCCCGGAATGTTTTCGTGGGTGTGGAACACCCACGCCCCGGCTCTCCTCATTGCCGGCTCCTCCCGCTCGCGGGCTCCGCCCGCGGCCCTCATCGCCTAGCTTCCGGAGCGACCCGCGCCCCGGGAGGCGCCGCCCTCGTGCCCACCACCCGCGAGGGCGAATCGCCCCCACCGGCGCTTTTGCCCAGCTCCGGAACGAGGCCTCCCCTTCGAGTCCGTACGGCATCCGAGACCCAGCTCGATCCCCAATCGGACCGGAGTCGGGAAGCCTCGTGCAAGGCCGGCGCCGTCGTTGCCTCCTGACACCTCCACGACGGCGCCGGCCTTCTCCTTCGCGTCGACGGCCGTCGGATCTCGGTTGTCAGACAAGCCAGATCACCTTTACGATCGTCGATGCTGTGAGGCCCAGACGCCTCCTCGCGCCGGTGCTTCTCGCCCTCTCCGGCCTCGGGTGGGCTGCCGCGCATGCGTTCGCGCACCAGGCGGTGATGCCCCCTCCGACCGACGGCGAGACGGCCATGCACGGGTACCTCAGCTACCTTCCCACGTCCTTCGCGCTCTGCTTCGCACTTGCGCTACCGCTCGCGGCCGGCGCCCTGGCCGGGCGGCGCTGGCATGGCGGTTCCGCACGGTCCCTCTGGCTCTTCGGGTTGGTCCCCGTGCTCGGCTTCGTCGGGCACTCGTTCGCGGAGCCGCTGTTCGGAGGCTCCGGCAACACGCCCTTCGAGCTCGCGCCGATCGTCGTGGTCGGGCTCCTCATCCAGATTCCCTTCGCCCTCGTGGCGGTCGGGCTCGCGCGTCGCGTCCTCTGGCTCGCCGAGGGCCTCGCCCGCGTCCTTGCAGGGCGGCGCGCGCACGGGGCCCCGCGTCCGTCCCGACACGAGCTTCCACCGGTCGGCCAGGCCCCGAGCTTCCGGCTCGACCCGGCGCACTCCTCGCGCGGCCCTCCACTGCTCGCTGCCTGAACCAGGCAATCCGGACCCGCGTAGTCGGGCGTAGTCCGGACGAGACGAGAGGGGGTGTCCATTGGACCAGGGCTGGGCAGACCTGGGAACGGATGGAGAGGTGTCGGTCGCGTTCGCCCGAGCGCGCGCGTCGACGTGGCCTCTTCGGTGCACCTCCGTGGACGATTGGGACGCGAGGAGGAGAGGACAATCCGGCAGGATCATCGAGCCAGACGAATACGCCTGATCGCAGCAGTCGCCGCGGCGTTCGCGCTGGCAGCCGCGTACGCTCCGGGCGCGCTCGCGCACTCGGTGCTGATCGGGACCCAGCCGGGGAACGACCAGGTCGTCCCGGCGTCGCCGGACGAGGTGCTGCTCGAGTTCGACGAGCCGGTCGACGCCTCGCTCGGCTCGCTCCGCGTCTTCGACGGACAGGGCCGGGAGGTCGACGGTGGAGCGGTGACCCAACCCGCCGCCACCGAGGTGGCCGTCGGCATCGACTCGACGCTCGCCCCGGGGACCTACACGGTCGCCTGGCGGGTCGTGTCGGCCGACTCCGACCCGATCTCGGGCGCGTTCGTCTTCCATGTGCTGGAGCGCGGCGTCGGGGCGGCGAACGTGTCGATCGACGCCCTCACCGGCACGTCGGAAGCCGTCGACATCCTCTTCACCACAGGGCGCTTCTTCGACCTCGCCCTGCTCCTCATGGTCGTGGGCGGCTCCGCCGTCCTCGTGGTCGCGCTCCCGACCGCCCCCTGGCGTGTGCGGCGGCGCCTCTACGGCGTCCTCGCCGCACTTGCGGGGGCCCTGGCCGCCGTCCCCCTCCTGAACATCCTCATGCAGGGCGCAACGGCCGGCGGGCTGAGCCTCGCGGACGCGTTCTCGTGGAGCCTCTTCAGGTCGGTCCTCGAGACGGATTACGGCGAGGTGATGCTCACCCAGTCGGCGCTCGCAGTGACGCTCGCGCTGGCTGCGCTCGCCCTTCGCTACGCGGAGGGCCGGGACCGGCGCCCGCTGACGGCGCTGACCCTCGCACTCGGCGCCGGGCTCTCGCTGACGCCGTCGTTCTCCGGGCATGCACGCACGCTGGGCGGGCTCGGGCTCGTCTCGGACATCCTTCACGTGGTCGCGGCCGCACTCTGGACGGGCGGGCTGGCGTTCCTCGTGTTCGCCCTGCTGATGGCGGAGGCCGACCGCTGGCCGCTCGCCACGCGCGCCGTGCCGCGCTTCTCGAACATGGCGGTCGGCGCGGTCGTCGCCCTGCTGGTGGCGGGGATCATCTCCGCCTATCTCGAGCTCCGCACCTGGAGCGCGCTCTGGGACAACCGTTACGGGCTCCTGGTGCTGACGAAGATCATCCTCGTCGTCCCGCTGCTCGGACTCGGGGCCTACAACAACCGCTACGCGGTCCCGCGACTGAAGGCGGGAATCGCGTCCGTGCTCGAGCGGCAACGCTTCCTGCGCATCGCCGGAGCCGAGCTCCTGATCATGGTCGCGATCGTCGCGGTCACCGCCGTGCTCGTGAATTCGGAGCCCGCGCGAATACTGGCCATGGAACTCGAGGCCGGCGACCACACAGTGATGCCGGGGATGGAGATGCCCGCCGAGCACGAGCCGTTCGAGGGCACTGTCCAGCTCGGCGACATGGAGGCCATGGTCGTGGTCGATCCGGCGATGCCTGGAGAGAACACGATCACGGTCACGCTCATGGACCCGGCGGCGGCCGAGGGGCTCACCGAAGTGAGTGTGGCTGCGTCACTGCCGAGCCGGAACATCGGGCCGCTCGACCTCACGGCCGAGCCCGATCCCGCAGAGCCTGGCTCGTATGTGGTCGAGAGCGCTTCGCTCTCGATCGCCGGCGAGTGGGATCTCCGCATCGAAGCCCTGCAGGGCGAGTTCGACCTGCTGACCGACAACGTCACCGTACCCATCAGAGAGGGTTAGGAAGTTGCTTCGACGAATCGTCATTTGCCTTGTCCTCGCGGCCGTCGTCTTCCCGGCGGCGGCCGTCGCCCACGTCACCATCCAGCCGGGCGAGTGGGAGCCCGGTGCGTTCTCGCGCATGGTCGTGCGCGTGCCGAACGAGCGCGACGACGCCGAGACCACGAGCGTCACCGTCCAGTTCCCCGAGAACGTCCTGACCGCTCGCTTCCAGGCGCACCCGTCTTGCGAGCGCGAGGTCAAGAAGGTCGCGCTCGACCAGCCGGTCGAAGAGATCCCCGAGCGCATCGACACCGTCACCTGGACGTGCGATCCACCGATCGCGAGCGACGGATTTGACGAGTTCGGGCTCAGCTTCCAGGTGCCCGAGGACGCGCAGCCGGGCGACGACCTCCTCTTCCCGGCGACCCAGACGTACTCGAGCGGCGAGGTGGTCAACTGGGTCGATCCCGACCCGGAAGGCGACACGCCCGCACCGCGGATCACAGTCGTGGCGCCCGAGGAAGAGGCCGAGGCGGCGCCCGCTGCCCAGACGACCACAGAGGAGACCGCGGCCGTCCCCGCCGTCAGCGCGGGCGATGATGACTCCGACAGCATGGCGACTGTCGCACTGATCTTCGGGATCGCGGGCCTCGCCGCAGGCCTGATCGCGCTCGGGGTCGCGCTCTTCCGCAAGCCGAAGGCAACCACCTAGAAGCGCGTTCCCAGGGGCCGGCGCCGTCGACCCACCCACATCCCGTCGGCACCGGCCTGCTTGTGCAAACGCCAGAAGTGCGTAAGAGTTACCCGTATCTCCGAACCTGTCGGATGGGGGATCGTGCTTCGGGCAGGGCGGTTCGCATCCCAGGGCGTGAGGGTCGCCTCGACGGGGCCCTCACATGCTTGCTTGCCCGCTACTTCGGACGCGGCGTCGTGCCGAGGCGGAGCGTCTGGTCGGCAACCTCGCCGAAGAGATCCTTCCAGCGCCGGTGGAGCGCGTGCGCGAACTCCTCCTCGAGGGTGCGGAAATGCTCGTCGAGCACCGAGGCGAGCGCCTTCAGGTCCCGCCCTCGCATCGCATCGACCTGGCGCTCGTGAATGGCGAGGGTCTCCTGGTCCTTGTGCCGGCCGCCCTGGTAGGAGTCGCGAATCGGCGCGAGCTCGGTCTCGAAGTTCCGCATCGCGGCCTGCAGCGTCTTGTTGTGGCAGGCGCGGATGACTGCGCGGTGGAACATCGCGTTCGCGCCCATCACCCGCGGCCGGTCGCCGAGGCTCCGGCGAAGGAGGTCGTTCGTGCGCTCGAGCCCGGCGTAGTCCTCCTCGGTCGCCGCGTGGGCGGCGAGAACCGTGACCGCGCCTTCGAGGACGCGGCGCCCGCGCAGGACGTCGACCGCTTCCTCGGCCTCGACGGCGACGTTTTGGGAGATGGCGTCCACCGGCACGACGTCAGAGGCCATGAAGATGCCGCCGCCCTTCCCAGGGCGGACGCGCAGCAGGCCGCTACGCTCGAGCACGCGGAGCGCCTGCCGCAGCGTCGGCTTGGAGATCCCGAGCTGGCCGGCGAGCTGCTCCTCGGTCGGCAGGCGATCGTCGAGGCGAAGGCGCGAGCGCTCGATCCCCTCCAGGAGGTTCTCGATCGCCGCTTCGAACGTCCGCGACGTCCTGACGGGCTCGACGAAGACCACGACGCCCACCGCTATGTGGGTCTACGGGCGCGCAACCCGCTTGGATCGGATGGGACGGTCACGGGCTGCTAGCGAGCGGCTCCTCGCCGGGGTGCGTCTACTCGACGGTTACCGTCTTCGCGAGGTTGCGAGGCTGGTCGACGTTCATCCCCCGAAGCGTGGCGATCCTGTAGGCGATCAACTGGAGCGGGATCACGGCGAGCGCGGCCTGCAGGAACGGATCGGTGCGCGGCACGAAGACGACGTCGTCCGCGTGGTGCTGGATGTCCTCGTTCCCGTCGGTGGCGATCGCGATGACCTCGGCCCCCCGCGCCCGAACCTCCTGAATGTTGGAGACGACCTTGTCGTAGACGTGGGAGTCGGTGGCGACGACCACGACCGGCGTCTCCTCGTCGAGCAGAGCGATGGGCCCGTGCTTCATCTCGCCCGCCGAGTAGGCCTCGGTGGGGATGTACGAAATCTCCTTGAGCTTGAGCGCGCCCTCGAGGCAGACGGGCAGGCCGATGTGGCGCCCGAGGTAGAGGAAGAACGGCTTCTGGTAGTGGCGCTGCGCGATCTCTTCGATCGGATGGTCGCCGTCGAGGTAGGTGGCGATCTTCGTCGGCAGGGACTGCACCTCTGCGAGCAGGCGCTCGATCTCGGCCTCCGGGAGCGTCTTGCGAACCTGCGCGAGCTTGAGCCCGAGGAGGTAGAGGAGCGTCACCTGCGCCGTGAAGGTCTTCGTGGCCGCGACGCCGGTCTCCATGCCCGCGCGCGTGTAGAGAACGCGGTCGACCTCGCGGGTGATCTGCGTGCCCATGAGGTTCGTGATCGCGACGGTGTGGGCGCCGCTCTCGCGCGCGAGGCGGACAGCCTGCACCGTGTCGCGGGTCTCGCCGGACTGCGAGATGCCGACGACGAGGGTGTCCTTGGAGAGCACCGGGTTCCGGTAGATCCACTCGCTCGCGATGTCAGGCTCGCAGGGGATGCGCGCCCACTCCTCGATCACGTAGCGACCGATCACGCCAGCGTGGTAGGCCGTGCCGCAGGCGAGGATGACCATGCGCCGGATGTTCTGGATCTCGACGTCGGTGAGGCCGAGGTCATCGAGCTCGAGCCGGCCGCCGTGGACGCGACCGCCGATCGTGTCCGCGACCGCTTGCGGCTGCTCGTAGATCTCCTTGAGCATGAAGGTCTCGTAACCCTGCTTCTCGGCGGCCTCGTCGTCCCAGTCGACCTCCATCTCGTCGCGCTCGCGCTCGCGGCCGCCGTCGACGGAGACGAAGCGAACGCCGTCGGCCGTGATGACGACGATCTCGCCGTCCTCGATCAGCTGGACGCGGCGCGTCTCGCGCAGGAACGCTGCGATCGACGAGGCAAGGAACATCTCCCCCTCGCCGACGCCGACGACGAGCGGGCACTGGAGCCGCGCACCGACCAGCGTGTCCGGGTGGTCGCGGTGGATGACGACGAAGGCGAAGTGGCCCTCGAGCTCGGCGTAGGTTGCGCGCACCGCCTCGGCGAGGTCGCCCGCGTAGTGGCGCTCGACCAGATGCGCGACGACCTCGGCGTCAGTCTCGGACGAGAAGAAATGACCCTCCGCGAGCAACGCGTCCCGCAGCTCGCGAAAGTTCTCGACGATGCCGTTGAGGACGACCGCGACCTCGTCGTCGACGCAGCCCGTCAACGGATGGGCGTTCTCGAACGAGACCTTCCCGTGCGTTGCCCAGCGCGTGTGCCCGACGCCGGTCGTGGACGGCGAGCCGTTGTGTCCCGCGGCTTCCTTGAGCTGGTCGAGGTTGCCGACCGCGCGGACGTAGTCGAGGCCCTCCTCCTCGATCAGGCAGAGACCTGCGGAGTCATAGCCGCGGTACTCGAGCCGTTCGAGACCTTGAAGCAGAAGCGGCCTCGCAGTCCTCGGGCCCACGTATCCGATGATCCCGCACACTCGAAAACCCCCTCCCCTCCTCGTCGGGGTCCCAACCCGACTCTCTCTGCTGCCGATCGATTCGCGGAGCTTGTCCGTTCCCGAAAAACGAGACCAAAAAACACGAGCCCGGCCGTCTCTCTAGCCGAGCTCTCTCTGCACGAGAGCAACGATCCTAGCACAGAGGCGGCGCGCTTCCTGGTCCGTTTCGGCCTCCGCCAGCACCCTGACAACAGGCTCTGTGCCCGACGGGCGCACGAGGACGCGGCCTCGTCCGTCCAGCTCGGACTCGAGCCGCGCGACCTCCTCGCGGAGGCTCTCCGGGAGCTCCCTGCCGCGGACGCGTACGTTCTCCTTCGCCTGCGGGAAGCGGGGCATGACGGCGGCCAGGTCCGAGAGCGAACGCCCCTGGTCGACGACCGCCCTGCAGAGGAGCAGGCCGGCCGCCAGGCCGTCGCCGCTGACGTGCCCGTCGAGGTAGAGAATGTGCCCGGACTGCTCGCCGCCAAGGACGCCGCCCTCGGCGCGAAGAGCCTCGAGGACGTACCGGTCGCCGACGTCGGTGGTCACGACCCGGATGCCCCGCTCGTCCATGAGCCGGTGGAAGCCGACGTTCGTCATCTGGGTGACCGCGACCAGGTCGACGCCCAGGTGGAGCGCGAGCACGGCGAGGATCTGATCGCCGTCGACCTCGTTCCCGGCGGCGTCGACCGCCAGCATCCGGTCGCCGTCCCCGTCGAAGGCGACGCCGAGATCGGCGCCGACCTCGGGCACGATCCGCGCGAGCAGGCTCAGGTCAGTGGCACCGCAGCCTGCGTTGATGTTCGTGCCGTCGGGCTCGTTCCCGACCACCATGAGGGACGCGCCCAGCCGGTCGAAGGCCGCCGGCGCTACCTCGGTCATGGCGCCGTTCGCGCAGTCGAGAACGACGTTCAGGCCCTCGAGCGGCGCGCCGAACCGCTCGCAGACGAGCCCGACGTAGGCGGCGGCCAGCCGCGTGACCTCGCGCACCTCGCCGACACCCGAGGCGTCGGTCTCGAGCAGAGCCTCGACCGCTTCCTCCTCGGAGTCCTCGAGCTTCCAGCCGCCGCGGAAGAACTTGACGCCGTTGTACTCGGCCGGGTTGTGCGAGGCGGAGACGACCGCGCCGGCGTCCTCGGCGAGCAGGGCGACGGCGGGCGTGGGGAGTACCCCGCCGAGGAGGACGTCGGAGCCCCCGGAGGCCAGGCCGGTCGCGAGCGCGTGCTCGAGCGCCGGCCCGGATCCACGTGTGTCGCGTCCGACGAGCACCTCGGCGCCCGCGCTCCAGCGCGCAAACGCGCGCCCCAGCCGCTCGACGAGCTCCTCGGTCAGTCCCTCGCCGACCACACCGCGAACGCCATCGGTCCCGAACAGCTGCCGGGCCAACGGTCTAGCGCTTCGAGAACTGCGGCGCCTTGCGGGCCTTGTGGAGGCCGGCCTTCTTGCGCTCGACGATGCGGGCGTCGCGCGTCAGGAACCCCTCACGCTTGAGGACGCCCCGGAGCTCGGGATCGGCCTCGACGAGCGCGCGGGCGATTCCGTGGCGAAGGGCGCCGGCCTGGCCGGACGGCCCGCCGCCGTGGATGCGGGCGCGGATGTCGAAGCGGCCCTCGACGCCGGCGACGCGGAGCGGCGCAACCGCCGTCGTCCGCAGCGCCTCGCGCGGGAAGTAGGACTCCATCGAGCGACCGTTGATCCAGGTCGCCCCGTCCCCCGGGCGCAGGATCACGCGCGCGACGGACGTCTTGCGCTTGCCGGTTCCCTGGTACGTCGCGAGCTCGCCCATCAGTCGAGCGGGAGGGGTTGCGGGTTCTGGGCCTCGTGCGGGTGCGACGGGCCCGCGTAGACCTTGAGCTTCGTGATCTGGCGCCGCGCGAGGCGGTTCCGCGGGAGCATGCCCTTGACCGCTTTGCGGATGACCTCGGTCGGCCGCCGCTCCAGCTGCTCGGCGAGCGTGCGGGAGCGCAGGCCGCCCGGGTAGCCCGAGTGGCGGTAGTACTGCTTCTGCTCGAGCTTCTTGCCGGTCACCCCGATCTTCTCCGCGTTGATGACCACGACGAAGTCGCCTGTGTCGATGTGCGGCGTGAACTGCGGCTTGCGCTTGCCGCGGAGGGTGTCCGCGATGCGCGTCGCGAGTCGGCCCAGGGTCTGACCCTCGGCGTCGACGACGTACCAGCGCTGCTCAATCTCTTTGGGCTTGGCGGAATAGGTCTTCATCACACAGAAAATCGGCGGACCGGGCGTCCGCCGAGCGCGGATTCTAGCAGCGAGAGTTCGTGTCGGGATGATGCGGCACGAGGAGTCATGCCGAGACGAGCTCTCAATCGGCGGCGGTGGGGCTCGCCTCGACCGGCGGGCGCAGGCCGCGGCGCGCGATCCAGAGCGCCGGGGCGACGACGAGCACGGTCGCGCCGATCGCGAGCGCGCCCACCCCGATCACCGTCAGGGCATAGCCGCCGAGGAGCGCGAGGCCCGCGCCTGTCATCCCGGAGAGCAGGTCGTTGAACCCGAGCAGCTTCCCTCGCTCCCACGGGAGCGAGCAGTCGGCCAGCTGCGCGGTCGCGGCGACGAAGGAGAGGCTCCAGCCCAGGCCGAGGCCGAAGAGCGCGAGCGCCACGGCCGGGACGCTCGCGATCCAGAGGAGGCTGATCGAGGAGAGCGCCATCAGCGTCAGCCCGCCCACGAGCGCCGGCGGCCTGCCGATCCGGTCGATGACGTCCCCGACGACGAGCACGAGGGCGTACATGCCGAGCACGTGGGCGCCGATGATCGGGAAGACCGACTCGCCCGAGTGGTGGTGATGGTCGACGACGACGGCGCCGGTCAGCGTCATCACGCCGACCATGACGCCGAAGCTCGCCTGCGCGGCGAGGATCGATGGGATGACGCCCTTTCGCCGCAGGATCTCCTTCAGCGGCGCCGCCGGGCGTGGCTCGGCATTTGGCGTCCCGACTGCGAGGGCCTCCGCGATCCGCTTCGGGTCAGGCCGGACGAAGACGACGAGGGCGAGGCCGACGACCATGAAGGCTGACCCGGCCAGCCAGAGGAGGGCGAGCGAGTCGCCGTCCAGGTCCCGGCCCGAGAGGAGCGGGCTGAAGACGGCCGGCCCGAGGATCGCGCCAAAGACCGCCCCTGCCAGGACGAGCGCGATGCCTCGCGCCCGCCGCTCCGGTGGATACATGTCGCCGGCGGCCGCGCGCGCGAGCAGCGACGTCCCGCTCGCCGCCCCGACGAAGACGAGGCCGAGGAAGACCGGCACGGGCGTCTCGAGGGCGCTCCCCAGCGCCGCCAGACACCCGCCGAAGGCCCCGATCGCGAATCCCGCGGCGAGCACCGGGACGCGGCCGAAGCGGTCCATCGCCCGGCCGGCGGGCAGCGCCGCGAGCGCGCCGGAGGCCAGAACGATCGCGGGCCCGAGCCCGAGCAGCCCTTTCACCCCGGTGACGAGCACGAACGTGAGCGAGGCGACCGCGGCCGAGAGCTGGAGCATCCCCGAGTTGGCGGCAAGGGCCGCCGAGAGGAGCGCCGTGTTCCGCTTGATGTGGAGGTCCCGAGCCGCAGGCAACGCCATTACGGGCAAGCGTAGATCAGAAGCGCCTCCCTGAACTGCGCCGTGCCCCCGTGGCTGGGGTGGCGGACGTACGGGCCGCCCAGGAGCCGGTGGGCCACACGCCCGACCGCGAGGACGGTCCGGTCGCGGGCGAGCGCGGGCAGGAAGCCAGCGCCGGCGGCTACCTCGAGTGCCGTCGGAGCCCGGTTCGACCCCTCGTCGCCCGGACGATGCGGATGGGTCGGCACGACGTTCCAGAGGAGGACGTCCTCGGTCAGGCCGAGCTCGGCGAGCACACGGTGGACAATGGTTGCGGAGGCCTCGCCAGGCGGCTCGCCCGTGAGCTGCCGCTCGGAGGTGAACGGGATGCCACTCACGCGCGCGCCGCGGTAGCCGGCCGCCTCGCCGACGAGGAGCACCCTCGCGTGCCGTCGGGCGTCGAGGTAGTCGACCAGGCGCCCGCGGCGTATCTCCGCGCCGGCCCCCTCGCGGTAGAAGTTGCAGGTGGCCCCGATCCGGGCCGCCGCGAGGTCCCGCACGAAGTCCTGGCTCCTCACCAGGACGCGTAGCCTACCGCCCCGTGCGCCGCATCACGTTCCCGCTCTACGCCGGCGGATTCCTGGGGCCGTTCGGCGGGGCGATGCTAGTGGCCGTGATCCCCAACGTCGCCGACGGGCTCGACGCGTCGCTCGCCCAGGTAGCCGCCGCGATCACCGCCTACATGGTGCCGTTCGCCCTCCTCCAGCTGGTCTCGGGGACGCTCGCCGAGCGGCTCGGCCCGCGGCGGGTCGTGCGGGGCGGCTACATCGGCTTCGGGGTCGCCGCCCTCGCGTGCGCCTTCGCGCCCGACATCTGGTCGTTCCTGGCCGCCCGGGCCGCGATGGGCGCGTCCAACGCTTTCCTCTCCCCAATCCTGCTCGCAGCGCTCTCGGAGGTCGCCGCCCCGGACGTGCTCGGGCGGACGGTGGGCACGTTCGCGGCTGCCCAGACCGCAGGGCTCATGCTTGCGCCCATCATCGGCGGGCTGCTCGGCGAGATCTCGTGGCGGCTCGGCTTCGTCCTGGTCGCCGTGGTCTCGGTCGTGCTCGCATTCCCGCGGCAGTCGCTCGGGGCCGCGGAGCGGCAGACGAGCTCGAACGGGCGCGCCTCGCTCAGGGCGCTCCTCAACCGGTGGATCGCGCTGCTGGCGACCCAGGCCGCCCTCGGGTACCTCGGGTTCACGGCCATCGGCTTCGTCCTCGTCCTCGTCGGCGCCGAGGAGTTCGACCTCGGCTCCGGCGCACGCGGTCTGCTGATCGCCGGTTACGGGGTCGGGGGGATCCTGCTCGGGCGCTACGCGGGGAGCGTCGTCGACCGCGCGGGCCGGCCGGCGACTGCGCTCGGCGGCGCGATCGCGTGCACGGCCGGCGTCGTCGGCCTCGTCTTCGCACCGGGGCCGTGGAGCCTCGGGCTCGTCTTCTTCGGCGTCGGCTGCGCCTCGACGTTCGTTTGGGCCGGCCTGAATACGATCGCGGTCGAGTCGTTCCCCGAGAACCGGGCCGGAGCGACCTCCGCCTACAGCGCGTTCAAGTTCGCCGGCGTTGCGATCGCGCCGCTGATCTACGTGCCGCTCTTCCACGTCGATCCGCGCCTGCCGTTCGTCCTCGCCGCCGGTTTCTCGGCGCTGCTCGCCGTGCTCGTCCTCCCCTGGTTCAGGCGCTACGCATGAGGCGCCGCGTCGTCGTCCACGGCCACGTCCAGGGCGTCTTCTTCAGGGAGACGACGCGGCGGCTCGCCCAGGAGCATGGCGTCGCCGGCTGGGTGCGCAACACGTGGGAGGGCACCGTGGAGGCGGTTTTCGAGGGCCCTCCGGAGGCGGTCGAGCGACTCGTCGACTTCGTCCACCGCGGGCCGCGGGGCGCCGCGGTCGAGCGCGTGGAGGTCTTCGAGGAGGACGACGAGGGGCTCCGCGGCTTCGCCGTCCGCTAGGAGCCGGGAACCTCGCGAGCCTCTCGAGTGTAGAAGCCGCGAGAGGAGGAATCGCATTGAAACGAATCCTGATCGCAGCGGTTCTGCTCGGCTCGCTCGTCCAGGCAGGTGTGGCGAGCGCGGGCTGCAACGCCACGGTGGGCCTTGCCCCGCCACCCGCGGGCATCGGGCCCGGGACGACCTGGACGGCGGAGATGACCGTGCTCCAGCACGGCGTCCGGCCGCTTCCGAACGCGGACACCGCCCATCCGACGCTCACGATCGTCAACGACGAGACGGGAGCGCGGAAGACGTTCACCTCGCAGCCCACCGACGACCCGGCGGTCTTCGTCGCCGACGTCGTCTTCCCGGCCGCGGGAACCTGGAGCTACGAGGTCTACGACGACTTCACCGCCATGGAGGACGGTACCGCGGCGCCGTGTGCACAGACGCACAGCTTCGCCTCGGTCAGCGTCGGCGGTGCGCCGGCAGGCGGCGGGACGCCGCCCACGGCAACCGCGCAGCCGACGCCGCTCGCGACGGCCGAAGGTGACGGCTTCCCGGTCTGGCCCGTCGTCGGAGCCGCTCTGGCGGCCCTCGCGGCGCTGGCGCTCTCGCTGGCCGTGCTCAGGCGGCGGCGCGGGGGCCGCGAGCCCGGGGTGGTGACGCACTAGGCGGGGATCCCGCGCATGAGGCCGGCGCCGAGCAGGGGCAAGGCGGCGGCGAGCCCGAAGGCGAGCCCCCACGAGGTCGACTCGACCAGGATCGCGAAGAGGGGCGGCGCGAAAGCGGAGGCGACGGACAGAGCCGTCTGCTGGAAGCCGAGCGCCGCCCCGGCGCGGCTCCGGCCCGCGATCTCGGCGGCAGCGGTGAAGGAGAGCCCATTCCACGACTGGGAGAGGGCGCCCGCGGCGATGAACGTCGGGAGGAAGAGCGCGAGCGGCGCCGAGGTCAGCGCTGCGCTGACCGCGATCGCGACCGAGAACGAGAAGGCGAGCTTGAGAAGCGGGACGATCCGCGCACCGACGCGGTCGGACCAGCGCCCGACGATGATCCGGAGGGCGGCCCCCGCCAGCTGCATCAGTGCGAAGATGCCCGCGGCCGCCGCGGTGGAGAGGCCGCGCACACCGTGGAGGAAGAGGACGGTGAAGGCAAGGATGCTGATCTGCGCGACAACGATCAGCCCGCTGCCGACCGCGATCCGCCACATGCGCCCGTCGCGGAGCGGGTGGACGAAGTCTCCGACTTCCCCGGCTTCCTCGGGCGGGGCCTCGCGCAGGCCGATCGCGCCTGCCAGCGCCGTCGCGAGACAGGCGCCCGCAAGCACGAGCAATCCTGCCTGCGTGCCCCCGACCGCTGCGATCGGCGGCAGGCAGAGCGCGGCGGCGGCCCCACCGAGCGGGAGCGCCGTCTGCCGGATCCCGAGCGCGAACCCGCGCTGCGAGGGCGCGAACCAGCCCATGACCGCCCGCCCGCTGGCGGCGTTCACGCTCGCCCCGGCCGCCCCGGCGAGGACGAGCATGGCCACGAGCACGCCGTAGCTGGACGAGAACGCCGCGATGACGAGCGCGACGCTGGAAGCCGCAAGACCCGTGCCGAGCACCTTCCGCTCGCCGAGCCGGTCGGTGAGGAGGCCCCACGGTAGGAGCGTGAACATCGAGCCGATGCTGACCGCGGCGATGACGACGCCGATCTCCGTGAGGGTGAGCCCGTACTCCTCGCGCAGTTCGGGCGCGAGCACCGGAATTCCGAGGAAGACAGCCGAGTAGCTCGCCTGCGCGACCGTGCCCAGCGCGAGGATCGTCCAGCGATAACGGCTCACGCGCCGAGGCTATCCGGGCCGGCCGAGCGGGCCGCTAGAGAGCTAGCCGCAGCAGCCCTGCTTGTAGCGACACGCGAGGCAGTGCCAGCTCGCCTTCGTCCAGATCATCTCCGCGCCGCAGCGCGGGCAGGTCGCCTCCGCCTCGGCCTCGTCGACCGGGAGCCGACACGACGCCTGCTCGACCGCGGCCTCCGCCTTCACTCCCACTCGATCGTCGCCGGCGGCTTCGACGAGAGGTCGAGCGCGACGCGGTTGACGGCGGGGATCTCGTTGATGATCCGGCTCGAGATCGTCTCCAGCAGGTCGTAGGGAAGCCGCGCCCAGTCGGCGGTCATGGCGTCCTCGGACGTGACCGCCCGGATGACGATCGGATAGGCGTAGGTGCGCTCGTCGCCCTGGACGCCCACCGAGCGAATTGCCGGCAGGACGGCGAAGCACTGCCAGAGCTCGCGGTAGAGGCCGGCACGACGCACCTCCTCGAGCAGGATCGCGTCCGCCTCGCGCAGCGTCGCCAGCCGCTCCTCGGTGACGTCGCCGATGATGCGGATGGCGAGGCCGGGGCCGGGGAACGGGTGGCGCCAGACCATCTCGTCCGGCAGCCCGAGCTCCTCGCCCACACGCCGGACCTCGTCCTTGAAGAGCATCCGCAGCGGCTCGACGAGCTCGAGGTCCATCACCTCGGGCAGCCCGCCGACATTGTGGTGCGACTTGATCGTGGCGGCGACGCCGTCGCCGGAGCCGCCCGACTCGATCACGTCCGAGTAGAGCGTCCCCTGAACGAGGAAGCGGACGTCGCCGAGCGTGCGCGCCTCCTCCTCGAACACCCGGATGAACTCCTCGCCGATCGCCTTCCGCTTCTCCTCGGGGTCGGTGACTCCCGCGAGCCGCGTGAGGAAGCGCTCGCGCGCGTCCACGTGCACGAGCGGCACGTGGAAGTGGCGGCCGAACGTCTCTACGACGTGAACCGCCTCGTCCTTGCGGAGCAGCCCGTGGTCGACGAAGACGCAGGTGAGCTGATCGCCGACGGCCTTGTGCACGAGCAGCGCCGCGACCGCCGAGTCGACCCCGCCGGAGAGAGCGCAGAGCACGCGCTCGCGCCCGACCTGGTCGCGGATGCGGGCGGTCTCCTCCTCGATCACTGCCGCGGCCGTCCAGGCCGGCGGCGCGTCGGCGACGCGGTAGAGGAAGTTCTTGAGGATCTCGGTGCCGTGCTCGGTGTGCAGCACCTCAGGATGGAACTGGATGCCGTAGAGGCCGCGCGCGGCGTCCTCGAAGCCGGCGATCGGCGTCGAGGCGGAGCCGGCGGTGACGCGTGCTCCCTCGGGCGCCGCGGTCACCGAGTCCCGGTGGCTCATCCAGCCAACCTGCTCCGCCGGGAGGCCGCCGAAGAGGGCGCTCTCCGGCTCGACGCGCACCTCCGCGCGGCCGAACTCCGAGCTGTCGGTGCGCTCCACCCGGCCGCCCAGGTCCCGCGCCATCAGCTGCATGCCGTAGCAGATGCCGAGCACGGGGACGCCCAGGTCGAAGATGCCGGGGTCGGCCGCCGGCGCCCCGTCCGCATAGACGGAGGCGGGCCCGCCCGAGAGGACGAGCGCAAGCGGCCTCCGCGCCGCAATCGCGGCCGGCGAGGTCGTGTGGTGGACGAGCTCGGAGTAGACCCGGCATTCGCGCACGCGCCGGGCGATCAGCTGCGAGTACTGGCCGCCGAAGTCGACGACGAGGACGGGCCGCTCCTCAGGTGCCGGCTCTTGGAGCGGGAGCGGGACGACTTCGCCCATTCAGTGCTCCTCCAGGCAATTTGCGCCTGCCCCTGGCCCGCATGCACGCGGCACTGGCGCCCACCCTCGCCCTTGCCAAGGCTCCCAGCCTTGGCCGCGGCCGAGTGCAGGCTCCAACTTGGTGCCTGCGACCCAGGAGCGAGGCGAAATTACCTGCAGAAGCACTATCGCCCGGGCCGGTAGTTGGGTGATTCCTTGACGATGGCGACGTCGTGCGGATGGCTCTCGCGCTGGCCGGCCGATGTGACCCGGACGAAGCGCGCCGCCCTCAGCTCCTCGATCGTCGCCGCGCCGCAGTAGCCCATCGCCTGCCGCAGGCCGCCCACCAGCTGGTGGAGGACGTTGCGCAGGGGCCCCTTGTACGCGACACGTCCCTCGATGCCCTCGGGGACGAGCTTCCCGACCTCCTCCACGTCCTGCTGGAAGTAGCGGTCGCTCGAGTGCCGGGCGCGCATCGCGCCGAGCGAGCCCATGCCGCGGTACTCCTTGAACTGCTCGCCCTGGTGGAAGACGACCTCGCCAGGGCTCTCGTCCGTCCCGGCCAGGAGGCCGCCGAGCATGACCGTGTCCGCGCCGGCGGCGATCGCCTTCGCGATGTCGCCGGAGAACTGGATGCCGCCGTCGGCGATCACGGGGACGCCGTGCCGCTCGGCGGCCTGGGCGCAGTCGTAGACCGCGGTCACCTGCGGGACGCCGATCCCGGCCACCACCCGCGTCGTGCAGATCGCGCCCGGGCCCATGCCGACCTTGACGGCGTCCGCGCCCGCGTCGATCAGAGCCGCGGTCGCTTCGGGCGTGGCCACGTTGCCGGCGACGATTGCGACCTCGTAGCGGTTCTTGAGCTCGCGCACCGCTTCGAGCACGCCCACGGAGTGGCCGTGGGAGGTGTCGACGACGAGGACGTCGACCTCCTCGTCGACGAGCGCGGCGGCACGCTCGAGCCCGTCGGGGCCGGTGCCCACGGCGGCCGCGACGCGCAGGCGCCCCTGCTCGTCCTTCGTCGCCAGCGGGTACTGGAGCTTCTTCGAGATGTCCTTGACCGTGATGAGCCCCTTCAGGCGCCCGTCCGGGTCGACGACCGGAAGCTTCTCGATCTTGTGCTTGTGGAGGACGGAGCGCGCCTCCTCCAGCGTCGTGCCGACCGGGACGGTGACGAGGTCCTTGGCGGTCATCAGGTCGGAGACCGGACGCGACGTGTCGTCCTCGAAGCGGAGGTCGCGGTTCGTGAGGATGCCGACCAGGCGCCCGTCGTCGTCCGTGATCGGCACGCCCGAGATCCGGTAGGTCTCCATGATCGAGAGCGCAGCGGCGACGGGCGCTCCGGCCGGCAGCGTCACCGGCTCGACGATCATCCCCGCCTCCGAGCGCTTCACCTTGTCCACCTCGGCGGCCTGCGCCTCGACGGCGAGGTTGCGGTGGATGACGCCGATCCCGCCCTCGCGGGCGAGGCCGATGGCCGTGCGCGCCTCCGTCACCGTGTCCATCGCGGCCGAGACCACCGGTATCTCGAGCTCGATCGTGCGGGTCAGGCGCGTGCGGGTGGAGACGTCGCCCGGAAGCACCCCCGACTCGGAGGGCACGATGAGCACGTCGTCGAAGGTGAGTCCTTCCTTGGCGAACTTGCGCTCCAGGGCGAGGAGGCGCTCGATCTCGTCCTGACGCAGCTCAACGCTCAACTTGGAGCGATCGTACCAGTGAGGGTGGCTGGCTCCAGGAGGGCCTGACGAATATCCGCTGAGGCCCTCCTAGCCTTCCTGCGGCACGCGCTCGAGCTGTTCGAGCTGAACGAGGGACGCCAGTCGGCTCGCCTCGCGCGGGTCGAAGCGGCCGGCGCCGGCCTCGACAACCGACGCCGCGCCCGCGGCGACGGCGGCCCGCACCGCCTCCTCGAAGGTCCGCCCGCTCACACGCGCCGCGAGAAAGCCGGCGAGCAGGGTGTCCCCGGCGCCGACGCCCGAGACAGGCTCCATCTTCGGTGACTCGGCGCGGACGCGGAGCTCGGCCCGGTCCTCCCGAAGGAGGGCATAGCAGCCGCGCTCGAGCGTGATGAGGACGTTCCGCGCGCCGAGGTCGGCGATCTCGTCGAGGCCGACGGCGAGATCCTCGTCGTCGACGAACTCGTGGCCGACGAGGGCCTCCGCCTCCTGGAGATTCGGCGAGACGAGGTACGGCTCGGCCTCGACGGCGAGCCGCAGCGGCTCGCCCTCCGAGTCGACCACGGCCAGGAGCTGGCCGCGGTTGAGCTCGCGCACGAGTTGGCCGTAGAAACCGGGGTCGACCGCCCGCGGCAGCGACCCCGCGAGCACGATGAACTCGGCGCGCTGGGCGAGGTAGGCGAGCTTCTCGCGGAGGATGTCGAGCTCCTCCTCGGTCACCTCGGGTCCCCACTCGTTGATCTCGGTGTAGGCGTTCGAGGTCGGGTCGAGCACGGCGATCGAGGTGCGGGACTCCCCGTGGATGCGGACGAAGTCGTTGAGGATGCCCTCGTTCGTCAGCTCCTCGACGAGCAGCGTCCCGGTGCGCCCGCCGGCCAGGCCGGTGCAGACCACCGGCGCACCGAGGCGCTTGAGGGCACGCGCGACGTTGATCCCCTTCCCGCCGGCGCTCGGGAAGCCAACGCTGGCGCGATGCCGCTGGCCCGGCTGGAAGTTCGGAACGACGAGCGTCCGGTCGATCGCTGCGTTGAGCGTGACGGTGACGATCATCCGACTGGGTACGGAGAAGGCACCGCGACGATCCTAGCCGACTGTGACCGGCCTAGATCCCGGGGATAACCGAAGCGAGGATGTCACCGGCCTCGTCCAGGGCGTGGTCGGCATACCAGCGCATCCGCTTGCCCACGCTCGGCTCCGGGATGTCCCGTGTCGCGACCAGATCGGTGCGGGCGACCTCGCGGTCGCCCTCCATCACGACCACCTCACCGAGCTTCTGGCCCTTGTGCACGGGCAGCTCGACCATCTCGGGCGCGAGCACGCGCTCGACGAACTGCGACCCGTCGCCCAGGCGGACGAGCTCCGATGCGCCCGCGGCGGCGGCGAGGTCGAGGCGCTCGTCCTCTGCGAACGGCACGGCCGCCGTCGCGTACCGCTCGCCCTTACGGACGACCTCGTAGCTGACGTACTGGTCGAAGCCCCACTCCAGAAGCTTGGTCAGGTCGGCGTTCCGGCGCTCGCGGCTCGGGCTGCCGAGGATGACGGCGTAGACCGTCGTCGGCCCCCGCCTGGCAGCGGCCACCTCGGACCAGCCCGCCTTGTCCGTGTGCCCCGTCTTGACACCGATCAGCCCCGGGAACGTCCAGAGGAGGTCGTTCCAGGTCTCGAGCTGACGGTTCGGCGAGATCTCGGCAGTGCGCATGCGCACGAGGCGGCGGATGAGGGGCTGGCGCATGGCGAGACGGGCGAGCTCGGCCGTGTCGCGGGCGGTCGAGTAGTGGCCGGGCGTGTCCAGACCGTCGGGCCGCACATAGTGCGTACCCTCGAGCCCCAGCTCCTCGGCCTTGGCGTTCATCATCGCCACAAAGCGCCTGACGCTTCCGTCGCCGACGTGCGCCGCAAGCGCGTAGGCCGAGTCGTTGGCGCTCTGAATGAGGGCGGCGGCGAGCAGCTCGCGCACCCGCAGCTTCTCGCCCGCGGTGAGGAAGATGGACGATTCGCCTGCCGCGACCGCCTGCGGCAGCACGGTGACCATGTCTCCCGGCCTGGCGTTCTCGAGCGTGACGATCGCGGTCATCAGCTTCGTGATGCTGGCCATGGCCATGCGCCGGTCCGCGTCGCGCTCGTAGAGGATCTCGCCGGTGCGCCCGTCCGCCACCAGCACCTCCCGGGCCTGGACCGGCGGAGGCGAGGAAGCCGTCGCGGCGGCGCTCGCGAGGAGCGCCACGACGAGGACGGTGAGAAGGGCGAGGACGTGCTTGCGCACGATCACCAGGCTATCCTCGGAGTGATGGACGAGGAGCAGAAGGAGGCGAAGCCCGACCGCATTCGCGGCGTGGAGCGCTCGCTCCAGGTCGAGGTGCGCGGACTCGGCGGCTTCGAGCTTCGGCCCACGCGCGTGTTCGTGTGGGGCGGGCAGGAGCGCGAGCAGAGCGAGCGGATCCTCCCGCTGGGCAGCGCACCCCGCAGCCTCACGATCCCCCGCCGTCCGCGTGAGCGGCAGGCCGGCGCGGTCGAGCTGAGGACGCTCGGGAACCCGATCATGACGATCGCGCTCGCCGGCGTGCACGCGGCGCGCGCGCTCCGCCGCCGTGCGACCTCGTAGGCCGTACTAGGCGCCAGGCGGGGGCTTGATCCGGATGCGATCGCCCGGGTTCAGCGTGAGCGGGTCGATCTCCGGATTGAGCTCGAGCAGCTCGTCCAGCGACACTCCGCACTTGGCGGAGATGGATTCGAGCGTGTCGCCCGACTTCACGACGTAGCGCTGCTTCCGGCATCCGCGCGGCAGATCCGAGTTCGTCGTCGTGCCGGGGACGGTCGTCACCGGCGCGGTGTCGATCTGCTCGGTCGACGTCCCCGCCGTCCCCGCCTCGCCGGCATCGGACTCGAGCGCGCGCTGGACGAGGATCACAAGCACGGTCGCCGCGAAGAAGAAGGCGAGCGGCGCCGCCAGGCGGGCGATCCAGACGCGGAGGCGATCGGGGTCTACCAACCCGACGCCGTCCAGACCTCGCCCCGGAGCCGAGCCGCCTCGGCCGCCGCCGCCTTGCGCCAGTCCGCGCCGTCGACGCGGAAGGCGTAGATCACTGCGCGCGAGACCGGGACGAGCGCACTTGCCGGCCCGCTCGTGAACGCCCGGGCGACGTCTGCAGGCGTACCGCCCTGGGCGCCGACGCCCGGCAGGAGCAGGATCGCCTGCGGCATGAGCTTCCTCGCCTCGCCGATCGCGCGCGGGTACGTCGCGCCGACGACCGCGCCAACGCTGGAGAGGCCGCGGTCGCCGACCAGGTCCTCACCCCAGCCGGCGACGAGCTCGGCGACGTGCTGCCAGACGCGCCGCCCGTCCGAGAGCGCCGCGTCCTGGATGTCGGCGCTGCCCGCATTGGACGTCTTCACCAGGCAGAAGATCCCGCTCCCACTCCGTCGGCAGGCCGCAATGAAGGGCTCGATCGAGTCTGCCCCCAGGTACGGGTTGACCGTCAGGGCATCGACCGGAGGCGGCCGATCCTCGCGCTGTTCGAGGTACGCGTCGGCGTAGGCGCGCGCGGTCGAGCCGATGTCACCTCGCTTCGCGTCCGCGAGGACGAGCAGGTGCGCGGCCCGCGCGTACTCGCAGACGTCCTCGAAGGCTCTCAGGCCGTCCGCGCCGAGCGTCTCGAAGTAGGCGAGCTGCGGCTTCACTCCCACGACGTACGGCGCGACGGCGTCGATCAGTCCCCTGCAGAAGCGCTCCACCGCGTCGGCTGCGGAGGCACGGCTCCGGTAGATGTCACCGCGGAGCTCGACCGGCAGAAGCTCGGGATTCGGGTCGAGGCCGACGAGTAGCTGACTCCTCTTGGCGTCGACGGCAGCGGCGACTCGGTCGCCGAAAGTCGACGCGGCAATCACGGGGCGCGCCCCTGCCTCCACCTCCTGTGCCATCAGAAGGAGCTTAGGCTACTGCGGCCGACGGATCACGCACTGCAGCGAGGATCCGGCTCTCGTCGAGCGGCAGCACGGCCAGCTCCGGCGGAGGCCGACGCAGGAAGGTCCCGAGCAGGAGAAGCTCCTCCGCGTCCTCCGGCGCGAGCGACGGCTCGGAGGCCCGCGCGGCCGCGATCCCCGCCCGCACCTCGAGGGCCGCTCCGGCGCCCGGCGGCACGGTACGCACGGCCGCGATGCGCCCGCCCGCGACGAAGACGGCCCGCGCGAAGCCCGGTTCCTGCGCCGGCGCGAGCAGGCACGCCTCGAGCGCGCGGAGCCGCTCGACGGCGGCGAGCTCGCGGATGACCTGCTCGAGCGCGGAGATCCGGTCGCGCAGGCGGGCGGCGTCCTCGTAGCGCAGGCACTCGGACAGGTCCCGGAGGCGAATCCGCAGGCGCGGCAGCGGCCCACCCGCGAGAAGCCGGGCAAGCTCCTCGTCGCTCGCGCGGTCGAGCGCGCGAGCGGCCCGCTCGGCGCGGCGCCGGCTTCGGATCGGGCCGATCGCCCCCACCTGCGTCGAAACGACCATCTGGTCGCCCCGCCGCCGCAGGTAGAAGGCCCGGTCGCCGCGCTTGCCGCGGGCGTTGGCCGGCGGGCGCAGCTCGCGGATGAGGCGCAGCTCCTCGAGGGCGGCCTCCAGCTCGGATCCGAGCACCGTCCAGTCGACGCGGTCGACGGCGGCCAGAGCCGCCTCGACGGCCGGTCGCTGGCGCTCGGAGCGGAAGTACGAGCGGAGGCGGGCCCGCAGGTCGCGCGCGCGCCCGACGTAGAGAGCCTGGCCGCGCCCGTCCCTGAAGACGTAGACGCCGGGCCGCGTCGGCGCGCCGAAGACGAGCGAGCGCTTCTCGTAGACGAGGCGGCGACGCGGGGCGGCGAGCTCGACCAGGTCGGAGACGGTCCGAGCGCCGCGCTCCTGCGCCAGCCCGATCAGCTGCACGAGGATCTCGGCGGTCGCCTGCGCGTCCGGGAGCGCCCGATGGCACGGCTGCGCCGAGGTCCCGAAGAAGTAGGCCAGAGAGGCGAGGCCGACGCGGGGCACCCGCCCGGTTAGCAGGCGCCGCGCGAGCCCGACCGTGTCCACGACCGGTGCCGCCAGCCGTTGCCCGGTCAGGAGCTCGACCTCCCGGTCGAGGAAGGCGAGGTCGAAGCGGGCGTTGTGCGCGACGATCACGGAGCGCTCGCCGGCGAAGGCAAGGAAGCTCCGCACAGCCGCGCCCGCACGCGGCGCCCCGCGAACGTCTCGGTCGGCAATGCCCGTGATCCCTTCGATCACGGGCGGGATGGGGACGCCGGGATCGACGAGCGTCTGGAAGGTCCCCGTCGGCAGCAGTGCCTCCACCCGCACGGCGCCGATCTCGCAGATCGCCGACTGGGCCGGCCGCAGGCCCGTCGTCTCGAGGTCGACGACGACGAACCGTGCCAGCTCGAGCGGAAGGTCGCGCCCGGGCGGCTCCGCCAGCCCGACGCACGCCCCGCGCCAAGCCAGCCTGGCGTCGCCGTCGACGACGTCCTCGAGCAGGCTCCGCGCGAGCGCCGTGGGCGCCTGCGCGAGCGCGAAGAGCGCGCGCGCCGCCTGCTCGACGGGCACCGGCCCGCGCCGTTCCTCGATCAGCTCGACCAGGCGGTCGGCGGCGTCGAACGCGAGTTGCACCCCTGAGAGAGTACACGAACATATGTTCGTGCTCCACTTCCGCTCAAGGCCGAGGGCCGCTCGCGCGGCCCCCGGGTGAAATCCAGTGAGGGAGAGGGTTAGCGGCGGAGGGCCTGCTTGAGCTGGCTGCCGGCGGAGAACTTGGGCACGGTGGCCGCCGGGATCTGCACGCGCTCGCCGGTGCGCGGGTTTACGCCCTGCCGCGCGGCGCGCTGCTGTGCGGAGAACTTCCCGAAGCCTGTGAACGACACGGCGTCGCCTGCGCTGAGCGCTTCGGTGATGGAGTCGAGGAACGCGTCGACTGCCGCCGAAGCATCCCGCTTGGTGAGCCCACTCTTGTCGGCCACCTTGTCGATGAACTCGGCCTTCGTCACTGCCCTCTCCTTCCGTCCATTTACGCTGACTTGCGGAACCGCGAACACCCTAACAGAGCCCCCTGATAGCAAGCAACCATGCGGGTTTGCGGGGTTTTTTCAAGCCTGGAGGATATCCTGCGGCCCGGAAGAGCGGGTGCAGGCGGACCGCCGCGCGCGCGAGAGCGTCCGCCCCGCCTTCCTCGCGGTCGACCACGCAGATGGCCGTGCGGCACTCCAGTCCCGCCGCTCGAAGCGCCTCCACGGCGTCCACTGCGGCGCCCCCCGAGGTGACGACGTCCTCGACGAGACACACCTCCTCGCCCGCCGTGAACTCGCCCTCGAGGCGGTTCTCGGTGCCGTACTCCTTTGCCTCCTTGCGCACGAGGAGGAAGGGGAGCCCGGACGAGAGCGAGGCGGCCGCCGCGAGCGCCACGGCGCCGAGCTCGGGGCCCGCGATCCGGGTGGCCTGCGGCGCCACCTCGCCGACAGTCGCGGCCAGGCGCTCGCCCAGCGCGGCGAGGATGTCAGGGCGTGTCTCGAAGCGGTACTTGTCGAGGTAGTAGCGCGAGCGCTTCCCGGACCGCAGCACGAAGTCGCCTTCCAGGTAGGCGTGCTCGCGGATGCGTCGCGCCAGCTCCGCGTCGGTCATCGACGCGATCAGCTTCGCGCCTGCGCGAGGATCCGGCGAGCAACCGGGAAGAGGGCGCCGGCCTCCTCGCTTCCCTCGGGGAAGCTCACCATCGAGCCGTCGGCGAAGTAGACGTCGACCCGGTCCTTGCCGGCTCCCGAGCGGCGCCGCCACAGCGCCGCGGCGCCCGCCACCGAGCCGATCGCGACCACCGCGGCGGCGAGCCTACGCTTCATCGGCGGCCACCGGCTCGTCGTCCTTCTGCTTCTTCCGGCGGGCTCCCGAAGCCGCCTTCTTGGCGGGCTCCTGCTCGCCGGAGAGTCGCAGGCACGTCTTCAGGTCGTAGAAGACGAGGCCGGCCGTGGGCTCGCGCGCGGTGACCGCGACGACGACGCGCTCGCCGTCCCCGACCACGAAGACGCAGCCCTCGTGGAAGGCGACGTACAGCTGGGTCGGCTCGCCGGCCGGGCCCGCCGCGCCGCTCAGGAGCGCGCGTCCCTCGTTCGCGATCGCCTCGGAGCGCTCGGGGCTCGTCAGCGTGGACGCGAGCACGGCACCGTCGCCGTTCGCAAGCACGGCCGACTCGATCTGCGAGGAGATCTCGACAAGGTCGGCGAGGGCCTGCGCGGCATCCACAGCGCGGCAAACCTAACACACGACCGTAGACTCCCTCGCCGTGCATCCCGTCCTTCGCAAGTACCTCGCCGATCGCGGCACGCACCTGGCGGCGATGATCGCCTACTTCGCGATCCTCGCGTTCGTCCCGCTCCTCTTCTTGGCGCTCTCGCTCGTCGCCTTCGCCGGTGAGCAGGACGAGTCCAGCTACCTGATCGAGGAGATCCGGCGGGCGTTCCCGGAGAACTCGGTCGAGAACATCCTCGACGCGGTCACCGAGATCCAGGAGCAGGCCACCGAGCTCTCCGTCATCGGCGCCGTCGGCCTGCTCTGGGCCGCGCTCGGGTTCTTCAGCGTGCTCGAGTCCGCCTTCAACATCGTCTACGGCCTGCCGAACCGGCCGTTCATCCGCCAGAAGAGCCTCGTGCTCCTGCTGACCGCCGCCTCGCTCGTGACGCTGTTCGTCGCGCTCGTGATCGCCTCGGTCGGGGTCGAAATGGTGCAGCGCGCGGGGGTTGCAGAAGGGCCACTCTCGTACGTCTATGCGCTCCTCGTCTCGACCGCGCTGCTCGTCGGGTTCACCTGGAGCCTCTACCGGCTGCTGACGAACACGGCGCTGAGCTGGCGCGAGACGTTGCCGGGTGCGCTCGTCGCCTCGGTCTTCCTGCAGGCGAGCTTTCAGATCCTCCCCTTCTTCGTGCGGCTCTCGGGCAACCTGATCGCCCTGCAGGCATACGGCGGCCTCGTGCTCCTGCTCGTCTGGCTCTACGTGATGGCGAACATCCTCGTGCTCGGAGCCGAGGTGAACTGGTGGCTCGCGCGCGGCCGAACGGCCGTGGCGGGGAGCGACTAGATTCCGGAGCCCGACTCGGTGGTGCGGACGCGCGCTTCGAGCAGGTCGAGCACCTTCTCCTCGATGTCGGGGTGGTGGTCGATGAGGCCCCGGAACGCCTGGCGCGTGAGGACGAAGAAGCGCACGTGGCCGGCGGTGATCACGGTTGCGGTGCGGCGGGGGGACTCCCAGACCAGCGCGATCTCGCCGAAGAAGTCACCCGGCCCGAGTCGGTTGATCTCTTCGCCCGCCTTCGTGACCAGGACGTCTCCGTCGACGATGACGAAGAACTCGCGGCCGATCTCCCCTTCGCGCGCGAGAACCTTTCCCTCGTCGAACTCGAGGTCCTCCGTGACCTTCGCGAGCTCGACGAGCTCGCTCCGGGTCAGGTTCTTGAAGAGTGGCGCGCGACCTAGCGCAGTCGCCTTGTCGTCGTGCGAGAAGAGCTGCATGCGCGGAATCTACAGGCCGAAAGCGCCGCTGCCTACTGCCTCGCGCAGCTTCGCCGCGGCACCCGCCCGGTGGCTGCGCAGCGCCTTCCACTCGTTCCCGAGCTCGGCGACGGTCGAGGTCTCCCCGGCGGGGATGAAGACCGGGTCGTAGCCGAACCCCTCCGAGCCCCTGGGCACCTCCGCGATCGAGCCTTCGAGGGTGCCGGTCCCACGCGCTTCCCGCCCGTCCGGGGCAAGCGCGACGAGCTCGGAGACGTACCGCCCACGGCGGCCCTCGCCGGTGACGCCTTGAAGCTCCCCGAGGAGCCTCGCGACGTTCTCCTCGTCGGTCGCGCCGGGCCCGGCGTAGCGCGCCGAGTAGATGCCCGGGCACCCCCCGAGCCCGTCGACCTCGAGCCCCGAGTCCTCGCCGATCACCCAGCGGTCGGGCGGGTCGACGGTGCGGCCGAACGCCGCCTTGCCGAGCGCGTTCTCGTAGAACGTCCGCCCCACCTCCTCCGGCAGCTCGGCGGCGACCGTGGCCACGACCTCCCACCCGGGCAGGAGCACTGCGAGCTCCTTCGCCTTGTGCGCATTCTTGGAGACGAAGCTGGCCTTCACTCGGACCAGCGGACCGCGAGCACGCCGTCCAGCGCGGCCAGCTCCTCGACCAGGCGCTCCTCCGAGGCCCCGAGTGGGGCATCGAGCTCGACGCGCAGGCGGCGGCGGTCATCCTCGTCCTCGAACTGCACTCGAGTGACGCGGACGGCCCGTCCATCGATGACGGCGAGCGGCTCACCGATCGAATGCTCCCGGGCCAGGTCGACCTCGAGGTGGCGGCCGCCGCGGCGGAAACGGCCCATGGCGGTTCCGCCCTCCAGCCAGCGGAAAGGCCCGAGGCCGACGAGGACGATGCCGGTCGCGATCAGCGCCGCCGAGTAGTAGCCGGCGCCCGCGGCCATGCCGATCGCGGCGACGATCCAGAGGCTGGCCGCGGTCGTCAGGCCGCGCACGGTCAGCCCCTGGCGGATGATCGCCCCGGCGCCGAGGAAGCCGATGCCGGTGACGACCTGCGCCGCGATACGCGTGGGGTCGAAGACGACGCCGGAGCGGTTCGAGAACTGGAAGTCGCCCCAGCCGTACGCGGACACGATCGTGAACAGCGCCGCGCCGATGCCGACGAGCATGTGGGTGCGCAGCCCCGCCGCGCGGTCGCGGAGCTCGCGCTCGAGCCCGATCGCACCCGTGAGCGCGCCGGCCACGACGAGGCGAATGAGGACGTCCCACCAGTCGAGGTCGGGGATCACGCGACCGCCTCTCGCTGCTTGGCGCCGATCTCCGTGATTCCGGCGGCCGCGAGGTCGACGAGCGCGTCGAGCTCCTTCCGGCTGAACGGCACCCGCTCGGCGGTGGCCTGCACCTCGATCAGCCGGCCGTCCCCTGTCATGACGACGTTCATGTCCACGTCGGCGGCCGAGTCTTCCGAGTAGTCGAGGTCGAGCAGCGGCTCACCGCCGACGATCCCGACCGAGACCGCGCCTACGAGGTCTGCGGGCTCGGGCAGGCCGGCGCGCCGCGCCGCCAGCGTCAGCGCCACCCAGGCGCCCGAAATGGACGCGGTCCGCGTCCCGCCGTCGGCCTGGATCACGTCGCAGTCGATCCAGACCGTGTGCTCGCCGAGCGTCTCGAGGTCGTAGACGGCGCGGAGCGAGCGGCCGAGGAGCCGCTGGATCTCGACCGTGCGGCCCTTCTGCTTCCCGGCGCTTGCCTCGCGCTGTGTGCGCTGGCCGGTCGAGGCCGGGAGCATCCCGTACTCGGCGGTGAGCCAGCCGCGCCCGGTGCCCGCCAGCCAGCGCGGGACGCCCTCCTCGACGCTCGCCGTGCAGAGCACCCGGGTGCCGCCGAACGAGATGAGCGCCGAGCCGGTCGCCTGCTCGACCCAGTCGGTGACGATCTCGACCGGGCGCAGCTGATCGTGGCGGCGACCCTCCCGACTCACGTCGACACACCTTCGGCACGCTTCGCGCACCACGCGCGCGGATTTCGGCTGTACGCTCGGAAGCGGGTGGTGGGCAGGGGTGCCCCGTAGTAATTAAGGAAGCGGCGCCCGCTCACGCCGTTGCGAGCTCGAGCTCGCGGACGGTGACCTGCTCGACGGCCGGGATCGGAAGCTGGAGGAAGCGCTCGCCGAGCGTCCGGAACTCCTCCGGTGAGCCGGTCGTGAGAAAGCGAGTCGACCCCTCGCGCGCGGGATCGTTGTCGACGCCCTTGCGCGCCAGCGTCTCCGCCACCTCGCGCGCGGTCTCGTCGGCCGAGAAGACCAGCGTCGTCCCACGGCCGAAGGCCCGCTCGAACACGCGCTTGATCATCGGGTAGTGGGTGCAGCCGAGGATGACCGTGTCGACGTCGTCGGCCTTGAGGGGCGCCGCGTACTCGCGCACCGCCGCGTCGAGCTCCTCGCCGACGACGCCGGCCTCGATCAGCGGGACGAGCTTCGGGCAGGCGACCGAGAAGACGTGCGCACCCGCGTCCAGGGCATGCACGATCTCCTCGTAGCGACCGCTGGCGACCGTCGCCTCCGTCGCGAGCAGGCCGATTCGGCGGTTTCGCGTCGCTTGCACCGCGGCGTGGGCCTCGGGAACGAGCACGCCGACGATCGGGACGCTCAACGCCTCCTGGAGCGCCGGCAGCGCCGCCGAGGTCGCGGCGTTGCAGGCAGCCACGATCAGCTTCACGCCCTGCTGCTCGAGGTACGAGGCGATCTCGTGCGCGAAGCGGCGGATCTCGGCGTGCGGCCGCGGGCCGTACGGGCAGCGTGCTCCGTCTCCCAGATAGAGGAAGTCCTCGTGCGGGAGGGTGACGAGGCACTCGTGCAGGACGGTGAGCCCGCCTGCGCCCGAGTCGAAGATCCCGATCGGCCGTGCGTCCACCGGCTCGATTCTAGGCGCGAGGGCGGGCAGCACCGTCTGGAAGCTTTCAGGCGCCCACCTGTGCGACCGCCTGCAGGTTCAGAGCATCGCGCGCTAGCGTTACCCCGTGTTCGAAGTCTGGGGCGGATCCGATCCCTTCGCCGAGATCGAGGCCTACCTCGACGACGCGGGGTTCTTTGCACGCGACGACCACGTCGCCGACGTCTTCCTGGGCTACGGCAGCTCGCACACGCTCCGGCGCACGAGCTGGCCGGATCCGCCAGAGCCCTGCCGGCTGCCGCTGCTCGCCGCCCGCATCCACCCGCGTCGGGAACAACCGGCCGCGCCGGGCTCGTTCCGGATCGGTGACTGGCAACGCAGCTGGGACGACGAGGGCTACGCGGCCGCGATCGAGGCCGCCCAGGAGGCGATCGGCCGCGGCGACGTCTACCAGGTCAACCTCGTCCAGCACCTGCGCGCCCCCTTCGAGGGCGATCCCGCGGGTCTCGCGCCCTGCCTCGCGCCGCTCCGCCCGCTCCACTCGCCTCCCCTAAGCGGGAACGGCTGGACGATCGTCTCCGGCTCGCCCGAGCTCTTCCTCGGCCGCCGCGGCGACCGCGTCTGGACGAAGCCGATCAAGGGCACGCGGCCCGCCGGCGTCCGCGGCGAGCTGCGCGGCTCCGAGAAGGACGCCGCCGAGCACGTGATGATCGTCGACCTCGAGCGAAACGACCTCTCGCGGGTCTGCGAGCCGGGATCCGTCCGCTGGCCCGATCTGATGACAGAGCGCGAGCTCGCGGGCGTCACGCACATGGTCACGACGGTCGAGGGGCGGCTGCGCCCGGGCGTCGGGCTCGCCGAGCTCCTCAGGGCGGTCTTCCCGGGCGGATCGATCACCGGCGCGCCCAAGATCTCCGCCATCGATCACATCGCGGCGCTGGAGCCGGTCGGCCGCGGCGCCTCGATGGGAGCCCTGGGCCGGATCCATCCGAACGGCGACCTCGAGCTCGCGCTGACGATCCGGACGTTCGCGATCGCCGACGGAGAGATCCATCTCTGGGTCGGCGGCGGCATCGTCTGGGACTCGGATCCGGGCGCCGAGATCGAGGAGTCCTGGGTCAAAGCGCGCCCTCTGCTCGCCGCCGTCGGCAGTCGAGTCGCCGATCCGGTCGCTACATGACCGTCCTGGCCCTGGCGGTCGGCGGGCGGGGGCTCGTCGACCCGAACGAGCCTGTGCTCCACGCCGACGACGAGGCCTTCCTGCGCGGGCGGGCCGCGTTCGAGACGATCCGCGTCTACGGCGGTCGGCCTTTCCGGCTGGAAGATCACCTCGAGCGGCTCGCCGGCTCGGCTGAGCGCCTGGGCTTGCCCCCGGTGGACGCGGAGGGCTTCCGGGGGATCGTCCGGGAGGCCCTCGGCGCCGCCGGACAGCAGGAGGTCGTGCTCCGGCTCTATGTCACGCCCGGGCGGGAAGGAGGCGCCTACCCCACTGCTCTCGCCATGGTCTCGACGATTCCGCCCGACCTGGACCGGCGACGCGCCCGGGGGCTCCGGATGATCACGGTGCAGTTGGGCCTCGAGCCCGCCGTGCGGGCGGACGCGCCCTGGCTCCTCGGAGGCGTCAAATCGACGAGCTACGCCGTGAACATGGCGGCCGAGGCGGAGGCGCGCCGCCGGGACGCCGACGACGCGGTCTTCCTCGCCAACGGCCGCATCGTCCTCGAGGGGCCGGTCACGAACATCTGGTGGCGGACCGGCGAGGAGCTCTTCACTCCCGGGCTCGAGCTCGGGATCCTCGCGGGCGTCACCCGAGCGACCCTGCTCGAGAGCGCCTCGGAGCTCGGCTACGTCGTGCGCGAGGGTGCGTACCCGGTCGAAGAGCTCGCGGCAGCCGACGAAGCCTTCAGCTCCTCATCGGTCCGCGAGGTGATGCCCGTCGTCGAGCTCGACGGCAGTCCGCTGGGCGACGGCCGCCCCGGCCCGGCGGCCGTCGGGCTCCAGGCCGCGCTTCGGAAGGCGGCGACCACGTGAGGATCCGCATCGTCACGTGCGCCGAGCGACCGGATCTGTGGGAGCGCTCCTACAACCAGATCACAGGTGTGTGGCCGAAGTACAACGAGCAGGGAGACGTGCTGACGGAGCACTGGAGCCGGCTCGACGAAGACTTCCGCGACTTCCAGTTCATCCTCTACGACGAGGAGCACGACCTCGCGCTCGCGCACGGTCACTCGATCCCGTTCTTCTGGGACGGCACCGTCGCCGGCCTCCCGGCCGGGATCGACGCCGTCATGGCGGGCGGGATGCAACTCTTCGACGAAGGCGAGAAGCCGAACACGCTCTCCGCGCTCGCGATCGAGATCCCGCCCGACCACCAGGGCAGCGGGCACTCGCGGACGATGATCGGCGGCATGCGCGACATCGCCGCGAGGCACGGCTTCGAGAACCTCGTGGCGCCGCTGCGACCCACCTGGAAGGAGCGGTACCCGCTGACGCCCATCGACCGCTACGCGGCCTGGACGCGCGGCGACGGCCTCCCGTTCGACCCCTGGATCCGGCTGCACGTACGGCTTGGCGCCGAGATCCTGCAACCGGTGCAGCGCTCCCTCCGCATCACGGGCACCGTGGGCGAGTGGGAGGAGTGGACCGACACGCCGTTCCCGGAGAGCGGCACCTACGTCTTCCCGCGCTCCCTTGCGACGCTCGACGTCGATCGCGAGGCCGATCTCGGCTCGTACTGGGAGCCGAACGTCTGGGTGCGCCACCGCGTAGGCTGAGCGCATGCGGGTCCTCTCGATCGTCCATCAGACCGATGCCGCCGCGGGCGTCTTCGCCGCTGCCGTCGTCGACGCCGGGCACGAGCATGACGAATGGCTCATCTCCGAGGTCGCCCAGCCGCCTGCTCCGATCGAGAGCTACGGTGCCGTCCTCGTCTTCGGCGGCGCGATGCACGTCGACCAGGAAGAACGACACGCCTGGCTCGCCGACGAGCACCGCCTCCTCCAGGACCTGGTCGCCGGCGAGGTTCCGGTGATGGGCGTCTGCCTCGGCGGCCAGCTCCTGGCCAAGGCGCTGGGTGGGAAGGTCCGACGGCTGCCGAGCCCCGAGATCGGCTGGGCCGACGTCGATCTGACGCCCGAGGCGAAGGACGATCCGGTCTTCGGCGGCCTTCCCGAGCGCTTCACGTCGTACCAGTGGCACCTCTATCACTTCGAGCTCCCCGAGGGCGCTGTGCCGCTCGCGCGGAACGAGCGCTGCCTCCAAGCCTTCCGTGCCGGCCGGGCCGCCTGGGGGATCCAGTTCCACGCCGAGATCACGCACGAAGACGCCGTGGACTGGGCGCGTTCCTTCGATCCTGCGGAGGACGGGCCGGTCGACGTTCCGCGCCTGCTGGGTCAGACCGAGGAGCTGATCGCCGGGTGGAACGACTTCGGGCGCGAGTTGTGCGGGCGGTTCCTGGCGGCGGCGGAAACTAGTCAGCCGGCGGCCGGCGCGACCACTCGTGCCACGAGCCCTCGTAGTTGACCGCGTCGACGCCGGCCGCGCGTAGGAGCGCGGCGGCGATCTCCGATCGCTGCCCGGAGTGGCAGTAGGCGACCACCCGCTTGCCCTCCGGGATCCCGCGCTCCTCCAGGAAGCGCCGCACCATGGCCGGGTCGCCGCCGGCGGCGTAGAGCTCGTTCACGTCGAGGTGGGCCGCGCCCGGGATGTGCCCCTGGGCCGGGTCGCACGGATAGCCTCCCGATCCCTCGTACTCCTCTTGCGAGCGGACGTCGAGGAGGGCGATCTCGCCCCGCTCCAGCAGGCCGGCGAGCTCGTCGCCGGTCACGGCGCGGCCTCCGCCAGGAAGCCGACGATCTCGGCGGCCACCGCCTCGGGCTGCTCGAGGGCCACGAGGTGGCCGGCGCCGGCGAGGCGCGCAAGCCGGGCGTTCGGCAGGCCCGCGACCATCGCCTCGGCGTCCGCCGGCGGCGTCAGCCGGTCGTTCTCGCCGACGACAACGAGGACCGGAACGTCGATCGTCGCCAGCGTCGGGCGCGAGTCCTCGCGGTCGCGGATCGTCTCCTGGCTCGCGACCAGGCCGGTGATCGGCTGCCGGAGCGCGAGCCCCCGCGCCCGGGAGGCCACGGCCGGGTCGACGTCCTCGGCGAACACCTTCGGGGCGAAGTCGTCCCAGAACGGCTCGCGCCCCGCCTCCCCGAGGAGCCGGATCGAGTCGTCCCGCGCGAGTCGCTGCTCGGCCGTGTCAGGCGTGGCCCGCGTCCCGATCAATGCCAGAGCGGCGATCCGCTCAGCTGCCTGCCGCCAGAGCTCGAAGGAGAGATAGCCGCCCATCGAGGAGCCGACCGGAACGAAGTCACCGTCGACCAGGCCGAGCACGCGGCCCGCCCAGGCCCCGAAGCCGAGCTCGGGCTCCGGCCCGGGCAGGTCGGGGGCGAGCACCTCGTAACCGGCCCCCTCGACCGAGGCGCGGATCCCGTCCCACATGCCGGAGTCGAGCGGGAACGCGTGGAGGAGGACGACGGTCGGACGGGCCACGGCGGTGCGATGCTACCCGCCGTATGGCGTTCCAGCTCGCCCCGCCGCGCCCACCCGCTGTCGCCGAGCGGGCGATGGTCGCGACGAGCCAGCCGCTCGCAACGCGCGCCGGTCTCCGGGCGCTCGAGCGAGGAGGGAACGCCGCCGACGCCGTCCTGGCCGCGGCCGCGACCCTGTGCGTCACCGAGCCCATGTCCACCGGCATCGGCGGCGACGCGTTCGCGCTCGTCTGGGACGGGAGCCGCCTGTACGGGCTCGACGCCGCGGGCCCGGCCCCGCTCGGCGCCGACGCTCTGGAGCCCGTCGCGGACAGCGGCCCGCGGTCGGTGACCGTGCCGGGCGCGGTCGGTGGCTGGGCCGTGCTCGCCGGGCGGTTCGGGCGGCTGGACCTCGACGCCCTCCTCGAGGACGCAATAGCCGCCGCGGAAGACGGCTTCGCGGTCGAGCCGATCACGGCGGCGGCCTGGGTAGGCGGCCCGGGCGAGCTCGCCGCAGCTCCGGGCGCGGGCGAACGCATGCGCCTGCCCGAGCTGGGCGCGACCCTGCGGCGGATCGCGTCCGAGGGGCCCGACGCCCTCTACCAGGGCGAGATCGCGGCGGCGATCGCCTCGTGCACCTGGCTCGGCGAGGCCGATCTCGCCGGCTACGAGCCGCGCTGGGTCGAGCCCCTCTCCGTCGACTACCGCGGCGTCACCGTCTGCGGCCTGCCGCCGCCGACCCAGGGCATCGCCGCGCTCGAAGGGCTCGGGCTGCTCGAGCTCGGCCGGCCGACCTTCCAGAGCCGGGTGGAGAGCGTCCGGCTCGCCCTGGAGGACGCATTCGAGCGGGTCCGGGACGGCGCCGACGTCGGCGACCTGCTCGACCCAGGCTTCCTGGCCCGCCGCCGCGAGGACGCCGCGGGTGCCGTTCGGGAGGCGGCCGGCGGCACGGTCTACCTCTGCGCGGTCGACGGCGACGGCATGGCGGTCTCCTTCATCCAGAGCCTGTTCGAGGGCTTCGGCAGCGGCATCGCCGCGCCGGGGACCGGCATCGTCCTCCAGAACCGCGGCGCCTGCTTCGCGGTCTCGGGCGCCGTCGAGCCCGGCCGCCGGCCCTACCACACGATCATCCCGGGGATGCTCCTGCGGGACGGCGGCCTGCTGGGCCCGTTCGGCGTCATGGGCGGCTTCATCCAGGCCCAGGCGCACCTCCAGCTGGTATCCGCGCTCGTGGACGACGGCCTCGACCCGCAGGCCGCGCTCGACCGGCCGCGGTTCCGCGTCGACGGCGACGCCGTCCTCCTCGAGCAGGGCCTCTGGGATCAGGCCCCGTCGGTCGAGGCGCTCGGCCTGCGGCCGCTCACCAGCAGTGACTTCACCCGCTTCGGCGGCGGCCAGGTGATCCTGCGAAACGACGGCGCCCTCGTCGGCGGCTCCGACCGGCGAAAGGACGGCTTCGCGGGCGGGATCTGAGCCGGGCTAGACGCGCGGGAGAGCGATGGCGTCCTCGCGCTCCTCGGCGTCCGCGTAGCCGAAGGCACCCTGCGGGATCCCGAAAAGGCGGGCCAGCTCGGCGAGGAGCTCGCGGCCGGGACGCAGCTCCTCGGCCGACTTCCCGGTGCGGGCGATGGCGCGGACGGCGTCGGTGTCGGCCCCGGTGAGGCGCGCCATCAGTCTCGGGTTGGAGCCGAGCGCGATCACCTCGCCGGGCGGCAGCGGCCCGTAGTGCTCGGGAACGGAGAGGTACTCGTCGACCACACGCCCCCGCTCGAGGGCCACGTAGCGGACGACGCTGCCCTGCTCGAGCCCCATCGAGATCACGAACGCGCCCATGCGGTCGGAGATCTCCCGCGCGAGGCGGCGGAGCATCTCGGGCTCGCGGTCGGTCAGCTCGTCGTAGGCCGACGTCCACCCGTCATTGGGCGGGAGCACGACGCTGCCCTGGGAGCCGCCCGGGAGCCGCGGAACGAACTGCCGCACGGCGCGCACCACGGCGTCGACGTCGTCCGTCTGCACGTGAATCGAGCCGAAGGACGGCTCCGTCTGGGCGCCGAGGTGCTCCTCCAGCGCCGAGATCGGCGCCTCCAGCACCCGCGAGATCTCCGTGAACCCGGCCCGGATCCAGGCGTCCCCGTCCTCGTGGGTCGTTTCGATCTCGATCGTCTCGGCGCCCGCGGCGCGCGCCTCTTCGATCAGGAGGCGCACGACGTCTTCGGTCGGCGCGCCCGCGACATTGGCTTCGTACGCCATCAGCCGTGAACCCTATGGGCCACGAGCAGGTAGTGCGCCGCCAGGTTGGCAAAGCCGGAAAAGCCCACGCCGAGCGCGCGCACGTCGGTCTCGTCGCCGTAGAAGCGGAACACCGCCTTGCGGAGCGCGAGGTCGCCGGCCGGCCATGCCTCGGGACGCCCGAGGTGGCGGGCGAGGAACCAGTCCGCCGTCCACTCGCCGATTCCGGGAAGGGCGACGAGCGCGTCCTTCACCTCGTCGTCGGAAAGGAGCGCGAGCGCGTCGAGATCGAGGTCGGCCCGGGCGAGGCCGACGACGTACTCGGCCTTCCGGCGTGAGAACCCGACGGCGACGAGCTCCTCCGGCGGCGCCACGGCGAGCCGCTCCCGCGTCGGGAAGGCGTAGGCGACGTCGTGACGCACGCCGAAGGTTTCGATCAGCCGGTTACGGATGCTGAACGCCGCGCGGACGGAGATCTGCTGCGCGGTGATCGAGGTGACGAGGGTCTCGAACGGGTCCGGGACGAGCGGCGGCCGGAACCCGCGCAGCGAGGGGCACGATCTCCGCCAGGACCGGGTCGGTGGTCGCGAACGCCGCGAAGGCGTCGAGATCGAAGGGCGCCCCGAGGTAGTGCCGCACCTGCTCGGCCAGCTCCGGCGCGCCGCCCTCGACTGCGACGCCACCCGGCGCAGGCTCGATCCGCACCTCCACCCCGTCGAGCACCCGGTGGAGGCCGTCTTCGTGCCACAGGTTCGCCAGGTCGAGCCCGAACGCGCGATACCGCTCGGTCGAGAGCCCGAAGTCGAAGGGCTCAGGAAGCGAGACTGCGTGCGATGGAATGGAAGTCCTCGAAGCGCTCGAAGGGGACGCCCCGCTCCTCGAGGTAGCTCGCGAGCCCCCGCCGCGCGAAGACGAGGTCGGCCGACTCCGCGGCGCACCGGTCCGAGTAGCCGTCGCCGACGTAGACGAGCTCGGTGCCGTCGGCAAGCGCGGCCGCGGTGGAGCGTTTGCACGGCTGCCCGCACACGTCGCAGACCTCCGAGACGCGGAAGCGGACCTTCCAGCCGTCGGGATCCGGGTCGACCGTGTTGGAGAGCAGCTCGACCCCTGTCAGCCCCTCGCGCTCGAGGACGGGCTCGATCAGCTCGCGGAAGCCGGACGAGACGATGACGAAGCGCCAGCCGCGCTCGTGCGCGAGGTCGACGACGTCACGGAAGCCGGGCCGGACGCGGACGTTGTCGAGCACCCACCGCCGAACCTCGTCGAGCGGCGCCCGCACCGGCTCGAACTCGCGGCGGATGACCTCGTTGAGCGAGAGCGAGTGGTCGTCGAGGCCCTCGTCCACCTCCCGGTAGACCTCCTCGTCCCCGAAGGTCAGGGCGATCGCGTCCAGGAGGTCCTGCTCGGTGATCGTGCCGTCAAAGTCGACGACGAGGGTCCGCCCGCTCAAAAGTGCGACGTCACCCCTGCCGGATCCTGGTCGGCCGTCCCGGCCTCGGGGGCCTCGAACCACGAGTACGCGTAGCTGGGATCGTCCAGCCCGCGGGCGAGCGCGCTCAGCCGCAGGGGGTGGAACGTGTCGCACATGACGGCGTACTCGTGGGTCTCGGTCATGCCGATCGACTTCTCGGCGAGCCCCGGGTGCGGACCGTGCGGGATCCCGGACGGATGGAGCGTGACCGAGCCGATCTCGATGCCCTTGCGCGAGGAGAAGTTCCCGTCCACGTAATAGATCATCTCCTCGCTGTTCAAGTTGGAGTGGTGATACGGGATCGGGATCGCCTCGGGGTCGAAGTCGAGCTTGCGCGGACAGAACGAGCAGATGACGAAGTTGCGCCCCTGAAAGGTCTGGTGAGACGGAGGCGGCATGTGGATCCGGCCGGTGATCGGCTCGAAGTCCCTGATGTTGAACGTCCACGGGTAGACGTAGCCGTCCCAGCCCACGACGTCGAAGGGGTGGTAGTCGAGGACGTAGGTCTGGATCCCGTCCTTGATCCGGAGCTTGACGACGTGCTCGCCGCGGTCCGAGTGCGTCTTCAGCTCGACCGGCGGGTGGAGGTCGCGGTGGTAGTAGGGCGCGTGCTCGAGCAGCTGTCCGTACTCGTTGCGGTAGCGCCGGGGGATCTCGATCAGGCCGGGCGACGTGAAGACGACGTGCCGCTGCTCGCCCTCCGGCGCGAAGCGGTAGGTCGTCCCGCGCGGGATGACGACGTAGTCGCCCTCCTTGTACGGGAGGTCGCCGAAGATGGACTCCAGCGTGCCGCTGCCCTCGTGGACGAACACGACCTCGTCGCCCTCGCCGTTGCGGTAGAAGAACTCCATCGGCTCGGTCGGGCGGCAGAGGGCGATCTCGACGTCGTCGTTCCACATGAGCAGGCGCCGGCCGCCGATCGCGTCGCCGCCGGGATCGACCTCGTGCGTGCGCAGGTGGCGGTGGGCATGGCCGTCCGGCACCCACTCCTCGCGCTCGATCGGCTCGAAGGCCGCGACCTCCTGGACCCGGCAGGGCGAGTGCAGGTGGTAGAGGATCGACTCGTTGCCGGAGAACCCCTCGAGACCCATGACCTCCTCGGTCAGGAGGGTCCCGTTCTCGCGGAACTGGATGTGGCGCTTGCGCGGAAGGCGGCCGAGGCTGACGTAGGAGGACACGCCGCGCCCTACAGGTTTCCGCGGAGCTCTTGCTCCCGCTCGAGCGCCTGGAAGAGCGCCTTGAAGTTGCCGGCGCCGAAGCCGCGGGATCCGTGGCGCTCGATCAGTTCGAAGAAGACCGTGGGCCGGTCGCCGATCGGCTTGGTGAAGATCTGCAGGAGATAGCCCTCGTCGTCTCGGTCGACGAGGATACCCAACTGCGCCAGATCGGCGTAGTCCATGTCGATCTCGCCGACACGCTCGGCGACGTCGTCGTAGTAGGTCGTCGGCGTGCCCAGGAACGAGACGCCGCGCTCCTTCAGCGCCCGCACGGCGTGGACGATGTCGCCGGTCTGGAACGCGATGTGCTGGACGCCCGGGCCGCCGTAGAACTCGAGGTACTCGTCGACCTGCGACTTGCGCCGCCCCTCCGCCGGCTCGTTGATCGGAAACTTGATCCTGCCCTCGCCGTCCGCGACCACCTTCGACATGAGGGCGGAGTACTCGGTCGAGATTTCCTCGTCGGAGAAGCTGCAGCATCTCGGTGAAGCCGAGCACGCGCTCGTAGTAGGAGACCCACTCGTCCATCCGGCCGAGCTCGACGTTTCCGACCGCGTGGTCGAACTCCGTCAGCAGGCCGAGATCGGGGCCGCCGTCGACGGGCGCGAAGCCCGGGAGGAACGGCCCGTCGTAGGCGCCGCGCTCGACGAAGGTGTGCACGGTCTCGCCGTAGGTTGCGATCGAGGCGAGCCGGACGACGCCGTGCTCGTCCTCGAGCTCGTGCAGCTCCTCCACCCCGCGCGCGCCGCGCTCGAGGGCGGTTCGGTAGGCGGTAGCGGCATCGGGAACGCCGAGCGCCAGGGAGTGGACGCCGTCGCCGTGGGCGCCCACGTGCGCGGCGACCGGGCTCGAGCCGACGAGCGGCGCGGTGAGGGCGAGACACACGTTCCCGTGCTGGACGACCCTGGTGGCGCGGTCGCGCAGGCCGGTCTCGAGCCCGGCCGCGGCGACCTCACGGAAGCCGTAGGCGGTGACGAAGTAGTGCGCAGCCTGGGTCGCGTTTCCCACCCACAGCTCGAGGTGGTCGAGACCCAGGAGCGGCATGGGATCGGTCGTGGTGTCGGGCTCGGGGTGAACCTTTGTCGACATCGTTTCGCGCCTCCTTCCGGCGATGATGAAATGATGTCGACGCGATGGGCTTGCAACAAGCACTCTTCATTGCGTCATGAGGCCCCGCACCGTCGGAATCGACGAGATTGACCAGCGGATCGTTGCGCTGTTGCGCGGAGGCGCACGGCGCTCGTTCCGGCAGATCGGCGAGCGGGTCGGCCTCTCCGCGCCGGCCGTGAAGCGGCGGGTCGACCGTCTCGAGGCGACGGGCGTCATCACCGGCTACACGGCGGTGCTCGACCCGGAGCGCTTCGGCTGGTCGATGCAGGCGGTCGTCTCTCTCTACTGCGAAGGGAGCATGGCCGCCGACGAGGTGCGCGCCGCCGTGGAGGTGCACCCGGAGGTGGTCGCCGCGTACACCGTGGCCGGCGAGGCGAGCGCCGTCCTCGTGGTCCGCGCCTCCGACACGGGCCACCTGGAGAAGCTCCTGGAGCGCGTGCGCGAGCACAAGGGCGTCCTGCGCACGCAGACGCAGATCGTGCTCTCGACGCTGTTCGAGCGGCCGCTATACCTGGATCCCCCCGGAGGGGGCGCGAAGGCCCCCTGAGTTGAGGCTATCGGCCCGGGGCGCGCGCATTGCGCGCGGAATGCGCCGAGCCCGTCACGACTGCGTGCCGGAAGCGGGCCGGTCGCCGACGACGTTGCGGAGCACGCCGATCCCCTCGATCTCGAGCTCGACGACGTCTCCTGACTGGAGCCAGCGGCCGTCGGCGTGCTCGAGGATGCAGCCGGTCCCGACCGTCCCCGAGCCAAGGATGTCGCCCGGCAGGAGGCGCGTGTTCCGGCCGGCGTGCTCGGCGAGCTCGTCCCAGGGCCAGTGGATCTCGCCCATGTTCCCCCGGGAGCGCTCCTCGCCGTTCACGCGGGCAACCATCTCGAGGCCGAGGTCGCCCAGCTCGTCCAGCGTCACGAGAACCGGGCCGAGGCTCGTGGCGAAGTCCTTGCCCTTCGCAGGCCCGAGGCCGACCGCCATCTCCATCTTCTGGAGGTCGCGCGCCGACCAGTCGTTCATAACGGTGAAGCCGGCGATCCGGCCCCCGGCGCCGACAACGGCGGCCGCCTCGAGCTCGTAGTCCCACGCCGAGCTCTCCGCCGGGAAGGGGACGGTCGCCTCCGGCCCGATCACGGACGCAGGGTTGGAGAAGTAGAACACCGGGAGCTGGTACCACTCGAGCGCCATCTCGAGCCCGCGCTGGGCACGGGCCGACTGCACGTGGCGCTCGAAGGCGTAGAAGTCCCGGATGGACGGCGGGCGTGGGATCGGGGCGACGAGGCGCACGTCGGCGAGCGCATGCTCGGCCACGTCGTCGCCTCCCGCCTCGAGCCAGGCTGCGAGCGAGGGGGCGCCGATCTCGACGATCCGCTCCCCCTCGACTCGCCCAGGGGCCTCGCGACCCCCGGCCTGAAAGGTGCAGAGCCGCAGAGCTCAGCCCTCGATCGGGATGACGTTCGTCGCCTCCGGGCCCTTCGTGCCCTCCCGGGCCTCGTACTCGACCCGAGAGCCCTCGCTGAGAGACTTGAAGCCCTCCCCTGCGATGTTGGAGAAGTGCACGAAAAGATCCTTCGATCCCTCGTCAGGCGCGATGAAGCCGTAGCCCTTCGCGTCGTTGAACCACTTCACGGTTCCTGTCGCCATATCAACACCTCCCTTCCCACGTACTCGAACGGGTAAGGAAGGCGCATCCGCGCCCAGCCGGACCTCGCTCGTGCGTCGCGCAGTGCAGCCGCCGCCCTACTGGTTTCCCTGAAGCCGCGGCCCCACTTCCCTACTCACGCCGATCAGTGTAGAGAAGCTAATCGGGCGAGGGCGCAGGGGGCCGAACGGAGCGCGCGATGAGGATGCCGCCGGCGATGACGATGCCCCCGAGGAACTGGAGGAGGCCCATTTCCTCCGAGAGGACGACCAGCGCGAAGAAGGCCCCGAGGAAGGGCTGCAGGTTCGCGTAGAGCGACGCGCGGGCGGCCCCGACCCGGTCGATGGCGGTGAACCACATGATGTTCGTGAAGACCAGCGAGAAGAAGAGGCTGTAGACGAAGCACGCCCAGGCAAGGCCGCCGATGGCGCTCCAGTCCTGCTCGGCGAGCTGCTTGACCGACGAGAGCAGCAGCGGGATCGAGCCCGCGATCAGCATGAAGGCGCTGATCCGGTAGGGCGAGTAGCGCTGCATGAGCGGCTCCATCGCGACCGAGTACGCCGCCCAGGTGATCGCGGCGCCCAGGCCGAGGAGGATGCCGCCGAGGTCGCCGCTCAGACCGCTCGACGCCCCAGCCGCGACGAGCGCGACGCCGGAGAAGGACACGGCCGTCGCGAACCAGTGGCGCGCGTGCAGGCGCTCGAGGCCGAACGCCTGGGCGACGAGCGCGACGAAGATCGGAAGCGTCCCGAACATGAGCGCGACGGTCGCCGCGGTCGTGAGGCGCACGGCGTAGACGAACGTGAGCTGGTTCAGCCAGATGCCGAGCGCGGCGACGACGATCATGAAGCGCACGTCCCCGCGCGCGACACGAAGCGTGTGCTCGCGCCCGTAGGTGAACGCCGAGAAGATGACCGCGCCGATCGCGAAGCGGATGGACGAGTAGGCGAGCGGCTCCCAGCCGTGGGTGAGCGCGTACTTGACGACGGTGAAGTTGAAGCTCCAGAAGAGCACGGTCGTGAGGAGCAGGACGTCGGCCGGGAGGCGGTGCCGCACGGACGCCTAGGCTAACCGGGTAGAGTCGCGCCGATGACGGAGCCGGTCGAGCACGAGGTGCGCGTCGAGCCCACCGTCGACGACGTCGACGAGCTCGTCGGGCCGGCGACGCCGCACTTCGCCATGCAGATTCGCGCGCGCGTGCGCGACCTCGTGCGCGACCTCCCGGCGGACCACACGGTCAGGCGCTACGCCGACGAGAAGATCCAGCTCCTGGAGCGCCTCGCGTTCGCGACCTCGAAGGCGGAGGAGGGGCCGGTCGAGCCCACCTCCCGCCTCGGCTGGGAGGAGATCCCCAGCCACGCGACCGCGTCCGACCCGCAGTCCCGCTGATGGCCGTCTTCGCCGGCAAGTCCGTGCTCGTGACGGGCGGCTCTCGCGGCATCGGCAGGGAGATCGCGCTTCGCTTCGCCGACCTCGGCGCGACGAAGGTGGCGATCAGCTACCTGCGGAACGACTCGGCCGCCGAGGAGACCGCCGGCGAGATCCGCGAGCGCGGGGCCGAGGCGACGCTCCTCCGCGGCAACGTCGGCGACCCAGCGAAAGCGGCCTCGTTCGTGGAGGAGTTGGGTGCGCTCGACGTGCTCGTCTCCAACGCGGCCACCGGCGTGATCCGGCCGGCCCTCGAGCTCGAGGAGCGCCACTGGGACTGGACGCTGAACGCGAACGCGCGCGCGTTCTTCACGCTGGTGCGCAACGCCGCGCCGAACATGCAGCCGGGGAGCTCGATCGTCGCCACGTCCAGCCTCGGCTCGACCCGCGTGCTCGAGAACTACATCCTCGTCGGCACCTCCAAGGCCGCGCTGGAGGCGCTCGTCCGCTATCTCGCGGTCGAGCTCGCGCCGCGGGGCATCAACGTCAACGCCGTCTCGGCCGGCCTCGTCGAGACCGGCGCGCTCGAGTTCTTCCCGAACCGCGAGGAGATGCTCAAGTGGTACCGGGAGCGCACGCCGGCCGGCCGCCTGGTCGAGCCGCGCGACGTTGCCGAGGTCGTGTGCTTCCTGGCCTCGCCCGCCGCGGGGATGATCCGCGGCCAGACGGTCGTCGTCGACGGCGGCTATTCCGTCGTCGCCTGAGGGCCCGACCTAGGCCTTCGCCAGGACGGCGTAGACGTCGGGCGGGTCGCTCTCGACCTGCGCGACCCGCCACCCCGCTTCCGCGACCAGCTCCCCCAGCTCGGCGGCGGAGACATTGAGGAGGTCGTACCAGGGGGTCGCCCGCTCCCCGTAGCGGATGCGGATCGTCACCTGGCCGGGCAGGCGTCCGAGCGTGCGGTTCCGGGCCTGGTAGGCGAGGTCGCCGGCGTCGGCGTCGACGTACGGGTCGACCGAGTCGAGGACGATCCCCGCGTGCGGCGAGGTCAGCGAGTACAGCCGCCGGAGAATCGTCACCGCCTGCTCGGCGGAGCCCACCAGGCCGAAGTTCCCGCAGAGCAGGAGCACCGTGTCGAAGACTCCGAGATCGTCATCGACCGCCGCCAGCGGAAGGAGACGGGCATCCGCGACCCCCCGACGGCGGCAGGCCTCGACCGCACCCGGCGAGACGTCGATCGCCACGACCTCGAGCCCGCGGCGCTGCGCCTCGAGGCTGTGTCTCCCCGCGCCGGCGCCGATGTCGAGCACACGGCCGCGCACGTGCTCGAACACGACCCGCTCCGGGTCCGCCCACGCGTTCGGCTCGGCGAAGAACCACTCCGGGCCGAGGGCCGGGCCCGACCAGCCGTCGTCGCGGTCGAGAAAGGCGTCGCCTGCGCGCCCGGCCAGGTGGTCGAGGAGGAGCCGTCCGAAGGCGTCGTCCTCGTCGGCCAAGGGCTCGACCTGCCGGCTCATCCGCCCGGGCCGGCGCTCCCCACCCGGCTCGCGGCCACTTCGCCGTTGCGACGCTCCCAGAGCGTCACGTTGAGGAACGCGCCGCTCGTGATCAGCCGCGCAAGCACGTAGAGCCAGACGAGGAGCACGGAGGCAGCGCCGAGCGTGCCGTACAGCTCCGACGAGCGGCCGATCTTCGGCGCGAAGTAGAAGGCGACTGCGACCGCGATCACCTGGGAGCCGACGGCAACGAGCAGCGCGCCCGGGATCAGCTCGGGCCAGCGCAGGGCCCGGTGCGGGAGGAACCACATCACGATCAGCGTCATCGCCGCCTGGAAGACGACGGTGGCGATCACGCCTAGGATCCCGAGGAGCCCGAGCTCGTCGCGGAGCCAGGCGAGCCCGGACGTCGCGACCGCGACGGCGAGCACGACGCCGTTGAAGAACACGATCGCATGCAGCGGCCGGCGGATCTTCTGCCGCGGCAGCCCCCACGCGAGGGAGTATGCGATCACGAGCGCGCGGACGAAGCCCAGCGAGAACCACGCGAGGAGGGCCAGCCCGAAGACGAGCAGCCAGACGCGGTTCTCCTGGCTCGTTTGAACGGCCTCGCCGGCGCTCGCGATTGCGGCGGCGCCGATTCCGAAGTGGCGCGCGGCGCCCTCGACGCTCTCCTCGTCCGTGTTCACCCAGTAGCCGAGGATCTGCGCGCCGACGAGCCCGATCGGGAGCAGCCAGAGGAAGAGGCGGTAGGCGAGCCCGCCCGCCAGATCAGCCCGCCGCCGTAGTCCAGCTCGCGCTGGAAGGCCTGGAAACCCGCCTCGGCTCCGGGGATCCGCTCCTGGGCAGCGACGCCAAGGCTGTTCGCGCGCTCCGTGAGCGCCGCGATCCGCTGTCCATGCGATGGCCCCTGGTCTGCGATGGCCTCGAAATCCTACGCCGGGCGGAAGCAGGCATCCGGCAGCGCGCGTGGTAGAAGATGCCGTCCGCTCAGCCCTCGCTCGAAGGAGGTCGTTCGTTGACAGATCTACGCTTGGACGAGAACGAGCTCGCCGAATCCGCATCGCGGTTCTGGTGGCTCTATCTCGTCACCGGAATCCTCTGGCTCTGGGTGACCCTGATCATCCTGCGGCTCGAGCTCGACACCGTCTACGCGATCTCGATCCTCTTCGGGTTCGTCGCGATCGGTGCCGGAATCAACGAGTTCCTCGGCATGGGCGCCTCGACGAGCGGGTGGAGGATCGTGCACGCGGTCCTCGGCGTCCTCTTCATCGCCGCGGGGATCGTCGCGTTCTTCCGACCAGAGGGAACGTTCGTCGCCCTGGCCTCGATCGTGGCCTGGGTGCTGCTCTTCAAGGGCATCTTCGACATCATCCTCGCGTTCATGGTGCACCCGGCCCATCTCTGGTGGGTCGGCCTGATCGTCGGCGCGATCGAGATCGCCCTCGCCTTCTGGGCGGCCGGCTACTTCCGCGGAAGCGCGCTCTTGCTCATCGTCTGGGTGGCCGCGTTGACGCTGATGCGCGGCATCACGGAGATCGTGCTCGCGTTCCGCCTCCGCAAGCTGAAGGAACGCACCGCGCCCGCAACTCCGGCGACCGCCTAGAACCGCTCGCTCCGAAGAAATCGGGCCGGAGACGAGAACTCCGGCCCGATGAGCGAGATCCAGTCTCACCCGAGCGTCGCTCACCCCGAACGCCGCCGCCTCGAGGAGCTGAGGCGCCCCCTGCCGGCCGCGTAGGCTCCGGCGTGTGAGCGAGTCCGAGTCCGCCGCCGAGGCGAAGCGCTCCTGGAGCCCGCGCCGGCTCGCCGGGCAGAGCGTCTTCCTGCTCGTCGCGTTCGTCTCGCTCTATCTCCTCTGGCCCAGCCTGGCCGAGGTCTTCACGCAGTGGCGGTCGCTCACGGAGCTTCGGCCGCAGTGGATCGCGGTCGCCTTCGGGGTCGAGGCGCTCTCGTTCGTCGCCATCTGGGAGCTGCAGCGGATCGCGCTCCAGACGCGCCGCTGGTTCCCGGTCTGGACGTCGCAGCTGGCCGGCAACGCGTTCGGGCGGATCGTCCCGGGCGGCGCCGCAACCGCGGGGGCGCTCCAGTACCGGATGCTGACCCGCTCCGGCATCCCGGGCGCCCGGATCGCCTCGGCGCTCACGGCAGTCTCCGTGCTCCTCTTCGGCGCCGTCCTCGCGCTGCCCGTCCTCAGCCTCCCCGCCATCGTGGGCGGGACGCCGGTCGCCTCGGGGCTCGCCCACGCCGCCTATCTCGGCGCGATCGTCTTCGGCCTGATGCTGATCGGAGGCGCGGCGGTCTTCGTCTGGGACCGCCCGCTCGCCGTCGCCGGGAGGACGGTCGAGCGCGTCCTCAACTCCACCCTGAAGCGGAAGCAGCCCGTGACCGGGCTCTCCGAGCGGCTGCTGGGCGAGCGGAACACCCTGCGCACGACCTTCGGGCGGCGCTGGCAGGCGGCCGTCCTCGCCGCGGCCGGCAAGTGGATCCTCGACTACCTCGCGCTCGTCGCCTGCCTCCGCGCTGTCGGCGCCGAGCCGAACCCGTCGCTCGTGCTTCTCGCCTACGTCGCCGCGTCGCTCCTCGGGATGATCCCGATCACGCCCGGCGGGCTCGGCTTCGTGGAGGCGGGCCTGATCGGAATGCTCACCCTCGCGGGCGTGAGCGCGGGCGCCTCCGCCGTTGCGACGCTCGCCTACCGGCTGGTCTCCTTCTGGCTGCCGATCCCTGCCGGCGGGCTTGCCTGGCTCCTGTACCGCCGCCGCTATCCCTGACCGAGCTGCAGCTCGCCGCCCACGGGCAGGACGCGCACCTCGACGTCGGGTGCGAGCTCGGCCGCGGCCCGCTGGAACTCCTCGGCGGGAGCGCTGAGGAAGGCCGGCGGCGTCCGCCGCGTCGCCTGCACGGGGTAGTACGTGCCCCAGTGGATCGGGACGGCGATCCGGGGCCGCAGGAGCGCGAGCGCCTCGGCCGCGCGGCGCGGGTCGAGGTGGCCCGGCCCCAGCGACGGGCCCCAGCCCCAGATGGGCACGAGCGCCACGTCCAGGCCGGGAGCGAGGTCGCCCATGCGGGGATGCAGGTCGGTGTCCCCCGGGAAGAAGACCCGCCGGGAGCCCTCGACGACGTAGCCGATCGCGTCCGAGCGCGTGCCGAGGATGCGGCTCGAGCCGTGCTCGGCAGGCACCGCCCGCACCGAGGTCGCGCCGACGACCACCTCGTCGCCGGCGACGATCTCCTCGACCGACCGGAAGCCGCGCCTGCGGACGAGCGACCCGGCGCCCTTCGGCACGACGAGCCGGACGTCGCGGTCGAGCCGCTGCAGCGAAGGCAGGTCGAGATGGTCGTAGTGGACGTGCGAGACGAGGACGGCGTCGAGGCCCTCGAGCCCGTCGAGCTCGAGCGGCACGGCTCGGCGCAGATGGAGGACGCGCGAGCGTAGGACCGGGTCGGTGAGGATCCTCGCGCCGTCGAGCTCGATCAGGACGGTCGCGTGCCCGAGCCAGCGGATGCGGTCAGGCACGCGCCTCCGCGGGTCGGGGCCCGTCGAAGACGTCGATCCCCTCGGCGCGCTTGAGCCCGTTCGCAACGAGGTAGGTGAAGGGCGTCGCCAGCGCCTCCCACGTCACCTTGATCGCCCACGTGGTCACGATCGTGTCCAGGAGCGGCGCCCCCGTCCCCGCGAAGGCGATCGTCACGAAGATGGTGGAGTCGAGTGCCTGCCCGACGAGCGACGAGCCGATCGTGCGGCTCCAGAGGTACCGCCCGCCGGTGACCACCTTCATGCGCGAGAGGACGTATGAGTTCGTCAGCTCGCCGACGAGATAGGCGCAGAGCGACGCGACGAAGATGCGCCAGGTCGTTCCGAGCACCGCCTCGTACGCCTCCTCGTTCCCGGCCCAGAAGTCGGCGGGCGGAAGCCGGATGGCGAGCTGGATCGCCGCGACGGCGAGCACGTTGCAGGCGAAGCCGAGGAGGATCACCCGCCGCGCGGCGCGGAAGCCGTAGACCTCCGTGAGCACGTCGCCGAGGACGTAGGCGAGCGGGAAGAGCAGGTTCCCGGCGTCGAAGACCCGGCCACCCACCTCGGCCAGCTTCACGGCGATGATGTTCGAGACGACGAGGGCGGTGACGAAGAAGCCTGCGATCGTCACGAAGCGCCACGAGAACGTCGTCACGGCCACAGCCTCCCGAGCGTGTCCCGGGCGACGTAGCCCGCGATCTTCGGATTCTCCTGGAGCCGGCGCAAGGAGTACTCGTACCACTTCTGCCCGTACGGGACGTAGACGCGGACGGTGTGGCCGCCGCGAACGAGCTCGTCGGCGAGGTTCTCGCGCACGCCCAGAAGCAGCTGGAACTCGTACCGCTCCGGGCCGAGCCCGCCCTCCCGGATCAGCGCGAGGGCCTTCTCGACGAGGATCTCGTCGTGTGTGGCGACGGCGACCTTCGCCCCGCGCGCCCACAGCGTCGAGATCGTCTCGACGAAGTTGAAGCGGATCGCCTCGTCGCCCTGGTAGGCGATCTCGGCGGGCTCGACGTAGATGCCCTTGCAGACGCGGACGTTCGGGCGGAGGTCGGCCAGCTCGAGCACGTCGTCGAGCGTCCGGCGCAGCATCGCCTGCAGCACGATCCCGAGGTTGTCGTGTCCCTCGGCGCGGAGCTCGCGGTAGAGCTCGAGGGTCGCCGTCGTCGTCGACGAGTCCTCCATGTCGATGCGCACGAACCGTCCGCGCTCCTCCGACTTCAGCGTCAGCGCGCGGAGGCTCTCGGCGCAGAGCCGCGGGTCGACCTTGAGGCCGAGGCCGGTCAGCTTGACGCTGACGTTCGCGTCGAGCCCCTCCGCCTCGATCACGTCCATCGCCCGCTCGTACTCGGTGCGAATCGCGGCCGCCTCCTCGACCGCCTGCACCTCCTCGCCGAGGACGTCGAGCGTCGCCTTCTTCCCCGCCTCGTTGAGGGCCCTCACCGTCTCGACCGCGTCGTCGAGCTCGGGCCCGGCGATGTAGCGGTCGGAGAGCCGCCTCACGACCGGCTTCGGGACGGCGGGGAGCACCCGGGCGATCGCGCGGTCGAGGAGGGCCAAGGCGTCGGGATTCTAGTTCTTGCGAGTGGGCGCTTTCCGCCGCACAATGGCCTGGATGGAAAACCACCTCGACGGCGTCGGGAGCGGGCCCGAGCCCCAGCCTGAGCCGAGGCACAAGCTCTCCGCGCGGGATCTCGTCGTCGGCACGATCGTGGCCGGGCTTTTTGCTGCGGCCGCGATCGTCGCCGCGATCCTCTCGTTCGACCTGAACCCGGCCGGCCCGGTGATCGTCGTCGTCGCGGCGATCGCGGCGGGCTCGCTCGCGGTTCGCCGCGTGCACGACACCGCCCTGAAGGCAGCGGCCATCGGCCTCGTTATCGGCGGGATCGTGGCAATCCTCTTCTGGCCCTTCTTCGACGTCTGACGACCTTCTATCCTTCGCGGACCACCATCCGGGAGGGAGAGCTGTGACGGAAGGCGCCCATGCGATCGACGCGCTGCTCCTCGAGGAGCGGCGGTATCCGCCCCCCGAGGAGTTCGCGGCGCAGGCGAACGCCACCCCCGAGATCTACGAGCGCGACTTCGACGAGTTCTGGGAGACGGAGGGCCGCGAGCGGATCACCTGGTTCGAGCCGTTCGGCGAGCTCTACGAATGGGATTTGCCGTACGCGAAGTGGTATGTGGGCGGCAAGCTCAACGTCTGCTTCAACTGCATCGACCGCCACGTCGAGGCGGGGCTCGGCGACAAGGTCGCCTATCACTGGGAGGGCGAGCCCGAGGACGAGCGCCGGACGATCACATTCGCCGACCTCCAGCGCGAGGTCGTGCGCTTCGCCAATGCCTTGAAGGAGCTCGGCGTCGGCAAAGGCACGCCCGTCGGCATCTACATGGGGATGATCCCGGAGCTTCCGGTCTCGATGCTCGCGTGCGCGCGCCTCGGGGCGCCCCACACCGTCGTCTTCGGCGGCTTCAGCGCCGACTCGCTCTCGGACCGGCTCAACGACATGGAGTGCGAGGTTCTGATCACCCAGGACGCCGGCTGGCGCAAGGGCGGCGAGGTGCCGCTGAAGCGAAACGCCGACGAGGCGCTCGACCGCTCACCGGGCGTGAAGACCTCGGTCGTCTGGCGCCGGGTCGGCGGCGACGTCGAGATGAAGGAGGGCCGCGACGTCTGGGCGCAGGATCTCGTCGAGGGCCAGAGCGACGATCCGGCGACGTGCCCGTGCGAGCCGATGGACTCGGAGGACCTGCTCTACCTCCTCTACACGAGCGGCACCACCGCGAAGCCGAAGGGGATCGTGCACACGACGGGCGGCTACCTCACCGGCGTCTCGGCGACGCACCACTACATCTTCGACATCAAGCCGGACTCGGTGTACTGGTGCGCGGCCGACATCGGCTGGGTCACCGGCCACAGCTACATCGTCTACGGGCCGCTCGCGAACGCGACCACCGGCGTGCTCTACGAGGGCGTCCCGGACTATCCCGACCGCGATCGCTGGTGGGCGATCGTCGAGCGCTACAAGGTGGACATCCTCTACACGGCGCCGACGGCGATCCGGGCGCACATGAAGTGGGGCCCGGAGCACGCCGAAGGCCACGACCTCAGCTCGCTGAGGCTGCTCGGCTCGGTCGGCGAGCCGATCAACCCGGAGGCCTGGATCTGGTACCGGGAGCACATCGGCGCCGGCCGCTGCCCGATCGTCGACACCTGGTGGCAGACCGAGACCGGGATGGCGATGCTCACGCCCCTCCCCGGCGTCACGACGACGAAGCCGGGCTCGGCGACCCGCCCGTTCCCGGGTGTCGACGCCGCGGTCGTCAACGACCGGGGCGAGGAGGTCCCGCCCGGCGGCGGTGGCTACCTCGTGCTGCGCAAGCCGTGGCCGGCGATGCTCCGCGGCATCTACAAGGATCACGACCGCTTCGTCGAGACGTACTGGAGCCGCTTCCCCGGGATGTACTTCGCCGGGGACGGCGCTCGGATCGACGAGGACGGTGACTTCTGGCTCATGGGCCGCGTCGACGATGTCATGAACGTCTCCGGGCACCGCATCTCGACGATCGAGGTGGAGAGCGCCCTCGTCGACCATCCCAAGGTTGCCGAGGCAGCCGTCTGCGGGCGCAAGGACGAGACCACCGGGCAGGCGATCGTCGCGTTCGTCAGCCTCAAGGGCGGCGAGGAGGGCTCGCCGGAGATGATGTCGGAGCTGCGCGAGCACGTGGCCACGAAGATCGGGAAGATCGCGCGGCCTTCGAACATCGTCTTCACGCCCGAGCTTCCGAAGACTCGCTCGGGGAAGATCATGCGCCGCCTCCTCAAGGACGTGAGCGAGAACCGCACTCTCGGCGACACGACGACGCTCGCCGACCCGACGGTCGTCGAGGAGATCAAGGACCGCGCCGTGGCCGAGGCCGCGAAGGAGGGCTAGCCTCGCCGCTCGAAGTCAGAGCGTTCGAGGACACGGACGTCGAGGGGGCGGCCGAGCTCCTCACCGAGCGGCACGAGCGGCACCGCGCGTCCGAGCCGCTGCTCGCCGAGGTCGACGACCCCCGCGGACAGGTCGCGCGCGCCTGGGAGACGGAGGGCACGAGCGGCGCGGTCGCGCTCGTGGACGGCGAGCTCGCCGGCTACCTCATCGGCGCCGCACGCGAGAACGAGTGGTGGAGCCGGCACGTCTGGATCGGCCTCGTCGGCCATGCGGCGCGCGACCCCGAGCTCGTCCGCGACCTCTATCGCTTTGCCGCCGGCGCGCTGGGTGGACGGCGGCGCGGAGCTCCACGTCGCGCTCGTCCCGGCCGTGCCGGAGCTGGCCGAGCCGTGGTTCCGGCTCGCCTTCGGGCACATGCAATTGCACGGCATCCGGGAGACGGGCGGCACCGGGGCAGCGCCACCCGCCGGGATCACCGTGCGCTTCGGGACGATCGAGGACCTGGAGGGGGCGCCCGAGCTGGTCACCCAGATCTGGGACCACCACACCGGGCCCTCGACCTTCACGGGCCTGACCGTTCCGCCCGTCGAGGAGTTCCTTGCCGACTGGAAGACGACTCTGGAGACCCCCGGCGTGGCCTACTTCGTCGCCGAGCGCGACGGCCGGGTCGTCGGCCATCTGCTCCTGGAGCCGGAGGAGCCCGACCTCGCGCGGCCGCCCGGCTCGATCTACCTCGCGGTCGCGGCGACGCTTCCCGAGGCCCGCGGCACTGGCGCCGGGGTCGCCCTGACCGATGCGGCACTCGCGTGGGCCGCGCGACGCCGGCTACACGATCGTGCAGACCGACTGGCGCGTCGCCAATCTCGAGTCGTCCCGCTTCTGGCCGCGCCGCGGCTTCCGGGAGACGTTCTACCGCATGGCCCGCCGCGTCAACATCGGCTGACCCGCGGACGATTCGACACGCTTCCGGCACGATTTCGCGTCCCACGGGTGCGCTTTTCGGCGTTAGGCTCGAAAGCGGGTGGTGGGCCGGGGTGCCCCTAGAGACAGACCGTTATTTCGATCGGTTCGAGCCGGACAGGGCGGCCGTCAGCCCCAGTCCCACGAGCACGGTCCCGGAGATCCAACGCTCGGCGCGCAGGAAGCGTGGGTTCCCGCGCAGCCAGTCCGACGCCGTTCCGGCGGCGAGCGCGTACATCCCGTCGCTGATGATGGCGAGGACGAGGAAGAAGACGCCGAGGACGGCGATCTGCAGTCCGACCGAGCCCTGGTCGACTTGCGACGAACTGCGGCAGGAAGGCGAAGAAGAAGAGCGCCGTCTTCGGGTTGAGCACGTTGACGACGATCCCCTGGCGGTAGAGCCGGTCCAGACGCCTCGGCGGGCGCTCGGAGGTCGTCTCGAAGCGCTCCCGGGAGAACAACTTCCTCAGGCCCAGGAAGATGAGGTAGCCGGCGCCCGCGAACTTGACGATCTCGAACGCCGTCGCCGAGCGCATGAGCAGGGCCGAGAGCCCGAGCGCCGCGGCGAGGACGTGCACCAGGCCGCCGGTCTGGATGCCGAGCATGGAGACGAGCCCCGCCGTGCGGCCGTGCTCGATCGACTGCGTGACGATGTAGAGCACCGCCGGCCCGGGGATCACGAGCAGGGCGATCGCCGCGGCCGCGAAGACCGCGAGCGTGCCTGGATCGGGGAGCGGCAACTACCGCTCCCGCATGAAGCCCTGGCGGGCGGCCGAGACGAGCGCCACCGCCTCGGGGAAGAGCACCCTCATCCCGTCGCGAAGCGCGATCGCCTGCTCGTCGGGCGAGCCGTCGACGTGCATCTGCTTGAGCGCGGCGCCGGTCAGCTCGACCGCGGTGTTGAGCGTGAGGGTCGCGAACTGCTCGCGCTGCGACTCCTGCATCGCCTCCGTCTGGCGCTCCGCGAACTCGCGCAGGCCGCGCATGAGGTCTTCCGGGTCGCCTCCCAGCGGGAAGCCGAATCCACCTTCCATCGTGTCCTTTCGTCGGTCTCTCCACGTAATGTACGCACCGATGGCAGCCGGTCGCTTCGCCGAGGAGCTGAACGCCCACATCGCCAACGAGTACGCGGCGTCGCAGCAGTACGTCGCGATCGCGGTCTTCTACGACCAGGAGACCCTCCCGGGGCTCGCCGCGCACTTCTACCGGCAGGCCGTGGAGGAGCGGAACCACGCGCACATGATCATCCAGTACCTCCTCGACGCGGACGTGCCGGTCACGATCCCGGCGGTGGCCGAGCCGCAGACGAGCTTCCCGGATGCGGTCGCGCCCGTGCAGCTTGCGCTCGCCCAGGAGAAGCAGGTGACTGCGCAGATCAGCGCCCTCGCCTCGCTCGCCCGCGAAGAGGAGGAGCTCGTCGGCGCGCAGTTCCTCGACTGGTTCCTCAAGGAGCAGCGCGAGGAGGTGGCGAGCATGTCCGACCTGCTGGCGATCGTCACGCGGGCGGCCGAGTCGAACCTCCTGCTCGCCGAGGACTATCTCTCCCGCACGGCCATCGGCGACGGCGGCGTGGACCCCTCCGCGCCCGGCGCCGCCGGCGGCGTGCTCTGAGCCGCTAGACCAGCGAGACCTTGTAGCGGCGCTCGACGTCGTCGGCCAGCTCGTCCGCTGCCGCGATGCCTGTCTTCATCGCATCGGCGAAGGGCGAGCCGCCGACCTCACCCAGCGCCTGCTCGAGCTTGGCCGCGGCGAGTCCGAGCTCGTCGAGGTAGGGAACGCTCGCGACACGCGGAGCCGGCCTGATCGCCTCCTGGAGCGCGGCGGCCGCGACCTCGGCCTCCTCGATGCCCCCCGGATTGTCGGTGAGGCGGATCTCGACGAGCCGCGCCCGCAGCTCGCCCACGTCACCGCCCCCGGCGCTCTCCTCGGCGAGCTCGACCATCGCTGCGATCGCCACCGCGTCGCGCACGAGCACCCGGTCGGCGATCGGGTTTCCCGTCGCGTCGAGCGCGAGCCACATGCGCTCGCCGTCCCGCTCGTAGGCGCAGAGGTACACGCGGGCGCCCGTGCCCGGCTCGGTCGGGATCACCGCGACCAGCTCCTCGCCGTCGGCCGCGAGCGCGCGCGCCGCCTCGCCTGCTTCGTTCAGCTCCTCGTCGAGCTCCACGGGGCGCAACAATAGCCTCGTGGTGGCGCAATCCTCGGAGCGGAACCGCGCGGCGCAAGAGCTCTTCGCGCCGCTCGCGGAGACCTACGATCGCTACGCGCGCCTGCTCAGCTTCGGGCAGGACCCGCGCTGGCGCTCGTTTCTCGTCTCGCGGATCGAGGCCGGGCCGGGCGACACCGTGCTCGACGTCGCCTCGGGGACGGCGGCCGTGGCGATCGAGCTCGCCCGCCGGCACGGCTGCAAGGTCGTCGGCGTCGACCAGAGCCCGGAGATGCTCGACGCAGGACGCGCGAGGGTCGCGGCCGCCGGCCTCGCCGAGCGCATCGAGCTCCGCGAGGGCCGCGCCGAGGACCTTCCCTTCGACGACGCCGCCTTCGCCGGGCTGACCTTCACCTACCTGCTCCGCTACGTCGACGACCCCGCAGCGACCATGCGGGAGCTGGCGCGCGTGGTGAAGCCCGGTGGCCGCATCGCCATGCTCGAGTTCTCGGTCCCGTCCCGGGCGCTTCCGCGCGCCGCCTGGGAGGCCTACGTCCGCGCCGGGCTGCCGGTTGCCGGCCGCGCCGTCTCGCCGGGTTGGGCTGAGGTCGGCGACTTCCTCGGGCCCAGCATCCGCGACTTCTGGCGGCGCTTCCCGCCCGAGCGGCTTCGAGGGATCTGGGAGGGTGCCGGGATCGAGGGCGTGCAGGCGCGCCTGCAGAGCCTCGGAGGAGGCGTCGTCATGTGGGGCACGCGTGGAGGCTGAAGCACGCCGAGCGGCCTTCTATGCGCTCGCACCGGGTGGCTGGCGCGACTACGTCACCCTCCTCCATCCGCCGTACACCGCCTGGCACCTGAGCTACGTCGCCATCGGCGCCGCTCTCGCCCCCGCCTTCGTCTGGAACCGGTTCCTGCTGACGCTCGCCGCGTTTTTCCTCGCGGTCGGAATCGGGGCGCACGCCCTCGACGAGCTGAAGGGGCGGCCGCTGCGGACGCGGATCCCGAGTGCCGTGCTCGTCGCGCTCGCAGCGGTCTCGATCGCGGGCGCGGTGGCGATCGGGATCGTCGGCACGTTCGCCTTCAGCCCCTGGATCGCCGCCTTCGTCGCCGTCGGCGCGTTCATCGTGGTCGCCTACAACCTCGAGTCGTTCGGCGGCCGTTTCCACAGCGACGCCTGGTTCGCGTTGGCCTGGGGCGCGTTCCCGCTCGTGACCGCCTACTTCGCCGTCGCGGAGAAGCTCGACCTCGTGGCCGGCGCGGCCGCGCTCTTCGCCTACCTCCTCAGCCGCGCCCAGCGCACGCTCTCGACCCCGGTGCGGGACGTGCGACGGCGTGTGACCCGGGTGGACGGGCGGATCGAACGGCCCGACGGGTCCTCCGAGCCGATCACGGAGGAGCTGCTCGTCAAGGCGAACGAGGACGCGCTGCGGGCGCTCGCCGGAGCGACGATCGCACTTGCGATCGCGCTCGTCCTGATGCGCGTCGTTTGACCTCGGAGAGAGTCGCCCTAGGATTCCAGGATGGCATTGGCGCTTGAAATCGCCTTCGCGGCGGCCGTGGCAGTCGTCGGCGTCTCGCTCGCGGCGGTCGCGTTCGCGCGGGTTCCCGAGCGGCTCCTGCTCGGGCTGGCGGTGGCGCTCGGCATCGCCGCGCTGGCCGGAGGGGTCGTCGCCGGGATCGAGATCGCCCAGGGCAGCGACGACTCCGAGCTGCTGCTCGTCTCCGTGGGCGGCCTCTTCCTCGCGGCCTTCGCCGAGACCGGGCTCTATCTGGTCACGCGCGGGCTCCGGCGGGTGCGCGAATTCGAGCAGCTCGAAGACGACGCGCGCGCGCGGCTCGAGGCCTACCTCGAGCAGCAGGCCGAGGAGCGAAGGATCGAGCTCGACCGCGTGCTCGCCCGCGAGCGCGCGAACGCCGGCTACATGCTCGGTGAGCAGGAGCGGCAGCTCGCCGAGGAACGCCGCGACTCGGTCGCGCGGCAGGCCGAGCACGCCCGCGTCGAGCTGACCGAGGCCGTCGCCGGCGCCCAGGGCCGCCTCGAGACGAGGTTGATGGCCTGGGCCGCCGACCTCGACCGCGGCCAGCAGGAGCTCGAGGCGCAGCTCGGCCGGCTCAGCCAGCGTCAGAAGGAGGCGCTCGACGCATACGACGTGCGCCTGCACGCCGACGCGGATCGGCTGGCCGCTGCCAGCGAGGAGCAGAAGCAGGCGCTGGTGCAGCTCCGCTCGGAGTTCGAGCGCCTCGTCGCCCAGTTCGTCGAGGAGGGCCGAGCCGAGGTCGAGACCCACGCCGCGGAGCGGCGTCGTTCCCTCCACGAGGTCAGCGAGCGCCTGCGCAACCGCGAGCGCGGCCTCCAGGAGCAGATCGATCGCGAGGAGGTCGACTCGCGTGCACGCGTCGCCGCCGGCCTCGCGGATGCGGAGCGCCGGCAGCTGGCCCAGCTCGAGAAGGCACTCGACCGCGCGGCGACACGTCTCTCCGACGAGGCCGAGCGGCGCTTCGATGCGCAGATCAAGCAGTCGCGCGAGAAGTCGGCCGAGCGGCTCTCACGTGAGCTCGAGAAGTCGATCGAGGAGTTCGTCCGCCAGGCGGAGGGCGAGGTGTCCGACCGGATCGCCCAGCTCGCCCGCACGACGGCCGACCGCATGGAGCGTCGGCTGCGCGACGTGACCCGCGCCGCCGAGGCGCAGGGCGAGGTCGCGACCGACCGCCTTCGACAGGTTTCCGAGCGGCTCGACGCCGCGCTCGCGGCCGCCGAGCAGCGCGTCGCGGCCTACGAGGAAGAGGTCGACACGCGCCTCGACGCCAAGCTCGGGCACGTGGAACGGGCCGTCGAGGCGGCCGAGCGCGACTGACCGCCCGCTCGCGTCGTTCGGAACAAACTCATCGCGGCAGGAATCGTCTCCATCAGAGAGAACCGATGCGGCGATGGATCAATTGACGCTCCTCGACGAGACCAGCCAGGACGAACGTGGCAAGGTGGAGAGCTGGCGTCTCCATGTGCTGATGGAGGCCGGCTACCCCCTCCCGCTCGCCGAGCGCCTGGCCTCGAGCCACGCCGATCTCCACCTCGCGGTCGAGCTGGTCGGAACCCGCGGCTGCGCCCCCGAGACCGCGGCCGAGATCCTGCTCTAAGCCGCCACCGGCCGCGCACAGGCCGTGAGCTAGAGTCGGCTCGTGAAGGTCGAGGCGACGCTGCACGGCGACCGCAAGGTCTATTCCGTCTCCGCGTTCAACCGGGGGATCGGTTCCTGGCTCGCCCGCCTGCCGACGATCTGGGTCGAGGGCGAGGTGACCGAGCTGCGGCGCCAGGAGGGCTGGCAGAGCGTCTTCCTCACGCTCAAGGACGTCGAGGACGGCTCCTGCGTGCCCGTGTCGATGCCGCGGACGACCTTCGACGCGCTGCGCCTCGAGCTCGCCGACGGCGACAAGGTCCACGTCTACGGACGGCCGGAGCTGTACGAGGCGCGCGGCGTCTTCCAGCTGCGCGCGCTCTCGCTGGAGCCGCTCGGGCTCGGCGCCGCCCTCGCACGCATCGAGCGCCTGAAGCGGACGCTCTCCGCCGAGGGGCTCTTCGCCGCCGAGCGGAAGCGCCGGCTCCCCCTCCTCCCCCGCCGGATCGGGCTCCTGACCGGCAACGACGCCGCCGCGAAGCGCGACTTCGTCACGGCGGTGACGGCACGCTTCCCCGCCGCCCGGCTCCTCGTCGCGGAGACGCTCGTGCAGGGCGTGAAGGCCCCCGGGGCGATCGTCGCCACGTTGGACGCGCTCGCCCGCGAGCCCGAGATCGACGTCGTCGTCGTCGCCCGCGGCGGGGGCAGCTTCGAGGATCTTCTCCCGTTCAGCGACGAGCGGGTCGTCCGCGCCGTCGCCTCGTGCCCGGTCCCGGTGGTCTCCGCCGTCGGCCACGAGCAGGACACGCCGCTCTGCGACCTCGCCGCCGACGTTCGCGCCTCCACGCCGACGGCGGCGGCCCGGGTCGTCGTGCCGGACGAGCGGCAGCTCCGCGCCGACCTCGACCGACTCCGCACCGCGCTCGCGCGCGACACGCGGCGAATCCTGGAGCGCGGCCGCCAGACCCTCGCCGCCGACCGGCAGCGCCTCACGCGAGCGCCTTCGCTCTTGCTGGAGCGGAAGCGGACGCGCCTCGACGGGCTCGCCGGGCGCCTTCGGGCACTGTCCCCCCGGGCGACGCTCGAGCGCGGCTACGCGATCGTCCGCACGGACGACGGCATCGTGCGCTCGATCCGGGCGGTCGCGCCCGGCTCCCGGGTGGACGTCGAGCTCGCGGAGGGCGCCTTCGGCGCGCGCGTCGAGGAGACGCGGGAATGAGCGACGAGCTCACCTTCGAGGAGGCGCGGGCAGAGCTGGAGCGGATCGTCGCCGAGCTCGAGAGCGGCCGCGCCGACCTCGAGGAGGCCGTCCGCCTCTGGGAACGGGGTGAGGAGCTCCACCGGCTCTGCGTCGGCAAGCTCGACGCGGCCGAGGGCAAGATCGAGGAGCTCGGCCGGCGGGCCGAGGCGGTCAGGCCCGAGGCCTGATGCGGCGCGCGGGGACGGCGACGAGGACGTCCTCGTAGTACTCGCCGTTGCGGCGGCCGGTGCGGCGGTTCACGTGGCGCGCGGTGCGGTCTTCGAGGCGAAGCCCCGCGTCGGCGAGGATCCCGTCGTAGAGGCCGCGCCGGTCGTTGACCACGATGACGATGCGACCGCCCGGCCCGAGCGCGTCGCCGGCCCGCGCGAGGATCTGCGAGACCCCTTCGCAGTAGCCGGCCACGCCGCGCCCGATCTCCTCGTCGTCCCGGCGCTCGAGACCGAGGAGCTCGAAGGCGTAGACGTGCTGCTCGTGGTAGTCGATGAGTCCGGGGTACGGCGGCGACGTGACCACGAGGTCGACCGGGCCCGGCGGGTCGAGCAGCCGGGCGTCACCGTGCAGCAGCGTCGCAGCGGTCGAGCGGCGGACGTCGGCGAACGCCAGCACGCGCGCGACCGCGTCCCGGACGTAGCGCCGCAGGAACTTGTCGGCCTCCTCGACCGGGCGGCAGAGGCGCCGGTGCTTGTGGCAGAAGTACTCGCCCTGGACCGGCTCGGCGGGGAAGTCGAGGTCGAAGTGTCGCGCGAGCCTCGCCGAGCGGGCGGCGCGGGAGAGGACGACGCGCCAGAGATCCGGATAGGCCGTGCCCTCGATGAGGTCGCGGAAGGCGAGCAGCTCGGCGAGCGCACGCGGGGCGAACCAGCTCCCGAGATACGGAGTCGGCGCCTCGCGGTCAGCGATCTCGCGCGGCTCGCCCAGAAGCTCCGCGTCCGCGAGCAGCGCGTTGCGCTCGTACTCGGCGGTCTTCACGCGCGCGAGAAGGCAGTTGAAGGCCGAGATGTCGCAGCCCGCCGCGGGCGCGCCGAAGGCGTTCGACTCGACGAGGGTCGTGCCCGAGCCGGCGAACGGGTCCCACACCAGCCGCCCGGGATGCCCGTAACGGCCGAGGAAGACCTCGACAAGCTGCGGCACGTACTTCCCGAGATACGGATGCAGCCTGTGGACGTGCTTCGTCCGCTCCCGTTCGGGAAGCTCCGCCTCGGACCACGACAGCTCGAGGTCGATCTCGTCGTAGAGCGCAGCCTGAGTCCGCACTGCGAGTGAGTTCGCCGCCGTGCCGCGGGGACCTGCCGGGGCGTCTATGATCGCCGCGATGACCGCCCCGATCGAATCCCTGCGTAACGTCCCGCTCTTCGCCAACCTCGAAGACCGCGACCTCGAGCAGCTCTCGAAGCAGCTGCACGAGCGCCGCTTCGCCGAGGGCACCGAGGTCACCACCGAGGGCTCCACCGGCGCCGGCTTCTTCATCATCGCCGAAGGGAACGCGAACGTCTCCGTCGGCGGCGAGCACCGCACCACGCTCGGCCCGGGAGACCACTTCGGCGAGATCGCCCTCATCGACGACGGCGTCCGCTCGGCGTCGATCATCGCCGCCACCGATCTGCTCTGCTACGGGCTCACGCCCTGGGAGTTCCGGCCCTTCGTGGAGGAGCACCCGCAGGTCGCGTGGGCCTTCATGCAGGTGCTGGCCCGGCGCTACCGAGAATCGCAGACGCACGAGCACGACAACTGAGCTCGGCCCGGCTCAACGGCATCGACATCGCGTACGACGCGGCCGGCGACGGCCCCGCGGTCGTCCTCCTTCATGCAGGCGTCGGCGACCGCAGGCTCTGGGATGACCAGGCGGACGCGCTCGCCGAGCGCTACCGCGTCGTCCGGCCCGACGCGCGCGGCTTCGGCGAGACGCCGCTCCCGGGCGGGCCGTTCTCCTACGTCGAGGACGTCCGCGCCCTCGTCGACCACCTCGGGCTCGGCCCGGTGGCGCTCGTGGGCAACTCCTTCGGCGGGCGGATCGCGATCGACGTCACGCTCACCCACCCGGACCTGGTGCGGGCGCTCGTCCTCGTCGCGCCAGGGCTCGGCGGCTTCGAGGGCTCGCCCGAGCTGGACGCCTTCGACGAGGAGGAGGACGCCCTGCTCGACGCGGGCAGGATCGAAGAGGCCGTCGAGCTCAATCTGCGCACGTGGCTGGACGGCGACGGGCGGGGCCCCGCGCCGGTGCCGCCGGAGGTGCGGGAACACGTCGCCGCCATGCAGCGCAACTCGTTCGAGGTGATCGTCGCCGCCTACGAGCGGACGCCCGAGCCCGGCCCGGTGGCCTGGGCCGATCCCCCGGCCGCGACCCGGCTCGGCGAGATCTCGGCGCCGACACTCGTGGCCGGTTGCGCGCACGACCAGCCGGACTTCCGCCGGCTCGCCGAGCTCGTCGCGGCCGGCATCACGGGTGCGGAGCACGTCACGCTTCGGACCGCGCACCTCCCGAGCGTCGAGCAGCCGGAGGAGCTGAACCGGCTTCTCCTCGGCTTTCTCGCGGCGCACGGCGCCTGAGGGCACCGTATGCTCACGAAAACCGATGGAGGTGGGAATGGGTTTCCTCGACAAGCTTCTCGGACGCGACAAGAAGGACGAGCCGGCCGCGACGCCCGAGCCGGCCGCGACGGCCGAGCCGGCCAAGCCGGCGGATGACCTGCAGCCGCACGGCTCGGACGAAGACGACGCCTCAGAACTGACACACGACGAGCAGCGGCTGGACGACGTCCGCGAAGACCTGCTCCGCAAAGAAGGGTGGGGGAACTAGAGCGGCCGCCTAGGCGATCCGCTCGACCCGCTCGTCCTCGTCCACGTCCAGATCGGTCACCTCGGGCATCCGCTTCAGCATCGCGAAGGTGAAGCCTTCGCGCGCAAGGAAGATGAAGCCGAGCCCGAGGCCGACTGACGCCTCGATCGCCTGCAGGCCGATCCCGAAGACGACGCCGTGCCCGTAGTTGACGCCGTACGGCAGGAGCGCGGCGGCGACGGCAGCCTGGACCAGGCCGATGTTCCCGGGCCAGAACGGGAAGATCATGACGACGTTCATGACAACGAGGACGAGAGCGGCCGCCTCGATTGACGGGTTGATCCCGAACGCGAGCAGCGTCGTGTAGACGGCGAAGAGCTGCGCCGTCCAGCCGACGAGCTGGAAAAAGAGCGCCTTGAGGGCCGGCGCCGGCCGGCGGAGCACGGTCAGCCCCCGCCGGGCCATGTGCAGGACGCGGCGGACCGAGCCCAGCTCCTCAGAGAGCGGCCGGTGGTGGCGTCGGGCGACCAGGAAGCCGGCGAGCAGCAGCCCGAGCCCGACGCCGATCACGACCGCGAGCACGGGCTGGGCCCACTCCGGGACCGGCGCGACGTAGAGGGTGAAGAGGACGAGGATGACCGCCGCGACGACATCGAAGAGCCGATGGGCGAAGACGGTCCCGACGACAGCCGCCCAGACGCCCGGCCGCCGCTTGACGTGACGGGTGACGACAGCCACTCGGGCGAGCTCGCCGACCCGGCCCGGGAGCGCCGCATTCCCGAGGAGCCCGATGCAGAACGCCGAGAAGACCGTTCGGCGCCGGGGCCAGGGCGGCAGGATCGCCTGCTTCAGAATGATGTTCCACGCGTGCGCGCGGACGATCACCGAGAAGAGGTTGATCAGGACGGCCGCGACGATCCACTTCCACTCGACGGCGCGGAACGCCCGCTCGACCGGGCCGGGGTCCGGTCCGCGCCAGACGGCCAGCCCGACAAGACCCGCGATCGGGACGAGGACGACGATCAGGCGGCCGACGCGGCTCCGAGGCAGCCGGATCCTGCTCACGCCGCCGCCCTCACCGCCCGCGCAGGCACCGTCAGTCGCTCGTAGACCTCGACGAGCTGCGCAGCGATGTGCTCCCAGGAGTAGGCCTCCGCCGCCTTGCGCGCGCAGACCCCGAAGGCGCGCCGCCGCTCCTCGTCCTCGAGCAGCTGGATCACGGCGTCCGCCAGCGCCGCCGAGTCGCCCGGCGGGACGAGGATGCCGGTCTCGTCGTGGTCGGCGACCTGGGCGTAGCCCTCGATGTCCGACGCGACGACCGGCGTCGCGCACGCGAACGCGCGGGTGAGCACCATCCCGAAGCTCTCGCCGCCGAGCGAGGGCGCGACCAGCAGGCTGGACGCCTGCAGCTCGGCGGTGAGCTCGTCCTCGTCCAGCCCCCCGAGGAGGTCGATGCCCTCCAGCGAGAAGCCCTGCCGGCGCGCGAGCCAGCGGACGGAGAGAGGATCGGCGCCGACCTGGCGGAGGCGGGCGCCCGTGCGCTTGTGGATCTCCGGCCAGGCGCGCAGGAGGACCGGCAGGCCCTTGCGCGGCTCGTTGCGGCCGATGAAGACGACGTTCCCGTTGCGGCCGCCCGGATCGGCGGTCGGCGGCAGGTCGATCCCGTTGGGGATCACCTGGAACGGACCGCCGATGTGCGGCTCCGCGGCGCGGCGGGCCGCCTCCGAGACGGCGATGCGCTGGTCGATCCGGCTCCCGAGGGCGCCCCACAGCACCCTTCCGACCGGATACCAGCCGAGGCGGTCACCCGCCGAGTGGCAGGTGGCGACGATCGGGCAGGGCGCCGTCGCGAGCGTGAACGACGAGAGGATCGGCGCGTAGGGCTCGTGCACGTGCACGACGTCGAACTGCTCCTGCTCCCAGATCCGCCGCATGCGCATCATCGACTGCGGGCTGAGGATGATGTTCGGCAAGGACGCGTTCGCCGGGACGATCACGGACCGGCCGACCGGAATGACGTATTCGGGCGGCCGCGTGTGCCGTCCCTGCTTGGGGTGCAGGAGCCAGGTGAGGCGCCCGGGCGGGTCGTGACCCATGATGATGCGCGCGTCGTGGCCGAGCCGGCGCAGCGCCCGCGCCTGGTGGTCAGCGTGCTCCTGGACCCCTCCCCAGAAGGACCAGGAGTAGGGAACGACGATGCCTACCTTCACGCTGCAAACCCTACCCGCCCCGCCTGATTAGACTCGCTCCGTGATCAAGAGGGCGAAGCGGTTCGACCCGATCCGGGGGTTCGGGATCGACCGGGTGGCCGCCGCGGCCGACCAGCCGGCCCGCGCGAACCCGGCCTGGCCGGTCCTCCGCATGGAGAACCTCGACACGAACCTGCCGCTGCCGCCCGAGGCGATCGGCGTCACCTCCAGGAGCCTGGAGACCCCCGAGGCGAACAGCTGGCTCCCGTTCACGGGCGACATCCACCTCCGCGAGGCGATCGCGGCCTTCCTCGCGAGCCGGACCGGCCACCCCTACGACCCCGAGCGCGAGATCGTCATCACGTGCGGCGGCATGGAGGGGCTCCTGAACGCCCTGCTCGTGACCGTCGACCCTGGCGACGAGGTGATCGTCACCGATCCGACCTACGCGGGGATCGTCAACCGCGTCCACCTCGCCGGGGGGATCCCGAAGCTCGTCCCCTTCCGCGTCGAGGGCGGCGAATGGCGGCTCGACCGCGAGGCCCTCGTCGAGTCGGTCGGCGAGCAGACGACCGGGATGATGCTGATGAGCCCGTCGATGCCCTCCGGCGGCACCTTCGACCAGGACGACTGGACGCTCGTCTGCGATCTCTGCCGCGACCGCGACCTCTTCCTCATCTACGACGCGGCGATGGAGGCCCTGCTCTTCGACGGGCGGGCGCTCATCCACCCGCTCCACTTCGACGGCATGGCCGAGCGCACGATCGTCGTCGGCTCCCTCTCGAAGGAGCACCGGATGATCGGCTGGCGCGTCGGCTGGGTCGCCGGCCCCGCCGAGACGATCGAGGACGCCGGCTGGGCGCACGTCTACAACACGACCTGCCCGGTCGGCCTCGCGCGCGCCGCCGGCGCCGCCGTGCTGCGCGGGCAGCAGAACCACGTCGCCGACTGCGTCGCCGAGCTCGAGCGCCGCCGGAACGTGATGCTCGTCGGGCTCCCGGACTGGCCGTTCGTGCGGCCGGGTGGCGGCTGGTCGCTCCTCCTCGACGTGGCCGAGCTCGGCTTCGACGCGCCGACCGCGTCACGACTGCTGCTCGAGGAGAGCTCGATCGCGGCGACGGCGATGGTCGGCTGGGGCGGCCCCGTCGCCGAGCGCCACGTGCGCTTCGTCTTCAGCGCCGAGCCGCTCGACCAGATCGAGACGATCCCGCGGCGCCTCGCGGGCGGCACGCTGGCCGCCGCGGTCGGGAACCGGGGCTAGACGGACGTGCCCGAGAGCCGCGCCCTCGTCGACGAGCTGAGCCGCGGGGGCCTGGCCGAGCTGCACACGCACCTGGGCGGCTCGGTCGACCCCGCCGTCATGTGGACGCTCGCGCACGAGCAGGGGATCGCGCTCCCGGTGAAGGACTACTGGGACTTCGTCGAGCTGGTCACCGTCGACCCCCGCGGCGTCAAGGGCCTCCCCGAGCTCGACGCCATCTACAAGTGGACCGAGCTGATCCAGTCGAGCCCGCTGGCGGTCGAGCGCTCGGTGCACGGCGCCATCGGAGGCGCATACCGCACCCAGAACATCACGACGCTCGAGCTCCGCTTCAACCCGATGAAGCGCAACCGCGGCGGCGAGCGCGACCTCGACCACATCATCATGGCCGCCTCCCGCGGCCTCGACAAAGCGCGTCTCGAGTACCCGAAGGTGCGCGCCGGCCTGATCCTGATGATGGACCGCACCTTCACCCAGGACCAGAACGGGATCATCGTCGAGAAGGCGATCCGCTACTCGGACCGCGGCGTCGTCGGCGTCGACATCGCCGGCCCGCGGCCGAACGGCGGCCGCTACGCCTACCGCGACCTCGTGCCCCTCGTCGAGGAGGCGCGCGCGGGCGGCCTGGGCGTGACGATCCACGTCGGCGAGGAGGGCGGGCAGCACGGGATCGAGGAGATCGGCGAGGTCGTCGAGCACCTCCGCCCCGACCGGATCGGCCACGGCATCCTGGCGGCGAAGGACGAGGAGACGATGCGCGTCCTCCGCGAGCAGGAGACCGTCCTCGAGATCTGCCCCAGCTCCAACCTCCTCACCGGCGCGCTCGCGGACGAGGACGAGCTCAAGGAGACGGTGCGCTCCTTCGCCGACCGCGGCGTCGCGTTCACGATCGCCACGGACGGCCCGGAGATGATGCAGACGCACCTCCGCGACGAGCTCGCGCTCCTGCTCCGCATCGAGGCCCTCGTGCCCGAGGAGGTCAGCGCGGTCAACGCGCGCGGGCACTCGGCGGCCTTCGTACCTCCAAGGGCGTAGCGCGCTATAGGGCAACGAGGGAAGTCCGAGGAGCCCGCCAGGCGTTCGAATCCCGTATGCGCCTCTCGACTCCCTTTCGTAGAGCGGAATCCGCATGAATACTCGGGCGGTGCGTGCGAGGGAAGCGGCCGAACGCGGTGCGGTGCTGTCCTGGGTGCCGCCCTCAGAATTCGCCTAACTAGACAACGGTCGGTCAGGGAGGAAGACCTGCAGGTCGAGCATTGACGTGCGACGATGCCGCCGTGGCCTACTACATCAACCTTTTCACCGCAGAAACCTGGCGCGAGCTCGAGAGAACGCCAAGTTCGCGTACACGGGCCATCGCGAAGGTGCTCGCAACCGTACGAAGGTCACGCCCGGAGACATCTTCCTCTGCTACGTCACGAAGACCTCGGCGATGCGTCGGGGCGGAGAAGGTCGCAAGTGACGTCTACGAGATCGAACATGAGGAAGATCGGACGTGGGCAAGTGGCCTGTATCCCGTCCGGTTCAAGACCGAGCTCATCGTGAGGGTGCCGGTCGAGATGGGTGTCCGACTCGACGAGATACGCGAGAACGCAGAAGACCCAGCCCTATGGAGTTGGGTCTATCGCAACTCGGTCAACGAGGTGCCCCAACACGACGGCGACTGGATCATGGCGCGGCTTGCCGAGATCGAGCCGAAGCTCGGCCCCGAGGATCCCGAACCCGGCGAGTCAGACGCACCCGCGCTCGACCAGCCTGACGAGGAGGAGGTCGCGCCTCGGCGCGACACCCGACATGCGGAGATTCAGGCGAAGCTCGTCATCCTCGGCAAAGACCTCGGCTTGGACGTGTGGGTCGCGAGGAATGACCGCAACGTCGTCCACGGGGACGTGCGGCTTGGCGACCTCAGCGTCGAGGCGCTTCCGCCCGGGCTAACGGAAGACGCGCGGCGCAGGATCGCCCTCATCGACGTGCTCTGGATCAGGCGGAACAGTTATGTCGCCGCCTTCGAGATCGAGGCGACGACCTCGATCCTGTCGGGTCTGGCGCGGATGGGAGACCTGATCGCGATGATCCCCGACCTCGACGTCCCCCTCTTCATCGTCGCTCCCGAGGCGAGGCGAGAGAAAGTCTTCGACGAAGTCAAGCGGCCTCTGTTCAGTCTTGGTCTCGAGCGGCCGCTAGATACGCGTTGCCGTTTCATCTCGTTCGAGGCCCTAACGGCCGACCTTGAGAGCCTCGGGAGCCGCGTGGCTGCCATGGATCCCCGGCGCTATCTCGATGGGTTGGCGGAAGAGGTGCCGTAGCTCGCGCTCCGATTGACCAGCGGCCCGAACGGTCATACGTTGCCGTGGAGCATGTCTTTCGGCGACTTCACCAGTGTCTTCAGCAGGGACTTCGTTGTCGGATTTTTCCTCCCCGCGTTTGCCGCACTCTTCGCTCTCTGGCTCTCAGCGAGTTCGGAGTTCGTTCCAGACCTGCTTGAGCAGCATTCGAAGGCGACCCAACTGCTTATTCTCAGCGGCTCCGCCGTCGTCGTAGGACTGGCGCTGTCGGGTTTGAGCTACTCCGTCGCACGCTCTTCGAGGGCTATCCGCTGGAGCGTCGGTCGAGCTGGCCCGTCGTCGGGGCTATCTATCGCGGCGCGATCGCCAACCAGCGCAAGCGTTATGCAGGCTTGTTTCGACCCGCAATGACACCAACGAGCCGGATGAAGCTCGCCAGGACGCGGCGGTGGAACTTGCCGGGACTTTCCGCCGAGCCGTGAGAGTCTGCTTCCCATGCGGCTCGGTAACGCCATCCGTGCGTTCGAGCAACACTCGAACGTGCTGTGGGGGCTTGACAGCGTGACGATCTGGCCTCGGATCGAGGCGCTATTGAGCGCTGAGGAACACGAACTCCTTGTGGATGCAAAGGTCAACTTCAATCTGTTTCTCAACGCGGCGGCCGTCGCGCTCGGAGTCGGCGCTTGCCTTGTCGTCGACCAGGCTGTCGACGCACCGCAGCCCGCGTCGTGGTGGCCGCTTTACGTGTTGCCGTTCGCTCTTGCGTACGTCTTTTATCGACTCGCTGTAGGCCCGGCCACTGAGTGGGGTGACGCCGTCCGCTCAAGCATCGATCTCCATCGCCTTGAGCTCTACGAGAAGCTGGGTGTTCGTGCCCCTACCTCGTTCAGGGACGAAAAGGAGATCGCGCTCAGCGTGAACCAGGCGCTGCTCTACAGATACCCGCTCAGTGACGATCTTTGGCGCTCGCAGACCGACGACGCGGAGAACGAAGGCAAGGGCGAGAGCCGGATACGACGCTGGTTAGGGCTAGGTCGGCGAAAGGAGCGAGAAACGTGAGCGAGGACGAGCGCGACCGAGAGGAACAGCGGCGAGAGCAAGAGCGACACCGGCAAGAGATAGAGCGAAAAGAGCGCGAGGAGCTGCGAAGGCACGAGGAGAAGCGGGAATACCGGGATACGCCACGCTCCCTTCCCGGCAAGCCGGACGTACCGCTCCCAGACGAAGAGGATTGAACGGGATCTTGGAAGGACACTCCGGGACACGGCCGAGTGATGCTGCCGCTCGATCTTGAGAGGAGTGGTTCGTGAACAAGCAGGAAGTTATTGATCGCGTTGCGGAGAAGAGTGGTCTAACCAAGAGGGACGCTGCAGCTGCCGTAGACGCCTTTCTCGACTCGATCACCGAGGCGCTCAAGAGCGGCGACGCGGTGTCGTTCACCGGCTTCGGCAAGTTCTCTTCTCAGCAGCGCGCCGCACGCCAAGGCGTGAATCCGCGAACGGGGGAGCGCGTTCAGATCCCGCGCGCGACTGTGCCGAAGTTCTCGGCCGGCAGCTCCCTCAAACAGGCACTCGGGAGAGAGTCCCGCCTTCCGGGCAAGCCAGACGTGCCGTTGCCAAAAGAGGGCCAAGCCTGAGGGCCAGGAGAGCCCAGAGCCGTGAGTGGTGACCAGTGGGTCGCAGTCGCGGGCGTCGCGGCTGGCGTGGCCGGGACGGTTGGCGGCTACCTCTTCGGCTACTTCAACGGCCGCGCCGAGCGCAGCCATGCGGAAAACCTCTCGCGGGCTGCCCGCCTCCATGATCAGCGGCTAGCAGGCTACGAGGAGCTTTCCACGCACCTTGAGCTAGAGCGTGAGTTCCTGAAAACTCGGCGGGACGCGTTGGACTATCCGCGCACAGGGGACGATAAGCGGCATCAGCGTCCAGGGGAAGAGGAGTGGATGAAGATCCGCGGACGTGTGGGAGTTGCCGGATCGGCGGCGGTGCTCGAGGCAATCGACCGCGTATGGTTTGCGATGATGACCTTCGAGATTCGTCTTTCCAGCTACGACGTCGTCTTGTCCACAAAAGTGGCAGAGCTGATCGGCGCCAAGCCGGAGGATCGGAAAGGCTTCAAAACGCTCCACCGGCGGGGTTTATGTGAGCCGCCGAAGAGGCTCGCAATGAAGCGCGGGTGCAGGGGCAGAGAGCGATCGAGAACGCGCGCTCGTTGATGCGAGATGAACTCGCCCGGTTGTAGCGACCGGAGTCGACAAGCTCCCGACAGGGCACCCTTTCCACTCGGCGTTTCGAGCGCACTCTCGGCGGAAACTGTTGCCACAATAGGAGGCCAGTAACCGCCGCGAGGCCCGTGGTGCGGGCGACGGATGCGCGTCTACCGCATCATTGATCGCAGGAACGACCGCTACTACGAGCGAGTACACGATCACGAAACGCGTGAGGTCGTCCGAGAGGTCAACGAGCCGTTGAGCGCGCATCAAGGCCACGGCTCCGCGAAGCACAAGCAGCCGTCCTGACCGGACGGGGGGACGCCCCCCTCGACGCCCGTGCGGATCCCCGGGAGGGAACAGTCGCCGGGAGAAAAGTGACGCGGCGTTTTCGGCCTGACGGCTTCTGCGAGGGTTCACGTCTCGTGCGCTGACGGCTCCTCCCAGCGGCCAGGCCCCATCGCGGTGTCGGAGGCTCAGCCGAGCTTCACGGCCGTTCCACTTGCCGCGACCATCAGCATCGAGTTGCCGACGCTCTTGTAGTCGATGTCGATCGAGACGAGCGGCGTCGCCGCCGATCTGCTTCGGCCCCGCGGCCTTCAGTTCGTCGATCACCTCGGCGACCGCCTTGGCGATCTCGCCCCTCGTACGATTTCGACCGTCCGCCGACGATGCTGCGGAAGCTTGCGGTGATGTCCTTACCGATATGAATTCCCATGATCGCCTGCGAGGAGACGACTCCCAGGTACCTGTTGATCGGACGGCCCTCGACGCTCGGGCTCGTGGTTACGATCATGCTGCTCCTTTCCGCGCGTGCCGAGACTTGCGACGACGTCCCTTTGCCATTCTCGGAGGCGGGACCCTACATTGCATCTCCACGTCTCTATTCTGTGGCCATGACGGGCACCGGTCGTCGCTGCAAGAGTTGCGAGGGCGCGGCTCCCAGGGCTTGCCCGACCTGACCGCTTCTACTGCTCGCCTGCCTGCCGCCAGTCAGCCTACGAGCAGCGTCGAGCGCCGAGCTGGCAAGCGTCGGTCCGGTTCCTGGAAGCCAACTTCCCAGAGCGGTGGGGACGCGTGGCGGCGTCGCCGAGGATGCCGGTCGCGAGCCCGCCCGTCGGTCGCGAGCCCCAGCTAGATCGGACTAGGCGACACTCGCAATCGGCTCAGGCATCAGCGCCGGTTGGCGCTGCGCCTCAAGGGCGAAGTCAGAACGGATCCCGGACAGGTAGGTCTCGCTGGCACCCGCCAGGATCGCTTCGAACGCCGCAACGACTGTCGTGTCGAACTGAGTTCCCGCCGCCTGGCCAAGCCGCCAACGTGCAACACGGCTAGGCATGGCATCCCGATAGGGCCGGCCTGAGGTCATGGCGTTGTAAGCGTCAGCCACACCGATGATGCGAGCGATGATCGGAATCTCATCGCCCACGAGCTTGTCTGGGTAGCCGTTGCCGTCCATCCGCTCGTGGTGGTGCCTGACGATCCAGGCGATCTCGGCGTAGTCATCGACTTTGGCAAGGATCCGTTCACCAATCGCCGAGTGCTCCTCCATGTGCCGCCGCTCCTCAAGCGTAAGGGCGCCTGGCTTTTCGAGAAGACCGGCTGGAAGCCCCACCTTTCCAATGTCATGGACGAGTCCACAGAGATGTGCGAGCTGCTGGTTCTGCTCAGATAGGCCAAGCCGGGCAGCGATGTCGCGCGCATAGATGGCCACCGCAGCCGAATGTCCCGCCGTGTACTGATCTCGCGCATCGAGAGCCGCGACTAGGGCCGTTGCGAAAGAAAGGTTCGCCCGCTCCAGACGCTCGTTGACACAGCGAAGCTTGCTCGGTCGTTTGGCGCTGCTCGCGGTAGAGCCCGTGGAGTCGATGGGCAGCGAACGCCGGCACAAGGAAGAGCAAGAGGCTCCATGCGGAGAACTGCTCGTAGGCGTAAATCAGCACAACGATGATCGGCGTATAAACCGGAACGGTTCCTAGAAGAATCGGCCGTGAGCAGGCTGCAGTCCACTTAGGGAATCGCCGCTCTTTCTGATCGCAACGACCGCGGCACCAAGTAGAGCATCGACGGCAGCGTCAACGAATGCTGCGACGGCCACGGCGGCAAACAAGCGCCCCGCCGACGGGTCATCCACCAGGACGAGGGAGGCCGCAACGCCCGCTAGTCCAGCTCCCAACGCTCTCGTGCTTGTCCAAATGGCCCAGCGCGCGTACGGCTCCCCGAAGGTCACCACCAAGCCCAGCGCCCCGACGGCCATCGCGGACAAGGGCCCGAAGACGACCGCCGCGAAGACCACGGGCAGTATGGAAACAGTGATCTCGACATTCGCGTTTACGCGAACCGGGCGTCGCTCGGCAAGGAACGAGAACAATCCAAGCAGCAACACGGCCAGGGCAGGGCCGGTCGACGAGCCAGTGAGCACAAGGCCGAGGGCGAAGAGAACCGTGAGCGCCGAGAGACCGATCGCGAAGATCGAGATTGGCGCGATTGGGCGACGCACGGTTACAAGCGGATTCTGAGCGAAACTGCTCAAAGCTCTTGCTTATCCCCCAAAAGGGGTATAAGCATCGGGGCCGCCGTTATCCCCCTCCGCCGGAGAGGAGTCCAAGATGTTGCAGTGGAAGACTCGGGCGCTGGCCCTCATTACCCTCGCTAGCTCCTTTGCCGCAGTCGGCGGCCTCAGCAGGTGGTGGTAAACCTCCCGAAGTCTTAGTATTTCCACAGCCCCCGACATCCCTCCGATGAGGGATTTGTCAACAGGGCTGTGGAAGCTGTGGAAGACCCGGCCACTTCACTCCGAAGTGGCTGGTCTTCGTTAAGCGCCTGAAAACGGCGCTAGGAGATGAGGCCGCGGCGGAAGCCGATGGCGACCGCGTGGGCGCGGCTGCGGGCCTGGAGCTTGGCCAGCAGGTGCCGGACGTGCGACTTGACGGTCTCCTCCGAGAGGAAGAGCCGCTGGCCGATCTCGCGGTTCACGAGGCCGTCCGAGATCAGCTGCAGAACCTCGATCTCCCGCATCGTCGGCTCCTGCTCGAGCTCGCGCATCGGCGGGGCCAGCGGGATCACCTCGGCGCTGGCATTGCGGCCGTTGCGCCGGGCGGCCACTTCGTCGAAACGACGGGAGTGGTCGAGGTATTTGCTCAGGATGTTCTTGCGCTCTGCGGCGTCCACGAGGGGGTGATCGGCAGCCCCAACTGTGGACAACACCCCAATATGAGGGAGTCAGGACGCCCCTAATGCTGTATCGCACTAGGCGGCCTTGGCGGCCAGCCGGTTGATTCCGGGCAATCACGAGCTCGCGTTGCAACCAAGCTGCTGGTGTCGCCGACAATCGAAGCACCATCGGCCGATCGTCTGCGTCACCCGTACGACTGCTTGGAGATGCTGCCGGACCGGTGGATGCTCAGCATGAGAAACGGCCGTGCTCGTGCAATGAGCGGCAGTGAACGTTCCGATGAACGACGGTCCACGTCTCCGGTGAGCCGCCGTCAGGTCGTGAACATTGCGACCGTCGATGCTCCGCTGCGCTGGATTCGCCAGCGAATCGCGCTGATCATGCGGCTGATCGACAACGAGCGTGTACGCTCCGCATCGTCGTAGATCGGGATCGTGATGACGGCGTTGACAGACGGTCACGACCGTCGAGAACGGAGACGTCGCTCCGTCACACTTCATGCGGTATGCTCGACGAGGCCGCATCGGGATGCACGTTCGATGGGATCGCGTTCATCGCGATGGTGCGACGGCGCGTGAAGCCTCGACGTTCGTAGGCCGAGCGAGCACGAGAGCTCCGAAGCGCCTCGATGAAGGCGACGAGGTATTAGACGACCCGCCTTCGAGCTCGTCGAGCCGCCCTTCTCGACGAGCGTCGCGCGCAATCTCGACCTGCTCGTAATCGCGGCGCCCGAGTAGCGACGCTCGTTTTCCTAGACGGCCGGCGGCTCGTAGACCGCGGGCGCGGGCTGCTCCTCGAACACGACCTCGACCTCGTGCGGCTTGATCGCGCCGGCCCTGATGTCCTCGGCCCAGTGGCACGAGACCCAGTGGTCGCCCTCGAGCTTGCGGAGTGGCGGCTCCTCGTCGCGGCAGCGCGTCGTTCTGCACGAAGGGACAGCGCGTGTGGAAGCGGCAGGCGGCAGGCGGGTTCGCAGGGCTCGGCAGGTCGCCGGCGAGCAGGATCGTCTCGCGCTGGCGCTCGACCTCCGGGTCGGGGATCGGCACGGCCGAGAGCAGCGAGATCGTGTACGGGTGGAGCGGGTTGTCGTAGAGCTCCTCGGCCGGCGAGACCTCGACGATCTTGCCGAGGTACATGACCGCGATCCGGTCGGAGATGTGGCGGACGACGGCCAGGTCGTGCGCGATGAAGAGGTAGGTCAGGTCGAAGTCGTGCTGCAGGCTCTCGAGCAGGTTGACGATCTGCGCCTGGATGGAGACGTCGAGCGCCGAGACCGGCTCGTCGCAGACGATGAAGTCCGGGCTGAGCGCAAGGGCCCGCGCGACGCCGATGCGCTGGCGCTGGCCGCCCGAGAACTCGTGCGGGTAGCGCGAGGCGGCGTCCGCGGGCAGGCCGACGACCTCCAGCAGCTCCCGGACGCGGCTCCCCGATTGCTTCCGCTTGGAGATCCCGTGCACGCGGAGCGGCTCGCTCACGATCCTCCCCACGCTGTGGCGCGGGTTCAGGGATGCGAACGGATCCTGGAAGATCATCTGCATGCGGCTGCGCAGCTTCCGCATGGCCGACTCGCCGAGGTTGGTGATGTCCTGGCCGTCGAAGAGGATCCGGCCGCCCGTGGGGTCGTAGAGGCGCAGGATCGTGCGCCCGAGCGTCGACTTGCCGCAGCCGGACTCGCCCACCAGCCCGAGTGTCTCGCCGCGCTGGATCGTCAGGGAGACGCCGTCGACGGCCTTGATGTCGCCGACGTGGCGGTCGAGGATGAGCCCGCTCTTGATCGGGAACCACATGCGCAGGTCCTCGACGGTGACGAGGCCGTTCGCGGGCTCAGCCAACGACGGCCGCCCTCGATCGCTGCCACTCCTCCGCCGGCACCGGGTTGAAGCAGGCGACGAAGTGGCCCGGCTCGAGCTCGCGGAGGAGCGGGACCTCCTGGCGCGACTGCTCGACCTCGAAGCGGCAGCGCGGCTGGAACGGGCAGGCGGTCGGCGCGCTCAGCATGTCGCGCGGGGCCCCCTCGATCGGCGTCAGCGCCTCCTTGCGCCGTGCGTCCAGGCGCGGGATCGACTGCAGGAGGCCCAGCGTGTACGGGTGGCGGGGCCGGCCGAAGAGCTGGGTCGCCGAGCCGGTCTCCACGAACATGCCCGCGTACATCACGTTGACCCGCTCGCAATGACCGGCGACGACGCCGAGATCGTGGGTGATCAGGATCAACGCGGTGTCCTGCTCCTCGACCAGGACGTGCAGCAGCTCGAGGATCTGCGCCTGGATCGTCACGTCGAGCGCGGTCGTCGGCTCGTCCGCGATCAGGAGCTTGGGCTCGCAGGCCAGGGCCATCGCGATCATCGCGCGCTGGCGCATGCCGCCCGAGAACTGGTGCGGGTAGTCCTTGAGCCGCAGCTTCGGGCTGGGGATGCCGACGCGGTCGAGCAGCTCCGCGCTCCGCTCGTTGGCCGCCTTCTTGTCCATGTCGAAGTGGGTCTCGAGCGCCTCGCGGATCTGCCGCCCGACGGTGAGCACGGGGTTCAGGCTCGTCATCGGGTCCTGGAAGATCATCGCGATGTCGCGGCCGCGGATCTTCCGCAGCGCGCTGTCGGGCAGCGTCAGCAGGTCGCGACCCTCGAACATCGCCGTGCCGCCGGTGACCTTCCCTGAGCGGGAGAGGATCCCGAGCAGGGCAAGCGAGGTGACGCTCTTCCCGCAGCCGGACTCGCCCACGATCCCGAGCGTCTCGCCCGGCGCGATGTCGAACGTGATCCCGTTGACGGCGTGCACCTGGCCGCGGCTCGTCCAGAACTCGACGTGGAGATCCTCCACGGAGAGGAGCGGCTCCCTGCGAGGGCTGAGGCTCACCGGCCGCGCAGCTTCGGGTCGAGTGCCTCGCGGAGCCCGTCGCCGATCAGGTTGAAGCCGAGGACGGCGAGGACGATGGCAATGCCCGGCGCGATCGCGAGGTGCGGGCCGCTGACGAAGTAGCGGTTCACGTCGGAGAGCATCGTGCCCCATTCCGGCGTGCCCGGATCGGGGGGGCCGAGGCCGAGGAAGCCGAGGCCGGCGACGTCGATGATCGCGGTAGCCATCGCGAGAGTTCCCTGGACGATCACCGGCGAGATCGCGTTCGGGATGATGTGCGAGGAGAGGATCGACCGGCGCGGGACGCCCGTGGCGCGCGCGGCCAGGATGAAGTCGTTCTGCTTCTGCGCGAGCACCGAGCCGCGCAGGAGGCGGGCGAAGATCGGGATGTTGACGATGCCGATCGCGATCATGATCTGGAAGAAGCCTGGCCCGAGGACGGCGACGATCCCGATCGCCAGGAGCAAGCTCGGAATCGAGAGCATCACGTCCATGCAACGCATGATGATCGTGTCCGACATGCCGCCGAAGTAGCCGGCGACGCCGCCGAGGACGAGGCCGATCGACAGGCCCACCGTCACGGAGACGACGCCGATGACGAGCGAGTAGCGCGCGCCCCAGACGATCCGTGACCACTCGTCGCGCGACTGCTGGTCGAGGCCGGCCCAGTGGTCCAACGAGGGCGACTGGAAGGCGTCGGTGAGCGGCGCGACCACCTCGCGGGGCCCGTACGGGGCGATGATCGGCGCGAGGATCGCCATCGCGGTGAAGATCCCGACGAGCACGAACCCGACGAGGGCGCTCGGATTGCGCCGCAGCCGGCTCCAGGCGTCGTTCCAGAGGCCCTGCGGAGCCTCCTGGAGAACGCGACGGCCTTCGAACTCGGCGACCGACATCAGCTCAACCTGATCCGCGGGTCGATGAACCCGTACGTCAGGTCGACGATCAGGTTCACGAACACGAAGACGATCGCGAGGAAGAGGATCCCACCCTGGAGCACCGCGTAGTCCCGGCCCTCGATCGCGTCGACGAGCCACGAGCCCACGCCCGGCCACGCGAAGACCTTCTCGGTGAGGACGGCGCCCGAGAGCAGGAGCCCGACTTGCAGGCCGACGATCGTCGTGATCGGCAGCAGCGCGTTGCGGAAGATGTGGCGACGGTCGACCGCGCGCGGCGCGACGCCCTTCGCGCGCGCGGTGCGCACGTAGTCCTCGTTCTGCACGTCGAGCGTGGACGCGCGCGTGATGCGGGCGATGATCGCGAGCGGGATCGTCCCCAGGGCGATCGCCGGCAGGATCAGATGCTTGACCGCGTCCACGAACGCCTCCCAGTTCAGGGTGATGATGGCGTCGAGGATGTAGAAGTTCGTCGGGTGCTCGGCGGCCAGGAGCGGGTCCTGGCGCCCCACCGAGGGCAGCCAGCCCAACCTGACCGAGAAGATGTACTTGAGGATGATGGCGAGGAAGAAGATCGGGATCGAGATCCCGATCAGGGACGCCAGCAGGCTCGTCTGGTCGATCCACGTCCCGTAGCGTTTCGCCGCGATGAAGCCTAAGGGGATGCCGAAGATCGTGGCGAAGATCATCGCGCCCACCGCCAGCTCGACGGTCGCCGGGAACCGGCGCCTGAGCTCCTCGGTGACCGGCTGGCGCGAATTGGTGCTCGTGCCCAGGTTGAAGCTCAGGATCACGTTCCTCGTGTAGCGCCAGTACTGCACGTAGATGGGCTCGTCGAGCCCGTACTGGTTCTCGATCGCCGCGATCGTCTCGGGCGTGGCGCGCTCGCCGAGAAGCGCGACCGCAGGGCTCCCGGGGAGCGCCCGCAGGTAGAGGAAGGTCAGGATCGAGAGCCCGATCAGGATCGGGATCAGAAGCAAGAGCCGGCGGACGACGAATCGAAGCATCTAATTCGTCGTCCGCCGGCTCAATCAGCTCAGCCTCGTGACTCCGCTAGTTCCCGATGGTGACGGGTGCGAAGGACTCCAGCGAGACTGGGCTCGGAACGTAGCCCTGGACGTCCGCCCGGAACGCGAGCGCCGGCGACGTGTGCACGTACGGCACGCCGGGGAGGAAGTCCATGATTGCGCGGTTGGCGTCCTGGTAGAGGGCGATGCGTGCGTCGGGGTCGGTCTCCGTCTCCGCCTGGTCCAGGAGGTCGAAGATCTCCTGGTTCTCGAAGCCCCAAGCGGGCTGGGCGTTCTGGAAGAACGTCCCGACGAAGTTGTCCGCATCGCCGAAGTCGCCGGTCCACCCGAGCAGGTAGACCTGCGTGTTGCCCTCGTCCACGTTGCCCAGGTAGTCCGGGCTCCACGGAGCGGTCTTCGGCGTCACCTTGAAGCCGGACTGCTCGAGGCTCGCCTTGAACGCCTCGAAGTTGCGCTTCGGATCCGGCATATACGGGCGCGACACGTCGGACGGATACCAGAACTCGATCTCCACGGGGAGCGTGAGCCCGGCGTCCTGGAGCAGCTGCTTCGACTTCTCCGGGTCGAAGTCGTACTCGGTGACGTCGTCCGCGTACCCGAGCACGTCAGGCGGCATGAACTCCTTCGCCACCTCGCCGCGGCCGGCGTAGAACGCGTCCACGACGCCCTGCCGGTCGAGGCCGTGAGCGATCGCCTGCCGGACCTCGAGCTTGTCCATGGGCGGCTTCGCCTGGTTGATCCCGACGTAGCCGACGTTGAAGGCCGGCCGGTCGAGGACCTGCAGGCTGGAATCAGCCGCGAGGGTCTCGATGTCCTGTGGCTCGACGAGGTCGTAGCCCTGGATGTCCCCGGCCTGGAGCGCCTGCAGGCGCGCCGCGTTGTCGGGGATCGGCGTGAAGACCAGCGAGTCGAGCTGGGCCTTGTCGCCCCAGTAGTCGTCGTTGCGGACGAGCGTCAGCCGGGAGCCCCGCTCCCACGAGTCGAGCTTGAACGGGCCCGTGCCGATCGGATGCTCGGTGCCGAACGTCCCGGTTGGCTGGAAGACGCCGTCGGCGTCGACCGTGCCGTCGTCGGCGCCGAACTCCGTCAGCGCCTTCGGGCTCGCGATCGAGAAGCTCGAGAGCGAGAGGGCGCCGAGAATGGCGGACGACGGCTTGGTCAGCGTGATGACCGCCGTGCTCTCATCCGGGGCCTCGCAGCTCTCGTAGTAGCTGTCCTCCGGTGCACCGCTCTCCGGGTCGAACTCGGCGAATCCACCGAAGACGGTCTGCCAGTAGTAGGACGCGCTCGGGTTCTGGAGCGGGCCGCTGAAGTTGTACCAGCGGTCGAAGTTGGCGCAGACGGCCTCGGCGTTGAACGGCTCGCCGTCGTGGAAGACCACGCCGTCGCGCAGTTTGAACGTGTACGTCAGGCCGTCCTCCGAGATCTCCCAGCTCTCAGCGAGGCCGGGCTCGAGCTCGGTCGTGCCGGGCTTCAGCGAGACGAGAGTCTCGTAGATCTGGTCGATCGCCCGAAGCGACTCGCCGTCGGAGACGAGCGCGCCGTCGAGGACGACCGGGTCGGCGGCGGTGCCGAAGACGAGATCGCCTCCTGCCTCGCCTCCGCCCGTGTCAGTGGCTCCACTTGTGTCCCCAGCGCCCTCGTCGTCGTCATCTCCGCCGCACCCGGCCAAGCCCAGCGCGAGCAACAACGTGACAAGCAGCAGGAGGAGCCTAAGCGACTTTCCCCTCACATCCTCTCCTTTGCTCAGTTTGCCCTGCCCCTCATGCAGGCAGGGAAGTATCCAGCAGCTTGGACGACGATGCTAGGCCTCTGGTTAGGGGAAGTGAAGGTGCCTTGCACCTACAATTCGGCCCGTAGGGTGAAGCGCCGCGGTGAACCAACAACAGGGGGATGGATCAACCGTTCCCGGGGCGTCGATACTCGGAGAGCAAGGTTTTGCCGGCCGGCCCCGATGCGGCGGGGGCACTGGCCGGCGAAAGCCGGGGTGGGGACTCCATGCGGTGAGTTCCCGCCCCGCCGCTCCTCCGAAGGTAAAGCTGTGCGCGCGGCGGCCGGCGGAGGACGGCTGCCCGGAAGCGGAGGCCGCGAGAAGAGCTAGGCGGCGACCGAGGCGAGCTCGCGAAGAGCGGCGAGGCGCTGGAGCGCCTGGCCCTCGAGCTGGCGAACGCGCTCGCGCGTGAGCCCGAGCTCGGCGCCGATCGCCTCGAGCGTCCACGGATCGCCCTCGAACCCGAAGCGGAGCTCGAGGATGCGCCGCTCGCGCTCGGGGAGCGCGTCGAGCGCCTTGCGAACGCCCTGCTTGCGCAGCGACTCCTCGGCCTCGTCGAACGGGTCCGCGGCCTCGCGGTCGGCGAAGAGATCGCCCAGCTCGCCCTCGTCGTCGGAGCCGACGCTCTGGTTCAGCGACACGGACGCCTGCGCGGCCGAGAGCGCCTCGTCGACGTGCTGGACCGGGAGGCCCGTGGCCTCGGCCAGCTCCTCGCGCGTCGCGTCGCGGCCGAGCTCGACCTCGAGCCGGCGGGCGGCGCGGCCGAGCTTCTGCTGCCGCTCGACGACATGGACGGGCACGCGGATGGTGCGCGCGTTGTTGGCGACGGCGCGCTGCACGGACTGGCGAATCCACCAGGTCGCGTACGTGGAGAACTTGAAGCCGCGGCGCCAGTCGAACTTCTCGACGGCGCGGTTGAGGCCGAGCGTGCCCTCCTGGATCAGGTCGAGGAAGGGGACGCCGAGCCCGCGGTAGCCCTTGGCGATGGACACGACCAGGCGGAGGTTGGACTCGATCATGCGGCGCTTCGCGAGCAGGTCGCCCTTCTCGAGGCGCTTCGCGAGCGCGACCTCCTCGGCCGCGGTGAGCAGCTTGTGCCGGCCGACGTCGGCCAGGAAGAGCTGCAGGCTGTCTCCCGCTCCGTGCTGCACGGTCGCGGTCACGACCGGGGCGGCCTCCTCTGCAGGGGCGCCGATCTCGATGCCGATCGTCTCGAGCTCGTGGGTTACCTCGGCCATCTCCTCGTCGCCGAGATCCAGCTCGAGCGCGAGCGCCTCGAGCTCAGCGGGCTCCACGTAGCCGCGCTCCTCTGCACTCTCGAGGAGGTGGCGACCGGCCTGGGTGTCAAGCGCTTCGTGCACGGAGTTCTGACTCACGTCTGTTCTCTAGGTCCTTTCGCCAAATTACGGCAGGTTGGATTGCGGCTCACCCTCACAAACGTTCTCACTCTATGACGCATTCCCTTGGCGGCCTACCCAAAAGGGGTGGGCTTAACCGTGGGTTAACGCAGCATGCCTGCTGTTCGTGTTAAGACGCCGCGGCGGCCGAAGTGTTGGCGGTTTCTGACTCGCGGTCGCCGTTCTCGGCCTCGCCCTCGGGAGGCTGCGCCCGCGGCTGCCTCGCCCACTCCTCGTCGAACTCGACGCGCCACTTGCCGTCCTCGCCCTGCTCGAGCGCCAGCTTGGCGCTGAACGACCGTCCGGAGCGGCCCTTGAAGCCGCTGACTGCCTTGGCAGTCTTGCGGGTCTCCATCAGCTCCTTGACGACGGACACCGGGAGGATCTTGTTCGCCTTCTTCTTCCAGATGACGAAGCCGCAGCCCGGGTCGTCCTTCGACCAGCAGGAGTAACCCTTGCGGTTCTCGATCACGTCGCGGCCGCAGATCGGGCACGGGCCGAGGTTGGCGCGCTCGATCTTGACGCCCTTGAGCTTGTCGAGCTCGGCGACGGTGTCGGTCGTGAACTTGACGATGTCGGACATGAACGCCGGGCGCGTGTCCTCCCCCTGCTCGATCAGCGAGAGCCGGTGCTCCCAGCTTCCCGTGAGCTCGGCGGAGGTGAGCGGGTGCTCGCCGAGCAGCGAGATCACCTGGACGCCCTTCTCGGTCGCGTGCAGGGCACGGCCCTCGCGCTCGATGTAGCCGACCTGGATCAGCCGCTCGATGATCGTTGCGCGCGTGGCCGGCGTCCCGATGCCGGAGTCCTTCATCGCCTCACGCAGCTCGGCGTCCTGGATGTCCTTGCCGGCGGTTTCCATCGCGCCCAGGAGGGAGGCCTCCGTGAAGCGCCTCGGGGGCTGCGTCTCCTTGCGGAGCGACTCCACGGAGCGCGTCTCGACGTCCTCGCCCTGCTCGAGGCGCGGAAGGAGCTGGTCGCCGCCGGAGTCCTCCTCGTCGCCCGGCTTCTGCGCCTCCTCGCCGTAGACGGCCTTCCAGCCGGCCTCGATCAGGACGCGACCCGAGGTGCGGAAGACGTGCTCGGCAACGGTCGTCTCGACGCGAGTGCGCTCGTAGACCGCGTCCGGGTGGAAGACGGCCAGGAAGCGCTTGGCGACGAGGTCGTAGACGCGGCTCTCGTCGGGCCCCATCTTCTTCAGGTCGTGCTGGGAGCGGGTCGGGATGATCGCGTGGTGGTCCTCGACCCGCTTGTCGTTGACGACGCGGCCGAGCGGGAGCCTCTCGAGGCGCGTGACGTACGCAGCGCCCTGCGCGTAGCGCTCGTGGCGGCCGACGTGCGCCGCGGTCGGCTTGATCTCGCCGATCATGTCGCTCGTGAGGAAGCGCGAGTTGGTGCGCGGGTAGGTGATCGCCTTGTGCTCCTCGTACAGCCTCTGCGCCGCAGCGAGGGTCCGCCGCGCGGAGAAGCCGAAGAGCGTGTTCGCGTGGCGCTGGAGCGAGGTGAGGTCGTAGAGGAGCTGCGGCGCTTCGCGCTCCTCCTTCTTCTCCAGCTTCGTGATCGTGCCGGGCTGCCCGGTGGTCTCGGCGACGATCGTCTTCGCCTCGTCCTCCTTGATCCGCTTGCCGCCGAGATAGCGACCGCTGTAGAGGCGCTCTCCCGTCGCGGCGAAGCCGGCTTCGACGAGCCAGTACGGCTCCGGGACGAAGGCGCGGATCTCGAGCTCGCGGCGAACGACGAGCGCGAGCGTGGGCGTCTGCACGCGGCCGAGCGAGACGGCGCCGTCGAACGCGGCCCGCAGGCGGATCGAGGCCGCGCGCGTCGCATTCATGCCGACGAGCCAGTCGGCCTCGGAGCGCGAGCGGGCGGCGTCCTCGAGCAGGCGCATCTCCTCGCCCTCGCGCAGGTGCGCGAAGGCCTCCTGGATGGCCGTCTTCGTCATCGAGTTCAGCCAGAGGCGCTTGACGGGCTTCTTCACGCCGGAAGTCTCGAAGAGGTACGCGAAGATCAGCTCGCCCTCGCGCCCGGCGTCGCAGGCGTTGACGATCAGCTCGACCTCCTTGTCCTTCATGAGCTTGTGGACGGCGTTGAGCTGCTTCTTCGCCTTGTCGTCGTTGGGGATGAGCTTGAACTTCTGCGGCACGATGGGCAGGTCCGCGAAGCGCCACTTCTTCAGCTTGTCGTCGTACTGATCCGGCTCGGCGAGCCCGACGAGATGGCCGACCGCCCAGGTGATCACGTAATCGCCGCCGACCAGGTGCGTCTTGTCCTGGCTCTGCTTGAAGGCGCCCGGTAGCGTGGCCGCGAGATCGCGGCCGACGGAGGGCTTTTCGGCGATGACGAGCGTCTTGGACACGACGATCACCTTAGCGAAGGGCTAAACGGCAAGAATTGGGCCCAACTTGAGACCTCTGCTCGCAATCGACGGCGACAATCTGGCCCATCGGGCCTTCCACGCGCTGCCCTCGTCGATCAAGGACGGTGCCGGGAGCCAGGCGAACATGATCGTCGGCTTCGCGAACATGATCGCCCGTGCCTGGGAGGACGAGGAGCCGCGCACGGTCTTCGTGGGATTCGACACGGTGGGCGTTCCCACCTACCGCAGCGAGCTGCTCCCCGAGTACCAGTCGGGCCGCGACTTCCCGCCAGTCCTCACGTCGCAGCTCGACCGCCTGCCCGAGCTGGTGGGCACGCTCGGGTTCGCCTGGGCGAAGGCGGACGGCTACGAGGCCGACGACTTCCTCGGCGCCGCCGTCGAGGCGGAGGAGGCGAAGGGCGGCCGCGCGCTCGTCTTCACAAACGACAGGGATCTCTTTCAGCTCGCGAGCGACAAGACGACGATCCTGCGCCCGAAGCCCGGCCAGCGGGAGCTCGTCCGCGTCGGGCCGACCGAGGTGAAGGAGATCTACGGCGTCCCGCCCGAGCTCGTTCCGGACTTCGTCGCCCTGCGCGGCGATCCGTCCGACCGCATTCCGGGCGCGAAGGGCATCGGCCCCGGGCGCGCCGCGAGCATCCTCGCCAAGCACGGGTCGCTGGAGGCGTGCCTGGAGGCCGGCGGTTTCCCCGACCAGGCCGACGTGCTCCGCGACTACCTGCGCATGACCCGCGTGCAGAAGGACGCACCGCTGCCGGACCTGCCCGACGTCGATCCCGACTGGGAGGCCGGGGGCGCCCTGGCGGAGTCCTGGGGCCTGGCTGGAGTGGCAAAGCGCTTCCGCGAGCGGGCCGCCTGAGGCGGACTACGATCAGCGCGTGAGTCAGGCCCGACCGATCAACGTCGCCGACTACGAGGCGCTTGCCGAAGCCGCCTGCGAGCCGGGGTACTGGGGCTATGTCGCCGGCGGCGCCGGCGACGAGATCACGCTCCGCGACAACGTCGAGGCCTTCCGGCGCCGGGTGCTGCGCCCGCGGATGCTCGTCGACGTCAGCGAGGTGACGACGCGGACGACCGTCCTCGGATCGGAGATCTCGATGCCGCTGATGGTGGCGCCGACGTCGCTCCAACGCATCACGCACGCCGACGGCGAGCCCGCACTCGCCGCGGCGGCGGCGGAGGCCGGCACCGTCTACACGCTCTCCAGCCTCGGCAGCTACCGCCCGCGCGAGCTGGCGGAGGCGCTCGACGGCGAGACCCTGCGCTGGTTCCAGCTCTACTGGTCGCGCGACCGTGACTTCACCAGAGAGCTGGTCTCGGAGGCGGCCGCAAGCGGCTTCGGGGCGCTCGTCCTCACGGTCGACCTCCCCGAGACGGGCCCGCGCGAGCGCGACCACCGCAGCGGCTTCAAGCTCCCCACCGACCTGCCCATGCCCAACCTGCCGCGGGCGCTCGTCGGCGTCGACTACTTCCACGACACGCTCGGCGGCCATCGTCGACACGAGCATCACCTGGCGCGACCTCGAGTGGCTTCGCGCCGAGTGCCCGCTTCCGCTCGTGCTCAAGGGCATCCTCACGGCCGAGGACGCAACGCTCGCGTGCGAGCACGGTGCGGCCGGCATCGTCGTCTCCAACCACGGCGGGCGGCAGCTCGACGGCGTCCCCGCGACCCTGGACGCCCTGCCCGAGGTCGTCGAGGCCGTCGGCGGCCGTGCGGAGGTCTACCTCGACGGCGGCGTCAGGCGCGGCACGGACGTCGCGAAGGCGCTCGCGCTCGGCGCGCGGGCCGTCTTCGTCGGCAGGCCGGCGCTCTGGGGGCTCGCGGCCGGCGGCCGCGAGGGCGCGCGCCACGTGCTGGAGATCCTCCAGGCGGAGATCCGGCTCGCGCTCGTCCTTCTCGGCTGCCCCACGCCTGGGGACGTCGGCCCTGCCCACGTGCGTACGAAGAGTTGATCCCGCTCGTCAGCCACCGGGCGTTCGCCGAGCTGCACCCGACCGGCGACCATCCCGAGCGGCAGGAACGGCTCCGCGTCCTGCACGAGGCTTTCCCTGATTTCGTCGCGGCGCGGCCGGCGACGGTGGACGAAGTGGCGGCCGTGCATGCGCTCGAGTACATCGAGACGGCGCGCGTGATCTCGGCGAGCGGCGAGCCGACCCTGCTCGACGCCGACACCATCTGCACCTCCACGACCTACGAGACCGCGCTTCTCGCCGCGGGGGCGGCGATCGGGGCCGTCGAGCTCGGCGGCTTCGCACTCGTCCGGCCGCCGGGCCACCACGCCTTGACCGACCGGGCGATGGGCTTCTGCGTCTTCAACAACGTCGCCGTGGCGGCGCGCTTCGCGCAGCGCGAGCTCGGCCTCGCGCGGGTCGGCATCCTCGACTGGGACGTCCACCACGGGAACGGCACCCAGGAGACCTTCTGGGCCGACGACTCCGTCTTCTTCGCCTCCCTGCACCGGTGGCCGTTCTACCCGGGCAGCGGCGGGCCCGACGAGGGGAACGACACCACCCTGAACGTGCAGCTGGGCTCGGGGGCGGGCGACGAGGAGATCGTCGAGGCCCTCGAGCGCATCGCCGCGCCGGCGCTCGAGGCCTTCGCGCCCGACCTCCTGCTGGTCTCGGCGGGGTTCGACGCCGCCGCGGGCGATCCGATCGCGGACATGCGGGTGACGGAGGCCGGGTTCCGGGCACTGACCGCCCGGACGACGGGCATCTCCGAGCGGGTAGCGTTCGTGCTCGAAGGCGGATACAACACGCAGACCCTCCCCGGGCTCGTGGGCTCCGTCCTCGCCGCGTGAGATGGACGTCACCACCGACACCTTCGAGCAGGACGTGCTGGAACGGTCGAAGACCGTCCCGGTGCTCGTCGACTTCTGGGCCGACTGGTGCGGCCCGTGCAAGACGCTCACGCCGATCCTCGAGCAGGCGGTGGAGGAGCGAAACGGCGACGTCGCCCTCGCCAAGGTCGACACCGACGCGAACCAGGATCTGGCCGAGCGCTACGACGTGCGCGGCATTCCGAACGTGAAGGCGTTCCGCAACGGACAGGTCGTCGACGAGTTCACGGGCGCGGTGCCCGCGGCGGTCGTCGAGGAGTTCCTCGACCGGCTCACCGGCCCGGCGGCCTCGGCCCAACTCCTCGAAGAGCTGACCGCGTCGGGCGAGTTCCCGGAGATCCTCGGCCCGCTCGCGGAGGGGGACTACGAGCGGGTGCTCGAGTGGCTGCTCGGATCGCTCGAGAACGCCGACGCCGAGCGGCGCGAGCGCATCCGCCAGATCATGGTCGCGCTCTTCGGCGACCTCGGCCCCGAGGACCCGATCGCGACGCGGTACCGACGCAGACTGGCCGCGACCCTCTACTAATAGCGGCGTGCCGACGACGCGCGCTCCCCGGCAGGACGAGACGCAGGCCGTGACCGACCTCGTCATTGCCTGCGACATCCACGAGTTCGGCGCGCCCGACTTCGAGCTCGACGACCTCCTCACCGACTGGAACATGCCCGGGTTCGACCTGGCCAGCGACGCCCTCGTGATCGAGGAGGACAGCCGGCTCGCAGCGTATGCGGCGTTCATCCGCAACGACTACGTCGACATCTACGTCCATCCGGACTTCCACGACCGCGGCTTCGGCGAGCAGCTGCTCGAATGGTCGGAGCGCCGCGCCGTCGAGCGCACGCCCCCCGGCGAGGAGATCAAGCTCGGCCAGGTCGTCACCTCGACCGACGTAGGCGCGCAGAAGCTGCTGCTGGGCCGCGGCTACGAGCCGGCGCGCACTTACTGGCGGATGTCCATGCCCCTCGAGGAACGCCCGCCGCCGCCCGCCTGGCCGGAGGGCGTCCACGTGCGCACGTTCGACCAGGAGCGCGACACCAGGGCCGTCTTCGCGCTCGTCCAGGAGGCCTTCGGCGACAACGAGCGCCACAACGCCGAGTCCTTCGAGGAGTGGCAGGCGTTCATGATCGACCGCGACGCCTTCGAGCCCGGCCTCTGGTTCATCGCCGAGTCGAAGGGCGAGATCGTCGGCTGCGTCCTCTGTCCGAACTACGAGGACGAGGGCTGGATTCGGCAGCTGGCAGTCGCCCGCGACTGGCGCCGCCGCGGCCTCGGCACCGCGCTCCTCCGCCAGGCGATGTCGGAGTTCAGCCGCCGCGGGCGCAAGGAGCTCGGACTCGTCGTCGACTCCTGGAACCGCACCGGCGCCAAGGAGCTGTACGAGCGCGCGGGGATGACCGTCGCGCGCGAGCACGTCCGCTTCGAGAAGACGCTCGCGCCTGCCTAGACCAGGCTGCCGTGTGACGGATACGAGCCGAAGACGCGCAACTCGCGCGTCAGGCCGGCCACCTCGGAGAGCGTCTCGCTGACGACGTCGTCCAGCGGGTGGCCGGCGAGGACGGCGTCGAAGCGATAGCGCCACGGCGTCCGCGGGATCGGACGCGAGACGAGCTGCACCATGTCGAGCCGGTGGCGGCCGAAGGGCTCGATCGCGCGGTGCAGGGCACCCGGCTGGTGGTCGGTGACGAAGGAGAACGCCGTCCGCCAGCCGTCGGTCTCCCGGTCGAGGCGCGTGTACGGAGCGACGGAGACGAAGCGCGTGTACGCCTCGGGATGGTCGCCGACGTCACCCGCGATCACGGTGAGCCCGTACATCGCCGCCGCCCGCTCGCTGGCGATGGCGGCCTCGGTCGGATCGCCGTCCTCGGCGACGTCGTGCGCGGCGTCGGCGGTCGTCGCTGCGGCGATGGCCGTCGCCCACGGCATTGCCGCCAGGAGCCGCCGGCACTGGTCGAGCGCGGCGGGGTGCGAGCGGATGACCTTGATCTCCTCGAGCGCGACGTCGCCGAGGCCGACGAGGCAGTGGCGGATCGGCAGGATCGCCTCCCCCGTGATCGAGAGCGGCGAGTCGTAGAGCAGGTCGTGCGTCTCGTTGACCGGGCCCGAGAGCGAGCTCTCGATCGGGAGCACACCGAACTCGACCTCGCGCTCGCTCGTCGCCTCGACGACCGCGGTGAAGCTCGGTAGGGAGACCAGGTCGGCCCCAGTCGGGAACAGGCGGTCGCAGGCGGCCGCGCTGTGCGCGCCGTCGCGCCCCGGGTAGGCAACGCTCGCAGTCATCGTCCGACGTTAGCGCAGGTCGGCCGGAAGGCGGAAGAAGACGTCCTCGCGCACGAGCTCGACGTCCTCCCGCTCGTGATAGCCGAGCCCGTCGAGCTTGTCGACGACCCGCTCGACGAGACTCTCGGGCGAAGAGGCGCCGGCTGTGAGCCCGACCGTCTCGTGGCCCTCCAGCCAGGCCGGGTCGAGGTCGGTCTCGTCGTCGATCAGATACGCCTCGCTGCCGGCGCCCTCGGCCACCTCGACCAGCCGGTTCGCGTTCGAGCTGGTCTTCGAGCCGACGACGAGCACGACGGTCGCCTCGTCGCAGATCCGCTTGACGGCGTCCTGGCGGTTCTGGGTGGCGTAGCAGATGTCCGCCGACGGCGGCCCGACGAGGGCCGGGACCCGCTCGCGCAGAGCATCGACGACGTCGGCCGTGTCGTCGAGAGAGAGGGTCGTCTGGGTCAGGTACGCCAGGCTCTGCCCCTCCTCGAGCTCGAGCGCCTCGACGTCCTCCGGCGTCTCGACGAGGACGATCGCGTCGGGCGCCTCCCCCATCGTCCCCTCCACCTCGACATGGCCGGCGTGGCCGACGAGCGCGATCTTGTGCCCGCGCGCGGCGTAGCGGCGCGCCTCGGCGTGGACCTTGGAGACCAAGGGGCAGACGGCGTCGACGATCTGGAGCCCGCGCTCGGCGCACTTCTCGTAGACCTGCGGCGCGACGCCGTGTGCCGAGAGGACGACCAGCGCGCCCTCGGGGACGTCATCCTCGGACTTCACGAAGACGGCGCCGCGCGCCTCGAGGTCGCGCACGACGTGCACGTTGTGGACGATCTCGTGGCGGACGTACACCGGCGGGCCGTGCCGTTCGAGCAGCTTCTCGACGATGTCGATCGCGCGGACGACGCCGGCGCAGAAGCTCCGCGGGCTGGCGACGAGGACGCGCTTCACCGGGCCGCTCCCGGAGCGAGCGTCGACGCCGCCCGGCGCAACGACGCCAGCGCGCGGCGGGCGGAGAGCGCCGTTCGGATGCTCGTCCGCGGCTCGGCCGCGAGGGCCCGCGCGACCACGCGCCAGTCGGTGCCACCGTCTGCGGCCGCCGCCTGGGCGAGTCTGCCGACGGGCTGCTCGGGTGTGTCCGAGATGGCCCTGATCACGCCGGCCAGGCGGCCGGTCGCGGCCAGGGTCGCGCTCTCGGTGTCGGCGGCCGCCGCACCGGTCCGCCGCGCAAGCTCACGGCGCTCGACCGGGTCATCGACGACGACGCCGGCGTCGCAGACGACTGCGGTGAGGGCGCCCGGGACGCGAAGCGGCTCGTCCTCCCAGAGGACGGTGCCGTCCGCGTCGACGACGCGGCGGGCGGTCACGAGCGTGCCGGGCGCGAGACCCGAGACGAGCGCGCCGGCGAGGCCGAAAGACACCAGCCGCCCCTCGGGCAGCGGCAGGCCCGCCTGGAGCCCGACCCGGGCGGCGGTCGCGCCGGCGCTGCGGGCGGCGTCCTCCTCGACCGCCAGCGCGCAGGCGAGGGTGAGCGGCTCTGCGCCAGCTTTCAGCGCAACGTCCACGCGAGGCTCCTGACGGTCTCCTTCACGCTCGAGGTCGTCGCGATCGTGGCGGCGGGCTCGAAGCCGGAGTGGATCCCGCAGTGCTCGCAGCGGTGGTCGTTGCCGGGGCCGTAGCGCTCCCACTCGATCCCGTTCGCCAGCGCCTCGTACGTGGGGAAGATGCCGTCCGTCAGGAGATAGCAGGGGCCCTTCCAGCCGTAGGGATTCCGCGTGACCGAGCCCCATGGCGCACACGGGAGCATCTTGTCGCCGGTAAGGAAGTCCTGATAGACCGGGCTCGCGAGCCAGCGGTAGCCGTGCTTGCGGACAGCGCTGCGAATGAGGCGGAACTTCGCCTCGTGCTCGTCGCGCGTCATCGTCAGGTTCGGGTCGATCTGCGAGTACTGGTACCCGGGCGCGACGAGCATCCCGTCGATGCCGACCTCGTTCGTGAGGAACTCCATCATCTGGATGACGTCGTCGACCTCGGTCTCCTTGAAGATGGTCGTGTTCGTCGTCACGCGGAAGCCGTTGTCCCGCGCCGTCCTGATCGCGTCGACCGCGACGTCCCAGAGCCCCGGGTAGTCGCAGATGTAGTCGTGGATCTCCTGCATGCCGTCCAGGTGGACGACGAAGGTGAGCCGCGGGTTCGGCTCGAAGCGGTCGAGCATGTCGACGAGCCGGAGGGCGTTCGTGCAGAGCTGGACGTTCCGCTTCATCTCGAGAAAGCCGGCGACGACGTCCTCGATGCCCTTGAAGATCAGCGGCTCGCCGCCGCAGACGGAGATGACCGGGGCCGGGCACTCGACGGCCGCGTACAGGCACTCCTCGACGGTGAGGCGCGCCTTGTTCGACTCGTATTCACGGATCTTCCCGCAGCCGATGCACGCGATGTTGCAGCCCAGCGTGGGCTCGAGCATGATCACGAGCGGATACCGGTCCTTGCCCTTCTGCGAGGCGACGTAGCGCCCGATCTGGACGGTGCTGCGAAGCGGAAACTTCATGCTCCTCCCTTCGAGAGCGCGGCGACGGCACGGGCGAGCGCCGGCTCGACGGGGCCCGGTTCGTAGCCGAGTGTACTGCGGGCTTTCTCGGAAGAGAAATACATGGGCAGCCTGGCCAGCCGAACCTCGTCCCGGTTGGCGATTCCGGCCAGGGCAGCCATCTTGGCAACAGCATACGGAACCCGCAGGCGCGGCCGTTGCACTCCCGCGAGACGCGCGATCGCGGCGAACACATCCTCGAGGGTGAGGTCGACGCCGCCGAGCAGGTAGCGCTCGCCCGAAGCGCCGTGCTCGAGCGCGAGCGCGTGGCCGCGGGCGACGTCCCTGACGTCCACGAGGTTGAGGCCGGTGGTCGCGACGAAGCCGCGCAGGCGCCCGGTCGCCACGCCGGCGATCATGCGCCCGGTCGGCGTCGGCTTGTGGTCGCCCTCACCCACGGGCGTCGTCGGGTTGACGACGACGGCGCCGGCGTCGAGCGCGAGGCGCTCGGCCGCCAGCTTCGTCCGCTTGTACGGGACTTCGAGCTCCCAGGTTGGAGGCTCGTCGGCCTCGGTCGCGGGGCGCCCGGGCACCGGACCGCAGGTTCCGGCGGTGGAGCAGTGGAGGAAGCGGCGCACTCCGGCCCGCGCGGCGATGTCGAGGAGCAGGCGTGTCCCTTCGACGTTCACGCGCTCGAAGTCCTCGACCGGCGCGTCATAGCTGTAGAGGGCCGCCACGTGGACGACCGCCTCGCAGCCGTCGACCACCCGCTCGAGACCCTCCGGGTCGAGCAGGTCGACCCGCCGGTCCACCACGTCCACTCCGCGCTCGCGCAGCTCCCGCGCGACGTGGCTCCCGACGAACCCGGTCGCGCCTGTGACGTAGGCCCTCACGCGGCGAGCGCGCGACGGATGCGCCCGAGCGCCATGACCGGCCAGACCTCCCGATAGAGGTGGTAGTTGATGAGGAAGTCGCGCGGGAAGCCGGTGCCGGTGAAATGCTCCTCATCCCAGCCGCCGTTTCGCTTCTGCGTCCTTGCGAGCCAGGCGACGGCCCGCGTGGCGCACTCCGAGCCCGCCTCGCCGGCGGCAGCCAGCCCGAGCAGCGCCCACGCGGTCTGCGACGGCGTCGACTCGCCGCGGCCGCGCCAGGCGACGCCGTCCTCGCCGCGATCGTACGACCGGCAGTCCTCGCCGAAGCCGCCGTCCTCGTTCTGGTGCGCCTCGAGCCAGGCCACCGCCCGGCGGATCGCCGAGTGCTCGTGCGGAAAGCCGGCGGCCTCGAGCGCCGGCAGCACGGCACCGACCCCGTAGACGTAGTTGACGCCCCAGCGCCCGAACCAGGAGCCGTCGTCCTCCTGTTCGGCGAGCAGGTAGTCGATCCCGCGGCGGACGACTTCCTCGTAGCCCTTCTCCCGCGCGAGCAACTCGACGACGTGCGCGGTGACGTCGGCGGACGGCGGGTCGGTGACGGCGCCGAAGTCGCAGAAGGGAATCCTGTAGAGCCACTCGGCGTCGTTGTCCGCGTCGAACGCGCCCCAGCCGCCGTTGGCCGACTGCATGCCCGCCATCCAGCGGATCCCCCGATCGGCGGCCGCCTTGCCGACGCCGAGCTCCTTGAGCGCCAGGACGACGATCGCGGCATCGTCGATGTCGGGATAGAGGTCGTTGTCGTACTCGAAGGCCCAGCCGCCCGGCTCGAGGCCGGGCCGGCGCACGGCCCAGTCGCCGCGCTGCCGGATCTCCTCGCCGACGATCCACTCGGCGGCGCGGTGGAGCGCAGGCTCGTCGGCCGGCACCCCGGCCGCCCTGAGGGCAAGGAGCGCCAGGCCGGTGTCCCATACCGGCGACTGGCACGCCTCGGGCCGGAGCCGGTCGCCGTCGTCGACCAGGAAGCGCTTCCAACCGGCGAGGCCGCGGCTGAGGTACGGGGACTCCGGCCCATGTCCGCGACACGCAAGCGCGATCAGCGACCAGACCCAGGGCGGCTGGATGCCGCCCCACGAGCCGTCGAGCTCCTGCCGGTCGATGATCCAGCGCTCCGCGTAGTCGAGCGCGCGCTTCCGGCCGGGCTGGACCGAGCGGCCCGCGTACCACGCCAGCGCCCGGTCGCTGAGAAGGCCCAGCGTCGGCTTGCGGAAGGCCGGCCCGAGGTTGAGCTCGTGGCAGGCGCGCTCGGGCGGCAGGTTGCGAACCGGCCGGTAGTGCAGAACGACGGTGAGCGGGACGACGGTCTGTCGCGCCCAGCAGGCGAAGTCGTAGACGGAGAGCGGGAGCCCCGGCCGCATGAGCACGAGCTCGGGCGGGATCTGCGGGATCTCGTCCCAGGGCCAGAGGCCGAAGAGGGCAAGCCACATCCTCGTGAAGACACGGGCGCCGCCGATGCCGCCGCGCTCCTCGCAGAAGCGGCGGGCGGCAGCGAGGCGCTCATCGTCGGCCGAGAGCCCGGCGAGTCGAAGCGCCGCGTACGACTCGAGGGTCGCGGCCAGGTCCGGCTCGCCTTCCCAGTAGATCGACCAGAGCCCGTCCGGGCGCTGGCGCGCGAGCAGCTCGTTGGCGCAGCGGCGAGTCGAGTCCTCGTCGCGAAGGCGGAGGAACTCGAGCAGCAGCAGGTGCTGGGCGGTCATGGTCACGTTGGACTCGAGCTCGCCGACCCACCAGCCGTCCGGCTTCTGGAGCGAGATGAGGCGCCGGACGGCCCGGTCAAGCGTCCGGTCGAGCTCGGACGCAACGGGCCCCCCGGTCGCGGTCTTGCCTCGTGGCCTGGTCGTGCTCACGTTGTCACGCTCTCGTCACGTTGCGCGCGCCACACGCGCGCTTTTCGGCGTTACGCTGGAAAGCGGGTGGTGGGAAGGGGTGCCCCATCTGTTAAGTGTCTCACGCAGTCGTTTTCACCGGCTGCGAGGAGAGGAGGGAGCGGGCCGCCGCACGTCCGCTGCGAACGGCGCTTTCCATGGTCGCGGGCCAGCCGGTGTCCGTCCACGCGCCCGCCCGCACGACTCCCGGCCGCCCCGTCTCGACCCCCGGTCGGCGCGGCGCCGTGCCCGGGTAGGCGGCGAACGTCGCGGCCGGCTCGCGACTGACGCGCGACCAGACGAGCTCGGCAGCGCCTAGCCTTGCCGTCAGCTCGCCCGCCAGCAGGTCGACGAGGCCGCGGCCGCGCACCTCCAAGAGCTCGGGCGCGCCGCTGGAGACGACCGTGAGGTACTGGCCGGTCTGCAGGGCGATGGCCTGTGAGCGCGCCCCGATCGAAGACCCAGTGCGCCGGGCTGCCGAGGAGGGCGGCCAGTTCGAACTCGAGGATCTTCCGGTCGAAGAGGAGGTGCGCGCTCACGATCGGCGAGTCGTCGAGCCCGGGGTCCGGGTCGCCGAGGAGAGCGGCGCTCTCTGCCGGCGGAAGCGCGACGACGACCACGTCGGCCTCGACGCGCCCGCCGTCCGCGAGCACGACCGCGCCGCGCTCCAGCGCGGCGGCGCGCTCGCCGAGCCGGATCGTGGCGCCGCGCTCGTGCAGCACGCGGCCTGCCGCCTCGCCGTGCATCTCCCCGAGCGGGGCGACCGGGAGGATGACGTCACTCGCCTCGGGCTCGCCGAGCAGCGCCGTCTGCACCGTGAAGACCGCGGGGGCGGCGCTCACCTCCTCGCTGCGCAGGTTCAGCGCCGGCCGGATGAAGACGTCCCAGAACCGGTCGATCGCCGCCTGCGACTGGCCCAGGCGCCGCAGCAGCCCCGCGAACGTCTCGCCGTCGTGCTCCTCCGGCGCAAGGCGGCCGAGCCGGCGCGTGACCAGGGCGATCTTCAGGCGATCGCGCAGCGAGACGTGGCCGTAGCGGAGGAGCCCGAGGGCACCCGGCGCGATGCGGGCGACGCTCCCGTCCTCGGCGATCACCGGGAGCGCGAGCGCCTCCCGCCGGATCGCCCCGGCCTGGCCCACGCGCTCGAGGAAGCCGAGGTACTCGGTGCAGCAGCCGAGCGCGATGTGCTGGCCGTTGTCGGGCGGCGGATCCGGGTCGCCCTCGCGCACCGGCAGGGTCTGCACCGCGCCGCCGAGGGTCGGCCGCGCCTCGAGGACGGTGACGTCGTGGCCCGCTTCGGCGAGGTCGAGCGCGGCCGCGAGGCCGGCAAGGCCTCCGCCCACGACGACGGCTCTCACAGGGCCGCGACCGCCCGCACCTTGCCGACGGCCGAGAGCCGAGGCCGGCTCGTGAAGACGTCGTAGCCGCACCCGCGCATCTGGACGAGCAGGCCGCGGTAGATCCCGGCGAACGCGCGCACGCAGAGCGCGCTGCGGCGGTCGAGCAGGGGGAGCAGCTCGAGGCCTTCTCGGAGCAGCTCCTCGGCACGCCGGCCCTGATGGTCCATGAGCGCGTCCCACGCAGGGGTGACGCGTCCCGAGGCGATGTCCGCCTCCGTGACGCCGAAGCGCCCGAGCTCGTCCTGCGGAAGGTAGACCCGGCCCAGCCCCCAGTCCTCGGCCACGTCTCGCATGATGTTGATCTGCTGCAGCGCGAGCCCGAGCGTCTCGGCCCGCGGCCGGGCCAGCGCCTCGTCGCTCGGCCCGTAGACGGCGGCGCACGCGAGCCCGACCGCCCCTGCCACGCAGCGGCAGTACTCGCGCAGCTCCTCCCAGCTTGCGTAGCGAGACGTCTCCACGTCCATCAGCCCGCCGGCCACGAGGTCGCCGAGTGCCGCCTGCGGGATCGGATACCGGCCACCTGCGTCGGCGAGGGCGACCAGCACGGCATCATCCGGAGGCACCTCGGGGAGCACCTCCACGGCGGCCCGGCAGGCTTCGAGCTGACGGCGGCGCTCCTCGACCGGAAGCTGGGGATCGTCGGCGATGTCGTCGACGCGTCGCGCGAACGCATAGAGCGCCGCGACCGCCCGGCGCTTGGGGCGCGGGAGGACGGCGATCCCCCAGGCGAAGTTCCGAGCCTCGCGCCGGGTGATGCGGGAGACCTCGCGGTAGGCGTCGTTGACCTTCATCGGCGGACGAGCTCCCGGGCGGCGAGCCAGGCGAATGTCACCCTGGTCGGGGCCGGGCGGCCGGAGAAGACGTCCCAGCCCGCCCGCTCCAGGGCGTCCAGCCCCGCGAGCCCGCCGCGCGCATAGAGGGCGACCGAGAGCCCCGGCCTCCCACCGAGCGCCGCCCGGAGCGGCAAGCCCTCCTCGAGGAGCGAGCGGGCGCGCTCGCCCTCGAAACGAAGCACGCCGGCGACGGAATCCGACAGCGGCCCGGCCAGCTCCTCTTCGGCGACGCCGAAGCGGCGCAGGTCCTCCTGCGGCAGGTAGACGCGGCCGAGCGAGAGATCGCGTGGCGGATCCTGGAGGAAGTTGACGAGCTGGAGGCCAGTGCAGACCGCGTCGCTCATCGCCACGAGCTCGGGGTCCCCCGCCCGCCCGTAGATCCCGAGGACGAGCCGGCCGACGGGGTCGGCGGAGTACGTGCAGTACTCGCGGACGTCGTCCCACGTCTGGTAGCGGCGACGCACCTGGTCGATGCGGTTCGCCTCGATCAGGCGACGGAACGGCTCAAGCGGCAGCCCGCGATCCCCGATCGTCGCGTGCAGCCGGCGCATGATCTCACTGCGAGGCGGCCCTTCCAGCTCGCGCTCGAGCTCGTCGAGGAGCGCGCCGCGATCGCCTGCCGCCTCGTCCCCGATGTTGTCGACCAGCCGTGCGAAGCCGTAGACCGCGCGAAGGTGCGGGCGCGCGAAGCGCGGCGCCAGCACCGAAACGACGGGGAAGTTCTCGCCGGAGGCCCGCTCGTCGATGCGGGCCGCGGCGAGCTCGGGAGCGTCGAGTAGGCTCGCCGGAGGCATGCTGGCGAACAGTATGGAGCGGCGGGCACTCGGGCGCGCCGGCGTCGAGTTGCCGGTGGTCGGCCTCGGCACCTGGGCGACCTTCGACCTCCCTGACGACGGGCAGCACGTCGCCGACGAGGTCGTCGACGCGGCCTTCGCCGGCGGTGCGCGCCTGGTCGACTCGTCGCCGATGTACGGCCGCGCCGAGCGGGTCCTCGGCCGTGCGCTGGGCGGAAGGCGGGACGAGGCGTTCGTGGCGACGAAGATCTGGACGCCGTCGATGACGGAGGGGCGCGCCCAGCTCGAGGCCCAGCTCGCCTTCTATGGCGGACGCATCGACCTCGAGCAGGTGCACAACCTCGTCGCCTGGAGCGAGCAACTGGACTGGCTGGAGCCGGAGCGCGACGCCGGGCGAATTCGCTTCCTCGGCGCGACGCACTACGCCTCCTCGGCCTTCGGCGAGCTGGCCAGGGCGATGCGCAGCGGGAGGATCGACGCGATTCAGATCCCGCTGAACCCGCGGGAGCGCGAGGTCGAGCGCGAGATCCTGCCGCTCGCCGAGGAGCTCGGCCTCGGCGTGATCGTCATGCGCCCGCTCGGAGGCGAGGGCTCGGTAATCCGAGCGCCCGAGTCGGCCGATCTTTCGCCGCTCGGCGTCGACACATGGGCGCAAGCGCTGCTGAAGTGGGCGCTGTCCGACCCGCGCGTGACCGCCGTGATTCCCGCGACGAGGAACGTCGAGCACGCCCGCGAGAACGTGGCCGCCGGCTCCCCGCCCTGGTTCGGCCCGGACGAGCGGCGGCTCGTCGAGCGGCTCGCCGGCGCCGGCTAGAGGCCGAGCTCGCGCAGGACCTCGTCCGTGTGCTCGCCGAGCGCGGGCACGGCCCCGGACGGCGGCCGCACGCCGTCGACGAGAAAGGGGCTGCCGACGACCGGGATCGGCCCGACTGGGGAGCCGACCTCGACGACCAGCCCATTGTGCGCGAGCTGCGGATGCTCGGCGACCTCGGAGACGTCGTTGACCGAGCCGCAGGGGATGCGGGCCTCCTCCAAAAGCCGCAGCCAGTCGGCGGCGGGCAGGGCCGCGAACAGCTCCTCGAGCGCCGGCTCGAGCAGGTCGCGGTGCTCGACGCGCGCCTCGTTCGTCGCGAAGCGGAGATCGTCGAACAGGTCTGGCCGGTCGACGACCTCGACGCAGAGCGCCCGCCAGTGCTCGGTGGAGAGGACCGCGAACCCGAAGAGGCGCCCATCGCCCGCCGGGAAGGGGCCGTAGGGGCAGAAGAGCGGATGCCGCATGCCCGTGCGCCCCGGCTCCTCCCGCCGGTGCCACCACAGGTGCGGGAAGTAGCCGAGCCAGTCGACCATCGTGTCGAAGAGCGAGACGGAGACCCGGGTGCCTTCGCCGGTCTGGGCGCGGCGCGTCAGCGCGCCGAGGGTCGCCACGGCCGCGTAGCTCGCGGCGCCCACGTCGCAGACCGAGATCCCGACGCGGACCGGCTCGGCGGGCGTGCCGGTGGCGGCGATCAGCCCGGTCTCGCCCTGCATGACGAGGTCGTAGGCGTTGCGGTGGGCGTACGGCCCGTCCGGCCCGTAGCCGGAGATGTCGACGTAGACGACGTCCGGCCGCAGCGCGCGGACTGTCTCCTCCCCGAGGCCGACGCGGTCGGCCCAGCCCGGCGTGTAGTTCTGGAGGAACACGTCGCTCCGCTCGATCAGGCGCTCGATGGCCGGGCGGTGCTCCGGGTCCTTGACGTCGAGCGCGACGCTCCGCTTGCCGCGGTTGACCCAGACGAAGCCGCTCGAGAGACCGGCGGCGACCGTGTCCCAGGAGCGGGTAACGTCACCGCCGTCCGGCCGCTCGACCTTGACCACGTCCGCGCCGAGGTCCGCGAGGAGGCGCGTGGCGAGCGGGCCCGCGAGACCGTTCTCGAATGCGACGACACGGGTGCCGGAGAGGAGCGGCACGCGCGTACCGTATTGGTCGGAACACCGCCGCGTACACTCCCGAACCGCGAGGAGCCGCAATGCCAGCGCTGGACGAGAAGGCCAAGGCCATCATCGACAAGCCCAATCTCGCCTTCGTCGCCACCACGATGGCGGACGGGTCGCCCCAGGTGACGCCGGTCTGGATCGAGCTCGAGAACGACGTGATCACCTTCAACACGGCGACTGGCCGCGTGAAGGAGCGGAACATGCGGCGCGACCCGCGGATCGCCATCGCCGTCGTGGATCGGGACGACGACTACGGGCGGGTGGTCGTCCGCGGCCGCGTGGTCGAGATGATCGAAGGCGAGGAGGCCGATCGGCAGATCGACCGGCTCTCGAAGAAGTACACGGGCAACGACGCCTACCAGGGGCACAGGCCGGACGAGTCGCGCGTCAAGGTCGTGATCGAGCCGGTGTCCATCCATTGAGCAGCCTGCTCTTCCTCAGCCGCGCGGAGGTCGGCGAGCTCCTCCCGGAGGCCCACGAGCAGCTCGATCTCGTGGAGCACACGTATCGAGCGCTCGCCGCCGGGCGCGTCGAGCTCCCCCGAAGCCGGGCGTCCACCCACGCAAGGACTCGTTCCTGCACGCGATGCCGGCGTACCTGCGCGACGAGGACGTGGTCACCCTCAAGTGGGTCGGCGGCTACCCCGCCAACAAGTCGCGTGGGCTGCCGTACATCACCGGCCTCGTCGTCGTCAACGACGCCGAGACGGGCCTGCCGGTCGCCGTCATGGACGGGGCCGAGATCACCGCCGCGCGCACGGCGGCCGCGAGCGGCGTCTGCGTCCGCCGCTTCGCTCCCGACGGCTGGAGCCGTGCCGCGATCCTGGGCTGCGGCGAGCAAGGCCTTTTCCACGCACGGCTCCTTCGCGCCCTCAACCCCGACGCTTCGATCAGAGCCTGGGATCCCCACCCGGAGCGCATCGAACGGCTCGCGGGCCTGGCGGAGGCCGCGTCGGGCTGGGAGGAGGCGGTCAACGGCGCCGAGATCGTGGTCACCGCGGGCCCGATCATCGAAGATCCGGAGCCTCCGATCCGCCCGGAGCACCTCGGCGAGCGCTGGCTCGCGCTACCGATCGACTTCGACTTCTACTTCGGCGCCGAGACGGTTGCGAGCGCCGAGCTCTTCCTCGCCGACGACGTCGGCCAGTTCGAGTACTACCGCGAGCAAGGACATTTCCAGGGCTGGCCGGCGCCGCTCGGGAACGTCGGCGAAGGGCTCGGCCGTGACGGCTCGCCCGACCGCGTCCTCTGCTGCAACCTGGGGATCGGGGCTCTCGACGCGGCCTTCGCGAACGTCGTCCTCGAGCGCGCTCGGGCGAACGGCGCCGGCACGCAGCTCGAGCTGTGAGCCCGCCCTCCTGGCTCGAGACGCTCGAGAGCTCCCTGGCCGAGGACGAGGGGACGGAGGCGCTCGCCACCGGCCTCGTCGTGCTCGCGACGGTGGCCGGCCGCAAGGTTCACGTCGACGAGGACGAGGCGCACGGCGCCGCGCGGCGCGCGCTGCTGCTCCTGAGCACGGGCGGCGACCCCGGCCGGGGGCTCGACCTGCACGGCCGGGCGGTCACGGCGATGGCCGAGGACCTGCGCACCGTCGACCGCCAGATCGCGCTCGAAGAGGGCCTGAAGCAGGTCCGGCTCCAGGCCGAGGGTCTGCCGCACGTGAGCGAGGCGCTGCACGGGCTCGTCGAGGCGCCCGACGTCGCCTGGCGGGCCTACGCCGCGGGGATCCTCGCTCAAGCGCTGGGCGAGGACTAATCGTCCGCGTACGGGTCGAGCTCGAGCGCCCGCTCGAAGGCAGCGCGGTCGTGCACCGGCTCGCCGTGCGAGACGATCACGTGCTCGAAGGGGAGGTCGAGCATGGCGCGGAACGCCGGGAGCACCCGAGCCTCGTGCCAGGGCGTAGCCCAGATGCGGAGTACGCCACCGGTCGAGGTCATCGCGTCCGCGAAGACGAGCGCCCGCTGCTCCGGGAGCCAGACCGGCGTCTCGTTGCGTCCGCGCCCGTCGTGGAGTGCAACGAGACCGCCGGGCAGCTCGCTCCCCGGCTCCACGGGCTCGAGCTCCGTCTTCGGGATGTCGTGCGGGAAGAAGAGCCACGGGCCGAACGCGCGGGCGCCGTAGCGCTCGGCATAAAGGTCGACGTCGCGGACGTGGTCCGGCTTGAGAATCACCACGGCGGTCGGCGGGCTCGCGTCGAGCCGGTCCCAGACGGGGTCGCCGTCGGGTGGGGCCAGAGGGTCGAGCAGCACGACCTCGCTGCCCGACTCGACGCACGACGAGGCGACCGGCGGCTCCCAGTTCGAGTCGGAGGTCCAGTCCGGATGCGCAAGCCGCCAGACCCAGAGACCCTCTGCGACCTCGATGACCTCCGCCTGCTCAGGCACGGATCCGCTCGCCTGCGGGATCCCAAAGCGGCTCTTCGGCGACCTCGCCGGCGACCCATTCGCCGAAGATCTCCACCTCGACCGGCCGGCCGGGCTCGGCCGAGCCCGCGGGAACGTAGGCATACGCGATCGAGCGCTCGACCGAATAGCCGAACCCGCCGCTCGTCACGCGGCCCAACACCTCGCCGTCGATGCGAACCGGCTCGGACCCGAGCGCGACCGCGCGCGGCTCCTCGAGCACCAGACACGCCAGCTTCCGCTCCAGGGGCTCGTCCTGCGCGGCGACCAGCGCCTCCCGCCCGATGAAGTCGCCCTTGTCGAGCTTGACCGCGAAGCCGAGGCCGGCCTCGAACGGCGTCTCGTCGGGCGTGATGTCGGCGCCCCAGACGCGGTAGCCCTTCTCCAGCCGGAGGGAGTCGATCGCCTTGTAACCGCCCGCGACGAGGCCGTGCTCGGCACCGGCCGTCCAGATCGTGTCCCACAGCCTGCGGCCGAAGTCGGTGGGGCAGTAGAGCTCCCAGCCGAGCTCGCCCACGTAGGTGACGCGGACGGCCAGGCAGGGCACGTGGCCGACGCTGAGCTGGCGCGCGCGCATGTAGGGAAAGGGCTCGTTGCCGAGGTCGGCGTCCGTGAGCGGTTGCAGGATCTCGCGGGCCGCGGGCCCCCAGAGGCCGACGCAGGCGAACCGTGAGGTCACGTCCTCGACCAGGACCGAGCCGTCGTTCGGCGCGTGCGCGCGGATCCAGGCCGAGTCGTGCTGCCCGAATGCCGTGCCCGTGACGATGCGGAAGCGCTCTTCGGCGAGCCGAGTGACCGTGAAGTCGCACTCGATCCCGCCGCGCTGGTTGAGCATCTGCGTGTACGTGACCGCACCGACGTCGCGCGCGACGCGGTTGTCGCACAGCCCTTCGAGGAACCCGGCCGCCCCCGGTCCGACGACGTCGAGCTTGGCGAAGGACGTCTCGTCGAAGAGGGCAGCCGCTTCGCGGCAGGCACGGTGCTCGGCGCCGATCGCCGGCGACCAGAGCCGCCCTGCCCAGCCGCGCGGGCGCAGCGACCCGTCACCGCGCCTGGCGTTCGGCTCGAACCAGTTCGCACGCTCCCAGCCGGACTTCTCGCCGAAGACGGCGCCGAGCTCCTGCAGCCGCTCGTAGGTGGGCGAAAGGCGCAGGGGTCGGCCAGCCTCGCGCTCGTGCCCGGGATACTTGACGTCGTAGTAGGTCGAGTAGATCTCGAGCGTGCGGGCCAAGGTGTAGGCCTGGCTCGCATAGGCGGCGCCGAAACGGCGCGAGTCCATCTCCCAGACGTCGAGGCTGGGCACACCCTCGACGATCCACTCGGCGACGAGCCTGCCCATGCCGCCCGCTCCGGCGAGGCCGTGAGCGCAGAAGCCGGCGGCGACCCAGAAACCGCGCACGTCGGACTCGCCGAGGATGAACTCGCCGTCCGGCGTGAACGCCTCGGGGCCGTTGACGAGCTTCACGACCTCCGCCTCCTCCAGCTCGGGCACGCGCACGACCGCGTTCGTCATCAGCTCCTCGAAGCGCTCCCAGTCCTCCGGGAGCAGCTGGCCGTTGAAGTCGGGCGGGATGCCGTCCAGCCCCCAGGGGGCCGGGTGGCGCTCGTAGCCGCCCATGACCAGGCCGCCCGACTCGCCGCGGAAGTAGACGAGGAGCGAGGGGTCGCGGATGGTCGGCACGTCGAGAGGAACGTCCCTCGGCTTCGTGATCAGGTACTCGTGCGCCATCGGGATCACGGGCACGTTGACTCCGGCCAGCCGCCCGATCTCACCGGCGAACATGCCGCCCGCGTTGACGACGACCTCCGCCTCGACCGAGCCCTTGTCGGTCTCGATGCCGGTTACCCGGCCCCGCTCGACGCCGATCGCGGTGACCCGTGTGTTGGTCGCGATCTCCGCGCCGCCGCGGCGGGCGCCCTCGGCCAGCGCGAAGGTGAGCTGGCTCGGGTCGATGTAGCCGTCCGTCGCCAGGTAGGCGGCGCCGAGCACGCCGTCGAGCGCCATGGGCGGGAAGAGCCGCTGCGCCTCCTCCGCCGAGATCAGCTCGAGCAGGAGCCCGAACGTCTTCGCCCAGCCGGCCTGCCGCGCCAGCTCCTCCATCCGCTCCTCGCTCGAGGCGAGGCGGAGCGAGCCGACCTCGTGCCAGCCGGTCTCGAGCCCGACCTCGTCCGCGAGCGTCCGGTAGAGCTCGACCGAGTTCATCATCATCCGCGTCAGGCTGAGCGACCCCCGCAGCTGGCCGACGAGCCCGGCCGAATGGAAGGTGGATCCGCTCGTCAGGTCGGCGCGCTCGACGAGGAGGACGTCCTCCCAGCCCAGGCGAGTCAGCCAGTAGAGGATGGATGCGCCGCCGACGCCTCCTCCGATCACAACCGCACGAGCCCGGTCTCGCATGCGCGCGCTACCCTAACGTCATGCGCGTCGTTGCCTCCCCGGAGGCCGTCGCGTTCGTGCGAGAGCGCGGCGGCAGACTCTTCCTGTGGCCGACGTGGACACGGTGCTGCCGCTCCCTCGGGACGTGGCGCCTCGAGAGCTCCACCGAGCCCCGGTCCGACCGCACATTTCGCCGCGTGCCGGTGGACGGCTTCGAGCTCTACCTCCCGGAACACCTGGACCGAGAGCCCGAGAAGCTCGAGATCGAGCTGCGCCGCTTCCCCCGCCGCCACGTCGAGGGGTACTGGGACGGGCTGGCCTGGATCGTGTGGTGAACGACTAGGGACCTGCTGTCGTCCCGCGGCCGTAGTCGGGACGAGATGACCAGATTCGTGCCTGTTTCGATCGTGCTCCTGCTCGCGGCGATCTGCGCGGGTGGCGCCGGAGCGGACGGGCTCCCGGTCGAGGGCATCGACCTCAGCCGGGCCGGCGTCACCACCCCAGCTCCGATGGCACCGCGCTACGTCACCCTCCCGGCCGGCCCGGACACCGTGGTCGCCGCGGTCTCGCCGGTCGGCGGCCAGGTTCGGCGCTCGCGCCTGCTCGACGGGAGGTTCACCATCCCGGCGGTCGCCTACGACGGCTCGCCCGGCGGTCTTTCTGCCGACGGCCGCACGCTCGTCCTCATCAACCCGCGCAAGGGCTTCCCACGCCGCACCACCACCCTGGCCGTGCTCGACACAGGGCGACTCCGGGCCCGCGACCTGATCGCCTTGCAGGGGGACTTCAGCTTCGACGCGCTCTCCCCCGACGGCAGGCTCCTCTACCTCGTCCAGTACCTGTCGCCGCGCGACCCGACCCGCTACCTCGTCCGGCTCTACGACCTGGGCCGGAACCGGCTCCTCCCGAAGCCGATCATCGACCCACGCGAGGTCGGCGACGTCATGCGCGGCATGCCGGTCACGCGGACGTCGAGCCCCGACGGCCGCTGGGCCTTCACGCTCTACGACAACCTCGGGGAGCAGCCGTTCATCCACGCCCTCGACACCGTCGGGCGCACCGCGCGCTGCATCGACCTGGCGGGCCTCACCGGCTTCGCCGGGCTCTACGAGCTAGGGCTGGTCCCCTCGCCGGACGGCTCGACCCTTTCGGTCGTCCACCCCAGGCAGGCTGCGCCTTTGGCCGTCGTCGACACGAAGACCTGGCAGGTCACGGAGCCGACGGCGGACGAGAAGCCGCGCCCGGCCGCCGCGCCGGCTCCCGACGACGGCGGCGCACCGGTTGCCCTGCTGGTCGGCGGCATCCTCCTCGCCCTGCTACTCCTCTTCGGCCTTCAGCGCCTCTTCAAACGCCTCCTCCGCCGCCGTTCGCAGCATCCGGTCGAAGTGCTGGGTCGCCCAGCCCACGTAGTCGACGTCGAGGTCGGAAACACCCTGCTGGACGACGCCCCACATGGCCTCGCGGAAGTCGGACATGAAGCGCATGAGCCGGAGCGTCCGCGCGTCCTCGTCCCGTAGCTCTCCGAAATAGGCCTCGAGGAGAGCGGCGTTCGCATCGTCGTCGAACTCGTGGTTGATGGAGAAGTTGGCCAGGTCGAAGAAGCGGTCGCCCATGCCCGCGTACTCCCAGTCGACGATCCGGATGTCGCCGTCCTCGTCGAGGAAGTTCAGGTTCTGGTAGTCGTTGTGGCAGGCGACCGGCACGGGCCCCCTGCGGGCCGACTCGATGCGAAGGGCGACGCCGTGGGCCCACTCGAAGACGTCCGGGACCCGTGACGCCGTGCGCCGCAGCGGTCTCGGCGTACACCTCGACGACGCGAAACGAGTCGAAGCGGCCGGGGATCGGGGGCCCGTCGTGGATGCGCCGCAGGACCGCGGCCGCGCGGGCGATCGTCTCCGGCCTGCGCATCTCCTCGGGCGGGATCGGGCGTCCGTCGATGAAGCGCGTGACGAGGTAGCCCTCGGGCTCGACGAAGCCGACGACTTCGGGCCCGATCCCAAGCTCGGAGGCGACGAGCGAGGCGCCGTGCTCGACGGAGCGGTCGATGGCGAGGAGCTCCGAGTCCTTGCCTCCGATCCGAAGAACGACGACCTCACCGTCGACTGCGACCTTGAAGTTCTGGTTGGTCAGCCCGCCGTCGAGCGGCTCGAGCACGAGCTCGCGGCCCGGCCAGATGCGTTCGGCAACTTGCTCCGGTTCCACCGCGCGATCCTAGACTGGCGAACGCTGTGGCCGCACGCGCCCTCATGTTCGACTTCAACGGGACGCTCTCCGACGACGAGCCCCTGCTCTTCGCGATCCTGAGCGACCTTTTCGCCGAGCGCGGACGCCCTCTCTCGGAGGAGGACTACTACGAACGGCTGGCCGGCCTGTCCGATCCGGAGATCGTCCGTCTCTGGCTCGGCGAGGACCACCCGGACGTGGAGGCGGTGGTGGCCGAACGCGTGGCCCGCTATCGCGCCGCGGTGTCGGACGGGTCGACGATCGGGCCCGAAGCGCGCGCGGCCGTGCTCGAGGCCGCCGGGCGCGTCCCGGTAGCCGTCGTCTCCGGCGCGCATCGCGACGAGGTCGTCCCGGCGCTCGCCGCCGCCGGTCTCGCCCAGGTCGTCGGCGTCGTGGTCACGACCGAGGACGTCCCCCGCGGCAAGCCGGACCCGGCCGGCTACCTGCTG
>CAWESB010000003.1:0-187945 GCA_963811635.1 uncultured Actinomycetes bacterium
GCGCCCGGGAGGATTCGAACCTCCGACCCGCGGATTAGAAGTCCGCCGCTCTGTCCACTGAGCTACGGGCGCCCGGGCGCACCGTAGCACCCGCTAAACTCGGTTCCGGCGCGGAGGTCGTAGCTCAGTTGGTAGAGCCCCGGGTTGTGGTCCCGGTGGTCGTGGGTTCGAATCCCACCGGCCTCCCCTCGTACGTTCGAAGAGGCGTCACGAATCGACCCGGATGCGAACGGGCTAGCGGCCGCTCGGCCCCTCGGCCGCGGGCGGGAGCTCCATGGACGCGCGCAGCGCGACCAGGGGCGTATCGGGCACTGTCACGAATCCACGAGTCGGGCGGTCGAGGTCGAACGTGACCAGGAGGAGCGTCGAGACGAACGCGGCCGCGAGGATCACGGTCGCGACGCCGCGCGAGAGGATCGCGAGGTAGAGGGCGAGCAGGCCAAGCCCGACGGCGGCGCCGATGACCTCGAACAGAAGCACCGCGGAGGGGACCCGGTTGTTGAGCGCGGACACCCGCACCGTCTGCATGTCGATCATCTCGTTGAGCGTCTCGACGTAGAGCCGTGGCGCGCTGTCGGTGGGCGAGCCGACGAGGGCCTCGCCGGCAAGGCCCCAGAGCTCCCGCTGCAGCCGCCCGCCGTCCGCGATCGCCACGGCTGCACGCGTGCTCCCCGGGACCGATCCCGAGAGCGCGATGCTGGTATCCGTGTAGCGCACGAGCAGGTCGAGCGACTCGGTGCGAAGCGGCTCGCGGAGCGTCTGCGCCCGCAGGTAGGTCGTGCCGATCGCGTTCGCGTCGTCGACGACCGCAGCCCGCCGCTGGTCGTAGCGCCCGACAGCCATGGTCATGCCGAAGGCGAGAACCAGCGCCACGAGCCCGAGCAACGCAGCCTGGACGACTGCGAAGGGCTCGCGCAGCGTCTCGGCGTGCGCGCGCAGGCGGCTGCCGACGAATGCTCCCAGCAGCGTCGTGCCGAGCACGATCCCGAAGATGACCAGCCCGAGCTCGAGGCTGCTCAGGCGAAAGAACAGCATCGATTCCCGTTGCCGACTCCGTGCGCCACAGCCCGTCGATCATGCGCGAGGCGCCGGACGGGGCACGCACCCCGTCGAAGGCTACGGACGTTTCCGCGAGTCGCGCAGGATCTTCCCGAGCTGCTTCGCCATCGTCGGGCCTTGCTCCTTGACCGTCCGCGCGACTGCGGGCCCGTGCTTCTTCGCTGAGCTCTGCGCGGCCAGAAGGATGGCGCGGCGCTGCGCGGGTGGAATCCGCTTCCACCCTCGCTGCGCCTTCATGGCGATCAGCAGGACATTGAACGCGGGCATCTCGCTCCTTTGGGCCGGCCTACGCGGCGGAGAAGCGCTCCGCCACCTTCGCCCAGTTGACCGTCTCCCACCACGCGTCGAGGTAGTCGGGCCGACGGTTCTGGTACGTCAGATAGTAGGCGTGTTCCCAGACATCGACGCCGAGAAGCGGCGTCTTCCCGTCCGAGATCGGGTTGTCCTGGTTCGCCGAGGAGACGACCGCGAGCGCGCCGCCGTCCAGGATCAGCCAGGCCCAGCCGGAGCCGAACTGGTTGACGCCGGCGTCCTTGAGCTTGCCCTGGAAGTCGGAGAAGGAGCCGAAGGCCTCGTCGATCGCCGCGCCGAGATCGCCGTCCGGGGCGCCGCCGCCGTCGGGGCCCATGCTCTCCCAGAAGAGCGAGTGGTTGTAGTGGCCGCCGCCGTTGTTGCGGACCGCCGTCCGCTTGTCGTCCGGGATCTGCCCGAGGTTGGCGAGGACGTTCTCGATCGGCTTGTCGGCCCAGTCGGTGCCGTCGAGCGCCGCGTTGACTTTGTCCACGTACGCCTGGTGGTGCTTGTCATGGTGGATCTGCATCGTGCGCTCGTCGATGTGCGGCTCGAGCGCGTCGTAGTCATAGGGGAGAGGTGGGACCGTGTACGCCATGTGTCGCTCCTTGGTCGCGCGTGACCCCAGGAGCCTATCGGCACCGCGTCGGCGCTTGTCTCCATTGGCGAGACGTGATATTCAGGCGCCGGGAAAAGACGCGACCCGGAGACTCGGCTTCTGCGGCCCAAGCCTGAGTCTCCGGGCCAGCTCTCGCGATATGCCAGGCATCACTCGGGATCGGGTTTCCCGAGGGCGAGATCGTCGGGACTATAGCCGGATCTACAAGGAAGTCAAGGGGGGTTGTCAAGTGAAAAGGAGACCCATATCCTTGACCGGACAGTGACGAGCCAGGAAACGCTCACCGCCACCGAGGGCCCGTCGACGCTCGGGCAGCGTCTGCGGGAGGCTCGCATCGCCCGGGGCCTCACCCAGTCCGAGCTCGCCGACAGCCGCTTCTCGAAGCAGTACGTCAGCCAGCTCGAGCGGGACCAGCTCCGGCCCACGTCCGAGACGCTGGAATGGCTGGCGGAGCGCCTAGGCATCGACCCGTCGTACCTGGGCACTGGCGTCGACCGGCGCGACCGCGACCGCGTCGAGAGCGCAGTCACCCGCGCGGAGGCCGCGGTCGAGGCCCACGAGTACGGCGAGGCGATCGCCCTGCTCGCCGGGGTCAAGGGAGCGTTGCCCCCGGACTCGGATGCCGGCCTCGAGCTGCGCGCGCTCCTGGCGGAGTCCTGGGCGCGGATGTACATCGGTGAGATGCGCGAGGCGCTGCCGCTGCTCTCGCGCGCGCGGGAGATCGCCGAGGACCCGGTCTTCTCGGACGTCGACCGGGCCGAGGTGCTCTTCCGGCTGGGCTGCTGCCGCTACCGGCTGACGTCGGTGTCGACGGCCCTGGCGCTCTTCACCGAGGCGCTGGAGCTCGCCGAGCGCTCGGGGATCCCCTGTGACCGGCTCCGGTCGAAGATCTTTGGCTGGCGGTCGCGCTGCTACAGGCGGCAGCGGGACTGGGAGGCGGCGAGCGAGGACGTCGAGCGGGCGCTGGAGCTGGGCGAGGCGCTCGAAGATCTCCGTGCGATGGCGGACGCCTATTTCCTGGGCGCTCTCGTCGCCGAGCGGCGAGGCCAGTGGGTGGCCGCCCGCTCGTACGCGGAGAAGGCGAAGGTGCTGTACGAGCGGATCGAGGACCGGGCGAACACGGGCAAGCTGCTGACGACGCTCGGCGGCCTCACGTTCCTGCTGGGCAAGCCGGACGAGTCGATTCCGCTCTTCAAGCAGGCCTTCGCGGTCGCACTGGAGGTGGGGAGCGACGCCGACGCCGCGCAGGCGGTGTCGTCGCTCGCGCAGGTCCATCTCCGCACCGGCGAGGTCGAGCTCGCCGAGCAGCAGGCGAGGCACGCCCTCGAGCTGCTCGCCGACCGGGTCGACTTCATCGATGAGATCGGAAACGCACAGCTCGTCCTCGGCCGCTCGCTGCTGGAGCAAGGCCAGCTCGAGGAGGCCGCGGAGAGGTTCAGGGCGGCAGAAGCGAGCTTCGACCAGCTGTCCTCGGCGAGCCACAAGGCCGCCGCGTGGACGGCCCAGGCGGAGCTCGCAGTCGAGCGCGGCGACAAGGAAGCCGCAATCGGGCTGTATCAGCGCGCAGTCCAGGCGCTGCAGGACTTCCGCTTCTAGAGAGGAGGTGCGTCCCGCGTGAGCCGGGCATCGATCCTTATCTTTCTCGTCACCGTGGCGCTGCTCATCGCGAGCTTCGCCGGCAAAGGGTTCCCCGACGGGCCGTAGGCACGAGTCGTCATGCCCGGGGCGCTCGTCGGAGCGCCTCGGGCGGATCGGCAAAAAACATCGTGCTCGAGATCGGCTCGGGTTCCCCACAGGCCGTAGCCCTTCGTCGACGGGGGAAATCGGGTAACCCAGGCCGGGACGGACCCCGGCCGTCATGTTGCCTCTCAACGCCCGCCTCGCGCGTGTTTCGGGCTGGCCGGAGAGCCGCGGAGTGCGTATCGCATTTTTCGCGCGAATCCCTTTCCAGGGGGATTCCCTTTCGCACGTCGTCGCCGATGCTGGGAGTGCTGGTAGAGCCCTCCGGCGTTGCGGTCACGCGGCAGAGCTCTAGGAGTTCAGCCGTGCGACCCTCGAAACCGCCTGAGGGGGTGAAACACCAAATGAAGAACTTCTCCACTCTGACGAGGCGCGAAGACGGCCAGACGATGGCCGAGTACGGCGTCGTCCTCGCCGTGATCACGCTGGCCGTGGTCGTCGCGCTCGCAGCGCTGTCCGGCGCCATCGGCGACGCGCTCAACGCAGTCGCTGGCGTCCTCTAGCTGTTTCCGCATCCCGGCCGGGCCGCCCTGGCCCGGCCGGGGATGCGATCCGATCCCTGTTCTCAATCGTTCGTTACACGCGCGCCGGCCCGCCGAGTAACCCTGGACTCACCCGGTCGAGTGATTTTTCGCTCTGGAGCGCAGGCTTCTGCCAGTCGAAGCATCTGTGCGGAAAGAGCCAGTTTCCCGTCCGACCAACCCGGAGTCGCCGAATGAGACCCGCACCGAATTCGCTTTCCGCCGCCGGCCTGAGGTCCTGGGTGTCGAAGCACCAGGGCAGCACCGAGAGCGGCCAGGCCGTCGTCATCATGGCGGTCTTCCTCGTGGTCGTGATCGGAGCGGTCGGGATGGTGCTCGACGTGGGCTCGTGGTATCGAGCCGACCGGGCCGCCCAGGCCGCGGCCGACGCTGCCGCCCTCGCGGGCGCCCAGGAGCTGATCCACGGCACGAGCCCGGCAACGGCGCGTGCGAACGAGTACGCAACGAAGAACGGGGGCGGCGACCTCCAGATCACGTTCTCGCGCCGCGTGGTCGACAACGACCTGATCACGGTCGACGTGACCAGGCCGGCGCCCGGCTTCTTCACCAAGCTCTTCGGGATCGACTCCGTTCAGGTCCATGCTCATGCGACCGCCCGCGCGGGGATCCCCGGGCGGGCCCGCTACGTCGCGCCGATCACCGTCAACGAGCAGCACCCGATGCTGCAGTGCGGATGCTTCAACGACCCGACGCAGGTCACGCTGATCAACCTGCACAGCCCCGGCGGAGGCGACGCGGCCGGCGCCTTCGGGCTCCTCAACCTCGACAGCCAGCAGAGCGGGGGCAACATTGGCTCCAACGTCCTCGCCGACTGGATCCGCAACGGCTACCAGGACGCCTTGCCCCTCGGCACGTACGACTCCGCCCCCTCCGCCAACTTCAACTCGAGCGATATCAGGGACGCCCTCACCGAGCGGCGCGGCGACGAGCTGCTCTTCCCCATCTACCGCTCGATCACCGGCGGCGGCTCCGGGGCCGACTTCGACATCATCGGCTGGGTCGGCTTCAGGCTTACTTCGTTCACCCTCGGCGGGAACAGCGGCACGCTCAAGGGGTACTTCACGCAGGTGATCTGGCAGGGCCTGGCGGACGAGACGGGCAACGTTCCGGACTACGGCGTCCGCGTCATCAGCCTCGTCGAGTGAAGTGACCGCCGCCTAGGCGGACCGCGCCGAGCTCTTCTCGGGGCCCTGGGCCTGCGGCGGTGGGCCCTTGGCTTGAGCCGGTGGGCCGCCTTGGCCCGGTGACTCCGGCTTTCCGCCCGCTGCGGGCCCGCGACCGTTCGAGCCCGGCTGCGGCGGCTCGGGCCGGTTCGCCTGTCCCGGCGCGTCGGCCCTGCCGTTTCCCTGTGCGCCACCCTTCCCCTTGGCCTTTGCCTTTGCGGCGGCTGACGTCGCCTGGCCGAAGGCGCGGCCGCGCTCGCTCTCGGCTGCGGACTCCGGGCCCGGGCCTGCCGGGCGCCGTGCCTCTTCCGCGGGCGCGACGATGGCCACCGCGCTGGTCGCGGCGGCGGCCGCTTCGGCGATGGACGGCGACGCGTGGTCTCCGGCCGCAGGGGCCGGGACCTGCGGCGCTGGGCGATCGCGCCACACGTGAGCGGGGTCCGCGGCGACCACGGTCGCCGTCGCCGCCGTCGCTACGGTGAGCGCGACGGCCGCCTTGACCCCGGCGCCCCCGGCGAGCAAGCTCTTGATCGCTGCCAGGCTCCCCCCGAGGTCCAGCGCGTGCACCGACCTGAGCCGTCTCCGCTTCTCCGGGTTCTCGAGCGCAGCGGCGAGCGAGCGCCGGCCGCGGAAGATCAACGCCTCCACGGCAGCCTGCGTCAATCCGAGCTCCTCGGCGATCTCGCGGTGCGAGAGGCCCTTCCACTCGCGGAGGAGGACGGCTCGACGCTGTTGCTCGGGCATACCGAGGAGTGCGTCCGTGAGCCCGATCAGAGCTTCGTGTGGGCGATCCGGCGCCGCGACCGTCTCTTCGAGCACCGTGATGTCCTGGACGCGCTCGAGCCTGCCGCGGCGTCCGGCGGAGCGGAGCCGCTCAAGGCAGACGTTGCGCGCGATCCGCAGGAGCCATGCCGAGCCGGCCCGAGGGCGCGTGCCCTGGTTGAGGCTCCGGCAGGCGTTCAGGTACGTCGTCTGGAGGGCGTCCTCGGCCTCTTCGGGCGAACGGAGGATGCGCAGGCAGTAGCCGTAGATCCATCCGGAGTGCTCCTGGAAGAGTTGTTCTGCGGTTTCGGAAGCAGCCGGGGGCGGCTGAACTTCCGGTGCGGCGGCCATACCTTTCATAGTCGTGATCCTGGCCGTCGCGCGAAACCCCCCGAAAGGGGCGCATGGTTTTCGCCGCGCCGGCATCTGTCTCTGTGCCGCTCCTTTCCGGGAACTGCGGCGCGGCTGGGCAGCGCCGGCGTTCGGCATCGCCGCGCGGAGCCCTCGCCAGGAGGGTCGCCCCCGGGCGCACGGGTGCCCGGAGGCGGCCTCTCCCTGACCGGGCCCGGCAACGGGCCCGGCCCTCGTGTATCACGTGCGCAGTGATGCGATGAAGGTCGTCCTCCTCGGCTGCGGGTTCCACGGGCGCGGCATCGGCTACCAGCTCGCCGCGGCCGAAGGGGTCGAGCTGTCCGTGCTCGACCTCGACGGAGCGAGGGCGGAGGCGGTGGGGGAGAAGGCCGGCGTCCCGTCCGGGACGGCCGACGTCACCGATCCCGAGGGACTGCGAGAGGCGCTCGCCGGCGCGGGGCTCGTCGTGAACGCAGTCGGCCCGTACCACCGGACGGCGCTCGGCGTCGTCGAGGCCGCGCTCGACGCGGGCGCGCACTACGTGGACATGAACGACGACCACGAGGTCGCCGAGGCGCTCCTGCTCGACCCGGCGTGGGACGAGCGGGCCCGCGGCGCGGCCGTCACGGTCCTCGTCGACTGCGGCGTCGTGCCCGGCCTCTCCGGAATGCTCGTGCGCCACGCCGCCGACCGGCTGGACGAGACAGAGCGCGTCGCGATCCGCTTCGGCTGGAACTACAACCGGGCCTACCCCGCCGCGATCCAGCACTTCCTCCGGATCAACAGCGGCCGCGGGCTCCAGGTCGTCGACGGCGAGCAGGTGCGCATGCCGCCCTTCGAGGGCCGCGAGGAGGTGGACTTCGACGAGCCGGTCGGACGCTTCGCCGTGTACTTCACGGGCGTGCCGGATCCGGTCGCCATCGCGCGGTTCGTCCCTGGGGTCCGGAACGCGACGGCGAAGGGCGCCTTCTACCAGGAGGAGGCGAACGACCTCGTGCGCGAGATGATCCGCTGGGGGTTCACCGCCTACGAGCCTCCGTCCGAGGGGCTGCCGGGCCCGCTCGACTACCTCGTCTCGTACCTCGCGTCGCCCGCGGGGGAGCGGTTCTTCGAGATCCCGCGCCGGGAGCTTCCGCTTGCGCTGCGGGTCGAGGTCGAGGGCCGGCGGGCGGGGGAGCCGGCGACGCTCCGCTACGAGGTGCACGACCGGTCGCGGCGCGCGACGACGACGTTCACGGCGCTGGCCGCGCTCGCCGTCGTGCGCGGCGAGCTCGAGCCCGGTGTCCTGACGCCCGAGGCGTGGCCGGATGCGGCCGGCTTCCTCCAGACGCTCCTCACCGACCCCGACGTCCGCATCTCCCACGGGTGCGACAGCGGGCCCGCGGAGGCCCTGGCGTTCGACTAGGAGTGCTCGTGCCAGCGCTCGGGCTCGACCAGCGCGGTGATGCGCGGTCGCTCCCGGTTCTTGTACGGCGTGCCGCGGTAGCGCTGCGAGAGGCGGTCGATGTCGACCAGGCCTTCGTCGTCGTGCAGCTCGACGACCCGCCCCAGAACCGTGACGGCCCGGTACCAGTCGCCGAGGTCGATTACCGTGATGGAGACTCTCGGGTCGCGGCGCATATGCTTCAGGCGCAGCCGCTCGGCATCCATGTTGAGCAGAATCCGCCCGTCGTCCCAGTCGTACCAGGTCGCCGCCGAGTAGGGCGCGCCGTCGGAGCGGACCGTCGACACGACGGCGGCGTGCGGCCCCTTCAGGAACTCGACCAGCTCGTCCGGTAACGGGGCGGTCGGCACCGCGCCAGTGTAGTGCCAAGGCGGTGAAGGGCTGATATATTTATGAAATCCACGCCGAATACCACGGAGGGCAGGGATGAGGAAGAACGCCGACGCGATCGTCATCGGCGCCGGCGTGATCGGCGCCGCCATCGCCTTCGAGCTCGCGAAGCGCGGCTACAAGACGCTCAACATCGACAAGCTCCCGGCCGCCGGCTACGGGCCGACGAGCAACTCGTGCTCCATCGTCCGCGCGCACTACTCGTCCTGGGACGGGGTCGCAATGGCCTACGAGGGGTTCGCCTACTGGAAGGACTGGCCGAACTACCTCGAGCACGAGGACGAGCGCGGCTTCGCGAAGTACATGGACTGCGGGACGGTCCTCTTCAAGAGCAAGACCGGCCACCACGAGAAGGTTCTCAAGCACTACCGCGAGCTCGGGGTCGAGTTCGAGGACTGGGACACGGAGACGCTGGCCGAGCGCGTCCCCTACTACGATCTCGGCGCCTTCTGGCCCCCGCGGCGGCCGGAGGACGAGGTGTTCTGGCAGGCGCCGGACGAGCAGCTGCCCGGCGCGATCTACACGCCCGGCTCCGGGTACGTGAACGACCCCCAGCTTGCCTCGCACAACCTCCAGCGCGCCACCGAGGCGAAGGGCGGGGAGTTCCTCTTCAGCCGGGAGATCGTGGCCGTCCGCCGCAACGGCCGCGTGGAGGGCGTGACGCTCGAGAACGGCGAGGAGATCGACGCCCCCGTGGTCGTCAACGTCGCCGGCCCGCACTCGTTCGTCATCAACCGGATGGCGGACGTCGAGAAGACCATGAACATCAAGACGCGCGCCCTCCGCCACGAGGTGCACATCGTCCCGGCGCCCGAGGACGTCGACTACGAGCACGCGGGGCACCACACGTCCGACGGCGACCAGGGGATCTACTTCCGCCCCGAGAGCGGGAACAACATCCTCGTCGGGAGCGAGGATCCGGAGTGCGACCCGCAGGTCTGGGTCGACAAGCCCGACGAGTTCGACCGCAACGTGACGAAGGAGCAGTGGGAGGCCCAGGTCTACCGCGTCGCGCGGCGCATCCCCGGCGTCCGCATCCCCAACCAGCCGCGCGGGATCGTCGACCTGTACGACGTCTCCGACGACTGGATCCCGATCTACGACAAGTCCGATCTCGACGGCTTCTACATGGCCGTCGGCACGAGCGGCAACCAGTTCAAGAACGCCCCCGTCGTCGGCCATCTGATGGCGGAGCTGATCGACGCCTGCGAGAAGGGCGCCGATCACGACGGGGACTCCGTCCAGGTCACGGTCCCGTACGGCGGCTTCACCCTCGACGCGGGCTTCTATTCGCGCAACCGCGAGATCAATCCGGACTCGAGCTTCTCGGTGAACGGTTGACGTGCGGAGCGGCCAGCTAGCGCTCGGGAACGAGGTTCCGACCGGGGCGTCGCTCGCCGAGCGCGCCTACCTGGTGTTGCGCCACCGGATCGTGACGCTGGAGATGCCTCCGGGCTCGCCCGTCGCCGAGGATGAGGTGATGCACGAGCTCGGCGTGAGCCGGACACCGATCCGCGAGGCGATCATCCGCCTCGCGAAGGACGGCCTCGTCACGGTTGTGCCGCGGCGGCAGACGCTCGTGAGCGAGATCCGCATCGGCCACCTGGCCGAGATCTCCGAGGTGCGGTCGGAGCTGGAGGGCTTCGCGGCCGGGCTCGCGGCGGAGCGCTTCTCGCCCGCCGACGCTCCCGAGCTCGCCGAGCTCCTCGAGGAGCTCGACCACGTCGAGCGGCTCGGCGAGAACGAGACGCTCATCGAGCTCGACCGCAAGGTGCACGACTTCGTCTACCGCACCTGCCGGAACTCGTTCCTCCGCGAGGACGGGTCGCGCTACTACTACCTTTCGCTTCGCATCTGGTTCGTCGTCCTCGACCGCGTCGCCCGGCTCGACGAGGCCGTCAGCGAGCACCGGCAGCTGCTGCGGGCGATCGAGGCGGGAAACGCCGCCGCGGCGAGCGAGGTCGCGAGCCGGCACGTCACCGCGTTCGAGCGGGCGATCAGGCAGGTTCTTTGACGCCCGCCCACCAGGCGTCGAAGAGCGCGAACGCGCGGGACGCGCTTCAGCGGCTCGCCGGAGAGCCGCTGCGGCGGAGCATCGTCGGCGTCGCGCTCGACGGGGACCAGGTGCCCGACCCGGAGTCCGTGGTCGAGCACGAGGGCGAGCCCGTCGGGGCGATCACGGTCGCGGTGCACAGTGCGGTGCTCGACCGCGTCGTCGCGCTCGCGGTGGTCGACGGCAACGCGGCCGGCGTGGGAACGCGGGTGCGGGTCGGCGACGCCGAGGGCGAGGTCGCCGCGCTCCCGTTCTACGACCCCGAGCGCCGGCGGCCGCGCGTCTAGGTGTCCTTGCGCGCCCGGCTGGGGGCGACCCGGGGCGGCTCGTCGGGCTGCTTCGGGTAGACCGGCGGCCAGGGCGCGTCCAGGAGACCGGCAGAACGGTCACGCTCGTGCAGCTCGAGCAGCGGCTCGAGCGACTGCGGGGAGTCGTTCATCCCCGACCAGGGGTCGCCCATCGCCTCGACCCGATCGGGGACGCTCGCGATCGTGAGCTCGTCGGGGTGGACGGCGTCGATCTCGTCCCAGGCGAGCGGCGTCGACACCTGGGCGCCGGCGCGGGCGCGCACCGACCAGGCGCCGAAGATGGTCTTGTGCGGGGCGTTCTGGTTGTAGTCGACGAAGATCCGCTCGCCGCGCTCCTCCTTCCACCACGCCGCGGTGATCAGCTCGGGGCGGCGCCGCTCCAACTCGCGCGCGGCCGCGACCGCTGCGGCGCGCACCTGGTAGGAGTCCCAACGCGGCTCGAGCCGGACGTAGACGTGGAGACCGCGGTTCCCGGTCGTCTTCGGGTAGCCGACGATCCCCAGCTCGTCCAGCAGCCCGCGCACCTCGGCTGCCGCGGCGCGCGCCTCCTCGAAGCCGACCCCGGGCTGCGGATCGAGGTCGAGGCGCAGCTCGTCGGCGACGTCCTGGCTCTCGGCGAGGGAGGGCCAGACATGGAACCCGAGGCAGGCCAAGTTGACGGCCCACGCCACATGGGCCATATCGGCCAGGACGAGCGCGCGTGAGGTCGTCCCATTCGGCGTCGAGACGGTCGCCGTCTCCAGCCATTCCGGCGCGCCCTCCGGCACGCGCTTCTGGAAGAACGATTTGCCCTGCGCGCCCTGCGGGAAGCGCTGCATGAGGGCGGGCCGGCCGCCCGAGGCGGCGAGGAACGGCTCCGCAACGGCGAGGTAGTAACGCACGAGGTCGAGCTTCGTCTCGCCCCGCTCAGGGAAGAAGACCTTGTCCGGGCTCGTGATCCTGATGCTCCGCCCGGCGATGTCGAGCGCCTGCGCGTCAGCGGCCACGCCCGAAACCGTAGCCGGAGACAGAGAGCGTCGTGCCTGCGCCTCCGTCAGCGCCGAGTCGCTGGGTCAGCTCGTCAGCGGGCATTTCAGGCAGTCGGTTCGAGTCCGTCCGCCACGCGTGAGCTGCTTGCGAAGCTGACGAAGCCGGCGGCGACCAGCGCGATCGCCGAGGGCGCGGTGGCGACGATGAACACTGTGATCTTGCGCTTCATGAGAGTCCTTTCCGTGAGACCGGTCGATGGGTGGTCTTCAAGGTTCCGCAGGGCCCCCAGGACCGGGGGCCCTGCACATCTCCTCCGGTGGTTTCTCTAGGGGACGAGCACGCCGTCCACGAAGAGCTGGATCACACCGGCGGCCAGGCCGGTGGAGTCCACCGTGTCCGTGCCCGCGAGCGTGTTGATCTCGAGCCGGTCGCTCGCCGCCTCGGCGTGGAGGATCTCGATCGCCGGGGCGAGACCGTCGACGTTCACTCCGCCGACGTTGCCGCTGACGTCGATCGCGTCGTTGCCGTTCGTGGCGTTGACGACGACGCGGTCGGCCTGGCCGTCGCCGGTAGCGCCGCCGAGAGCGGCTGCGAGGTCGACGGTGAGCTCGTCGACGTCGGTTGCGCTCAGGTCGTCGACGGTGACCAGGTCGGCGCCGCCGAGGGCGTTGAAGTCGACGCGCTCGACGCTGTCGGTGTCCATCGTGATGTTGCCGATGTCACGGAAGAACCTGAGCCGGTCTCCGTTCGCCGTCATGTCGATCCGCTCGTCGATGTTGGCCCCGTTGAAGACCATCGTGTCGAGGCCGGACTGACCCTCGACCACGTCGCTTCCGTCGCCTGGATCCCAGACGAAGGTGTCGTGGCCGGCGCCCATCAGCGCGACGTCGTTGCCGGCGTTACCGTCGATCGAGTCGTTTCCGAGCTGGCCGAGCAGTGTCTCGACGCCCCTGCCGCCGGCGAGGGTGTCGTTTCCTCGTCCGCCGGCGAGTGTCGTCGCGATCTGGTCGGTGAAGACGCCGTTGGCCTCGTCGATGCGCACGAGGTCGTCGCCCGGGCGGGCGCTGACCGCGATCTTCGTGATCTCGCTGCGCAGGAAGGCGAACTCGGCCGAGCCGTCGTCGCCGGCGTCGACCTCGAGAACGCCGGGGTCGCCGGCCCGCAGGCGAAGCGCGATCTTCTCGCTCGCGTTCGTGCCCGTGACCCGCAGCTCCCCGCGCTTGAGCTTCGGCCGCGGGAGCGGGCTTTGGCTGAGCCGATGCGAGGCCTTGGCGGTCCCTCCGTCGGTCGCCGCGCTCGCCGGGCCGGCCGCGAGCCCGGCCGCGACGGCCGCAGCTACGACCACTGCGGAAGCCGCCAGCCGCCTCGGCCGCGTGGCGTGCGATGCCTTGATTCGAATGAAGGTCTTCATGGTCTTCCTTTCGGAGTGGTTGACCTTTCGTGGGCTAGAGACACCGCTGACCGCCCTCTATTCCCGTACGGACAAATTCGCGCCCGGCTGCGAGTCGAGAGCGCGGGTCGCCGTCGGGATCTCCGGCGAAGACGAGTGGACAGCCGATCTCCGGGGAGCCGCACGAAACCCGCGCTGATGGAGGGCTGGGGAATAACCTCGGCCCGGCGGGGTCATCCAGTGTGTGAACGTCTTTACGCGCGAGCGCCGTACCCTGAACGCCGGCCTTCCGGCACGGCCGTGGGTGGCCGTAGGTGCACGACCAGAGCTACCGTTCGTCCTGCCGTGTCGATGAGACGCCGTCGACAAGACGAAGCCGGTGGTCAGGAGATCGCCGAACTGGCTGCGCTCGCCGACGGCACCCTCGCGCCGGACCGGCGTGCCGCGCTCGAGGCGCAAGTCGCGGCGTCCCCGGAGCTTGCCGATCGGCTCGCCGAGCAACGGCGCGCGCTGGCGCTCACGCGCAGCGCGGCGAGCGAGGTCGAGGCGCCGGCGGCCCTGCGGGCGCGAGTCGAGGCGCAACGACCTGCTCGCCGCGTGCGGGCACCGCGCCGTCTCGTCCTGATCGGCGCCACCGCGGCTGTTGCTCTCGTGGCCGTCGTCTTCGGGTTGGCGGTCTTCCGGTCGGAAGACGGCGGTGAACAATTCCACGCCGCGCTCGAACCGACCGAGCTGGTGCCCGGCGCAAGCGGAGAGGCGACGCTGACCAAGACATCCTCGGGCTGGCGGATCGAGCTCGACGCCACGGGGCTTCCCCGCCTCGACGGCGGGCGCTTCTACGCGGCCTGGCTACGCAGCCCGGAGGGCGTGCTCGTGCCGATCGGAACCTTCAACGAAAGCCAGGAGGTCACGCTGTGGGCGGGCGTGTCGCCGAAGGACTTCCCGACGCTGACCGTGACGCGCGAGCGTGCCGACGACGATCAGGCCTCATCGGGCGAGAGGGTGCTGGTCGGAACGGCGAGCGCCGCCGAGTGAGCCGCCGCAAGATCGGCGGGGCGGTGCACGCGGATCACTCCGAGCCGCCTTCGAGCCGGCGCACGACCTGCTGGCGGGCGCGGTAGAGACGGCTCATCACCGTCCCCTCGCGGATGCGCAGGGCGTTCGCCGCTTCCTTGTAGGAAAGGCCCGTGATGTCGATGGCGACGAGCACGTCGCGGAAGTCGGCGGGTAGCGCCGCGATCGCGGCATAGAGCTCACCGACCTCGAGCGCCGTCTGCGGCTCGCGCGCCTGCGGGTCGGCGACGAGGTCGAGCTGGTCGGGGAGCGGGCCGGGACGCACCCGGCGCCGCTCGCTGCGCTTCTCGTTCAGGAAAGTGTTGCGGAGCGCGCGCAGGAGGTAGCCGAGGTCGTCCTCGTTCCGGAGCAGGCGCGGGCGGGCGAGCACGCGCGCATAGGTTTCCTGGACGATGTCCTCGGCCTCCTCGCGGGATCCGGAGAGAGCCCACGCGGCCCGGTAGAGCCGGTCCAGATGGTCTCCGAGCTGGGCGGGGTCGAGCTGGCGCTCCATCGCAAGTGGCCTGCGGCGGCCGGTGCGTCCCGGCGAGCATAGAGTCGGAACGCATCATCCGACGAGCTGTAGGACCCGGCCGAGCGAGGTCAGGCTTCGATCGCCGGCTCGTAGACGCTGACGTGGCGCCAGCTGGTCGCGGTGAACGGCTCGCCGTTCCAGCCGCCCCAGCGGTCGCGCAGGCGCAGGCCGGCGATGCGGGCCATGAGGTCGAACTCGGGCGGGTGCGCGAGGCGGAGGCTGATCGGGCTGAGGGCGACGCCGTCGGCGCCGATGCGGACGTGGTTCTCGTCCAGGACCTGGGTGACGGGGTCGTAGCGGCAGACGTCCAGCACGACCTGGTCGGCCGCGACGCGCTCGGCGTCGACGAACTGGTGGCCGGGCCGCGAGGGGGCACTCGGCACCCGGCACTCGAGGACGAAGGCGCCATCGTCGGCCAGGTGGCCCGCGGCGTTCTCGAAGCAGCGGACCTGGTCGTCCTGCGTGAGCAGGTTGCCGATCGTGTTGTAGACGAGGTACACCAGCCCGTAGGTGCGTCCAGTCGTCACTCGGGACATGTCGCCCATGGTCACCTCGACGTCATTCCCGCTCGGCTTCTCGCGCATCCGGTCGACCATGTGCTCGGACAGCTCGATGCCGTCCACGCGCACGCCGACCGCCGTGAGCGGCAAGGCGATCCGGCCGGTGCCGACCGCGAGCTCCAGCGCATCCCGCCCGTCGGCGAGCCGGGCAAGGAACGCGACCGTCTCATCCTCGTCACCTCGGGTGTCCTCGGCGTCGTAGCGCTTCGAGGCGTCAGATCCGAAGCTCGTTCTTGGGTCGAAACCTTCCATGGGGAAGGCAGTCGATGTTAAGGGCGCGCGCCACCGTCTGCGTTATCTCGCGTCGCGCTACACGACACGCGTGGCAAGAGCTCTACCGGCACGGCGACCGCAGCTCGAACGGCCGGGACGTGGCTTCAGGTCGCCGGCAACTCGACGAAGGAGGGAGCCAACGCTGCGGGGAGGTCGAGCGGTTGTGGCGCTCGTCGCTCTTCCAACGGGCCAGGACGGTCGCCCGATTCCCTCGTACGTGAAGCCGGCCCGCCGCACGGTGTCGGGATCGAGAAAGTTACGACCGTCAACGATCAAGGGGCTTTTCATCGCCGTACGTACTTCGGGCCGTGGCAACGCCTTCAACTCGTTCCACTCGGTGACGATGACTGCCGCGTCCGCCCCGGAGACGGCCTCGAGGAGATCCTCGCAGAGCTGAACCCCCGGGAGGTGCGGTCGTGCGACCTCGATGGCGACAGGATCCCACGCCCTGACGTGTGCCCCCTCGGCGAGCAGTCGCATGGCCAGGACGAGGCTCGAAGCCTCGCGAATGTCGTTCGTGTCGGGCTTGAAAGCAAGTCCGAGAAGCACGACCGTCCGCTCGCGAAGGCTTCCGAGATGCTTTCGCAGCTTCCCGACGACTCGCCGTTTCTGCAGCTCGTTGACTTCGATCACGGAGGTCAAGAGCTGAAAGTGGTAACCGGAGTTGCCGGCCAACTGCTTCAGGGCAGAGACATCCTTGGGGAAGCACGAGCCCCCATACCCGATGCCGGGCCGGAGGAACTGTGGTCCGATGCGCCGGTCGAGGCCCATTCCGTCGGCAACCAAGGTGACGTCGGCTCCAACCTCCTCGCACACATTGGCGATCTCGTTGATGAATGAGATCTTCGTCGCAAGAAAGGCATTCGACGCATACTTGATCATCTCCGCCGATGTGACGTCAGTGCGCACGATGGGCGCCCCGAGCTCCTCGTGGAGCTTTGCTACCCGGTCGCCTTCCTCGTTCCGGAATGAGCCTACGACGATTCGGTCGGGGTGCGTGAAGTTCGCAAGCGCAGTGCCCTCGGCGAGAAACTCGGGATTCGAGACGTAAGCGACATTGGAAAGCCCGCGGCCGTCGAGCCATGCGCGCACCCGTTCGCCGGTTCCGGGCGGAACAGTGCTTTTCATGATGAGCACGAGTCGCTTTGTGGTATCCGGCAGCTCGTCGACCACCTGCCAGACGGCACTCAGATCCGCGTCCCCGGAGTACGTGGGAGGAGTCCCGACGCAGACGAACACAAGCTGAGCCCTCTGAAACACGTCAGCAGCGCGGGTGGTGAACCGAAGGCGATCGCGATTTCGGTCGAGGAGTTCTCCGAGACCCGGTTCGTGGATCGGCACACGCCCAGCCTCGAGGTCTGCGATCCGCATCGCTTCGATGTCGCGGATGATCACCTCGTGACCGAGGTCGGCGTAGCAGGCGGCGGTGACGAGGCCCACCCAGCCGGCTCCCATGATGCCGATCGGCTCTCTCATCACCGGGCCGCGGGACGGGTGTGGGACAACACCTTGGCCTCTCCCGTCAGGCTGTTGACCGTTCGCCGCAGGCCTTCCTCCAGATCGACCTCGGGCTGCCAGTGCAGGACCTGGCGCGCCCGCGTGATGTCCGGCTGCCGGACCTGGGGATCGTCGATCGGCAGGGCCTCGAAGAGGATCTCACTCTTCGAGCCCGTCACGCGGATGACGGTCTCGGCCAGGTCGAGCAGGGTCATCTCGTGCGGGTTCCCGATGTTGACCGGGAGGTGCTCCTCGCTCTCGGCGAGCAGGCTGAGCCCCCGAACGAGATCGTCGACGTAGCAGAAGGAGCGAGTCTGGGAGCCGTCGCCGAAGACGGTGAGCGGCTTCGCTTCGAGCGCCTGGCCGAGGAACGTGGGGATCGCGCGCCCGTCGTGCCGGCGCATCCGCGGGCCGTAGGTGTTGAAGATGCGTGCGATGCAGGTGTCGACCCCCTGCTGGCGGTGGTACGCCATGGTGAGCGCCTCCGCGTAGCGCTTCGCCTCGTCGTACACCCCGCGCGGCCCGACCGAGTTCACGTGGCCCCAGTACGTCTCGGGCTGCGGGTGGACCTGGGGGTCGCCGTACACCTCGCTGGTCGAGGCGAGCAGGAACCGGGCGCGCTTGAACTTCGCAAGCCCGAGCATGTGGTGCGTCCCGTACGAGCCCACCTTCAGCGTGTGCAGGGGCAGGCGGTTGTAGTCGATCGGGCTGGCCGGGCTGGCTAGGTGGAAAACGACGTCCACCGGCTCCTCGAGGAAGAGCGGCTCGGTGAGGTCGTGGTTGATGAAGCGAAAGTCCGAGCCGTTCCCGATGTGCTGAATGTTCTCGAGCGACCCCGTGTCGAGGTTGTCGATACAGATGACCCGACGTCCCTCCGCAAGAAGGAAGTCACATAGGTGCGAGCCGAGAAACCCGGCGCCGCCTGTTACTACCGCAGTAAACATGCCGCAACCCCTACCCCGATTCCCGGGGGATAGTGAGCCGCAGAGCCTACTTCGAAGCGCCGCAAATTTCTACTGAAAGATAGTGATTCTAGACAGACGTCTAGTCTGTGCTTGGGACAGATCGTACGCCGCGCTCGAGGTCGACACCCAGCCGATCTGCATCACGCTGCCGCCTGGAGGCGCTCCTCGAGCCACGTTTCGCCGGCGAAGTGCCGGTACTGCTCGGCGCGCAGCCGATCGGCCACGCGGCCTGCCGGGAGGGCGACGTCGTCGTAGGTCACGACCTCGTCCTTGGGAACGTCGCGAAGCAGCCGGCAGCCCTCGACGAGGCCCTCGGGGAGATATCGGCCAGCATTCATCTCCTCGGTATTCGCTGCCTCCCCGTAGGTCATGAACATCCCGTACTCGTCGAGCGTCTCGCCGGCGCGGAGATCGCGCTTCGCGACGGCGCACACCTCCACGCTGGGTCCTCTGAGGGGCGGTGCAAGGTTGTCCCCGAAGAGCACGACCCGCGCGATGGCAGTCGGCGCCTCGAAGTGGGGCAGGTGATACGGCACCCAGAACGGATAGAGGGGCCCGTCACCCATCTTGTAGAGGCTGAGGTAGTGGCGTTGCTTCGGATCCTCGTGCTCGGCCAGGCAGAAGATCTTCACGGACGAAGGGCCGACCGTGTAGTCGACGATCGACCCGAGCGCCCGAACCTCGTCGACGTCGTACAGCGAGGGGAGCTCGAGCGGCGAGCCGTCGAACGGCCTGCCGCGGGACATCCCCCGTTGGAGCACCTTGGCGCCCGTCGCGTTGGCCACGATCGTCTGCTCGAAGCTGATCTTCGAGCCGTCCGCGAACGAGGTGACCATCGCGGGGTTCTGACCCCACTTCTCCGCGAAGTCCTTCTGCGTCTCCGGCGTGCGGTACGGGTCCTGTAGGCCTTTGACGTTTCCCATCACTCTCGGCTCGAGCCCGAGGCCCCGCACCCAGCGATAGAGGTTCATCTGCAGCCCCGGCTCGTCTCCGTCGCAGGCGGAGAACTCGACCCCGTGCTTGCGCGCATGGGTGTGGAGAATCGGCCCGAGGGTTCCGTCGAGCTCCGCGTTCATCGCGACGAAGTGCTTGCCGTGCTCGAACGCCTCGAGCGCGGTCCTTGCACCGAGCTCGACAGATCCGGTGACGTCCATGATCGCGTCGATCTGCTCCGACCGGCAGAGGAGCAGCGCGTCCTCGGTGACGACGGACCGTCCCGCCCTCACCGCGTCTTCGAAGTCGTCGAGGTTCGCCACCTCGACGGCGTCGTCGTCGCCGGCGTAGCCGAACACGGCGAGCGCCTTCTCGGGACGTCGGCCGTAGATCGCAACGATCTCCATTCCCGGGACGCTGTTGCGGACCTGGTTCGCGAGGCCCTGAGCCATGAATCCGGCACCCAGCATTCCGACCCGGATAGGCCGGCCTTCCTCTTCGCGGGCGCGCAGCGCCCGGTCGACGATGATCATCAGACCGCTCCCGCCGGCTCGCGGTCGAGATCCACGACCATTCTCCGTCGAACTTCGGACTCCACGTCGGCGAGCAGTGGCCAGGCCGCATCCTTCTCGGAGATCTCGCTGACGGGAAGGGGCCATGTGAGCCCCAGGGCCGGATCGTCGTACCGAAGCCCACCCTCGGCGCCCGGGGTGTAGAACTCGCCGACCTGATAGCTGGTCTCCGTGTCGTCTTCGAGAGCCTGGTAGCCGTGTGCGAAGCGCTCCGGGATGTAGATCGCGCGATGGTTGTCCGCGGTCAGCTCGACCGAGATGTGCTCGAGAAACGTCGGGCTCTCGGGGCGCAGATCGACGATGATGTCGAGAACGGCTCCACGTGTGCAGCGGACGACCTTCGTTTCTGCCGCGGGTGGGTACTGGAAATGCATTCCGCGCAAGCAACCCCGCCGCCGGTTGAAGCCGATGTTCGCCTGCGCGATGACCGGTTTGAGCCCGTGGTCGCTGAACTCGTTCTGGCAGAACGCGCGGGCGAAGAATCCACGATTGTCCTCCCGGCGTTCGAGATCGATGACGAACGCCCCGCGCAGCTTGGTCTCGGTAAAGAGCACCCGATAGCTCCTTTCGTTAAGGCTGTTCCGAGGATAGCCCGTGGCCGGGTCTCAGCCCACGCGGCGCCGGCTCGCTGAGCCAAGACCACCCGAAAGGGGAGGTCGGCGGTCAGGCTGCGCCATCCGCCTCCGGTGCTCGAGAGCCAGCGCACAGCCCTCGACGAATCCATCCGCACCCCGCTCGAACGAGCAAGACGCCAGGGTCTCGGTCGAGCGCCTGACCGCACCGATGCGCTGCTCGTCTGTCCACTCGGCGACCGAGCGCATTGCTCGAGCGGTTTCCTCCGCCGAGCCGGCCGGGACGACGTACCCGTTGACGCCCGGATCGATGAGGTCGTCGGCCGCTCCGACCTGATCCGTGGCGATCACGGGCCGGCCGTGGGCGAGTCCCTCGTGGACGACGAGACCCCAGGCCTCGTACAGCGACGGGACGACGAGCACGTCGGACTCGCGGTAGAGGTCGCCGAGGTCCTCGCCGGCGACGTGCCCGACGAGCCGAATACGGCGGTCCCGAGCCGCAGCCGCGGAGACGGCCTCGTCGAGCGGGCCGTCTCCGGCGATCCAGAGCTCGCCTCCCTCGAATCGTGCAAAGGCTTCGAGGAGGACATCGAGGCCCTTGCGCTCGATGAGTCGGCCGACGAAGAGGAATCGCGTGTCCCGCCCACTGCGCATCGACTCGGGGGTCGGCGGGCGATCCGGGGCGAGCGCGGTGATCGGGGCGACCACCATCCGCGCGGGATCGACCCCCATGGCGGCCAAATCGCGTACCTGGCGCGTTCCGTACGGGAGGCACGCATCTGCCGTGCGCATGAAGTACTTCACCCAGGGGTCGGCGAGACGCCGAGGCCACGTGGGGTGCGGACGGGTGAAACTCCCCCACCAGGGAACGAAGGCCCACCCTCGTCGGCGGCGTGCCGCCAGCGTCGCGATGTTGGCGGGCGACGACCAGATTCCGCCGCCGCCGGCCACGACGACGTCGGGAGCGAAGGCGCTCAGGGGACGAAGCGGTCGTCTCGGGACGTACAGATAGGTGTCGTACCTCGTCCTGAAGCCCGAGCCTCTCGCGAGCCAGGCGAGATCGAGCGTCCACGAATCGAGGAGGACGTGGGCAAACGGGAGATCGGCTTCGGGATCCCAATGGCGATCGCGTTCCATGGGCGTCTCCGAGACCACGAGGAGCTCGCATTCCTCTCGGTTCGCCAACCGTTCGAAGAGCGGCTTCGTGTAGGGCGCGACCATGTTGACGATGACTGCGATCCGCATGGGCACCTGCTCGGTCTCTCGGACGCTGTCTGACGTTGTCCGAGCGACTGTCTTCATGGACGGTCACGGGCGCCGAGCCAGTGGCGAAGCGCGCGCGGATTCATCTTCTGGCTGCTCTTGGCGACGCGCCGCTTACGCATGGTCTCGGGCAGAAGCTTGATCGTCATCGGAATCGCGACGAGCGACTTCGGCGCGAAGAATAGGCGATGCGCGACGATCATCGCCTCACGCGCGACGATGAACGGGAAGTCGCGGACGAAGTTGAAGCCATCCTCGTTCTTCAGCAGCATGAGCCACTGGTTCTTCATGGCGTTGATGCGGACGGGCTGGGACTTCTCCAGCTCCGTCTGGTGGAAGGTCCGGATCGCAGACAGGTATCCGCTCGACCCGAGCCCGCGCGTGGTTCGGCCATGGTGGGCGACTGCCGTCGGTGCATACCAGCACTCCCACCCGGCCAGGTGTAGGCGCCACGAGATGTCGTGATCCTCCTTGTGCGCGAAGAAGTTCTCGTCGAGGTACTCCCCGTTGACGCTGATCGCCTCGAGCGCCCGGCGACGAATCACCGGGGCGGCGCCGTCGATCCCGAAGACCTCGATCGCCTCGTCGAACTGGCCCACGTCTCGTTCTCCTTCACCACGCGGCATGAAGCGCCGCTGTCGAGTCAGGACGAGGCCGGCGGTGTCGATGACGTCCGTCGGGCGCTCGTGCTCGAGGTCGTAGCGGAGGAGCTTGCCGATGGCTGCGCCGGCGGCTGGGTGTGCCTGAAAGAACGACAAGATCTCGGCGAGGTACGTCGGAGTGGGGAAGAGATCGGCGTTGCACAACATGACGAACTCGCCCGATGTCTCGCGGATCCCGCGATTCACGGCTCGGGCGAATCCCGCCTCCCATCCCATCTGGACCACTCGGACCCTGCTCTCGTCCCGGTGGTCTCCGAGCGCGGCGCCGACGTCCTGAGACGGGTCGTTGTTGAGGACGACGATCTCGACCTCGTCCGGCGGGTTCGCGAGGAACGTCGGCACCGATCTGCGCAGGAGGTCGGCGTCCTTGTACGTGGGAATCAGGACGCTCACCCTTGGGCTGCGGCCGGCCGGAGGGGCCGAACGCGATGGTTCTTGGGTCTCGGCCTGCCGCCTCGCCCTGCTCACAGGACGACCTTCCGTCCGTAGAAGGCCTCTGCGTATCGGTCAGGAGCATTCGACTCCATGCCGCGAAGCCGGAGGATGCTCAGGAAGAGATCCTCCGTGAACCACCTCCGATCCCGCTGGGTTTGGAAGTACGTGAGCAGGTTCTCGACCTTCCGCTTGGCAAGCCCATCGTCGAGATGGACGAAGACGTTGGGGGCGCCCAGGTCGCCGTCGTACTTGGGAACCTCGTACTCGAGGATGAAATGGTCGCGGAACGTGTTCCAGGTGAGCTCCGATGCGAGTCGGTGATCCTGGTGCCGATCGTCGCCGTAGTGCGTGAGGATCAGATCGGGGGCGATGACAGGTTTCAGGTCCTCGAAGAACTGCTTGACGTCTCCTCCGCTGTACGGAAGGAAGCCGTCTCGAAAGTCCCCGACGAGGATCTGCTGCCGCTGGCTCCCGTGGAGAAAGGCCTCGGCGCTTGCGTGCACCTCGTCTGCCCGCTCGCCGTGGGCGCTCAGGACGACCCAGCAGACCTCGACGCTTGGATGGGTCGCGATCAGCCGAAGGATCGTCCCTCCGCAGCCGATCTCGATGTCGTCCGCGTGGCAGCCAATCGCGAGGATGCGGAGGGGTGACGGGATCTGGCTCAGCTCGAGCCCGATCACGGCCAAGCCGTTCCGGTGGTCTCGTCGCCGTCGGGAGCCGTCCAGACCTCCCACGGAGGCCGACCTGACGCCGCGAGCGATTCGAGGTTGTGCTTGTCTTTCAGCGTGTCCATCGGCGCCCAGAATCCTTCGTACGGATAGGCGATCAGCTCCTCGTCGTCGATCAGCCGCTGGAACGGCTCCTCGACCAGCTCCTCGCCCTCGTGGATGTGCTCGAAGATCTCGGGCCGGAAGATGAAGAAGCCGCCGTTGATCCACATGTCGGCCCGCGTCACGTCTTCGAGTCCGCGGACGATCGCTTCATCCGACAGCCGCACGGTGTGGAACGAGTAGCTCTTCGGGCGTACGCAGAGGAAGGCGGCCGTCTTTCCGCGCTCGTGAAAGTTGGCGACCATCCGCGAGAGCGGCGCGTCCGTGACGGCGTCCCCGTAGCTGGCGAGAAAGATCTCCTCGCCGCGCAGGTGGTCCTGCACCGCCTTGAGGCGCTGGCCGACGTTGCTCTGCAGGCCGGTGTTGACGAAGGTAATGCGCCAGTCTCGGATGTCGCTGGCGAGAAGCTCCACGTGCGCTCCGCCCTGCGAGAGGACGAAATCGTTCGCGAGTGCCTCGTTGTAGTTCAGGAAGTACTCCTTGATCACGTCGCCCTTGTGGCCCAGGCAGATGACGAAATCGTCGTGCCCGAAGTGCGCGTAGTACTTCATGATGTGGAGCAGGATGGGCCGGTTGGCGATCGGCACCATCGGCTTGGGGATGCTCGGCGCGGCCTCCTGAATGCGGAGTCCGAGCCCACCGCAGAAGAGAACGACCTTCATGCGAGCCTAAAAATAGTCGCGAAATCCCTCGATGTCATCGAGGGCCGTCGTTTGATCGCGAAGGATGCATCATGCAGCTACTCCCGGGCCGGCAAGCGCGCGGCGGTGCCGAAGCCCCAGCAGGCAACCTCGCACGAAGGCATCTGCGGCTGGATCGAACCCGTACTTCGGAAGCGTCTCCCTGTTTTTCGCCGCCGCCGCTTGCCACTGCGCGGGCGCCCATTCCTCAACCGCGCGCATCGCAGCGACGAGAGCGTCCGACGATCCTGGAGCGACGATGTAGCCGTTCACCCCCGACTCGATGAGGTCGTCGGCGGCTCCGACCTGATCGGTCGTGATGACCGGCAAACCGTACGCGAGCCCCTCGTGGACGACGAGACCCCACGGTTCGAAGAGAGACGGCACCACGAGGACGTCCGCTTCCCGGTACACGCCGGGCAGCATCGCCTCGTCCGCGTAGCCGAGGTAGCGAATGCGTGGGTCTGCCTTCGCCTCTTCTTCGACGAAGCCACGGAGCGGGCCGTCGCCGGCAAGCCAAAGCTCGCCGCGATCGAGCCGACGGAAAGCCGCGAGCAGCAGGTCGATGCCCTTCCGTTCGATGAAGCGCCCGACGAAGAGGTAGCGGGGCTGATCCGGCACGAGGAACCCGTCCCGGGCCGACGGCGGGTCCGGCGCGAGCGCGGTCATGTGCGCGACCACGGTGCGCTCGGGGTCCGCCCCGAGTCGGACGACGTCGCGGGCGTGTCTCGATCCACCGGCAAGCCACGCATCGCCCGACCTGAAGAAGTACCTGACCCACGGTTCGGCGACTTGCCTGGGCAGACTGTGTCGCGGGCGCGAGAACGTGTTCCACCACGGGACGACCGCCCAGCCGTGCCGGCGTCGCGCAGCGAGAGCGGCGATGTTCGCGGGGGAGGCCCAGACCCCGCCTCCGGCGGCCACGACAACATCCGGAGAGAAGCGTCGCAAGGGAGCGACGGGCCGTTTCGGCACGTACAGGTAGCTGTCGAAGCGCGTCTTGAAGCCGGAACCCACGGCCATCCACGCCAGATCAAGCGTCCACGAGTCGAGGGGGACGTGCTCGCCGGGCAGGTCGGTCTCGGGCTGCCAACGTCGGTCGCGCTCCACCGGAGTCTCGGTGACGAGGAGAAGCTCGATGTCCTCGCGCTCCGCGATCCGGTCAAAGAGCGGTCGCAGGTACGGAGTCACCGTGCTGATGACGACGGCGATCCGCGTGGGCCTGGGCGGAACTACCTCCGGCAGGCGCGTCACGCCTTGCGCGGACGAATTCGCGTGGGACCCGTCAGCCATCCGATTCGCGCCTCAGCGCGACGGCGTCCAGGCGTTGCGCTCGCGCGTGTACGACCAGCGCAGGTGCTCGTCGAGCGACCCCTCTGCGATCAGGGACTTGAGGCGCGCGAGCCGCGTGTAGCGGTCGAAACGATCCGACGTCAGCTGAGCCGATTGGAACGCCTCGAGAAGCTCGCGTGCCCCGTCGCGAGCCGTCCACGTCGGCCTGCCGGCCGGCAGCGTGTCGGCGAGCTTCCGAAAGTCGGCGCGATAACTCCGCGGATCGGGGCCCGCTCCCTCCGCGTACTCGATCTCGCAGCCAACGAAGGTCTCCCGCACGATCTCGGCCAGGTCGCGCACGCGGTAGTTCTCGTCGTTCGCGCCCACGTTGAACGCCTCGTTCCGGACGAGCGCGATCGGTGCAACCAGGGCTGCCCCCGCCGCCGCCGTGATGTCCCGGACGTGCACGAGGGGCCGCCACGGCGTCCCGTCGCTCATGATCATCACCTTGCCGGTCGTGAACGCCCAGGCTGCAAGGTTGTTGAGCACGACGTCGAGACGAACGCGCGGCGAGGCACCGTAAGCAGTGGCGTTCCTCATGAAGATCGGGGCGAAGTCACTGTCCGCGAGCTCGGACAACGCCTCCTCCGCCCTGACCTTGGACTCTGCGTACGCGGTCAGCGGCCGCAGCGGCGCCTCCTCCGTGACGAGCTCGTCGGTCGCAGCGGCTCCGTACATGCTGCAGGACGAGGCGAAGACGAACCGCCGAACGCCGGCCTCCTTCGCCTTCCGAGCAAGCTCCACGGTTGCGCGGAAGTTGATCTCTAGCGTCAGCTCCTCATCGAGCTCTCCGAGCGGATCGTTCGACAACGCCGCCAGATGGACGATCCCTTCGTATCCCTCGAGCACGTCGGTGGTGACGTCGCGAATGTCCATGCGAAGCGTCGGGAAGGTCGAAGCCGTCGTCTACGAGGTCGCAACCTTCGTAGAAGAACGTGTCGAGTCCGGTCACGTCGTGGCCGGCCTCCTGCAGCATCGGCGCCGCGACAGAGCCGATGTAGCCGTGGTGCCCTGTGACGAGAATTCTCATGTGAGAAGCGCCTCTGCGCTCATACGACGTGGACCGCAACCATGTGCTGCTTCCTCTCCGACAGAACCGACCCCAAGACGCACCTGACAGCCGCGGGCGCGCTCACTGCTCTCCACTTTTAGCACCGGCGACCATCGTGTCAAGCAGGGGTTCGGGCTCGCAAGCACTGGTCTCCGAGGCGATCCTCGCCTTGACCTAGACGTTCGTCTGGTTTCTCGAGCGCGGGTGCCGCCACGGGTTGAAATGCCCGATCGGGCGGCGGATAGTCAACGCCAACGCGGGGTGCGCCTGCGGCGCTTGCGCCCGCGGTTGTAAGTGGCTTCGAGAGGAGAGACTGTGGCAGTCCGCGATCTCCATCAGGTGCGCTCGCTCCGCGTGCGCCTTCGTTCCGTTCACGGTTTTGTAGGCGGTCTTGTGTTGGCGACCTTGCTCGTCGTGGCCTTCGGCCAATCGCAGAGCGCGGGGGCCGCGCTCCCGCCTGGGTTCCAGGAATCGGTCGCGTTCAGCGGACTGGACCACCCGACGGCGTTGCGCTTCTCGCCGGACGGCCGGATCTTCGTGGCTGAGAAGAACGGTCGGATCAAGGTGTTCGACAACCTCGCCGACACGACGCCGACGCTCTTCGCCGATCTGAGCACGAACGTCTACAACTTCTGGGATCGGGGTCTGCTCGGTCTCGCGCTCGATCCGGCATTCCCCAGCCAACCGTACGTCTACGTTCTCTACACGTACGACCACGAGCTGGGAAGCGCGGCGCCCGCGCCCCGCTGGGGGACGCCCGGAGTGCTTTCCGATCCGTGCCCGACGCCGCCGGGGCCGACGGGTGACGGCTGCCTCGTGAGCGGTCGTCTCTCCCGCCTCCAGGCGTCCGGGAACGTGATGGTGGGGAGCGAGCAGGTGCTGGTCGAGGACTGGTGCCAGCAGTATCCGAGCCACTCGACCGGGTCACTGGCGTTCGGAGCGGACGGGGCGCTCTATGCAAGTGGCGGCGACGGAGCGAGCTTCAACTTCGCCGACTGGGGCCAAGACGGAAGCCCGCTCAACCCGTGTGGGGATCCTCCGGGAGGGGTCGGCTCCGTGCTGAGCCCGCCAACCGCCGAAGGCGGTGCCCTACGAAGCCAGGATCTGCGCACGAACGGCGACCCGGTTTCCCTCGACGGGGCGATCCTGCGCGTCAACCCGGCGACCGGTGCGGGGCTTCCCGACAATCCGCTCGCAGCGAGCACGGATGCGAACGCGCGCCGGATCGTCGCCTACGGCCTCCGAAACCCCTTCCGGATCAATGTGCGCCCAGGCACGAACGAAGTCTGGGCGGGCGACGTCGGCTGGAACACCTGGGAGGAGATCAACCGCCTCGTGGATCCCGCTTGGACGCGCCGAGTGGAGAACTTCGGCTGGCCCTGCTATGAGGGCCAGGGGCGGCAATCGGGCTACGACGGCGCCAACCTGAACGTGTGCGAGAACCTCTACGCACAGGGGGCGGGTGCGGTGACCGCCCCGTACTTCACCTACAACCACAGCAGCCAGGTGGTTGCGGGCGATACGTGCCCCACCGGGAGCTCCTCGGTGTCCGGGGTCGATTTCTACGAGGGGGGCCCCTACCCGGCCTCCTACGACGGGGCGCTCTTCTTCGCCGACTACTCGCGCGACTGCATCTGGGTGATGAAGGCGGACGCAAGCGGGCTTCCGGCGCCCGGCCTCTTGGAGCCGTTCGTCGCGCCGGCTGCCAACCCGGTCGACGTGCAGATCTCACCGGCCGGCGAGCTCTTCTATGCGGATTTCGACGGCGGCACCATCCGCCGCATCCAGTTCGCAAGCGCCAACCAGCCGCCGGTTGCGGTCGCAACCGCGAATCCGACGAGCGGAGCGGCCCCGCTGACCGTGAACTTCGACGGCAGCGGCTCGAGCGATCCCGACGGGGATCCGATCACCTACGCGTGGGATCTCGACGGCGACGGCCTCTACGACGACTCGACGGCGGCACAGCCGACCTTCACCTATACCCAGAGCGGGACCTATACGGCTCGGCTCCAGGTCACCGACAGCCCTGGTGCGTCGAGCGTCAGCGGTCCGATCACCATCACCGTCGGGAACACCCCGCCCACAGCGACGATCAACGCGCCGTCCGGCAGCCTCATGTGGAGGGTGGGCGACGTGATCAACTTCTCGGGATCGGGCACCGATCCGCAGGACGGGACCTTGCCTGCCTCGGCGCTCTCCTGGTCGCTGATCCTGAACCACTGCCCGTCGAACTGCCATTCGCATCCACTTCAAGACTTCGTCGGCGTGGCGAGCGGCTCGTTCACGGCCCCTGACCACGAGTATCCGTCGAGTCTCGAGCTCGTCTTGACTGTCACCGACTCCGGCGGCCTCACGAGCACCGCGAGCGTGACGCTGCAGCCCCAGACGGTGAACCTGACCTTCAGTACAAGTCCGTCAGGCCTTCAGCTCGTCCTGAACGGGGCCAGCGCGGCGACGCCGTTCACGCGCACGGTCATCGTGGGATCGACCAACACGATCTCGGCGCCCTCCCCGCAGACCCTGAACGGGAACAGCTACGCCTTCGCTTCCTGGTCGGACGGCGGAGCTCAGACGCACGTCATCGTCGCGGGCGCCACGACCACGTACGTCGCCACCTATCTCGCCCCACCCCGCAACACGAGTCCGCCCGCAATCACCGGGCCGACCATGGTCGGGAAGGCCATCAAGACGTCAACGGGGAGCTGGACCGGCTCGACACCGATGTCATTCACCTATCAGTGGCGGCGTTGCGACGCCGCCGGAGCAGCCTGTGTTGATGTCCCGGGCGCCAATGCCAGCAAGTACACGCTGGTGGCCGCTGACGGGGGCCGCACGATGCGCGTTGTCGTGACGGCAACCAATGTGGTCGCCTCCAGCTCGGTCACCTCCTCCGCGAGCCCCGTGATCAGGCAGCGAGGTTGATAGGAAGCCGGCTTCCGCACACATAAGGCGATCCTGGTCATGATCCGTCGAGTGATGGACGAATGAGCACGGCTGTCACGTCAGCGGATCTCGTCGTCGTCGGCGGGGGCATTCTCGGGCTCGCAGTCGCCCGCGAGGCGTTGCTCCGCTACGACGGCCTCCGTGTTCTCGTCCTCGAGAAGGAGGATCGGATCGCAGCTCACCAGACGGGGCACAACAGCGGCGTCATCCATTCGGGGATCTACTACGCGCCGGGATCGCTCAAGGCGCGGCTATGCGTGCAGGGAAGCCAAGCGCTCTATGCCTACTGCGAGGAGCACGGAATCGCGACCGAACGTTGCGGCAAGGTCGTGGTCGCGACCGACGAGCGCGATCTGGCCCGGCTCGACGACCTTCACGCTCGGGCCCGGGCGAACGGCGTCGAAGGGGTCACGCTTCTCGGCGAGGATGATCTCAGGGAGGCCGAGCCGGCCGTGATGGGGATCCGTGCCCTCCACTCGCCCGGAACCGGAATCGTCGACTTCCGGCTGGTTGCGAGCGCGCTCGCCGAGGAGATCGTCGGGCTGGGCGCGGCGATCCGGCTGCGTGCAGCCGTCCGAGGCATGACGCGTCCGGGAGGCCGGGCGGTCCGTCTGGAAACAACCTCCGGCCCCGTGGAGGCCCGGGTGGTCATCACGTGCGGTGGGCTGTACTCCGACCGGCTGGCGCGAATGACCGGCGGTCCGGCGTCGCCGCGGATCGTGCCGTTCCGAGGCCGCTACCACGCCCTTTCGCCCGAGGCTTCGGGGCTCGTTCGCGGGCTCGTCTACCCGGTCCCCGACCCGTCGTTCCCGTTCCTGGGAGTCCATTTCACCAAGCAGATCTCAGGAGAGGTCTGGACTGGGCCGAACGCGGTGCTCGCGTTGACACGCGAGGGCTATCGAGGATGGGACGTCAGCCCGCGCGATCTCTGGGAGACGCTGTCGTACTCGGGGTTCCGCATCCTGGCGCGGCGCTACTGGCGGACGGGGCTCAGCGAGGTGCGCGGAGACCTTTCAAGGCAGACATTCGTCCAGGCCCTCCAGCGTCTCGTGCCTTCGATGAGGGTGGAGTACCTCGCCGGAACGCACGCAGGCGTCCGCGCGCAGGCGTTGTCGGACGACGGGAAGCTTCTCGACGACTTCTGGTTCGATCGCGCCGACAGAGTCCTGCACCTGCGGAATGCGCCATCGCCCGCGGCCACGTCGAGCCTGGCGCTCGCCGGGGAGGTCGTGGGGGCCGCGGAGGAGTTCATCGCGGACGCGTGAGGCCCGCCGGGGCCGCGCGCCTACTGGTTCTCGCGCCCGTTCTCGTGCACGTTCTCGTGCGTCGTCTCGCGCACGTCCCGGTGCTCGTGCGTCGTCTCGCGCACGTCCTGGTGCCCGCCCGGGGTCGCGTCGAACTCCGCGCGCTCTGCGGAATCCGTGCGCTGCGCGGACTTCGCCCGGCGACTCTTCACGCTTCTCATCGCCGCCTCGCGGGGGCTCAGACCCCCGAAGGGCCGACTGGTCGACTTCGAGGGCTGCCGAGCGGGCGCCTTGCCATCGCCGTCGGCGTCTGCCGGAGAATCCTCGCGGGTCGAGCGAGAGCCTGCCTCCGGCCGCTGCTCCGAGGTGACGAGTTTCGGCTGCTGGCCGTATCCGTAGCTGTAGGCCCGGCTCTTCCGGGCGCCGGTGACGATGAAGCCGAGCTTCGTGGCCGGGGCAGCCTCGAGGATCCATCCCATTTCCTCGAGCGCCGAGTACCGCAGCCCTTTCAGGCGGACGACGACGACGATCGCGTCGACGTGCGCACTCAGTGCAATCGCGTTGCTTCGCAGGAGGGGGGAGGCATCGACGAGCACGATGTCGGCGCGTCCCCGCAGGCGCTGGATGATCCGGCCCATCGCTCGATCGAAGCCAAGCTCGTCGGGGTCTTCCAGTGCGGAGCCGGCCGGCAACACTTCGAGGCTGCCCGTGCGCTCCATCCTTCGGCCCGCGTCGGCGGGTCCCGTGAAGTCCTCAGTAGGACTGATCGGCTGCAGCGCGTCGGTCAGCCACGTGTCCCCGAGCTCGACGTCCGTCAGCCCCGGCTGTTGGTCGAGGCCGAAGAGCCGGTGGAGGTGCGGCTTGACAAGGTCAGCGTCGATGACGACAACCCGGCGTCCGGCGCGTGCGAGCGTGATGGCGAGATTGGCGACGGTCGTCGACTTCCCCTCGCCGTCGACGGCGCTCGTGACCATGATCGTCCGGGCGTCGTGGTCAGCGTTCGCGAGGTCGAGGCTCCAGCGGAGGGAACGGAATTGCTCCGCCTCGCTCCCGGTCGGGTCGGCGAGCATGACGAGGCCGTGCCGTTTTCGCAGGCGCGAGGGAGGCGTGGAAAGCCGTCCGAGCAGGCGCAGGCCGAGAGCCTCGCGGATGGCGTCGACGGACTTGACTCTCGTGTCGAGCGCATCCGCGAGAAAGACGACGACAAGCGCGAGGACGAGACCGAGGCAGAATGCGATCAGGCCGTTTCGGACGGTGCGGGGGCCGACCTTCGGCGCGTCGTCGGCGGGCTGGACCACTTGCGCCGATGACTTCTGCGCCGCGGCCGCGGCGGCGAGAGTTTCCTCCCGGCGCTGGAGCGCATCGTAGTTCGCCGTGCCGGGGCCGTCACCGTCCGCCTCGAGCGCCGCGAGCTGCTGCTGGACCTCGGCGAGCAATCTCTCGGCCGCTTCGTTGTCGAGCTGGCGCTGGTAATCGGTGAACGCTTGCGCGTATTCGGTCGCAAGCTCCGTCGCAAGGGCGGGATCCGAATTCTCGACGTAGAACGTGAGTATGTCGCTGCCAAGCGTGGCCGAGACCGACGAGGAGTCCAAGAACTCCTCCTGGTCCAGACCGGCTTCCGGAACGGCTTCGAGCACCTGGCCAACGACGGCCGGCACGCGGGCGAGCGTTGCCTTCGTCTGCGCAACGCGCTGCGGATCGACGTACGAGGTCGACGTCGTGCCAACAGGGTTGAGCAGCACCTGCGCCGAAGCCCCGTACGTCGGGGTTTGCATGAGCGAGGCGCCGATGGCGGCCGCAGGGACGAGGACGACGATCAGGATGAAGGCGAGCTTCCACCGGCCCAGAACCCTCAGGTAATCCAGGAGGCTCGGGACGATAGTCCCGTCAGAAGAAGTCACGTTTCGGTTCACGGTCGCCACCGGGCCGCAAGAGCACGAGCCCGCCGGCCCGAAACCCCGTGTGGACAGAATAGCCCCTGGCCAACGGATGTAAAGCACCCGAATCGGCCCGCGGCCAGGTGGCGGACCGGAGGGCCGGTCGGCCGTCTCCGCATCCCGGTCGAAAGGCTAGCCGCCACGCGAGTAAGATCAGATCGGCCGTGTAATTGAGCGGATCTGCGGTCGTGGAGGCTGCGCGGCCGGTGCGGCATGACTGACGTCTCGAGTCCATACACGGACCAACGTGGGCATTCTGAGCGACCCTCGCTTCGCGTTGTTGTCCATGACTACGTGGGACATCCGTTCCAGGTTCAGTTGAGCCGGGAGTTGGCGCGCCGTGGCATGGAGGTCCTGCACCTGCACTGCGGCTCCTTCCGAACCGGGAAGGGAGCGGTCGATGTCGTGGACGACCCGCGGCTTCGAATCGAGGACGTCACGCTCTCACGTGAATTCGCGCGGTACTCGCCCTGGACGCGGTTGCGACAGGAACGCGAATACGGCGTGAAGGTCAGCGCACGCGTCCGCGAATTCCGCCCCGATGTCGTCATCTCGGCGAACACGCCGCTTTTCGCCCAAAAGCGCCTGCTGTCGGAGACGAAGCGGCTTGGCGGGCGTTTCGTCTTCTGGCAGCAGGATCTTCTGGGAATCGGCGCCCGCAGAGTGCTCGAGCGGCGCATGAGACGACTGGGAACGACGATCGGCAACCGCTTCGTCGCGCTCGAGCGCTCGCTCTTGCTGGAAAGCGATGCAGTGACGGTGATCTCCGAGGGTTTCCTGCCGACGCTCGAAGAGCTCGGAATCCCAGCGGAGAAGATCTACGTGATCGAGAACTGGGCGCCGATCGACGAGCTGCCGCTTCGCCCGCGCACAAACGAGTGGGCGCAGAAACACGACCTCGTCGGCAAGCGGGTCATCCTGTACTCGGGGACGCTCGGCCTCAAGCACAACCCGGAAGTGATCGTGCAGCTCGCCTGCCACTTCTCGGACGAGGAGGACGTCGAAGTCGTCGTCGTCTCCGAAGGCCGAGGAGCGGACTGGCTCCGTCGAAGGCGCGAAGAGGAGGGCCTGACGAACCTGCGCCTCCTACCGATCCAGCCGTACGCGTCGCTTCCGGACGTGCTGGCGAGCGGCGATATCCTGCTCACGCTGCTCGAGGCTGACGCCGGTGCGTTCTCGGTTCCCTCGAAGGTCCTCAGCTACCTCTGCGCGGGGCGCGCGCTCCTGGCGGCGGTTCCCTCCGACAACCTGGCGGCCGAGGTCGTTCGCGGCAGCGGTGGCGGGCTTCTGCTCGAGCCGGGCGACGACGGTGGACTCATCGACGGCGCAGCGTCCCTCCTCGCCGACGGAGACCTGCGAGCCGAGTTCGGCCGGCGGGCGCGCCTCTACGCAGAAGACAATTTCGACATCGCGACCATCGCGGATCGGTTCGAACCGATTCTCGATCCCCGTCCGCGGGGCGAAGGACAGACAAGGACAGACATTCGACAAAGCGAGGTGGGCGGATGAACCAGGTAGTCGTCTGCGGCGCGGGAGGGTTCATCGGCGGGCATCTCGTCGCCGACCTTCTCCGCGAAGGCGGGACTCGAGTGCGGGCCGTCGATATGAAGCCCGTCGACGAGTGGTATCAGGTCTTCGGCGAAGCGGACAACAGAGTGCTCGACCTGAGCGATCTGGATGCCTGCCGGGAGACGGTGGAGGGCGCGCGGTACGTCTTCAACCTGGCCGCCGACATGGGCGGAATGGGCTTCATCGAGGCCAACAAGGCCCGCTGCATGCTCTCCGTGCTCATCAACACGCACCTCCTGCTCGCCGCCCGCGAGCAGCAGGAGGTCGAGCGCTACTTCTTTGCCTCGTCGGCATGCGTCTACGCGGCAGACAAGCAGACCTCGGTCGACGTCGTGCCTCTGAGCGAGGGGGATGCCTACCCCGCGATGCCGGAAGACGGTTATGGCTGGGAGAAGCTCTTCAGCGAGCGGATGTGCCGGCATTTCACGGAGGACTTCGGGCTCGCGACCCGCGTTGCCCGCTACCACAACGTCTACGGGCCCGAGGGCACGTACGACGGAGGGAGGGAGAAGGCCCCCGCGGCGATCTGCCGCAAAGTCATCCAGGCGAAGCTCTCCGGGGATCACCGGATCGAGATCTGGGGAGACGGCGAGCAGACGCGCAGCTTCATGTACGTCGACGACTGCGTCTATGGAACGAGGACGCTCATGGAGAGCGACGTCACGGAGCCGCTCAATGTCGGCAGTGCCTACCTCGTCACGATCAACGAGCTCGTCTCGATCGTCGAGGAGATCGCCGGGCTCACGCTAGAGCGCCACTACAAGCTCGATGCGCCTCAAGGAGTGAGGGGGCGAAACAGCGACAACACCCTCATCCAGGAACGCCTCGGCTGGGAGCCGCAGATCACGCTGGAGGACGGGCTCGCGAAGACGTATGCCTGGATTTACGACAAGATGTCGGAACGCGGTGCCGGGGAGGGTCAGGCGCTGTCGAGCGGCGCTCGGGTGTGAGCGTGCCGCTCGGCTGAGGCGTACTGCGGGATCCTTGGCGACGTCCCTGCCGATTACGGCGTCACGACTGTAGGACAGCCTCGGCGGGCCTGGGCGCCTCTCGCGGAGGGCGCGCCGGCGCCGGGGCCTCCCGCCTCTGCTGCACGCTTCGAAGCGCGAGGACCAGCGCGGCCGCGATCCAACCGAAGCGCGTGAAGAGGATGGGGGCGGTCATCGAGAAGACGACGAATGCGACAAGCGAGCATCCGAGGGCGATGGCGACTCTCGACTCGCCGGCGGATCTCGAACCGAGAATCGCCGCCCATCCAGAGCGGAAGATCGCGAGCAACGCGAGCAGAATGCCGGTGAGCCCCAGGAGCCCGGTCTTGTACCAGAGACCGATCACGAGATTGTGGACGTCGTACTCGAAGGACTCGACTCCGAACGGCCGGGTGATGCTCCTCAGATCGAGTCCGACGCCGACGAACGGGTTCTCCTCGATCCGCGCGATCGCCGCCTTGTAGGTGCCGATTCGCTGCTCGGCTGAACCGAGCTGCGTTCCGGCGCCGACTATGTACGTCGAGTCCGTGACCGCCCCGAGACGTTCGAGTGGCTGTGGCCCTCCCGACGCGCTCACGACGATCAGAGACAGGGCAAGAACGCCCAGCGCGAGCAGGATGTGAATCGACGTTCGCTGGAGTGCCAGCCAGACGATAACCGCGGCGGCGGCCGCAAGCAGGGCGCCGACAGACGCTGAAAGAACCATGCCTGCCGCAATAAGGAGCAGCGCTGCGTATGACCAGCCACGCGCAACGAAGGAGGCGCGGGATCGAGAGGCCAGCATGAGCGCCGGCACGAAGGCGATCGCCGTAATCCCGCCGAGGTCGTTGGGCTGCGAGGCGAACCCTGTGGCTCGTCCACCGGCGATGCTCGCGTTCGGGATGACGTCTCCGACGACGAACTGGATGACTGCAGCGCTGCCGCAGATTGCCGCCGACGCGACCCAGAAGTTGATCGCCTTCCTGACGTGCGCCTCGCTCCGAAGCACGATTGTGCCGAGCCAGAACCAGAAGACGGTGAGAAAGACGAGGCGAGCAACCACCGCGATCGACTTCAGTGCCTGAAGGGACTCGAACGAGGAGAGCAATCCGCCGACCGAAAAAAGGGCGATGCCGATGAGAAGCAGGAACGGCAGCCTCATCGGCACCCTGCGACGGAGAACGACGAGCTCTGCAGAGGCAAGGAGAAAGCTGAAGAGGAAGAGAATGTCCGAGAAGGTGACCTGGCCGCCTGCTCTGAGGGTGAGGAGGCCGACGAGCAGGACGCCGCCGTAGTAGAGGCGGCGCGGAACGGCAAACTCCTCATCGATCGGGTCGTCGGAAGCCGAGGCCTCAGGGCGCGCCAGCCGTCGCCGCAGGACCCGGGCGTGTTCGGCGAAGGTCTTGCGCCCAAAGGCGAGGAGGAGGCAAGCCGACAGAGCGACGGTGAGGATGATTCCGACCGTCGGTGCGACTGCGACGGCCAGTCCGCAGAGGACGGCGACGATGATCATGCCGAGTGCAACCAACCCCCGTTGAACGTGCGGGTGCCTTGGGACGGCGACGAGCCGTCGTCTCGTCCTGGCAGGCCACGAGCGCGCGCGATCGGCGAGAAGTACGAGAGCCAGGAGCAGAAGGAGGCTCGCTCCCCAGGCAATCGCGAGCGCCAGCGCGACGCCCTCCGCCCCCAGCCAGGGGAGGAGAATCGCGACGCCCGGGAGGAGGACGATCCACGAGGTGACCTCGGCGATCGTCCCGTACCCAGGATGTCCCAACCCGTTGACCCCGTCGGTCAGAACGCGCCGGCCGGCCATGAAGAGCGACGCCAGGAGGAGGATCTGAGCGATCGCCGTCGCGTCAGTGAACTCCTCGCCAAAGGCAAGCGTGATGATCTCGTTCGCCATGAGTACGAGAGCTCCGACGACCAGCGACGACAGGACGAGCCCGAGGAAGAAGAACTTCCACATGGCGCGGCGGGCTGAAGTGCGATCGTGCTCGGCGGCAACCTGCGGATACGCAACTGCTCCGATGCTCGTGGCGAGCACCCGCGGCAGGTTGGCGAGGGCTTGAGCCACGACGTAGAGGCCGAGGGCTACGGGAGTCAAGAAGAGGCCGACGACGGCCTGGTCGAGGCGGACGACGTCGACCGGCGACAGGCTTCCCAGGAAGGCCTTGAGGCCGAATCTCAGCATTTGCGGCCGTGACGGTGCTCTGTCTTCCTCCTCGCGCTTGCGGAGCACACGGGCTGCATACGCGAGAACGACAATGCCGCCGACGAAGTTGACACCTGCCCAAAGCGCCATGAAGAGCACAAGGGTGGTCGCGTCCAACACGTAGATGACGACCACGCCGACGACGTAGGCGATGCTCGGGGCAATCCGAAGGACGTTGTAGGCCGTGAATCGACGCTCGCCCTGAAGGATCGCAAGACCGAAGCTCAGCGCGAGGATCCCGGGTGGAAGGAGGAGCGACATCGCCGCGGCCATCTGGACGCGCGGCGGATCGGAGTAGACCACCGCGGCGAGCGCTGCCGCCTGGACGACGAAGACTGCCGCGAGCTGAGCTACGGCGACCCAGGCGAGCGACGATGCGATCCTGCGAGATTGGCTCGGGTCGCGAGCGATGTAGTAGGTCATTGCCGCGGGAAGCCCGAGAGTCCCGGCGATCGCGCAGACGGTCCCGATGACGATGAGCAGCGCGAGGTACCCGCGATCCTCGGGGCCGAGGCTGCGGGCGACGAGGACGCCGCTGACGATGACGAGCAGCTGCAGGCCGCCGGATGCGGCGAGCGTCCCGAGGACCGAGCGGCCGGCGCCCGATCGCAAGCGCGCCGCAAGCGTTTGCATCATCGTCAGCTTATTCCCCTACTTGGTGCGCTCGTGGGCCTTGACGAGGCCCACTGCGGACCGTGCTTTGACTGTACTCCCAAACCGTTACCACAACAAACTCGCGCGAGTCCGACCGAGAAGCCGGCCTGCATAGGTGACGCGTCGTTGCCGCCGCCGGCCCGATCCGGGCACGCCGGAGGCGCTTCGTCTCTTCGCCGCTGGTGCGCCCATTGACCTTGCGGCCTCACTGTCCTACCATCGTGCTGGGCGCTGCGGCATATTCGGCGTCCGAAAACTGCGCAAAAAAGGGGAGAGACGATGCGGAAGTATCTTGCCGCTGCCGGGATGACGGCTGCGCTCATGATTCCGGCCTTGGCCTCGGCGGCAGTCCTGGAGAAGGGCGCCGGTGTGGGTTGCCCCGACGGGATACAGGGGACGTTCGCGTTCACGGTCAACCAGACCACTTCGACCGAGCCGGGGACCGTCACGGCCGCCTTTACCAGCGGAGAGTCGTGGACGGTCGGCCCGACCTACGTGACCAAGAAGACAAGGGAGTACTTCGTCAACGCGTACGGCAACCTGGTGAGCGCGAGCTCGCCACTCGACGGCAAGCTCGTTCTCAATCGCTACTGGTGCAATTTCCCCGCTTGAGCCGAGTTCTCGTCGGTTAAGCGGACAACTGAATCTCGCTAGCAGTCTCGGCTCCGCGGCGGAGAGCCGTGAGTCACTGCTGCCAGACGCGAACCCAGTCCACCTCGGTGTGCAGCTCGGCAGGTGTGGACGCTCCCGTCTCGTTCCCGTCCTGCCAGGGCGTCGCCCAGTTGTAGAAGAGGAGATGCATCGGCTGATTGGTCGAGTCGAATACGGGCGCGGACATGATCATGCGGTTGTCGAGATACCAGGTCACGTTCGTGGCGGTCCAGCGGGCCGCATAGACGTGCCAGGTGGACAGGTTCATGCCCGGCTGGGGCTGCCAGTTGTTCGAGTTCATCGCACTCGGCGCCCCGTAGCACTCGCACGAGTTGCGGTGGATGGTGCCGGTGAAGACGTTCAGGTGGTTTCCGTACCCCTCGAACACGTCGATCTCCGCCGAGAGGCAGGTCGGCAGCGCGCACGCCGGTTGCGGCCAGTTCGGATTCGTCGCGTGCGCGGTCGACAGAAGCCAGAAGGCGGGTCCCGAGCCCGGCACTCCGGTCCAGCGCAGCTTCGCCTCGAAGTAGCCCTGCCGGAATGACTTTGGGCTCGCCTGCCCGCACGGCTCGGACGACACGGTCACATTCGGGTACCCGTCGGAGCGGCGGCGGACCAGATGCAGAACGCCGTCCTCGGCGTACTCGGTGCCCGGCGGCGGCGTCGGCTCCCACCACTGGTTCGAGCACCAAACACTCCGGCTGAACGTGTTGAAGCAGTCGGAGAAGCGAAGGTGGTATCCCAGCCCCTCCACCGGCCCAGGTTCGGCCGAAGGGCACGGGGGCGGCTCAGGGTCAGGCGGCGGGGGTAGTGACGAGTTGTTGACTTCGACAGTGATCGACCGATGGGCCAGGTCCGAGCCGTCGTCACGGAAGGCCCACGTTTCGAGGTCTTGCGTGCCGTTCGTGCAGGCCGCGGTCAGCGTATTCCACTGCACCGACCACTCCCCGTTCGTGCCGATGACGTGATCTTCGCCGATCGACCCGCCGCCGCAGGCGTACACGGCGACCCAGTCGGTCCCGGCCGGTGCCCGCACTCGCACCGCCCTCACGCCGCTCACCGTCGCACCCTGTGTCGGCGCGATGTATTCGACGGTCGAGGGCGCGTTGAAGGTCGTGACGACGAGCCGTGGAGCCCTCTTCTTCCCCGCCTCGCGAGACATGAAGGCCGCAGCGTCCCCCACGCCTCCCTTGAGGACGAACCCGTAGTCGTCGTCACCTGTCACCCACGGGGTCACGTCCCATTCGACCCAGGTGCCACGTACGAGCCGGCCCTTGTCAGAGCGGGGGCCGCTGACGGCAGCTGGTCGCCGTGACCACGTGAGGGGCATCGTCGGCCAGGCGCCGGTCAAGTAGACGGCGGGTCCGTTTCGGGTTCCGTCAGTGACGAAGAAGCGCAGTGTCGCTCTGGTGACCGTGCCGGCCAACCCGGCGACCGCGAAGCGAGCGTAGACCTGCTGCGCTGGGCGTGAACCCGCTCTGACGCGTAGCCGCTGGGCGCCTCGGAAGCTTCTGCTCGGATAGGCGGCGTCCGCGTAGGTGTCGGCGGACGGCCTGAACGTCTGGACTGCCGCGGCTGCATCGTCGGTCGGCTGGAACACGGCAAGCGCAACCGAGAATGAGAGCAGCGCGGCGAACCGCCTCATGGCCACTCTTTCGGCGCGAACGAGGTTTTTCTCGACGCTGGATCGAGGGACTGCATCGGCGTGACGGAAGGAATCAGCGCCTTTGCCACACGCGAACCCAGTCGACTTGGGTGTGCAACTCGGCCGGCGTGCTCGCGTCCGGAGACGATTCGCCGCCGATTTGCATGCTGAGGAGGAGGAACATCCGCGTGTTCGTCGTCGAAAACACCGGCCAGCTCATGACCCTGCGCTGGTCGAGGTACCACGTCACCCGCGTCGGCGTCCACCGCATCGCAAACGTGTGGAAGCGGGCGGTGAGATCGACGTTCCTCGGCTGCCAGTTGTTTCCGTTGATCGCGTCCGTGGGCGACGGGCAGACGATGCTCCGCCGAATTGCGATGGATCGTCCCGGTGAAGACTCGCGGGTGGTTCCCGTAGCCCTCGAACACGTCGATCTCCGCCGCGCGGATGCCCAGGGAGCAGTTGTCAGCTCCTCTCCTCGCCCAGGCGTTCGACATCAGCCAAAACGCGGGCCAGGCCCCGTTCCCCTTTGTGAACTTCATCCGGGCCTCGAAGTACCCGTACCTGAAGATCTTCCGCGAGGAGAACGTCGTCGCGGCGATGTTGCTCGGATAGCCCTGGGAGCGGCGCGAGACGAGGTGGAAGACCCCGTTTCGCACGTACTGGCTCCTCGGCGGCGGCGGGGTGTTCCACCACTCGTGGTTGTCCCACACGCGACGCCGAAGCCTCGTGAACGGGTCCCTGAACACGACGCGGTACCCGCGACCGGCGATGGGCGCGGGCGCCCGCGCAGGCGGCGGAGCCGCGACGACTCGCGCGGCAGGTTCCGGCGACCGCTGGAGCCTCGCGCACGAGCGCTGGCGGCAGAACACACGAGGATCGAGCCGGCTCTGTGAGGCGGCAGGAGCAGAGCTCAGCGACGCGACACGCAGCGACGCGGCATCGGTCCCGAGAGATCCGCCGGCGCCCAGCACAACGAAGAGCGAGACGGCAGCGAGACTGGCTGTAACGAAGAAGCGGCTCAAAGTCGGCTGGCCGCCAGTCGTGACTGGGCGTCGGACGACTGGCCACCAGCGCGGGGCATTCTAACCTTTCGGCCGGTCCGTGCGGAACAAGGAGCTTGGTAGGCTCGATCAAGAGCGGCGCCGCCCGGCCGTAGGCGGCCCGCAAATTGCGGACGTGCCGTTTAGAGGGCGGTGTGTGCAGGGACAGCGGCTACGGGAGGGACTTTGTTGCGGCAATCGACCATGCTCGCGCCTGGCTTCGGAGCGAGGTCGCCGGGGCGTGGCGTTGAGACAATGGTGATGTATCTGCGAGCCCGCTCCCGGCGGCGGTCATGAGTACGGTCGAGGGTCAACACGCGAGCGACGAAGCGCTTGCGGTCGGCCGGCTTCTACACCCTTCTGAGCGGCGTGCGCGACGGTTCGCGTCCTGGGGGCGGGTCTCGCTCGTGACCGATGGCGTCGCCCTCGCGGCTGCGCTCCTCATCGCTCACTTTGCGTCGGGCGCAACGGCGGTGCCCGTAGCCTGGACGTTCGTCTTCGCCGCCCTGGCGATCGCTCTGCTCTCGAGCCAAACACATGTACAGGCCGCCGCTCGACCTCCGGATGCTCGACGCGACGCGGTCGATCATCGTCGCCGTGGCTATCGCGGCGGCAGTAACCGTGGCCCTCCGCGGGCTGGCAGCGGACGCTTCGGCGGCCGCCGACGAGACCATCGGGCCCTGGCTCCTTGCCACCGCCTTCGTGATCGCGGGGCGAACCTGGCTCATCGGCTCCGAGCACCGCGCCAGGAGACGGGGCGACGCCGGTCAGCGCTCGCTGATCGTCGGGGCGGGCAACGTCGGGCGGGTGGTTGCGAAGCGGCTCACCGAGCATCCCGAGATCGGGCTGAGACCGGTCGGATTCCTCGACAAGGAGCCGCTTCACGGAAACGACGTAACCGACCTCCCTGTACTTGGGGCCAGCTGGGACCTCGAGCGGATTGTCGGAGAAAAGCGGATCGAACACGTCATCGTCACGTTCTCCACGGCACCGGAGGATGTGCTGCTCCGATTGTTGAAGCGCTGCGAGCGGCTGGGCATCGCGACCTCGTACGTCCCTCGCCTGTATGAGAAGTCGACGGAGCACGTCACGGTCGTCCCTCTCGGCGGCGTCCCGCTCATTGCGCGCCAGTCTCGTACCCCGAAGAGCTGGCCGTTTGCCGTGAAGCACGGCCTGGACCGCGCCGGCGCAGCTCTCGCACTTCTGCTCCTTGCGCCGATCCTGGGCGCGCTCGCAATTGGAGTGTTGGCCTCCGTGGGGCGGCCGATCTTCTACCGGGCCCAGCGCGTTGGCCGCGACGGTAAACGGTTCGACATGCTGAAGTTCCGCACCATGCTTCCGATGACCGAGGAGGAGCGAACAAACCTGGTCATCGACCCGGAGACGGGGACCGGCGGCATCAGCAGGACCGGCGACCGCCGAACGCCCTTGGGCGCGTTCATGCGTCGTGCATCAATCGACGAGCTTCCCCAGCTCTTCAACGTCTTGAAGGGGGATATGAGCCTCGTCGGCCCTCGTCCGGAACGGACGGAGTATGTCGAGGTCTACGAGAAGGAGGTCCACGGCTACGAGGAGCGGCACCGGGTCAAGTCCGGAATCACCGGCTGGGCGCAAGTCAGTGGGCTCCGCGGCACGACGTCCCTTGCGGATCGTGCAGAGTGGGACAACTACTACATTGAGAACTGGTCCCCTTGGCTCGACCTCAAGATCCTGCTCCTGACGCCGCTCGCACTTGTTCGCTCGGCCCACGACGAGTGACCCCGGCTGCACAGCGGGCGGAGACGACCGTTTCTGCGCAGCCGGGAATCGCGCTCGGCCGGCGTCCCGGATCCCCGGCCGGAAGGGCTTTCGTGAGTCGCCGAGGGCTCGTCGCGAACGGGGATCCCCGGAACATCGCCACCTTCAGCAATATCCCGCACTACTTCCTGAAAGCGGGGCTCCAGAACGGGCTCCTGCATGCCGGAGTCATCCTTCGGCCAGAGGAGCTTCGCACGAGGCGCTTGATCTGGAACGCGCTGCGACCACTGACTCTCGATCGTCCTGGCGGCTGGACCTACTCACGGAGTTACGGGCGGACGGTCTGGCCTCGCCGAGAGGTTGAGGGCGAGGTGGAGGAGTACATCAGCCACTTTCAACTGCTACCGCCTCGAAACGCAGTTCGCGAGCCAATCACGTACTACATCGACGCAACCATGCGTCAGTGGTTCGAGGACTACGGCTACCGCATCGGTCGACGCGTGAGAGCTGACGCTCTCGCCCGAGAGCGGGAGGCATACCACGCCTCCCGCTACGTCGTCGGCATGAGCGACTGGTGCTCGGAGGACGTTGTTTCGTCGTACGGCGTTGCGCCGGAGCAGGTTCGCACGATTCTCCCCGGCAGCGAACCTCGACGAGGATTCGTTGGCCCCAGTGAAGGAGTGGGACGGCGAGCTGTCACCGCTGCGGCTGGGCCTTGTCGGGATCGACTGGGAGCGAAAAGGCGGGCCGCTTCTGCTGGACGCTGCCTCGATCCTGAAACGCATGGGACACGATGTCGAAGTCGTGGTCTTGGGGCCGGATTCGAGCCGCGTCCCCGCCCATCCGTCCGTGAAGGCGCTTGGCTACGTCCACAAGGCGCGCGATTTCCAACGATTCGTCGAGATCCTCAGAAGCTTTCACTTCGGTTGCCTGCTCTCTCGAGTCGAGGCATCCGGGTTCTCCACGCTGGAGTATCTTCGCCTCGGCACACCGGTCATCACGACCGCGGTGGGTGGGATCGTCGATCCCAAGGGCGCCGGGTTGCGGTTTCCACTCGAGGCCGACGGCGAGGAGATAGCCGAGGCCCTCGCCGGTGTTCTTCGAGAGCCCGATCGGTACGCGACGATGCGCGAAGCGGCAGCTCGGGACGGCATGGCTTACCGTTGGGACCGAGCCGCAGACGAGATGCTGAGGTTGCTTGATGGAACTGCACCAGACACGTAGGCCGCTCGCGGACTCAGCCACCGCATGGGGCTGGATCGCACTCGGGTTGACGATTCTGTCGGCTGCCGGCTACGCCCTCCAGACCATCCTCGACTACGTATCCGTGCCTGACGACGTCGTGAGGCTCGTCTTCTACGGATTCTTCGAATGGGATGGTTTGCTCGCGCTTGGCGCCGGCATCATCGCAGTCTGGACAGGCTGGAACAGGGATGACTGGACGCTTCGGCTAGGGCTCGTCGCAATCGCGTACGTGGCGCTCGCGCAGACGATTCAATCACTATGGGATTAGCCCGCTCATACTCCTGACATGAATGCATTGCGAGCGGGAGATGTGGTCGAGGTCCGGAGTGAAGAGGAAATTCTCCGAACGCTCGATGCCGACGGCAAGCTGGACGGCCTGCCGTTCATGCCGGAGATGCTCGGCTTCTGTGGGCGGCAGTACCGAGTCAGTGGGCGCGCGCACAAGGCCTGCGACACGATCAACTGGCAGCAATTTCGCCGGATGGAGAGCGCCGTTCATCTCGAGGAGCTGCGCTGCGACGGCTCTGCGCACGGCGGCTGCCAGGCCGGCTGCCTCCTTTACTGGAAGGAAGCGTGGCTGCGCCCAGTCGACCAGCAGGCAGGCGAGCGTCCTCCGGAAACCGATGCCCCAGGAGCTTCGACAGAGGCACTGACCGCCGCGACTCAGATCGGAACGAACGAAGCCGGCCAAACCTTGTTCTCGTGTCAGGCGACGGAGCTCTTGAGAGCGTCGAAGGGACTGCTCCCGTGGTGGGAGCCGAGCCAATACGTGGAGGACGTAACCTCCGGTAACTCGACGGTGCCGCGGGTCATCCGGGCGCTTCTGGTCGGGCTGTTCAACAGGTTTCAGCGCGCAAACGCACGTTTCCTCCCGCGCTTCTGCCTCATCAGAGGCTGCAAGCGGTACCCGTTCATCGAGGGAAAGGCGACGAGCGAAAGCACACCCTCCGAACCGCTTGACCTCCAGCCTGGAGAGATGGTCGAGATCAAGAGCCGAGAAGAGATCTTCGCGACCCTGGACGAGAACGACACGACGCTAGGACTTCGGTTTGACGGGGAGATGCTCAGGTACTGCGGCCGGCGGGCGCGGGTACTGCGTCGAATCGAGAAGATCATCGATGAGAAGACCGGACGAATGCTGACGATCAAGCGCGACACCGTGATCCTCGAGGGCGTCATCTGCGTGGGCGACTACCATCGCTCCTGCCCTCGCGCGATCTACCCGTACTGGCGAGAGGCGTGGCTGCGACGGGTTGCGGAGCGGCCGGGCGACGTTCGGGCCGGGGTGAGGCGCGGCGACGTGGAGTTCTAGCCGCCCGCGCTCGTGAGCGCCGCGAAGCGCTCGAGGCTGGCCGCCGGCCAGAGTTCCTGCATGTCGTAGTAGACCTCGACGGCGGGCGTTTCGTCCGGCAGTGCGACCCAGGCGACCTTCGAGCGCGTGAAGATGTGGACGTTGGGCGGGAAGCGCGCCGGCTCGTCGAGCGTGCCGCCGCGGACGAAACTGATCCCGGGGTGCCCATAGCGGCTGTAGACCGCCACCTGGCAGTCCGGGCAGCGGAAGACGGTCTGGGCGCTCCCGTCGTCGCGCGGGACGTCGACCGGCGCCGGCTCGCCGCGGAGCAGCTCCACGCGGTCGGCCTCGATCAGGAGGTTGACGACGAAGGCGCCGCCGGTCTGCCGCTGGCAGTTGAGGCAGTGGCAGCAGTGCGTGAAGAGCGGCTCCGAGGCGAGCCGGTAGCGAACTGCGCCGCAGGCGCAACCGCCCTCGATCGAGGTGCTCATGACGTGGATCGTACGGGGATGGAATGGGCTCCTGCCGGCGTCCTTGATGGTTGAAGCGAACGTCAGGAGGTCACGATGAACGTCTTCCATCACAGTCAGCCGGCGGCGCTGGACGTCCGCCCTGCCCACGCGCTCGAATGGGCTCTGCGCGTGCTCGGGGCGCTGTCGCTCCTCGCGGTCGGCGCCGTCCACCTGCAGCAGTACGACGCCCTCTATTCCGCGATCCCGACGATCGGGACGCTGTTCGTCCTGAACTTCGCGGGCGCGACAGCCATCGGTCTCGGGCTCCTGCTCCCGGTCGAGCGTCTCTTCGGCCGACTGGGCGGCGTGCTCCCGGCGCTGCTCGCGCTCGGAGGAATCGGCCTCGCGGCGACCGCGTTCGTGTTCCTCTTCGTGAGCGAGCGGACGCCGCTCTTCGGCTTCATGGAGCCTGGCTACGACCCGACGGCGATCCTCGCGTCGCGCGTTGCCGAGGTCTCCACCGTCGCGTTCCTGACCGGCTTCCTCGCCGTCAGCGCGGCGAGGCGGGCAGGTCACGGTGACCAGGGATAGCTGTGCTATCTAAGGGGCGATGACCGACCCGGGGTCGAATCTGAGCGAGCGAGAGCTCGCCGACTTGGCGGCGCTGGCCGACGGCTCGCTGCCGCCTGAGCGGCGGGCGGCGGTCGAGGCGTGGGTCGCGTCGTCGCCCGAGCTGCAGGAGCTGCTCGAGCGCCAGCGGGCGGTCGTCGCCGCGACCGGCGCCCTGGCAGACGAGCCCGTGCCCGCGTCGCTCCGGGCCGGAGTCAGGGCCGGCGAGCGCCCGCGCCGCAGCCGGCACGCGCCGCGGCTGGCATTCGCCGGAGCCTTCGCGGTCGCCGTCGCCGTGCTCGCCCTGGTCTTCACCGGAGGCCCCGCGGGCCCGACCGTGGCCGAGGCGGCGCAGCTCGCCGAGCGGGCGCCCAGCGGCCCCGCCCCGGCGTCGCAGGCTGGGGGGACTCAGCTCGCGCTCGACGTGGACGGGGTCGTCTTCCCGGACCTGCTCGAGTCCTACGGCTGGCGCGCGGTCGGGGTGCGCCGGGACACGGTGGACGGGCGCGACGCGACCACAGTCTTCTACGAGAAGGGCGGTGAGCGGATCGCCTACGTGATCGTGGCCGGCGACGGGCTCCCCGTTCCCTCCGGCGAGCCGACGAACCGGAACGGCGTGCGCCTGCACGCCCTGCCCGTCGACGACCTCGTCGCTGTGACCTGGCAGCGGCTCGGGCACACGTGCATCCTCGTCGGGTCGGTCTCGCGCGACGAGCTGTTCACGCTCGCGAGCTGGCGCGGCGACGGGACGCTGCGCTACTGACCGCCCTCGAGCCGCCGCGCGACGCGGTCGCGCGCGCGGAACAAGCGGCTCGTCACCGTCCCCTCCGGCACCCCCAGCAGGCGCCCCGCCTCGCCGTAGGAGAGCCCGGCGACGTCGACCGCGACGAGCACGTCCCGGAACTCGTCGGGAAGCTCGTGGATGGCCGCGTAGACCTCGCGGCTCTCCGCCGCCTCGGCCGGATCGTCGGCGGCGCGCGTGCCGCCGGTGAGCTCCTCGTCGAGCGGCGCCGTCTGCGGCCGGCGGCCCGCCGCACGCCGCCGGCTCACGAGCGTGTTGCGGAGCGGCTCGGAGGAGGTAGCCCAGCTCGTCCTCGCCCCGTAGGAAGCGCGGCCGGGCGAGCACGCGCGTGTACGTCTCCTGCACGAGGTCCTCCGCGTCTTCCCGTGAGCCGACCCAGGCCCGGGCAGCGCGATAGAGGCGCGGCAGGTGCGCGGCCGCGTGCTCTGGATCGAGCCTGTGGGGCGGCCTGAAAGTCATCGGGAAGGACTGGCCCCGAGTAGGCGTCTGCACTGGGTGAGGGACAACACACCGACCAACAGGAGGTCTCCCGATGAAACGATTGCTTATCCTCGCCGCCCTCGTCGTCCTGGCGGCCGTGGCGCTCGCCGCGTGCGGCGGAGGCGGAGGAGGCAACGCGTCCGCGTCCGCCGGCGGCGGCACCGCCACGGTGTCCGCCGACGACATCAGCGGTGCGGGCGATGTCCTCGTGGACTCGTCCGGAAAGGCCCTGTACGCGCCAGACCAGGAGGCGAGCAGCAGCGTGGTCTGCACCGACGCCTGCACCTCGTTCTGGATGCCGTTGACGCTGGCCTCGGGCGCTCCGACCGGACACGACGTGTCGGGCAAGCTCGGGATCGCCGAGCGGCCGGACGGGGCGCGTCAGGTCACGCTCGACGGCCGCCGCCTGTACACGTTCGTGCAGGACAAGCCCGGTGAGGTCACCGGGGAGGGCTTCTCCGACGCCTTCGCCGGCCAGCAGTTCACGTGGCACGTCGTCCACGCCGACGGGAGCACGGGCTCGGACCAGAGCGGCACCACCCCTAACTACCGCTACTAGGCACGCCGGCTCCTCGCTGCAGCGCCCCTACGGGCGCTGCGGTGTGGTCCGATGGCCCCGGGAGGACTCGAAAGCTCCCTGCAAATCGCAGGCCGTGTACGGTCGGTGTATGCGCCGGTGTATGCGGTCCCTGAGCGTTCCCGGCAACGACGAGGGCGCCCTCGGCCATGTGGACTCCTCTGGCAGAGCTGGCGCTCGCTGCTTATGCTCGTCCCCCTGAGATGGCGAGCGGCGAAGTCCACCGGACGCAGCTCGCGCACGAGCGCACGTATCTCGCGTGGTGGCGTACTGGTTTGGCCGCGATCGCGGCGGGATTCGCAGTCGGGCGTGTCCTGCCCGAGGTCGTCGGCGGCACGAACTGGCCGTATATCGCGCTGGGAACCGTGGTGTCGGCCTCCGGTCTGGCGGCCATGGTGTACGGGATCGTGCACTACCGGGAGTTGCAGGCGGCGCTGCGGGAAGAACGGGAACCGCACACCGGCGAGGGTTTCGTGCTGGCGCTCGCCGCGGTCGGGATCGTGGTGGGAGCCGCGTCCGTCTTGCTCGTCCTCCTCGCTCCCTGATCAGGAGCGCCGTGTCTCCCCGATACCGGTCAGGCCCGCAAGGTACGCCCCGCTGCTCCCCCTCGAAGGAGGTCGGAATGGCCCCGGGAGGAGTCGAACCTCCGCACGCGGATTCGAAGTCCGCCGCTCTATCCACTGAGCTACGGGGCCCGGAGACGAGTGTAGCCCGGTGGGCCGCTACGTCTTGGCCGGAGCCTGGAGCTCGACCTCGGCCGGCTCGCCGCTCCGGAGCTCCCGGCTGCGCTCGGCCTCGGCGTTGACCTCCGCCCCGAGCAGGAGCGCGAGCGCCGACAGCCAGAGCCACGTCAGCAGGATGATCACGGCGGCGAGCGACCCCCAAGCCTTGTTGTACGAGCCGAAGACGCTGACGTAGACGGCGAAGAGCCCGGAGGCGGCGAGCCAGACCACGACCGCGACGATCGACCCGGGCGTGAGGAAGCGCCAGCGAGGGTGGGCGACGTTCGGGCCGAGGTACAGGACCGCCGCGAACACCGCCAGCAGGCCGAAGACGAGGATCGGCCATTGCGCCGTCCACCAGATCCAGCCGAAGGCGCCTTCGAGGTCGAGGAGGCCCCCAAGCCAGTCGCTGATGATCGGCCCGAGCACGAGAAGCCCGAACGTGAGCGCGAAAGCGACGGCGAGGGAGGCGAGCATCCCGAGCGCGGTCAGGCGCTGTTTGACGAAGCTGCGCGTCTCCTCGCGGTCGTAGACGCGGTTGAGCCCGCGCATGAGCGCGTTCATCGCTCCCGAAGCGGTCCAGAGAGCGAGCCCGAGGCCGAGGACGATCAGGAGGACGCCGCCGCTCTGGTTCTCGGTCATCCGGGTCAGGCTCTCGCGGATGAGCTGGATCGCCTCGGCGGGGACGACGTCGTCCAGCCGGGCGAGCATCGACTCGATCGTGTCCGGCCCGGCGGTCTGGGCGAAGATCCCGACGGCGACGAGGAGCACCGCGGGGATGGCGAGGAAGGCGTAGTAGGAGAGCGCGGCGGCGATGTCCGTGATCGAGTCGCTCACCGCCCCCTTGACGCCGCGGACGACGATCGCCCGCCAGTCGCGGAAGGAGAGATCGCGCAGCCCCGGGTCGGCGAGCCGCGGCTCCTGCCGCTCGGGCTGCGGCGGAGTCGCGCCTTTCGGAAGCGACGCGGGAGTCCCCATGAAACCGGTCTACCCCGGAGCTATCGTTGTCTCACACGCGGGCGTGGCGGAACTGGCAGACGCAACGGGTTTAGGTCCCGTTGGGCGCAAGCCCTTGGAGGTTCGAGTCCTCTCGCCCGCATTTCCTCTCAACCCCCGTTGAATGTTCTCCGCCGAAGACAGCCTCGTCCTTCTCCTCCTGCTCGTCGCGGCGACAGCGCTGATCGTCGTCGCCCAGGCTGTCCGCGTCCCGTACCCGATCCTGCTCGTGATCGGTGGGCTCGCGCTCGGGTTCGTGCCCGGGATCCCGCCGATCGAGCTGCCGCCGGACCTCGTCCTCGTCGCCGTCCTGCCGCCGCTCCTGTACGGGACGGCCTTCTTCACCTCGCTGCGGGAGTTCCGGGCGAACATGAAGCCGATCGTGCTGCTTGCGGTCGGCCTCGTGCTCCTGACGATGGTGCTCGTCGCGGTCGTCGCGCACGAGCTCATCCCCGGCATCTCGTGGCCGGTCGCGTTTGTCCTCGGCGCGATCGTCTCGCCGACCGACCCGACGGCCGCGACCGCAATCGCGACGCGGCTCGGCCTGCCGCGGCGCCTGATCGGGCTGATCGAGGGCGAGAGCCTCGTCAACGACGGCACGGCGCTCGTCGCCCTCCGCTCGGCCGTCATGGCGGTCGTCGCCGGCAGCTTCTCGCTGCCCGCCGCGTCGGGGCGCTTCGTTTGGAGCGTCGCAGGCGGGATCGCGATCGGCCTCGCGGTCGGCTTCGTCGTCCGCCAGGTCCGCCGGCGCGTCGACAACCCGCCGGTCGAGCTCACGATCTCGATCCTCAGCGGCTACTTCGCCTTCCTGCCCGCGCAGGCCCTCGGCGTCTCCGGCGTGCTCGCCGCCGTGAGCGCCGGCATCTACCTCGGGTGGCACACGCTCGAGCTCACCTCGGCGCGGACCCGCCTCCAGGGCGTCGGCCTCTGGGAGGTGATCTTCTTCGTCCTCAACGGACTGCTCTTCGCGCTCGTCGGCCTCCAGCTGCCGGTCATCCTCGACGCGCTGTCGGGAATCTCGGCCGGCGACCTGCTTCTCTACGCCGTCGTCGTGACCGCCGTCGTGATGGGGGCGCGCTTTCTCTGGGTCTTCCCTGCGACCTTCCTGTCCCGCCTGCTCCGGCACGAGTCCGACGAGCCCTGGAAGAGCGCGCTCATCGTCTCGTGGTCCGGGATGCGAGGCGCCGTGTCCCTCGCCGCTGCGCTCGCCCTGCCGCTCACGACCGACGCCGGCACGCCGTTTCCGGACCGCGAGCTGGTCATCTTCCTTACCTTCTCGGTGATCCTGGGCACGCTCCTGCTGCAGGGCCTGACGCTCCCGGCGCTCATCCGCGCGCTCCGGCTCCGCGACGACGAGATGGAGAACAAGGAGGAGGCGAAGGCCCGCATCTACGCGGCCGAGGCAGCGCTCGCCCGGCTCGAGGAGCTCGTCGACGAGGACTGGGTCCGCGAGGACACCGCCGACCGCCTGCGCGCGATGTTCAACTTCCGGCGTGAGCGCTTCCGCTCGCGCTTCGACCCCGAGACCGACGGCGACATCGAGGACCGCTCCCTCAGCTACCAGCGCCTGCTGCGCGAGCTGCTCGACGCCGAGCGCGAAGCGGTCCTCAACCTCCAGCGCGACGGGCGGATCGACGACGAGGTCATGCGCCGGGTCATCCGCGATCTCGACCTCGAGGAAGCGCGGCTGAACTAGCGGCTAGACCGGGGGCACGATCCTGAGCGCCGGCCTCGGCGTCGGCGTCTGGTCGGGCCGGTCGAAGCCGAGGCTACCGGCCGGTTCCTCGGCGCCCCATCCGGTCGTGACGTCGAGAAGGGTCTGGGTCGCGGCCCGCGCCTGCTCGCACCACGCAGCGTCGTTCGCGTTCGACCAGGGATAGCCGGCGTCGCCGATGGTCCCGGCGAGCTGGTCGCGGAACCAGTGTGGGTCGTCTCCCTCCGGACGGTCGAACCCGAACCGATCCCGCGCCCGCTTGAGCTCGGCTTCCAGCATCTGCATGAGCGTGAGGTAGCGCGTGAAGCGGTGGAGCGGGAAGCTGAACGCCGAGAAGGACTCGCCCGCGAAGGCGCCGCGGCGCATCAGTCCCTTGACCGCGTCCTCGTCCATGCTCAGGTTGAGGCCGCCCTCCTCGCCGGCGAGCCTGATGTGGCAGACCCGCTCGCGGAAGCCGGGCATCTCCATCTGCATCGTGTCGCGCCAGTTGAGGCCGGTGTCGAGCACCTGGCCGAGGAACCCGCCGATCCCGCCGATGCTTGCCCAGCGAAGCGGCTCGGGGGCGTTCGGGCTGCCCGGCAGGTAGACGTGGCGGAGCGTCGGGTCGTCGCTGTCGTCGTCGACCACCTCGGCCAGGGCCGGATCCGGCGCGCCCATCAGGTCGAGACCGAAGGTCGGGTGCCCGGGCAGGAGCGCATCGAAGAAGTGCACGGGGAAGTTGCTCGTGATCGCCCCGTCGCTGAACCAGTGCTCGACGTAGCCCTGCGGGACATCGTCACGCGCCTCGTAGAACGGAACGGAGGCCAGGAGACCCGGCACGGCCAGGCTCATCCGTGTGCCGAGGAGCACGGGCATCTTCGCCCCCGGGACCTTGGCGAGCGTCCGGCCGCCGGCGTCGATCGTCCCCTCGGCCTGGCCGCGCATCCAGTCCGCCACGGCGGACGGAACGAGCCGCCCGATTTCGGCGGGGTCGAAGTAGAAGGGATTGTCCTCCGGGAGCGGCAGCCGCACGGGGCGGCCTGCACTCACATCTGTAGTCATCAGCTGGAGCGAGATGGAGCGGGCGTCGTCGTCGGCGTCCTTCAGGTCGGCGAAGGTGAGGGGCTGGTCCGCGGCCGTGCGGCCGGCGCACCGCTGGATGTGCTCGTGCAGCCAGTCGGAGAGCGCCGCCTTCTCGAAGCCGGGCTGTGTCGTCCCCGGGCAGAGCCCGAAGCCGGCGTCGCGGTCGCCGAGCGTGCGCAGGAGCGCGCGCCCCGGCGGGACGACCGCGAAGGTGACCGCCCCCGCCGCGAGGCAGGCGACGCCGACCACCGCCGCAATCGCGAGCACCGGCCAGGCGAGCGCCGACCACCAGCCGAGCCAGAGGAAGAGCGCGTAGCCGGCCACCGAGACGGCCGCCAGCCAGGTCGCGGCGAGGAGCCCCATCGGAAGCCAGAGCCGCTTGAGGGAGTCGGCGACGACGCGGCGCCGGGCGCCGGCGCCCTTCGCCTTCGCGTCCATCATGCGGACGCCGAGCTCGAAGACGCGCTTGGTCTCGGGCCGCGGCTGGAAGAGGCCGAGCACCCGCCCGGGCTCGCAGATCGCGTCGGCGAGCTCGCGCAGCCGCTCGAAGCCGCCGTCCTTCCCTTCGCGGCGGCCCAGCTCGGACGCGGCCGTCACGGTGGCGGCGATCGCGCCGGCCGACGTGCCGCCGACGTTGCGGAACCGATAGCGCTTCGCCAGGGCGAGGATGGCTCCGGGATAGACGACGCCGCTCGCGACGCCGCCCTTCATGACGAGGTCACAGACCTCTTCGGGGTCGGACGGCCACGGGCCGTTCTCGACCTCAGCTCTCAGCTCGGGCACCGCTACCTCCTCGTCGACGGCCGCACGATGGTCCCGCCGGCCTCTGCAGGCGTCAAGATACGGCCGTGCGGGTCTCGGCGAAGGTCGACTATGCGCTGCGGGCGGCGCTCGAGCTCGCGGCGGCGGGCGAGGGGCCGACGAAGGGCGAGCGCATCGCCCAGGCGCAGGACATCCCGCTCAAGTTCCTCGAGAACATCCTGCTCGAGCTCCGCCACGGCGGGCTCGTCCAGAGCCAGCGCGGAGCCGACGGCGGCTACTGGCTGGCCCGGCCGCCCGAGGAGATCAAGCTCGCGGACGTGATCCGCGCGGTGGAGGGGCCGCTCGCCAACGTCCGCGGCGCCCGGCCGGAGACCGTCGCGTACACAGGCCCCGCGGCCAAGCTTCAGGACGTCTGGATCGCGATGCGCGCGAATTTGCGCGCCGTCCTCGAGGAGCTGACGCTCGCCGAGGTGGCCTCAGGGAACCTGCCGCCCGAGATCGCGGCGATCACCGCGCAGCCTGAGGCGTGGGAGTCCCACTGAACACCGTCGTCCTGCTCGGCCGTACGTAGATGATCTGACCCTCGAGCAGCTCCAGCTGCTCGACCTCGGCGCGCGTGACCTGGGCGGAGACGTGGCGGCCGTCGTCGAGGACCAGCTCCACCCGGACCTCGAAGCCGAGGTGGACGATGCGCTGGATCATCGCCTCGCTCGTGGTCCCGTTCGGCTCGAGGCGCAGCTCGAGGTCGTGCGGGCGGATCCACTCCTCGCCGAGGCGGTTCACGGGGCCGACGAAGCTCATGACGAACTCGTTGGCGGGGTGCTCGTAGAGGTCGCGCGGCTTGCCGCTCTGCTCGATCCGGCCCTCGTTCATGACGGTGACGCGGTCGGCGACGTCCATGGCCTCCTCCTGGTCGTGCGTGACGAGGACGGTGGTGACGTGCACCTCGTCGTGGAGCCGGCGGAGCCAGGCCCGCAGCTCCTTGCGCACCCGGGCGTCGAGCGCGCCGAACGGCTCGTCCAGGAGCAGGACCTTCGGCTCGACCGCCAGGGCGCGGGCGAGCGCCATGCGCTGGCGCTGTCCGCCGGAGAGCTGGCCCGGGTAGCGGTCGGCGAGACCGTCGAGCTGGACGAGGCCGAGCAGCTCGGCGACTTTGGCGCGGATCTCGGCCTTCGGGCGCTTGCGGATCTTCAGCCCGAAGCCGACGTTGTCGCGCACGGTCATATGCTTGAAGGCCGCGTAGTGCTGGAAGACGAAGCCGACCTCACGCTTCTGCGGCGGGATCCCCGTCACGTCCTCGCCGAGGATCGAGACGCGGCCCGCGTCGGGGGTCTCGAGCCCTGCGATGATGCGGAGCAGGGTGGACTTGCCGCTGCCGCTCGGGCCGAGGAGCGCGGTCAGCGAGCCGCTCGCGATCGCGAGCGACACGTCGTCGACGGCCACGAAGCCGTTGTCAAACCGCTTCGTGACCTGGCGGACGGCGATCGACATCCGCAACCTCCTTGTGTTCCTTGGGCTTGAAGGCGTTCATGGCAATCAGGGTCAGCACGGCAAGCAGCGCGAGCACGAGCGCGGTCGTGTAGGCGGCCACCTCGTTGAAGCGCAGGTACTCCTCGTCGACATGGAGCGTCAGCGTCTCGGTCTTGCCGGCGATCCGGCCGGAGACAACCGCGACGGCGCCGTACTCGCCGAGCGCGCGGGCCGTCGTCAGGACGACGCCGTAGGCGACGCCCCAGCGGATCGCGGGGAGCGTGATCCGGCGGAAGGTCTGGAAGCGCGACGCGCCGAGCGTCCAGGCGGCCTCGTCCTGGTCGGTGCCGACCTCGCGGAGGACCGGGACCACCTCGCGGACGACGAACGGGAGCGTCACGAAGATCGTCGCCAGGACGATCCCTGGCGTCGAGTAGATGATCTGGATCCCGTTCTCCTCGAACCAGGTGCCGAACCAGCCGTCCTGGCCGTAGACCAGCAGGAGCGCGAGACCGACGACGACCGGCGAGAGCGCGAGCGGGAGCCCGATCATCGTGTTGACGAGCCAGGCGCCGTGCTTCGGCGGCCGGCGCACGAGCATCATGGCGCACATGACGCCGAAGATCGTGTTCACCGGGACGGCGATGCCGACCGCGATCAGCGTCAGCTTGAAGGCCGAGAGGAACGCCGGGGTGGTCAGCGCCTCCCACACCGGCGCGAGCCCGTCCTTGAACGTGTTGTAGACGATCATCGAGCACGGCAGGAGGAGCAGCAGGACGAGGTACCCGAGCGCGAGCGTCCGCAGCCCGTAGCGGGAGCCGGCGCTACGCATCGTGCCTCCGGCTGCGCCGCTCGAGCACGTCTGCGACGGCGAGCACGATGAACGACATGACGAGGAGCACGACCGAGACGGCGGCCGCGGCCTCGGGCTCGCCGCTCTCGATCGACTTGAAGATGTTGACCGACGCGACCTCGGTGTCGAACGGGATGTTCCCCGAGATGAGGACGACCGAGCCGAACTCCCCGACGGCCTTCCCGAACGAGAGCGCGGCGCCCGAGAGGACCGCGGGCATCAGGTTCGGGAGGATGATCCGCCTGAACGTCGTGAACGGGCGCGAGCCGAGCGACGCCGCGGCCTCCTCCATGTCGCGGTCGAGCTCCATGAGGACCGGCTGCACCGCGCGGACCACGAAGGGAAGCGTGACGAACGCGAGCGCGAGGACGATCGCGGCGCGCGTGTAGGCGACGTCGAAGCCGAGCGGGCTCTTCGGCCCGTAGACGGCGAGGAGCGTCAGCCCGGCGACGATCGTCGGCAGCGCGAACGGCAGGTCGATGACGGCGTTGACGACGCTCTTGCCGCGGAAGTCGTCCCGCACGAGCACCCAGGCGATGAGCGTCCCGGTGACCGCGTTCACGGCGACGACGACGAGCGACGCGACGAACGTGAGCTTGAGCGCCGCGACGGCCGAGGGGGAGGTCACGTCGTCCCAGAACGCCGGGAGCCCGCCCTCGAGCGAGGCGGCGACGACCGCCGCGATCGGGATGAGGACGATGAGCGTGAGGTATGCGGTCGAGAGCCCCAGAACGAGGCCGCCGGCGCGCCTGGGAGACCCAGTGCGCGCCGGCAGCTCGACCGCTTCGGTGCTAGTCGTCAGTGGGCACTCCGAGCTCGTTCTCGATGTCGAGGAAGATGCTCTCCTCGCGGTCGAAGAAGCGCTTGCGGACGTCAGACCAGCCGCCGAGGTCGTCGATGGTGAAGAGGTTCGGCGGGTCGGGGTAGTCGAACTCGGACTCGACCCCGTCGACGACCGGGCGGTAGCCCTTGGAGGCGAAGATGCCCTGCGCCTCGGGCGTGTACAGGTAGTCGACGAACGCCTGGGCTGCCTCGGGGTGCTCGCTCGTGTTGACGACCGCGACCGGGTTCTCGATGAGGATGGTCTCGTCGGGCACGACGTAGTCGAGCGCCTGGCCGGCCTGCTGGGCGAAGATCGCCTCGTTCTCGTAGGCGAGCATGACGTCGCCCTTGCCGCCGGCGAAGGTCTGCAGCGCCTCACGCGCGCTCTTGTCCTGGACGGGCACGTGGTTGATGAAGAGGTCGCGCAGGTACTCGATCGCCTCCTCGTCCGACTTGCCCTGCTCCAGCTGCGCGCCGTAGGCGGCCATGATGTTCCACTGGGCGCCGCCCGAGGTGAACGGGTTGGGCGTGATCACCTCGACGCCCTCCTTGAGGAGGTCGTCCCAGGTCTGGATGTTCTCCGGGTTGCCGGGGCGGACCGCGAAGACCACGACCGAGTCGGTGACCATGCCGTTGTACTCGTTCTGGTTCCAGTCCTCGTCGACGAGCCCGGCATCGATGAGGCGGGTGATGTCGGGCTCGAGCGAGAAGCCGACGACGTCGGCGGCGAGGCCCGCCTCGACGGCACGGCTCTGCTCGCCCGACGCGGCGTAGGACTGGTCGAAGTCGAACCCTGCGCCGGCGTCCGTCTCCTGGAAGGCCGGGATGATCTCCTCGTAGGCCTCGCGCGGGGTCGAGTAGGCGACGAGGGAGAGGGTGCCGCCGCCGCCGTTAGAGGAGGCGTCGGCGTCGTCGCCGCCGCCGCAGCCGGCCGCGACGAGGCTGACGAGAACGAGCGCCGCAAGGGCGCTCAGGAGGGCAATGCGAGAGCGCTTGTGTGTCACGATTTCAGATCCCCACTTTCTCTACTATTTGAGTGGGAGTGATATAGCACTCTTATAAGAGTGTCAAGTCGAACCCGCTCCCCGTCAAGGGTCAGGCGCCGGTGGAGGCCGCTGCCAGCCGCCGCCCGAGCTCCACGGCGTCCAGGCCGTCGACCTCGACGAGCTTGCGGCGGCCCTTCTGCCCGCCGACGACCGCGATCCGGCCGCGCTCGACGTCGAGCACGTCGGCCAGGAGCTCGACCAGCGCCCGGTTCGCGCGGCCGCGCTCTGGCGGCGCCGCGACGCGCACGCGCCAGCCGCTCCCGTGGCGACCCACGAGTTCGGTCCTCGCCGCGCCGGGCGAGACGGTGATCTCGAGCCTGGCCAGGACGGACTATCTTCGCGCGCGCGGGGGCGAGCTGCACTCGGCGGGCTCGGCGCCGGCGAGCGCGAGGGCGCGGCACGTGGCCAGGAACGGCGTCCGCAGATGCGTGACGACCCGCTCGGGCGGATCGGGGATCGCGTCCGCGGCGGCGCCGAAGGTGCCGAGGATCGCGAGCAGGAGCTCCTCGTCGGTCTCGAACGGGCCGGGCACACGCACGAGCAGCCACTCGGGCGTCAGGCTGATCTCCGCCTCGTCGCCGAGCCGGTTGCGCAGGAGCTCGCGGTCGACCTCGGCGCCGACCACGGGTATGGGCACGACGACTGCCGAGACCGGGTAGTCGACCCGCTCGAGCCCGCGCGGGAGCAGTCGGCCCGGACCGGGGGAGACCGTCACCGAGCTGCGCGAGGTCCCGAGAGCCGCGAGGAACGGCGTCGTGTAGTCGAAGAGGACGTCGGTAGGCCGCACGTGGCCCTGCAGCCAGTCGGCGGGAACGACCAGCGCGCGGGGTCGGCCGGTCTCGGCGCTGAACCTGCTCCCGCCGCGGGGGTCGCCGATCGCCGCCATCTGGCTCTGCGCGGCGACGATCGCCAGGCCCGCGACGAGGAGCGCCTGAACGACCGTCGGCAGGCGGCCCGCCAGGAGGACGAAGCCGGCCCCGACGGCCGCGACCCACAGGGGCAGGACGAAGATGAGATGGCGCGGCGAGAGCTCGACCGCGCCGGCGCCGCTGAGCAGGAGGTAGAGGACGAGCGGAGCGGCGACGGCCCCCCAGAGGGCGAGGAACGCCGGCTGCCGTCGCGCGATGAGGACGACGCCGCACACGGCGAGGGCGGCGAAGAGCACGACGAGCACCCGCCCGCCCGTGACGCCGCCGAGGGCGACGTGCAGCTCCCTTGCGGCCGCCCGGGGCGAGGTGAGGGCGGGGCCCTCGGACACCTTGACCGAGAAGCGCTCGGAGAGCCTGAGATAGGCGAGTACCACGGGAATCAGGAGCAGCCCGACGAGGACGACCGGCCACCCGGCCCGCAGCGGCTTGCCGCGCCAGAGCGCGAGACCCGTCGCGGCCTCGGCAACGAGGATGAAGACGCCGTACGTGTGCGTCGCCGCCGCCAGGGCCGCCGCGATCGCCGCGACGACCGAAGCGCGCGTTGTGCGCTGCTCCAGCGCCCGGTAGAACATGTCCGCTGCCAGCGCCGCGGTGAACGCGAACGCCGCGTACATCCGGCCGAAGCTGCCGAACTGCCCCAGCATGGTCGAGGTGGCGGCCAGGAGCGCCGCGGTCGCGCCGGCCATCGGGCCGGCGATCCGGCGGCCCAGGTCGTAGCAGACGATCACCGTCCCGAGGGCGAACGCGACCGACGTCCAGCGCAGGGCGTCCGCGCTCGGGTCGAGGGCGAGGGCGAGATGCGCGGCGAGGAAATGAAGCGGCGGGCCGCCGCGCTCGTCGATCACCGTGCTCCAGAGCTCGGTAAGCGGGCGGGCTGCGACGAGCCCGCTGACGGCTTCGTCGGCGTGCAGCGGCTTCCCCCTGACATCCGGCGCGAGCCGCACGAGCAGGTAGGCGCACGCGGCGAGGAGCCCCGAGATTCCGATCAGGGTCTGCGCTCGATCGACCGTCAGCGTTCGCGCGCGAGCCCCCCAGCGAAAAGGCTGCCGGCGGTTGACGGTGCCCTGCTCCAACCGCGGCGATCATCTCATCTGATCGCCCGAATGCAAGCTGCGCGCCCGGGACGGTGACCGAGACCCTTCTGACACAATGGCTCGCAGTGAGGACGAAGGTCGAAGAGCTGCCCGAAAGCCGTGTGCGCCTCGAGGTCGAGGTGCCGGAGGCCGACGTTCAGCACGCGATGGAGCACGCGGCGTCGGACCTCGCGGCGTCGCTGCGCATCCCCGGTTTCCGCAAGGGGAAGGCGCCGGTGCGCGTCGTCGCCGCCCGCGTCGGGCGCGAGGCGCTATGGGAGGAGGCCGTCCGCAGCCACCTCGACGGGTGGTTCTGGAACGCCGCCGCCACGTCCGGCGTCAGGCCCGTCGCGAACCCCGAGGTCGACGTCGGCGACGGCGTGCCGGAGGAGGGTGAGGGCTTCCGCTTCACCGCCACGGTCTCGGTCGTTCCCAAGCCGGGTCTCGCCGACTGGAGCCAGCTCGAGGTGGGCGTGCCCGAGGCCGAGGTGCCGGAGGAGCTGGTCGACGCCGAGCTGGAGAGTCTGCGCGCCGCGGTCGCGGAGCTCTCGCCGGTCGACGACCGCCCGGCCCAGCCGGGCGACGTCGCCGTCATCGACATGGAGGGCGCCGAGATCGGCACGACCCAGCGCGACTACGTCGTCGAGATCGGCAGCGGCCGCCTCGTCGACGAGATCGAGGCGGCGCTGGTCGGCATGTCGCCGGAGGAGTCGAAGGAGGTCGAGTTCGAGCTCCTCGACGATCGGAAGGCGACCGTGGGCGTGACCGTACGGGGCGTCAAGGAAAGGGTCTTGCCGCCGCTCGACGACGACCTGGCGCAGGCAGCCAGCGAGTTCGAGACGCTCCCGGAGCTGCGCGCCGACATCGAGGCGCGGCTGCGGGAGCAGCTCGAGGTCGAGCTGGAGCTCAAGCTCCGCCAGGATGCGGTTGACGCACTCGTCGCTGCGTCGACGTTCGACTCGCTCGAGCCGATGGTCGAGCGCCGGACGGCCGAGCTGGCCGCCGGGTTCGTCCGCTCCATCGAGCGGCGTGGCCTCAGCCTCGAGGTCTACCTCTCGATGACCGGGCAGACGCAGGACCAGATCGTCGCGAGGCTCCGCGCCGAGGCCGAGCAGGCGCTGAAGCGCGAGCTCGCCCTCGACGCCGTCGCCGACCAGCTCGGCCTCGAGGTCTCTGACGAGGAGATCGAGACACTCGTCCGCCAGGAGGCGGAGGAGGCCGGCGAGGATCCGGACGCGTTGCTCGTCTCCGCGCGCGAGAGCGCGGGCTTCGAGCAGCTGCGCGGCGACCTGCGGATGCGCAAGGCACTCGACGCGGTGGTGGAAGGGGTCGAGCGGATCCCGATCGAGCTTGCCCGCGCGCGCGAGAAGCTTTGGACGCCCGAGAAGGAGAAAGCACCTACCGAGATGAAGATATGGACGCCAGGAAGCGAGGGAGGCACATGAGCCCGTTGATCCCAATGGTCGTCGAGCAGACGTCGAGAGGCGAGCGCGCCTTTGACATCTACTCGCGGCTTCTGAACGAGAGAATCATCTTCCTCGGGACTCCCGTGGACGATCAGATCGCCAACTTGATCGTGGCGCAGCTGATCCATCTGGAGTCCGAGGACCCCGACAAGGACATCTCGATCTACATCAACTCGCCGGGCGGCTCGGTCTACGCCGGCATGGCGATCTACGACACGATGCAGTACATCAAGCCCGACGTGCAGACCATCTGCGTCGGGATCGCGATGTCGATGGGCGCCCTGCTCCTCGCCGGCGGCACGCACGGCAAACGCATGGCGACGCCCCACTCGAAGATCCTCATCCACCAGGTCTCGGCCGGCTTCCAGGGCCAGGCGACCGACATCGAGATCCAGGCGCGGGAGACGCTCGCCATGAAGCGCCTGCTCGAGGAGATCATCGCCACCCACACGGAGCAGGACCTCGAGAAGGTGGGCCGGGACATGGAGCGGGACTACTTCATGACGGCGCAGGAAGCTCTCGATTACGGCATCATCGACACTGTGATCGCGCACCGGGGCACACCGGCGATGGCGGCTGCGTCCTAGTCATCCGAGCGATTTCGAGGTACAAGGTAGAGAGACATGGCCCGAGCGACCGACGGTAACGAACAGCTTCTCTGCAGCTTCTGCGGCAAGAGCCAGCGGCAGGTCAAGAAGCTCATCGCCGGACCCGGCGTCTACATCTGCGACGAGTGCATCGATCTCTGCAACGAGATCATCGACGAGGAGCTGACGTCTCCGGCCCAGCTCGACCTCGACAACCTTCCGCGGCCGAAGGAGATCTACACCATCCTGAACGACTACGTCGTCGGCCAGGAAGAGGCCAAGCGGACGCTTGCGGTCGCCGTCTACAACCACTACAAGCGCGTGCAGATGGTGGCCGACGAGGGCGACGACGTCGAGCTCCAGAAGTCGAACATCCTCCTGCTCGGCCCGACGGGCTGCGGGAAGACGCTGCTCGCGCAGACGCTGGCCCGCATCCTCAACGTCCCGTTCGCGATCGCGGACGCGACGGCGCTGACCGAGGCCGGCTACGTCGGCGAGGACGTCGAGAACATCCTCCTGAAGCTGATCCAGGCGGCGGATTTCGACGTCAAGAAGGCCGAGACCGGGATCATCTACATCGACGAGGTCGACAAGATCGCGCGCAAGGCGGACAACCCGTCGATCACGCGCGACGTCTCCGGCGAGGGCGTCCAGCAGGCGCTGCTGAAGATCCTCGAGGGCACGGTCGCGAGCGTCCCGCCCCAGGGCGGCCGGAAGCACCCGCACCAGGAGTTCCTGTCGATCGACACGACGAACATCCTCTTCATCTGCGGCGGCGCGTTCGCCGGGCTGGAGAAGATCATCAGCAAGAGGATCGGCAAGAACCAGGTCGGCTTCGGCGCCGACGTGAAGTCGCGCCGGGCGATCGAGTCGAGCGAGCTCCTCTCGTCAGTCATGCCGGAGGACCTCCTCTCGTACGGGTTGATCCCGGAGTTCATCGGCCGGCTCCCGGTCATCTCCGCGGTGCACCAGCTCACGCGCGAGGACCTCGTCCAGATCCTCCTCGAGCCGAAGAACGCGCTCGTCAAGCAGTACCAGCGCTTCTTCTCCTACGACAACGTCGAGCTCGTCTTCACCGAGGACGCCCTCTGGCAGATCTCGGACAAGGCGCTCGAGCGCGAGACGGGTGCCCGCGGGCTCCGCTCGATCATCGAGCTCGCGCTCCTCGACGTGATGTTCGAGCTCCCGTCCCGCAAGGACGTCTCCAAGTGCGTGATCACGAAGGAGACGATCGAGCGCAATCTGCGACCGACGCTGGTCACCAGCGGCGGCGCGGCGCTCGCGCTGGACGAGCTCGAAGAAGAGTCGGCCTAGCTCCCGCCCCGCTAGGAGGCCGACCAGCTGCCGCGCGCGAGCGCGAACTCGTGACCCTCGCGGTTCGTGCAGTAGAGGCCCTCCTCGCTCGATTCGCACGTGATCCCCATCCGCGACCAGATCGTGCCGTAGGCGAGCGTGGGCGCGGCGGCCTCATAGACCGTGTCGCTGCCGCAGTTCGCCGCAGCGGGCCCGGTCACGCCCATGTCGACGCCGACCCAGTCGAAGTCACAGGCCTCGTCCGGCGCCGGCTCGAGGCCGCTGAGGATGTCGCAGCGAAGTCGGCGAAACCCGAACCGGCAGCCGATGTTCCTCGACGGCATCTGAAACGTCACGGCCGAGGCGGAGGGCTCGACCGGCTCCGACGTCTCGGTGAGATCGGTCGCGGTCACGGTCGCGGTCGCCGTCACCGTCGTGGTCACGGTCGTCGTCACCGTCGAGACAGAAGCCGGCTCGTTGTCGCCTGCACACGCCGCCGGGAGCAGCGCCACCACCAGCGCCGTCGCGGCGAGCGCTCTCAGCCGGCGGCCCACTCCACCGAGCACACGTCCACGGGCTCCTTGAAGCCCTTCAGGGCGAGTGGGCGCGGGCTCGTGACCGTGAACTGCGGCAGCTCGCCCACGGTCGCGTGGCTCGCGAGGATCTCGCGGCCGGACGCGGCGGAGCCGATGCGGGCGGCGGCGTGTACGCCCCTGCCGTGGTAGTTGTCCCGCGTCTGCAGGGCGCCGTCGCTGTGGACGCCGATGCGAATGTCGAACTCGAACTCCTGATCGACCGCCCGCTGGATCGCGACGGCGGCGCCCAGGGCGTCGTCCGCCTCCTCGAATGCGGCGAAGAAGCCGTCGCCGGTGTGGTCGACCACCTGTCCGTTGAAGTCGGCGAAGATGGCCCGGAGCGCATCGTCGTGGCGGCGGAGCAGGTTGACCCAGTGGCGGTCCGACCCCACCGCGCTCGCGAGCTCGGTCGACCCGACGATGTCCGTGAAGAGGAACGTCTTCAGCACCTCGGTCGAGGTGTCGCGCATGAGCAGCTCGGCGACCCTGTCGGCGTCGCGGACGGCCCCGAGGCGCTCGAAGCGCGCCGCAGCCGCCTGCAGCTCCCAGAGGGCGGCGTCCTCGTCTCCGAGCGCGCGGAGGGCCCGCCCGAGCTGCTCGCGCGCGCGCGCGACGTCGTAGGTGGCGCCGGTCGAATCCCAGGTCATCCGCGCCTGGCGGAAGTCCTGGAAGGCGGTGTCGGCCTGGTTCTGCGCGAGCGCCACCTGGCCGTGGGCGAACGCTGAGCCGGCTCGCAGCGCCGAGCTGTCGAACGTGTCCGCGATCGCCACGAGGCGCTCGGCGTAGGCCGCCGCCTCGTCCACCTCGCCCGCAACGACTGCGATCTCGACGGCGGCCGGGAGCATCCGGGCCTGAGCGGGAAGCCCCATGGACTCGTCCGAGGCGGTACGCCGGATCGACGCGAGCGCGCTCTTGGGGTCGCCCTGGGCCAGCCTGAGCAGCGACAACCCGGGCTCGGGCGTGCGCCCGTACTCGTCGGCCTCCCGGAAGGCCTGCTCGGCCTGGGCGAGCTCGCCGAGGCGCATCCGTACCTCGCCGAGCTCGTAGAAGGCGGCGCCGGCGATGCGCGGGCTCCAGCCCCGCAGCTCGGTGCCGGCGCGATCGGCGAGCTCCTGGGCTTCGGCGAGGCGGCCCTTGAACTTCATGACCTCGGCGTGGTTGACGCGGCACAGGCCGGGGAAGGCTGACATCGCGTTCGCGTCGCAGAAGTCGCTGGCCAGGTCGGTCCACTGGCCCGCGCTCTCGTAGTCTGCGACGTCCCGGCACGCGCCGATCGTGTTGCAGTAGACGGTCAGCGTCGAGAACGGGTCGAGCTCGCCGGCGAGCGCGGCTGCGCTGGCCTCGTCGAGGAGGAGCTTCCCCTCGGCAACCTCGCCCTGGTCGATGAGCACGTTTCCCTGCCGCTGGAGGCCGCGGATCTCGAGGTTGCGGTCGCCGAAGCGGCGGCCCAGCTCCTCGGCCTGCTTGGCCAGCCGGAAGGACTCCGGGAGGTTGCGCTCGCTGAGCTCGACAAGGCTCTTCTGCAGAGCCCAGTAGCCGTGCTCGGGTGCCTCCTCCTCGAGGTCGAGCAGGCGCTTCGCGCGGCCCATCCAGCCGTTGGCCACAGACATCTGCAGGTTGCCCCGCTGGTCGTGCGCGATCCAGGTGGCGACGTAGGCGGCTCGCAGGGTCTTGCCTTCCTTCAGGTAGCCCCGATAGGCGCGCTCGAGGTACTGCATGACGTCCTCGATGTGGCCCGCCCACATGGCCGCCTCGGCGAGGAGGAGGACGTCCTCGGGGCCGAGCTCCATGCTCTCGTCTGCCGCGTGCAGGAGCTCGTAGCCCTCGAGCCACTCGTGCCGTTGCAGCGCCGCGCGGGCGGCGTCGAGCGGATCCTGGACGACCTGGCTCACGGGCTCACCGTTGCTTCCATGCTGGAAGTCTGCCATGCGGGCCGCCCCTAGAATCAGCGGCATGGAGCCGACCTATCGTCCGGAGGACGTCGAGCGGCGCTGGCAGGAGACCTGGGAGGCGGAGGGTCTCTACCGTGCGGGCGCCGGCAAGCGCCGCGAGGAGACGTTCGTCATCGCCGTTCCACCGCCGAACGTGACCGGCGCGCTGCACATGGGCCACGCGCTCAACGGCTCGCTCCAGGACGTGCTCATCCGCTGGCACCGGATGCGCGGGTTCGACACCCTCTGGCAGCCCGGCTACGACCACGCCGGCATCTCGACCCAGAACGTCGTCGAGAAGCAGCTCGTCGCCGAGGGCACCTCGCGCAAGGAGATCGGCCGCGAGGCCTTCGTCGAGCGGGTCTGGCGCCACCTCGAGGAAACCGGCCGGACGATCATGGGCCAGTACCGACGCCTGGGCGCGTCGCTGGCCTACGAGCGCGAGCGGTTCACCATGGACCCCGCATACGTGGAGGCGGTCATGCGCTTCTTCGTGCACAGCTGGGAGCGGGGGTGGCTCTACCGCGCGAACCGGATCGTCAACTGGTGCCCGTTCCACGAGACCGCCATCTCCGACCTCGAGGTCGTGCACGAGCCGATGGACGACACGCTGACGTACGCGCGCTACCCGTTCACGGACGGGTCGGGATCGATCACGGTGGCGACCGTGCGGCCGGCCACCATCCTCGCCGACGTCGCGGTCGCGGTCCATCCCGACGACGAGCGCTACCGCGACGCCGTCGGCAAGGAGGTCGTCGTCCCCTTCGTCGAGCGGGTCGTGCCCGTGATCGCGGACGAGCTCGTCGACCCGGAGTTCGGCACAGGCGCCCTCAAGATCACGCCCGGCCACGATCCCACCGACTTCGAGATCGGCGGGCGGCACGACTTGCCCGTTGTGACGGTCATCGGCCCGGAGGGCCGCATGAACGACGCGGCCGGTGAGCTGGCCGGGCGCTCGCAGAGGGAGGCGGACGAGGCGGTCGTCGCGTGGCTGAAGGAACACGATCTGCTCGAGAAGCGCGAGAGCTACCACCACAACGTCGGCACGTGCGAGCGCTGCCACACGCGCATCGAGCCGCTCGTCTCGCTCCAGTGGTGGCTCGCGATGGAGGAGCCGCGCAAGCCCGCGCTCGCAGCCCTGCAGGAGCGTCGCGTCCGTTACCACCCGGAGTCCCAGCACCAGTTCGCGGTCCGCTCGCTCGAGGAGATCCCGGACTGGAACGTCTCGCGCCAGCTCTGGTGGGGCCACCAGCTTCCGATCTGGTACTGCCCGGACGGGCACGCGACGTGCGCCTGGCCGGCGCCCGAGTCCTGCGCCGAGTGTGGGTCGGGGAAGCTCGAGCGCGACCCGGACGTGCTCGACACGTGGTTCTCCTCGGCGCTCTGGCCCTTCGCCACGCTCGGCTGGCCGGAGGAGACGGACGACCTGCGGCGCTACTACCCCGGTGACATCAATTCGACCGCGCGCGAGATCATCCGCCTCTGGGTCAACCGCATGATCTGGTCAGGTCTCGAGCTCGTCGGAGACCTGCCCTTCCACGACGTCATCATCCACTCGACCGTGCTCGCCCCCGACGGGCGGCGGATGTCGAAGAGCCTCGGCACGGGGATCGACCCGCTCGAGCTGATCGACGCCCACGGCGCCGACGCCACCCGGTACGGGCTGATGAAGATGTCTTCCACGCAGGACGTCCGCTTCGCGGAGGGCGCGATCGTCGAGGGGCGCAAACTCGCGACCAAGCTCTGGAACGTCTCACGGCTCATCCTCGCGAACACCGAGGGCGCGGAGCCCGCGGCGCGGCCGCAGGCGCTGGAGGAGCGCTGGATCCTCGCCCGCCTCGACGCCGTTCGCGCCGAGGTCGAGGAGGCGTGGGCCCGCTTCGACTTCGCCGCCGCAGTGAAGGCGCTCTACGCGCTCACGTTCGACGACTTCTGCGACTGGTACGCGGAGGCGCTGAAGCCGCGTCTCTGGGAGGACGACCCGGACGCGGCTGGGACCGCGCTCTTCGCCCTCGAGCGCCTGCTCGTTCTGCTGCATCCCGTCATGCCGCACGTGACCGAGGAGATCTGGGAGCAGCTGCCCGGGCGGGCCGGCCGTCTGATCGTCTCGCCGTGGCCCGAGCCGGACCCCGCCTACGCCGACGAGGCTGGCGCGATCGAGCGCATCCGCGACGCCGCCGAGATCGCGCGGCGAAGCGGCGTCCTCATCGAGCTCTCCGAGGACGAGCGCCGCATCTTCGACGCCGTCGTCCGCAAGGAGCAGCTGCCGCTCAACGGCAGCCGCGACGGCGAGGTCGCGCGCCTGCGCGAGGAGGTCGCCCGCTCCGAGGGCATGCTCGGCAACGATCGCTTCGTCGCGAACGCGCCGCCCGAGGTGGTCGAGGCCGAGCGCGACAAGCTGGCGCGCTACCGGCGCGAGCTCGATGCCCTCGGCGGCTAGCAACCTGGGGTGGCTCGAGTCGCTGAGCCCCTGGCCCGAGGAGTTCGGGCTGGAGCGGATGCGCGAGCTGCTGAAGCGCCTGGGCGACCCGCAGCGGGCGTTCCCCGCGATTCACGTCGTCGGCACGAACGGCAAGACGACGACAACGCGGTCGGCCGAGGCGCTCCTGCTTGCCGAGGGCCACAAGGCCGGCTCGTACACGTCGCCCCATGCCGTCTCCTGGTCGGAGCGGATCCGGGTAGGCGGGGAGGAGGCCGATCTCGACGCGGCGCTCGGCCGGGTCCGCGACGAGGCGGAAGCGGTGGGCGCAACGCAGTTCGAGGCGCTGACGGCGGCCGCGTTCGCCGAGTTCGCGGGGGCCGGCGTGGACGCGGCGGTCGTCGAGGCCGGCCTGGGCGGCAGGCACGACGCGACCAACGTCCTACGGGCGCCGGTCGTCGTCCTCACGAACGTCGGTCTCGAGCACACCGAGGTCCTCGGCTCGACGCGGGAGGAGATCGCCGCCGAGAAGCTCGCCGTGGTGCAGCCGGGCGCGCTCGTGGTGCTCGGCGAACCGGAGTGGGACGGGGCCGCGCGCGAGGCCGGCGCCGGCGGCGTCGCCCTCGTCGCGAGCTCGAGCGGTGCCCTGGCGCACGCCGCGGTCGAGTCGTTCCTCGGCCGCGCCGTCGATCCGGGACCCCTCGAGAGCGTTCACGTGCCCGGGCGGCTCGAGCGAGTTGGCGACTCGCCGCTCGAGATCTGGGACGGGGCGCACAACCTCGCGGGGGTCGGCTATCTGCTCACGCGCGTCCCGCGCGCCGACTGGGTGGTCGTCGCCTCGATCCTCGCCGACAAGGACGCGGCCGGAATGCTCGCTGCGCTTTCCGCCCTCGGCAGCACGCTCGTGGCAACGGCGTCGTCGAACCCCCGCGCGCTGCCCGCGGAGGACCTGGCGGCCCTCGCCCGGGCGTATTTCATGCGTGTCGAGGTCGTCGAAGAGCCGGTGCCCGCCCTCACCCGGGGGCGCGAGCTCGCGGGCGCGGACGGCGCCTTGCTCGTGACCGGCTCCCTCTACCTGCTCACAGACCTGGCCTCCGTCCGCCCTTCGTGTCTACCATGGCAAGCGTCGGCGAGCGGCTGAGCGTCTTCGCGCTCGCGGCGATCGTGCTCTTCGCGATCGTCGCCATCGCGTTTGGCGCAGGGTGGTTCGTTGGGAAGATCTTGCTGTGACGCGCTTACACCTCTTACTCGCGCAGACGACCACGACGGACGAGAGCGATCCGCTCAATTTCGTCGGCGACTTCTTCGACTCCGAAGAGTGGCTCGTCATCCGCAACGTCACGCTGTTCTTCCTGGTCGTCTTCTGGCTCGCCTCCGCGTACTGGGTGTACAAGGACGCGCGGCGGCGGATCGAGGACCCGTGGCTGCTCGCGATGGCGGTCGCGCTGGGGATCTTCCCGCCCTTCGTCGGGCCGCTCCTCTACATGTTCTTCCGCCCGCCGGAGTACCTCGAAGACGTGCGCGAGCGGGAGCTCGAGATCAAGGCGATGGAGGACAGCCTCGACGTCGCCGAGCGCTGCCCGGTCTGCCGCGCGGTGATCGATTCGACGTTCCTCGCCTGCCCCGTCTGCACGACGAAGCTCAAGGACTCCTGCCGGCGCTGCAAGGCACCGCTCGAGCCCCTGTGGCAGATGTGCCCGTTCTGCGAGACCCCCGTCGAGTCACCCCGCGCGGTCGAGAACCTTTCGGGTTAATCTGACGGCGTGGGGATCCTCCTCGCCCAGCACGCCATGAGGGACGACGGCGGGTCGTTCGCCATCACCATGGTGGCGCTCGTCGCCATGCTCGTCCCCTGGTTCGTGCTCGGGTATGTCTCCTGGATCTTCTGGAAGGCCAAGAAGCGGGACGACGCCGAGGCCCAGCGGCAGGACGAATGGCGGAACGCACCCTCGTCCTGATCAAGCCGGACGCGATGCAGCGTCGGCTGGCCGGGGAGATCCTCGGGCGCTTCGAAGGGCGCGGGCTCGACGTCCGGGCGGCGAAGCTCGTCCTCGTCGACGAGGCGCTCGCCGGCGAACACTACGCCGAGCACCGTGAGAAGCCGTTCTTCGGCGAGCTCGTCGAGTTCATCACCTCGTCGCCGACGCTGGCCCTCGTGCTCGAGGGGGAGTCCGCGGTGAAGGTCGCCCGCTCGACCATGGGCGCGACGAACCCGGTCGACGCCGCGCCCGGGACGATCCGCGGCGATCTCGCGCTCGCGATGCCGGACAACCTCGTCCACGGCTCGGATTCCACCGCCTCGGCGGAGCGCGAGATCGCGCTCTGGTTCTCCGACGGCGAGCTTGTCTGACCTCTCCGATCACGCCCGCCGCAACCGCGACGAGTGGACGTCGTGGGCCCCCGAGTACGCCGAGGAGGCGCCGCGCGCCTGGGCGGCGGAGGAGATCACCTGGGGCGTCTGGGGAGTTCCCGAGACCGAGGTGCAGGTACTGCCGGAGTCGGTTGAGGGGCTCGACGTAGTCGAGCTCGGATGCGGCACGGCCTACATCTCGGCCTGGCTGGCGCGTCGCGGAGCGCGGCCGGTCGGGGTCGACGTCACGCCCGCCCAGCTGGAGACGGCGCGTCAGATGCAGCGGCGCTTCGGGCTCCAGTTCCCCCTGCTGGAGGCCAGCGCCGAGGCCGTGCCCCTGGCGGACGCGAGCTTCGACCTGGCCGTCTCCGAGTACGGGGCGTCACTCTGGGCTGATCCGTATCGCTGGATCCCCGAGGCGGCTCGGCTGCTGCGGCCCGGCGGCGAGCTCGTCTTCCTCATCCACGGGCTGCTGGCGATCCTCACCGCGCCCATGGAGGAGCAGCCGCCCGGCCGCGAGTTGCTCAGGCCCTCGTTCGGGCTGCACCGCCTCGAGTGGGCCGACACGACCTCGGTCGAGTTCCACCTCGGTCACGGCGACTGGATACGGCTCCTGCGCGGCTCGGGGCTCGAGGTCGTCGACCTCGTCGAGCTGCAGGCGCCGGAGGCCGGGCCCGAGCACCGCTACCCCGGCCTCCCACAACGCTGGTGGGCGCGGCAGTGGCCCTCGGAGGAGATCTGGCGGGCCCGGAAGCGGTGAAGCTCCCGGCGCCGCTGGTGCTGGCGTCGTCGTCTCCGCAGCGCCGCGCCATCCTGGAGCAGCTCGGCCTTCCTTTCGAGGTGGTGGAGCCGAGCTACGAGGAGCGCGACGACGGCGACCTGTCGCCGGTGGAGCTCGTCCGCAGTCACGCGGCGGGCAAGGCCCGCTCGGTTGCGGACGCGGTCGGCGACCGACTGGTCCTCGGTGTGGATACGGCGGTCGTGGTCGGCGACCGCATCCTCGGGAAGCCGCGCGACCAGGAGGAGGCAGCGGCGATGCTCGGCCTCCTTGCCGGCCGAGCGCACACCGTCGTTTCGGGCCTCTGCCTGCGTAGCTCCGGCTGGGAGGCCGTTGAGCACGAGGAGACGAGCGTTGTCTTCCGCCCCCTGGCCCCTCAGGAGATCGAGGCGTACGTCGCCACCGGCGAGTGGCAAGGCCGGGCGGGCGCGTATGCCATCCAGTCCGAGGGAGCCTCCCTGGTCGAGCGCATCGAAGGCGACTACCTCAACGTCGTAGGCCTCCCCGCAGCCCTCCTCGTCCGGCTCCTAGCCGACCGCTTCCCAGGCACCCAGGTCAGCGGCTAGCCCGGCCATGTCCGGGGTCAGACCCCTGACGTGGCCGGCCAAGACCTGTCCGCGATCGTTCACGAACTCTTCGAAGCGCCTTCTAGCCGCGGCAGGCGTCCGACCGAATGGAGCCAGGATCCGATCCGGGACGAGGCAGGCTCGTGGTCGTTCGAGGCCGGCGACCGCCGCGTAGCTGCTCCACGGCCACTCCCGTGGGTGCTTGCACAGCCGCGCCCTCACGGGGTTGCGCGAGAGGTAGCGCGAGAGCTCCAGAAGATGCCAATCGCTCTCGACGAGAAGCGAGTGGAAGCGTCCCTGGAAGAGATGGCCGTCGTGAGCGTGACGATGGTTGAAAGCCTGTGCGAATCGGCCGTTGAGCCACTGCATCCCGATTGACAAGTCAGGGCTCGGAGTCTCGACCACGAGGTGATAGTGGTTCGGCATCAGGCAGTACCCGTAGGCGCGCCAGCCGCGGCGTCTGGCGAGTTCGTCCAGCAGCGAGAGGAACCCGACGTGGTCCTGGGCGTCGAGGAAGATCTGCTGCCGCCGATTGCCTCGCGCGGTGACGTGGAAGGTGCCACCAGCAAGCTGAAGACGGGGTGTCCGAGGCATGGCGTCGAGGGTAGACCGCCCCGCGGTCGCCTCTTCCCGATTTCACAGCCTCCGCGCAGAATCGCCCGCCTTTGGAGCCACGTCAGGGGTCAGACCCCTGACGTGGCCGCGGTGGACGCGCTCAAGCTTGTCGTTACACTCAGCGGGGTTCTATGAGCTTCTGGGGCTACTTGAGCGGGTTCGGCGGACGCGAGATGGCCGTCGACCTGGGGACTGCCAACACCCTCGTCTACGTGCGCGGGCGCGGCATCGTGCTCTCGGAGCCGTCCGTCGTCGCCATCGACCAGCGAACGGGCGAGGTGCACGCCGTCGGGATCGAGGCCAAGCGGATGCTGGGCCGCACGCCGGGGACGATCTCGGCGATCCGTCCGCTCAAGGATGGGGTGATCGCCGACTTCGACGTCACCGAGCAGATGCTCCGGCACTTCATCCAGAAGGTGCACCACAACCGCTTCGCGCACCCGCGCGTCGTCGTCTGCGTCCCGAGCGGGGTCACCGGTGTCGAGAAGCGCGCGGTCGAAGAGGCGACCCTCTCCGCCGGCGCGCGCCAGGCCTACCTGATCGAGGAGCCGATGGCGGCTGCAATCGGGGCGGGGCTGCCGGTCTCCGAGCCGACCGGAAACATGATCGTCGACATCGGCGGCGGGACGACCGAGGTCGCCGTCATCTCGCTGGGCGGCATCGTCGTCTCCCAGTCCATCCGCGTGGGTGGGGACGAGATGGACGAGGCGATCATGGCCCACATCAAGAAGGAGTACAAGCTCCTGATCGGCCAGCAGACCGCCGAGGAGCTCAAGCTCGAGATCGGCTCCGCGTGGGAGCTCTCGCAGGAGGTCTCGGCCGAGGTCCGCGGCCGCGACATGCTCACCGGGCTCCCCAAGACCGTCGTCATCACATCGGAGGAGACCCGCCGTGCGCTCGACGAGCCGGTGGGCCAGATCATCGACGCGATCAAGTCGACGCTCGACAAGACGCCGCCCGAGCTGGCCGCCGACATCATGGACCGCGGCATCGTCCTCGCCGGCGGCGGAGCGCTCCTGACCGGCCTCGCGGACCGGCTCCGGGACGAGACCCAGATGCCGGTGCAGCTCGCCGAGTCGCCGCTCACGTGCGTCGCGGTCGGCTCCGGCCGCAGCCTGGAGGAGTTCGAGGTCATCCACCGCTCCGCGAAGGCCCGCCAGCGGAACGGCCGCCGGCGCTAGGAACCAAGCCGGGTCCGGTTCACGAGAGCCGGGCGATTCACTACACTGGTCGGTTCCGTGCCTCGGCAGCGAACAGCACGGCTCCCGGTGCTGGACGCACCTGTCCGGCGCGGTGAGGGCCCTACCTCGCGAACGGGACGCGCCTTTAGAGCGCGGCTCGTCGCAGCCGTGCTCGTGCTCGTCTCGCTCGGCCTGATCACCGTCTACTTCCGGGAATCCTCCGAGGGGCCGCTGCATGCAGCCCAGCGCATCGGCGTCTCCGTGCTGATGCCGTTCGAGGTCGCCGGCGAACGCGTCGCGCGCCCGTTCCGCGACGGCTGGGCCTGGATGTCCGACCTCCTGGACGCGAAGGACGAGAACGAGAAGCTGCGCGAGGAGAACGAGAGGATGCGCGCCGCGCTGATCGCCCAGCAAACCAGCGCCCAGGAGAACGCCGTCCAGACCGGCATCGCCAACTACATCGCGGGCCCGAAGTTCCCGACGGACTTCACGCCCGTGGTCGCGCGGATCATCGGCCGCCCGCCGTCGCCCTACCAGCAGGAGATCACGATCTCGGCGGGCTCCGGCGACGGCATCAAGGTGAACGCGCCCGTGGTCACCGAGGAGGGCCTCGTCGGCCGGGTCACGGATGTGACCGACTCGACGGCCCGGATCACGCTGATCACCGACCAGAGCAGCTCGGTCTCGGCCGTCGTGCTGGAGAGCGGCGCCGCCGGCGTCGTCAAGCACGGGGCCAGCTCCTCGTCGCTGATCCTGGATCGCGTCGAGAAGGACGAGATGGTCAAGAGCGGCGACACCGTCATCACCTCGGGCTGGAAGACGGAGAAGTTCGAGTCGCTCTTCCCGCGCGGGATCGCGATCGGCGCCGTCGAGTCCGTCGGCCAGCAGGACGTCGACCTCTTCAAGCGCGTGCAGGTCACCCCCTTCGTCGACTTCGACTCGCTTTCGATGGTGATCGTCATGCTCGAGAAGCCGCGCGCCGGGCGGGCGCAGAACGCGGCCGGGAACCAGGCGAACGCCGGAAGCTCCGGGAGGCAAAAGGGGCAGAAGAAGCGGCCGTGACGGGCATCGACGCACTCAAGGCGGGGGGCCTCGTCCTGCTCGCCGCCATCGTGCAGGTCTCGCTCGCCGAGTGGATCGAGGTTGGCGAGGCGCACCCCGACGTCGTCCTCGTCACGCTCGTCGCCGTTTCGCTCCTCCGCGGGCCGACGTACGGGTCGATTCTCGGGTTCATGGCCGGCCTGGTCCTCGACACGGCCTCGTTCGGGACCTTCGGCCTGACCTCGCTACTCCTGACCGTGACCGGCTACTGGACGGGACGCTTCGGCGAGGTGACCACGCGCTCCTCGGCGCACCCCCTGCTGATCGCCGTCGCCTTCGCGACCGTCGGCGTCACGCTCGGCTCGGCGGTGCTCCATTTCATGCTCGGTGTGACCATCCCCGCTTCGCAGCTGTTCCTCGCGGTGCTGCTGCCGACGCTCGCCTTCAACATGATCCTCGCCTACCCGGTCTACAGGCTCTGCGCGAGGCTCCTGCCGCCGCGGCTCGTCTTCCGCCGGGAGGTGACCCCGGCTGTCTAGCACGGTCAGGGACCCGGGCACCAGGCACCCAGGCTTCCTCCCTCCCGATCCCCGGGTCGAGGAGCCGTATCGCTTCGGTCCCCAGATGGCACTGCGCGTCGGCATTCTCGGCGTGATCGCGATCGTCGTCTTCTGCGCGCTCTTCTTCCGCCTCTGGGCGCTGCAGGTGATCTCCGGTGAGCGCTACCTCGAGAACGCCAACAACAACCAGATCCGGAGCTTCGGCGTCATCGCCCCGCGCGGGTCGATCGTCGATCGCGACGGCGACGTCCTGGTCTCCAACATGCCGGGGACCCTCGTGCAGATCTGGCCCGCCGCCCTGGAGAACGTGCCCATCGTCGAGCGCGACAAGATGCTGCGCCGGATCTCGATGCTGCTCGGCCTGAAGGCGAAGAACGTGCGCGAGAAGGTCGAGGAGCGCCTGCAGAGCGATCCGCTCACGCCCGTGACCATCGACACCGGCGTGGGCGAGCTCAGGACCGCCTACCTGATGGAGCACCAGGGCGAGTTCCCAGGCGTCCAGATCACGGAGACGTACCTGCGCAACTACGAGCAGGGAAACCTGGCCGCGCAGATCCTGGGCCACGTCGGGGAGATCAGCAGCGACCAGCTGAAGGACAAGGCCGAACAGGGCTACGCCGCCGGTGACCGCATCGGCCAGACCGGCATCGAGGCCGTCTACGACAACTACCTGCGCGGCGTCCGCGGCCAGGGACGGGTCTTCGTCGACGCGCTCGGGCGCATCACGAGCGAGCGGGAGTTCAGCCAGCTGCCCGAGGCCGGCGACAACATCCGGCTCACGCTCGACGTCGACCTCCAGCGGGCGGCCGAGGACGCGCTGAACTTCGGAATCGGCCTTGCCCACGAGCAGGGCGAATGGGCCGCCGACGGCGGCGCCATCGTCGCCATGGACGTCGACACGGGCGAGATCCTCGCGCTCGCCTCGAACCCGACGTTCGACCCACGGGTCTACGTCGGCCGGGTGGATGAGAAAGACCTCGCCAACCTCGCCAAGCGGAGCGCGAACTACCCGCAGCTCAACCGCGCCATCGCGGGCGGCTACCCGCCCGGCTCGACGTTCAAGCCGTTCGTCGCCCTTGCCGCGCTCGAGACGGGAGTCCTCTCGCCCTCGGAGATGATCCAGTGCACGGGCAAGGAGGTCATCGACGGCCAGACGTTCATGAACTGGGACCCGTACAAGAACGAGCCCATGACGGTCTCGACCGCGCTCGCGAACTCGTGCGACACCTTCTTCTACAACGTCGCCCTGCGCTTCTACGAGCGCAAGGACTCCCCGCTGCAGCGCTGGTCGAGAACGATGGGCTTCGGCTCCGGCACAGGCATCGACCTCGGCCCGGAGTCGAAGGGGCTCGTGCCGACGCCGTCCTGGCGCCGCAAGACGTTCAAGACGGAGATCGACAGGATCTGGACGAGCGGCGACTCCGTGCAGCTGGCCATCGGCCAGGGCGACCTGCTCGTGAGCCCGCTGCAGATGACGCGCGGATACGCGATGATCGCGAACGGCGGCAAGCTGGTCGAGCCGCACCTCGTCAAGAGCGTCGAGGAGCCGCGGAACGAGGGCGAGCCGCCCGTCGTCCTGCGGCCGTACACGCCGAAGCCGCCGCGCGACCTCGACATCGACCCGTACGCGCTGAGTGTCGTCCAGGGCGCGCTCTACGACGCCACCCACGCGAGCTACGGCACCTCGCAGTCGGTCTTCGGGAGCTTCCCAGTCGGTATCGCCGGCAAGACGGGCACCGCAGAGAAGTACGTCGAGCTTCCCGGCTACCAGGGCGTGCGGGACCAGTCCTGGTGGTGCGGTTACGGGCCCTACGAGGCGCCCGAGATCGCCGTCTGCGCCCTCATCGAGAACGGCGGCCACGGCGGCACGGCCGCGGCGCCGACGGCGCTCAAGGTCTTCGAGAAGTACTTCAACGTCAAGCCAGACGGCACCTACTCGGTCGTCGTCCAGCAGAGCGACTAATGGCGACCCGCGTCCAGCAGCCGACCCGCTCCCAGGCAGCCGCCTGGGAGATCGGCGCGTTCCTCCGCCACATCGACTACCTGCTCCTGCTGGCGACCGGCGGTCTCGTCGCCTACGGACTCTGGGTGCTGGAGTCGGTGACCCGGAACGACATCGCCGGCGACCCCGACTACTACGTCTTCCGCCAGGTGATCTACGTCGTCGTCGGCGCCATCCTGCTGGCGATCGCCGCTGCCGTCGACCCCGACGTCTACCGACGTGTCCGCTGGCCGCTGTACGCCGTCTCGATCGGGTTGCTCGTCTCCGTGTTCGTCCTCGCCTCCGAGGTGCGCGGGTCGAAGCGCTGGATCGAGATCGGCTTCTTCAACTTCCAGCCGTCGGAGCTCGGCAAGCTCGTGCTCATCGTCGTCCTGGCGGGCTGGGTGGCCGAACGCAGGCACCGCGTCTCGGAGTGGGGGACGACGCTCGGCGTCCTCGGGATCTCGCTTCCGATGATGATCCTCGTCTTCAAGGAGCCGGACTTCGGGACGACCCTGATCTACGCCGCCATCCTGCTGGGCGCCCTCTTCTTCGGCGGCACGCCCTGGCGGCACCTGGCTGTCCTGGCCATCGTCGCCGGCCTGGCGGCGGCGGCGCTCCTCTGGTTCCTGCCCTCGGCCGGCCTTGACGTCCTCGAGCCGTACCAGCGCGAGCGCCTGATCGGGTTCGTCGACCCGGACATCGACCCGAGCGGGTCGACCTACAACGTCAACCAGTCGATCACAGCGGTCGGCGCGGGAGGCCTGGACGGGCGCGGCGAGGCCAACGCCACGCAGACGAAGTTCAACTACCTCCCCGAGCACTCGACCGACTTCATCTTCTCGTCGCTCGCCGAGCAGCGCGGGTTCCTCGGGGCTTCGATCCTCTTGCTGCTCTACGCGGTCATCATCTGGCGCGCGACCAAGATCGTCTCCGTCGCGAAAGACCTGTTCTCGGCGATCCTGGCGGGGACAGTCGTGTTCGCGCTCCTGATCCAGCTCTTCATCAACGTCGGGATGACGATCGGGATCGCGCCCGTCACCGGCATCCCCTTGCCGCTGGTCTCGTACGGGGGCAGCTCCCTGCTGACGACCCTGATCCTGGTCGGGCTGCTGGAGGCCGTGCACGTGCGCGGCCGGCTGGCGGGGGCGCGCTAGGGCATGCCAAAGCTTCCGCTCAACCCGACGGCCGTGCTCGGCGTCGTCAAGGAGCTCCGGGTCACCGACGCGGACCTGCGCCCATTGCTCGTCGGCGGCGCGCCCGAGCGGGCGAAGGAGATCCACGATGCGCTCGGGAAGGGCGCCGAGCCCGGCGCCATCCGGATTCTCGCCGCGCCGACCGCCTACGACTTCGAGGGGGCGAACGTCCTCGTCTACGCGGTCGACGGCGCCGTGCCGGGCGAGGAGGACGAGAAGGCCTTCCAGCTCGCGTCGCGGAAGGGCGTCGAGATCGTCTGCGTAGTCTTCGGCGCCTCGGCGGAGGATCCGCCGACGATCCCGTACGTCCTCGACTCGGACGTCATCCCCGTCCCGCCCGGTGCGCCCCTCCCGCTCGAGTCGATCGCCGAGCGGGCGGCCGACCGCGCCGGCGATTCCTCGCACCATCTCGCCGCGCGCGTCCCGGTGCTGCGCGAGGCGGTCGTGCAGGAGATCATCAAGCGCTTCGCACTGCAGAACGGCGTCCTCGGCGTCGCCATCTTCATCCCGGGGGCCGATTTCCCGGTGCTGACGCTGAACCAGATCCGCATGGTGCTCCGCATCGCCTCGGCGCACGGCGAGCGGCTCGACCGGGAGCGTGCGTTCGAGGTCCTGTCCGTGATCGCCGCCGGCCTCGGCTTCCGCACCGTTGCCCGCCAGCTCGTCGGCCTCGTTCCCGGCCTCGGCTGGGCGGTCAAGGGCGGCGTGGCCTACGCCGCCACCCTGGCGCTGGGGGAAGCCGCCGACGCCTACTTCGCGGCGGGCGGCACGAGAATGATCGAGCGGTCCGTCCGGTCCTGGTCCTAGCCTTCTCGCGCATGGAGAGGGAAGAGCGGCAGGAAGCGCTCCTGATCGAGGAGGCGGATGCCTGGTTCGAGTATCTGGAGGCGACCCAGGCGGAGCTCGAGACGGGGCGCTACGACGAGGTCGAGCCCTGGGCGTGGGCCCGCCTCAACCAGCGGCTGCGCGCCGTCGAGCGCAAGCGCACGGGGCTTCGCCCCGCTGCGGCCTAGACGGCGGCTGCTAGGCTGAGGGGGATGCGCACGGACGATCCAGCCCAGAACGGGCAGGCGAGATCCGGCGCGGAAATCACATGAGATTTGTGGCTGACACCCTGCGGCTCGGCGAACGCCTGAACGGCGCCGAGCGCGGCGTGCGCCCGAAAGGAGTCCACCAACGTGACTTGGTTTCGCTGGAAGAAGCGCGGGGAGGAGGCGCCGCCAGAGGCCGCCGCCCCTGCAGCGCCCGAGCGGGAGGCACCGGCCCGGCAGGAGACTGCTGAGGGCGAGCGCAAGCCGCCGGCGCGTCGTCGCCGCGGGAGCCGCGGCGGACGCGGACGGAAGAAGACGGCCGAGACGGCCGGCGCCGATGTAAAGGCGCCCGCCGCGGCCACGAAGCCGAAGCCGAAGCGGGCTTCGACGACGGCCAAGGAGCGCGGGCCAGAGCCCAAGCGCGAACGCAAGCGCACGCCGGCGCGGAAGCCGGCCGCGACCCCGCGCATCGTCGTCCCGGACGTCGAGAAGGAGATCATGATCTCCGTCGAGGTCCTGGAGCAGACCGTTGCCGTCCTCGAGGAGGGGAAGGTGGCCGAGGTCTACCTCGGCCGCCCGTCGCACCGCTCGATCGCGGGCAACATCTACAAGGGCATCGTCGACAACGTCCTCCCCGGCATGGAGGCCTCGTTCGTCGACGTCGGCCTCGACCGCAACGGCTTCCTCTACGTGGACGAGATCGTCGTCCCCGAGCTGGAGGGCAAGCGCCACGGCAAGCGCATCCAGGAGCTGATCTCCCGCGGCCAGGAGGTGGTCGTCCAGGCAGTGAAGGATCCGATGGGCACGAAGGGCGCCCGCCTGACGACCGAGGTCTCGCTCCCGGGTCGCTTCCTCGTCTACACCCCCTACGGCGACGGCATCGGCGTCTCGCGGCGCCTCGAGGACGAGGAGCGCGAGCGGCTGAAGGCCATCTGCAAGAGCCTCGAGCTGCCCGAGGGCGGGCTGATCGTTCGCACCGCGGCCGAGGGCGCCTCCGAGCAGGAGCTCGAGGGCGACCTGAAGCTCCTGCTGAAGCTGTGGTCCACCATCCGCGGCCGCGCCGAGAGGGCCCAGGCCCCGTCGCTCGTCTACCAGGAGGCGGAGCTCCCGCTCCGGATCGTCCGTGACCTCTTCATCCGCGACTTCAAGCGCGTCGTCGTCGACCACGAGCGCACCTACCGGAAGATCGTCGCGTACCTGAAGCGCACGTCGCCCGAGCTGGCCGCCCGGGTCGAGCGCTACCGCGGCAAGGAGCCGCTGCTCGAGAAGTCGGGCGTCGTCGAGGCGGTCAACTCCACGCTCTCTCGCCGGGTCGACCTCCCCTCCGGGGGCTACCTCGTCTTCGACTACGCCGAGGCCTTCACCGTCATCGACGTCAACACGGGCCGCTTCGTCGGCGGCCGCGGCAAGTCGTCGAACGCGCGACTCGAGGACACGATCACGAAGAACAACCTCGAGGCGGTCACCGAGGTCGTGCGCCAGCTCCGGCTGCGGGACATCGGCGGGATCATCGTCATCGACTTCATCGACATGGCGAACCCGAAGAACCGCCAGCTCGTCGAGGGCGCCCTCAACACCGAGCTCGCGCGCGACCGGACGAAGACCTACGTCGTGGAGATCTCGCCGCTCGGGCTCGTGGAGATGACGCGTCAGAACGTCACCGACGGCCCGCGCGAGATCCTCACCGACAAGTGCCCCACCTGCGATGCGACCGGCATCGTCGTCTCCGCCGAGACCCGCGCCGTCGAGGTCGAGCGGAAGCTCCGGCGCCACATCGCCGCCTCGAAGGCCGAGGCCTTCGTCGTCGAGCTGCACTCCGACGTCGCGGCCGTGCTCATCGGCCCCGACGGCGAGCGCCTCGAGGAGCTCGAGAAGGAGACGGGCAAGCGCTTCGCCTTCAAGACGAAGAAGTCGTTCCGCCTCGACCGCTTCGCGATCCTCTCGGAGGGCAAGACGGCCGAGATCGACGGCCTGGCGCCAGCGCGGCAGTCGAAGGCCGCGGCCGCCAAGCCGCGTTCCCGCTCCCGCAAGCCCGTGGAGGCGGTCGTGGCGCTGGACGAGACCCTCCTCGAGGACGTCCCAGACGAGGTCGCGGACACCGTCGCCGAGGAGCCTGCCGCAGACGGCGACCAGCCCACCGAGAAGCCGAAGAAGAAGACGCGTCGGGGCAGCCGCGGCGGGCGCGGGCGGAAGAGGAAGACCGCGGTGGCCCCCGCCGCCGCGGCCAACGGCGACGCCGACGCGCCACCCGAGCCGCCGGTCGAGGAGCCGGCCGAGGTCGTCGCCCAGGCGGCCGCCGAGGCCGCCGAGCCAAGCGCGAACGGCGACGCACCCGAGGCCGAGAAGCCGAAGAAGAAGACGCGCCGCGGCACCCGCGGCGGCCGCCGGCGCAAGAAGAAGCCGGCCGCCGACGGCACAACCGAGCCGATTGCGACCTCGGAGGACGCTGGCTAGACTGTCTGCCGAAGCGGGCCCTGCCCGCTCCTTTCCTGTCTATGAGCTACGCAGTCATCTCCATCGGGAACAAGCAGTACCGCGTGCGGGAAGGCCAGTGGCTGCTCGTGGACCGGCTGCCGCACGAAGAGGGCAAGACGTTTCACCCCGATCTCGTCATGCTGGGCGGGGACGGGGACGCGAAGCTCGGCTCCGACCTCAAGGGCCAGCAGGTGACTGCGAAGGTTGCCGAGCACGTTCTCGGGAAGAAGGTCATCATCGGCAAGCACAAGCGGCGAACCGGCTACAAGCGCCGCAACGGCTTCCGCGCGAGCTTGACCCGCATCGAGGTGCAGTCGATCGGCGCCGCGCGCACGACCGCGGCGAAGAAGGAGACGGCGACGGCCGAGGCGAAGCCCCCGGCGGCGACGAAGCCGGCGGCGCGCAAGCCGAGCACGACGGCGCGCAAGCCGGCCGCGACGACCGAGAAGAAGGCGCCCGCCCGCAAGGCCGCGCCGAAGAAGAAGGCAGAGGAGTAGGGATGGCCCACAAGAAGGGATTGGGCTCGTCGAAGAACGGCCGGGACTCCGAGTCCAAGCGGCTGGGGGTCAAGGTCTTCGACGGCCAGGAGATCAAGGCGGGCATGATCGTGGTCCGCCAGCGTGGCACGCGCTTCCGGCCCGGCCCGGGCACGGGTCTCGGCCGCGACCACACGATCTTCGCCACCCGCGACGGGAAGGTCGACTTCCAGGCGGGCGGCGCGGGTCGGGTCGTGTCCGTCCTCTAGGAGCCCCGTGTTCCACGATCGCGCGCGGATCCGCGTCAAGGGCGGCCGCGGCGGTGACGGCTCGCTCAGCTTCAGGCGCGAGAAGTTCGTGCCGAAGGGCGGCCCGGACGGCGGCGACGGCGGCCACGGCGGCGACGTCGTTCTCGTTGCCGACCCGGACCTGCGCGACCTCTCCTACTTCCACCGCAGCACGCGCTTCGAGGCCAAGCGCGGCCGTCACGGCGAGGGCTCGAACAAGCGCGGCGCCGACGGAGACGACGTCGAGCTCGGTGTCCCGGTCGGGACGCAGGTCCTGGACGAGGAGGGGCGGCTGCTCGCCGACCTCGCCCACCGCGGGGCGCGGGTGATCGCTGCCCACGGCGGCCACGGCGGCGCCGGGAACCGTCGCTTCGCCACGCCGACGCATCAGGCGCCGCGCCTCGCCGAGCTCGGCTCGGTCGGGGAAGAGGCGGCGCTCGAGCTGCGGCTGAAGCTCCTGGCCGACGCCGCGCTCCTCGGCTTCCCCAACGCGGGCAAGTCGTCACTCCTGCGCCGCGTCTCGAACGCGAAGCCGAAGGTCGCCGACTACCCGTTCACGACGATCGCCCCGGTCCTGGGGACGGTCGAGGCTCCGGACGGCCGCCAACTGACCGTCGCGGACGTGCCCGGGCTTCTGGAGGGCGCGAGCGAGGGAGTGGGGCTGGGGGACGAGTTCCTCGCCCACCTCGAGCGCGCTCGCATGTTCCTGCACGTGATCGATGCCCAGGAGGACGTCGAGGCGCGCTTCCACGCCATCGACCGCGAGCTGGCAGCCTACGGCGCCGGCCTGGCCGACCGGCCGCAGATCGTCGTCCTCAACAAGCTCGACCTTCTTCAGGAGCCCCCCGCCTTCGACATCGAGGATCCGCGCATCCTGGCGACGCTCGCGGTCTCGGCGGTCACCGGCCGGGGGATCGACCCGCTCAAGCGCGCGCTCTTCGACCTGATCCCGGAGGCGGCCCCGGCCCTGACCGAGGAGGTCGAGCTGGCGGACTACCTCGTCTACCGTCCGCGGCCGCCGCGTCGGCGCCCGTTCCGGATCTTTCGCACCCCGCGCGGCTATCGCGTCCGCGGCCAGGCGACCGAGGACGATCTCCGGCGCGCCGGCGTGAAGGCGGACGCGGACGTCGAGTTCGAGGACGCGTGACCGTCGGGCTGCTCGGCGGCGCCTTCGACCCGCCGCACCGCGGGCACGTCGTGCTGGCGCGCGAGGCGATGCAGCGCTTCGGCCTGCACCGCCTGCTCGTGCTCGTCGTCACGGCGCCGGCGCACAAGCCCGTCGAGACGCCGCTGGAAGCCCGCCTGGAGCTGGCGCGCGCTGCCTTCAGCGGAATCCCCGCCGAGGTGCGGCGGGACGACCACGCCTTCACGGTCGACTCGCTCCGCGCCGCCTCGTTCGACCCGGACGGAACGGTCTTCCTCGTCGGCGCCGACGAATTCGCGAGCTTCCTCTCCTGGAAGGAGCCTGACGCCGTGCTGGAGCTCGTCCGGCTCGGTGTGGCCACGCGCCCCGGCTATCCGCGCGAGCGTCTCGACCCGGTTCTCGCCGCGCTTCAGCGCCCGGAGCGGGTCACGCTCTTCGAGATCCCGGCGGTCGACGTCTCCTCGACCGACCTCCGCGCCCGCCTGGGCCGCGGCGAGCCGGTCGGCGATCTCGTCCCGGAGGAGGTCGCCCGCCTCGTCGTCGAGGGCGGGCTCTACCATGAAGGTGGTTGACCCTTTCCGGAGGGCACAGCTACGCTGAGACCGTTGACCCAGGAGATGCCAGGCCACTGACGCCGATCGAGCACGCTCGCAGAATTGCGGCTCTCGCCCAGGAGAAGCTCGCCGCCGACGTCGTCATTCTCGACATGCGGCCCGTGTGCTCGTACACGGACTTCTTCGTGGTCTGCACCGGCCAGAACCCACGCCAGACGAAGGCCGTGTACGACGAGGTCCGCGAGCGCCTGAAGAAGGAGGAGGGCCTGATCCCGCGGACCGTGGCCGGCGAGCGCGAGGCCACCTGGATCCTCGCCGACTACCTCGACGTCGTCCTGCACGTCTTCACCCCCGAGGCGCGTCAGTACTACCGCCTCGAGGAGCTCTGGGGCGACGTCCCCTCGGTCGAGCTCGCCGTCGCCGGCTAGGCGAACGCCCGCTTCGCTACAGTTTCCCCGTCGCGGGGCCATAGCTCAGCTGGGAGAGCGCTTGGCTGGCAGCCAAGAGGTCGCGGGTTCGAATCCCGCTGGCTCCACTGGGAACAAGTTCGGCGGCCGGAGCGTCGAACGGTCATGAGCTCCGGAGCCGCACGCGCGACAATCGTGGTACTCACGGGCGTGTTCCTGCTCGCCGGCTGCGGTGAGACCGGCCCGGATCCTCGGCCCGCGGCGAGCCCGGACCCGACCACGACGGAACCCGCGGCGCGCGAGCCCGCCGCTCCACCCGACCAGGAGGGCCCGCCGCCCGTCACTCTGCGCTTCCTCGACGAGACGGTCGATCTCCCGGCCTGGACCTACTGCTACGGCAACCTCTGCGCCGACGGGATCCCGCCCTCCGACCCAGCGGACGTCGGCAGTCCGGAGGAGGTCGCGGTCGAGTTCCCGCTCCCGGGCTGGTCGTTCACCGCGAGCTTCCGTCCGGCAGGAGACGAGTGCGGACGCGTGCAGGAGGTGCCGCTCGAGCCCGACGGCGACGGCAGGTACGTGCTCCGGCCGGCCGGCCGCGCGGGCACCTACGACGTCACCCTCTTCGGCCGCGGCGACGGCGACCTCTTCACGACGTTCCGCTGGACGACGCCCGCCGACGGTGCGCTGCCCACACCGCACGCGCGGCTCGCGCTGCTCGCCGACCACGACGGCCAAATCGACAGCTACGGCGTGGAGCTCGAGCTGACCAACCTGGCCGGCACGCCGAGACGGGCCTCGGCCAGAATCACGGTTCGAGACGAGGACGGGGGTGCCCTCACCTTCGACGCGAAGCGCTCCCGCCTCCGCTGCCTGCCCGAGGGCACCGTCTACTGGGACGGCCCCGACGAGCAGGGCCTGGCCGCCGCGGCCCTGGGCGATGGCCCGTTCACCTACAGGGTCGAGCTCGTGCTCGACGGCGCCCGTTACGTCGCCACGGCTGCGTGGCCGGCCGACGAGATCGCCGGCAACGAGCCGTCGGTGGCGCTGCCGTTCACGCCGGAGCTTCCGGCGCTTTCCCTTCGCTGAGCTTGTCCAGGCGCGCTTCGATGCGCGCGAGCGCCTCGGCGTGTTCCTTGCCCTGGCGGTCGAGCTGCTGTTGCTGAGCATGCGTGCGCTTCCCGACCAGCGTCGCGACGACGACGCTCGTCAGCGTCGGGATCAGACCCAGCCCGGTGAGCATGAGCATCGTGGCCACGAGGCGGCCGCCCGTCGATTCGGGAACGACGTCGCCGTAGCCGACGGTGGTCACCGTGACGACCGCCCACCAGAGCGCCAGCCCGAAGCTGGTGAACACGTCGGGCTCGACGAACCGCTCCAGGGTCCCGGCCAGCAGGACGAGGACGAAGGCTACGGAAACCACCGTGGCGACGGCGCGAGGGAGAGACAGCCGTTCGTACCAGAGCTCGAAACGCTTGTTGACGTCCACCTTCGGCTTACGCATGCGGGTTCCGATTTCGCGGGCGCCCGGCCAGTCCCTCTCTCGGAGGACTCCGGCACGAGATCGATCCGTCCGATACAAGGCATACGTTCGCTCTTTCAAGGAGTCCGCCGCCGCAGGCGGTGCTCCGTGACTACACGAAAGCGAGAGCCCGCTGGCCGCAGCGGGCTCTCGCACTCCCGGTGCGGATAGCCGCACCGCGAGACGCCAGCCCGCCTCACTGCGCCCAGTTCCTTCCACTGGTTGGATGCGCTGCATGAAATCAGTAGGGCTCTTCGCCATGACTTATCTCACCTCCGTCACCCAGTTCGAGACCCGCCACAGGCAGGTCGGTGCCGAGCTCGGGCGCGAGCGTGCCGCAGCCGCGAGCCGCCGCGTCTGGCGCCCCCGCCGCACCCGCCGTCTGCTCAGGGCCGTCCGGGGCGCCGCCGCAGCCTAGGCCGCAGGGCTTCGCGGCGGCGCCTCAGACGGCCGTGCGCATCCGCGCACGGCGTTCCCTGAAGCGCACGGACTCGTACACGATCAGCGCGATGGGGACCGCCGCGACGAGCGCGAGCGCGACGACGCCGTCAACTCGCGTCGCCACCAGGGTCAACGCCGCGCAGACGCCGGCCGCCAGGCACCGCCTCGGGTTCACGCTGCGAACGCTCCGATAGCGGATCGCGTCGTGGCTGAGGAGATAGAGCGCCACGCCGACGCAGAGCGCGAAGGCGGGGACGGTGGCGAGCGGCTCGTCCACGTGGGCGAGCACCTTCTTCGCGCCGAGCGCGATCAGGACGATGCCCGCGAACATCGGCAGGTGCAGGTAGCTGTAGCAGTCGCGAGCGAGGCGGGCGCGCTCGTGGCCGTGCGCCTCGACGAGCTTCTTCCGCGCGACGAGCGCGACGATGTCGAAGTACGCCCACCAGAGCGCGCACGCGAGCGCGAGGCCGAGGATCGCGGCGGTGACGACAGTCGCGTCGAGCTCGATCCCGGCGGCGCCGATCCCGATGGCGACGATCGACTCGCCGAGCGCGATGATCACGATCAGCCCGTAGCGCTCGGCGAAGTGGTCGGCCGAGATCGAGAAGCCGCGGACGCCGAACACATAGGGGCCCGAGTAATCGATCGCCAGCGCCAGAAGCCAGCAAGCGATCTGGGCGCCGCCGTCCAGGAAGCCGGCCACGATCAGGAGCGCCGGTCCCGGAATCGCAGTCCGCGCGAGCCTGAACGTCGCCTGCCGCACGTCCACGTGCGGTGTCGCCTCGGCGAAGAGCACGATGTGGAGCAGCCGCACGGCGAAGTACGCCAGCCCGAAGAGCACGGCGTCGCTGTCGAAGGCGTGCGGCACCGCGAGCGCGGCCACGAACATCGCCGCCATCGAGCCGAACACGGCCAGGCGGGCGGAGCCCTCGTTCGGATCGATCTCGTTCGTCAGCCAGGCGTACGCGCCCCAGGCCCACCAGAGCGCCGCCAGGATCAGCATTCCCCGGCCGACGCCCTCCCAGCTCGGGTCGGCCGAGATGAAGCCGGTTACCTGGGTGAGCGCGAAGACGAAGACGAGGTCGAAGAAGAGCTCGAGCGGGGTGACCGGGTGCTCGGCCTCCTCCTCGCCGTCGCTCTCGCGCTCGACCTCCCGCGGCTCTGCAGGCTCCATGCCGGAATGATCGCAGCGGCGCTACCGGGCGCGCAGCTGCTCGAGGACGACCGGGTCGACGCGGTCGGCGCCGCGCACGCGCTCCTCGAGGTTCTCGGTCCCGGCCCAGGCGATCAGAGCGTCCTGGAGCTCGCCCTCGAAGCCGAGCCCAGCGAGACGCTCGCGCAGCTCGGCCGCGAGCGCATCGTCCACTTCGAGCCAGTCCTCGTCAGGTGTCTCCCCGAAGAGCAGGTCGTGGAGTCGGTAGATCCGCGCCAGCTCCTCGATTGGCTGCGGGTGGTCGTCGACCCGAAGGTCGGCGGCGACGTCGCTCGTGCCGCCGTAACCGCCGTCCTTGCGGACGACCAGGAGTGCCGCCGACTGCCGACCGCGGCGATCGCCGCCGGCCGCCTCGGCCGCCGCGAGGCAGGCCAGGAGCCGCTCCGCCAGCGGGCGGTCCGCCGAGCCCTCGAACGTGTCGGCGAGCGCGTCGACGGTGGCGGCCGAGACGAGGATGTTCCCTTGCGCGGCCCAGCCCGGCCCGGTCCTCCCGCCGGCCCAGTCGTGGCACTCCGAGCCCGTGTAGGTCGCGGCTCGGCCGTGCGCGTCGACGACGCCGAGCTGGCGGTGCTCGCGCCCCTCGTCGGCGCCGACGAGCGTGCGCACGACGTCGTCGGCCGAGTAGCCCTCGCGCAGGAACGAGAGCCCGTCGGGACGGTAGGCGAGGTTCGCCCACGCCTGCGTGGCGACGGCCCCCACCTCGGGCTCGGCGGCGGGCACCGCCGCGCCCACGGCCAGGAACTTGGACTGGACGGCGACACCCCACTCGCGCGCCTCGAGGTCGCAGGCGACGATCGAGTAGGTCGAGATCACGCCGGGATTCTGACACCGCTGCGCCCGGCGCTAAGATTCGTGTCGGAAATGGCAACGACCCTTAGCTGAGCCAGGGAGCGAACAGGCGGCCGCCCGCGCCGCCCGGCCCTCCCGAGCGCCTCTCTGACGAGAGGCGTTTTCATATCGGAGCCCGATGGAGCGATACGACCCTCAGACGATCGAGCTGAAGTGGCAGGCCGCGTGGGAGCGCGAGCGCGCGTTCTACGTCCCGAACCCGGGGAGCCCGGGCGAGATGGACAAGGAGCACACGTACGTGCTCGAGATGCTCCCGTACCCGTCGGGCGAGCTGCACATGGGGCACGTCAAGAACTACACGCTGGGCGACGTCCTCGCGCACGTCCGCCGCCGGATGGGCTTTCGCGTCCTGCGCCCGATGGGCTATGACGCTTTCGGGCTCCCGGCCGAGAACGCGGCCATCCGCGAGGGCGAGCATCCGCGTCTCGTCACCGAGCGGAACATCGCCGCCATCCGCGAGCAGATGCACCGCATGGGCTGGGCGATCGACTGGGACCGCGAGGTCTCGACGCACGAGCCCTCCTACTACCGCTGGACGCAGTGGCTCTTCCTCAAGTTCTTCGAGCAGGGCCTGGCCTACCGCAAGGACGCCCCGGTCAACTGGTGCCCGAACGACCAGACCGTGCTCGCCAACGAGCAGGTGATCGACGGCCGCTGCGAGCGCTGCGGTGCCCTGGTCGAGCGGCGGAACCTGGAGCAGTGGTTCTTCCGCATCACCGCCTACGCCGACCAGCTGCTCGAGGAGATGAGCCTGCTCGAGTCGTGGCCCGAGCACGTGCTGACGATGCAGCGCAACTGGATCGGGCGCTCCGAGGGCGCAGAGGTCGTCTTCCGCATCGAGGAGCTGGACGTCGACATCCCCGTCTTCACGACCCGACCGGACACGCTCTTCGGCGCCACGTTCTTCGTGCTCGCGCCGGAGCACCCGCTCGTCGCCCAGCTCGTCGAGGGAACGCCGCACGAGCCGGAGGTTCTCGAGTACGTGCGCCAGGCGACCGGACGCTCGGTCGCCGAGCGAGCCGACCCCGAGAAGGAGAAGTCGGGGGTCTTCACCGGCGCCTTCGTCACGAACCCCGTCAACGAGGAGCGCCTGCCGATCTGGGTGGCCGACTACGTGCTGATGGAGTACGGGACGGGCGCGATCATGGCCGTGCCGGCGCACGACGAGCGCGACTTCGAGTTCGCGCAGCGCTTCGAGCTGCCGGTCCGGGTCGTCGTCGCCCCCGAGGACGAGGAGTTCGAGGAGGCGACGTACGTCCCGCACGCGGAGAACGAACGGCTCGTCGACTCGGCCCAGTTCTCGGGCCTGCCCAGCGAGGAGGCGAAGCCGGCGATCGTCGAGTGGCTCGAGTCCCGCGGGCTCGGACGCTCCGCCGTCAGCTATCGACTGCGCGACTGGCTGCTCTCCCGCCAACGCTACTGGGGCTGCCCGATCCCGATCCTCTACTGCGAGAGCTGTGGGCTGCTTCCCGTTCCCGAGGAGGACTTGCCCGTGCTCCTGCCCGAGGTGGAGGAGTACCTGCCCAAGGGCCGCTCGCCGCTGGCTGCCGCGGAAGACTGGGTGCACACGACCTGCCCGAAGTGCGGCGGGGATGCGCACCGGGAGACGGACACGATGGACACGTTCGTCGACTCCTCCTGGTACTTCATCCGCTACTGCGACGCGCGCAACGAGAGCGAGCCGTGGAACCGTGAGATCGCCGACTACTGGCTCCCCGTCAACCAGTACATCGGCGGTGTCGAGCACGCGATCCTGCACCTGCTCTATGCGCGCTTCTTCGTGAAGGTGCTGAACGACCTGGGGCTGCTGGGCTTCCGCGAGCCGTTCCTGCGGCTGTTCACGCAGGGGATGATCCACTACCTCGGCGCGAAGATGTCCAAGTCGAAGGGCAACGTCCTCAGCCCGGACGACATGATCGCGCAGTACGGCGCCGACTCGGTGCGCCTCTACATCCTCTACATGGGCCCCGCCGAGGACGACATCGAGTGGCAGGACACCGGCATCGAGGGCATGGCCCGCTTCCTTGGCCGCCTCTGGCGGCTCGGCCTGGAGGCGGCCGAGCGCGGCCCGGTCGACGTGCCTGCGGACGGGGTCGCTCGTCCGGCGCGCGCACGAGGCAATCGCCAAGGTCGGCGACGACATCACGCGCCGGTTCCAGTTCAACACCCCGATCGCGGCGGTGATCGAGCTCGTCAACGAGATCTACCACGTCAAGGACGACCCGGACCGGGCCGGCGAGGTGCGCTTCGCGACCGAGACGGCGGTCAGCCTCATCCAGCCGTACGCGCCGCACCTGGCCGAGGAGCTGTGGGAGCGCCTGGGGCGCGAGCGCCTGTGGGACGCGCCCTGGCCCCAGGCAGACCCGTCACTGCTCGAACGGGACACGTTCGAGCTGGTCGTGCAGGTGAACGGGCGGGTGCGGGACAAGGTCGAGGTGCCGGTCGGTCTCTCCGAGCCCGAGCTGGTCGCACGCGCGAAGGAGCTCCCGCGCGTGCGCGCCCACGTGGACGGCAAGGAGATCCGCAAGGAGATCGTCGTCCCGGGCAAGCTCGTCAACCTGGTCGTCTAGGGACCGCTCTCCCTACTCTGTCCTCGTGAACGTCATCGACGTTCTCCTGCTGCTCGGGGTCGCGGCGTTCTCCATTCTCGGCGCGCACCGTGGGCTCGCCGCCCAGGCGCTCTCCCTGGGTGGGCTCGCGCTGGGCGCCGTCCTGGGGTCGATCATCGCCCCGTTCCTGCTCGCCGACAACTCGCCCTGGATCCCGGTCGCAGGCCTCCTGGGGGCGCTCGTCGGCGCGTTCCTGCTCGGCGCCGTGGCGGGGGCGCTCGGGCGACCGGTGCGCCTCTTCCTGTCCACGCACCCGCCGCTGGCGACGGTCGACAGGATCGGCGGGATCGCCCTCGGTGCGCTGATCGCTCTCGCGATCGCCTGGCTGATCGGTGTCCTCGCGCTGCACCAGCCCGCGCTCGGGCTGCGGGGGGAGGTGCGCGCCTCGGCGATCCTGCCGCGGCTCCTGAGCGCCGTGCCCCCGGACCGGGTGCTCCAGGCGCTGAACCGCTTCGACCCGCTGCCGCTGCTGCCGGGGCTCGAGGGGAGCCTGCCGCCACCCGACCCGAGCGTGCTCGAGAGCCCGGAGGCGCTCGCCGTCTCGGACTCCGTGGTCAAGCTGCAGGGAACGGCCTGCGGCGTGGGGACACAGGGATCCGGGTGGGTCGTCCGCCCCGGGCTCGTCGCGACGAACGCCCACGTGATCGCCGGCCATGAGGGAACTCACCTGCTCGCCCCGAATGGCCAGTCGCTCTCGGCGCAGCCGGTCTACGTCGACTCGGACAACGACATCGCGCTCTTGCGTGTTCGCGGCCTGGAAGCGAGCAGGCTCTCGACGAGGCCGAGCATCGAGCGGTCGATCCCGGTGGCGCTGCTCGGCTATCCGCGGAACGGGGCGCTGACGGCCATCGCCGGTACCGCCGGCCGCCCGCGCACCGTGCTCTCACCTGATGCCTACGGGCGAGGGACGGGGCCCCGGGTCGTCGTACCGCTCCGCGGCGGCGTCCAGCCGGGTGACAGCGGCGGTCCCGTCGTCGACCGCCGCGGCCGGGTCGTGGCGATGATCTTCGGCGGAACGCGCGACGGGGACGGCGGCTACGCGGTCCCGGTCGACCTCGTCCTGGCCGCCGCGGAGAAGCGGTTGCGGCCCGTCCCGTCCGGGCCGTGCCTCGTGGGCTAAGACAGCAGTCACACAGCCAGCACGAACGCGTGACCGCTTCGACACGGTCCGCGCACCACCCGCGCGGCTTTGCGCGCCAGCATCGACGACATGCGTCGCGTGCTCACTCTCGTCCTGGTGGCCATCTGCCTGGCCTGTCCCGCACCGGGCTGGGCCTCGTCGGTCTCGATCGCCCCGAGCGCCGACGTCGGCCTGCCCTTCTGGTGCGACTGGAGCTACGACTGGGAAGCGCGCTGCTTCCGCGAGGACGGGCCGCGGCTCCCGATCGGCGGCGTCGACGACAAGGTCTGGCGCGCCGCGCTCCGCTTCCCGCTCGCCGCCATTCCCCCCGGCGCGACCGTGACGGCTGGCGAGCTGCGGATCTACTACGACGGCCTGTGTGTCGCGCCTGCCCGCGAGGCCCGCCCGTGCGCGGCGCCCGGGGCGGTCGTCGACGCCCACCGCATCCTCGCGGGGAACTGGTTCTCGGAGCGCGAGCCGGACTTCGACCTGCACGTCGAGGCGACGGCCGTCGTCTTCTCCGCTCCGGATCCCCAGTGGCTGGCCTGGGACGTGACCTCGGTCGTCCGCCGCTGGCAGCGCGCGCTCGTGCCGAACAACGGCCTCCTCCTCAAGCTCCAGGACGGGGACGAGGACTTCGGGGTCGGAGGCCCCTACGGGCCCTCGGCGGGCTCTCTGGACGCTGGGCTCCGGCCGCGCCTCGTCGTCACCTACTCCGGGCCCGGGCCGCACTGACGTGCGCATGCCTGCCATCTCGCGGGCGCGCGCTCTTGCCTACGCGGCGGCGCTGCTCGTGTTCCTCGCGATCGCCGGTCGCCTGGCCTTCGGAGGCGGCCAGCCCGAGCCGACCGCGGGGACGCAGTCGGTCGCGTTCGCGGTCGAGGAGTCGCCGCCGCGCGAGCTCGTCGTCCACGTCGCAGGCGCCGTCCTGCGACCGGGGCTCTACCGATTGCCGGAAGGGAGCCGCATCGACGATGCGATCGCGGAGGCTGGGGGCGCGAGGCCGAAGGCGGCGCTCGACCTCGTCAACCTCGCGTCTCCGCTGGCCGACGGCCAGCAGGTGGTCGTCCCTCTCCAAGGAAGCGTGACGGCCGCGCCGACCGCCGGCGCGGGCGCGGCGGCCCCGGGCGGCAAGATTCACCTGAACTCGGCGACGGTCGAGCAACTCGACGAGCTGCCCGGCGTCGGGCCGGTGACCGCCCAGCAGATTCTCTCCTACCGGGAGGCAAACGGGGCGTTCCGCTCGATCGACGAGCTCGACGCGGTCCCGGGCATCGGGCCGGCGCGGCTCGAGCAGCTTCGACCGCTGGTCGACCTGTGAGCCGGGGTCGGGGGCCCATCCCTCACCTCGAGCAGGTGCCGGCTCCGCACGTGCTCGCCGCGTGCCTCTGCATCGGTTTGGGCCTCTCGCTCGTCCTCCGCGAGGCCCGCCTGGGCCTGGCGCTCGCGGCGCTCGCTCTGGGCGGCCTCGCGCTGGCGGTCGACGACCTGCGGCTGCCTCTGCTCGCCGCGGCCCTTCTCATCGCCGGCGCCTGGTGGGGCGGCGTCCGCCTCGAGGCACTCGACAGCAGCGCGCTCGCCGACGAGCTCGACCGAGCGGCGCTCGTGCGCGTCGAGGTCACCGGGCCGGCGCGCCGCAGCGAGTTCGCACTGCGCGTCCCGGTTCGGGTGAGGCGCTTCGGCGACCTCGAGCTGGACGAGCGAGCCCGCCTCGACCTGCCCCCGGAGCGATCGCCGCCACAGGGCTCCGTCCTGGAAGCCGTGGCCACGGTCGCAGCGCCTCGTTCCGCCGAGGAGGCCGGAGGCTTCGACGAGGCGGGCTATCTCCGTCGCCAAGGCATACACGTCGTTCTTCGAGCGAGCGGCTTCCGGGTCGTCGGCCGCCGCGGTGGGCTGGGAGCCGTTGCCGACGGGCTCCGGCGAGGCGTGAACGAGGCACTCGAGAGCGTCCCGGCGGGGGAGCGCCGAGCGGTGCTCGCCGGCGTCGCGCTCGGCGAGGACGAGGGGCTCGACGAGAGCCTGCGGGACGACTTCCGGGCCTCGGGGCTCTATCACCTCCTGGCCGTCTCGGGCCAGAACGTGGCCTACGTCGTCGCCGGCACGATCGTGCTGGTCTGGACCCTCGGGCTCCCGCGGTGGGTCGGCGAGGCCGGGGCGCTCATGACCGTCTTCGCGTACGTCCTCGCAGTGGGCTGGCAGCCGTCGGTTGTCCGAGCGGGAGTCGCCGGCGGACTGGCGTCGCTCGCGTGGCTCAGCTCGCGCCCGCGCGATCGCTGGTACTTCCTCCTCGTCGGGGCGGCAGTCCTGCTCGGCTGGAATCCCTACAGCCTGCTCGAGCCCGGGTTCCAGCTCTCCTTCACGGCCGTGGCCGCGATCTTCGTCCTCGTCCCCTGGATCGCACGGCGCCTGGAGGGTTATCCGCTCCCGCAGAAGCTCGCCGAGATCGTGGCCCTCTCGGCGGCGTGCGGTCTCGCGACCGCCCCGGTGCTCTGGCTGCACTTCGGCGCCATCCCCGTGTACTCGGTGTTCGCGAACGCCCTCGCGGCGCCGGTCGTCGGGCCGCTCCTGGGCCTCGTGCTTGGAGCGGCCGTGCTTCATCCGCTCGTCCCCGAGGCCGCTGCCGTGTTGGTCTGGCTCGACGCTTGGCTGGCCGGCTACCTGGCCTTCTGCGCCCGCCTCGTCGGAGATCTGCCCTATGCCCAGGCGGGATCTCTGCAGGCCTTGGGACTGCTCGCGGGCGCGGCCGTTCTGGCCGCCCTCTTCCTCCGGATGCGCGGTCCGTACCTTCGGCGTGGGGCTGCGCTCCTCGGTCTCCTCGCAGCGCTCGCAGTCGCGTGGAGGAGCTTGCCGGGTGACTCGCATCCGCCCCCGACGGGTCTGCGCATCACCGTCCTCGATGTCGGCCAGGGGGACGCGATCCTCCTCCAGGTCCCCGAGGGCGCCGTCCTCGTCGACGAGGGACCTCCGGAAGCCGACGTCGCTCACCAGCTCGACGAGCTCGGGATCGACCACCTCTCCGTCCTCGTCCTCACTCATCCCGAGCGCGACCATGTCGGCGGGGCCGCGGGCGTTCTCGAGACCACCGAGGTGGAGGCCGTGTTGGATCCGGGGATCCCGGCCGACAGTGAGTACGAGCGCGAGGCGCTCCAGGTCGCGCGCGATCGCGATGTGCCGGTGTTCCTGGCCCGGGCCGGACGCGGCTTCAACCTCGGACGACTCCGCATGCGCGTTCTCTGGCCGGCGGAGGACGCTCCGCACGGCGGTGACCCGAACAAGCACGCCGTCGTGCTCGTCGCGTCGTACGGCCGGATCGACACGCTCTTGACCGCCGATGCCGAAGGCGACGTGACGGTTCCGATCCGACCGCCTCCTGTGGAGATCCTCAAGGTCGCCCACCACGGCTCGTCGGACACGTTCCTTCCGGAGCTGCTCGAGCTCGTGCGACCGCAGATCGCGGTCGTGTCGGTCGGCCGGGACAATGAGTACGGACACCCGACGCCGTCCACCCTGGCCGCGCTGAAGGGCTTCCCGGGGCTGGCCGTCTATCGCACCGACCGGGACGGGCGAGTCGCCATCGACACCGACGGCGAACGGATCTCGATCTCGGACGAGCGCTGACTATGCTTGGCACCGGTGGCCGACAGCGAGCTCCTTCCGATCTACCTCCTAACCGGCGGCGACCGGCCCAAGATCCGTCGGGCCCTGGAGCGGCTGCGAGCGCACTTCGGTTCCGAGTCGATCGAGACCCTGACGGCCGAGAGCACCAGCGGCGACGAGGCCGTCGCGGCGATGAACTCCCTCGGTCTGTTCGCGGGCGACGGCGGCCGCCTGGTGATCGTGGAGGAGGTCGAGCGCTGGAAGAAGGAGGACGAAGAGGCGATCGCCGGTTACGCCCGGGATCCCGTCCAGGGCGCCGTGCTCGCGCTCGTCGCCGGCGAGCTGAAGGGATCGTCGCTGCCCACCGTTTGCGCCAAGGCCGGCGAGGTCCTGGCCTTCGAGGTTCCTCGGCCCCGCGACCTTCCTTCCTGGGTGCGAGCGCAGTTCGAGCGGCTGGGCGTCCAGGCCGACGGCGAGGCCGCCCGCGCGCTCGTCGAGATCGTCGGCGATGACGTGACCGCGCTCGCGACGGAGGTCGAGAAGCTCGCCGTCTGGGCCGCTGGAGCGCCGGTCGGCAGGCGCGAGGTCGAGCTCCTGGCCGCTCCGGCCCAGGAGGCCTCCGCCTGGGCGATCATGGATGCCTGGGGGGCCCGCGACCTCCCCGGCGCGCTGACCGCCTGTCAGTCCGACCTCGAGCACGGCTCCGACCCGTTCGTCGTCGCGATGCGTCTCTCGTCCCAGGTGGCGCTCGTCCGGCAGGCGCAGGCGCTCGCCGAGGAGGGCCTGGGCGTCAAGGACATCGCCAAGCGCCTGCGAAAGCACGAGTTTCGTGTCCGCAAGGCACTCGGCCACGCGGACAACTACACGCGCGACGAGCTCGACGAGTCCGTCATCAGGCTGGCCGCGCTGGACGCCGCTCTCAAAGGCGCCAGCCGCCTCACCGGCGAGCTCGAGCTCGAGCGGACGATCATCGAGCTCGTCCGCGAGCCCGAGACGGCCGCGCGTCGCTGACCTGTTCGAAACCGCCGGTCCTACCGGGCGGCCCTTAATTACTTCGGGGCACCCCAGCCCACCACCCGCTTTCGAGCCTAACGCCGAAAAGCGCAACCAGGGCGCGCGGACCGTGACGAAAGAGTCACGCAGCCGTGGCGGTTCTCAGGACTGCGGGCCGGCGAGGAGGCGTGCAGCCTGGGACTTCTTGCGGGCGGCCCGATTCGGATGCATCGCGTGGCTCGCGGCGGCCCGGTCGAGGCAGCGTACGAGCTCGCGATGAGCTGCGGACACGGCCTCCTGGTCGCCGTCGGCGATCGCCGTCTCCAGCCGCTTGTATAGCGTCTTCGCGGAGGAGCGGTAGCGCAGGTTCTCGAGCCGCTGGCGGGCGGCGATCGAGACGCGGCGCTTCTGTTGCTTGATGTTCGGCATATCGAGAAAAAGGCCCCGTCGGGCCGCCGGCAATCGTAGCAGCAGGCTGCGCGTTCTGGCCGCTGGCCTATCCTCGCCGCGTGAGCACGGAGGTCGAGTCCGAGACGTTCGACGAGCCGCCGAGGCGCCGTCGCCTTGCCTGGTCGACGGCGATGTTCTCGATCGCCACGGGGATCTCCCGCGTGCTCGGCCTCGTCCGCGAGATCATCACGCGCCGCGCGTTCGGGGTCGAGGGCGAGATCAACGCGTTCACAGTCGCCTTCCAGGTGCCGAACCTGATCCGCGCGCTCGCGGCGGACTCTGCGCTCAGCGGCGCCTTCGTGCCGGTCTTCAGCGAGCTGCTCGAGAAGGACCAGCGGGAGCGCGCCTGGCGCGTGGCCTCGACCCTCTTCTGGCTCGTCCTCGTCGTCCTCGGGCTCGTGACGGGAATCCTGATGCTCGCGGCGCCGCTGATCATGCGGATCTTCGGCCTTGGCGACCTCGAGGAGCTGGCAACCGGCCTTTCGCGCGTGCTCTCCCCGGTCGTGCTGCTGATGGGCGTCTCCGGGATCATCGTCGGGATCCTCAACTCCTACGAGGAGTTCACGGTGCCGGCGTTCATGCCGGTGCTCTGGAACCTCGCGATCATCGTCTCGTTGCTCGTTTTCGTCCCCCGTTTCGAGAGCGAGGAGGCCCAGCTCTACGTGTACGCGGGCGGCATTCTGGCGGGGACGGTCATCCAGGTGGTCACCCCGGTCTGGTGGCTGCGCGGCCGCGACGGCCGCATCCGCGCGGTCGTCGACCTGCGCGACCCGGCGGTCAAGCGGGTGTTCGCGCTCATGCTGCCCGTGACGCTTGCGATCGGGCTCATCAACTTCAACCTCATCGTCAACACGTTCTTCGCCGCGCGCTTCGTCGACCCGGAGCTCGCGCCGAGCGCGATCGACGCCGCCTTTCGCATCTACATGCTCCCGCAGGGAATGTTCTCGGTCGCCGTCGCGACCGTGCTCTTCCCCCGCATGTCGCGCCTGGCCGCCCGCGGCGACACGGTCGCCTTCCGCGAGACAGTCTCGCTCGGCCTGCGCCAGATCGGCTTCCTGCTCCTCCCGGCGAGCGCGATCTCGGCGGTGCTCGCCGAGCCGATCGTGCGCCTGCTCTACGAGCGCGGCGAGTTCACGGCCGCACAGACGCCCGTCGTCGCCGGGGCTCTCGCGGCCTTCTCGCTCGGGCTCACCTTCAACGGGACGATGCTGATGCTGAATCGCTCCTTCTTCAGCCTGCAGTCGGCCTGGGTGCCGACGATGGTGGCCCTGGGGAACCTCGGGCTCAACGCTGTACTGGCCGCCGCGCTCTACCACGTCGGCGTCTGGGGGATCCCGCTCGCCACCTCGCTCGTCAACATCGCCGGGACGCTGGTGCTGCTCGCCGTGCTCCGCGATCGACTCGGGCGCCTCGACGGGCGGGCGATCGTTTCCTCGTATGCGCGGATCACGGCGGCCTCGGCGCTGGCCGCGGGCGCGGCCTTCGGCACGTGGTACGGGATCGACGCCGCGGTGGGCCGCTCGCTCGGCGGGCAGATCCTGTCCGTCGGCCTTGGTGTCGTCGCCGGCACCGGCGGCTTCTTCGCGGCGGCGGCGTTGCTGAGAGTGCGCGAGCTCCGGACGCTGCTCTCACTCAGGCGCCGATCCGGTACAACGGACTAGCGATTCGCCATGAGCAGCCTCGACAGCATCCGCAACTTCTCCATCGTCGCTCACATCGACCATGGGAAGTCCACCCTCGCGGACCGCATCCTCGAGGTCACGCAAACGTTGTCCGAGCGTGAGATGCGCGAGCAGGTGCTCGACTCGATGGAGCTCGAGCGCGAGCGCGGGATCACGATCAAGGCGCAGGCGGTGCGCGTGCTCTGGCGCGGGCACCAGCTGAACCTGATCGACACGCCCGGCCACGTCGATTTCACCTATGAGGTCTCGCGCGCCCTCCAGGCGTGCGAGGGCGCCGTGCTCGTCGTCGATGCGGCGCAGGGGATCGAGGCGCAGACGCTCGCCAACGCCTATCTCGCGATCGAGAACGAGCTCGAGATCGTCCCGGTCGTCAACAAGATCGACCTCCCGCAGGCCGACCCGGACGCCTCGGCTGCCGAGGTCTCGCAGCTCGTCGGCGAGAGCCCGGACCGCGTGCTCCGGATCTCCGCGAAGACGGGGGAGGGAGTCGCGGACGTCCTCGACGCCGTCGTCGACCGCATTTCCCCGCCAGAAGGCGACCCGGACGCACCGCCGCGCGCGCTCGTCTTCGACTCCTCCTACGACCAGTACCGCGGCGTCGTCGCGTTCGTGCGGATGGTCGACGGCCGCTTCTCGACCCGGCAACGGCTGCGGGCGATGGCGGCGGGGACGCGCTTCGAGGCCGAGGAGCTCGGCTTCTTCTCGCCCGACCGCCGCCCGACGCCGACGCTCGAGGCGGGCGAGGTGGGCTACGTCGTCACGGGCCTCAAGGACGTCAGCAGGCTTCGCGTCGGCGACACGCTGACCGCACAGGACGGCCCGGCCGCCAAGCCACTCCCGGGCTACAAGGACGTGAAGCCCACCGTGTTCGCCGGGCTTTTCCCGACCGACTCGGACGACTATCCGGCAGTGCGCGACGCGCTCGAGAAGCTGAAGCTCAACGACGCATCGCTCTTCTACGAGCCCGAGACCTCGCGGGCGCTCGGCTTCGGGTTCCGCTGCGGGTTCCTCGGCCTTCTGCACATGGAGATCGTGCGCGAGCGGCTCGAGCGGGAATTCGACCTCGATCTCCTCGTGACTGCCCCGAACGTCGCCTACCGCGTGCTGACGAAGGCCGGCGAGGAGCTGGAGGTCCACAACCCCTCCGAGATGCCCCCTGAGGTCGAGCTCGTCGAAGAGCCCTACATTCGCGCGACGACGATCGTCCCGAAGGATTACGTCGGCTCGGTGATGGAGCTCAACAACGAGCGCCGCGGACGGTTCCACCACATGGAATACCTGAGCGAGGAGCGCGTGCTGCTCGCCTACGACCTCCCGCTCGCCGAGATCGTCTACGACTACTACGACCAGCTGAAAAGCCGGACGAAGGGGTTCGCCAGCTTCGACTACGACATCGTCGGATTCGAGGCCGGCGATCTCGTCCGTCTGGACGTGCTCCTCGCGGGCGACCCGGTCGACGCGCTCAGCCTGATCGTCCACCGCGAGAACGCGTACCCCCGCGGCCGGGCCCTCGTCGACCGGCTTCGCGAGGAGATCCCGCGGCAGATGTTCGACGTGCCCGTGCAGGCTGCGATCGGCTCGCGGATCGTCGCGCGCGAGACGATCAAGGCGCGCCGCAAGGACGTGCTCGCGAAGTGCTACGGCGGAGACATCACGCGAAAGCGAAAGCTGCTCGAGCGCCAGAAGAAGGGCAAGAAGCGGATGAAGCAGGTCGGCTCCGTGGAGGTGCCGCAGGAGGCCTTCCTCGCCGTCCTCAACCTCGACGGGGAGCGCAAGTGAGCGCGGGCACCCGTCATCTCTATGTCCACTTGCCCTTCTGTGCGCACCGCTGCGGCTACTGCGACTTCGTCACGCTGGTCGGCAGGCGTGAGGGCCACGGCGCCTACGTGGATGCGCTGCTCGCCGAGCTCCAGCTCGAGCGCTCCTCGCTCGCCGACGAGGTCGAGACCGTGTTCCTCGGAGGGGGCACGCCGACCTTCACCGAGCCCGCGGAGCTCGCCCGCCTCCTCGCGGGACTTCCGCCGGCTGCGGAGACCACGGTCGAGGCGAATCCCGAGACCGTCACACCCGAGCTCGCGAGGCTGCTGCGGGACGCCGAAGTCTCGCGCGTCTCGCTCGGCGCGCAGAGCTTCCGGCCAGAACTGCTCGCCGTGCTCGAGCGCCAGGCGGGCCCGGTCGCCGTCCGGCGCGCGTTCTACCATCTGCGTGATGCCGGATTTGACAACATCTCGCTCGACCTCATCTACGGGATCCCCGGCCAGAGCCCCTCCGACCTCGCCTTCGACCTCGCAGAGGCGATCGCCCTCGGGCCTGAGCACCTCTCCTGCTACGAGCTCGAAGCCAAGCCAGGAACCCGCTTCACCCACGCGCACGGCGGCGAGCTCGAGCGGCAGGCGGAGGCGATGGAGAGCTACTTCGAGCTGGTGGTCGAGACCCTGGTCGATGCGGGCTACCGCTGGTACGAGACGGCGAACTTCTGTCGTCCGGGCCGGCAGGCTCGCCACAACCTCGGTTACTGGCTCGGCAACGACTACCTCGGCCTCGGGATCGGCGCCGTCTCGACGGTCGACAGTCTGCGCTGGCGGAACCGCCCGAGCCTGGGCGCGTACGTCGGCGCGCTCGCCGAGGGGCGGAGGCCGCCGAGGGAGGAGGAGCTGCTCGAGCCGGAGACGGTGCGCCGGGAACGGCTGCTGCTGGGCCTGCGTCTGGACGAACCGCTCGCGCTCGCGCGCGTGGGCGGAGCCGTGGACGAGGTCGCTCTGGCCCGCATGGAGCAGCTCGGCCTGGCGACGGTTCGAGACGGCAGCCTGGCCCTCACCCGCCGCGGACGTTTCCTGGGCGGGGGCGTGACGGCTGAGCTGCTGACCGAAAGCCCTGCAAAAAGTACAATTTAGGCGAATGGCGGACGCGCAAGAGCTTCGTCTCACCCAGCGGCAGGAGCTGATCCTCGCCCGAGTCGTCGAGGAGTACGTCTCGACCGGGTCGCCGGTCGGGTCGAAGACGCTCGCCGAGCGGGCCGAGCTCGCGGTCTCGCCGTCGACGGTGCGCTACGAGCTGGCCGTCCTCGAGGAGCAGGGGCTGCTCATGCATCCGCACACCTCGGCGGGGCGAGTTCCGACCGATGCCGGCTACAGGCTCTTCGTCGACCGGCTTCTCGATCGCCTCGACACGCGGCCGGCCGAGCTGGACCTCGATCTCTCCGCCGTGCAGAGCCAGGTCGACTCCGCGCTCCGCGCCACCACGGAGGCGCTCGCCGACCTGACCCACCTGCTCGCCCTCGTGTCGGCTCCGCCGCTCGAGTCGACGATTGTCCGTCACGTCGAGGTGCTGCTCCTGCAGCCGCACGTCGTCATGGTCGTCGTGATCACGTCGACGGGCGGCGTCACGAAGCGCCTGCTCACGTTCGAGGAGCCGGTGGACTCGGGCCTCGCGGATTGGGCCGGCCAGTACCTGAACGAGACCTTGGCGGGTCTTCGGCTCGGCGCCCGCCTTCTGCGCAGCCGCTTCGAGGACCCGGCGCTCTCCGAGGGCGAGCGGACGTTCCTCGGCCGGCTCCGGCCGGCGTTCAGCGACGTCCTCGAGGCCGAGGAGCAGACCCTGTACGTCGGCGGCACGGCCGGGGTGCTCGACGAGTTCCGCTCCGACGAGATGCCGAACTACAGGCGCCTGCTCGAGGTGCTCGAGCAGCGGGCCGCCGTCCTCGACCTGCTCCGGGCGAGCCTCGGCTCCAAGCGTCCTTTCGTGCGCGTCGGCCCCGATCTCGACGACCCCGACCTCGCCGGCGTCTCGCTCGTCGGCGCCGCGTACGGCCTCCAGCATCTCAATCTCGGGACCGTCAGCCTGGTCGGCCCGACCCGGATGGACTACGAAAAGGCGATTGCCGCCGTGCGGACGGCCGCGTCCGAGCTCTCGCGCTTCGTCGAAGAGCTCTACGAGCCCTGAGCCGAGGTGCCGGCGAGGGGCCGGAGTACCCTACGAACGTGGCCACGACGCGCGACTACTACGAGATCCTGGGCGTGCCGCGGGACGCGGACGAGCGGGCGATCAAGTCCGCCTTCCGCAAGCTCGCGCGCGAGCTGCACCCGGACGTCTCCGACCACCCCGAAGCCCACGAGCGCTTCCGGGAGGCGGCCGAGGCGTACGAGGTCCTCTCGAAGTCCGAGACGCGTGAGCTCTACGACCGCTACGGGCACGAGGGCCTTCGCACCGGCGGGTTCCGACCCACCGACTTCGACTTCGGCAACCTCGGCGACCTCTTCTCTGCATTCTTCGGGGACGATCTCTTCGGCGGACTGGGCGGCCGGCCGACGCGACGCTCGGCCCGCGGTGCGGACATCCTGGCCGAGGTCGAGATCGAGCTCGCGGAAGCGGCCGAGGGCGCCAAGCGCCCGGTCGAGTTCCCCGCGGTGGTCGACTGCTCGACCTGCCACGGCTCCGGCGCCGCGCCGGGCACGTCGCGGACGACGTGCCCGAGCTGCAGTGGGACGGGCCGGCTGCAGTCCGTCTCCAACTCCTTCTTCGGCCAGGTCGTCCGCACCCAGGCCTGCCCGCAGTGCGGGGGCGGCGGCGAGATCGTCGAGACGCCGTGTGAGGATTGCTCGGGCACCGGCCGCCAGACCCAGCCGCGCCGGATCGACGTCGAGATCCCGCCGGGAATCCACGACGGCCAGCGCATCCGCCTGAGCGGGGAGGGCCACGCCGGTCTCCTCGGCGGGCGCTCGGGCGACGTCTACGTGCTCGTCAACGTCCGCCCCGATCCCCGTTTCGTCCGCGAGGGCAACGACATCGTCTCTGCCGTCGACCTGACGATGACCCAGGCGGCCCTCGGCGCGACGGTCGGCGTGGAGACCCTCGACGGCGAGCACGAGCTCGAGTTCGAGCCAGGGACGCAGCCGGGCGAGATCCGGGTCCTGCGCGGCAAGGGCATGCCCGTGCTGCAGGGTCGCGGCCGGGGCGACCACCGCGTGCTCGTCAACGTCGGGATTCCGGCCCACCTCACGGACGAGCAGCGCAAGCTGCTCGATGAGTTCGCGCGCAGCGAGCACGATCGCAACTACGGGTCGGACGGCGGCTTCTTCGAGAGGCTCCGCTCCGCGTTCCGCTGAGCACTCTCCGTCGCGTCGCCGTCACGGTCCCGGCCGAGCGCGCCGAGGACGCCCGCGCCGTCATGGTCGAGGTCTTCCCCGAGGGCTTCGAGGAGCGCGAAGAGGGAGGCAGGCTCGAGCTCGCCGCCTACACCGAGCGTCCCGACGCCGTCGCCGCGCTCGAGCAGCTCGGCCCGGTGCGCGAGCTCGCCGTGGTCGTCGGCTGGGAGGACGCCTGGCGCCGGTTCCACCGGCCGGTTCGGATCGGACCGCTGTGGATCGGCCCGTCGTGGGAGACGCCGGAGGCGGACGCGACCCCGGTCGTCATCGACCCGGGCCGCGCATTCGGGACGGGCGCCCACGCGACCACCCGCCTGTGCCTGGAGCTTCTGCTCGGCCTCGAGCGGTCGAGCCTCGTCGACGTCGGCTGTGGCTCGGGCGTGCTCGCGGTTGCGGCAGCAAAGCTCGGCTTCGCCCCCGTGGTCGCGCTGGACAACGACGAGGCCGCCGTCGAGGCTGCGAGGGCGAACGCCGCCGCCAACGACGCCGAAGTCGAGGTGCTGCTCGCCGACGCGGTCACCGACCCGCTGCCGGAATCCGAGATCGCCGTGGCCAACATCGCCCGCGAGCCGGTCGAGCGGGTTGCCGAGGCGTTCGCCGGCGGGCTGCTGATCGCCTCCGGCTACCTGCCGCAATGAGCTGCCCTCCGCCGTCGGCTGGGCGCGGGTCGAGCGGCGCCTGTCGGGCGAGTGGGCCGCGGACCTGCTCGCGCGGGCCGGCGAGTAGACCGACGCGACGCCGTTCCTTGTCGCGAAAACCGTTCTCGGCTCGCCGGTGGCGCCCTCTTCACGCTCCTGAGCCTGCCGGGCCGGCCCGCCCGCGTGGGCTAGCATCGGCTCCCTGATGGCGACCTTCACCGTCGAGTTCCTCGGCTGCAAGGTCTCGCAGACCGACGCCCAGGAGATCCGCGAGCGGCTGGCTGCGGACGGCCACGTCGAGGCGGGCGCCGACGCGGACGTCGCGGTCGTCAACACCTGCTGCGTGACCCACGAGGCGGTGCGGAAGTCGCGGCAGGCGGCGCGTCGGGCCGCCCGCGGGGCGCGGCTCGTCTACGTGACGGGCTGCGGCGCGAACCTGGCCGGCGACGCGTTCGCCGGGCTTCCGGACAACGTCAGCGTCGTCCGGCTCCCCGGCGAGCGGACGCCGGAGTTCGTCGCGCGGGACGTCGGGGCGATCGGCTGCGTCCGGGCCGACGTCGGCCTCGATCGGGTCCGCGCGTTCGTCAAGGTCCAGGACGGCTGCAGCTTCTCCTGCGCCTTCTGCGTCATCCCGCAGGTCCGCGGGGCTTCGCGAAGCCGGCCGGCGGAGGCGGTTCTGCGCGAGGTCCGCCGACGAGTCGACCAGGGGCACCGGGAAGTCGTCCTCACCGGCATCAACCTCGGGTGCTACCGGGACCGCCCCGCCGGCTTCGACCTTCCACGCCTCGTTCGCGAGGTCGGCGCAACCCCGGGGCTCGAGCGGCTCCGCCTCTCCTCGATCGAGGTCAACCACCTCAGCGAGCACCTGCTCGCAGCGATGCGCGAGACGCCCGCGGTCTCGCCCCATCTGCACGTCCCGCTCCAGTCGGGTGACGATGCGGTCCTCGAGGCGATGGGGCGGCGCTACACGGTGTCGAGGTATCTCCGACGGGTCGCACAGGCGGAGGGGTTCAACCTGACGGCGGACGTGATCGTCGGCTTCCCGACCGAGGACGACGCCGCGTTCGAGCGCACGCTCGAGGTCGTCGCGACCGGCGGGCTGACGAAGGTGCACGTCTTTCCCTACTCGCCGCGGCCCGGGACGCGGACGGCCGCAGCCGACACGGTGCCGCCCGCCGTGAAGAAGGAGAGGAGCGCGCGACTCCGCGCGCTCTCGGACGAGCTGTGCCGGCGCCGGTGGCTCGCGAAGGTCGGCCTCGAGGACATCGTGCTCGTCGATCGGCCTGGCCGCGGCTACGGCGACGACTACACTCCCTGGCTCGTGAACGCTCCCGTGGGTGGGCTCGTGCGGGCGAGTGCGGTGAACGTGAGCGAGGAAGGAGTCGTCGGTGTCCCAGTCTGACTGCCTCTTCTGCCGCCTGTATGCGGCGGGGGAGCACGTGCGCAAGGCGGACGGCTTCGCCGCTGTGCGCGACATCGCGCCGAAGGCCCCTGTGCATCTGCTCGTGATCCCCGAGCACCATCTCGACACGTTCCGGGACGTGGGGGAGCTCGGAGACGAAGAGGCGAAGCGCATGCTCGCTTTCGTCGCCGACACGGCCCGCGAGGCGGGGCTCGACGATTATCGTCTCGTCGTCAACGTCGGCCCCGGAGGCGGGCAGACCGTCTTCCACCTTCACTGGCATATCCTGGGAGGCACCCCGACCCTGGCGGGATTCGAATGAGTCTGATCACCGAGATCGAAGACGAGATCAAGGATGCGATGCGTGCGCGCGACCAGCTGCGCACGGACACGCTTCGGCTGACGCTGGCGTCGCTCCGGTCGGCGGAGAAGGAGCTCGGCCGTTCGCTGAAGGAGGACGAGGAGCTGCAGGTGCTCCAGCGGGAGCGCAAGCGCCGGGCCGAGGCGGCCGACGCCTTCCGCGAGGCAGGCCGCGACGAGCAGGCCGACAAGGAAGAGGACGAGCTCGAGATCATCGAGGAGTTCATGCCGGAGCCGCTCGCGGATGAGGAGCTCGAGCGGATCGTCGACGACGCGATCGCCGAGACGGGCGCGACGTCGTTCCGAGACCTCGGCCGCGTCATGGCGGACGTGATGCCGCAGGTTGCCGGCCGCGCGGACGGTTCCGAGGTGAGCCAGCTGGTCCGCGAGAAGCTCGCCTGAGTCGAGCTCCGATCGTCACGCTTCCGTGCGGCACCCGCGCGCCCGCGCGCGCTAGGACCCCCGGTGGGGGACTTCGGCCGGCGCCGGGCGTTCCCGCGTGGGCGGGCAACTAGAATTTGACCGTTGCAGCAGGTCCTTTCGGTCTCCAACGAGGTAGCCGCCGAGCTTGCCACGGTCGACGACGGGATCCTCGGGGCGCTGCGCGACCGGATGGGGTGCGCGATCCGGCTTCGCGGGAACCAGCTCACGCTCGAGGGTGACGACGGCAGGGTCGGCGAGGCGCGGCTCGTCATCGACGAGCTCGTCGACCTGGTCGAGGGCGGGCACGCGATCGGGCCGAGCACCGTCGACGCGGTGCTGGCCGCGCTCGACGCGGCCAAGGATCCGCGCGAGATCTTCGAGGACGTCGTCTGGCGGCACCGCGGCAAGAAGATCACGCCTAAGACCGTGAACCAGAAGCGCTACGTCGACGCGATCCGCTCGGGGACGATCACCTTCGGGATCGGGCCGGCGGGGACAGGGAAGACGTACCTCGCGATGGCGCTCGCGGTCGCCGCGCTCGCCGACCGGGACGTCAACCGCCTCATCCTGACCCGCCCCGCCGTCGAGGCAGGGGAGCGGCTCGGCTTCCTCCCCGGGGACATGCTGGCGAAGGTCGACCCGTATCTGCGCCCGCTCTTCGACGCGCTCTACGACATGCTCGACGCCGACCGTCTCAACGCCTACATGGAGCGGGGCACGATCGAGGTGGCGCCGCTGGCGTTCATGCGCGGGCGGACGCTGAACGACTCGTTCATCATCCTCGACGAGGCGCAGAACACGACCCCGGAGCAGATGCAGATGTTCCTGACCCGCCTCGGCTTCGGCTCCAAGGTCGTGGTCACGGGAGACGTCACCCAGATCGACCTGCCACAGGACCAGGCGTCGGGACTGATTCACGTCAGCCAGATCCTCGGGGACATCGACGGGATCGACTTCGTCGAGTTCGGCAACCAGGACGTGGTGCGCCACGTGCTCGTCCAACGGATCGTCGAGGCGTACAAGCGCCACGCCGAGGAGACGGGCACGCAGCGGCGCCGGTGATCCGGCTCGAGATCGCCAACGAGAGCGGCGTGGCCGTGGACGAGGCGGCGGTCGCCGAGGTGACGCGCCGCGTGCTCGAGGGCGAGGGCGTCGACGACGGCGACCTCGGCATTGCCTTCGAGGGGGCGGAGCGCATGCGCGAGTTGAAGCGCGAGCACCTCGGGATCGACGAGGCCACGGACGTCCTCTCCTTCCCGATCGACGGGCGCGACGAGCTGCCCGACGGCGTCCCGCGCCAGCTCGGGGACGTCGTCCTCTGCCCGCAGGTGGTCGGCGAGGCCTGGCGGGGGCCGCTCGTGCACGGGCTGCTCCACCTGCTCGGGTACGAGCACGGAACGGAGATGGAGCGCCGAGAGCGAATGCACGAGGAATGACCGCTTCGCCCGACCACGAGTCGCCGCGCGCGCGGCGCACGCCGAGGATCCTGCAGAGCCTGAACTGGGCGTTCGAGGGCGTGATCCACGTCCTCCGTACGCAGCGGAACATGCGGATCCACTTCGCGGTCGCGACCGTGGTCCTCATCCTGGCTTTCTCCTACGGCGTGACCAAGCTGGAGCTGATGGCGCTGCTCGTCGCCATCTCCTTCGTGCTGATCGCGGAGATGGTGAACACGGCGATCGAGGCGACGATCGACCTCGCGACCACCTCCTTCGACCCGCTCGCGAAGGCGGCGAAGGACATCGCCGCCGGCGCAGTCCTCATCGCCGCGGTCAACGCCATCGTCATCGGTTACCTCGTCTTCGCCGACCGCCTGTCGACGCCGAGCTCGCGGCTGGTGACGCGGCTGCGCGAGGCGCCGAGCAACCTGACGCTGATCGCGCTGATCCTGATCATCCTGATCGTGATCGCGAGCAAGGCGCTGACCGGGCGCGGGACGCCGCTCTCCGGCGGGCTGCCCTCCGGCCACGCCGCCCTCGCGTTCGGCGGGTTCACCGCGCTCGCGTTCATCGTCGACGAGGACGAGCGCGTCGTCGTCTCCTTCGTGGCGCTGATCATGGCGCTGCTCGTCGCCCAGACCCGGGTCGAGTCCGGCATCCACACGACCTCGGAGGTCGTGCTCGGCGCCGTGATCGGTACGCTCGTGACGATGATCCTCTTCCAGGTGCTCGCGTGACCGACCAGGAGTTGGTCGAGGTCGCCCAGGCCGAGGCGGTGAACGCCTACGCGCCCTACTCGAACTTCCACGTCGGGGCGGCCGCGCTTCTGCGCGACGGTCGCGTCGTCACCGGGGTGAACGTCGAGAACGCCTCGTACCCGCTCGGCGTGTGCGCCGAGCGCTGCGCACTCTCCCGCGCGGTCGCGGAAGGGGTCCGGCCCGGGGACGTCGAGGTGGTCGCGATCACCGCCTCACCCTGCGGGGGCTGCCGCCAGTGGCTGGCGGAGTTCCGCGTCGACCGCGTCGTCTTCCTGCACGAGGGCGAGCTGCTCACGCGCCGCCCGGACGAGCTCCTCCCGGATTCGTTCGTCTTGTGAGATCGGGGCTCGTGGCGGTCGCCGGGCGCCCGAACGTCGGGAAGTCGACCCTGGTGAACGCCCTCGCCGGCGACAAGGTGGCGATCGTCTCGGACAAACCGCAGACGACGCGGCGCCGGATCTCGGCCGCCGTCGACGGCGAGCTCGCCGGCGAGCCGTACCAGATCGTCCTCCTCGACCTGCCCGGCTTCCAGCGGCCCCGCGACCCGCTCACGGAGCGAATGCAGCGCACCGTCGACGACTCGCTCGAGGACGTGGACGCCTTCCTGTTCGTGCTCGCGGCCGACGAGCGGATCGGCGGGGGCGACCGCTTCATCGCGCAGCGGGTCTTCGCCGCCGGGCCGCCGGTCGTCATCGCCCTCAACAAGGTGGACAAGGTGAAGCCGGAGCGGATCGCCGAGCAGATCTCCCGGATCGCCGCCTTCGGCGACCTGCACGCCCTGCATCCGGTCAGCGCCCGCAGCGGCGACGGGCTCGGGCCGCTGCGGGACGAGCTCGCCGGGCTCCTCCCCGAGGGGCCGCGCTACTTCGAGGAGGGGACACGCACCGACCTGCCGCTCGAGGCGCGGATCGCCGAGATCGTGCGCGAGAAGGCGCTCGACCTGACCCGCGAGGAGCTGCCGCACGCGATCTCCGTCGAGGTCGAGGAGCTCGACGCCGCGGCCGGCCGGATCAGCGCCCAGATCTGGGTCGAGACCGAGTCCCAGAAGGGGATCGTCGTCGGCAAGGGTGGGGATATGATCAAGACGATTGGAACGCGCGCCAGGCCGGAGGTCGAGTTGCTCCTGGGGCGCCCGGTGTTCCTCGAGCTCCGCGTGAAGGTGCGGCCGAGGTGGCGCCGGGATGAGGGAGCGCTCGAACGACTCGGCATCTAGACCACGCTTGGGGGTAACAATGGCGGTTGTCAGGACACCGGACGAATTCGAGGCGGAGCTCGCGCGGTATCTGTACGAGCGCTCCGAGGAGGGCCGGGCGGTCCGGGTCGGCGAGAAGGAGACGAGCGAGCAGGCCGCGATCGTCGAGCGCTACGCGGACCTCTTCACCCGCGAGCAGCACGACACGCTGCGCGAGGCGGAAGGGGAGGTTCGCGGCGAGGCGCGCGAGCGGCTCTACCGACTCCGCGAGGCGGCCCTGGGCGGAGTCATCGTCGGCGAGCTCGCCGAGGAGTCCGACAGGCTGGAGAACGCGATCCTCGCCGACCGCGTCGAGTTCCGCGGAGAGTCCCTGCCGCTCCGCTCCGCCCAGGCGCAGCTCGCGATCCTCGACGAGTACGAGGCGCGCGACCAGCTGGGCGAGCTCGCCTCCGATGCATCCGCGCGCTTCAACTGCGACCGCTACGGGCTGATGCAGAAGGCCGAGGCCCTCGACGCCGAGCTCTCCGGCGATCCCGACCCGGTCCGCCGTAGCGCCGAGCGAAAGAACATCGACCTGCACGCGCTCGCCGCCGCGCTGGCCGACGCCGCGCGCCGGCAGGACGAGTCCTGGGAACCGATGCGTGAGCAGTGGCTCGACCGCATCCTCGGCACGGAGCGCGAGGCCGAGCCGGCCTCCTACCACGTCTCCTACCTGCGCCGGATGTCGCCCCTCGCCGACCTGTACGCGAAGGAGCGCTCGGTGCCGATCTGCCTGGCGACGCTCTCGAGCCTCGGCTTCGACCTGGCTGCGAACGACCGCATCAAGCTCGACCTGGACGACCGCCCGCAGAAGAGCCCGCGCGCCTGCGTGATCGCCTCCGACCCGCCCGCGGTCGTGCACCTGATCACGCGCGCCCAGGGCGGGCTGCACGACTACCAGGCGTTCCTGCACGAGGCGGGGCACGCGCTGCACTACGCCGGCCTCGATCCCGAGCTCCCGTACACATTCCGGCGGCTCTCGCGCGACCACGCGCTCACCGAGATCTACTCGTTCCTGATCGAGTCGATCACGCGCGAGCCCGGCTGGCACGCGCTCCATTTCGGCCTCTCGGACGCCGAGGACGCCGAGCGCGCCGAGGCCGCACGTTTCCTCGAGGTGCTGCTCTTCCGCCGCTACGCGGCCAAGCTCGCCTACGAGCTCGGATTCTGGGCCGACTTCGCGAACGCGAACGACCACGCCCAGACCTACGCCGACAACCTCCGCGCCGCGGTCGGCTTCCGCTACCGGGCGGACGGCTACCTCGCGGACATGGACGGCGACTTCTACTCGGCCGACTATCTGCGGGCGTGGATCCGCACGGCGCAGCTGCGGGCGTACCTCCGGGAGACGATCGGCGAGGACTGGTGGCGCCGGCCAGAGACGGGCGAGCTCCTGCAGGCGCTGTTCGCCGAGGGGACGCGGCCGACGAGCGAGGAGATCGCCGACCGGATCGGCTACGACCCGCTCGACACGACCCCGCTCGTGGATGAGCTCGTAACCGCCTAGCGGCTCTCGAGCGCGAGGCGGCCCGCGAGGGCGAGGAGCACGGCCCCGGTCACCTGCTCGACCCGCCGGGCGAAGCCCGTGCTCGCGAGCGTGCGCTTCGCCCTCGACACGGCCGCGCCCAGCGAGACGTAGATCGAGAAGTCGGCGACGATCAGGATCGCCGCCATCGCGAGCGCATAGGGGAGCACCGGCGCGCCGTGCTCGATGAACTGCGGGAAGAGCGCGACGAAGAAGACGGCGAGCTTCGGATTCGCGAGGGCGGTCAGGAGACCGCTCGAGAACGCGTGGTCACGCGCCTCGCCGTGCTCGGCGGCGTCGCGCTTCCTGCCGCGAAGCGCCTGCATCCCGAACCAGACGAGCACGACGACGCCCGCGATCCTGAGCGCGACGAACGCCGTCTCCGAGGCGGCGACGAGCGCCGAGATGCCGAGCGCCGAGAGGACGGCCCAGACTCCCACGCCGATCGAGCTGCCCACGGTCGTCCGAAAGGCGGCGCGAGTGCCGCCGGCGGCGGCGTTCCGGACGACGAGCGCCATGCCGGGGCCCGGCGTCAGGCTGAGGAGGAAGGCCACGGGCACGAAGGTCCACAGCATGGCCGTCACTCTACGGAGGCCGCAGGGAGCGCCGCTAGCGGCGCGGCCCGAAGAACGCAACGGACGCCACCGCGAACCCGGCGAGCGAGGCCGCCAGGCCGACGAGGGCCGTCTTTGTGCTCATCGTGCGCTTCATGCCGCATTCATCGGCACAAAGCGGCCCCAGCCTGAGCTACCGATAGGTCACGTGGCGGGAGCTCCGGAAGACTGCGATCTGCCACGGCTGGAGCCCGTCTCCCATGCCCTTCGGGAGCATGAGGTTCTCCGGCACGTTCGAGTGGGGAAGGCCGCATGCGTGGCCGAGCTCGTGCGCGAGCACCCGCAGGCGCTTGCCGTGAAGGGCGGTCATATCCACGGTGACGTGGTCGACAAGCGGTCCCAGCGAGCAGCCGGCCTTGCCGAGGACGTCGCGGACGACGAAAATCGTGATCGGACCGGCCGAGCCGGTCACCGTGCCCGGCTCGACATGACGGCGGAAGAAGGCGCCGCCGTCGCCGAAGTCCGCCTGCCACGAGCCCTCGGCGCAGGGCGAGTCGAGCGCAGAAGGCGGAGCGGGCACGTCGAGGGTGCGGACGAGCGGCTCCGCCGCCGGGAGGAGCTCGATCGCGAGCGTGTCGCGCAGCACCCGCCTGGCTTCGGCCAGGCTCGGCTCCACGTCCTCGGGTGTCACGACCGGCGTGCCCTGCTCGTCACGGAGGATGACGACCCTGATCCGCAGCTTCTTCGGCTTTCGCCGGCCGGCGAGGCTGCCGGCGACCTCGGGGATGCCGACGACCCGGTTCGCGGCCTCGCGGACGACGTTGACGGCCTGCGACAGGCCCGCGGCGAGCGCAACCGGCGACACGGAGCGAGATTACGGGAGGGCTACACTTCTTGCATGGCGCAGGCACCTGCCTTGCCGAGCGGGTTCGAGCTCCCCCTCGAGCCCCGCCTCCCTCGCATCGGCTCCGTCGACCAGGTCGCGGTCGAGCAGCGTGCTGCCGCGCTCGCCACCCGCTCGATCAAGCGGGAGTCGAAGCTGTTCGCGCTCGATCTCGCCGTGCGCATGATGGACCTGACCACCCTCGAGGGCGCCGACACGGCCGGGAAGGTGGCCGCGCTCAGCTCGAAGGCGATGCGCCCCGACCCGGCCGACCTGACCGTCCCGTCCGTTGCGGCCGTGTGCATCTACCCGAACCTCGTGCCGCACGCGCTCGAGCGGCTGCGCGGGAGCGGGGTCAAGGTCGCCTCCGTCGCGACCGCCTTTCCGTCCGGCCAGGTCCCGACCGAGCTGAAGGTCGAGGAGGCCGCGCGCGTCGCCGAGCTCGGCGCCGACGAGATCGACATGGTCATCGACCGCGGCGCCTTCCTCTCCGGCCACTACGCCAAGGTCTATGACGAGGTGCGGCGGGTGAAGGAGGCGACCGGCCGGGCTCACCTCAAGGTCATCCTCGAGACCGGTGAGCTGGGCACGTACGACAACGTCCGCCGGGCGAGCCTGCTGGCGATCGCGGGTGGGGCCGACTTCATCAAGACGTCGACCGGGAAGATCCAGCCCGCGGCGACGCTGCCCGTCACGCTCGTCATGCTGGAGGCCATCCGCGACGTCTACGAGGAGACCGGCCGGAAGATCGGCATGAAGCCCGCGGGTGGCATCCGCTACTCGAAGCAGGCGGTCCAGTACCTCGTGCTCCTGCACGAGACGCTCGGCACGGAATGGCTCACCCCCGACCTCTTCCGCTTCGGCGCCTCCTCGCTCCTGAACGACGTGCTCATGCAGATCCGCAAGGAGCGCACGGGCCGCTACCAGAGTCCCGACTACTTCACGATCGACTGATGGCCGACGTCGAGAGACGCCAGGACCGCTCGCCGGTTCCGTCCGCCTTCGAGTACGCGACCGCGCCGGAGTCGCGGGACATCGTCCGCCTCGAGGACCGCTACGGGCTGTTCGTGGGCGGCGAGTGGATCGAGCCCGCCAGCGGCGAGTATGCGCCGAGCATCGCCCCTCGCGACGAGGAGGCGCTCGCCGAGGTCGCCTACGGCGGCGCCGAGGACGTCGACCTCGCCGTCCGCTCCGCGCGCGATGCGTTCGCCAACGGCTGGTCGGACCTGCGCGCGAGCGAGCGGGCCAAGTACCTGTTCCGAATCGCGCGGATCCTGCAGGAGCGCTCGCGCGAGTTCGCCGTGCTCGAGTCGCTCGACGGGGGCAAGCCGATCCGCGAGTCGCGGGACGTCGACCTGCCGCTCGCGGCGGCGCACTTCTTCTACTACGCAGGCTGGGCCGACAAGCTCGAGTACGCCTTCCCGAACCGCAAGCCGCGGCCGGTCGGTGTCGCCGGGCAGATCATCCCCTGGAACTTCCCGCTGCTCATGCTCTCCTGGAAGATCGCGCCCGCGCTCGCGGCGGGGAACACGGTCGTGCTCAAGCCGGCCGAGACGACGCCGCTGACCGCGCTGCTCTTCGCGGACGTCCTCCGCCAGGCCGAGCTCCCCGCCGGGGTAGTCAACATCGTCACCGGCGACGGGCGCGCCGGCGCCGAGGTCGTCAAGCACCCGGACGTTGACAAGGTCGCCTTCACGGGCTCGACCGAGGTCGGCAAGGAGATCATGCGCGCCGTCGCCGGGTCCGGGAAGAAGCTGACCCTCGAGCTCGGCGGCAAGGCCGCGAACATCATCTTCGACGACGCTCCGCTCGACCAGGCGGTCGAGGGGATCATCAACGGCATCTACTTCAACCAGGGCCACGTCTGCTGCGCCGGCTCACGCCTCTTCGTCCAGGAGTCCGTCTACGAGGAGGTGCTCGCGAAGCTGAAGCGGCGGATGGGCACGCTCCGTGTCGGCGACCCGCTCGACAAGAACACGGACGTGGGCGCGATCAACTCCCGCGAGCAGCTGGAGCGGATCAAGGAGCTCGTCGCGACCGGGGAGGAGGAGGGCGCGGACGTCTATCAGCCGCCCTGCCGCCTGCCCGAGAAGGGCTGGTGGTTCCCGCCGACGGTGTTCACGAACGTCGCGCAGAGCTACCGCATCGCGCAGGAGGAGATCTTCGGCCCTGTCCTCTCCGTGCTCACCTTCCGCACGCCCGACGAGGCGGTCGAGAAGGCGAACAACACGCCGTACGGGCTCTCCGCCGGCGTGTGGACCGAGAAGGGGTCGCGCATCCTCTCGATGGCCCAGCGGCTTCGCGCCGGTGTCATCTGGGCGAACACGTACAACCGCTTCGACCCGACGTCGCCGTTCGGCGGCTACAAGGAGTCCGGCTTCGGCCGCGAGGGTGGCCTCCACGGGCTCGAGCCCTACCTCAGGTTCGACGAATGAGCCGCCTCCCGGTCAAGAAGACGTACAAGCTCTACCTGGGCGGGTCGTTCCCGCGCTCCGAGTCCGGGCGCACGTACGAGGTCGAGGGTGCGAACGTCGCGCTCGCCTCGCGCAAGGACGTCCGCGACGCCGTCAGGGCCGCGCGGAGCGCGTTCCCCGGCTGGGCGGGGATGACCGCATACAACCGTGGCCAGGTGCTGTACCGCGTGGCCGAGATGATGGAGGGCCGCCGGGCCGAGTTCACGGAGCTGACGGGCGACGAGGCCGAGGTCGACGCCGCGATCGACCGCTGGGTCTGGTACGCGGGCTGGGCGGACAAGCTGGCGCAGGTGCTCGGCGCGTCGAACCCCGTCGCCGGCCCGTACTTCAACTTCACGATCCCGGAGCCGACCGGGGTGGTCGGGATCGTCGCGCCCGAGGAGCCGGCCCTCGCCGGCCTCGTCTCGCGCCTCGCGCCTGCCGTCGTCGGCGGGAACGCGGCGGTCGTCATTGCCTCCGAGCACCGGCCCCTCGCCGCGGTCACGCTGGCCGAGGTGCTCGCCACCTCGGACGTTCCCGGCGGCGTCGTCAACCTGCTCACCGGCCGCAAGCGCGAGCTCTCGCCGGTGCTCGCCGGGCACATGGACGTGAACGCGCTCGACCTCGTGGGCGCGGGCGACGACCTGGCCGAGCTGGAGCGCATCGCGGCAGACAACGTCAAGCGGGTCGCGCGCAACGGGGAGGGCCAGTCGCCGTGGCACGCGGCCGCCTACCTCGAGCTGAAGACCGTCTGGCACCCGATCGGCGTCTAAGCTTCCTTCCTTCGTGAGCCGTTTCAGCCAGGCGATCTCCGAGGGCGACGGCATCTCCGTCATCCCCGTGCTGGAGGGCGATGTCGAGGCGCTGGTCTCGCTCGCCGAAGCGGCGGGCGCCGAGGCGGTCGCGGTCCGGGCCGGGGACGTCGGGCGCGCGCGGGCGCGGACGACGCTCCCGATCGTGGCCCGGAACGGCGATCCGGAGGCGCTCTCCGCGGCCGGCGCGGACGCGCTCATCGTCGAGTTCCAGGCGGTCGCCGAGGACGGCCGGCTCGAGGATCTCTACGCGGTCGCGTACGACCTCGAGCTCGACTTCGCGGTCGAGGTGCGCGAGGAGGAGGAGCTCGAGGAGGTCCTGGAGCGGATCGACCCGGAGATCGTCCTCCTCTCCGAGCGCGACGTCGACGACGACGAGGAGGACCTGGAGCGGACGCTTGACCTGCTGGCCGACGTGCCGGCGGGCAAGCTCGTCGTGTCCGAGGCGCGGATCGTCTCCCGCGACCAGGTGCTGGCCCTCGAGCGGGCGGGCGTCGACGCCATCCTCGTGGACGGCCTGGCCCGCGAGCCGGAGTTCGAGGCGGCCCTCGAGGAGCTCGTGCATGGCCCGGAACCTGGGCGCTAGCCCGCCGGTCGCGGACGAGCCCGCCGACGACGGCTGGACTCTGTCCGACGCGCTCCTGCTCCTCTTCCAGTAGGCGGCGGCTAGCCGAAGAAGACCTTTGCCGCCTCGTAGTGCTCGGGCGGGACGGTCTTGAGCTCCGCCACCGCGTCGCGCAGCGGGACGTCGACGATGGCATCGCCCTGGAGCGCCGCCATCGTGCCCCAGCGCTCCTCGTGGACGAGGTCGGCGGCCTTGAGGCCGTAGCGCGTCGCGAGGATGCGGTCGCGCGGCGTGGGCGTGCCGCCGCGCTGGACGTGGCCGAGGACGGTGACGCGCGTCTCGTAGCCGGTCCGTTCCTCGATCTCGGCTGCGAGGACGTCGCCGACCCCGCCCAGCCGGACGTGGCCGAACTGGTCCCTGGCGGCCGGCGGCTGTGCGATCTGCTGCTTCTCGCCCGAGGCGTACGTCACTTCGTAGCCCTCGCTGACGACGACGATGGAGAAGTCCTTGCCCCGCTCGTGGCGGCGCTGGATGTCGGCGCAGGCCTCCTCGATCGTGATCGGATGCTCGGGGATGAGGATGACGTCGGCCCCGCCGGCCATCCCGCTCATGACGGCGATCCAGCCCGTGTGCCGGCCCATGACCTCGACGACCATGACGCGGTTGTGCGACTCCGCGGTCGTGTGCAGCCGGTCGATCGCCTCCGTGGCGATCGTGAGCGCCGTGTCGAAGCCGAACGTGTAGTCGGTGGCGGAGAGGTCGTTGTCGATCGTCTTCGGCACGCCGACCACCGGGAACCCATGCTCCTCGTGGAGCCGGGCGGCGACGCCGAGCGTGTCCTCGCCGCCGATGGCGACGAGCGCGTCCAGCTTCTCCGCGGCGAAGGTCTCGAGCACGCGCTCCACGCCCCCGTCGACCTTGTACGGGTTCGTCCGGGTCGTGCCGAGGATGGTGCCGCCGCGGGGGAGGATCCCCGAGATCGCCCGGACGTCGAGGGGCTGGAACTTGCCGTCGACGAGGCCGCGCCAACCTTCACGCACGCCCACGGCCTCGTGGCCGCGGTCGAGCGAGCGGCGCGTCACGGAGCGGATGACCGCATTGAGGCCCGGGCAGTCGCCCCCGCCCGTCAGGAGTGCAACGCGCTTGCTCATTTACCTAACTTCGACGGGAGGCAGTCGTCTGTTTGGACGTACCCATCCTGAGCGATGACCAGATGAGTGTGAGGAGGTGGCCACGGATGCCGAAGGCGGGGTTCGAACCCGCACGGGGCAGAGCCCCACTGGATTTTGAGTCCAGCGCGTCTTCCAGTTCCGCCACTTCGGCGCGCTCCACTGAGGCTCATCGTATCGGGAGGGGGTTGCAAGGGCGCTGAACCGGCGTTCATAATCGGGCACCTTCGAACGGTGCTCGCCGGGCGCAGCGCCGAAATGGAATCGGGCGAAGAGGAGGAGTGGTGAGAAGAAGGACGATTTTGGCGTTACTCGTGCTGCTTGTCGGCGCGTTCGCATTTGCAGCGGTGGGCTGTGGCGGCGACGACGACGACGCGGCGAGCGGAGACACGAGCGCAGGAGATACCAGCGGGGGCGGCGCTCCGGATTTGGCGGAGGTTACGGCGCTCCCGTCGGCGTCGTGCACCGACATCGAATACGAGGGCGAAGGCGAGCCGGACGTGCTGATCGCCTCCGACCTGCCGCTGCAGGGGTCCTCGCGGACGCAGACCCTGCAGATCGTCGCCGCGATCAAGCAGGTCTTGACCTCGCGTGACTGGAAGGCCGGAGACCTCAACGTCGGCTACCAGTCCTGCGACGACTCGACGGCACAGGCCGGCAAGTGGGATCCGGGCAAGTGCAGCCAGAACGCGAACGCGTACGCCGAGAACCAGAGCCTCTACGGCATCATCGGCACGTTCAACTCGGGCTGCGCCGCGATCATCATCCCGGTCCTCAACCAGGCGCCGGGCGGCGGCCTTGCCATGGTCTCGCCTGCGAACACCTTCGTCTGCCTGACCGAGGGCGGACCGGGCTGCGCCGACGACGAGCCGGACAAGTACTACCCGGCCGGCACCCGCAACTACGCCCGCGTCGTCGCCCACGACGCCTACCAGGGCGCCGCCCTGGCGGAGTTCATGCAGGCGGAGGGCACGACGAAGCTGTACATCCTCAACGACAAGGAGGCCTACGGCCTCGGCGTTGCGACGAACACGCGCAACGCGGCCGAGCACCTCGGCATCGAGGTTGTCGGCTTCGATGCGTGGGATCCGAAGGCTTCGAACTACGAGGCCCTCATGAACAAGATCAAGGACTCCGGGGCGGACGGCGTCTTCCTCGGCGGCCTGATCGACGAGAACGGTGCCCAGGTGATCAAGGACAAGGTCAAGGTCCTGGGCGACAACGAAGGCGTGAAGCTCTACATGCCTGACGGCTTCACGACGCAGCAGACGATCGACGAGGCGGGCGTCCCCAACACGCAGGGCGCCTACTTCTCGGTCGCCGGCGTTCCCACCGACGAGTTCACCGGCGCGGCTGCGGACTTCATCGCGGAGTTCGAGCCGACCCTCGGCGGCGACCCCGTCGATCCGTACGCCGTGTACGGCGCCCAGGCGGCCGTGGTTCTCCTCGACGCGATCGCGAACTCGGCGCCGGAGTACTCCCGCGCCGACGTGATCGCGCAGGTGTTCGAGACCAAGGTCACGGGCGGCTTCCTCGGCGACTTCGAGATCAACGAGAACGGCGATCCGGCGCTCGCAAGCGGCGCCGTCGTCGGCTTCACCATCTACAAGGGCGAGGACGAGCTCGTTCCCGAGACCGTTCTCTCTCCGAAGCCAGAAGATGTCGATGCCGCGAGGGGTACGTAACCCCAACACGCTAACGATCCGGGGGAGGGCTTCGGCCCTCCCCCAGCTCTCTCCTGGGGCGAAGACGCTTCGATGACGGTTCGGACCGGCAAGGAGCAGCGTCTGGGTACGGCCCGGCGGAAGCGGCCGGATGTGCTCTCCATCATCGGGCTCGTCTTCGTCGGTGCGATCGTGGCCTTGTCGCTCGTCAACCTGATCGACAACCCCGAGTCGTTCGCGAACGTTGCGCTCATCGGCCTCACGAACGGGTCGGTTTACGCGCTCGTGGCCCTCGGCTACACGCTCATCTACGGCATCCTGCAGCTGATCAACTTCGCGCACGGCGACGTCTTCGCCCTGTCGGGCCTCGTCGCCAGCACGGTCATGATCACCCTGCTCGATCTCTCAGGGACGGAGGCGGCCTACGTCATCGCAGGCGGGCTCCTGGCCACGCTCGTGCTGACGATGGCCTTCGGTGCGAGCATCAACGTGGCCATCGAGTTCCTCGCCTATCGGAGGCTGCGGAGCCAGCCGCGCCTGACCATGCTGATCAGCGCGGTCGGGATGTCATTCATCGTGCAGAACATCTCCCTGGCGTTCTACGGCGTCGAGTACCGAGACGCTCCCCAGCTGATCTCCGGGTCCCCGGCCTTCACGATCGGCAGGGTCTCGATGAGCTGGAACAAGCTTTCGGTCGTGCTCATCACGATCCCGGTCCTTTTGCTCCTTACCTGGCTCGTCCGGTCGACCAAGCAGGGCAAGGCGATGCGGGCGACGGCGCAGGACCAGGATGCCGCGGCGATGATGGGCATCAACGTGAACCGGACGATCTCGTTCGCGTTCCTGCTCGCCGGCGGACTGGCCGGCTCGGCCGGCGTTCTCTTCGTGCTCCAGTATCAGATTCGCTACGACACCGGCTTCGAGCTGGGGCTCATCGCCTTCACGGCGGCGGTCCTCGGCGGCATCGGCAACCTCGCCGGCGCGACGCTCGGCGGCATGATCATCGGGTTCATCCAGGCCTTCAACGAGGGCCTCTCGATTGGTGTGCCGGGGAGCGACTGGACGCGCTCGATCGTGTTCGGAATCCTCATTGCCATCCTCGTCTTCCGCCCGGAGGGCCTCCTCGGCGAGCGGACGCCAGAGGGCGCCTGATGGCCACGGAGAGCGCCACGCCGCAGGGCGAGGAAGCTGCTCGCAAGCGCTCGCTGCCGAAAGTCCCGACGGCCGGCAGATCCATCGGCTTCATCATCGGGATCATCGCGCTCGTCTTCGCGGCGCTCTATCCCATCTTCTATGAGAAGCAGCTCGGCGAGATGAGCCTGCCGATCATCCGGGAATGGCCGAGCGTGAGCACCGGCGTGATCATGATCGTCTTCATCATGATGGCCGTCGGCCTGAACATCGTCGTCGGCTACGCGGGCCTGCTCGACCTCGGCTACGTCGCCTTCTACGCCGTCGGCGCCTACACGGCCGGATGGCTTGCCTCGGGCCACTTCCAGCAGGTCAAGTTGCACGTCCTCTCGTCCGGCGTCGGGCCGGACCTGCGAGGGATCCACATCAACATGTGGGCCGTGCTCCTGATCGCCGGCTGTCTCACCGCGTTCGCGGGCATCCTGATCGGCCTGCCGACGCTGCGCCTGCGCGGCGACTACCTCGCGATCGTGACGCTCGGGTTCGGCGAGATCATCCCCCAGTTCGTGCGCAACGCCGACGACCTCGGCGGCTTCAACCTCACGGCGGGAACGTTCGGGATCAACCCGATCGACTCGCCCGGCTTCGGGCAGGCGCTGAACGACTCGGTCGGGCTCCCGATCAGCTTCCAGCAGTCGTTCGACAAGATCAACCTCTTCTACTGGAGCGCGCTCGCGCTGCTCCTGATCACGATCTTCTGCTCGATCCGCCTGCGCGACTCGCGCCTCGGGCGCGCGTGGATCGCCATCCGCGAGGACGAGACCGCTGCCTCGGCGATGGGCGTCCCGCTCATGCGCACGAAGACCGCGGCCTATGCGCTCGGCGCCTTCTTCGGGGGCGTCGCGGGCGCCTTCTACGCGAGCTTCAAGGGCGGCGCGTTCCCGAGTGAGTTCTTCTTCAACATCTCGGTCTTCCTGCTCTGCATGGTCATCCTCGGCGGGATGGGCAGTGTCTGGGGCGTGGTGCTGGCCGGCGCCATCCTCACGTACCTGAACCAGGAGGGCCTCTCCAACATCGGCAGCTACCTGAACAACGAGACGCCGCTCAACTTCGAGGTGGCGAAGTACCAGTTCGGCATCTACGGCGTGATCATCGTGCTGATGATGCTCTTCCGGCCGGTGGGGCTCATCCCCGAAGGCCGACGCAAGCGCGAGATCGAGGAGGCCGACATGCCCACCGACACGCTCTACGGCGAGAGGCACGAATAGTGGCGGACATCCTCATCGCGCAGCAGGTGCGGAAGGAGTTCGGCGGGCTCGTCGCCGTCAACGACGTCGACTTCGCGATCCCGCAGGGGTCGATCGTCAGCCTCATCGGCCCGAACGGGGCCGGCAAGACGACGTTCTTCAACATGCTCACCGGCGTCTACAAGCCGACGTCGGGGCTGATCGACTTCGACGGGACCGACATCACCGACAAGCCGCCGCACCTCGTGACCAAGCTCGGCGTGGGCCGGACCTTCCAGAACATCCGGCTCTTCGAGTACATGACCTCCCTCGAGAACGTGCTCGTCGGCATGCACCACCGGCTCAAGGGCGGCGTCATCGGCTCGATCTTCCGCCTCCCGCGCGTGCGCCGCGAGGAGCGTGACGCCGAGGAGCAGGCACGGGAGCTGCTCGAGTTCTGCGGGCTGAAGCGACGCGCCGACACCCTGGCGCGGAACCTGCCCTACGGCGACCAGCGCCGCCTCGAGGTCGCGCGCGCGCTCGCGACCGGGCCCAAGCTGCTCCTGCTCGACGAGCCGACGGCGGGCATGAACCCGCAGGAGACCGCGACGTTCACCGAGTTCGTGGCCAAGCTCCGCACCGAGCAGGGGCTGACCGTGCTCCTGATCGAGCACGATATGAAGGTGGTCATGGGCATCTCCGACCGGGTGACGGTGCTCGACTACGGCGAGAAGATCGCCGAGGGCGCGCCGAAGGAAATCCAGAACGACGACAGGGTGATCGAGGCCTACCTCGGCAAGGCCGCGACGGCGAGTGGAGGAGAGGGCTCGTGAGCGAGCAGGTCCCCGAGCCCCGGCAGGCGCCCGAGGCGCCGGCCGCGCCCCAGCCCGAGCCCGTCGCCCAGCCGCAGGCGAACGGCGGCTCGAACGGCGGCGTCATCCTCGACGTCCAGGACATCCACACGTACTACGGCTCCATTCACGCGCTCAAGGGGATCTCGATCCAGGTGATGGAGGGCGAGATCGTCTCGCTGATCGGCGCCAACGGCGCCGGCAAGTCGACGACCCTGCGCTCCATCAACGGCCTCAATCGGCCCCGCAGCGGCGTGATCAGGTTCAAGGGCGAGAACATCACCTCCGCCCCGCCGCACCGGATTGTCGGGATGGGCGTCGCGCAGTCGCCCGAGGGCCGCAAGCTGTTCCCGCGCATGAGCGTGCTCGAGAACCTCGAGATGGGCGCGTTCCAGCGCACCGACCGCGCCGAGATCAAGGAAGACCTCGACCGCGTCTACACGCTCTTCCCCCGCCTGAACGAGCGCAAGTCGCAGAAGGCAGGGACGCTCTCGGGCGGCGAGCAGCAGATGGTCGCGATGGGCCGTGCGCTGATGGCCCGCCCGCAGCTCCTGATGCTCGACGAGCCCTCCATGGGGCTGGCGCCGATCTTCGTCGAGAAGATCTTCGAGATCGTCGTCGAGATCAACCAGCAGGGCACGCCGATCCTGCTCGTCGAGCAGAACGCCCTCATGGCGCTCGACGTCGCGAAGCGCGGCTACGTCATGGAGACGGGGCACATCGCGCTCAGCGACGACGCCAAGGCGCTCGCGAAGAACCCGCAGGTCCGCAAGGCGTACCTGGGCGAGGAGTAGCCCGCCGCGGCCACTCGGCCGCCCGGCAATAGACTCGGGTCATGCCGAAGACCCTGACCGGGGCCGAGCTGCAGCTCGACGATGGGCCGGCGCGGGAGTCCGAGCTCTTCCTCGTCGACGGCAACAACCTCGCCTATCGCGCCTATTTCGCGCTGCCCGAGGAGCTGGCGACGACGGAGGGCTTCCCCACGAACGCCCTCCTCGGCTTCACCAACATGCTCTTCAAGCTGCTCTCCGACTACCGGCCGAAGGGCGTCGCGGTGGCCTGGGACACGAGCCCGGTGCATCGGAAGGAGCTCGACGCCGAGTACAAGATCGACCGCCGCCCGATGCCCGACCTGCTGCGCGAGCAGTTCGCGCATTTCCGCCCGATCGTGGAGGCGTTCGGCTACCTCAACCTCGAGTTCGAGGGCTGGGAGGCGGACGACGTCATCGCCACGCTGGCGTCGCGGGCCGACGAGGCAGGGATCAAGACCTGCGTCGTCTCCACCGACCGTGACGCGTTCCAGCTCTGCACGGAGAACGTCTGCCTGATGATGACCCCGCGCGGTGTCGCCGACGTCAACGTGTACACGCCCGAGCGCGTCTTCGCCCGCTACGGGGTCACTCCCGAGCAGGTGCCCGACTTCATCGGCCTCAAGGGAGACACGTCCGACAACATCCCCGGTGTCCCGGGGATCGGGGACAAGACCGCGGGGCAGCTCGTCTCCCAGTACGGCTCGCTCGAAGGCGTGCTCGAGCACGTCGACGACCTCTCGCCGGGCCGCGCGAAGGCGCTGCGCGAGCACGCCGACCAGGCGCGCGCGTCGAAGGTGCTCGCGACGATGCGCCGCGACCTGCCGCTCGACGCCGATCCGGCCGGGCTCGTGCTCTCCCCGCCCGACCGCTCCCAGTTGAAGGAGATCTTCCGCCGCTTCGAGTTCCGCAACCTGCTCGGGAGGGTGGACGACCTCGACGAGGCGCTGCCGGCCGCTCCGATGCGCGGTCTCGGGCGTCGACGTGCCCTGGCGCGAGGGCGAGCTCGAGCCGGTGGTCGGCGTGGCGGCGCTGGCGCTCGACGTGGACCGCTTCGCGCTCGCGCGCGAGGGGGAGGAGGTCGTCGTCGGGCCCTGGAGCCCCGAGCTCGCCGGCCGCCTGCGCGACGCCGCCCTCGTCCTCCACGACGCGAAGGCGGCGCGGCTCGAGGCGGTCGACGACACGCTGCTCATGGCCTACCTGATCGACCCGGGCCGCTCGACGTACGTGCTCGACGACCTCGCCGCCGAGTACGGCGTCGAGCTCGTCCCCCAGCCGGCCGCCGACGAGGAGACGGCCGCGCTCGTCCGTCGCGCGGCGGCGACACTCCGCCTCGATCCGCAGCTCCGCGCACGGATCGCCGAGCGCGGCCTCGATCCGCTCTATCGCAACGTCGAGCTGCCGCTGACCGAGGTGCTGGCCGCGATGGAGGACGTCGGCGTCCGCATCGACACATACCGCATGGGCGAGATCACCGCGCGGCTGGCCGACCGCGTCGAGGAGCTCGAGGCACGCGCGCAGGAGCTCGCGGGCGAGGAGTTCATGCTCGGCTCGACGCAGCAGGTGGCGCGGATCCTCTTCGAGGTGCTCGGCCTCACAGCCGGCCGGAAGGGCAAGACGGGCTATTCGACCGACGCGCGCGTGCTGCAGGCCATCCGCGACGAGCACGAGATCGTCCCCGTGCTCGAGGAGTGGCGCGAGTACGCGAAGCTCCTGAACACCTACCTCGAGCCGTTGCCGAGCCTGATCTCGCCGGAGGACGGCCGTCTGCACACGAACTTCAACCAGGCGGTTGCCTCGACCGGCCGACTCTCCACCTCGAGCCCGAACCTGCAGTCGATTCCCATCCGCACCGAGCTCGGGCGCGAGATCCGCAGCGCGTTCGTGGCCGAGCCGGGGTTCCGGCTCCTGTCTGCGGACTACTCGCAGGTGGAGCTGCGCATCCTCGCGCACGTCTCCGGCGAGCCGAAGCTGCGCGAGGCGTTCGCGGCGGGCGAGGACATCCACGCCGCGACGGCCGCCGAGGTCCTGGGCAAGGAGCGCTCCGAGCTGACGAAGGACGAGCGCAACGTGGCCAAGATGGTCAACTTCGGGATCATCTACGGCATCTCCGCGTTCGGTCTCTCGGAGAACCTGCAGATCCCGCGCGACGAGGCGCAGACCTACATCGACACGTACCTGGCGCGCTTCCCGCACGTCCAGGACTTCATCCAGCGGACGATCGAGCAGGCCGAGCTCGACGGGTACGCGACCACCCTCTTCGGCCGGCGCCGCCCGGTGCCGGAGTTGAAGGCCCGCAACCGGCAGACCCGCGGGTTCGGGGAGCGCCTGGCCGTCAACTTCGTGATGCAGGGAACCGCCGCGGACGTGATCAAGGCGGCCATGGTCGCGATCCACCGACGCTTGCGTGAGGAGGGCCGCGCCGCCCGGCTCGTCCTCCAGGTGCACGACGAGCTCCTGCTCGAGGTCCCCGAGGTGGAGACATCGGCCGTGCGCGATCTCGTCCGCGAGGAGATGTGCGGCGCCTATCCGCTCGACCCGCCGCTGGCCGTCGACATCGGCGTCGGCGACGACTGGAACGAAGCGAAGAGCTGACCTCATCGGACGTGTCCGGGGTCAGACCCCGGCCGTGTCCGCCGAGGACGGGGCCCGCTCGGCAATCGCTTGCGCGACGGCGCCGACCCCGTTCGCGCCTCTGCAGATCGGGGAACGGCCCGTGTCCAGTCCGGCCACGTCAGGGGTCAGACCCCGGGCGTGGCTCGAGCGGACGCGTCAGCTACGGCGCCACACGATCTCGGCGGAGCCGATCGGCCACACGACGGACTCCGTCTCGCCGACCAGGTGGTAGAAGGTCGTCTCCGTCGCCCCGCCCACAACGATCCAGTCGCCGTCCGGCGACCAGTCGAGCACGTGCCCCGGGAAGATCGACCCGGAGGGGCCGATCGAGGAGCACCCCACGTCGAGGAGCCTGATGCGGTCGCCGGCGCGGAAGGCGGCGGTGCAGTTGTCCGGCGAGAGCACCGGGGTGCGGCCTTCGAAGCGCTCCGGGAAGTCGAAGGCGTCGGTCCGACCGCGCCGCGCGTAGCGCTCGATCCGCCGGCCCTCGACGATGACGGCGACCGAGCCGTCCTCGCCGAAGTGGGCGCTCGTGATCTGGCCCGACGCCCGCACCAGCTCCCGGTTCGCGGTAACGAGGCGGTTCCCCGTCGCGTAGGCGACCTCGCCGGACGGCGTGTAAGCCGCCGGGCAATCGAGGAGCCGACGGCGTGTGCCCCCCAACTCGAGGTCGATGCCCTCGAGCCGGGCGTTGCACCAGGCGGCCCGCTGGCCGTCGTGGCTCCAGATGATGAAGCCGAACGCCGCCTCGGAGGTGCCGAGGTCGCGTCCCTGGTCGTTGAGGTCGACGAACCGGAACGGGATCGCGTCGCCGGCCGGCTCCTCGATGCCGACCGCGACCTTGGCGGTCACCGGCGCAGCCCAGAGGTCGCAGGTGGAGTTCGCGACGACGTTCGGCAGCTCCAGGCCGGTGGGCAGGTCGAACTCGCGCACGGCGCAGGAGCCGGCCTCCGAGAGCACGATCGAGCCCGGCGCCCCGTTCACAGCCGGCATCATCGAGCGGCCGAGGTCGTCGTCCTGCTCGACCGTGGTCACCTGCGCCTCGTCCGGCTCCGTCGTCGTCTCGCGAGACTCGACCTGCTCGCCGTCGGAGCGGAGCGCGTCGGCCACCGCAAAGCCGACTACGAGGACGATCGCCGCCAGGATGAGGAGGTCGCGGCCTTTCACGGAGTGCTGGCTATAATGCGCGATCCCGCATGGTTTCGAACGACACGACTACCGAAACAGATATCCCGAAGACCGATGACGATGTCTGGACGCGAGGTCCGGACGGCGAGCTGATCCCGGACTACGACTCGACCTTCCCCGTGATCAACGAGGGCGAGGTCGTGCGCGGCAAGGTCGTGCGGGTCGACAAGGACGAGGTCCTCGTCGACATCGGGTACAAGTCGGAGGGAGTCATCCCGGTCTCCGAGCTCTCGATCCGGCGGTCGGTCAACCCGGCCGACGAGGTCAACCTCGGCGACGAGATCGACGCGCTCGTGATGACCAAGGAGGACGCCGAAGGGCGTCTGATCCTGTCGAAGAAGCGCGCGCGCTTCGAGATGGCGTGGAAGCGCATCGAGGGCGCTGCCGAGAGCGGCGAGCCCGTCGAGGGCGTCGTCATCGAGGTCGTGAAGGGCGGGCTCATCCTCGACCTGGGCGTGCGCGGCTTCCTGCCGGCGTCGCTGGTCGACATTCGCCGGGTCCAGGACCTCGACGAGTTCATGAGCCAGACGCTCCGCTGCAAGGTGATCGAGCTCAACCGCAGCCGCAACAACGTCGTCCTCTCGCGCCGCGCGGTGCTGGAAGAGGAGCGGCGCGAGATGCGCCAGGCGATCCTCGACCGGCTCTCGCCCGGCGATGTCGTCGAGGGCACGATCTCGAATATCGTCGACTTCGGGGCGTTCGTCGACCTCGAGGGCATCGACGGCCTCATCCACATCTCCGAGCTCTCCTGGAGCCACGTGAACCACCCGTCCGAGCTGCTCGAGATCGGGCAGGAGGTCAAGGTGAAGGTGCTCGACATCGACCGCGAGCGCCAGCGGATCTCCCTCGGGCTCAAGCAGACGCAGTCCGACCCGTGGCAGCAGGTGATCGACACCTACCAGCAGGGCGACGTCGTCGAGGGGCGCGTCACGAAGGTCGTCACCTTCGGCGCGTTCGTCGAGGTCATCCCGGGCGTCGAGGGCCTCGTGCACATCTCCGAGCTCGCCGCGCACCACGTCGAGAACCCGCGGGAGGTCGTCCAGCAGGGCGAGACCCTCCGCGCGAAGATCATCGAGATGGACGCCGAGCGCCGGCGCCTCTCGCTCTCGCTGAAGCGGGTCGAGGACGGCGACAACGCCAGGCCCGGCTTCGGCGAGGACGCGCCCGAGCTGGGGCTCTCCGACGAGGTGTTTGTCGACCAAGGCGCACCGGAGGCGGAGGCCGTCGAGGTAGTCGAGGTCGAGGCCGTCGAGATCGACGTCGAGGCCGAGCCGGCTGCCGGGGCCGAGGACGAGCTGCTCGTGGCCGAGGAGGCCACGGTGGTCGAGGTGGAGGAAGAGCCCGCTCCTCCCGCTGCGGAGGACGAGGCCGCGGTCACCGACGAGGCCACGGTGGTCGAGGTGGAAGCGGAGGAGCCTGCTCCTCCGGCCGCGGAGGAGGACGAGGCCGCGGTCACCGACGAGGCTCCCGCCGAAGACGAGGCCGCCCCCGAGGGCGAAGCCTCCGCCGAGCCTGACGACGAGCCCCGCTAAGCAGCACCCGGTCGCAGTCGCGATCACTGGTGGGATCGGGGCCGGCAAGTCGACGGCGCTACGCGCGTTCGCAAACCACGGCGCCGCCGTGATCTCCAGCGACGAGATCGTCCACCGGATCCTGCGGGAGGATCCGGAGGTGAAGCGGGCGGTGATCGAGCGCTTCGGTGAGGAGGTTCTCGGCGCCGACGGCGAGATCGACCGGGCCGCGGTCGGGAAGATCGTCTTCTCCGACCGCCCGGCGCTCGCCTGGCTCGAGCAGCTCCTGCACCCGCGTGTCGTCGCCGGCTACCTGCGCTGGCGCGAGGAGCTTTCCGAGCTTCCCACCCCTCCCACGGTCTGCGTGACCGAGGTGCCGCTCCTGTACGAGGTGGGCGGCGAGACGCGCTTCGACAAGGTGGTCGTCGTCACGGCGTCGCCGGAGGCGCGGATCGCGCGCCACATCGGCCCGCTACGCGAGCGGGAGCAGCGCCTCATCCCCGAGAAGGAGAAGATCGAGCGGGCAGACTTCGTGTACGTGAACGACGGGTCGCTCGCCGACCTCGACGAGTTCGTGTCCGGCGTCGTGGCCACTCTGTCTGCCTGATGAGATTCGTCGTCAGCGGTGTCGTCCTCCTGGCCGCCCTCGTGGTCGCTTTCTTCTACGTCGAGGACACGCAGCCGTCCTGGTACGCGCGCCTGCGCTACCCGCTCGAGTACGAGCACATCGTCCGCGGGCACGCGCGCCAGTACGACCTCGATCCTGCGCTGCTCGCGGCGGTGATCTACCGCGAGAGCAAGTTCGACCCGGACGCGCGCTCCTCGTCCGGCGCGATCGGGCTGATGCAGCTCCTGCCGGACACGGCGGAGGGGATCGCCCAGCTCACCGGCGGCGACCGCTTCGAGGTCGACGACCTCTACGACCCGGAGATCAACGTCCGCTACGGCTCCTTCTACCTCCGTCGGCTGCTGCAGAAGTACGACGACGAGCGGCTGGCGCTCGCCGCCTACAACGCCGGGCAGGCGAACGTGGACGAGTGGATCGCCGAAGGGGAGGAGGGGATCCCCTTCCCCGAGACGCGGGAGTTCGTCGACAACGTGCTCGAGGCGCGCGAGGTCTACGCTCGCGCGTACGCCGACGAGCTCGGCCTCGACTAGCCGTACCTCTCGACGACCTCGCATGCATGGTCGACGACGTCGGTCCGGTCGGCGACGACCCGGTCGCGCCCGCGCCCGCACTGGACCCGGTCTCGGCCGCCGCCGCGTACGAGGACGAGGTCGTTCCCGTCGCCCGCGACGACGACGTCCGCGTTCCCGCGCGGCTCGACCCTGTCGTTGCCGTCCTTCGCACACACGTAGTCGAACCACCTACTCCCGACGATGACGTTCCGCTTGTTCGTTCCTTTGCGGGTGCAGTACCCGAGCAGCGTCAGCCGAGGCGGGGGCGGGTTGCAGACCTGACGCAGCCGGACGCGCTGCGTGTGGCGCAGCTGCCGGTACCCCGGCCGTGCGGCGAGGTTCTGGAGCTCGTACGGGTCGGCGGCCAGGTTGTAGAGCTCCTCCTCGCCCGTCGCGTACTGCACATACTTCAGGGCCGGGCGGCGCAGGACGCAGTACGGCGGGGCGAACGGGCCCATGTGCTCGACGAGGAAGGCGCTGCGCCAGGAGCCGCCCGACCCGCGTAGGAGCGGTGCGAGGTTGCGCCCTTCGGCCTTGAGGGGCGTGCCCGCTAGGGCGGCGAAGGTCGGCGCGAGGTCGATGTTGAGCGCCAGCTGCGACTCGGCGTGCGGGGTGTCGACCAGCCGGTCGTAGCGGACGACGAGCGGCACGCGGATCGACGCTTCGTCCGCGACGTACTTCGAGTTCCAGCGGTTCTCGCCCCAGGAGAGCCCGTTGTCGGAGGTGAAGGCGAAGAGCGTGTGGGCGAGCCGGCCGGTGGCGCGGAGCGCGTCCACGAGCCTCCCAACCGCGTCGTCGACGGAGAGGAGCGTCTCCAGCTGCTTCTCGTGGAACGCGTCCTCCGTCGCTCGCCGGGTCGCGTCCCAGAGCGGTCGCGTGCGCGCGAACTCGGGCTTGTCGGAGATGTCGGCCTCGTTGTAGCTGGGCGGTCGCCACGGCGCCATGCCGGCGAAGTCGCCGTTGTGACGTGGCGCCGGGATCGCCGGCGCGTGCGGCGCCGTCGGAGCGAAGACGAGGAAGAGCGGGCCGTTCGTTTCCCTGATGAAGTCGGCGGCCTTGTCGGCGAGGACGTCGGTCGAGTAGTTCGCCGGGCCGTTGTAGGGGACGAGCACCCCGTCCTCGTTGAGGGTGAAGTCGTAGTAGAGGTTCGAGCGGAAGACCGGCGAGAACGCCGCCCAGCGCGACCAGCCCGGTGGGACGTAGGTGCCGCCGTAGCCGTTCAGGTACTTGCCGAAGTGGGCGGTCTCGTACCCGGCGGCTCGGAGGGAGGTCGCGATCGTGGTGGCGTCGCGGAAGATGTGGAAGCCGCCGTGCTTCCCCTGGTTCGAGTACACGCCGGTCGTATGCGAGTACTGGCCTGTGAGGATGCTCGCCCGGCTAGGGCAGCAGAGCGGGTTGACGACGAAGGCGTTCGTGAAGTCGACGCCGTGATCGACCAGATCCGACTGGACGTTCGGCATCTCGGCGATGGTGTCGAAGCGCTGGTCGTCGGTGAGGACGAGGACGATGCTGGGCTGCTGGCCGAACGCGGCTGGAGCCAGCCCGAGGGCGGCCAGGAACACAAGCGCGCCGACGAGACCCCGAATGCGCATCCGAGCGAGGGTAGCGATTCGAGCGGTCTAACGGGCTTCAAGCACGTGGAGGGCGGTGGCTAGGATGGCTTCATGCCGCAGTTCCGTGTCTCCGAGGCGTACCGCCCGACCGGCGACCAGCCCCAGGCGATCGCCGCGCTCTCCGAGTCGATCCACCGCGGCGACCGCTTCCAGTGCCTCCTCGGCGCCACGGGCACCGGCAAGACGGCGACGATGGCGTGGATCGCCGAGCAGGTGCAGAAGCCGACACTCGTGATCGCGCACAACAAGACGCTCGCCGCGCAGCTCTGCAACGAGTTCCGCGAGTTCCTGCCGGACAACGCGGTCGAGTACTTCGTCTCGTACTACGACTACTACCAGCCGGAGGCCTACGTGCCCCAGGCCGACCTCTACATCGAGAAGGACGCGTCGATCAACGACGACATCGACCGCCTGCGGCACGCGGCCACGGCGGCGCTCCTGGCCCGGAAGGACGTCCTCATCGTCGCCTCCGTCTCGTGTATCTACGGCATCGGCTCGCCCGAGGCCTACGAGGAGAAGACGGTCGCGCTCGGTGTCGGCCAGGAGATCGACCGCGACGTGATGCTGCGGAAGCTCGTCGACATCCAGTACGCGCGGAACGACTCGATCCTCGGCCGCGGTCGCTTCCGCGTGCGCGGCGACGTCGTCGAGGTGCAGCCCGCGCACATGGAGTCGGCCTACCGCATCTCGTTCTTCGGCGACGAGGTCGAGCAGGTCACGCACTTCGACCCGCTCTCGGGCGAGATCTACGCGCGCCTCGAGCACCTGGCCATCTTCCCGGCGACCCAGTACGTGACCTCGCGCGAGACGATCGCGCGCGCCGTCGGCGAGATCAAGCACGAGCTCCAGGAACAGGTGAACAGCTTCGACTCGCAGGGCAAGCTGCTCGAGGCACACCGGATCCGCCAGCGAACGGAGTACGACCTCGAGATGCTGCAGGAGCTCGGCTACTGCAACGGGATCGAGAACTACTCGCGGATCCTCGACGGGCGCGCGCCGGGCACGCCGCCGCACACGCTGCTCGACTTCTTCGGCGACGACTTCATCATCCTCATCGACGAGTCGCACCAGACCGTGCCGCAGATCGGCGGCATGTTCGAAGGCGACCGCTCGCGCAAGGAGACCCTGGTCGAGCACGGCTTCCGGCTGCCGTCGGCGCTGGACAACCGGCCGCTGCGGTTCGACGAGTTCCTCGAGCGCGCGCCGCAGCTCCTGTTCGTCTCGGCGACGCCCGGGCCGTTCGAGCTCCGCAACGCGACGAACGTCGCCGAGCAGATCATCCGCCCGACCGGCGTCGTCGACCCGGACGTGGAGCTGCGTCCCACGAAGAACCAGATCGACGACCTCCTCAACGAGATCCGCCGCCGCGAGGAGGCGGGGGAGCGGGTACTCGTGACCACGCTGACGAAGAAGATGGCCGAGGATCTGACCGACTACCTGCTCGAGTCGGGCGTGCGGACGCGCTACCTCCACTCCGAGGTGGACACGCTCGACCGCATCAAGATCATCCGCGAGCTCCGCCTGGGCGAGTACGACGTCCTCGTCGGCGTCAACCTCCTCCGCGAGGGGCTCGACCTGCCCGAGGTGTCGCTCGTGGCGATCCTCGACGCGGACAAGGAGGGCTTCCTCCGCGGCCAGACGGCGCTGATCCAGACGATCGGGCGCGCCGCGCGGAACGTCAACGGCATGGTCGTGATGTACGCCGACAAGATGACCGAGGCGATCAAGGGCGCCATCGACGAGACGACCCGCAGGCGCGAGATCCAGCTCCGCTACAACGAGGAGCACGGGATCACGCCGGAGTCGATCGTGAAGGGCGTCTCCGACATCGCCGAGTTCCTCTCCCTCGAGTCGGCGCCGCACGTCCCGGGCCGCCGCCGGCGCGGCCAGCGCCAGGTCGAGGGGATGTCGAACGAGGAGCTGGAGAAGCTCGTCGTCACCCTCGAGGAGGAGATGTTCGCGGCCGCCGAGGAGCTCCGCTTCGAGTACGCGGCCAAGCTGCGCGACGAGATCAAGGACCTGCGGCGCGAGCTCCAGGCGACCGCCGAGCCGGCCGCGTAGTGGCCCGGCTCGGCGAATAGCTCATCAACCGCCCTCCTGCGAGTTCACGTTTCCAGGCGGGAAAGCGTGTTGTCGAATTGGTTCACGACCCAGACGGCGCCCTCGCCGGCGGCGACGCCCTGAGGCCTCGATCCGACCTTGACCGGCTCGCCCACGACTGCGTTCGACTCGGGGTCGATCCGCGCGAGCTGGCCGGCCGCGTTCGCCACCCAGACGGCGCCTTCGTCTCCCACCGTGACGGCGATCGGCTGCCCTCCGACGGCGATCGTGCCGACGACCTTGCCGGTCCGCGCGTCGAGGCGCGTCACCGTGCCGTCGTCGTAGTTGGCTACCCAAACGGCTCCGTCCGCAACGGCGAGGCCGAAGGGCCCTGCTCCCACGCGGATCGGCTTGTCCGGACGGTTCTTCGCCACATCGAGGCGGATGACCGTGCCTTCGCTCGGACTCGAGACCCAGACCGACCCGTTCGCCACGGCGAGCCCGGCGAAGTCGGGCGTCCCGGCACGACCCACGAGGCGGGGCGACTCCGAGAGCACCTTGCCGGACTTCGGGTCGATGCGGTTGACAGTTCCAGCCAGGGAATTGAAGGCCCAGACCGAGCCCTCGCCGACGGCGACGGCCAGCGGACGGTCACCCACACGAATCGGCTTCCCGACGACTTCGCCCGACTCGGGATCGATGCGAATGACCGAGTCTCCCACCATCGTCGCCACCCAGACCGCGCCTTCGCCCGCGGCGAGGCTCACCGGCTCCTTGGCGACGGGGATCGGCTCCCCGACGGCTGTCAGCGAGATCGGATCGATTCGCGTGACCGTGTCGTCCTGCGTGTTGGCGACCCAGACAGACCCGCCCGCGACGGTGACCGCCGTCGGTAGATGCCCGACCTCGATCTCCTCGACGGCGGGGCCTTGCTCCGGCTTCGGGGCCGGATTCGGAGCGGGAGCCGGAGCCGCGTCCTTCTTCGAGGTGTTGTCGCTTCCCCCACATCCGCCGCCTCCGGCGACGAGTGCGAGGATGGCAAGCGTTGCGAGTAACGCTCTCATCGCTCGTACCTCCTGTGCGTATCGCTTGACGTCCGCGCTTACGTGGACGACGTCGGTGTGGGCGCGCTACGTGGTCTCTGGCGGGCCGAGGCGTCCGATCCGGTACACGGCGGGAGCGCGGACCGATGCCGCTGGTGCTGGGCGCGCGCGGTTCCCATCGCCGGGGTCTCGGGCTTCACGGGGCTCCGGCTTGCCCTTCGGTGACGACCGCATCCGCCACGCGCTCGATCGAGATGCCCGCCCGTGCGCCGGCCTCGAGCACCGCAGCCGCCGACGGCGCCTCGTAGAGAAGGAACCAGGTCTCGTCCTCCGGCACGAAGATGGACCGGAGGTAGCGCACGGCGCTCCCGGCGCGGGACATTTCCTCTGCGGCCGTGCAGGCCCGGGCGGCCGCCTTCTCCAGGTCGCCCGGGCCCGCCTTCGGCAGGTACAGCTCGGCAAGGTACCTCGGCATCAACCGGCCCGAGGAGGCTTGATCCGGATCCAGCCGGCGAAGACCGTGCCTTCGACTCGGATTGCACGGGCCTGCACCTTCGCCCCTGCAAGGTCGGCACCATCCCACGAGCCGCGTACGACCCAACCGTCCAGCAGGGTGACCTGCGGCGTCTTGTCCAGCTTGAGGATGCCGACCAGGCTCACCGTGACGGAGCCACGCGGGGACGAGAGTGTCTCCACGGACGTGTAGTGAAAGATCTCGCCCTCGACATCCACGGGCGTGACCACCGTGCTGACGTCGACCGGGCTCGAGGCGGTCTCTTCACAGGTGAGCTCGGGGCAGTCCTTCTCGAACGCGATCGTGATCGCTCGCCGCCCGGACGAGTCCGCGAGGCCGGGCAGCAAGAGGGCTGTGAGCGAGACCGCAATGGCGGCCGCTGCGACGCGCATCTTCATCGTGTTACCTCCGATAGACGACATGCGTCCACCGTAGGCAGGCAACGACCGGCCGGAAACGGGCAAACCCCCTGGCTTTGCCCGCGTCTACCCTGGGAAGCGGCGTGCCAGTTCGGCGCGCGAGCGCAGGCCGAGCTTGCGGTACACGTGCGAGAGGTGGCCCTCGACCGTGCGGGCGCTCACGAACAGCGCCCCGGCCACCTCCTTGTTCGTCCGTCCCTGAGCGACGAGTTCGGCGACCCGACGTTCGGTCGGCGTCAGCTCGCCGTGGGATGCGGCTCTGCCGCCGATCCGGCCGAGTTCAGCTCGGGCTTTCTGCGCCCAGAGTGTCGCGCCGAGCTCCTCGAAGACCTGCACCGCCCCGTCCAGGGTCGCCCGTGCGTCCCGTTTGCGCTTGGCCCGCCGCAGCGCCCCACCGAGGGCCAGGAGCGTGCGGGCGCGGTCGAACGGCATCGGCACGCGCGCGTGTTGTGCCAGAGCTTGCTCGAACGCCTCGACTGAGCCTTCGCCGTCGCCTGCTGCCGCAGCGAGCAGCCCGCGACAGCGCAAGCCGGCGGCGAGCGCCGACGCGCGATCGAGCGTGCGTCCTCGCTCCTCGAGCCACTCGAGACGCTCCTCGGCCTGGCCCAGCCGTCCGAGCGCGATGAGCGCCTCGATCTCGTCGGGGACGAAGCGGATCGTCCCCGGCTCACCGACTCCGGCCGCGAGCAGCTGCTCTCGGTGCGGACCGAGCACGCGGGCGGCCTCCTCCGGCCGATCGAGGGAGAGCTCGAGCAGGCCGAGCGCCCAGACGGCGTTGATTCGGGCGGCGCCCATCCCGCGCTCCCCGGCCAGGGTCAGGGCTTCGTCTGCATCGGCGCGCGCCTCGGACTCGAGACCCGAGGAAGCCCGCACGAGCGCTCGAGTGGAGAGAGACCAGGCCTGCTGCGGTCGCTGCGCCGTTTGCAGCGCGACCTCGTAACCTTCCTCGCCGAACTCCGCCGCCTCGAGCCAGTGGCCCGCCAGATACTCCGTCATTGCGAGATTCGCGAGGATCATCGGAACCGAGGATTCTTCGCCGCGCTCCAGGGCGGCCTCGTGAAGTTGGCGCAGCCGTGCAGCCGCGGGCTCGAACTCATCGGTCCAGTACAGGGACACCGCCCAGGCATGGCTTGGCGAATCACCGACGCGCTCGGGCTCGACGCCCAACTCGTCGGTCGCGTGTAAGGTCGCGCGAGCGGTCGGGCGTCCGAGCAGTGTCTCGACGATGCCCCTGTCGCCGAGGGACTGCGCCTGGAGAGCCACAACACCCGATCGCGCCGCGAGGTCGGCCGCGAGGGCGGCATGTTCGAAGGCGCTGTCGAGCTCCTCGCGCATGAAGAAGAGGGTGTTGGCGAGATTCCTCGCGGCTTCGGCGCGCACCCGGTCGTCCGTTTCAGGCTGTGCTAGGGCCTTCCGCGCGAATTCCGCGCTCTGCGGTTGGTCTCCTTCGTAGCGGGCCAGTTGCGCGAGGCTCACGAGCGCCGCGGCGCGCGCGCTACCCGTGTGCGCTGCCGCCAGCGCCTGCTCGGCCAGTTCGCGGGCCCGAGCCGCATCGCCCGCGAGGAAGCGGTAGCGGGCGGCGGTCACTGTCCGACGGTGAGCGTCGTCCGGCTCGTCGAGCGGCGTCAGCCGGTGGGCCTGCTCGCACAGCTCCGCGGCTGTCGCGGGCGCGCCCCGTACGCTGGCGTGCTCCGCCGCCTGCTCGAGTGCGCTTGCGATGTCGGAGTCGGGGATGTCAGTCGAAAGCGCCAGGTGGCGGGCGCGCTCGTCCGCGTCAGGGACGACATCCGCGAGGCGCCGGTGGAGCTCTCGGCGCCCGATCGCGTCGAGGTTCTGGTAGGCCCCTGAGGCGAGCAACGGGTGTGTGAAGCGGACGCGGTCGCCCTCGAGTTCCACGACTTGCGCCTCGAGCGCTGGGCGGAGGGTCTCATCGCCGCCGGCGACTTCGGCGAGAAGCCCGATGGTCGGCTGAGACAGCGCGGCTGCCGCGGCCAGGACGTCGCGACTCTCCGGCGGCAGCGCTCCAAGCCGGACGCGAACGAGCTCTTGGAGGCGGTCGGGCACCGGTAGTGGCTCGCCCGACGAAAGCTCCGCCTCGTGGGCTTGGAGCGCGCGGCCGAGCTCGAGGGCGAAGAACGGGTTGCCGCCGCTGACCTCGTGGACGCGGCGGAGCGCGGGCCGCGGCAGGACGAGACCGAGCCGCTCGTGCAGCAGCCTGTGCACAGCGCCGAGCGCGAGCGGCCCGACTACGAGCTGGGAGAGCCGCTCCTCGTCAGAGATCCCAGCCGGGACGTCGGTACCCAGGCGATGCGCAAGCAAGAGTCCGACCGGCTCCTCGCGAAGCCGCCGCCAGGCGAACGACACGACCTTCGCGGACGGGGAGTCGAGCCACTGGACGTCGTCCACGGCGACCAGCACCGGCCCTGCCCCTGCGAGCTGCCGGAGCACGCCGAGCACGGCCACTGCGACCGCCCGCTCGTCTCGAGGAGCGCCGCCCGGTGGCGCAAGCAGGAGTGCGACCCGGAGTGCATCCGCCTGCGGCTCCGGCAGCTCGTCGAGCACCTCGTCGACCACGCTTCCGACCAGGTCGCCGAGACCCGCGAACGGCAGCCTGGCCTCGGCCTCCACCGGCCGTGTCTCGAGCACGCGGTAGCCGCGCTCGCGCGCTTCTTCCACGCCGGCGAGCCAGAGCGTCGTCTTGCCCGCTCCGGCCTCCCCCTCGATCACGAGCCCGCTTGCCCCGGTGAGCAGCGCGTCGAGGAAAGCCGCCGTCCTCGCGAGCTCGGCGTCTCTCCCGATCACTTCGGTGGTGCGCATGTTCGTCGGCCCTCGACCCTAGCGCCACAAATCATCTCGACAAAGTGAAGGACGTCCTTGTCTCGGTGGCGAGCTGGCCGGCGTTTCGGTGTTTGTCCGCCTGGTAGCGGCCCGGTTTCGGCCTCGTGGCCGGGTGGCCGGACGGTTGTAACGAGGCCCGGAACCGAGTAACTTCGGTCGCGTCCTACCCCGGGAGAGGAGTCTGATGACACGCACATTGCGGTTGAGGGTTGCGCTTGTTGCCGCGCTCACACTTTTCGTCGTGCTCACCGTCGCGGGTGCCGGCGGAGCGGGCGCGGTTCAAGGATCGGCAAAGAAGGCCAAGGCGCAGGCGGCGGCGGCGCCGACCAAGAAGGCGATTCTCTTCGCCGCCGACGGCATGCGCCCCGACCTCGTCGACCGCTATGCCGGCGAGGGCTTCCTGCCGACGATGCAGGCCCTCATGCGCGACGGCGTCAAGGGGCAGAACGGCTTGCTCCAGGGCTTCCCGCCCAACACCGGAGTGGGCTGGTACACGCTCTCCACGGGCGCATGGCCGGGCGAGCACGGTTCGACGAACAACACCTTCCACCGCACCGGTGAGGGCAACTTCAACAACTCGACGAGCTTCGCGACCACCGGCATCCTCCAGGCCGACCACATCGGCCAGGCGGCCGAGCGGGCGGGCAAGAGCGTGGTCTCAGTGGAGTGGGTGGGCACTCGGAATCTCGTTCCGGCCCTCCAGGGCCCGGTCGTCGACTTCCGCAGCTTCTTCTCCCGGCGGGGAATCGTCCTCAACTACGACCTGCCCGGGCAGCCGGCCGGCGCCAACGCATTCGGCGTCGACTACCAACGGGTCAACCTCGCTCCGGCCGCGGGCTGGAGCAACGTCCCGGCCTCGTTCAGCCCCGCGCAGGAGCAGCAGTTCACGCTGACGACGACCTTCGCGGCGGCGAACCCGACCAGGGTCTACGACCTCTACATCTACGACTCGACGAACGACGGCACGACGAACTACGACCGCGTGCTCGTCGTCCCCGCAACGGCCGTCAAGGACGGCAGCGCAGCAGTCGCCGATCTCGCCGAGGGCGACTGGGCGGACGCCAAGGTCGGCCTCATCGGGCCGCGGGCCGGCCAGACCGCCGGCTTCTACGTGAAGGCGATCGAGATCGCGCCGGACCTCTCGAAGTTCCGCGTCTACTTCACGTCGGTCGCCCGCGTGAACGCGACGTACAACGCACTCGGGGCTGCCGGCTCGGCCGCATTCGAGGAGACCCTCGCACACGACTTCCCAACCTCGACGGCGGCCGACTTCGCGCCGCTCGAGGCGGGAATCGTGGACGAGGACACGTACGCGGAGCAGGGGCTCGCGTGGAAGGACGCCCACTGGGCCTACCTGCACTACATCTTCGAGACCCTCGGGGTCCACGCCGACCTGCTCTTGCTCGGCACGCCGACGACAGACGAGTTCAGCCACCAGTTCATGGGGCTGGTCACGCCGACGGACATCGACGGGAATCCGAACCCGTTCTACGACGACGTCACGAACGACGATGTCCCGGACGGGCGCGTGGACGAGCGCGAGGGCTTCATTCGCACCGCCTACCAGGAGGCAGACAACACGCTCGCCCTGGGCCGGGAGCTGATGGGCAAGAACGACACGACCGTCTTCGTCTCCTCCGACCACGGCTTCGCGCCACAGTGGTACGCGGTCAACGTCAGCAAGGTGCTCGTCGACCTCGGCCTGCAGGAGCGGGAGCAGAGCGGCAACTGCCGCAAGGCCGCCAACGATCCGGGCACGACCACGCCGGGCGACACGCTCGCCAAGGAGTGTCACGCCGGCGGGACGGCGCAGATCTACATCAACCTCGCGGGCCGCGATCCCGCTGCCGGGAACACGCCGCAGGTCCCGGCCGCCAACTACGAGGCGGTCCGGAACCAGATCATCGCGGCGTTCCAGAACCTCGACGACCCGAACCTCCCCGGGCAGCAGCAGGTCGTTCTCAAGGTGATGAAGAAGGAGGAGCTACGGAACGTCGACGGCACCGATGCCCTGCATCCGAACCGCAGCGGTGACGTGGTCGTCGTCTTCAGGCCGCCGTACCAGACCGACGCGCAGACGCCGGGGCAGCTCGTCGCCCCGTCGCAGTTCTTCGGCCAGCACGGCTACCTGCCCAACCTCGTCAACATCGCGCGAAACGTCAACATGCACGCGACGTTCATCGCCGCCGGACCGGGCATCCGCAAGCAGAGCCCGGTCGCGGGTGTGCGGGCCATCGACCTCGCGCCGACGCTCTCCTACTTGCTGGGCATTCCGGGGCCACAGAACGCCCGCGGGAAGATCCTCAGGAACCTCTTCCCCAACCCTGGGCAGCTGAAGGAGATCACGATCCTCGACATCAGCGACTACCACGGGCAGCTCGTGCCGCTCTCCGAGGCGGCGGACACGCTTGCCGGCGGAGGCGCGGCCAACCCGACGTTCGGGATCGGTGGGTCCGCCTTCCTGAAGCCATGGTTCGACGCCTACCGCGCCGAGGCGCCGGGAGGTTCGATCACGGTGGCGGCCGGAGACTCGATCGGAGCGACGCCGCCGATCTCGAGCTTCTTCGACGACAAGCCCACCATCGAGCTCATGAATTTGATGGGCTTCTCGGCCGACGGTCTCGGCAACCACAACTTCGACAAGAGCGCGACGTTCTTCCGCAACGTGATCGTCCCGTTGGCGAACTTCCCGTACCTGTCGTCGAACATCGTCGACGCCGCCGGGAAGACGCCACCCGAGTGGAAGCCGTCCCAGGTGTTCGACTCCTTCGACGGTGCCAAGCTCGGCCTCGTCGGCTTCTCGAACGAGGACATCCCCGAGCTCACGAGGCCCGGGGCACTCGACCCGTTCCACGTCGATCCGCGTATCCCGCGCGTGCAGGCCGAGGTGAACAGGCTGAGCGCGAACGGAATCGGCCCGATCGTCGTCATGGGCCACGACGGGGCGACGGCAGGGACACTCGACAACCCGACCGGGCCGATCGTCGACCTGGCCGACGCGCTCACCGGCGTGGACGTCGTCATCGGCGACCACACGAACTTCCAGGTCGTCTCGACCAGGCCGAACGGCGTCCTCGTCGTGGAGAACCTCAGCAAGGGCGTCCGCTTCACGCGGGTCCGCCTGCTCGTGGACACGAAGACGAAGGAGGTCGTCTACAAGACCGCGGACTTCCACAAGCCGTGGAACATCGGCGTGACGCCGAATCCGGCTATCCAGGCCCGGATCGACGCCCTCACCGAGGAGCTCAAGCCGATCCTGGGCACGGTCATCGGCGCGTCGACCGTCGAGGTCCTCCGCTCCGACTCCTGCGGTCGCGTCGACGGCCGTCTCTGCGAGTCCAAGGTCGGAGACGTCGTCACGGACGCCATGCGGACGTCCTTCGGGACCGACTTCGCCATCACCAACTCAGGTGGGCTCCGGGCCCAGCTCACGTGCCCACCCGCCGGGGGCGGCGACGGGCTCTGCCCGAGCTTCGCCCCGCCGCCGTGGCAGATCACGCGTGGACAGGTGCTGGCAGTGCTCCCGTTCGGAAACACCGTCGTCACCCTCGACGTCAACGGCGCGGAGCTGAAGACGATGCTGGAGAACGGCGTCTCGCGGATGCCCGCGGCCGACGGCCGCTTCCCGCAGGTCTCCGGGCTCTGCTTCACCTACGACATCTCGGCCCCGGCGGGGACCCGGGTCACCGGCGCGGTGCGGCAGGCGGCGGACGGGAGCTGCACGGGAGCGCCCGTCGACCTGACGGCAGGCGCCATGTACCACATCGCCGAGAACGACTTCATGGTCGCAGGCGGGGACGGGTACCCGAACTTCGCGAGCCGCGCTCACACGCGCGAGATCATGGATCAGACAACGGCGAACTACATCACGGCGAATACGCCGATCAGCCCCGCGATTCAGGGCCGCGTCGTCTGCACGACGACCGGGGCGACCGCCTGCCCCGTGGTCACCCCGTAGCCGAATCAGCTCGGACCGAGCCGCTCAGCCGATCGCGCTGAGCGGCTCGGTTCCGCGCGGAAAGCGGCGGTCGGCGATCTGCGCCCAGCGGTGGTCGGCCCAGGCATAGGTGAGCACGCGGAGCGCGCGCTCGTCGGCCTCGATCAGGTGAAGGCCCCTGGCCTCGCCCCGCCGTCGCGGCCGCGGCTGGCCGAGTCCGGGCGCGGTCACGACGGTCGTGCCGGGCACCGGCCCTTCCGCCACCTCGAACTCGCGGCGCTCGCTGACGGCGCTCTGGTGGATGTGCCCGGAGACGATCAGGTCGGCGCCGGCGTCGACGAGCGAGCCGAGGACGGAGCCACGGGAGCTGACCGGGCGCTTGCGGCTGCGCCAGGGGGCACCGACGAGGTGATGGTGGAGGGCGACGACCCGGAGTGCGCCCTCGGGCGCCTCGGCGAGCACGCGGGCGGCGTGCTCGAGTTGCCCCTGCCGGAGGGCGCCGCCCTGGTGGCGCCACGGACGCACCGAGTTCAGGCCGCAGACCACGAGCTGCTCGGAGCGGTAGACAGGCTCCAACTCGGCCCACTGGCGCCCGAACTCGTCGAACGGGCGCAGCCACCGCGCCGGCGGCCAGGGAGGGATGTCGTGGTTCCCCGGGACGACCACGAGCGGCCGCTCGAGGGAGCGCAGGAGGGCCGCGGCCCGCTCCTGCTGCTCCCGCGTGTTTCGGTGCGCGAGATCGCCGGTGGCGAGAACCACTTCCGGGTCGGTCGCGCGGACGAGCTCGACCAGGTCCGCCTCGACTTCGGGCTCCTCGTGCGTCCCCGCATGCAGGTCGGAAACGTGCAACATGCGGAGGTTTGGCATCGGGCCGGGAGACTATAGTGAGAGTATGGTCGACGAACCTGCGGAGATCTTCGACGACATGTACCTCGGCTTGCGGGCCGGTGCGGCAGAACGCAAGAAGCGGCGCGGCGAGACCCTCTCGCCCGAGGAGCAGGAGGTCCTCGGGCGCTGGCGTCGGCTCTCGGCGTGGCGAAAGACCCTCGCGGTGGGCGCGTTCGCGGTCGGCACCTTCGGCCTCGGCTTCACGCTCGGCGGCCTCATCTTCGGCCGCTGGCGCCGGGCGTAGCCCGGGAGGAGGGGAGCGGCGGTCGCCGAAGTGCGCCGCGTGACCGCTCAGCTCGAGCCCGGCGAGGAGGTTCGCCTCGACGCGCGGCCGCACGGCATCGCCCTCGTCCAGCCGCTGCTGCGGCCGCTCGCGCTCGTGGGCGCGGGGGTCGTGCTCGTCGTGGTCGGCCAGGAGTTCTGGATCGCCGGGATCGCCGGCGCCGCGCTCCTCGCCCTGGCGGCGCTGCTTGCCCTCCGCGCCGTCCTACGCTGGGATCGGACGCGGCTGCTCCTGACCTCGGAGAAGCTCACCGTTGTCTACGGGGTCGCCCGGCGCCGCTCCGCGTCGGTCGCCCTGGCGCGCGCGCCGGCGCTCGAGTTCGAGCAGGGAATCCTCGGTCGGCTCTTCGGCTACGGGACGCTCGTCGCGGGCGATTTCGAGGTTCCGTACGTCCCGGACGCGCGCCGGATCCGAAAGCTGATCGCCTAGCCCTCCCCGAATCCCTGAGAAAGCGGAGTCGACGGCGAGCTAGTGAGCTCGTAAACGGCCTGAAGCATGCCGGCCGGCACATTTGACGGCCCTATGATCGTCGGTGGATGACCGTCATCGTCGACACCCGTGCGGACTTCACGCTGGAGAACTTTCGCCGCGTGGGGCTCGGCGGTGAGAGCGTGCGGATCGGACCGCGGGCCGTGGAACGGATGGAGGCCACGCGCGCGTCGTTCGTCGCGCTTCTGAACTCCGATCGCACGGCGTTCATCTACGGGACGACGACGCGTCCGGGAATCGAGGTGGGCCGGGCCCTGGCCCCGGACGAGCAGCGCGGATATGCCGGCACGCTGCGCGGAAGCTGGAGCCCCAGCTTCGGCGGAGGCGGCGTCCTCGAGGAGCACGTAGCGCGCGGGATCGTGTTCGCGCGGCTGGCGAACTTCGTCGAGGGCAACGCCAAGACGCGGCCGGTGATCGCGGAGCGGATCGCGGCGCTGCTCGACGGCCCGCTGCCCGAGCTTCCGCTCGGCGGGCACGTCGCCGCCGGCGAGATCCTGACGCTCGCTCCGCTGATGAACGCGATCGAAGGCGACTTCGAGGAGGGGGAGACGATGGCGCTCGTCAACGGCTCGCCGTGCGCCGCTGCACTCGCGGCGGACGTCGCGCTTGCGGCCCGTCATCGCCTCCACGGGGCCGAAAGGGTCTTCGCGCTCTCCATCGAGGCGTTTGGCGCCCCGCTCGACGCCTACGACGAGGCGCTGGAGGCCTTCTGGGAAGACGAGAACGAGATCGCCGCTCTGCAGGGGCTCCGCGGTTGTCTGGAAGGCGCTCTGGAAACCGATCGCCTCGACCACCAGGCACCCGTCAGCTACAGGATCCTCCCGCGCGTTCTCGGCCAGGCACACCGCGCCGTGGGCGCCATCGAGCACGCAGCGACCGTCTCGCTGCGCTCGGTGACGGACAACCCTGTCTACGTGCCGCCGGACGAGCGACACCCGCTCGGCCGGGCGATCTCGACCGGCGGCTACCACAACGGGATGGTCTATCCCGCGATGAGCGCGCTGGCGGCGAGCCTGGGCCGACGTGGTCTTCCTCGCCGAGCGCCACGTCACGGCGATGCACGTGGGCGCGACGAGCGAGCTTCCCCCGCTGCTGGAGCGGCCGGGCGGGGGCGGCGGCAAGACGAACCTGCTGGGTTGGGTCGCGGGGAGCTTTCTCGAGGATGCGCGGACTGCGGCATCCGCGACTCTGCTGCCGTCCGGAATCGGCGATGCGCAGAACGACGTCGGCGTCCCGACGTTTCTTGCCTACCGCAAGGAGCGCGTCGCCGCCGACTGCCTCGATTCCGCGCTCGCGCTGCTCGCCGCCAGCTCGAGCCAGGCGCTGTGGGCCACGGACCGCGCGCCGGCGCCACCGCTTCGGCCTCTCCTCGACCGTGTGCGCTCGGTGTTCGAGCCGGTCGACGATCCTGCCGGTCGGCGAATCGGCGACGAGCTCGGCAGGCTGGCGCAGGAGTTCGCAGCGGCTGCTCGCACAGGCGCAGGCGGCCTTGCCTGAGCGGCCGCACACGAACGTCTGTTCTATCCGGTCACAGGGCTAGACTGGGCTGATGGCGGCTGACGAGCTCGTCGTTCACGGTGCCCGGGAGCACAACCTCAAGGACGTCACCGTCCGGTTGCCGCGGCATTCGCTCATCTGCGTGACCGGCCTCTCGGGCTCCGGGAAGTCGTCGCTCGCCTTCGACACCATCTACGCGGAGGGCCAGCGGCGCTACGTCGAGTCGCTCTCGGCCTACGCGCGCCAGTTCCTCCAGATGATGGAGAAGCCCGATGTCGACTCGATCGACGGGCTCTCGCCGGCGATCTCGATCGACCAGAAGACGACGTCGCGCAACCCGCGCTCGACCGTCGGAACGGTCACCGAGATCTACGACTACCTTCGCCTGTTGTACGCGCGGGCCGGGCGTCCACATTGCCCCATCTGCGGGCGGCCGATCGCCGGCCAGTCCGTCGAGTCGATCGTCGACCAGGTGCTCCGGCTGCCGGAGCGGACGAAGTTCACGGTCAACGCGCCGGTCGTACGCGATCGCAAGGGCGAGTACAAGGATCTTCTCGAGCAGCTTCGCGGCGAGGGCTTCACGCGCGTCAAGGTCGACGGCGAGCAGCGCGACCTCGACGAGGAGATCGAGCTCGACAAGAAGCTCAAGCACACGATCGAGGTGGTCGTCGACCGGCTGGTGATGAAGGACGACCTTCGCCACCGGTTGACCGACTCGGTCGAGACCGCGCTCGCCCTGGCCGACCGGCTGGTCGCGATCGACGTGGTCGACGGCGACACGCTGACGTTCTCCGAGCGCTTCGCCTGCCCGGAGCACGGCGTCGGCCTTCCAGAGCTCCAGCCGCGCGTCTTCTCCTTCAACTCGCCGCACGGCGCCTGCCCGCGCTGCACGGGGCTCGGGGCGCAGCAGGAGATCGACCCCGACCTGCTCGTGCCCGACCCGGCCCTCTCGATCAGCGAGGGGGCGCTCGTGCCCTGGTCGGTGGGGAGCTCCAGCTATTACGAGTCGATCATCCAGGCGATCGCCGAGCGCTACGAGATCGATGTCGACAAGCCGTGGCAGGACCTGACCGAGGAGCAGCAGAACCTCTTCCTCTTCGGGACGAACGGCGACAAGATCTACGTCACCTATCGCAACCGCATGGGCAGGCGGCGGGCCTACATGCTCGCGTTCGAGGGGATCGTCAACAGCCTCGAGCGGCGCTACAAGGAGACCGACTCCTCGCAGCAGCGGGAGCGGATCGAGGAGTACATGAGCTTCCGCCCGTGCCCGGCGTGCAAGGGCGCGCGCCTGAAGCCCGAGGTGCTCGCGGTCACGGTCGGCGGGCGCAACATCCACCAGCTGACGCAACTCTCGGTGACGCGCGCGATCGAGTTCCTCGACGGGCTCGAGCTGACCGAGACGGAGCAGCTGATCGGCGCGCGGATCATCAAGGAGATCCGCGAGCGGCTGACGTTCCTCGACAACGTCGGCGTCGGCTACCTCCAGCTCGACCGCGCGGCCTCGACGCTCTCCGGCGGCGAGGCGCAGCGGCTCCGCCTGGCGACCCAGATCGGCTCGCAGCTCGTCGGCGTGCTCTACATCCTCGACGAGCCGTCGATCGGGCTCCACCAGCGCGACAACTCGAAGCTGATCACGACGCTGAACCGCCTCCGCGACCTGGGCAACACGGTGCTCGTCGTCGAGCACGACGAGCAGATGATGCGCTCCGCCGACTGGCTCGTGGACATGGGCCCCGGTGCCGGCGAGCATGGCGGCCACGTTGTCGCCGAGGGGCCGGCGAAGCGGGTCGAGAAGAACAAGGCGTCCATCACGGGCCAGTTCCTCTCCCGGGCGCGCGAGATCGCGGTGCCGGAGCGGCGCACGGAGGACCTGGGCGCGTTCCGCGTGCTCGGGGCGCGCATGCACAACCTCAAGGGGATCGACGTCGAGTTCCCGATCGGGAAGTTCGTCGCAGTCACCGGCGTGTCGGGCTCGGGCAAGTCCACGCTGGTGAACGAGATCGTCTACAAGGCGCTCGCGAACCGGCTGCACCGGATGCGCGTCAAGCCCGGCGACCACGACTCGGTCGAGGGGATCGAGTGCTTCGACAAGGTCATCGACATCGACCAGTCGCCGATCGGCCGCACGCCGCGCTCGAACCCGGCCACGTACACGAAGCTCTTCGACCACATCCGCGAGCTCTATTCGCAGACGCCGGACGCCAAGGTGCGCGGCTACAAGCCCGGCCGGTTCTCGTTCAACGTCCGCGGCGGGCGCTGCGAGACGTGCAAGGGCGACGGGACGATCAAGATCGAGATGCACTTCCTCCCGGATGTGTACGTCCCCTGCGAGACCTGCGCCGGCAAGCGCTACAACCGCGAGACCCTCGAGGTGCGCTTCAAGGGGAAGTCGATCTCGGACGTCCTGGAGATGTCGGTCGAGGAGGCGCTCGCGTTCTTCGCCAAGATCCCGAAGATCCGCCGGCGGCTCCAGACCCTGCACGACGTCGGGCTCGACTACATCAAGCTCGGCCAGCCGGCGACCACGCTCTCGGGTGGCGAGGCGCAGCGCGTCAAGCTCTCGTCGGAGCTGTCGAAGGTGGCGACGGGACGGACCCTGTACATCCTGGACGAGCCCACGACCGGCCTCCACTTCGCGGACATCGAGAAGCTCCTCGAGGTGCTGCAGCGGCTCGTGGACGCGGGCAACACCGTGCTCGTGATCGAGCACAACCTCGACGTGATCAAGCAGGCCGACTGGATCGTCGACCTGGGCCCCGAGGGCGGCGAGGCCGGCGGCGAGGTGATCGTGAGCGGCACCCCAGAGGACGTGGCCGAGGTCGAGGAGAGCTACACCGGCAAGTTCCTGCGCGAGCTGCTTCCCAGCGCGGCCGCCGCGGCCGCCTAGCGGGGTTCACGCCGCCCGGGCGGTAGCCTGATGACCGTGAACGCCGAGGCGCAGACGGCTCCGAAGCCGAGCCCCGAGCGGCAGTGGTGGCTGCGGACGCTGGCGGTCTTCCAAACCCCGCGGCCCGTGTTCGCCGCCCTGCGTGATCCGTCGCCGCGCGAGGCGGAGGCGCGCGAGGAGCCGATCCTCGCGATCATCATCCTCGCCGGGATCTCCCTGATGCTGCTTGCGCCCGAGACCGGGCGCATCCTCGACGACACGCTCGTCGACGACAGCAAGGCCGTGCTCGCGGTGTCGATCTTCCTCAGCGGCGCCGTCTCGGGCACCTTCGCGTACTGGATCGGGGGCGCGCTCCTCTACCTCGGCCTGCGCGGAGCGGGATCGCAGGGAACCTACCGGCGCGCCCGCCACGTCCTCGCCTTCGCGGCCGTGCCGACGGTGCTCGCGCTGCTGCTCGTCTGGCCAGCCCGGCTCATCGTCTACGGCACCGACTCGTTCCGAACCGGCGGGGATGACCACGGCGTCGGGCCGCTCCTGTTCGACCTGGCCGAGGCCGCGTTCATCCTTTGGTCGGTCGGGCTCCTCGTCTACGGGATCTCGGTGGTCGAGCGCTGGCGGGCTCTGCGCGCCGGCGTCGCCGTCGCGCTGCCGATCCTCGCCATCCTCGTCTTCACCGTCGCGCTCGCGATTCCGCTGTCGAGCCGCTGAGGAACGCAGCCAGCTCGTCCTCGGGCATCGCGTACGTGTGCTCCTCGGTAGGGAACACGCCGGAGCGCACCTCTCCGGCGAAGCGCTCGAGTGCGTCCTGGATCTCGACGCCGATCTCCGCGTAGCGCTTCGTGAAGCGCGGCGACGTCCGATCGTAGAGCCCGAGCAGGTCGTGAAAGACGAGGACCTGGCCGTCGCAGTCCGTCCCCGAGCCGATCCCGATCGTCGGGATCGTCAGCTCCTCGCTGACGCGGGCGGCGACCGGCGCGGGCACGGCCTCGAGCACGAGCGCGAAGCACCCTGCCTGCTCGAGCGCGACCGCGTCGTCCAGGAGCTGCAGCGCCTTCGCGGCCGTCTTGCCCTGGGCCCTGAAGCCGCCGAGCAGCGTCGCCGACTGGGGAGTGAGCCCGAGGTGGCCCATGACGGGGATGCCCGCGCCGACGAGCGCGGCCGCACGGGAGAGGCTCGGGCCGGCGCCCTCGAGCTTGACCGCGTCCGCGCCGGCCTCCTTGACGAAGCGGATCGCGTTGCGGACGGCGTCCTCGTCCGAGACCTGGTAGGAGCCGAACGGCAGGTCGGCGAGGACGAGCGCGCGCTCCGCTCCGCGCGTGACCGCGCGGGTGAGCATGAGCATCTCCTCCATCGTCGCGGGCACGGTCGACGAGTGCCCCAGCACGGTCATCGCGGCGGAGTCGCCGACGAGGATCAGGTCGATCCCGGCCGCGTCCGCGAGCCGGCCGCTCGGGTAGTCGTACGCGGTCACCATGACGATCCGCTCGCCCCGCCCGGCCATCTCGCCGAGGTGGGTGAGTGGAAGCTTGCCGTTGGCCTCGGGCCTGCTCGTCACTCCGGGTCTCCTTCGAGCACGACGTTGTCGATCAGCCGGGTGGTGCCCGCGCGCACCGCAGCGAGAAGGTAGACGCGGCCGTCCAGCTGCGCAACCTCGACGTACTCGGGCTCGAGCAGCGGCTCGCCGGCCAGCACGGCGCGTGCGGCCTCGGCGGCGTCGCCGTCGCGTCGGTGCGCCTCGGCGCCGGCCTCGAGCGCTCGGGGCAGTGCCTGCGCCGCCGCGCGCTCGTCGGGCGAGAGGTAGGCGTTGCGGGAGCTGACGGCAACCCCGTCCTCTTCACGCACGGTCGGGACGATCCTGAGCTCGAGCCGCAGATCGAGGTCGCGCGCCATCCGGTCGACGAGCGCGGCCTGCTGAGCGTCCTTGCGGCCGAAGTAGGCGACGTCGGGCTCGACGATGTTGAAGAGCTTCAGGCACACGGTCGCGACGCCGCGGAAGTGACCCGGCCGTCCCGCGCCTTCCAGCTCCTCGGCGAGCGACTCGACGTCGATCCAGGTCTGGAACCCGGGCGGGTACATCTCGTCGGCAGTGGGGACGAAGAGATGGTCGACTCCCCAGCCCTCGGCGAGGGAGGCATCCCGCTCCTCGTCGCGGGGATAGCGGTCGAGGTCCTCGCGTGCGCCGAACTGCGCGGGATTGACGAAGATGCTCGCGACGACGATGCCGCACTCGGCCGCGGCCCGCCGGATCAGCGCCTCGTGGCCGGCGTGCAGCGCGCCCATGGTCGGGACGAGCCCGATGCGCGAGCCCGCGCGAAGAGGCTCGAGCGCCGCGCGGAGCTCGGCGACCGTCCGGTGGGTGGTCACCGCCCGGCGACCGCCGACGTCATCGTCTCGGTCAACGCGCGGTACATCGGCTCCAGCTCGGGCCGGCGCTCGCGGATGACCTCGAGGTGCCGCTCGATCGTCTCCCAGTCCCCGCGCGTCAGCGGCCCGGTCAGCTCGAAGTCGTTGTCCATCGTCCGGCGCATGAGCGGGAGGAGGGCCGCGGGCGGCGCGCCGGCCTGCTCGAGCAGCTCGGCCGCCGCCCAGTGGACGGCGACGAGGAAGCCCTGCGCGATCGAAGCGGCCGCGTGGTAGAGAGCACGGTCCTCGTCGTCCAGCTCGAAGGCCTTCAGCCGGAGCAGGTCGGCGAGCCCGAAGCCTGCGTGCAGCGCCTGGTCGCTCTCGCCGCTCACGGCCGCCCAGGCGCCGTCGAGCTGCTCGGGACCGCCGTCGGGCACGAAGGTCTGGAGGGGGTGGAGGCTGAAACGGCGGACGTGGGGGTCGAGCACGTCGAGGGTGCGGGCGCCGCTCGTGTGCGCCACCCAGGGGCCGGTCGGGATCGCAGCGGCAACCTCCGCAACGGCGCGATCGGGCACGCAGAGGACGACGAGGTCGGCGTCGCCGGTCTCGAGCTCGTGCCCGGTCAGGCTCGTCGGCAGCGACTCGGAGAGCCGCGCGGCAAGCGCCGAGCCGACGCGTCCGGCGCCGACGACACAGGCTGACGTGAATTCCATCTCGGGCTCCAGTTCCGTGGGGATACCGGGCACTCGGTAGCTTAGCTGCCGCCCGCTAGCCTTACGGGGCATGGCGGAGAAGATTCAGAAGACCGCGCAGGAGTGGCAGGCGGAGCTGACGCCCGAGGCGTACCGGGTACTCCGCGAGCACGGCACCGAGCGGGCGTTTACCGGCGCCTACCACGACACGAAGGACTCCGGCGTCTACCGCTGTGCCGGCTGCGGAGCAGAGCTGTTCGTCTCCGACACGAAGTACGAATCCGGCACCGGCTGGCCGAGCTTCTACGAGCCTGCCGACGCCGAGGCCGTCGAGACCGACCGCGACTGGAGCCTGCTGGTGCCGCGCACCGAGGTTCACTGCGCCACCTGCGGCGGCCATCTCGGCCATGTCTTCTCAGACGGCCCACAGCCCACCGGGCTCCGCTATTGCATCAACTCGGCCGCGCTCGAGCTCGAGCGCGAGGAGGGAGCGAACGAGTGACTGAGAAGGCGACGTTCGGCGCCGGCTGCTTCTGGGGCGTCGAGGTGGATTTCCGCAACGTCCCGGGCGTCAAGGACGCCGCGGTCGGCTACATGGGCGGCGATGTCCCCAACCCGACCTACGAGCAGGTCTGCAGAAACCGCACCGGCCACGCCGAGGTGGTGCAGGTCGAGTTCGATCCCGCCGAGGTCTCCTACGAGACGCTGCTCGACACCTTCTGGTCCGCCCACGACCCGACCCAGCGCAACCGCCAGGGTCCTGACGTGGGGCGGCAGTACCGCTCCGCCGTCTTCTTCCACTCGCCGGAGCAGGAGGAGAAGGCGCTCGCCTCCAGGGCCCGCGTGCAGGCGAGGTACACCAAGCCCATCGCCACGGAGGTCGAGCCGGCATCCGACTTCTGGCGTGCCGAGGAGTACCACCAGCAGTACCTGGTCAAGCACGGCCGCGCGACCTGCGCGATCTAGCTCAGGCCAAGGACTGCTGCGGCGCCGGCGCCGCGAAGCGCGAGTGCAGGTCGGCGTAGAGCACCGTCAGGCAGAGCATCAGGAACGGCAGGTAGACGGCCTGCGCCGCCAGCTGCGTGACGAGGTCGGCCCCGTCCGCCGAGAGCGGCAGCGCCTGCGCGATCGCGTAGATCGGAACCACCGGAACAAGGGCCAGCAGGCCGCTGAGCACGAGCGTCCAGAACGCCGTCCAGGCCCGGCCGGCGACCAACCTCTTGCTCCGTGCGAACGACGCGTCCACGCCCTTGCGCTCGAGCACCAGGATCGGGACGACCAGGGCCCAGCGGGCGTAAAGGACGAAGCCGGGGACGATGAGCAGGAGAAACCCGACCGCGAGGCCTGCCGTGAGGAGGATCCAGACCACGAAGAGCGTGCCCGCGTAGGGAGATACCGCGCGGACGCGGCTCCGGAACGAGCGATCGGCCGTAGGCTCCTCGATCGCGGCGATCGCCTCCACGATCATGGCCTGCGCCCAGACGAAGCCGAGCAGGGCGAGCAGCGCCGCCAACGCGTAGCCCTCGTCGCCGAACGGCACGATCACCGCGACGCTCACGGCGCCGATGGCCAGGAAGAACGCCCCCGTCAGCCCGACGAGGTAGAGCCCGCAGGCCCGGTAGGCGGACCAGGCTTGCCAGATGACGGCGCGCGCGCTCACACCTTGTACCTCGGAGGCGTCCGGTCGTGCCCGCAGTCAGATCCCTCCTTCGAGGGACGGCTACCCGAGCGGTCCCCACCTGCGGGCGACGCGCCGGTACGCCCGCTCGGTCAGGCCCGGGAACGCCGCGGCGAGCGAAGCGAGCGGCCGGCCGCCCGGGAGCAGCCGCAGCAGCGGCGGGAAGGCGGCCCCCGCCGAGTAGACGACGCGGTCGGCCGTGACGAGGTGCCAGGACGCCAGCCTGCGCTCCTCGCCCATCGCGCCGAGCAACGCGTCTGCTTCGGGGTCCTGGAGCGCGACTGGCCTCAACCGGCCGTGGCGGTCCCAGCGCAGGAGCCGCTCGACGCACCTCCGGCAGAAGCCGCAGCGGCCGTCGAAGAGGATCACAGCCTGCTCCACGTCGGGAGCGTAGAGGGCGAGTTGCGGTGCATCCGGGGTCCTGCCTACACTCCGTCGGCGATGCCGATCTACGAGTTTGTGTGCATGGAATGCGAGTCGCACTTCGAGGAGCTCGTCGGGATGAGCGCGGCCGATCCGGCCTGCCCCGACTGCGGCGCCTCGCGGGTGGCGCGTCAGCTCTCCGTGTTCGCGGCTCACGCTGCTGGCACCGCCGGGCAATCCCTTCCGAGCCCAAGCTTTGGCGGTGGCGGAGGCGGTTGCTGCGGTGGAGCCTGTGGCTGCTGAGCCCGACGCGCTGAGCCGCCGGACCGCGCTCGAGGCGCACGCCGCCGAGACTTCCGCCTGCACGCGTTGCCGGCTCGCGGAGGGCCGCACCCAGGTCGTCTACGGCGTTGGCGACCCCGACGCGGAGCTCATGTTCGTCGGCGAGGCGCCCGGGTTCCACGAGGACAAGCAGGGCTATCCGTTCGTGGGCTCGGCCGGCAAGCTCCTCGACCGCCTGCTCGAAGGCATCGGGCTGACGCGGCCCGACGTCTACATCGCAAACGTCCTCAAGTGCCGACCCCCCGGAAACCGCGATCCGCAGCCCGACGAGATCGAGGCCTGCGAGAGCCATCTCTTCCGCCAACTCGAGCTGATCCAGCCGAAGCTCGTGGCGACGCTCGGGAACTTCGCCACGAAGCTCCTGAGCGGCAAGCCGACGGGGATCACCCGCGTGCACGGGCGTCCGCAGGAGGCGCTCGTCGGCGGGCGCAGCGTCACGCTCTATCCGATCTACCATCCTGCGGCCGCGCTCTACACGCCTGCGATGCTGAAGACGCTCGAGGAGGATTTCAGCCGCATCCCGGCGCTCCTCGCGGGCTCGTCCGGCCAGGTTGCGCCGGCGGAGGCGCAGGTGATCCGGTTTCCCGCGCCGGCAGTCGCCGCGGCCGCCCCGGCGGCTCCGCCGGCCGAGCAGCTCGGCCTCTTCTAGGGAACCGATCACGCCCGGGGCTCGTTAGCCCTCGTAGGGATTACGAGAGGAGACCTCATGAGGATCGCAACGATCGGACGCGGCAACGTGGGCGGCGGGCTCGCCCGGCTGTGGCGCGCGGCGGGCCACGACGTCGAGGAGTTCGGCCGAGAGGGTGGGGACGCGTCGAACGCGGACGTGGCGCTGCTCGCGGTTCCTTCCAGCGCCATCCGGGACGCTCTGGCGGCGGTGAAGCTCGCCGACGGCGTGCCGGTCATCGACGCGACGAACGCGTTCCACGGACGCGAGGAGGGGTTCGACTCACTCGCCGCGCAGGTGAAGAACGCCACCGGCGGCCCGGTCGCGAAGTCGTTCAACGCCAACTTCGCAACGCTCTTCGACATGCTCGGCGGCCTCGAGACGAGGCCGGGCAACCTCTTCGCAGCCGACAACGAGGCGCGTGCGGTCACGGAAGAGCTCATCGCCGACGCCGGCTACGAGCCTGTCTACGCGGGCGGGCTCGAGTCGGCCCGCGCCCTCGAGGACTTCCTCGGCCTGATGATGGGCATCCGGCAGGGCGGGATGGGCCAGTTCTTCTACCGGTTCGCAGCGCCGGAGTCGTTCCAGACATCCCGCTAGGCTTGGGGCATGGTCGAGCTCGAGTCGACCTCGCCCGAGGAGACCGAGCGCATCGGCGCGGCGGTCGCGCGGAAGCTCGTCCCCGGGGACGTCGTGGCGGTGTCGGGCGAGCTCGGCACGGGCAAGACGACCTTCGTCCGCGGCGCGGCGCGGGCGCTCGGCATCGAGGGCCCGGTCACGAGCCCCTCGTACACGATCGGCCACCGCTATCCGGGCGCTCCCGACGTCTCTCACCTCGATCTCTACCGCTTCGACGGAATGTCCGACGCCGAATGGGGCGACCTCGAGCGTTACTTCGAGGACGCGGTCGTGTTCGTGGAGTGGCCCGAGGCGGGGGACGGCTTCCTCCCTCCGGCGCGGGTCCGTGTCCGGTTGCAGCACCTGGGGGAGGCACATAGACTGGTTGCTCTCGAATCCTCCGAAAAAGCCCTGGAAATACGGCTATCTGCAGGTGCTGATCCTCGCGTTTGACACCGCCACGGACGTGGCGACGGTCGCGCTCGTCCGGGACGATGAAGTGCTCGGGGAACGCGCCTCGCGGGCCGTCCGCGTGCTCTCGGACGTCGAGGAGCTCCTGGAGGAGGCGGGACTCGGGTCCGAGGACGTCGACGCCATCGCCGTCGGCACCGGGCCCGGAAGCTACACCGGCCTGCGCATGGGGCTCGTGACCGCGCGAACGCTCTCGATCTCGCTCGGCGTCCCCGTTGCCGGCGTCTCCACCCTGGACGCACTCGCGGCGGGCGCTCCCGGCGCCTCGCCGGTCCTGGATGGGAAGCGCAGCGAGGTCTTCACCCTCGTCGCGGGCGAGCCGCGCTGCGTCGCAGGCGCCGAGCTCGACGTCCAGGCGGGCAAGGCGTACGTGGGAGACGGCGCCGTGCGCTACCGCGCGGAGATCGAGGAGCGCGGCGGAGCCGTCCCGCCGGATGACGACCCCGAGCACGTACCCTGGGCGCGCCACCACGCGCTGCTCGCGCGCGACTTCGGCCCCGGTGACGCCGCCGAGCCCATCTACCTGCGCGCGCCGGACGCCGAGAGGGCGCTGAAGAAATGATCGACCTCGAGCGCGTCCGCGTCGACATCCGCCGGCTGACGCTCGCCGACCTCTCCGACATCGAGCTGATCGAGCAGCGCGTCTACCCGACCCCCTGGTCGCGGTCGATGTTCGCCGGGGAGCTGGCCAAGCCGTCCTCGATCTGCCTGGGCGCGTTCGACGACGACGGTCGGCTGGCCGGCTATCTAATCGTCTCCCGCTACGTCGATGCCTGGCACGTCATGAACCTCGCCGTCGACGACGTGCACCGGCGGGGCGGGATCGGCAGCCGCCTGCTGGGCGCCCTCTTCGAGCTGACGGCCGTCGACGCGGACCGCGGATACACGCTCGAGGTGCGCACCTCGAACAAGGGGGCGATCGCGCTGTACGAGCGCTGCGGGTTCGAGCCGAGCGGCGTCCGCCGCGGCTATTACACCGACAACCGCGAGGACGCGCTGATCATGTGGAAGAACCCGATCGCCGAGGCGGAGGGGTGATCCTCGGAATCGAGACGTCGTGCGACGAGACCGCCGTCGCGCTCGTCACGGGGGACGGGGAGGTGCGTTCCAGCGTCGTGGCCTCGCAGGCCGAGCTGCACGCGCGCTACGGCGGGGTCGTCCCGGAGGTCGCCTCGCGCCGTCACCTCGAGCTGGCAGGCCCGGTGCTCTCCGAAGCGCTCGAGCAGGGCGGGGTGGGGCTCGACGACGTCGACGCCGTCGCCGTCACCAACGGCCCCGGCCTGATCGGTGCCCTCCTGGTGGGGCTCTCAGCCGCCAAGGCGCTCGCCTGGTCGCGGCGCCTGCCGCTGGTCCCGGTCGACCACCTGCACGGCCACGTCGCCTCCCTCTACCTGCAGCCCGACCCGCTGGAGCCGCCCTTCCTCTGCCTGCTCGCGAGCGGCGGGACACACGCTGCTGCTCGACGTCCGTTCCCGTGCCGGCTACCACGTCGTCGGCACGACGCTCGACGACGCCGCCGGCGAGGCCTTCGACAAGGGAGCGCGCCTACTCGGCCTCGGCTATCCGGGCGGGGCGGCCCTCGACCGCGCGGCCGCGGACGGCGACGCGGAGGCCTACTCCTTCCCGGTCGCGCGCGTCCCCGGCTTCGACTTCTCCTTCTCGGGCCTGAAGACCGCGCTGCTCTACGCCGTGCGTGACCTTTCGCCGGAGGAGCTGGGTCGGCGCCGTTCGGACCTGGCCGCCTCCTACCAACGCGCCATCGTCCGTGCGCTCGTCGAGCGCACGCGGGCGGCTGCGGCCGAGCTCGGCGCCGAGCGGATCGCCGTCGTCGGTGGCGTTGCGGCTAACTCGGAGCTTCGCGCTGCCCTGGCCGACGCTGTCCTCGCGCCGCTCGACCTCTGTACTGATAACGCAGCCATGATCGCGTCGGCCGCACGCTTTACGCAGCCCATCCCTTTCCCCGAGTATCTTGCTTTGGATGCGTATGCCACGGCGGCCTGAGGCTGTGCGCACCGCGACGCTTGCCGCGCTCGCGGTCGTTGCGACCGGGCTCGCCCTCGCCGGCACGGTCGAGGGCGCCGGCGACTCCGTCGCCCGTACGGCAGCGAAGGCCTGGCACGGGGTCTTCGGCGACCGGCCCAAGGCCGCGCAGGAGCAGGAGCAGAAGCAGCGCATCCTCGTCGTGCTCAGCGCGCCGTCCCTCGCCGACCGGATGGCAGCCGCGGAGCAGGCACCGACCTCGAATCAGCAGCAGCAGTGGACGGCCCAGGCCGAGGGCGCGCAGCAGCTGCTTCTCGCCGGCCTGCGGGAGCGGCAGGTCCACATCGCGCGCAACCAGATCTTCACGCGGACCTTCAACGGCTTCTCCGCCCTCGTCGGCCCTCGCGCGCTCGCCGAGCTCGAGCGCGCCCGCGACGTCGCCGGCATCTACCCGGTGCGGACCGTCTACCCGGCCGCTCCGACCGCGGAGACGATCGTCGGGCGCGACTTCCGGCCGGACCAGGGCCCAGGCGCCGGTGTGACGCTGCCCGGCTTCAGCGGGAAAGGCGTCACCATCGCCGTGCTCGACACCGGCGTCGACCGCGGCCACGCGTACCTGAGTGGCCGCGTGCTGCGCGGCTTCGACGTCCTCGACGGCGACCGCGACGCGGCGCCGCAGGCGAAGCCGGGCGAGCCCGGCGTCATCGAAGCTCACGGGACGCGCACCGCGGGCCTGCTCGTCGGCCACGACGGCCCTTCCGGGCTCGAGGGCGTGGCGCCCGACGCGCGGGTGCTCCCCATCCGCGTCATGGGCTGGCGCGAGACTGCCGACGGCAGCTGGGCCGTGCTCGGCCGCGGCGACCTGCTGCTCGCCGGCCTGGAGCGCGCGGTCGACCCCGACGCCGACGGCGACGTCGACGACGGGGTGTCGATCGCGCTCGTCGGGGGCGTCGAGCCGTACGCAGCCTTTGCCGACAGCCCCGAGTCGCGCGCGACCGCCGGGGCGACGCAGCTCGGGACGCTCGTGGTCGCTCCCGTCGGGAACGACGGGCGACCGGGCCCCGGGTTCGGCAGCGTCGCGGCGCCCGCGGCGGCGTCCGAGGCGCTCGCGGTCGGCACGCTGGACGCGCGGCACCAGGTGCTCCAGGCCGATGTCGAGCTGAACGTCGGCTCCGACGAGGTCTTGGACGAGCCGGCGCGCGTGCTCGGCTCCGTCGGCCCCACCAGGGACACGCGGCTCGAGGTCGCGGCCGTGGTCGGCCCGACGCTCTCCCAGCCCGACCGCCGAGCGGACGCCGCGGTGACCGGGGATGCCCTGGCCGACTACTTCGGGACGAACGGCGTCAGCCTCGTCGCCGGCAAGGCGGTCGTGGTGCAGGCGGACAACGGCGCGGTGGAGCGCCGCGTCCGCAACGCCGCCGAAGCCGGGGCCGCGGCAGTGCTCGTCTCCGGCACGAACCTCCCCGCCGGCGCGCTCAACGTCGAGGACGGCGTCGGCGTCCCGGTTCTGGCCGTCCCGGGGGATGCCGGGGACGAGGCGCTCCTCAACGGCGGCGTCCTCGCTCTCTCCGCGTCCCAGTCGCTCCAGAACAGCTCCCTCATGGACGTCGCGGCCTTCTCGTCCGGCGGCGTCGCGTTCGACGGGCGTGTGAAGCCCGACCTCGTAGCTCCGGGCGTGGGCCTGGCCACCGCCGACGCGGGCGGCCAGGGCTTCGCGACCGTGACCGGCTCGAGCGTCGCCGCCGCCGTGGTCGCGGGCGCAGCCGCGCTCGTCGCGGAGGCACGCCCGAGCCTCTCCGCCCTCGACCTGAAGAGCGCCCTAGTGGGCAGCGGGGGACGGCTGACCCGCAACGACCTCGCGCTTCCCGTGACCGCGCAGGGCGGCGGTCTCGTCGATCCGGGGCACGCGGTGACTGCCGAGATCGCCGTCGAGCCCGCGACGCTCGCCTTCGGCCGTGCCGACGGCCCTGGGTGGAGCGCCACCCGCCCGGTGAGGGTCCGGAACGTCTCGAGCCGGCCCCTCGTTCTGTCCTTCGGGCTGCTCGCCGACGGGCCGGCGGCGCCCACGCTCTCCTTCTCGGCCGGCCCGGCGAAGCTGACGCTGCAGCCGGGCGAGGCCCAGGACGTCACCATCGGCGTCGCCGCCGGCGAGGACACGCCGGCGGGCACAGGCGGGATCATCGTCGTCTCCGCGACGGGAGCCCAGCCGGTCCGCATCCCGTGGGCGATCGCGCGCCGCGAGGCCGACCGCGCCCCACTCGTCGGCGACGTCCAGCTCTCGCACACCGAGTTCTCGCCGTCCGACCTGGCGCCCGTCGTCCTGGCCTTCCGCGCCGGCCGGGCGGACCGCGCGCTCGACGGCGAGATGATCGAGCCGGTCGGCGTCCTCGAGCTCGAGCTCTGGACGGCCGAGGGCCGGCGGCTCGGCGTGCTCGCGCGGATGCGCGACGTGCTCCCCGGCCGGTACGCCTTCGGGCTCACGGGCCGAGGCCCCCACGGGAAGGTCCTCGCGGCGGGCACGTACGTCGTTCGGCTGCGGGCGCATCCGGTCGACGGCGAGGACGGCAGCTTGCCGTCCACCGCCGAGGCCGTCTTCACGATCCAGCGCTAGTGGCCACGCTGGAGGCCACTCCTTCGCACCTGAAGGAAGACCCGTGGGAGATGGCGCGAAACCAGCTTCGCCGCGTCTGCGAGCTGATCGGGATGGACGCAGCGATGCTGAACGTCCTCTCGGAGTGCAAGAAGGCGGTCACCGTGTCGATCCCGACGCGGATGGACGACGGCTCCGTGCAGGTGTTCGAGGGATACCGGGTCAGCCACAACGTCGCGCGCGGGCCCTCGAAGGGCGGGATCCGCTACCACCCCGCTGTCACCTTCCGCGAGACGAAGGCGCTGGCGATGTGGATGACCTGGAAGTGCGCGCTCATGGGCCTTCCCTTCGGCGGCGCCAAGGGCGCGGTCGTCTGCGACCCCAAGCGGATGACCGAAGGCGAGCTCGAACGCATGACACGTCGCTACACGACCGAGATCATCAACCTCATCGGCCCGGAGATGGACATCCCGGCGCCTGACGTCGGCACGAGCCCGCGCGAGATGGCGTGGATCTTCGACACGTACTCCATGAACAAGGGGTACTCGGTGCTCGGCGTCGTGACGGGCAAGCCGCTCGAGGTCGGCGGCTCGCTCGGCCGGATCGAGGCGACGGCCCGGGGCGCCGCCTTCGTGCTCCGCGAGGCGTTGCGGAAGCGCGGCGAGCCGGTCGCCGGGCGGCGGGTCGCCGTGCAGGGCTTCGGGAACGTCGGCCGGAACCTCGCCCGGATCCTTGCCGACGACGGCGCCGTCGTCGTCGGCCTCTCCGATTCTGCGGGCGGGGTCCACAACCCGGCCGGCATCGACGTCGACGGCGCGATCGCCCACAAGGCAGCGCACGGCGCCCTCGCCGGGCTGCCCGGAGCGGAATCGCTCACCAACGAGGAACTGATCGGCGTGGAGTGCGACGTCCTGGCGCCGTGCGCCCTCGAGCACGCGGTCAACGCCGAAAACGCCGACCGGGTCCGCGCCAAGGTGATCGTCGAGGGCGCGAACGGGCCCGTCACCCCGGAGGCCGACCGGATCCTCGAGGACCGGGGCGTCCTGCTCCTCCCGGACGTCCTCGCGAACGCGGGCGGCGTCGTCGTCTCGTACTTCGAGTGGGTACAGGGCCTCCAGGAGTACTTCTGGAAGGAGGCGGAGGTCAACGCGAAGCTGAACGACATCATGACCCGGGCCTTCGCGGAGACCTGGAGCATCAGCGAGCAGCGCTCGATCCCGTTGCGCCAGGCCGCCTACGTGTGCGCGGTCGGGCGGGTCGCCGAGGCGACGACCATCCGCGGCCTCTATCCCTGACCGTGGCCGAACGGGTCGTCACGATTTACCGGGCCCGCGGCTGTCACCTGTGCGAGAGCGCGCAGCGCGTGCTCGCCTCCGTGCGGGAGGAGATCCCCTTCCAGCTGGTGGAGATCGAGATCGACGGCGATCCCGAGCTCGAGCGCGCCTACAGGGAGCGCATCCCCGTCGTCGCCGTCGACGGGGAGGAGGCGTTCACCTACTTCGTCCACCCCGACGGCCTTCGCCGACGCCTCGGAGGTTGACGGGAGGCACGTTCCGTACCTCGCCCTCCGAGCGGTGGGCGTCGTTATTGTGTTCCCCTGCATGGCCGTGCGAATCGCAAGCGAGCGGGGAACGAGCGCGGGCGACCGGTTGACCGTCGGCGTCGCGGCCCGCCTCTCCCAGTATCTCCGCGTCCTCACCCAGGCCCGCAAGATGGGCAAGGACCGCATCTCCTCCCAGGAGATCAGCGAGTACACGAACATCAACGCGACCCAGATCCGCCGCGACCTCTCCGCGTTCGGGAAGTTCGGCAAGCGCGGCGTCGGCTACAACATCGACAGCCTCATCGCCGAGATCCGGAAGATCCTCCGGACGCAGGGCCAGCACAACATCGCCCTCTTCGGCGCCGGCCGGTTGGGACAGGCGATTGCGAGCTCGACGATCTTCGCCGACCACGGCTTCAACATCTCGGCCGCGTTCGACACCGACCGGAGCAAGGTCGGGGACCCGATCGGCGACGGGACAATCTCCTCGTATGACGACCTGCGCGAGCACATCCGCGAGAAGAACATCATCGTCGCCGTCCTCGCCGTGCCTCCCGGCGCGGCCCAGCAGGTCGCCGACGACGTCGTCGACGCCGGCGTGAAGATCATCTTCAACTACACCGAGGCGCTCCTCGACGTCCCCCACGACGTCACGGTGCACACGACGAGCCCGGCCGTCGAGCTCCTCTACGCGCTCTACTTCTACCTGACGTAGACGGGGACGTCCCCATCGGGACGATCCGCGAGCGCAGCCTCCACGTCGGCGGGGCGCGCGTCCGCGACGACGTTCCCGTCCGGGTCGACCTCCGCCTCGATCCCGTCCTCGCCGAGTGCGCGAACGACCGCGGCCGGCGGGCCCTGGGCGAAGCGGACGAAGGTCGCGTTCGGCGGCGCCTTGTCGAGGGTCTGCGGCGTCTGCGCCTGGGCCGCCCGGGTGGACATGTCCTCGGCGGCCGCGCCCTGGCCGCCTGCATCGGCGCTCTCGGCCGCGCTCTGGTCGTCGCCGCCGCCCTCGGGGAAGGGCGAGCCGGCGAGCACGAAGACTCCCGCCAGCGCGGCGGCCGCGGCCACGGGGGCGGCGATCACGAGGATGCGCCTCGCGGGCCTGAACAGGCGCCAGGGATCGCGCCGCTCGGGGAGCGCCGCAATGATCTCCTCCCGGCGTCCTTCGGGCAGCTCGAGGAGGGGCGCGGCCTGGAGCACGTCCCTGCCCGCCTCGAGCCGACGCACCTGGTCCGCGCACGTGCGGCAGGCGACGAGGTGCTCGCCGACGTCCCGGCGCGCGTCGTCGCCGAGCTCCTGCTCCACGAAGGAGAGCAGCGTGATCTCGTCCGGATGCTTCTCGGCCATCATTCGTTGGACTCCGTTCGCTCCGCTGCGGTTCCCAGGAGCTCGGCCAGCCGGGTCCGGCCCCGGAAGATGCGCGACTTCACCGTACCCTCCGGCACCCCCGTCATCTCGGCGATCTCCGCGTAGGAGCAGCCGAGGACGTCGTAGAGGACGACGGCGACGCGATAGGCCTCGTCGAGGCTGTCGAGCGCGCGCTGCAGCTCGCTCGAGAGCTCGGCCTCGGCGAAGCGGTCGCGTGGGTCGACGGGGTCGGGCGGCTCCTCGACGGGCCGCTCGCGCCGCTTGGCGCGGACGTCGTGCGCGGCGTTGACGACGATGCGGTAGAGCCACGTCGAGAAGCGGGCGTCGCCCCGGAACTTCGGCAGCGCGAGCCAGGCGCGCACGAGCGCCTCCTGAACGGCGTCGTCGGCATCCTCGCGCGAGCCGAGGACGCGGGCCGCCAGGGTGTACATCCGCTGCTCGTGCGCCTCCACGAGCCGCTCGAATGCATAGCGCTCGCCCCGCTGCGCCCGTCGGACGAGGATCTCGTCGGCGTCCATCCAGTGAAGGTTCTCATCCGGCGCGGCTACCCACGATCCCATGCGGCTTTCCGGGGCCGCTCTGATACTTTCGGGCCGTGGGTGACGCCCAGAAACTGACTCCCGAGCAGCAGATCAAGAGCGCTCGGGAAGGATTCGAGTCCGGCCGCGACTTCACGGTCGCCGTCGAGGAGGAGTTCGCCATCCTCGACCCGGAGTCGCTGGGGCTCGTCAACCGCTTCGAGGAGCTCGAAGCCGCCGCCCAGGGGACGCCGCTCGCGGATCACCTCGTCGGCGAGCTGATCGCCTCGGAGATCGAGGTGCGCACGGGACGATGCGAGACCTTCGCAGAGGCGGCCGCGGCGATGACCGAGCGCCGCCGGCAGCTGCTGGAGCTGGCCGCGCGCTTCGACGTCGCCCTCGGCGCAACCGGCACGCATCCCTGGAGCCCCTGGCAGGAGCAGCGCATCATCGACACGCCGCACTACCGCCGCAACGACGAGATCCTCCGCTACGTCGTCTGGCGCAACAACAGCTTCGGCCTGCACGTCCACGTCGGCATCGAGGGCCCCGACCGCGCGATCGCGGTCACCGACGCGCTTCGCACCTTTCTCCCGCACCTGCTGGCGTACTCGGCCAGCTCGCCGTTCGTCGAGGGGGTCTTCACCGGCCTCCACTCGGCGCGCACGCAGATCTTCACGCGGATGTTCCCGCGGTGTGGGATCCCGGATGCGTTCGGCAGCTGGCACGAGTTCGAGCGGTACGTCCGCTTTCTCTACGACACCGGCTCCATCACTGAGCACACTCAGATCTGGTGGAGCGTGCGCCCGCATCTCGCTTTCCCGACCGTCGAGATCCGGATCGCCGACGGGCAGACCGAGCTCGGCGAGGCGCAGGCGCTCGCCGCGCTGATGTACGCGCTGACCGCGCGGATCGCCCGCGCCCTCGACGAGGGCGAGCCGCTCGCGGAGCACCCGCACCGCCTCCTCGAGGAGAACTTCTGGCGCGCGATCCGGTTCGGTCTCTCGGGCGAGCTGATCGACCTGGACACCGGCCAGGTCCGGCCTGCCCGGGCCGAGATCGAGCGCCTGATCGAGTGGACGCTGCCCGTCGCCGAGGAGCTCGGCGTCGCCTCGTTCCTCAACGTCCCGGCGGTGAGCGTCTCCGAGCGCCAGATTGCGCGCCACGAGGCGGGGGAGACACTGGCCGAGATCTACGCCCAGGAAGTCCTGGAGCCGGTGCGTGTCTGAGTCCCAGTACGAGGACGAGCTCGCCCAGGAGGCGATCGCCCGCGAGCTCGCCGAGGAGCTGCGAAAGCTCCGCGTCGAGGACGTGGTCGTGAACACCCTCGTCAACGTGTCCTCGATCGGCTACCGCCGGCTCGGCCTCACGGAGGACTCGCGCGACGAGCGCGACCTCCCGCAAACGGCGCTCGCGATCGAGACGATGCAGGCGCTCGTGCCCGTGCTCGGGGACTTCCTGTCCGACGAGCTCGTCAAGGGCTTCGAGGACCAGATCGCGAACCTCCAGCTCGCCTACGCCAAGGCCGTGCAGGAGCCGGGTGACGCCGAGAGCTGAGATCGGCGTCTTCGGGGGCTCGGGCTTCTACTCGTTCCTCGAGGACGTCGAGGCGGTCGAGGTCGAGACGCCGTACGGCAAGCCGTCCGCCCCCTTCACGATCGGCGAGATCGGGGGGCGCCCGGTCGCCTTCCTCCCGCGGCACGGAGTCGACCACGAGCTGCCGCCGCATGCGATCCCGTACCGGGCGAACGTCTGGGCGATGCGCGAGCTCGGCGTACGCCGGATCATCGGCCCCAACGCATCGGGTGCGCTCAAGGCCGAGCTCGAGCTGGGTGAGTTCGTCGTCTGCGACCAGTTCGTCGACCGCACGAGCGGCCGCAAGGACACCTTCTACGACGGCCCCGAGACCACGCACGTCTCCGCCGCCGACCCCTACTGCCCCGACCTGCGCGGCCTGCTCATCGAGACGGCGGCCGAGCTCGGGATCAAGGCCCGCGACGGCGGCACCGTCGTCGTCATCCAGGGGCCGCGCTTCTCGAGCCGGGCCGAGTCGAGGTGGTTCCAGGACGCCGGCTGGGACACGATCAACATGACCGCGTATCCGGAGGGCTATCTCGCGCGCGAGCTGGAGCTCTGCTACGCGAACGTCTCGATGGTCACCGACCACGACGTCGGCGTCGAGGGCGCCGCGCCGGTCTCGCACGAGCAGGTGGTGAAGGTCTTCAACGAGAACAACGAGCGCCTGCGCGAGCTTCTCATCGCCGTCATCCCGAGGATCCCGCCGCAGCCGGAGGAGCACCTCTGCGCCACGGCGCTGCGCGGAGCCACGTTCTAGTGTGATAAAACTCCGCGCGGCCGTTTCCGGGCCGGGCCGGGGGGATCGAGGCGATTCCGGCTCCGCGCGGCGGCCTGTTTCGTTTCAGCCGTGACCGACTTCTTCCAGAACCACACCGTCCTGTTCGCGCTCCTGTGCGCGCTTTTCGGGATCGCCGTCGGCCTCTACCTGACGTGGTGGATCCTCAAGCAGCCCGCAGGCTCCGAGCGCATGCGCGAGATCGCGCGCGCCGTGCAGGAGGGCGCCGCCGCATACCTGCGCCGCCAGTACATGACGATCGGCCTCGTCGCCATCGTGCCCTTCCTCCTGATCGGCTTCTACAACCAGCTCGGGTGGGGCACGGCGATCGGGTTCCTGATCGGTGCCGTCTTCTCGGCGGCCGCCGGCTTCATCGGCATGAACGTCGCCGTGCGGGCGAACGTGCGCACGGCCGAGGCGGCCAAGCGGGGCCTGACGCCCGCGCTCAACGTCGCCTTCCGGGCAGGCTCGGTCACCGGCCTCCTCGTCGTCGGGCTCGGCCTGTTCGGGGTCGCCGGCTACTACGGAGTCCTCACCAGCTGGTTCGACGTGGCGCAGGACGACGCGATCGACGACCTCATCGGCCTCGCTTTCGGCGGCTCGCTCATCTCCGTCTTCGCCCGGCTGGGCGGCGGCATCTACACCAAGGCCGCCGACGTCGGTGCCGACCTCGTCGGGAAGATCGAGGCCGGCATCCCGGAGGACGACCCGCGCAACCCGGCCGTGATCGCGGACAACGTCGGCGACAACGTCGGGGACTGCGCCGGCATGGCGGCCGACCTGTTCGAGACCTATGCGGTCACGGCCGTTGCGGTCATGCTCCTGGGGACGGCGTTCCCCGCGGGCGGCCTGCCCCTGTATCCGCTGGCCATCGGCGGCGTCTCCATCATCGCCTCGGTGATCGGGATCTGGTTCGCCCGGGTCGGGCGGGGCGGCTCGATCATGAACGCGCTCTACAAGGCCATCGCCGTCGCCACGATCCTGTCGGCGATCGGCTTCATCCCCGTGACGATGGCCTTCGACGAGGGCCGCTTCAGCTTCGGCGATCTCTACGTCTCGGCGCTCATCGGCCTCGTCATCACCTTCGCGCTCGTCGCCATCACGGAGTACTACACGGGCACGCGCTGGGGCCCGGTCAAGTCGATCTCGCGCTCGTCCCAGACGGGCCACGCGACGAACATCATCGAGGGACTCGCGGTCGGGATGCAGGCGACGGCCCTGCCCGTCATCGTGATCGCGATCGGGATCGTCGCCGCCTACGAGGTGTCGGGAAACAGCCTCTACGGGATCGGCGTCGCAGTTATGGCGCAGCTGTCCATGACCGGCCTCATCGTCGCGCTCGACGCCTACGGACCGGTGACGGACAACGCCGGCGGCATCGCCGAGATGGCCGACCTGGACGAGTCGGTCCGCGGCATCACCGACCCGCTCGACGCCGTGGGTAACACGACCAAGGCGGTCACGAAGGGCTACGCGATCGGCTCGGCCGGCCTCGCAGCCCTGATCCTCTTCGACGAGTTCGCGCGCGGCCTGGACGAGGAGGGACTGACGAGCGTCTTCGCGCTCAACGACCCCTGGGTGATCGCCGGACTCTTCATCGGCGGCCTGATGCCGTTCCTCTTCGCCTCGCTCGCCATGCAGGCGGTCGGGCGAGTCGGCGGCCTGGTCGTGGACGAGGTGCGGCGCCAGTTCCGGGAGATCCCCGGCATCCTCGAGGGCACCGGCCGGCCGGACTACAGCCGTGCCGTCGACATCGTCACGAACTCGGCGATCAAGAAGATGCTCCTGCCGGCGCTCATTCCGATCGCCTTCCCAATCATCATCGGGATCATCAGCCCGCAGGCGCTCGGCGGGCTCCTGATCGGCACGATCGTCACCGGCATCTTCCTCGCCATCGCCATGACCTCCGGCGGCGGCGCCTGGGACAACGCCAAGAAGCTGATCGAGGACGGCGCCTACGGCGGCAAGGGCTCCGAGGCCCACGCCGCGGCCGTCACCGGCGACACCGTCGGCGATCCCTACAAGGACACCGCCGGCCCGGCGATCAACCCGATGATCAAGATCGCCAACATCGTCGCCATCCTGATCATCCCGATCATCGCCTCGATCCACGGCTAGCGCCGTGCCTCTCCGCCTCTAGGCGGATCGGCGCCGGCGCACCGTCGGCGCCTGCGAGCCGAGTGCCGCGTAGGCGAGCGCCTGCAGCGACTCGTTGAGGTTGCCCAGCTCGCGCGAGATGCGCTGGAGCTGGTCGTTCGTGTCCAGGCGCCGGTTCAGGGTGTGCACCTCGTCGCAGAGGCGGTCGAGCCGCTGCAGGATCGCGTCCAGCTGGCGGTCGTCCAGGTGCTGCCGATCAGACGGCATGGAGGAGATATTAGTCGTTACGAGAGAGCGTGCGAAGACTTATCACGACTAAGCTTTTATTGACATACGTGGGCTAGCCGCATAGACTTGCAATGTCTAGTGACCCTAACCGCAGAAATGGAGGCGATTGTGTCGAAGAGATCACTCATCAGCCTTGCGGTCGCCTTCGGCATCCTTGTCGGCGGCCATTCGGGTGTCGCGGCTGCGGCGGACGGCGACCCGGCCGGGCCGGAATGCAACAAGCGCGTCGAGGTCGTCTTCTGGACGGCCAACCGCCACCGCATCCTCATGCGCGAGCTCGCTGCGAACCCGGCGCCTTGCACCGACTACTGGATCTCTGTCCCCGCCGCGGACAACGACAAGACGATGCCGCGAGCACGCGGGGTCTACGCGGAGATCCGCAACCTCGGACCGCAGTTCCACCCGATGGCCGAGGTCGTCCTCGGCACCGCCACCGGCTGGGCTAGCTGGGTCTCGAACGGGAACGGCAGCTGGTACGACGCGGGCGTCGAGATGCGCCGACGGATGGCAACGCTGAACCTCCGCCTCGACCTGGGCGAAACCTGGCTTCTCAACGAGTTCGATCGGACGACGCGGCTCGACTCGTCCATTCCCGGCCTGCCCCATGCGTATACACGTACGGCGATGAAGGAGCTCGTTCGCGGGCTGTACGAAGGCGCGCCCGGGATGCAGCCGCTGCCTGGAGCGGTCGAGATCGGCGTGTCCTTCGCCCATCAGAACCTGCCCGACGTGCCGACGTACAAGGCCGAGATGCGACCGTACCTCCAGGACGCCGAATTCTGGACCTTCCTCAACGGCAAAGTCCGGTGGCTTCTCCACGAGGCCTACGCCGACACGCGCAACCACGGCGTGCCCGGGAGCGCCCTCGAGGAGCGCCGCGTCCATCTCCAGGCGTACGTCTTCCACTTGCTCGAGCTCGTCAAGGCCGGAGGCCGCCGGACTCTTGCGGCTCAGCGGTTCCTGCAGGAGACGATCATGCCGTTCGTCAACGGCGGCGGCTACGCCGCGCCGGGTGGTGACGAGTTCGGGTTCGTCAGCGGGCACGGCAACACCATGGTGCCGCTCGACGACATGATGAAGTTCGTCTCCGAGCAGATCTACACGGTTCGGCACTACGCCCGACAGCACCGTGGCGAGGCGCCCGGCACCCGCATCGGCTTCTCGTGGCAGCCCAGTAACCGCTTCGACCTTCCCCTGGACGAGTTCGAGGCGAACGCCCAGGCGATTGCCGCCCGTCTGGCAGAAGCCCTCCGCTGGTCCTACGGGCCCGGCAACGAGGCTCTAGGGGCGTGCATCACCCCCGGCACGATCCTCGACTGGTGCACCTTCGAGCGCACCGGGGCGATGTTCGTCGAGACCTGGGCCGACTTCAGCTCGTGGCACTGACGCTCTGAGCGAGGCGCAGGAGGTCGTCGGCGGTGCCGGCGACCTCCGCCTCGCCTCCGAGGCGGGCCAGCAGGCGCTCGCGGGCGCCGATGCCCGTCTCCAGCGCCTCGACGCGCCGCTCCGCTCCGAGGTGGGCGAGGGCGATGCGGGCGAGGGGCTCGGGGGCGTCCGTGTAGACGCCGATCCGCGCCCCGGCCACCGTGAGCGTTCGCAGGGCGGCGCTTGCCTCGGCGCTGGGGCGGAGGTAGACCGGCGCGCGGTCCTCGGCGAAGCGCTCGAGGGCGACGCGCCAGTCGCCGACGCCGGCCTCGGCCCAGCGGTCGAGCTCCTCCGCGGCGACGGCCCGATCCTCGGGGAGCGCGTCCGGGTCGAGGGGCGAGATGGAGGCGAAGCGGCGCGCCGAGTCGGCCAGGAAGTCGTGCCAGAGCTGCCGCGTGTCCCCGAGCGCGTCCAGGTCGACCGCGACCGCCCTCACGACCGCGACGCCGCCCAGCGTGAGAAGAGGAGGACGCCCGCGATCACGCCGACCGTGTCGATCAGCCAGTCCACGGGCGAGCCGTGGCGGCCCGAGACGAAGGCCTGGTGCACCTCGTCCGTCACCGCGTAGGCCGAGCCGGCGAGGATCGCGAGCGGCTCGCGCCGAAGCGCCCGGAAGAGCAGAGCGCCGAGGACGGCGTATTCGGCGGTGTGCGCGAGCTTCCGCAGCACGAGGTCCCACGTTCCCAGGCCCGTGCCCAGGTCGGGGACGGAGGAGAACGTGAAGATCAGGGCCGCCCAGAGGACGACCGGAAGCCAGAGGTTGAGCCGCGCCAAGGCCACGGCCGCCCAGCGTAACTCAGGTATATGCTCCCGCCCGACAAGAGGTGAGCGGACAAGGGAAGCCGGTGCGACTCCGGCACGGTCCCGCCGCTGTGAGGGGAGAAGCCTCTCCACCGACAGGCCACTGGCCCCGCGGGGCTGGGAAGGCGGTGGAGGGGGGAGCCCCGAGTCAGAAGACCTGACGCTCACCGAGACCCGTTCCCCTCGCGGAAGGAGGAAACGTGCTCCACCGTCCTCTCGCAGCCCTCGTGGCTGTCCTGCTCGCCCTGGCCCTGGTTTCGTGCGGTGGCGACGACGACACCGCGGCGCCGGCGCTAGCCACGTCCTCGGTTGCGGTCGGGACCACCGCCGCGCCGCCGGCGTTCCCCGTGACCGTCGAGGGCGACAACGGCTCGCTCACGCTGGAGGAGGAGCCCGACGCGATCGTCTCCCTCTCCGCGACGGCGACCGAGTCCCTCTTCGCCATCGGCGCCGGAGACCAGGTGATTGCCGTCGACGACCAGTCGAACTACCCGGCGGACGCCCCGATGACCGAGCTCTCTGGTTTCCAGCCGAACGTGGAGGCGATCGCCGGCTACGAGCCCGATCTGGTGATCGCGTCCTACGACCCGGGCGGGCTCGTCGACGGGCTGGAGAAGCTCGACATCCCGGTGCTCCTGCAGGATGCCGCGCCCGACCTCCAGGGGGCGTACGACCAGATCGAGACGCTGGGCGAGGCCACCGGGCACTCCGACGAGGCCACCGACGTGGTCGCGTCGATGGAGGCGCAGATCGCGGCGGCGGCCGAGGTCGCGGGCGGCGCGGGCGCGACCGTCTACCACGAGCTCGGCCCCGACTTCTACTCGGCCACCTCGGAGACGTTCATCGGCAGTGTCTACGCGCTTCTCGGCCTCACGAACATCGCGGACGAGGCCGCCGACGCCGGCGCCGGCGGCTATCCACAGCTCACCGCCGAGTACATCGTCGACGCCAACCCCGACCTGATCGTCCTCGCCGACACGAAGTGCTGCGAGCAGTCGGCCGCCACCGTGGCGAAGCGCCCGGGCTGGAAGCAGATCGACGCGGTCACGGAGGACGACATCGTCGAGGCCGACGACGACATCGCCTCTCGCTGGGGGCCGAGGACCGTCGACTTCGTCGAGCTGATCGCGCAGTCGCTCTCGGGGGTGGGAGGCAGCTGATGCAGCCCGCCGTCCCGCTGCGGTGGGCCCTGACGGCCGCGGCGTTCGTCGTCCTCGCAACGCTGCTCGGGCTCGCGTTCGGGCCGGTGGACCTCGGCCTCGGTGCGGTCGTCAAGGAGGTGCTGAGCCACGTGCCCTTCCTCGGGATCGAGTCGCCCTTCTCGGACACGCAGGACGCGATCCTCTGGGAGCTGCGGGCGCCGCGCGTGGCGCTCGGGCTCCTGGTGGGTGCCATGCTCGCCTCGGCGGGCGGCGCCTACCAGGGCGTGTTCCGGAACCCGCTCGCCGACCCGTACCTCCTCGGCGCGGCGGCCGGCGCCGGTCTCGGGGCAACCTTCGTGATCGCCTACGACCTCGGCGGCGAGGGCGGGCTCGACCTGCGGCCCGTAGCGGCTTTCGTCGGGGCCGCCGTGGGCGTGACGACCACCTACCTGCTCGGCAGGTCGGTCGGCGGCCGGGCGACGGCGACGCTGATCCTCGCCGGCGTCACGGTCACCGCCTTCTTCACGGCGCTGCAGACCTTCATCCAGCAGCGGCACGCGGAGACCGTGCAGGAGGTCTACAGCTGGATCCTCGGTCAGCTCGAGACGTCCGGCTGGACCGACGTGCTCATCGTGCTTCCCTACGTCGCCCTCAGCGCGATCGTCCTCCTCTGGCACCGACGCCTGCTCGACGTGCTCGCGGTCGGTGACGACGAGGCGGCGAGCCTCGGCGTGCCGGTCGGGCGCGTGCGCCTGCTCGTGGTCGTGGCGGCCACGCTCGGGACGGCGGCGGCGGTCGCGTTCAGCGGTCTGATCGCCTTCGTCGGGATCATCGTCCCGCACGCGGTCCGGCTTCTCGTCGGGACGAGCTACCGGGCCGTGCTGCCGCTCTCGATCGTCTTCGGCGCCGGGTTCCTCGTCCTCATGGACCTGGTCGCGCGGACGGTGATCGCCCCGGCGCAGCTCCCCATCGGCGTAGTCGCGGCCTTCCTCGGAGCGCCGTTCTTCGCCTACGTGCTGCGCACGACGAGGACGGTGGGGCCGTGATGCTGCGCGTCGACGAGGTCGGGATCGCCCTCGACGGCGCCCAGGTGGTCGCCGACCTGTCCTTCGCGCTCGACGAGGGCGAGTGGCTGGGGCTGATCGGCCCGAACGGCGCCGGGAAGACCACCCTTCTGCGGGCGGTGGCGGGGCTCCTCCCGTACGCGGGCTCGATCGAGCTGGGAGGAGACGAGGTCTCGACGCTGGGCCGCCGTGAGGCCGCCCGCCGCGTGGCGGTCGTGCCACAGATCCCCGTCATCCCGCCGGACACCACCGTGCTCGAGTACGTCGTCCTCGGCCGGACGCCGCACCTCGGCTATGCGGGCAGCCCCGGGCCGAGGGACGTGGTCCAGGCGCGGTCGGCGCTCGCGCGCCTCGACGGCGCCCACCTCGTCGACCGGCGGCTGGGCTCGCTCAGCGGAGGCGAGCGTCAGCGAGCCGTTCTCGCGCGCGCGGTCGCGCAGGACGCGTCGCTGCTTCTCCTCGACGAGCCCACGAGCGCCCTGGACGTAGGCGCGCAGCAACAGGTGCTCGAACTGGTCGCCTCGCTCCGGGCGGACGGAGGCCTGACGGTGCTGAGCGCGATGCACGACCTTACTCACGCCGGCCAGTACGCCGACCGCCTCCTGCTCATGGACGGCGGTCGCGAGCAGGCGAGCGGGCCCCCGCACGAGGTACTGACCGAGCAGTTGATTGCTCGCCACTTCGGGGCCTCGGTGCGTGTCGTCCGGGGCGAGGACACCGGCATCGCCGTCGTCCCGCTCAGACCTCACGTCGAGTCCGAGCAGCCGGTGACCTGATGCCGCTCACGTTCCTCGTCGGTGGGGCCCGGAGCGGCAAGTCGAGCCTGGCCGTTCGCCTGGCCTCGGACTGGGAGGGGCCGGTCGTGGTCCTGGCGACCGCCGAGGCACGGGAGGATGGAGAGCTGGCCGCCCGCATCGCCCGGCATCGTCTCGAACGCCCGGCGGGGTGGAGGACCGTCGAGGAGCCGCTCGACCTGAGGGGGGAGCTCGGGCGCGTCCCGGACGGCGCTTTCGTGATCGTCGACTGCCTCACGCTCTGGGCGACGAACGCCGTCCAGGCAGGGTGGAGCGACGAGGAAGTCGAGCGTGTGGCGGCGGATGTGGCGGCGGCTTCGGCGCGGCGCGCCTCCCCCACGATCGTCGTCAGCAACGAGATCGGGATGGGGGTCGTGCCCGCGACGCCGCTCGGGCGCTCCTTCCGGGACCTGCTCGGCCGTGTGAACGCGGTGTTCGCCGGACACGCGGACCGCGCCTGCCTCGTGGTCGCCGGGCGCACCCTCGAGCTGACGTGAGCCTGGAGGCCCTCCTCGCGCGCATCGGGCCCGTCGACGAGGAGGCCGGACGGGCCGCGCAGGCAGCCCTCGATGCGAAGACGAAGCCGCGCGGGAGCCTCGGCGAGCTGGAGTCGCTCGCCTGCCGCATCGCCGCCGTCCGGGGGACGCCTGCGCCGGGACGCCTTCGCGCCGCGCTCGTGCTCGCGGCCGGCGATCACGGCTACGCGCGGCGCGGCGTCAGCGCCTATCCGCAGGAGGTCACCGGCCAGATGCTGGCCGCCTTCGCCGCCGGCGGCGCGGCGATCGACATCCTCGCCCGGGAAACGGGCCTGCGGCTCGTCGTCGTCGACGCGGGCGTCGTCGAGCCGGTGCCGCAGGCCGAGATCCGGTCGCTGCGCCTCGGTGCGGGAACGGCCGACGCCACCGCGGGGCCGGCAATGGCCCGGGAGCAGGCGGTCGCCGGCATTCTCGCCGGCGCCGCCATCGCGGAGGAGCTTGCGGCCGAGGGCTTCGGGATCGTCGCCACGGGCGACATGGGCATCGGCAACACGACCGCGGCGGCCGCTGTGGCGGCGGCGCTGCTGGCGGTCGAGCCGGAGGCGGTCTGCGGCCGCGGCACCGGCGTCGACGACGTCGGCCTCGCCCGCAAGGTCGAAATCGTCCGGCTCGCCCTGGCCGCCAACGACCCAGACCGGGCCGATCCCGTGGGCGTCCTGGCGGCCGTCGGCGGCTTCGAGCTCGCCGTGCTTGCCGGCGTTTGCCTGGGCGGGGCAGCCGGCGGCGCGGTCGTGCTGCTCGACGGGTTCGTGACCGGAGCCGCCGCGCTCGTCGCCGCACGCCTGGCGCCGGCGGCAGCGCAGCGAATGGTCGCGTCGCACCGCTCGCCGGAGCCCGGGCACGCGCTCGTCCTCGCCGACCTCGTCCAGCGGCCGCTGCTCGACCTGGGGCTGCGGCTCGGCGAGGGGAGCGGCGCCGCGCTCGCGCTTCCGCTCGTGTCCGCCGCGCTCGCCATCCTCGCGGACATGGCGACCTTCGAGAGCGCGGGCGTGACCGATGCAGGCGCTTGAGTCCGCGTTCCGTGCAGGTGCGGGCGCCCTCGCGTTCCTGACCCGGGTCCCGGTGGGACGCTGGGTCGACCTCGACGCCGAGGACGTCGCCCGCGGAGCCGTCGCGTTCCCGGTTGTCGGGGCCGGGATCGGCGTGGTAGTCGGTCTCGTAGCCGTCGGGCTCGACGCCCGCCTCGGTGCCCTCCTGGCCGCGGCCCTCGCCGTCGCGGTCGAGGCGCTCGTCACCGGCGCGATTCATTTCGACGCGCTCGCCGACAGCGCCGACGGCCTGGGCGCCTCCGACCGCGAGCGGGCGCTCGAGATCATGCGCGAGCCGACCATCGGCTCGTTCGGCGTGACCGCGCTCCTGCTCGACGTGGTCGCGAAGACGGCTGCGATCGCCGCGATCGTAGCCGGGCCGCGGGCGCTGCTCGCCGTTGCCGCCGCGTTCGCGGTCGGTCGCGCTGCCCCGCTCGCACTGGGCTGGGCGCTCCCGTACGCCCGACCAGAGGGCGGGAGCGGCTCGGTGCTGACAGGCGCAGCGGGGGAAATCTCTCGCGCTGCGGGCGTGGGGCTCGCGGTGGGCCTCGCCGTGGCCGCGCTCGGCCTGCGTGGGTTCGCCGTCGCCGGCGGCGCCGCGATCGGAGCAGCTGTCGTCGGCGCTGTCGCCTACCGCCGGCTCGGAGGGGTCACGGGCGACGTCCTCGGCGCCTCCGCCGAGCTCGCGACGACATTCGCGTTGATCGCCGCCGTGGCGACCCGCTGATGCTGGGCCTGCCGGACCGTGGCGGGGCAACCCGCCTCCTGCTCGTCCGCCACGAGGAGACCGACGAGTCCATGCGCGGCCGATGCTTCGGCCACCTCGACGTTCCGCTCTCGGCCGCGGGGCGGCAGAGGGCAGAGGAGCTCGGCACGGTGCTGTCCCAGCTGCCGCTCACTGCCGTCCATTCGAGCCCGCTGAGCCGGTCGCTCGGCACGGCGGCCGCGATCGCCGCTGCCCAAGGCCTCGACGTGCTCGCCGAGGACCGGCTCCGCGAGATCGACTTCGGCGAGCTCGAAGGGCTCACCTACGACGAGGTGCGCGCCGCGCGCCCCGAGCTCTACCGCGCGTGGATGGAGACCCCGACACGGGTCCGCTTTCCGGGCGGCGAGGCCTTCACGGACCTGCAAAGGCGCGTGCTTGCGGCGGCCGCCGAGATCCGCTCTCGATACGACGGCGAGGCCGTGGCGATTGTCACCCACGGCGGTGTCGTCCGCGTCGTGCTCGCGGACGCGCTCGGGCTCGCAGACGAGGCGATCTTCCGGCTCGGGCAGAGCCACGGAGGTGTCAGCGTCGTCGACTGGCTCGAGGAAGCGCCCGTCGTGCGCCTCGTCAACGCCGCCCTATACTCGCGCGCATGACGCCCTCGGCGACCGCCGTCGTCCTCACGGTCGGGAACGAGATCGTCTCCGGCGACGTCGAGAACACGAATGCGTCGTGGCTCGCGCGCCGGCTTGCCGAGCTCGGCCTCGAGGTCAAGCTGCTGGCCGCGGTGCGCGACTCCGTCGAGGAGGTGGCCGAGTTCCTGCGGGCCGAGATGGACCGGGTCGGGCTCGTCATCGTCACCGGCGGCCTCGGCGGAACGCCCGACGATCTGACCCGCGAGGCCGTGGCCGAGGCCTTCGGGGTTCCCACGGAGGAGATCCCCGAGCTGGCGGCCGCCCTGCGCGAGCGCTTCGGGGCGCGCGGCCTGGGCGACTACGCCGCCCGCTGGGCGGAGATCCCGCAGGGCGCGGTGCCGCTCGAGAACCCGCTCGGCGGCGCGCCGGGGTTCGTCCTCGGCAACGTGCATGTGCTCCCGGGTCTCCCGCGTGAGATGGAGGCGATGTTCGAGACGCTCGCCGACCGCTTCAGGGGCGAGCCGATCGGCGCGTGGCGCCGCCGCTACTCGACCGGTGAAGGCCAGATCGTCTCGGTGCTCGAGGAGGCGACCCAGCGCCATCCCGCCGTCACGGTCGGGAGCTACCCGTCGTTTCTGGAGACAGGCCCGGAGGTCGAGGTGGTGCTCAAGTCGGCGGATCCCGAGGCGCTCGGCCAGGCGGCGGCATGGTTGGAGATCGCGCTCGAGGAAAGGATGCGTAGGTGAAGGTCTTCGTCGTCAGCGACATGGAGGGCGTCTCCGGCATCGTCAAGTGGGAGCAGGTCGAAGGCGGCGAAGCCCTGTACGAGGAGGGCCGCAAGCTCTACACGGAGGAGATCAACGCCGCCGTGCGCGGCGCGAAGGCCGCCGGTGCCACGGAGATCGTCGTCATGGATTGTCACGGGGCGGGCAAGGGCTGGACGTTCAACTCGCTCGTGCCCGAGCTCCTCGACCCCGACTGTGAATGGGTCGTCCAGGACGAGTGGACGGAATACACGGAGCTCCTCGAGCAGGGCTGTGACGCGGCGCTTTTCATCGCCATGCACGCGAAGGCGGGCGCCGACCGGGGCGTCATGAGCCATACGATCTCCGGCCGGGACTATCGCGACCTGCGCTTCAACGGCGTCTCGGTCGGCGAGACCGGGATCAACGCGGCGCTCTGCGGCACGTGGGGCTGTCCGGTCGTGCTCGTTACCGGCGACGACGTCGCCTGCCGCGAGGCGGAGGAGCTCCTCGGCCCGGAGCTCGTCACCGTCGCCGTCAAGCAGGGTCTCGGGCGCCACAGCGCGCGCAACCTGCCGCCGGTCCGCGCCCGCGGGCTCATCGAGGCCGCCGCGAAGGAGGCGATCGAGAAGCGGGCGAGCATCCCGCCGTACGACCCGGGCAAGCCGTGCGAGGTCGTCGCCGTCCTCTCCGGCACCGAACTCGTCCAGCGCTACCGCTACCGCCACGGCGTCGAGATCGTCGACCCGGTCACCGTCTCCTCGAAGGCCGAGGACTGGTGGACCGCCTGGCGCCAGTTCTTCTTCTAAGCCCGTCCAAGCCAGCCACGTCCGGGGTCAGACCCAGTCCGGGGCCGGACAGGACATGGCCGCCGGAGGAATCCCCGCAAGCGGCCGGTGACGTTGCCGCGGCGCGCCCTCGCGGCGAGGTCCAACGCCGCCATGTCAGGGGTCAGACCCCTGGCATGGCCTGCCCGGACTCGGCTCTTCGAACCCGGTCGAGCACGCCGACCCCGACGGATACCATCGACGTCATGGCAGTGACCTCCCCGGAGGAATACCTCGCGGACCTGAACCCCGCCCAGCGCGAGGCGGTGCTCGCGACGGAAGGCCCCGTGCTCGTCGTCGCCGGAGCCGGCTCGGGGAAGACGCGCGTCCTCACCCACCGCATCGCCCACCTCGTCACCGCCTGCGGCGTGAAGCCGAACGAGATCCTCGCCATCACCTTCACGAACAAGGCCGCCGGGGAGATGAAGCGCCGCCTCGAGGCTGTCCTCGGCGACGTCTCCCAGCGCATGTGGGTGATGACGTTCCACGCTGCCTGCGGGCGCATCCTCCGCCGCGAGGCCCCGCGCCTTGCCTACAGGTCCAATTTCACGATCTACGACCAGGCCGACCAGGTCCGCGTCGTCAAGGCGATCGTCGAGGAGGAGGGCTGGGACCCGAAGCGCTTCGTGCCGCGTGGGATCCACCACCAGATCTCCAGCGCCAAGAACCAGCTGGTCGGCCCCGAGGAGTACGCACAGCGCGTCGGCTCCTTCTACGAGCAGACAGTGGCGGCCGTCTACGACCGCTACCAGCGCCGTCTGCACGCCTCGAACGCGATGGATTTCGACGACCTGATCATGCGCACCGTCGAGGTGCTGGAGCAGCATCCCGACGCGCAGGAGAAGTGGCAGAAGGCCTTCCGCTACATCCTCGTCGACGAGTACCAGGACACGAACCACGCGCAGTACCGGCTGCTGCAGCTGCTCGCGGGCAAGCACGGGAACGTCTTCGCCGTCGGCGACCCCGACCAGTCGATCTACGCGTTCCGCGGTGCCGACATTCGGAACATCCTCGAGTTCGAGCGCGACTTCGGTGGCGCGCAGACGATCGCGCTCGAGCAGAACTACCGCTCGACGAATGCGATCCTGCGCGCCGCGAACTCGCTGATCGCGAACAACCGCGAGCGCAAGCCGAAGAACCTCTTCAGCGAGCTGGGAGAGGGCGACCCGGTGCGCGTGATCGAGGTCGAGGACGAGCACGCGGAGGCGCGCTACGTCGCCGCCGAGCTCGCGGGACTGATCGACGAGGGCTACGCCGGCGCCGAGATCGCGGTCTTCTACCGGACGAACGCCCAGTCGCGCGTGCTGGAGGACGTCCTCGTCCGCCAGGAGATCCCCTATCAGGTGATCGGCGGCCCGCGCTTCTACGAGCGCGCCGAGATCAAGGACGCCGTCGCGTACCTGCAGGTGATCGACAACCCGTTCGACGGCGTCTCGCTCGCCCGGATCGCCAACCGGCCGCGCCGCGGCATCGGCGACTCGTCGATCGCGCGGCTCCAGGTCTACGCGGACGCCCAGGGCATCTCCCTCTTCGAGGCTCTCGACCAGGCCGAGGAGGCCGGAGTCGGTGCCGCGCCTCTCAAGGCCGTGCGGCGCCTTCACACGCTGCTGCAGTCGCTGATGTCCGGCGCGCTCGAGCTCTCCGTCCCCGAGCTGCTCGAGAAGGTGCTCGAGCAGAGCGGCTATCTCGAATCCCTCCAGGCCGAGCGCACGATCGAGGCGCAGGGACGCGTCGAGAACCTCCTCGAGCTCGGCGGCGTCGCCCTCGAGTACCAGGCGGCCGCCGAGAGCCCGTCGCTCTCGGAATTCCTCCAGCAGATCTCGCTCTTCTCCGACCAGGACGCCCTCGCCGAGGAGGGCAGCCGCGTCACCCTGATGACGCTCCACAACGCGAAGGGCCTCGAGTTTCGGTCTGTGTTTCTCGTCGGCATGGAGGAAGGCGTCTTCCCGCACGCACGCTCGATCGAGGAGCAGGGCATCGAGGAGGAGCGGCGTCTTGCCTACGTCGGTCTGACCCGGGCCCGCGAGCGCCTCACTCTGACCCACGCGTCGACCCGGTCGCTCTGGGGCGCGCGCGACTACCGCAGCCCGAGCCGCTTCCTGGAGGAGCTGCCGGGGGACGAGGTGGCGCGCGAGCGCCTGCGGCCGACCTCGTGGACCGGCTACAACGCGCCGCGGGCGTCGCTGGCGCCGACCGGCCCGACGCCGGACCTCTCCACGGGTGACTCGGTGCGGCACGAGACGCTGGGCGAGGGTGTCGTCGTCCGCATCGAGGGCGACGGCATCGTCACGGTCCGCTTTGCGCAGGACGGCGCCGAGCGCCGGCTCATGCTCGACTACGCGCCGCTGGAGAAGGTCGTCTGAGCATCGAAGTCGGCACCGCCGGGCGCGACGAGCTTGCGAGCGCGCTCACGCCCATCTGGCACTACTTCGGGATGCCGCAGGGGCCCGACGACGATCGGGTCTCGCGGATTCCGGTGCCCGACGGCCGCATGCACGTGGCGCGCGACGGCGACGCGATCGTCGGCGGGGCCGGCGTGTTCCCCTTCGGCCTGACCGTCCCGGGCGGCCCGATGCCGACGGCCGGGGTCACCGTCGTCGGCGTGCTGCCGACCCACCGTCGTCGCGGCATCCTCCGCGAGCTCATGCGCGCCCAGCTCGACGACATCCACGACCGGGGCGAGCCGCTTGCCGCCCTGTGGGCCTCGGAGGGCTCGATCTACGGACGCTTCGGCTACGGGCTTTCGTCCCTCTGCGGCGACATGGAGATCCAGCGGACCGACACCGCCTTTGTCCGGCCCGTCGACTGGGGCGGCACCTCTACGCTCGTCGACAAGGACGCGGCGCTGCGGCTCTTCCCGCCCGTCTACGATCGTGTGCAGGCCGCGACGCCGGGCATGTTCTCCCGATCGCGCGACTGGTGGGAGCACGCGCGTCTTCAACGACTCGGAATGGCGCCGGGCCGGCGGCGGCGAGCTTTCGTACGCGGCGCTCGAGCTCGAGGGGCAGCCGCAGGCGTACGCGATCTACCGGCTCAACTTCTCCTACGCGGACGGGGTCCCGACCGGGAAGACGGTGGTGATCGAAGCGATGGGCTTCGATCCGGCTGCGACCGCCGCCGTCTGGCGTTACCTCTTCGACATCGACTGGATGGTGGCGATCGAGGCGGGCATGCTCCCGCTCGACCATCCGCTCTTCCTGCTCCTGTCCGATCCCAACCGGATGAAGTTCCGCGTCGGCGACGGCCTCTGGCTTCGCCTCGTGGACGTGGGCGCCGCCCTGGCCGGCGCGGGCGTACGCCACCGAGGACGAGCTCGTCTTCGGCGTCTCGGACACGTTCTGCCCCTGGAACGAGGGCAGCTTCGCGCTCGACGGGACGAAGGCGCGATCCGAGCCCGATCTGCGCCTCTCCGCGGCGGCGCTCGGGACGGCCTTTCTCGGCGGGTTCTCCTTCTCGGAGCTGCTCCGCGCGGGCCAGGTCGAGGAGGTCACGCAGGGCGCGATCGCGCGGGCGGACGCCCTCTTCCGCACCGACCCGAAGCCCTGGTGCCCGGAGATCTTCTGACTTCTGCTAGCGTTCCGCCTCGTGTTTCGAGTGAAGGCCCTGCTATTGGGCCTTTTTTGTTGCTCGGCCCTCGCATCGCCCGCGCTGGCCGCTTATGAAGAGTCGCCCTCGGACTCCTACCGGGAGCCGCGCTGGCTCGTGCCCATGGACGGCCCGCTCGGGTCGCCGTTCGGCCCGCGCTGGGGACGCATGCACGATGGCATCGACATCGAGGGCTGGGCGGAGACCCGCGTGCGCGCGACCCGGGTCGGCCTCGTCACCCACGTCGGCTATCTCGAGGACGGCGCCGGCTACGGCTTCGTCATCAAGGTGCGGCACACGGGCGGGGTCGTGACGATGTACGCGCACCTCGCACGCGCCTTCGTCAAGCGCGGGGAGATCGTGACCGCGCGCGAGATCATCGGCCGCGCCGGCTGCACCGGCTCCTGCACGGGCACGCACCTCCACTTCCAGGCGTGGAGACACGGCAAGCTGATCGACCCGCTGGAGCTCCTCGGGCGGCACGCGTTCGACCGGCTCTGATGCGGATCGTCTACTACGTCGCCGCCAGCCTCGACGGGCGCATCGCCGGACCGGATCACGACCTCGATTTTCTGGAGACGCTCTCGACCGAGGCCGGCGACCACGGCTACGCGGACTTCCTCGCGGACATCGACGGGCTCGTCACCGGCGCGAGCACGTACGAGTTCATGACCGCGTATCTCGTGGCCGTACGGCGACCGTCCGTGCTGGCTCGTCACGCACCGCGACGATCTCCCCGGCATCGAGGGCGCCGACATTCGCCGCTTCGCGGGCGACGTCCACGGGCTGATCGCCGAGCTCGAGGCGGCGGGGCTCCGGCGGGTGTGGCTGCTCGGCGGCGGGAACCTGGCCGGCCAGTTCCTCGAGGCCGATCGCCTCGACGAGCTGATCGTCACGGTGGCGCCGACGTTCGTGGGCCGGGGCCCATCGCTCGCTGACGGAGAGCTGCCGCTGCGCCGCTACCGCCTCGTCGGCCTCGAGCGGGCCGAGGACACCGAGGGCGTCAGCCTTCGCTACGAGCGCGATTCCGACTGACCGCGGGTTGACTTCGCGGGCAGGCGCGCCTTTGGTGCGTTCGAGATGACTGCGGTGCAGACGAGGGTTCGGCCTACGGCCCCGTCCTGGTCCGAGGAGGCGGCGCAGGATCGGACGGCGGCGGTCGCGGCCCGGATCCTCACCGGAACGCTCGTGCTCGCGATCGCCGCGGTTGCGCTGCAGACGGTGGTCGACCTCCTCGACTTCTGGGCGCTCGACCGCGACGTCGAGCTCCTGCTCGCCGACGCCGACCTCGGCGTGTTCTCATGGGCGAGCGTGGCGGCGACCTCGGTGGTCGCCGTGGGCGCATTGCTCCTCTCGACCGTCGACGGCCGCCGGCGCCGGCTCCTCTGGTTCGTCGCGGCCACCTCGGCGTACCTCTCGCTGGACGACCAGATCGGGCTGCACGAGCGCGTGGGCGACATCGCCGACCGCGCCGAAGGCTTCGCCGCCTGGGAGCCCGCTCGGCTCCTGTGGCCGGCGCTCTACCTGCCGCTCCTCGCCGCACTCTTTCTCGGTATCTGGCGGCTCGCGGGAGGCTTCCCGCGGCGCCCGGTGCGGTTCGTCAACGTCGGCCTCGCCCTGCTTGCGGCCGCGGTCGTGCTCGAGGTCCTCTCCGCGGCGGTGATCCGAGCCGGCTACGACCGAGGCTCGGTGCTGTACGAGCTGGAGGCCGTCCTCGAGGAGGGCGCCGAGCTGGCGGGCTGGATCCTGATCGCCGGCGCGTTCCTGACGGCGTTCGTCCTCGCGCTGCGCGACGACACAGCCGCCTTGACGGTCAGGCGTCCGATTACGTAGCGTCGCCGGGGTGCCGAGCGAGCGCCCGAGGCCCGTCAGCTCCATCAGCCAGGCCTATCCGGACCGGGTCGAGGTCCGGGGACGGGATCTCTGCGGCGAGCTCATGGGCAGCGTGAGCTTCACCGAGTACTTCCACCTGCTCCTCACCGGCCACGAGCCGACCGAGAACCAGCGCTTCTTCCTCGACCTCCTCCTCGTCAGCATCGCGGAGCACGGGATGATGCCGAGCAATGTCGCGGCCCGCATGACGCTCGCCGCCGATCCCGGCTCGCTCCACGGGGCCGTCGCTGCGGGGATCCTCGGCTGCGGCCCGGTCGTCCTCGGCACCTCCGAGGCGTGCGCACGGCTCCTCGTGGAGGGGCAGCAGCAGGTGGCGGCCGGCGAAGAGCCGGCGGCGGTCGCGGACGGAATCGCCCGCGCCACGCATGCGGCCGGCGGCAAGGTGCCGGGGTTCGGGCATCCGGTGCACAGGCCGGTCGACCCGCGGGCCGAGCGGATCCTCGAGCTCGCGGACGAGCGCGCGGTGAGCGGGCCCCACGTTCTTCTCGCGCGGTGCCTGCGTGACTCCGTCGCCGCGGTGTGGGGGAAGCCGCTGCCGCTGAACGTGGCGATGCCCATCGCCGCCGTCATGCTCGACCTCGGCTTCTCGCCGGACACCGTGAAGGCCGTCCCGATTCTCGCGCGCACGGCCGGTCTGCTCGCGCACCTGGCCGAGGAGCGCGAGCGTCCGCTCGGGCTCCTGCTGGCGGGCGCTGCGGAGGAGACGGTCGAGTATCAGCCGCCGTCCGGCGGCGACCCGAGCTGATGCTCGCCCCCGAGGTCGAGGGGCTCCCGTGGACCGAGCAGCTCCTGCTCGACGACCGGCGCTACCGCGTGCAGCTCGCGTATCTCTTCGAGCGCTCGCCTTTCTACCGCGAGAAGCTCACCGCCGCGGGGGTGGCATCCGCCGAGGCTGCAGGGGGGCTCGCCGAGATCGCGCAGCTCCCCTTGACCGACAAGAGCGAGCTGAAGGCGACGGCCTCGGCCGAGAACCCTTTCGGCTCGCACTTCGCGACCGACCCCGCCGAGATCGTCCGGATCTACTCGACGAGCGGGACGACGGGGATGCCCACGTATCTCCCTGTGACGGCCGGCGATCTCGAGAACTGGGTGACCGGCTCGGCGCGAAGCTACGCGTCCTCGGGCGTGGTCGCCGGCCAGCGGATCGTCTCGACGTACAACGCCGGCCCGTTCGTCGCCGGGGCGGCGCTCGCGGCCTTCGAGCGCATCGGCCTCATCCACGTCCCGGTCGGGACCGGGAACACCGAGCGCCTCCTGCTCGCGATCGACCTGCTCGAGCCCCGGGCGGCCGTGCTGACGCCTTCGTACGCCGCCTATCTCGTCGAGTCGGCGCTCGAGCGGGGCCTGGACCTGCGGAAGTCCACTGTCGAGCGGGTCCTCGTGGCCGGCGAGCCCGGCGGCGGCGAGCCGGCGTTCCGCGCCAAGCTCGAGGAGGGCTGGGGGGCGCGCGTCACGGAGGCGATGGGCATCGGCGACATCGGGCCGTCGCTCTGGGGCGAGTGCGAGGAGCAGGATGGGATGCACCTGGGCGCCCGCGGCTTCGTCCACGCGGAGCTGATCGACCCGGGAACCGGCGAGGCGCTCGAGCTCGAGGACGGCGCTGCCGGCGAGCTCGTCCTGACACATCTCCAGCATCGCGCGGCGCCGCTCCTGCGCTTCCGCTCGCGCGACCACGTCGAGGTGCGCGCGGGCCCCTGCAGATGCGGGAGGACGGGCCCCCGCGTGCGCTGCGTCGGGCGCACCGACGACATGCTCATCGTCCGCGGCGTCAACGTCTTCCCATCGGCGGTGCGCGAGGTCGTGAGCGAGTTCGCTCCCGCCGTGAGCGGCCACGTCCTCGTGAGGCCGCAGTCCCCCGGAGTGAAGCAGGAGCCGCCGCTGCCCGTGTCCGTCGAGCTCCGGCGGGGGGCGGGCGACGATCCTTTGCTCGCGCAAGGAATCCGTGAAAGGATCCGCGCCGTGCTCATGGTGCAGACGCAGGTCGAGCTCGTGCCGTGGGGCAGCCTCCAGCGGAGCGAGTACAAGTCGAAGCTCGTGGAGCGCTGAGGCCCGTGCGCAAGCTCCAGAGCGAGGGCGTCCACCACATCACGATCGTCGGGGCGAACCGGCAGACCTCGATCGACTTCTGGGAGGGGGTGCTCGGCATGCCGTTCGTGTTCGAGCAGCCGAACCTCGACAACGAGTCGGAGAGCCACCTCTACTTCGACCCGGGCGACGGGCGGCTCATCACCGTCTTCACGAACGAGGAGCGCGAGCCCGACCCGACGCGGACGTCGACGGAGATCGGCTGCGTCCACCACGTCGCGTTCGCGGTCTCCCAGGCGACCTTCCGGCAGGTGGTCGAGCGCCTGGACGAGCGCGGGATCCGTCACAGCGGCCCCAAGGACCGCGGCTTCATGGACTCGATCTACTTCGAGGACCCGCTCGGGCTGCTGATCGAGCTCGCCTCGTACCGCTTCGAGCCGCCGTTCGGCTTCACCCACGCCGACGTCCTGCTCGAGTCGCACAAGCTCCGGGTCGAGCGCGGCGACCACAACATCGACCAGGAGCACCTGGCAGACGCCGTCGAGGCGCTCGTCGGGCGATCGCGAGCGTCACTCTCGGAGGACCGATCGCCGAAGGACCCGTACCACTAGAGATTGGGGAGGTTCGAATGCCCGCCAACACGCTGAGCATCCTGAAGCCGAGTGTCAACAACCTCACGGCCCGCATCTTCGTCCGCGCCGCCGGCCTGGAGTTCGAGGAGCTGGACGTCTGGGGGAAAAAGAGCACCCCCGAGTTCCTCGCGAAGGACCCGGCCGACCTGACGCCGCTCCTCGAGGAGGAAGGCCTGCCGAGAGGGGCGCTCTGGGAGAGCTGCGCGATCATGCAGTACCTCTGCAACAAGCACGGCCTCGACCAGTTCTATCCCACGGACCCGGGCGAGCGGGCCATGGTCGACAGCGCGATGTTCTACCTGATCGGCACCTTCTACCCGCTGCTCGCGCGTGCCACCTACCCGACGCTCGGCTTCGGCCAGTATCCGGGCGAGGTCGCCACCTCGGAGGCCGACGACGCGATGAAGGCGAGGGCGCAGCAGGACGCGCACGAGGCGCTCGCGGGACCGCTCGAGGTCTACCGCGTGTTCTTCCTCGCCGACCGGCCGTTCATCGGCGGCGACAACCCCTCGATCGCCGACATGCGCGTGGCCGCGACGCTCGAGTTCCTGCGCGCGGTCGACTACGAGTTCCCGCATGGACCGAGGAGTACATGAGCCGGATGGAGGAGGCGCTCGGCGAGGCATACTCGGAGCCCGTCGCGGACGTGCGCGGCTACGTCGAGTCGGTAAAGTCGCCCGCGTGACGCTGGCCACGACCGTCGTCGGGAGCTACCCCCAGCCCGACTGGCTGATCGACAGGGAGAGGCTAGGAGCGCGCCTGCCGCCGCGGGTGCGCGCGTGAGCTGGCGGGTCTCGGAGCCGCTGCTCGAGGAGGCCCAGGACGACGCGACCCGCCTCGCCGTCCAGGACATGGAGCGGGCAGGCGTCGACGTGATCACCGACGGCGAGATGCGGCGCGAGAGCTACTCCAACCGCTTCGCCACCGCCCTCGACGGGGTCGATCTCGACAACCCGGGCGTCGCGCTCGACCGCACGGGCCACGAGAACCCCGTCCCGCGGGTCGTCGGCCCGATCCGGCGGGCC
>CAWESB010000004.1:0-58726 GCA_963811635.1 uncultured Actinomycetes bacterium
AACGTCTGGCGCTATCCGCCGGGCGCGCAGGGGAAGCGCCACCGCGACCTCGGCCAGGAGGAGGTCTTCGTCGTCCTCGACGGGACGCTGACGGTCGACCTGGGCGAGCCGCCGGAGCGGCACGAGATCTCGCGCGGCGGCGCCTGGTCGTCGTCGAGCGCGGGACGATCCTCCAGCTCCGCAACGCCGGCGACGAGGAGGTCGTCCTCTTCATCTACGGCGCCCCGCCGGAGACCGGCAAGTCCGAGTTCTTCGACCCGGTTCCTTAGGGCGCTCCGTCCCGCCGTTACACACTCGGCACGATTCTGCGCACCACGGGTGCGATTCTCGGCTGTACGCTGGGAGCGGGTGGTGGGCCGGGGTGCCCCAAAGACTGACGCGGAGCCTCGGCCACGCTCCGCGACGAGATCGGGCCGGAGGCCTAGGCGGACGCCGGCTCGGCGCCGGCGCCTTGGCGAAGACCAGCTCGCCGTCGGCCACGTCCACCCGGATCGTGTCGCCCTCGGCGAAGTCGCCCTCCAGGAGCCTGAGCGCGAGCGGGTTCTCGACCAGGCGCTGCAGCGCTCGCTTGAGCGGGCGGGCGCCGTAGGTCGGATCCCAGCCGGCTTCGGCAAGGTGCTCCTTCGCCGCGTCGGTCAGCTCGAGGCCGAGGCCGCGCTCGGCCAGCCGGGCGCGCAGGCGCTCCAGCTGCAGATCGACGATCTCGCCCAGCTGCTCGCGCGTCAGCGCCCGGAACTCGACGATCTCGTCGATCCGGTTCAGGAACTCGGGGCGGAAGAACTCCCGCATCTGCGTCGGCCGAGCGCAGGTTCGAGGTCATGATGATGACGGTGTTGCGGAAGTCGACCGTGCGGCCGTGGCCGTCGGTGAGGCGGCCGTCGTCGAGGATCTGCAGGAGGACGTCGAAGACCTCGGCGTGCGCCTTCTCGATCTCGTCGAGGAGGACGACGGAGTACGGCCGCCGGCGCACGGCCTCGGTCAGCTGGCCGCCCTCCTCGTAGCCGACGTAGCCGGGCGGGGCGCCGACGAGGCGGGCGACCGTGTGCCGCTCCTGGTACTCGGACATGTCCAGGCGGACGAGGGCGCGCTCGTCGTCGAACATGAACTCGGCGAGGGCGCGGGCCAGCTCGGTCTTCCCGACGCCGGTCGGGCCGAGGAAGACGAACGAGCCGATCGGCCGGTTCGGGTCCTGGAGGCCGGTGCGGGCGCGGCGAAGCGCGTTGGCGACCGCCTCGACCGCCTCGTCCTGGCCGATCGACGCGCTGGTGGAGCCGCTCCTCCATGTGGATCAGCTTCTCGGTCTCGCCCTCGAGCAGGCGGGCTGACGGGGATGCCCGTCCAGCGGGCGACGACCGCGGCGACGTCGTCCTCGTCGACCTCCTCCTTCACCATCGGCTCGAACTCCTGCTCCTCGCGCTCGGCCAGCTCGGCCTCGAGCGCAGGCAGCTCGCCGTAGCGGATCTCGGCGACCCGCTGGAGGTCGCCGGCGCGCTCGACGCGCTCGGCCTCCATGCGCAGGTCGTCGATCCGCTGCGTGATCTCCTTGACGCGGTCGAGCTGCTCCTTCTCCTTCGCCCAGCGGGCGGCGAGCTCGTCGCGGTGCGCCTTCGCGTCGGCGAGCTCGCGCTCGACCGGCTCGCGCACGTCCTTGGACTCCTTGCCCATGGCGGCGAGCTCGATCTCGAGCTGGCGCACGCGGCGCTCGGCCTCGTCCAGCTCGAGCGGCGAGGAGTCGATCTCCATGCGCAGGCGCGAGGCGGACTCGTCCACGAGGTCGATCGCCTTGTCGGGGAGGAAGCGGTCGGAGATGTAGCGGTCGGAGAGCACGGCCGCGGCGACGAGCGCCGCATCGCGGATGCGGACGCCGTGGTGGGCTTCGTAGCGCTCCTTCGAGCCCGCGGAGGATCGCGATCGTGTCGGCGACGGACGGCTCGCCGACGAAGCACCGGCTGGAAGCGGCGCTCGAGGGCGGCGTCCTTCTCGACGTGCTTGCGGTACTCGTCGAGGGTCGTCGCGCCGACGGCGCGCAGCTCCCCGCGCGCGAGCATCGGCTTGAGCATGTTGGCCGCGTCGACCGCTCCCTCGGCCGCGCCCGCGCCGACGATCGTATGCAGCTCGTCGATGAAGAGGATGATCTCGCCGGCCGACTCCGTGATCTCGTTGAGCACCGCCTTCAGCCGCTCCTCGAACTCGCCGCGGTACTTCGAGCCCGCGAGGAGCGCGCCGATGTCGAGCGCCCACACGCGCTTGCCCTTGAGGCCCTCCGGCACGTCGCCGGCGACGATGCGCTGGGCGAGCCCCTCGGCGATGGCGGTCTTGCCCACGCCCGGGATCGCCGATCAGGACCGGGTTGTTCTTCGTGCGACGCGAGAGCACCTGGATGACGCGGCGGATCTCCTCGTCGCGCCCGATCACCGGGTCGAGCTTGCCCTGCTCGGCCAGCTCCGTGAGGTCGCGCCCGAACTTCTCCAGCGCCTGGTACGAGCCTTCGGGGTCCTGGGAGGTGACGCGCTGGGAGCCGCGCACGTCCTTGAGCGCGGCGAGGAGCGCGTCGCGGGGAACGAGCGTCGAGCGCGAGCAGGAGGTGCTCGGTGGAGACGTACTCGTCCTCGAGCTTGCGCATCTCCTGCTCGGCGTTGTCGAGCACCTCGGAGAACGCCGTCGAGACGCGCGGCTGCTGCGCCGCCGCGCCCTGCACGGCCGGCTTCGCGGAGAGTGCGGCCTCGGCGCGGGCGCGCACGTCCGCGACGGACGAGCCCGCTCGCTCGACGAGCGTCCGCGGGAGCTCCTGATCGAGCAGCGCGAGCAGCAGGTGCTCGGGGTAGATCTCGGGGTTGCCGCTCCGGCGGGCCAGCTCCTGCGCGGCGCCGACCGCCTCCTGCGACTTGATGGTCAGCCTGTTGAAGTCCATGTCCTCTTCGCTGGGTTGGGGAAGCGTCTGGCTGGGATCGCTGTAGAGCACGACCTCGCGGCGGTACTGGCGGTGGACGCGCTGCACCTCCTCGCGCATCTCGCGCCTCGAGCCGCTCCATGCGCGCCTGGAGGCGAGCTGAGCTCGTCCTGGAGCCGAAGCACGGTCTCGACGCCGGCGAGGTTGAGGCCGAGCTCGGTGGTCAGCCGCTGGATCAGTCGCAGCCGCTCGAGGTCGGCCTCCGAGTACAGACGCGTGTTGCCGGGCGTGCGCCGCGGCCGCACGAGGCCCTTCGTCTCGTACACGCGGAGGGTCTGGGGATGCATGCCGACCAGCTCGGCGGCGACGCTGATCATGTAGCGCGGCCGCTCGTCCATCACGTCCTCAGCTCTTCCCTGACGTCGCGGTTGGACGCCTTCCCGAGGGCTTCGATCGCCTCGCGCTCGGCCTTCGTCAGCTTCGTGGGAACGGTCGAGGCGGACGCGGGCGAGCAGGTCGCCTCTTGCCGCCGCCGTTCAGCTTCGGGGCGCCCTTGCCGCGGACACGCAGGAGCTTGCCGTCCTGCGAGCCCGCGGGAACCTTGAGGGAGATGCGGCCGTCGGGGGTCGGCACCTCCACCTCGGCACCGAGCGCGGCCTCCGGGTACGTGACCGGAACCTCGATGACGAGGTCGGCGCCGCGGCGCTCGAAGATCGGCGAGGGCGTCACGCTTTGTGCTGACGATCAGGTCACCCGCGGGGCCGCCGCCGTAGCCGGCCTCGCCCTTGCCCTTGAGCCGGATCTGCGTCCCGTCCTTGACCCCGGCCGGGATCTTGACGGTGTAGCGCTTCGTCCGGCGCTCGCGGCCGGAGCCATGGCACGTCCGGCACGGCTGCTCGATGACCGTGCCGTTGCCGCGGCAGCGGGGGCACGGCCGCGAGAAGGCGAAGAAGCCCTCGTCCTCGGACGTCACCCCGCGGCCCCGGCACTCGGGGCAGATGATCGGCTTCGTGCCCGGCTCGGCTCCCGTGCCCTTGCACGTCGCGCAGGCGGTCTCGAGCTCGACCGGGATCTTCGTGGTCAGGCCGTTGAGAGCGAATCCTCGAAGGAGAGGGTGAGCGTGACGCCCACGTCGGCGCCGCGCTGGCCGCGCTGCGCGCGGTGCGGGCCCCGCCGCCCGCGGTACGGCCGAACAGCCCGCCGAAGAGATCGCCCAGGTCGCCGAGGTCGCTCACGTTGCCGGACCACTGGAAGCCGCCCGGGCCGGGGCCTCCACGCGCGCCGTCGAACATGCGCGGCCCGAGCTGGTCGTACTGGGTGCGCTTGTCCGGGTCGGAGAGGACGTCGTAGGCGTCCTGCAGCTCCTTGAAGCGCTCCTCCGCCTCGGCGTCGCCGGGGTTCGAGTCCGGATGGTGCTTGCGCGCGAGCTTCCGGTACGCCTTCTTGATCTCGTCCTGCGAAGCCGACTTCGGGACGCCCAGGACCTCGTAGAGGTCTCTCACTCCGCGGGCCCCTGGGACACGACGACGCGCGCGGGCCGGAGCACCCGGTCGCCGAGCCGGTATCCCTTCTGGATCACCTGGAGGATGACCCCGTCGCCCTCCTCCGAGGGCTGGGTGAGCAGCGCCTCGTGGACGTGCGGGTCGAACTCGCCGTCGGTCTCGATCTCGACGAGGCCCTCCTTGGACAGCGACGTGCGCAGCTCGCGATGGACGAGCCGAACGCCCTCCTCCAGGCGGGCCTCCTCGTGCTCCTCCGCGGCGACGAGCGCGCGCTCGAGATCGTCGAGGACCGGCAGGAGCTCCTTCACGAGCCGCTCGTGGGCCCGCACGACCAGGGCCGCCTGGTCGCGCTGCATCCGCTTGCGGTAGTTGTCGAAGTCCGCGGCGACCCGCTTGAGGTCGTCGAGGTACTCATCGCGCTCGCGCTGGAGGAGCTCGATGCGCTCCTCCAGCTCTGCGATCGCCTTCTCGGTCTCGGCCTGCTCCGAGCCGGTGGTCTCCTCGGAGGCCATCAGGACTGCTTCGCCTCCTCGTCGATGACCTCGTAGTCCGCCTCCTCGACGACCTCGTCGTCGCTGACGTCGCCGTTGCCGGCGCTGGGCTGGGCGGCGGCCTGCTCGGCCTGCACCTTCTCGTAGACGGCCTGCGCGAGCTTGTGCGCGGCCTCCATCAGCTCCTCGCTCTTGGCGCGGATCGCTGCTGAATCGTCGCCGTCTGCGACGGCCTTGAGCGCCTCGAGCCGCTCTTCGATCGTCGTCACGGTCTCCTCGTCGAGCGAGTCGCGATGCTCGGCGAGGCTCTTCTCGGTCGAGTAGACGAGCGTCTCCGCCTGGTTGCGGGCCTCGGCCAGCTCGCGGAGCCTGTGGGCCTCGTCCGCGTGGGCCTCGGCGTCCTTGACCATCCGCTCGACCTCGGACTCGTCGAGGCCGGAGCCGCCCTCGATCCGGATCTGCTGCTGGTTGCCCGTGCCGAGATCCTTCGCGGAGACGTTGAGGATGCCGTTCGCGTCGATGTCGAAGGCGACCTCGATCTGCGGCATGCCGCGCGGTGCCGGGGGGATCCCGACGAGCTGGAACTTGCCGAGCGTCTTGTTGAACGCAGCCATCTCGGACTCGCCCTGGAGAACGTGGATCTCGACCGACGGCTGGTTGTCCTCCGCGGTCGTGAACGTCTCGGACTTCTTCTTCGGGATGGTCGTGTTCCGCTCGATCAGCGACGTCGACACGCCGCCCTTCGTCTCGATGCCGAGCGAGAGCGGGGTGACGTCGAGCAGGAGGATGTCCTTGACCTCGCCCTTGAGCACGCCCGCCTGGATGGCGGCGCCCACGGCGACGACCTCGTCCGGGTTGACGCCCTTGTGGGGGTCCTTGCCGACGAGGGACTTCACCTTCTCCTGCACGGCCGGCATGCGGGTCATGCCGCCGACGAGGACGACGTGGTCGATCTTGTCCGGCGTGAGCCCGGCGTCGGCCAGCGCCTGCTTGGTCGGGCCGACCGTCCGCTCGAGCAGGTCGTGCGTGAGCTCGTTCAGCTTCGCACGCGTGAGCTGGAGGTCGAGATGCTTCGGGCCCTCCGGCGTCGCGGTGATGAACGGCAGGTTGATCTGCGTCGAGGTCGTGGACGAGAGCTCGATCTTCGCCTTCTCGGCTGCCTCGTACAGACGCTGGAGCGCCATCTTGTCCTGGCTGAGGTCGATGCCCTGCTCGCGCTTGAACTCCGCGACCATCCAATCGACGACCGCCTTGTCGAAGTTGTCGCCGCCGAGATGGTTGTCGCCGTTCGTGGCCTTCACCTCGAAGACGCCCTCGCCGAGCTCGAGCACGGAAACGTCGAACGTCCCGCCGCCGAGGTCGAAGACGAGGATCGTCTGGTCGGCCTCCTTGTCGAGCCCGTACGCGAGCGAGGCCGCGGTCGGCTCGTTGATGATGCGGAGGACGTTGAGGCCGGCGATCTTGCCGGCGTCCTTCGTCGCCTCACGCTGGGCGTTGTTGAAGTAGGCAGGGACGGTGACGACCGCGTCGGTGACCGTCTCGCCGAGGTAGGCCTCGGCGTCCGCCTTCAACTTCTGCAGGATCATCGCGCTGATCTCCGGCGGGGCGAGGGGCTCTCCGTCGCCGATCTTGATCCGCACGTCGTCGTTCGGACCGTGGACGACCTCGTACGGGACGATCTTCATCTCCTCGTTGACTTCTGAGTGCTTGCGCCCCATGAAGCGCTTGATCGAGGAGACGGTGTTCTCGGGATTCGTGACGGACTGGCGCTTCGCTGGCGCCCCGACGAGCCGCTGGCCGTCCTTCGCGAACGCGACGACGGACGGCGTCGTGCGTCCGCCCTCGGCATTCGGGATGACGGTCGGCTCGCCGCCCTCGAGCACGGCGACGCAGGAGTTCGTCGTGCCGAGATCGATGCCGATGGTTCGTGCCATGTGGTAATCCTCCGTGGGTTGGCTTGCGTATCTGGCTCAGAAAATCTAAGCCTTGTTATAGCAGATCGATGAGCCGCTCTACGGCTGCGCGACGACCTGCAGCGACGCCAGGGCCGGGATCCGCGCAGTACGACAGGCGCGTGCCGCCGGCAGCGGCCTCCCGAAGCGCCTCCACAAGCTCCCGGGACACGACCTCGCCGGGAGCGATCGCGGGGATCCCGGGCGGGTACGGGCAGACCATCTCGGCGGCGACGCGGCCCGCGGCGTCCTCGGCGGCCACGGTCTCCCGCGGAGAGAAGAAGGCCTCGCGCGGCGTCATCGCGGTCTCCGGCGTGACGTCCCAGACGGCGCTCGCGGCCCCCGGCGGCCGCGGCTCGCCCCCTCGGCGTGCCAGGGAGGCGACGAGCGCGTCGCAGAGGCGCTCGACGCCCTCCTCGGTGTCCCCGATCGTCAGCAAGGGGACGAGCAGGTCGCGGTTGGCGAGCTCGAAGCGGATGCCCTGGGCGAAGAGGTCGGCCTCGACCTCGAGCCCGTCCGCGCCCGTGCCGGGGAGCGCGAGCGCGATCTTCGTCGGGTCGTCGGAGTCGACGACGACCAGACCGTCCACCTCCGCCAGTCGGTCGCGCACGTACGCGGCCAGCCGGAGCGTCTCGCCGAGGAGCTGCTCGCCCTGGGTCGCCATGATCATGCGCGCCCGGTCGAGGCTCGCGAGGATCGCGGCGGAGACGCTCGTCGTGTGCAGGATCTCGAACGACTCGTCGAGGCGCTCGAGGTCGAGGAACCCGCCGCGCGCGACGAGGTAGGCGCTCTGCGTGAACGCCGCCAGCGTCTTGTGAGCGGAGGCGACAAAGCCGTCGGCGCCGGCGGCGAGGGCATGCGGAGGCAGGTCCGGATGGAAGCCGAGATGGGCGCCCCAGGCCTGGTCGACGACCAGCGGGACGCCGGCAGCGTGCGCCAGGTCCGCGATCGCGCCGACGTCGGAGACGACGCCGACGAAGCTCGGCTCGACGAGGAAGACGCCGCAGGCGTCGCCCGCCGCGGCGAGAGCCGCGTCCACCCGCTCGACGGGGAGCGGGAGCGGCAGGCCGGTCGCCGCGTCGACGTCGGGGCGCACCCAGACCGGTTCCAGGCCCGAGAGGACGAGGCCGGCGAGCACGGATTTGTGCGTGCTGCGCGAGACGACCGCCGGCCGGCCGGGACCGCCCAGCGCGAGGGCCAGCGCCTGGTTTCCCTCCGTGGACCCGTTGCCGCAGAAGCGGCAGAGGTCGGCGCCCCAGAGGTCGGCCGCGAGCCGCTCCGCCTGGCCGAGGACGTCGGAGCGCATGTGCAGGTCGTCGGCGCCGGACGAGAGCGGGAGGTCGAGGCGGAGGAACTCGTCCGCGAGGTGCGCGGCCCGCTTGTGCCCGGGCGTCGTGAACGGCGCGATATCCGCGGCCAGGAACGCCGCGGCCGCGTCGGCCAATGGTGTCTCGCGCTGGTCCACGGAGCGCGGTTCTACCCGATCCGCGCTCAGGGTGTGGTTTCGGGAAGCGGCGTCGGGGTCGGCGCGCGCCGGCGCAGGAGCCCGCGGCCCGGCTCGACGGCGGCTCCGCTTGCCCGCAGGATCAGCGCAACGGCGACCAGGATCGCGGCGCCGGCGACGACCATCTGCAGCGTGATCTCTTCGTCGAGCAGGAGCCAGCCGAGGAAGACGGCGACGATCGGGTTCACGTACGCGTAGGTGGCGACGAGCGACACCGGCGCGGCGCGCAGCAGCCACACGTAGGCCGTGAAGCCGACGAGGCTCCCGACCACGATGAGATAGGCGACCGCGAGCAGCGAGTCGGCGGTCCAGTCGGCCTCGCCCAGCTCGCCGCCCGCGATCGAGACGACGAGGAGCAGGATCCCGCCGCAGATGGCGCCGAGCCCGGCGGAGACGAGCGGGCGCTTGGGCAGAGCCGCGCCGCGGGAGTAGAGCGAGCCGGCCGACCAGCTCAGCGCCCCGAGGATGATCACGATCGCCCCGACCCGGTCGACGTGCCCCTCGCCGAAGGGATCGATCAGGAACGCGAGCCCGACGAAGCCGAGCCCGAAGCCGAGGTAGGCGGAGGAGCGCAGGCGCTTGCCGAAGAAGACGCGGTCGAGCAGCGCCATCCAGATCGGGATGCTGCCCACGAGGAGCGCGGCCACGCCCGCGGGCACGGTCTGCTGCGCCCACGCGAGGCTGCCGTGGCCGACGAGGAAGAGGAGGCCGCCGAAGACGAAGCCGGCGAGAATCTGCGGCCGGCCGATCCGGTCGCCCTCCTTGTCTCCCCGCGGGAGCGCCCACGCGAGCAGGAGCCCGCCGGCGAACAGGTGGCGGAGCGCCATGGACAGAAACGGCGGCAGGTCACGGACGGCGAAGGCCAGGGCGATGAACGTCGAGCCCCAGACGATGTAGATCGTCACCAGGGCGAGCCAGACGCGTGCGGAGTACCGGGCGGCCATCCCCCGCAGCATGCCCACCGCGGGACCATTAGCTCAAGTCGAGTTCGGTGGCAACTCCATCATCGCCCCTGATAGGCAAAACGGGGCGCTCCGCAAGGTGGATCGCCCCGCGTCGAGCGGAGAGCATGCTTCGGCGCCGAGATACCCCGCTTCTCGCTGGAGAAACCTCGGGCTAGGCTGTCTACATGGAGCGACTGGTCGACACGCTCGGACGGCCGGTGCGGGATCTCCGGATCTCCGTCACGGACCGCTGCAACTTCCGCTGCGTCTACTGCATGCCGAAGGAGGTCTTCGGTCGCGACTACGCGTTCCTGGCGCGCACCGACCTGCTCACGTTCGAGGAGATCGCGCGCCTCGCCGGCGTCTTCGCCGGCCTCGGCGTCGAGAAGCTCCGCATCACCGGCGGCGAGCCCCTCGTCCGTCGCGACGTCGAGACTCTGGTCGAGCTCCTGGCCGACATCGACGGCCTCGACCTCACCCTGACGACGAACGGCGCCCTGCTTGCGGGGAAAGCCGCGCGGCTCAAGGAGGCCGGCCTGAACCGGATCACGGTCAGCCTCGACTCGCTCGACGACGACGTCTTCCGGGCGATGAACGACGTCGATTTCCCGGTGGCGCGCGTGCTTGCCGGGGTCGACTCCGCCCTCGCCGCCGGGCTCGACCCGGTGAAGGTGAACGTCGTCGTCAAACGTGGCCTCAACGAGGACGGCATCCTCCCCATGGCTCGGCATTTCCGCGGGACGGGTGTCGTGCTGCGCTTCATCGAGTTCATGGACGTGGGCCACACGAACGGCTGGCGGCTGGACGACGTCGTCCCGGCGGCCGAGATCGTGGCGCAGATCGACGCCGAGCTCCCACTCGAGCCGGTCGAGCCCGCCTACCGCGGCGAGGTGGCCGCACGCTGGCGCTACCGCGACGGCAGCGGCGAGATCGGGGTCATCTCCTCGGTGACTCAGCCCTTCTGCGGGGACTGCACCCGCGCCCGCCTCTCCGCCGACGGCAAGGTCTACACCTGCCTCTTCGCCGTCAAGGGCCACGATCTGCGCGCGCTGCTGCGCGGGGGCGCCTCCGACGACGAGCTGGCCGCGGCACTCAGCGCCGTCTGGCGCGCCCGCGGGGATCGCTACTCGGAGCTCCGCTCCGCCGCGACCCCCGACCCCGAGCGGGTCGAGATGTCGTACATCGGCGGCTGACCGCCCTCCTCGAGCGGAGGGTTGGCCAGCACCACCGACGTCTCGATCTGGCGCTCCGGCACCCGCCAGTAGGTCTCCAGCAACGCCGTCTTCAGCTCCGGCGAGACCAGCTCGAAGCCGTTGCGCCGGTAGAAGCGGACGGCCCAGTCGGCGGCGGCCCAGGTCCCCACCAGCAGGCGGTCGGCGGTCAACCCCTGCAGGTGCTCGAGCAGGGCGCGGCCGATGCCGTGCCCCTGCCGTCCGGGCAGGACGTACGCGTGGCGGATCAGCTCGACGTCGCCGACCGCCTGGATGCCCATGACGCCGACGAGCTCGCCGTCGAGCTCGTAGCCCCAGAAGACCACGCCCTCGGCAATCGCGCGCTCCAGCTCGTCCAATTCCATGTACGGCTGTCGCCAGCGATCCTCCGGAATCACGCCGCGATAGGCCTCGGCGGCGGCGTTCACGATCTCGAGAACGGCCGTTCGCTCGTGCTCGCCGCAGGGACGGATGCTCACCGCGCCAATCTACCCCTGCGGCCCCCGCAGCTTGTGCCGTTCTCCACTTGAAAACCGGGGGAAAACCGAACCGACACGGTCGCTAGACTGGCGAGCGTGACCGCCGTCGGACGCTTTCTGCCCCATGGATGGAAGGATTTCTTCTTCCAGCTGTCGCTGTGGCTCGGCTTCGGCCTCGTCTACCAGGTGGCGCGCGGGGTGGCCGACCGCAGCACGCTCGAGGCGATCCAGAACGGCGTCACGGTCATCGACGCGGAGCGCGCGTTCAACGCGCTGATCGAGATCGACATCCAGCGGGCGGTCCTTCACGCCGGCGACTGGGCCCTCGAGGCGGTCAACCTCACGTACTGGCTCTCGCAGTTCCCGGTGCTCGGGATCTCGCTCCTCTGGATCTACTTCTTCCGGAACGACGCCTTCATCACGGTCCGGAACTGGATCTTCGCCACGAACCTGCTCGCGCTCGTCGGCTACGTCCTCATGCCCACGGCGCCGCCGCGGATGTTCCCGGAGTACGGCTTCGTCGACACGCTCGCGCAGTCGTCCGCCGTGAACCACGGCAGCGGGCTGATCGAGCTCGCCTCGAACCCGTACGCGGCGATGCCGAGCGTGCACTCGGCGGACGCGCTCATCATCGGCTTCGCCATGGCGACGCTCGTGAAGAGCCGCTGGGCCGCGATGCTCTGGACGCTCTGGCCGACCTGGGTGTGGTTCTCGGTGATGGCGACCGGCAACCACTACTGGCTGGACATCGCCGCCGGCGTCGGCGTCGCCCTCGTTGGCGGGACGATCGTGGCCTGGGCGCAGGAGGGGCGGCTGTCGCCCGCCCCGGCGCTCTATCGCTGCGGCTACCGACGCTGGTAGCCTCGCGGCCTCGTGAATAGCACCGAGCAAGCCGAGCCGCCCCGACGGAGCTACCAGGACGAGGTCCGGCGTGTTGCGGGCCGCTGGGTCGCCGGGCTCGAGCGGACGCCGATCACTCCGGATGCGCTCACGATCTCCGGCGTCGGCCTCTGCATCGCAGGCTCGGTCGCCGTCTACTTCGAGTACGTCAGCGGCTGGTTCTTCATCCTGGGCGGCGCGCTGTTCGTGATCGGGAGCATCCTCGACATCCTCGACGGTGCGCTTGCGCGGCGCAGCGGCAAGGGCACGCCGTTCGGCGCGTTCCTCGACTCCACCGTCGACCGGGTGGGCGAGCTGTTCATGCTCTCCGCGATCGGGCTCGTGCTCATGCGCGACGGCAGCGAGTGGGGCCTCGCGCTCGCCTTCGCCGCCATCGGCGGCTCGTTCCTCGTCAGCTACACACGCGCGCGCGCCGAGGTCATGGGTCTCAAGGCGGACGTCGGTTTCGGCAGCCGGGCCGAACGGGTCGCCGTCATCTCGGTCGGCCTCGCCTTCGCTCCCCTCGGCTCGCTCCCCTACGTCGTCGCCGTCCTGGCCGCGACCGCCTGGCTGACCGTGCTGCAACGGATCCTCTTCGTCCGCAACCAGCTGCTCAAGCGTCCGTAGGCCCGGGTTGATAGACTGCTAGCAGATTGGCTGCTAGCAGTTCTGACAGACGCGGGGTCCTCGTTCGGATGCCTTCCTCCCTCAAGCGCGCGCTCGTGCGCGAGGTGGCGCGCCGCGGAGGGAACCTGAACGACCTCGCCACGGGAACCCTGGCCGAGCGCTTCGGCGTCCCGTACACCCCCACCGGGCGGCGTAGCCCGCTCGCCGGCGCGAGCGGAGTCACGCTCCTGCGCATGCCCGATGCGCTCAAGGCGTCGATCGACGCCGAGGCCGCGCGCACGGGCTCCCACGCCAACGACGTGATCCTTCAAGTGCTAGCAGACGAGCTCGGAATCCCCTTCAAGTCGAACAGACGAAAGGAACCAATGGCTAGCACGAACGGCAAGACCAACGGCCGCGTCCGCTCCGAGGACAAGATCCGGGTCGCGATCATCGGCGTGGGCAACTGCGCCAACTCCCTGCTCCAGGGCGTCGAGTACTACAAGGACGCCGACCCGGACACCTTCGTCCCGGGGCTCATGCACGTCGACCTCGGCGGCTATCACGTCCGCGACGTCGAGTTCACCGCCGCCTTCGACGTCACGAAGGACAAGGTCGGCAAGGACCTCGCCGACGCGATCTGGGCGCACCCGAACGACACCTACAAGTTCGCCGACGTGCCCAAGACTGGCGTCACCGTCTCCCGCGGCATGACGCACGACGGGCTCGGCAAGTACATCTCCGAGGTCGTCGAGAAGGCGCCCGGCGACACCGACGACGTCGTCGAGATCCTCAAGGAGACGAACACCGACGTCGTCGTCAACTACCTCCCGGTCGGCTCCGAGGAGGCGACCAAGTGGTATACGGAGCAGATCCTCAAGGCCGGGTGCGCGATGGTGAACTGCATGCCTGTCTTCATCGCCAAGGGCGGCTACTTCGGCAAGCAGTTCGAGCAGCACGGCCTGCCGATCATCGGCGACGACATCAAGTCCCAGGTCGGCGCCACGATCACGCACCGCGTGCTCACCTCGCTCTTCCGCGAGCGGGGCGTCCACCTCGACCGCACGATGCAGCTGAACGTCGGCGGCAACTCGGACTTCCTCAACATGCTCGAGCGCGACCGCCTCGAGTCGAAGAAGATCTCGAAGACGAACGCGGTCACGTCCATGCTCGACTACGACATGGGCGCGAAGAACGTCCACGTCGGCCCGTCCGACTACGTGCCGTGGCTGACCGACCGCAAGTGGGCGTACATCCGCATGGAGGGCACCTCCTTCGGCGACGTCCCGCTCAACGTCGAGCTCAAGCTCGAGGTGTGGGACTCCCCCAACTCGGCCGGCATCGTCATCGACGCCGTCCGCATGGCAAAGCTCGCCCTCAACAACGGCGTCTCCGGCGCCCTCGCGGGCCCGAGCGCGTACCTGATGAAGTCGCCCCCGACGCAGGTCGTCGACGACGAGGCCTACGACCTCACCGAGGCCTTCATCAAGCGCTACGCGCGCAAGACTGCGAAGACGCCCGCCAAGGCATAGCCCGGAAACGACGAGGGGCCGGCTCGGCCGGCCCCTCGTCCCACCTGTGGGAATCGGGCTACCAGGTGGCGATCACCCTGCACGGCCCGCCGGAGCCTTCCTCCCAGGGAATGAGCCCGACGTAGGCCGTCGCACCGCTCGGCGGGATGCAGTCGAGACCGGTCAGGTTCTCGATGCCGTAGCGGTCGGTCGCGAGGTAGCGTGGGACCGCAACCCGAGGCGGCGGGGCCTAGCAAGGGGAGCCGTAGAATCGTCGGGGTGAAGCTCCGGGTCTGCATGGTCACTCCGTTCGCGTGGTCGCAGCCGCACCCCGTCAACGACCACGTCGCCGGGGCGGCCGCCGAGCTCCGCCGGCGGGGCCACGAGGTGGTCGTCCTCGCGCCGTCGGGCCGCGCGACCGACCTCGCCGCCGGCCGCCGCGCGCTCAAGCGGCTGGGCCGGCAGGGAACGCCGCTGGAGAACGTGGTCGCGCTGGGCCCCGCGGTCCCAGTCTCCCGCCGCAGCAGCCTCGGCGTGCCCATCGGCGTGCAGGCCAACCTCGAGCTCGCGCTCACGCGCGACCGCTTCGACGTCGTCCACGTCCACGAGCCGGGCGTCCCGAGCCTTTCCTACCTCGCGCTGCGCGATGCGCGCGGCCTCGCAGTCGCGACGTTCCACTCCTCCGAGCGCCTCGGCTACCCGCCGGGGAAGAAGCAGCGCGAGAAGCTCCTCGGCCGCGTCGACGCGCTGACCGCCTCGAGCCCTCGCACCGCGGAGGCCGCGGCCGGGCGCTTCCCCGGCGACTACCGGACGCTGCCGCTCGGCGTGGATCTCGAGCGCTTCCAGCCCGCGCGGCCGCGGAAGCGCTTCGTCCTCGAGTACCGGCCCGACGAGCTGCAACGGCTCCGGGCGGTCTTCCGCGCCCTGGCGGGCTTACCCGGCTGGGAGCTCGTCGTTCTACGGACGAGGTCGCTCGCGGGCCGCCCGTACGTCCCGCGCGCGGTGCGCGGGCAGGTGGTGGTCCGCACAGCCCTCGACGCCCAGAGCAGAGCGGCCGAGCTCGCCGGCGCGGCGGGCTTCGTCCCTTCGGCGCGGGGAAGCGCGCGCATCGCGCTCGAGGCCAGGGCCTCGGGCGTCCCGCTCATCGACCCGCCCGGCGCGCAGGCGCAGCCCGACCTGGTCGGGGCAGCCCTCGCGCGGCTCGCCGAGGACCAGGCCTGGCGGGAGAAAGCCTCGGCCGCCGCCCGCCGCTCGGCCGAGCCGGAGAGCTTCGAGCGCCTCGTGGACCAGCTGGAACGGCTCTACGGCGCAGTCCTGCGCAAGCGGCGGACGGCGACCGCTCCGTTCGCCGACCCGCTCGCCGACCGGCCGATGATCCTCGCCGACCTGCACATGCACACCGAGCACTCGCACGACTGCGCCGTGCCGGTCGAGGACCTGCTCGACCACGCGGAGCGGATCGGTCTCGGGGCGATCGCGATCACGGACCACAACGTCTTCTCGGGGGCCGAGGAGGCGGTTGAGCTCGCGCGCGGGCGGGCGCTGACGGTCATCCCCGGCGAGGAGGTCAAGACCGACGCCGGCGAGGTGATCGGATTCTTCCTGCGCCAGGAGATCCCGCGCGGCCTGCCCATGGGCGAGACCATCGCCGCCATCCGCGAGCAGGGCGGCGTCGTCTACCTCCCCCACCCCTTCGACCGCCTGCACACGATCCCGGACCCCGGCACGCTGCATCGCCACCTCGCCGAGATCGACGTGTTCGAGGTCTACAACGCGCGGCTCCTGTTCGAGGGCTTCAACGACGAGGCGCTGCGCTTCGCGCGCAAGTACAACCTGACCATGGGCGCGGGCTCCGACGCCCACGTGCTCCAGGGCGTCGGCACCGGCCTCGTCCGCCTGCGGGCGTTCGAGACCCCGGAGGAGTTCCTCATCAGCCTGCGGAGCGCCGAGATCGTCCGGCGGCCGAAGTCGCTGCTCTACCTCCAGGGTCTGAAGTGGGTCGCGCAGGCGCGCGAGCGCCGCACGAAGGCATCGGTCCGGTAGGAGGAGGCCGAGGGGACCCCGAATACCGTCCGCGACCCCGTGCCAGTGTCCGCAGACGACATCTCCGAGCGCTACCTCAAGAAGGCGATAGCCGAGATCAACGACCTCGGCCACGAGATCGCCCAGACGGCCGGCGCCGAGCGCGTTCCCGTGCTCGGATCCGGCCACCCGCTCGCCGACATCATGCTCCTCAAGCACACGCCGCAGACCGCGGAGGTGCACGAGGGCGTGGCGTTCTTCGGCCGCTCCGGACAAGCGGTCCTCAAGTCGATCCAGCGCCTCCACATCGACCCGATGGCGATCTACGGGACGAATTGCGTCAAGTTCGAGGGCGCGGACGACGAGGACGCCCAGCGCTGGCTCGCCCGCGAGCTGCACGTGGTCCAGCCCAAGATCGTCGTGGTCATGGGGCAAGATGCGCGGGCATGCCTGAACGCCGTCAGGTTCCCCCTCGCGACGGAGGTGGAGGAGAAGCAGGGGGAGATCCAGCGCTTCACGCCGACGATCGACGCCCTCATGACGCCGGACGTCGACGCGTCGCTCGACGAGCAGAAGACCAAGCGGGCCTTCTGGGAGGCCTTCAAGGCTCTCGGCCCCTGGTGGTCCGAGCTGCCGCCCTACTAGCTGTCCTCACGCTCCTCGCCGTCTACTACGGCGTCTCGGAGTCCCTCTTCGAGCTCTCCACGTGGGGCGACGTTGCCTTCGTCGGCCTGCTCCTGATCCCGGCGTTCTTCTCGCTGACCTGGCTCGCCCTCCCGTTTTGGCGGGCCGCATCCGTGAGCGCGCTCGGCGGGGGCGTGATCGCGCTCGTCGTCCTTGCCGTCCTCTTCGAGCTCGCCGGCCTCGACGTCGCCGCCAACTTCGTGAAGTTCGCGGCCGTGACGCTGGCCGGCTGGTGGTTCCTCGGCTTCTTCGAGTCCGTGAGCTGGGTGCTCCTCGTCTCGCTGCTGATCATCCCCGTGGACACCTACTCCGTCTTCCAGGGGCCGACGAAGGTGATCGTCGAGGAGCAGCCGCAGATCTTCGACGCACTCTCGATCGCCTTTCCGCTCCCGGGCGAGCACAACTCCGCCCAGCTGGGGCTTCCGGACGTGCTCTTCTTCGCGCTCTTCCTCGGCGCGACCGTGCGCTTCTCGCTCCGGCCCGGCCTGACCTGGGTGCTGATGTCGCTCTCGTTCGGGGCAACCCTGGCGCTCGCGGTCGCCTTCGAGATCAACGGGTTGCCCGCGCTGCCGCTCCTCTCCGGCGCCTTCATCGTCGCCAACGCCGACCTGATCTGGCGACAGATGCGGGCCCGACCGCCGCTGGAGCCCGAGTGAGGGTCGCGGCGCTCTACGACGTCCACGGCAACCTGCCCGCCCTCGAGGCGGTGCTCGCGGAGGTGGACGAGCTGGATGTGGACGCGGTCGTCGTCGGCGGCGACGTCTGCCTCGGGCCGATGCCGCGGGCCGTGCTTCACCGCCTCCTCCAACTCGGCGAGCGCGCCCTCTTCCTGCGCGGGAACTGCGACCGCGAGCTCGCCGCCGAGCCCGCGGGCTCCGGTTCGTGGGCGGAGCGTACGCGTTGGACGGCCCAGCAGCTCGACAAGGGTCAGCGCGCGTGGCTCGCGGCGCTCCCCGGCACGCAGTCGGTCGACGTCGATGGGCTCGGCCCGGTGCTCTTCTGCCACGGCTCGCCGCGCAGCGACGAGGAGATCCTCACGCGGATCTCGCCCGAGGAGCGGGTGGCCACGGCGGTGGCGGACGTCTCGGAGGAGGTGGTGGTTTGCGGACATACCCACGTCCAGTTCGACCGCCGGGTCGCCGGCAAGCGGCTGATCAACGCCGGCAGCGTCGGCATGCCCTACGAGGCGCGGCCCGGCGCCTACTGGGCCGTGCTCGGCCCGGAGGTCGACCTGAGGCGGACCGACTACGACCTGGAGGCCGCCGCGGCCGCGATCCGCGTCAGCGGGTTCCCGGACGCGGGCGAGCTGGCGGACGAGAACGTCCTCACCGTGCCGAGCGCCGAGGAGGCGACGGAGCAGTTCGAGCGGATGGCGCAGGCGCTCGACGAGGCCGGCTAGCTAGGCGAGGGTGAACAGCGCCACGGCCTCGACGTGGGGCGTGTGCGGGAACATGTCGAGGGGCCGCACCCGCTCGAGGCGGTAGCCGAAGTCGTTCACGAGCTCCTTCGCGTTGCCGGCGAGGGTGGTCGGGTTGCACGAGACGTAGACGAGGCGCGGCGCCTGGAGCTCGCCCACGCGCCTGGCGGCCTTGCCCGCGAGGCCGGCGCGAGGCGGGTCGACGACGACGACGTCCGGAGGCCCCGCCCGGCCGCGCAGCTCGTCGAGGTCGCGGCCGACGTCGCCCGCGAAGAAGGCCGAGTTGGCGACGCCGTTCAGCTCCGCGTTCTCGACGGCGCAGGCGATCGACTCCTCCGAGTACTCGATGCCCCAGACCGTCAGCGCGTCGCGGGCGAGCGTGAGGCCGATCGTCCCGATGCCGCAGTAGAGGTCGTAGACGGTCTCGTTCCCGGTCAGCTCCGCGAACTCGGCCGCAATGCCGTACAGCACCTCGCACATCTCCGTGTTCGTCTGCAGGAAGGCGTTCGGGCGCACGCGGTAGCGAAGACCGACGAGCTCCTCCTCGATCGCCTCCTCGCCCCACAGCAGGTCGGTCGGGAGGTTGGTCACCTCCGCGGGCGAGTCGTTCACGGCCCAGTGAATCGAGCGCACCTCCGGGAAAGCCCGCAGCGCCTCCACGAGGCTGTCCGCTCCGGCCAGATCGCCGGGCGCCGTGACGAGGACGACGAGCGCCTGGCCGGTGTTGCGCCCCTCGCGCACGACGAGGTGGCGCAGGTAGCCCTCCTGCTTCTCCTGATCGAACGCGGGCAGGCCCTCGGCGCGGGCCCACGCCTTCGCGGCCTCGCGAATGCCGTTGCCGAGGTCGGTCGTCAGCCAGCAGCGCTCGACGTCGAGCACCTCGTCCCAGCGCCCTGCGCGGTGGAAGCCGAGCCCGACCACGCCGTCGGCGAGGGTGGTGAAGGAGTACTCCAGCTTGTTGCGGTAGTGGAAGACCGACCGCGCCGCCACTGCGGGCTCGAGCTCGAAATCGGCGAACCCGCCGATCCGCCGCAGGGCGTCCGCCACCTGCTGCGCCTTGGCATCGAGCTGCGCCTCGTAGGCGAGATCCTGGAAGCGGCAGCCGCCGCAAGCCGGGTAGTGGGCGCAGGGAGCCTCGACGCGCGGGGCGCCCTGCTCGACGACCTCGACTGCCACAGCCTCGGCGTGGCTCCGCTTCACCTTGGTGACACGGGCGCGCACGAGGTCGCCCGGGAGAGCGCGGTTGACGAAGACGACGAAGCCGTTCAGGCGCGCGACGCCACGCCCACCGTACGCGAGCGAGTCGATCCTGACCTCGACCTCCTGGTCCTTCCTGACGGGCGCGGCCACCCCAGGAGCCTAGATGCTCAGATCAGCGTCGAGACGTAGACCTTCCGCGAGCGTGGGCCGTCGAACTCGCAGAAGAAGATGCCCTGGTAGGTGCCCAGGGCGAGGTCGCCGTCGCGCAGCGGAACGAGCACCTGCGGGCCCAGCAGGGAGGCGCGCATGTGCGACGGGGCGTTCGGACCGTCGGCGTCGACGTGCTTCCACGACCACTCGTCGTCGGCGATCGACTTGAGCGCCATCTCGAAGTCGTCGAGGAGGTCCGGGTCGATCTTCTCGTTGATGGTGAGGCCCGCCGTCGTGTGCGGGACGTAGACGAGGACGGCGCTGCCGCCGGCGTCCGCGCCGACCGCGTTTCGGACCTCGCTCGTGATGTCCACGAGCTGGGTTTTGCGCTCAGTCGTGACCTGGATCTCCTGCACGGGCGGGTATCCTACGCGACCCATGGCGACGCCCTCCGCGAGCAGCCTCGACGTCTACCGCGACGAGGCGGATCGCTTCATCGCGGCGCTCGACGAGGAGTACTACCTCCACTACGCGGGCCTCAAGGAGACCTTCGAGCTCGTACCGATCTACGAGCGGTTCTCCGATTTGACGACCCTCGACGCGGCCCGCGAGCTCGCCGGCGCCGCCAAGGCCGGCGGCGCCGGCGAGGTCGAGCTCTGGCACTTCGCCTGCGAGGGGTACCTCGGCAACCTCACCCGCGGGGAGGCCGAGGAGATCGCCGGCCTCGAGGCCTCGCTCGAGGTCAGCGTCGCCGGGGAGACCATCCCCTACCGCATGCTGCGCCCGACGATCGCGAACGAGGCCGACCGCGGCCGGCGCGAGCGCCTCGAAGCGGCGCGGATCGAGCTCGCCGAGGAGCAGCTGATGCCGCGCTGGACGGCGCACGCGGAGAAGCGCCGCGAGGGCACGCGCGCACTCGGCGCCCCGACCTACAGGGAGCTCTACGAGCGCTTCGGCTTCCCGCTGGAGGAGCTGGCCGCGCAGGCGCGGGCCTTTCTCGACGAGACCGAGGCGCTGCACGTGGCCGCCTTCGACCGGCTGCTGCGCCGCCGCGTCGGCGTCCCGCTCGAAGAGGCCCACCGGCACGACATTCTGCGCGCCTTTCGCGGCAGCGACTGGGACGAGGGCTTCCCCGGCGACCGCATGGTGCCCGCGCTGCAGTGGACGCTCGACGGGCTCGGCATCGACCTGAGCTCGCAGGAAAACGTCCATCTCGACCTCGAGCCGAGGCCGCAGAAGAGCCCCCGCGCCTTCTGCGCCCCGATCGAGGTGCCGCAGCGGGTGATGCTCGTGATCAAGCCGATGGGCGGGCCGGACGACTGGCACGCGTTCTTCCACGAGGCCGGCCACGCCGAGCACTTCGCGCACGTGTCGCCGGATCTGCCGGTCGAGTTCCGGCGGCTCGGCGACAACTCGGTGACCGAAGGGTGGGCGATGCTCTTCGAGCACCTCGTCGACGACCCGGCCTGGCTCTCGCGCCGGCTCGACTTCGCCCGGCCGGAGGACTTCGCGGAGGAGTCGGCGGTCAGCCTCCTCTACGTCGTGCGCCGCTACGCGGGCAAGCTCCTGTACGAGCTCGAGCTCCACGGCGACGTCGAGCTCGAGTCGATGCGCGCGCGCTACGTCGAGCTGGTCGGGGACGCGACGAAGATCGAGCCGTCGGCGACCGACTTCCTCGCCGACGTGGACGAGGGTTTCTACTGCACGTGCTACCTGCGAGCATGGGCGTTCCACACCCAGATCGAGTCGTTCCTCCGCCAGGAGCTCGGACGCGCTTGGTTCACGCGCCCGGAGGCCGGCTCGCTCCTCAGGGAGCTCTGGGCGGAGGGTCAGCGGCTCACAGCGGCGGAGCTGCTCGACCAAGTGGCAGGGGCGAAGCTGGAGCTGGCCGCGGTGGGCGAACGAATCGAGGAGGAGGTAACGGTATGAGGAGGGTCGTCATCGCCGGTGCAGCCGGCCGCGACTTCCACAACTTCAACGTCGTGTACCGGGGGAGCGACGAGGTCGAGGTGGTCGCCTTCACGGCGACGCAGATCCCGGACATCGAGGGACGCGTCTACCCCGCTGCGCTGGCCGGCGCCCGCTACCCGGACGGGATCCCCATCCTTCCCGAGGAGCAGCTGGCCGACCTTGTGCGCCGCGAGAACGTGGACGAAGTCGTCTTCGCGTACTCGGACGTCACGCACGAGCACGTCATGCATGTCGGCTCGCTGGCCATGGCCGCGGGGGCGGACTACGGCCTGCTCGGACCGCGCGCGACGATGATCCCGTCCGACAAGCCCGTCGTCGCCGTCTGTGCCGTGCGCACCGGCTCGGGCAAGAGCCAGACGACGCGCTACGTCGCCCACCTGCTCCGCGAGGCGGGCAAGCGCGTCGCCGTCCTCCGCCATCCGATGCCGTACGGCGACCTGACGAAGCAGGCCGTGCAGCGCTTCGAGCGCTACGAGGACCTCGACGCCGCCGACTGCACGATCGAAGAGCGCGAGGAGTACGAGCCGCACCTCGCCGAGGGCAACCTCGTCTTCGCCGGGATCGACTACGGCGCCATCCTCTCCCGCGCGGAGCAGGAGGCCGACGTGATCGTCTGGGACGGGGGCAACAATGACACGCCCTTCATCAAGCCCGATCTGCACCTCGTCGTCTGCGACCCGCACCGGCCTGGTCACGAGCTCCGCTACCACCCGGGCGAGACCAACCTGCGCATGGCCGACGTCTGCGTCGTCAACAAGACGGATACGGCGACGCCGGAAGGGGTCGAGGCGGTGCTCGACTCGATCCACCGGCTGAACCCGCGCGCGGAGGTCGTTCTCGGCGCCTCCCCGTTCCACGTCGAGGACGGGCGCACGGACGAGATCCGCGGCAAGCGGGTCCTTGCGGTCGAGGACGGGCCGACGCTCACGCACGGGGAGATGACCTATGGCGCCGCAGTGCTCGCCGCGAAGCAGCACGGGGCGGCGGCCCTGGTCGACCCGCGGCCGTTCGCTGTCGGCTCGATCCAGAAGACGTTCGAGGCCTATCCGCACGTCGCCGAGCTGCTGCCGGCCATGGGGTATGGGCGGAAGCAGATGGAGGAGCTCCGGGAGACGATCGAGCGCTCCGACGCCGACCTCGTCCTCATCGGGACGCCGATCGACCTGCGCCGCGTCATCGACATCGACAAGCCGGCCCTCCGGGTCACGTACCGGCTGCAGGAGCTGGGCGAGCCGACGCTCGGCTCGATCCTCGAGGCCCACGGGATCATCGAGTCGGCTCCGGCCCTCACCTAGGCGGCCCCGACAACCGTCCCCGGCGCCGAAACCCGTGCTTGTGTTCCACGCGCACAAAGAGGAACGGCGGCTCGCCGCCCCGAAAAGGGCGCCTGCCCTTTGCTGAGACGGCCATGGCTTTTCCGATGCTCGTGAAACACAAGCGCTCGTCGCGGTCGGCGTCGTGCTGACGGTCGTCGCGCTGGGCGGGAACGCGCTCCTCGGGCCCGGGGAGCGCGGGACCGCCGCCGAGCACCGGGCGAATCTCGCCACCACCTTCGCCGCGGTCGCGCCGCTGCTCGAGGGCGAGGTCGTGGTCACGCACGGGAACGGTCCCCAGGTCGGGAACGAGCTCCTGCGCCAGGAGCTCGGGGCGGCCGAGGCGCCGCCGCTGCCGCTCTGGGTCGCCGTCGCGCAGACGCAGGCGGAGATCGGCACGCTCGCCGCGGCCGAGCTGCTGCCGGTAACGGGCAGGCCGGTGGCCGTCGTCGTCACGCACGTCGCCGTCGACCCCGCCGACGCGGCGTTCGAGAACCCGACCAAGCCGATCGGGCCGCACTACGACAGCCTGCGGGCGAAGGAGCTCGAGCGCGACCGCGGCTGGGCGCTCCGCGAAGAGCCGGGACGCGGCTGGCGACGGGTGGTGCCCTCCCCCAGGCCGCTCGAGGTCCTCGAGCTGGAGGCGATCCGCACGCTGCTCGACTCGGGCCGGCTCGTCGTGGCGGTCGGCGGCGGCGGCATCCCGGTCGTGCGCCGGGACGAGGCCTTCGACGGGATCGACGCCGTCATCGACAAGGACCACGCGTCGGCGCTCCTCGCCGTCGGCCTCGGGGCGCAGCGGCTCGTCATCCTCACCCAGGTGCCGGGGGTCTACCGCGACTTCGGCGAGGACGGCGGCGACGGCGACCCGATCGCCGAGCTGAGCCCGGAGGGGGACGCCGGGCTGGTCGACGCGCTCTCGGCTGGAAGCATGCGGCCGAAGGTCGAGGCCGCCTTCGCCTTCGTCTCGCAGACCGGCGGCGAGGCGCTGATCACCAGCGCCGAGGCGGTCCGGAACGGCGCGGCCGGGACGCGCGTAACTAGGATGCGCGCGTGATTCCCGCCCACCTGAAGGGTCGTGACTTCCTCCGGGTCAACGACTGGGCGCCGGAGGAGCTCGTCCTCATCCTCGACCACGCCGACCGGCTGAAGGCACGCCAGCGGGAGCGTGTGCCGCATCGCCTGCTCGAGGGCCGCACGCTCGGGATGATCTTCCAGAAGCCGTCCACGCGCACGCGGGTGAGCTTCGAGGTCGGCATCTCGCAGCTCGGCGGAACGGGCCTCTACCTCGCCGCCGGCGACCTCCAGCTCGGCCGCGGCGAGACGATCAAGGACACCGCGATGGTGCTCTCCCGGTACCTCGACGGGATCATGATCCGTACGTTCGAGCAGGCGGACGTCGACGAACTGGCCGAGCACGCCGACATCCCCGTCATCAACGGGCTCACCGACGAGTTCCACCCCTGCCAGGCGATCGCCGACGTGATGACGATTCGCGAGAAGCTGGGCGGGTTCGACGGCGTCCGCGTCGCCTACCTGGGAGACGGCAACAACGTTTGCCACTCGCTCATGGTCGCCTGCGCGAAGCTCGGCATGGACTTCGTCGCCGGCACGCCATCCGGGTACGAGCCATCGGCCGAGGTCGTCGGCTGGGCGCTGGAGGCCGCCGAGGTCAACGGCACCTCGGTCGAGCTGACCGCGGAGGCGCGCGAGGCCGCCTCGGGCGCCGACGTGCTCTACACGGACGTCTGGACGAGCATGGGACAGGACGACGAGCGCGAGCAGCGCCTCGCCGACCTCGAGGGGTACGGCATCGACGCGGAGATGGTCGCGCTCGCCAGCGAGCGGGCGATCGTGCTCCACTGCCTCCCGGCACACTACGGCGAGGAGATCGCCGAGGACGTGCTCTACGGCGAGCGCTCGGCCGTCTGGGACCAGGCGGAGAACCGCCTCCACGCCCAGAAGGCCCTGATGGCGCTCATCATCAAGTGACCTTCGAGGAGCACGTCCGCGCCGCGCTCGACTCGCTCCCGGCGGAGCTCCGGAACGCCATGTCGAACGTCGAGATCGTCGTCGAGGACGAGAACTCCGAGGAGCCCGACCTGTACGGGCTCTACCTCGGCATCCCGTTGACCGAGCGGGACGAGGGCTACGCAGGCGTGCTCCCCGACAAGATCGAGATCTACCGGATCCCGCTCGAGGAGGAGTTCGGCGACGACCCCGCCGTGCTCGAGGATGAGATCCGGATCACGGTCGTGCACGAGATCGCCCACCACTTCGGGATCGACGAGGGCCGGCTCTCCGAGCTCGGCTGGGGCTAGGCGGCCTTCTTCGCCCGCCGGCGTCCGCGCTTCGGCTTGCTCTTGCGGGCGGCAGCGACGCTCTCCCTGAGCGCGGCCATCAGATCGACCGGCTCCTCGGCCTCGGCGACTTCCTCGGCGACCTCCACGGTCTTGCCCTTCTCCTTGGCGCGGATGATCTGGAGAAGCCTGTCGCGGTAGGTGTCCTTGAAGCGCTTGGGGTCGAAGGTGCCGGAGACCTGCTTGACGAGCTTGACGGCCATGTCGAGCTCTGTCTTCGCGACGCGGACGCCCTTCGGGGCGAGGCCCTTCGTCGGGCGCACCTCGTCGGCGAAGTGCATCCGTTCGAGCTGGATGACGCCGTCGCGGACGCGCAGGCAGGCGAGGTGTTCCCGGTCACGCATGACGAACGTCGCCACCGCGACCAGCCCGGTCTTGTCCAGCGCCCGCGCGAGGAGCGCGTACGGTCTTTCGCCGTCGTCCCGCGGGGCGAGGTAGAACGTCCGCTCGAAGTAGATCGGGTCGATCTCCTCCTGCGGCACGAACGCCTGGATGTCGATCGTCCGCTGCACCTTGTCGAGCTCGGCGGACTCGAAGTCCTCGTCGGTCAGGTAGACCCACCTCTCCTTCTCGAGCTCGAAGGCCTTGACGATCTCGTCGTCCGGGACGGGCTTGTCCTCGGCCTTGCAGATCTTCTGATAGCCGATGCGGGCGCCGTCCGGCTCGTGGACGAAGTGGAACTCGAGCTTGTGCTCCTTGACCGCGCTCTCCATGCGGACGGGCACGCTGACGAGCCCGAAGGCGATCGAGCCTGACCAGATTGCTCGCATTTCCAGGTCTTGCGCGTTCGGCGCGACTTCCAAACGCTTGAACTTCCCGGCTAGTGGGCATGACCGTGCCGTGCCGAGGGTGTTCGCAACAGTCGTGGTCCGACTTCGCTGGCTGGTCATCGCCGCGTGGATCGCGTCGGCGGTCGCGACGACCGTCTACCTCCCGGGCCTGGGGACCGGCGAGCCGCTCGAGCTCGGTGGGCTGATCCCGGACGACTCGCCCGCGATCGAGGCCGGTGCCCGCTCGCAGGAGCTCTTCTCCGTGCCGCTCACCGCCGATACGGCCGTCGTCGAGCGCCGGGAGTCGGGCCTTTCGACGGACGAGCAGGAGGCGATCGTCCAGCGCGCCGTCGACGCCACGGAGCAGGAGGCCGGCGACGACGAGATCCAGTTCGCGCTCCCGATTCTGAACACCGACAAGGCGTTCCCCGGTTCCAAGGAGGACGGGACGACCGCCGTCACGCACCTCTTCTTCCCGCCCGGCGTGAGCCTGCCGGCCAAGGTCGACCTCGCGCACGCCTTCGCCGATCAGGCCGAGGGCGACCACTACGTCGGCGTGACCGGGCCAGGACCGGCCCGCCTCGCGCAGTTCGACGAGATCGAGAACGCGCTTCCGCTCGTGGAGCTGGGGACTGTCCTCGCGATCGCGCTCGTGGTGGGCATCACGTTCCGCTCCTTCGGCGCGCCGCTCCTGACGCTCGTCGCCTCGGGCATCTCCTTCCTCGTGGCGAGCGGCCTGATCCCGAAGGTCGCGGATCGGCTCGGGGCGGGGATCCCGCAGGAGGTCGAGCCGCTCGTCGTCGCCCTGACCCTCGGCGTCGTCACGGACTACACGGTCTTCTTCCTGTCGGCGTGCCGGCGCGAGCTGGCCGGGGGCGCGCCGCGGGTCGAGGCAGCGAAACGCTCCTGCACGGCCGTGGCGCCGATCGTCGCGACCGCGGGCCTGATCGTCGTCGCCGGCTCGGCGGCGCTCCTCGTCGGCGAGCTCGAGTTCTTCCGCGCCTTCGGGCCCGCGCTCGCGCTCACGGCCGGGATCGCGCTCGCGGTGTCGCTGACGTTCGTCCCCGCGGCACTCGCGCTCGGCGGGCGGGCGGTGTTCTGGCCAGCCCTGAAACCCGGCGAGGGCGCTGCCGAGGACGAGGACCGGCCCTCGCCGCTCCGGTCGGCTGTGGCCGAGTTCCTGACGTCGAAGCCGGTCGCCGCGGTCGTCGCGCTCCTCACCGTGGGGGCGCTCGCGGTCGCGGCCTCGGGCATCCGCCACACCGAGCTCGCATTGCGCCTCGGCAGCGGGCTCCCCGCCGACTCGGAGGTGCGCGAGGCCGCGAGCGCCGCCGGCCGGGGCTTCGCCGCCGGGGTGCTCGCGCCGACGATCGTGCTCGTCGAGGGCAACGGCGTCGGTGGGCAGACCGAGGGGCTGGCGCGGCTGGAGAAAGAGGTCGACCAGGTGCCCGGCGTCGCGGGCGTCCTCGGGCCGAGCGAGCAGCCGCCCGAGACCCCGGGCGACGTGCTCGTCTCCGAGGACGGGAACGCCGCCCGCCTCGCGGTCATCCTCGACGCGCCGCCGCTCGACTCCGAGGCGATCAAGGTCGTGCGCGACCTCGACGACCGGCTCCCCGGGGCGCTTGCAGCCGCGGGGCTCGAGGACGCGGAGGCGTCGGTCTCCGGCCAGACGGCGATCGCCTCGGACACGGTCGAGGCGATCGTCGACAGCTCGGCCCTCGTCGGCGCCGTCGTCCTCGCGGTCAACTTCCTCTTCCTCGCCATCTTCCTGCGCGCGCTGGTCGCGCCCCTCTACCTGCTGGCGGCGAGCGTGCTCTCCGTGGCCGCAACCCTGGGCCTCACGACCTACGTCTTCCAGGACCTGCTCGGCCACAGCGACCTGACGTACTACGTCCCCTTCGCCGCCGGCGTGCTGCTCGTCTCGCTGGGCTCGGACTACAACGTCTTCGTCGCCGGCCGCATCTGGCAGGAGGCGGAGCGGCGCCCGCTGCGGGAGGCGATCGCAATCGCAGCGCCGCGGGCCTCGCGCGCGATCAGCGTCGCCGGGATCGCGCTCGCGGCGTCGTTCGCGATGCTCGCCATCGTGCCGATCGACGGCTTCCGCGAGTTCGCGTTCATGATGGGCGTCGGCGTCCTGCTCGAGACCTTCCTCGTCCGGCCCGTGCTCATCCCCGCCTTCGTGACGCTGTTCGGCGATGCGGGCGCGTGGCCCGGCCGCCTCCGGCAGGGCGAGGCCCCCGAGGCGACCTAGTCGTGGACGCGAGCGATGAGCTCGCGGCGGTTCAGGACCTTGCAGGCGACGCCGCCCAGGCGGACGTCGAAGCCGGCGCCCTTGGGGAAGAGCACCTTGTCGCCAGGCTCGATCCCGTGCGCCTCGGTGCCCACGGCGGTGACTATGCCCGTGCGGCTCTCCGCCTCGGTGCTCTGGGGGATGATCAGCCCCGTCCTGGTCTCGACGTCCTCGTCCAGCGGCTCGACGATCAGGTGGTCGTCGAGCGGCTCGAGCGTGATCGTGAGCGGGGCGGGATCTTCCATCTCCTCGGATTGTAGGCACGACCTGGAATAGCATCCCGGCCGTGCCGAACAGCACCGTCTGCCTGAGCTTCGACTTCGATGCACTCTCGGTCTGGCTGGCCTACGACCGCGTGACGCCGGCGATGCTGAACCGCGGCGAGTACGGCGCCCGGGTCGGCGTCCCGCGGATCCTCCGCTTCCTCGAGGAGCGGGATCTCGACGCGACCTTCTTCGTGCCCGGCCACACGGTCGAGTCGTTCCCGGACGAGACGTCCTCGATCCTCGAGGCCGGCCACGAGATTGCCCACCACTCCTACGCCCACATCGACCCGAGCCTGCAGACCGCCGACGAGGAGCGGGCCGACATGGAGCGCGCCTGGGCGGTGCTCGAGGGGATCGGCGTCACGCCGCTCGGCTTCCGGGCACCGTCGGCCGACCTCTCCGAGTTGACGCTCTCCTTCGTCGAGGAGCTCGGCTTCCTCTACGACTCGAGCCTGATGACCGACGACTACCGGCCGTTCCACCCGCGCATCGGCGACAAGGTGGCGCGCGGTGTCCCGCTCGAGCGAGGCCGCGAGTCGGCGGTCTGGGAGCTACCGCTCTGCTTCGAGCTGGACGACTGGGTGCACTTCCAGTTCAACTTCGACCCGTACCGCAAGGGCGGCGCGCCGCCGTCGCAGGTGCTGGAGATCTGGCAGGCGGAGTTCGATTGGATGGACGCGAACGTCGACGGCGGGATCCTGACGCTGACCATGCACCCGCAGGTGATCGGCCGCGGCCACCGGATCGCGATGCTCGGAAGCTTCGTCGAGCACTGCCGTGACGCAGGCGCCCAGTTCCCGCGCATGGGCGACGTCGCACGGGCTCTCACCTGATGCCCAGGCCGCGCCGACCACGGGATCCGATCGCGGGAGTGGCGACGACCGTCACGGCGTTCGTCGGCGCCCTTCCGGCCGGACCTCCCCCGGCTCCGGTGCTCGTCACCTCCATGGTCGAGTTCGAGCGCGCGTTTGGAAGCGGCGAGGGCGAGACCGGCGAGGCCGTCCGCCTCTTCTTCCAGAACGGCGGCCGCCGAGGCTACGTGACCGGCCTGGACGAGAGCGATCCCGCCAGGTCGCTCGAAGCGCTCGCCTCCACGAACTTCAGCATCCTCGTCATTCCGGCGACGGCGCGAATGTCGGACTCCGCGGCCACCTCCCTCGCCGTCACGGCGGCGCTCATGGCAGAGGAGCGACAAGTCTTCTACGTCGTCGACCCGCCGGCGGCGCGCACCCCCGCCAACGTTGCTCGCTGGGCGGGCTCGTTCGGCGGCGGCCGAAGCTCCGCCGTCGTCTTCCCCCGGATGCGGGTGCGCGGGCCGACGGGTGAGCGAGACGTCCCGGCCGCGGCGGCGGTTGCCGGAGTCCTCGCCCGAACCGACATCGAGCGCGCCGTTTGGGTTTCCCCCTCCGGGACGCTGGTGCAGGGCGTCCTGCCGCCCACCATCGAGCTCGACCAGGCAACCGCCGACGCCCTGGTGCAGGCTGCCGTCAACCCGATCCGGTTCGTATCGGGCCGAGGGATCAGGCTCTGGTCGGCACTGACGCGAGCCGACACGGACACCGAGTGGAAGTACGTCAACGTGCGGCGATTCGCCGCATTCCTCGAACAGAGCATTCGTCAGGGCCTGCAGTGGGTCGTCTTCGAGCCGAACCGGCCTCCTTTGTGGACGCAGGTTCGGGCGGCCGCGCGGACGTTCCTCACGAGCGTCTTCCGCCAGGGCGCTTTCCCTGCCTCGAAACCGGAAGGCGCGTTCTTCGTCCGCTGCGATCGAACGACGATGACCCAGGACGACCTGGACGCCGGCCGCCTCGTCCTGCTCGTCGGCTTCGCGCCGCTGAGGCCCGCGGAGTTCGTTGTCCTCCACATCAGTCTCCACGCGCGTCCCGCCGACGACGACGCCTGAGGTGGTGGACGTGCCCGACATCCGCTATGCGAGAAGCGGCGACGTCAGCATCGCCTACCAGGTGCTCGGCGAGGGGCCGCTCGACCTCGTCGTCGTACGCGGTAGCCTCGCCCACCTCGACTCGGTCTGGGAGCAGCCCCTGTTCGTGCGCCACGTGGAGAAGCTCGCGTCCTTCTCGCGCGTCCTCCTCTTCGACAAGCGCGGGATGGGCCTCTCCGACCGGCTCCGAAGCGTCCCGACGCTCGAGGCGCGGATGGACGACGTCCGTGCCGTGATGGACGCCGAGGGGGTGGAGTGCGCCGCGCTCCTCGCCGCACACGAGGGGACGCGGCTGGCCATTCTCTTCGCCGCCACCTATCCGGAGCGGACGACCGCGCTCGTCCTTTACGACCCGTCGCCGAAGGGCCGCCGGTCGCCGGACTACCCGTGGGCGCGAAGCGACGACGAGTGGCGCGACTGGCTGCGCGAGGTCGGCGACAACTGGGGCACGCCCGAGTTCTTCGCGGGCCAGCTCCGCGAATACACCCCGACGCGCGCCGACGACGAGGAGTTCCTCGCCTGGTACGTCCGCCACATGCGCCAGAGCGCGAGCCCGGGCACAGCGGTCGCGTTCCAGCGCATGGTCATGGACGGCGACGTCACCGACGTTCTTCCCACCATTCGCGTTCCCACGCTCGTGCTGCACCGCGCGTCGTCGGCGGGGCAGGCCGCCTACGTTGCGGAGCGGATCCCAGAGGCTCTCCGCCGGGAGGTCCCTGGGCTGGTCGACGGCTTCTCCTGGGCGGACCCGGCGGGCAACGCGCGGCTCCTGGACGAGACGGAGGCATTCCTGCGCGACCTCGATCGCGCCGCCCCGCCAGAGCGGGTGCTGGCGACGATCCTCCTCACCGACATCGTCGACTCGACCCGGCGGGCGGCCGAGCTCGGGGACGGCGGCTGGCGCGATCTTCTGGAGCGGCACAACGCGCTCGTACGCGGACGGCTCTCCGAGTTCCGCGGCGTCGAGCTGAACACCACCGGCGACGGGTTCGTCGCCTCGTTCGACGGCCCCGTCCGCGCCGTTCGCTGCGCCACGGCGATCCGCGACGATGTGCGCGGGCTCGGCCTCGAGATTCGCGCCGGGCTCCACACCGGAGAGGGGGACCTCGTCGGCGGCAGGGTCGGCGGGATCCTGCTCCACATCGCCGCGCGCGTGGCGGCGGAGGCCGAGCCCGGCGAGGTGCTCGCCTCCGGCACGGTCCGGGACCTCGTCGCCGGGTCTGGAGTGGGCTTCGCCGACCGCGGCCGGCACGTCCTCAAGGGCGTGCCGGGCGAGTGGCAGCTCTACTCGGTCTCCGGCTAGCCGAGCAGGCCGGAACCTTCCAGCGCGTCCCCGATCGGAACCGGCGGGTCGCGAGCGCTACCCGGTCAGCGCGCAGCCGGATCGGGTCGTCCCTGGATCGCAGCGCGTCCTTGAACCCCGATCCCTACCGGGCTGACAAGCGCTCAGTCCATTGGGCCGGCCGAGGACTCCCACCAGGGGATGACGTCCTTCGCCCGGCGCCCCGAGGCGGTCGTGTAGACGCCGCTGCGGTTGTCGGTCCACTCCATCCAGAAGCGGCCACCGTCGGCGCGGAAGCAGAGAACACGGCCAAGGATCGTGCGGTCGATCTGGTACGGGCTCATTTCCTCTTCCGTCTGCAATGTGAGCGAGTCCGTCAGCTCGTGCCCCGTCTGCCCGTGCGCCCGGTAGTCGCGGAGTGCGGGCTCCGGGTCGCCGCACGTCGGCACGGTGGCTTCCAGCGTATCGTCCGGATCGAACTCTATTCCTGCGGCGGCGGCCCGAGCCCGCAGGTAATCCGTCAGCCCGTCGCCGCTTCGGGCGTGGCTGTACTCGACGCGCGGGACTCCTTCGCCACCGTTGCAGCGCAAGGTCGAGTCGAAGGCATCGCTGATCGGCTCGACCGTCTCGCACGTCTCCCGAATTCCGGCGGGCACGAGGTTGGCGAGCTCCAAGTCGAACGCTGTGGCGTCGCCGGGGGGCTCCAGCACGGTCTCGACCTCCGTAATGGTCCGTTGACCCTGCGGCGAGTCGGTGTCGGTCGCGAGCGCGACGCCGACCCCCACCGCAGCCCCGGCGGCCAGGAGGGCGAGTAGGCCAAGAAGGACGAGCGAGCGTCGGCGGAACCGCCCGGGCTTGCGCGGCTTCTTCGGCTTCGCGGGGCGGACCACGGCCGTCGGCGTCGGCGTCGCGACGCCGAGGCTGCCGGCGAGCCCGCTCACGAAGTCCGCGCAGGTGTCGAAGCGCTCGTCGGGGTCCTTCGCGAGAGCGCGCGCGATCACGGTGTCCGCTGAGCTTGGGATTCCCTCCCCGCGCCCGCTCGGAGGAGGCGGCTCGTCACGGACGTGAGACATGTAAGCCTTGTCTCCCTCGAACGGCGGCGAACCGGTCAGGCCCTCGTACGCGACACAGCCGAGCGAGTAGAGGTCGGCGCGGCCGTCGACGGCCTGAGCGAGAAGCTGCTCCGGCGCGGCGTACTCGACCGTGCCGACGAACCCTCCGGCGGCGGTGAGCTCCGAGTCCGAGTCCGTCCGCTTGGTTACGCCGAAGTCGGCCAGGTAGGCAAGCTCCAGGTTCTCGGGCCCGCCGCCGTCGAGCAGGATGTTCGCCGGCTTGACGTCGCGGTGGATCAGCTTGCCGGCATGGGCAGCGTCGAGCGCCCCGGCGACCTGTTCCAGGATCGCTACGAGTCGGGCCGGCGGGACCGCACCCTCAGCGTCGAACACCTTCTTGAGGTCGGAGGGGACGTAGCGCATCACGATGTAGAGCGACCCGTCCTCCTCGCCCGCGTCGTAGATGGTGATGATGTTGGGGTGGTGGAGGTTCACCGCCATCCCCGACTCGGCCACGAAGCGCTCGCGGAAGGACTCGTCCTGGGCGAGTTCCGGCGCCAGCACCTTGAGGGCCACCGTCGTTCCCAAGCGGGGGTTCTCGGCGCGGTAGACAATGCTCATGCCTCCCCGACCGAGAAGCGCAACGATGCGGTAGCCGGCGAACTCGGTTCCGATCCGAGGAACCATTGACCAACGTCTTGTAACAGATGTCTCCTCATGACGACTACCCCGGGCCCAACGCGGGCGACAGCCTCGGCGGCTATCGGCTGGAGGAACGCCTGGGTGAGGGCGGCATGGGCGTGGTCTTCCGGGCGGTGCGAGAGTCGGACGGCGAGGTCGTGGCGATTAAGGTCCTCGGCCCGAGCTCGCCGAGGACGACCTTTACGTCCAGCGCTTCGAACGCGAGGGCCGGTCGGCGAGCGGCGTCGACCATCCGCACCTCGTCTCGGTGCTCGACAGCGGCGAGATCGACGGCTGGCGCTACCTCGTCGCACGCTACGTGGAGGGCGCCTCGCTCGAGGAGGTGCTCGGCCACGGAGTGCTCACCGGCGGCGGCGTCGTCCGCCTCGCTTCGGGCATCGGGTCCGCCCTGGACGCGCTGCATCGAATCGGCCTCGTTCATCGGGACGTGAAGCCGTCGAACATCATGGTGGACACCAACGGGCGCAGCCTCCTGACGGACTTCGGCGTCGCCCGGGGCGAGGGCGACACGGCGTTGACCGCCGCCGGGCGGGTGGTTGGCACGGTCGACTACATCGCGCCGGAGATCGTCCGCGGGGAGCCCGCGACACCGGCGAGCGATGTCTACTCATTGGGCTGCGTCGTCTACGAGTGCCTAGCCGGAGCGCCGCCGTTTGCGGAGCTCGACTTCAACGAGACCTGCCTCGCGCATCTCGAGACCGAGCCCGCGGACCTGCGCGACCGCCGCACCGACGTCCCGGAGCCGCTGCTCTGGGCGGCTATGCGGGCATTGGCCAAGGACCCGGCCGCTCGGCCGGGAACCGGTGCTGCCTACGCGCGACTGCTCCGCGCCGGGCTCTAGCCCGCTGGCCTTCGTCCGCGGCCGTTGAGCCCGTCGATCGCGTCCAGAAGCTGACCCAGCTGCGACTCGATGCGCTCGAGCGCGTCCTCGATGCGGCCCGTCGTCTCGTCGTGGGCGAGAGGAGGAGCGACGGCGTCTTCTCCGGCGACGAAGTACACAAGCGGCTTGCCGGTCGCCTGCGCGACCGCTCGAAGGGTGTCGAGGTCCGGGGTGGTCGCGCCACGCTCCCAGCGCGAGACCGTGATCGGCTCGACCCTGACCTCTGCCGCGAGGTGCTTCTGCTTCCAGCCTAGATCGGCGCGGGCAGCCCGAATGCGGTCACCCAGATCGGTGCGTGCTGCTGCCATGCGAAAAGTATACGTGAAGGGACTGGGCATCGACTAGACGATAACTAGTCAATTACAAGTAGACATGTTAGACTGAATAAGTCTAGTCATGTCTATTCTTCTCAAGGGCACACTTATCGCGATCCTCGCCTTCTTCACGGCCGCCGGGCCGCCGGACGCAGGCGCCGCCGTCTGGACGATCGACGCCCGCGGGAGCTACAGGGTCGACGGCGAGCCGTTCTTCCCGATCAGCCTGACCATGCCTCCCCCGCTCGGGAGCCGCACGCCGTGGGGTCGGGACGCGCTCGAGGAGCTCGTCCGCAGCGGCGTGACCGTGTACCGGACCGGGCCGCTCGGCGTGCGGTGGACGGACCGCGCCGTCACCGACGCGCTCGCCTGGGCCGACGCCGCCGCAAGCAAGGGTGTCTATACGTGGCTCCAGCTTCGGGAGCTGGCAGCGGTCAATCCGACCTCGCCAGGCGTGCCGCGACTGCGAGAGCTCGTGGACGCGTTGAAGGATCACCCGGGCATGGCGCTCTGGAAAGGCTTCGACGAGCCGTATCCGCGCTTCGAGCCGCGCGACCTCGCCTTCGCGTATCACCTCGTCACGAACAACGATCCGAATCACCCCTTCGTGATCATCTTCGCTCCGCGGAGCCGGGATCGCCTCATGCTCGCCCATCCTCCCGACCCGCCGAGCCTCCGGCGCTACAGGTCGGTCGCCGACGCGTTCGGCGTCGACGTCTACCCCGTCTACCACCGGGGTTACGGGTTCCGGGAGCCAAAGCTCCACATGGTCGGCATGTGGACGCGGGCGATGCGGCGGGCGATCGGGAGCCCGGCGATCATGACGAGCCTCCAGATCTGCTTCGCCGGCAGCGACGACCGGTTCGGGTCCGGGCGCTTCGTCCTCCCGACCAGGCGGCAAGAGCGCTACATGATCTACGACGCCATCGTGAACGGCGCCCGCGGGCTCACCTTCTTCGGAGGGCAGCTCTCGCACTGCCACACGCGCTCGGACGCCGCCCGTGGCTGGAACTGGAGCTTCTGGCGCCGCGTGCTTCGGCCGCTCGTCCGCGAGATCGGGATCGGGAGCCCGCTGCACGCGGCCCTGCTCCGCCCGGGGACGACGCGGCCGCTCGGGACCGGCTCGGCCGCTACGCAGGCGATCAGCCGGCGGGTGGGACGGACGCTCTGGGTCATCGCGACCCGCCGCGGACCCTCGGGCGCGACGGTCACGATCCGCGGGCTCCCGACCTGGGCTCGAATCGGCCGCAGGCACCCGAGCGGGCCGGCCGTCACGGCGCACGGGGGGCAGATCCGGACCCACCTGGATGGCTGGGGCGTCGTGGTCCTGCGCTTCACGCAGCCGGCGAGCTGAGCTCCTCGGACCTCCGAGGAGCTCCCGTCTACACTCCGAAGTCACGAGGCGGTGGCGATTCCGATGAAGCTGTATGTGTGCTTGCTCGTTCTCGGGCTCTCGGCGCTCGCGCTCGCGCCGAGCGCGATTGCGCCGACCGCAGCGGCGCAGACCGAGGAGGCGCCGGCAATAGCGGCCGCGCCGACGGTCACGTCCGTCGACGCTCGCGGGGTGTTCCGGGTGAACGGCCGACCGTTCTTCCCGATCGGCGTGACGATGCCCCCGCCGCTCGAGGGCACCACGCCCTGGGGCACGGGCGGACTCGACGAGCTCGTCGCCGGCGGCGTCACGGTCTTCCGCACGGGACCATCCGCCCGGGACTGGGACGACCAGCTTCTCGCCTACGCCCGGGCCTGGAACGACGCTGCCGCCGCCCGGGGCGTCTACACCTGGGTGCACCTGCGCGAGCTCGCCGAGGCTACAACCGGGAGCGCGGCGGAGTCGACGCTGGAGCACGTCGTCGAGACGCTGAAGAGCAGCCCCGGCCTCGGTTTCTGGAAAGGCGCGGACGAGCCCTGGCCGCGCCTGCTCCCGCCCGAGCTCTCGCATGCCTACGACGTCGTCAAGGCCGCCGACCCGGACCATCTCTTCCACACGGTCTTCGGCCCGTTCAGCAAGGGCGGCTCCATGTACCACCGGGCCCCGAACCCGCCGAACCTGCGCCCGTACAACCGGGTCACGGACACGCACGGGATAAACGTCTATCCCGTCTACCACCTGCTCCAGGGCGCACGCGAGCCGAAGCTCCACATGGTCGGCCGCTGGCTGGCCGCGCTCCGCGGTGCGACCGGGCGAAACGCGCTCACCATGACCGTGCAGATCTGCTTCAAGGGGAGCAAGAACCGTCTGGGCGACGACTTCGTCCTCCCCACGAGGCGCCAGGAGCGCTACATGGTCTACGACGCCATCGTCAACGGCGCCCGTGGGCTCTTCTTCTTCGGCGGTGAGCTGCCCCGCTGCCACAGCGCGCGCGACCACGCGCTCGGCTGGAACTGGACGTTCTGGAGCCGCGTGCTCGAAGACCTGCTCGGCGAGGTCAACGAGGGAAGCCCGCTTCACCCGGCGCTCCTCCGCCCTGAGACGACGGTGCGGCTGAGGACCGGCAACGGAGCGGTCGAGGCGATCAGCCGCCGCGCCGGCAACGACTACTGGGTGATCGCAGCCAACAACGGCAAGTCGTCGGTGAAGGCGGTCATCCGCGGCCTTCCCGCCTGGGCGAAGGTCGGACGCCTCTATCCGGGAACGCTGCGGGTGAACGCGAAGAACGGCAGCGTCACGCAGCACTTCCCCGGCTGGGGCGTCCGCGTGCTCCGGTTCACTCGGTCCTAGCGGCGGACGACCTTGAGCAGGGCGCGCATGCCCATCGCGCGGTGGTCGGCGATCCCGCACCAGACCTTGTAGCTGCCGACCGGGAGCCTGAACGTTCTGCTCGTCCGCTGGCCGGCAGCGGTCTCCGGGATCGTGTAGATCTTCGTGGTGCCGATCTTGCGGAGCTTGAGGTCGTGCGGATCCTCGCCGTAGTTGACGAGCTCGATCCGCACGAGCCCGGTGCGGACGTTGATGCGCGACATCGAGAGCCGGAACTCGGTCGTGACCACCTGGATGCGGGCCGGGAAGGCCGTCTGGGCGGGAACGGGCTCGGCGCGGAGGGTGAGTACGAAGGCCGTCACCGCAGCGAGCGCGGCCAGCGCGAGGATCGTCGTCAGCTCCGGGCGGCGGGTCACGGCTTCAGCAGGTCGGCGCGAGCGAAGCTGCCTGCGTCGGGGATGATCGACGCGGCATCGGTGTCGAACCACTGCTCGAGCAGCGAGCAGTAGAGCGAGCGGTAGTCGAAGGTCGCCCGGAGGTTCCCGCCCTGGTCGAGCGTGGTCAACCCGGGGAACTCGCCCAGCATCTGGCCCTTCACCCGCGAGCCCATCAGCATGCCGATGCCGGCGGCGCCGTGGTCGGTTCCGGCCGAGCCGTTCTCCTCGACGCGGCGACCGAACTCGCTCCAGACGAGGACGATCACGCGGTCGGCGACGCCGCGGGCCTCGAGGTCGCGCTGGAAGGAGCCGAGGGACGAGGCGGTGAGCGCGAGCGAGTCGTTGAGCTCTCCGGCCTGGTCGGCGTGCGTGTCGTACATCCCCGGCGCGCTGACGGTGATACAGCGCAGCGGCAGGCCTGCGGCGATCATCGCCGCGAGGCCCTTCAGGCGCGCCGGGAACGCGTTCTGGCTCGTCGGGTACGGCACGGTCGTGCCCCAGTTCCCGTCCTCGAACGGGAGCAGCTGCGTGCGCAGCTGGGAGGCCTGCGTGATCACCTCGGAGACCTTGCCCGAGGCCGGGTCGGCGACCGGCGGGAACGTGCCCAGGGCGTCGAGCATGCGGGTCTCGACCTGGCCCCAGACGCCGCCGGCCCAGAAGTCGTAGTCGTCCACCTGCGACACGGCCGCGATGGGCACGTTGGCGGAGGCGAGCGCGGGGTGAAGCGTGTCGGAGAGGGCAAGGCCCTGCAGCGGGTTGTCCAGTGCCCCGGCAATGTCGAGGTAGCGGCCCAGCCAGCCGGTGCGCAGGTGCGCATCCGTTGCACCGACCTCGTAGTAGTGGCGCGAGGTGAAGTGCGACTGGTCTGCGTTCGTGTAGCCGATCCCGGGAAGCACGGTGACCTTGCCCTCGCCGTGGAGCTCGGCGAGCGGGGCCAGCGACGGGTGCCAGCGCAGGCTCGGATCCTCGGTGAACGGCTGCCCCGCGCCTGCCGGCAGCGCGAGCTGCGGACGGTAGGACTGGTACTGCGCGTTCCCGGCCGGGAAGAGCATGGACAGCGAGTCGGCGCCGCCCTCGAGGAAGACAGAGACGAGGATCGGCGAGGTCGCGCTCTGCGCACGCGCGATCCCTTCTTCGAAGGGCCCGAACGGGAGCTTTCCGGCGCCGTAGACCGAGAGGGCGAGACCGGCTGCGGTGGCTAGGAAGCCGCGGCGGTCGAGACCGCTCCCGGCGGGGGTGGGCATGCCGGGCTCGATCACGGGCAGGCCCCGTCCGGCCTCGGCGACGGAGCGGCGCAGGGCGGCCGCGCGGGTGAACTCGTTGCAGGAGCAGCTCATGTCAGGCGGTCTGGTAGTCGGGGCAGACGGCGACGAGCATCCGCAGCGCGTTGACGATCAGCACGGGATAGTCGGCGCGCTTCCAGTCGGAGTCGGCGTCGGCCAGCGCGGTCTCGGCGAACGTCTTCAGGGCCGTGCGCGACGACGAGGTGAAGGTCGGGTTGCCCCAGAACGCCAACGCCCGGTTGACGAGGTTGTTCGCGTCCAGAGGCAGCTTGTCGCGCCACTCGTCGGGGTCGAGCGCGTAGGGCATCGACACGTAGTTGGCGGCGATCCAGCGTCCACGCAGGGTGGACGTGTCGAGCCAGCGGTCGTCGTTCCAGCCGGCGACGTTGGGCGGGAAGAAGAGCCGCTGGCCGTCGAGCTCGGCGATCCACGACCAGGAGTCCGAGTCGACCGGGCGCTTGCGCGCGCGGTGCATGCCGGCGACCTGCACGACCGGCGGCTTCATCATGCGGGGCCCGTTGTAGAGGAGCGGGTGCTTGAGGATGGCCGTGACGACCGGCTTGACCTTGAAATGCGAAGTGCGGTAGAGGCGGACGAGCGCCTGCTCGGTCGCGACGGGCGGCGGCACCGGGATGAAGTAGCTCCACAGCTTGCGCACGAAGAACGAGGCGTGGAGCGGGTGGCGCACGCAGAGGCGGCAGGCGTCGTCCCAGGCGAAGTTGCCGCTCTTGCCGAAGATCGTCTTGATGCCGTTGTCATGCCGGTTCGGGTCGTAGCGGAAGTTGACGTCGCCAAGGCCCTCCTGCCAGTCGTTCCGCCACCCGGTCAAGGCACGGGCCTGCTCGCGGACGTCGTCCTCGGTGTATCCGCGTCCGGCGCCGAGGGTGAAGAGCTCCATCAGCTCGCGCGCGTAGTTCTCGTTCGGGTCCCACTTGGTGTTGTCGCGGCCGTTGAGCCAGATGAGCATGGCCGGGTCCTTCGTCAGCCCGATCAGCAGCGTCTCGAAGGAGCCGAGCCCGTGCGAGCGCATGAACCCGTTCTGGTTCAGCATCCACTTCTGCGAGCCGACCCCGTCGTTCGAGGTCGCGAACCAGTCGTGCCAGACCAGCGTCATCCGCTCGACCAGCTGCTGGTTCGAGCGCACCATGCGATCGAGCCACCAGAGGTGGTCGTGCCCCCAGGCGTCGCGGGGCGCGAGCGGAGCGCCGTCGCCGTCGGTGGGCGCCCTGCCCACGAGGCGGACGCTCGGCGGGTTCGACCAGCTCGTCGACGGCCCGCGCGAGTCCCTTGCGGGCGACGGTCGCCGCCTGGCCCGGCTTCGGCCCGAAGCCGGCCCGCCAAAGCAGTCGCTCGGCCTGCTGCTTGCGGAACGGGCCGTGGTAGACGGGAACGCGGCTGCGGCTAGCCACCCCCCAAATAATCGGGGCCGCCGCGACGTGCGGCGACCCCTTTTTGTGTGAACAGCGGTGTTGCGGCTAGCGCCGCATCTTCAACTGTCGGGCCACGATCGACGTCGCCGCGGCGCTCGTGCGGGCCGTCGCCCGGGCGGCGGACGAGGTCAGCTCCGGCCTGGCCCCCGTGAAGAGCCACGCGTCGAAGAGGTCGCCCAGGTCCTCGCCCGAGATCCGCTCGGCGAGGGCGATGAACCCGTCGGTGGTGACGTTCCCGCCTTCGTTCTTGTTCGCCCAGCGGCGGAGGATCCGGAAGAAGTCCTGATCTCCGACCGTCAGTCGCAGCGCGTGCAGCGTCATCGCGCCGCGGGTGTAGACCTGGCCGTCGAAGAGCGAGTCCGGACCGGGATCGCCGATGATGAGCTCCCACCAGGGATCGTCGGCCGGATGAGCGACGTCGTAGTAGAAGTCGAAGCTCTCCTGCGCCGTCTCGTTGCCGATGTGCTCGTTCCAGAGCCACTCCGCGTAGGTCGCGAAGCCCTCGTTCAGCCAGATGTGCTGCCACGCGGCGAGCGCGAGGCTGTCCCCGTACCACTGGTGGGCCAGCTCGTGCACGACCACGTCGACGGCGGCGCGCTGATCGAAGAAGAAGTCGATCGCGTAGATCGGCCGCGTCTGGTTCTCGAGCGCGAACCCGAGGTCAGGGTAGTCGTCGACGAGGCCGCCGCCGGCCGAGAACGGATAGTCGCCGAACTGGCTCGCGAGGAAGTCGAGGATCTCCGGCTGCATCGCAAACGAGGCGTCGACCTGCACGCCAATCGGCGTCGGCGTGTCGGCGGCGGTGCCGACGATCCAGTCGTTGCCGTTGGGCGCGCTTCCGGCCGGCGCTCCCGGCACCGTCCAGCCGTCCATCGTGTCGCCGTCGTTCTCGAACGACGTCGTGCCCGTCCCCGTGGAGACGACGATGTCGTCGACGAAGACGCCCTGCTTCTGGAAGAGGTCGTCGCTCGCGTACGAGATGGAGACGACGACGTCCTTGCCCGCGTAGGCCGACAGGTCGACGCTCCACTGCTCGTACCCGTCGCTGTGTCCCGAGCGGGCGTTCCACGCGCCGGTCGTGCCGGTTGGCGTGCAGGTGCCGTCGTCCTGGGCCGTCTGGTAGTGCTCGAGGAACGGGTGCAGCTCGAGCCAGAACGGGCAGACGAAGCCTGTGTCGTTGCTCGTGTGGCCGTTCAGGTCGGGGAGGGTCGTCCAATCGTCCGTCCCGGCCTCGTGCGCCTCGACGAAGAGGAAGTCCCAGTTCGTCTCGGTGTCACGGGTGACCCAGAAGGAGAGGTTCCCACCGCCGGCGGGGACGGCGATCGTCCGCTCGAGCCGCTTGTAGGACGGCTCGGCCCGCTGCGAGATGGCGAACTGGCTCCCGGTTCGAGGCGCGGCCGGCGGCTCGTAGAGATCCGGGTCGACGGCGTCCCAGAAGCGGATGCCGTTCTTCTTGTACGCGTTGATGTCGAACTCGCCGATCGTGGCCGTCGTCAGGTACGAGGCCATCGGCTCCTTCGCGTCCCAGAGCCATGTCGTCCAGCCGCGCTTCGTCCAGCGCTTCTCGAGCTCGCCGTTGGCGATCGCCTCGAGGCCGTGAGGCACGGTGATCTTGAAGGTGTAGGACGCCTTGTCGCTCGGATGGTCGTTGACCGGGTACCAGGTCGCCGCCACGTGCGGCTGCCCGGCGACCAGCGTGCCGTCGTCCGTGGCGATGAAGCCCGAGATGCCGAAGCCCTCCACGACCGGCTCGGGAATCCCGAAGTACCGGATCTCGACGATGAACCGCCGACCGTCGCGGATGCCCTTCGTCGGCGTGATCGTCAGCTCGTGCTCGTCGCGCGTCCAGGACGCCCAGCGGCCGTCGACACGGACCGACCGCACGGTCAGCCCGACGAGGTCGAGGTTGAAGCTGGAGAGGTCCTGCGTTGCGCGCGCCTTGATCGTCGCCTTCCCCTCGAGCACGTCCGTGTCGGGGTCGTACTTCACGTTGAGCGAGTAGTGGCGGGTGTCGTAGCCGCCGTTCCCGTCGAGCGGGAAGTACGGGTCGCCCGCTCCGGATGCTCCCGGCGAGAAGTCGGCCGTGCCGCCGCCGTGCGCAGACGCGAGCGCAGGCAGGGCGAGAAGGCCGATGAAGACCGCGACGAGCGCGGTAGAACCGAATGCCAAAGGTCATGCTGCCGCTCCCAGGTAGGGCACCGACCGACACACGCCCCGGGTCGGTCCGTGCCAGTGTAACGTGGGCGCGACTATACGGGGGTGCCCGCCGGGCGACAAGGGCGGCGACGGCGGGACGAGCTCTGGGGTGATCTAGGATGCCTCCGTGGAAAGGTTCATCGTCACCATCGAGGGACCGAACTGGACGGACGCCGACGAGCTGGAGCTTCTGCGTCTTCCCGTCGAGGGCGAGCCGATCCAGACGAAGCTCGGAACCTGCACCGTGACGCACGCCGAGCTGAGCCCGGATGCGGGCCCCTTCGCGGGCAAGATCGTCTGTCGCTTCCCGTAGGCCCTCGCGGGGCCCGCGCCCTACTCGGTGATCCGACCTGTGTAGACGCCGATCGCGAAGACGACCAGGGCCAGGATCAGCAGGAACCACAGCAGGTTGCTCACGAGGACGCCGCCGCTGATCGCCGCTGCGACGAGGATGACCCCGACAATGATCAGCACTATTTTCATCTCGTCGACCGCCGCCATTCTCGCGGTCTGCCGCCCACTTGACAAGGGCGGCGCTCGCTCGGCGGACCTCAGTCCAGGCACGAGCCAAAATAGAGGAGGCCGGCGCGTCGCGCCGGCCTCCTCGTTCTACTGCGCTGAGCGTGTCAGCCGCGAACGCGCATCCCGAGCACGGAATCCCAGTGCAGGACGTCGTCGTAGCGTTGCAGCGGGGCTTCGGGGAGCTCACCGACGCTGACCCCGTAGCGCCAGTTCGACGGGCAGATGGCGATGAAGCGGGCGTAGCCGCCCAGCCCGCCGCCAAACTTGGGATACCCGATCTCGAGCAGGCACCCGGTGGGCGGGACCTGGTCGAGGTTGGCCACGCCTTCCGCCTGCGCGAAGCCGTTGTGCATGAGCCAGGACTCGCCCTCGAGGGTCGGCGTCGAGTCGGTGTCGAGCGGCTCGTGCCCGTGGAAGAGGATGTGCCGCTTCAACTGCAGGAACATCAGTGCGTCGAGCGAGACGCCGGGAAACTCAGTCAGCGTCGCGAGCGCGGGGTCAGGCCAGCGCTTCGACCAGTCCGAGCGCACCATCACGACGCTTCCCTCCGGGATCCGGCCGTGGTGCCTCTCCCAGCGGCGGATGTCCGAGACCTGCAGCGCGTAGTTGAAGTCGAATTCCACCTGCGGAACGATCGAGATGACGACGAGCGGCCGAACCGCGAACGTCGGCGGCAGCTCGTCGATCGCCGCGTACTCGGGCGCCCAGTGCGCCGGCGGATCGAGCTGGGTGCCGAGCTGGTCCGTCTGGAGCAGGTAGCTTGTCGCCTCGAAGCCGTCCGCCGCGTACGTGTACGGCACTCCGGTCGAGGGGTTCTTCGTCGGCATGAACGTCGAGGGGCCGAACCCCGCCCAGACGGGAATCGACGGCGTGATCGTGTGCGTGAGATCGACGTACTTCGCGTCCCGTAGCGTTTGGTCGTACAGCTTCCACAGCGAGGGGGAGCGCCCCTGCGAATGAGAATTGGCGCCTGCCACGCCCGCGCTGACCATCGTGGCCGCGACGGCGCAGACAGCCGCCAAGGCGAGGCGGCCGATCCGGTGCCTGAGACTGCTCATGGTTGTCCCTCCCAGCGTCGATGGGTACCGGTCGCGAGCAACATAGACGAGCTGCCCGCGCACGGCGGCGCGACGCCGCCGGGGCCGGAGCCGGCGCCGATCGCCCGGCTCGGGGCACTCCATCTGGCGATGGAGCGTACCGGGATCGAACCGGTGACCTCCGGCTTGCAAAGCGTGTCCGGGGCTTCCCCGCCCTCCCCGTTAGTACCTGGAATCCTGCAAATTGGGCGCTTCTGCCTGATGCTCGACCAATTCCTCCCCCATCCTTGCCCAGCCGGCTTGCCAAGGACTTGCCAACGATTCTCTTGCCGAGCCGAACTGCCGCGGGGCTTTCGCCTACTCCGCGCGACGCGGAAGGAAGCGTCAGCTTTTTCCACGTTGTGAATCAGCCCTCGGGCCCTGATGGGCCTCCGAAAACGGTGGCTGCGGGACGCGGCAACCACTGCTGGCGTTCGGAGAGGCTCGGCGCACGCGCGCCTTTGCGCCGATGTCCATCAGGCCTGCTTCCCTGACGTTGTCCAGCGCTCGAAGACCTCGACCTGTTCCTCGGACCATTTTCCGTCGCAGGGCATCGTGCCTGCGCGGAGACGGTCGAGGATCGCCTCGGAGTGGGTCGAAACGTCGTCGTAGGACCACAGGTCGAAAGCGAACGTCATCGACCTGCGGTCGCGCTCGCGAAATAGTGGCTTGATGTGGGCGTCAAAGCTGACGGGTTCGTCGGCCGGGGGCAGCGTGGACAGGGCTCCTTCCTCCTCCGCGTCCTGCGAAACCCCGGGGGACCGACGATCCGGCGGTCCCGCGGCGCCCCAGTTCCAGCGCGGCATTGTCACTTGCCCCGGCGGGTTGGCGCCCGCCTGTGAGTTGTCGAGCGCATGTCGGGAACCCCACTCAAGATAAGCGCTGAATGCGGATCGGAACTCGGGATCCTTGGGCAGTTTCGCTTCCAGCGCTGCCTGCGTGATCAGCTCGACCCATCGAGCCCGCGCCTCCTCGGTGAGTCCCTTCTCGACATCCTGCGGGAGCATGCGCGCATCTCCGTCGTACTCCTCGCTGTACGACGCGCGACCGCCGAAAACCTCGCCCAGCCACTTGGCAACTCGCTCCGGCTCGTCGGGCGCCATGTTCGCGAACAGCGGCCCGAGCAGCGGGTCGTCGGGCACGAGCTTCTCGTAAAAGAGGCGTGTCATCCGGGTCAGTGCCGGCAGCCCGCCTGTCCACTCGAACAGCGTCGGCTCGCGATCGGGATCGAGCACCGGGTCGCGGAACTCGGTGTACCAGTGCATGCCGCTGCAGAACGGCTTGTTCTGCGAGTGGCCACACCGGCAAAGTGCGTAGTGCTCGAGCGAGGATCCCGCGTTGCGCGCCACGTCGCCGCCGCGGGCGTCGACGAGGGGAATCGCTCCCGTGATCCGGTAGGGGCCGTCCTTTGTGACTTCGATCGCCGGCTCGCGCGTCCCGTGATGGTCGACGTCCTCCCGCGCCTCGACGCCGTCGATTGCGTAGCTGAGCGCGCCGGAGGGGCAGGCGCGCACCGCGTGGATGAGCTCGTCCATCCTGCCGCCGCTGGGCGCGACGAACGGCGTTTGGTTGGAGCGGAATGCGGTCGCGAGGCGGTCGGTGCAGAAGCCGGAGTGCTGGCAGATCCCGCGGTTGTCGAGGATCATCACCTGCTGGCCGACGTAAGTGTCACGGCGATCGGGAACGCGGTTAGAGTCCTTGTCGCCGCTGAAGCCGATCTGGGCGTGCGTCCCGTCGCAGAACGGTTTGTTCTTCGATTCCCCACAACGGCAAAGCGCTGCTTGCGGTGGCACTGGGATCGTCTCGCCGAGCCAGTTCCTGACGTGATGCGCGTTGGTCACGAGGTAGGGGCCGTCGTAGGACACGCGAATCTCCTCGGCCAGCCCGGCCTGGAGCTCGTACAGGCGTGCCAGGCGAGACTCGGCCCCGTCAGGCCCTCCGGCGGGCGACAGTTCCAGCGCCAGGCGCTGTAGGCACGCTGCCGCTTCGGCCAGCCCTGACGTCAGCGGCGAGCCGGATGCGGAGCCCGCCCGCAGCTCGGTCGCCGCCTGGGCGAGCGTCCAGATCGACGCTTCGACGGGCTGAGCCGGGTCGATCGTTGTGCTGATCGCGGCCGGCGTCGGCTCAGGAGCGCTCCGATCCGTCAGCGCCGTCGCTAACGGACGGAGCACGCTATTCACGAGCGAGTCCGCGATCCAGGCTGCTCCTCCGTCGTCCCTCGCTACGACTTCGAGCAGCGCGTGCGCGCCGTCAAAAAGCTCGCGCGGCGCGCTCCTTTCCTGATCGAGGGCGGCGCCGACCGTGGAGGCGAGCTCGGCTGCCCGATCCAGCAACTGTGCGACGTCGGCGGGGGGAGCCGCCGAAGTCTGCCGGCCTCCGGCGTAGCGGCTGACCGCGCCCCAGTCGGCGAAGTGCGCGGCGAGCGAGTCGGCGATCTCGTCGAGGGCCTGCGCTACCGGTGCCAGTCGTTCACTTACCACCGGGTCGGAGTCTTTCTGAAGCGATCCGGCGAACACACACGCGTCGCGGAGTCGCTCCTCAATGAGCGTCCACGCCGCCTCTCGGTGAGGCATCAGGTAGCCGGCCTCGTAGAAGAGCTCGAAGCTTGGCCCGGCCGTGCGGCCGGGATGCTCAGGCCCGACGGGCAACGTCGTGATCAGGTCGCCGAGCGGCTTGATGACTCGTAGCATCAGCGCGAGCGTCGCGCCGGCGAGCGTGCCGAGCTGCACGTCGCTCTCCTCGGTGTGGGCGAAGTAGCGCGAGAGGATTTGGAGCAGGACCTCGTAGCCGACGTTGAACAGGTCGGTGCAGCGCGAGGTGATCGGATCGCCGATCAGCGGGAAGCCTTCGTCGCGCTCGCCCGGCCGGACCTTGGCGTGCATCACTGGACGAACGGGCTCGAACCCTGGCTTGTCCTCCTTCATTTGCCGGTACTCGTCCAGGATCTGCACGAACTGACCGAAGTGCGCGTCTTCCCAGCCGCCCCGGCAGCCTTCGCCCTGCTCGAGGATCGTGTCGATCGCCTTCTGCGCCGAGCCCAGGTCGGTGACCGAAACGAGCTCGGGCCAGCCGAAGTCCTTCGCGGTCGCCTGCGCGCGCGGCGGTCCCACGAAGAGCTGCCGTTCACCAAATTTCTCTGCCAGGTGGACGATGCCCTCCTCGATCGATCGGTACAGGTGCCCGACGGTCGCGAAGTCCTGCAGGTGAGGAACGATCGCTCCCTCGGCCATGAGCGGCACCGCCTGCTCGAGCGCGGCACCGAGTTCGTCGGCGTCCTTCAGGTCCATCCCCTCGGGGCGTTCGAGAAAGATGAAGTGCCGAAGCGCCGGCTCGCCGAACGGCACCAGAGCGAGATGCACGCCGGCTGGATAGTGATGGGCAGGCGCCGGCAGGTTCGGTCGCGCGAAATGTGGTGCCGCGCCGATCGCCGAGAGCAGGTTGTGCACCAGCGCGAGGTGCAGCATCTCCTCCGTCGCGACTTGGGAGACGAGCTTCCGCCAGCGGGTCACCGCCGCCAGTTCGTCGTCGCTGAGACCCTCGTCCAGGCCCTGCTTGAGCGAGAAGGCGGCGAACAGATACTGGCACATGATCCCGTGTTCGAGCTCCGCCCCCTCGCAGAGCATGTAGATCAGCGCCTCGCGATGCTCGATCACGAACGGCGCCTCAGGCGGAGCCTCCCCGCCCCGAGTCGCGATCACCTGCGCCAACCGACCCTTCCCGCCCGGCGGGCTAGGAGTCGTGCTCACTAGGCTCCTCCTTCCTGCCACTCCAGAGCCACGCGCGTCCATGACGAACCGCGAGATGACGTGCATGCGTGAGATTCCGGCAAGCGACGCATCCGGGACGACTCGAGTCCCAACACTCTGGCACAGTGAAGGCGTACGACCGACGCGCGGCTCCGAGCAGTTGTCTCTCACCTCGCGGAGGCACACAGCGATCTCGGGATCGCTCTCCACGCTGAAGTCGTCTCGCTGTGCTCTTACGACCATTTCTCGGGCGACGTCCGCCGCGATCTCGGACAGCGTCGCCTCCGTGGGCACCGTACAACTCATTCATGCGACGCGTCGGGTTGCCCACGACCATCAGCATCTTCGGACGCTTGCCCGTCGTGAGATCGACGCCCTCGTAAGCGACCCCGACCTGCGCCAGATGCGCTACGTATCGGCATCTCGCGAGCGACGAGGGGGATGCAATCCGCGCTCGTCTCAACGCCAGATCCGACCATTCTGGCGTTGAAATGGCGTCAGGTTTCTTCGCGTCGAGTACCGTCTTCGAGCCGCGACCCTGCATGCCGAGCCGCGTTGTTCGCGATGGAGCGTACCGGGATCGAACCGGTGACCTCCGGCTTGCAAAGCCGCGAAGAGCGGCCCGCGTCGAGGTTCGGCGAGCGCGTCCCTAGATCCACGGTGACGGTCGCGTTCTTACCGTTGAACCGCTGTGTCATCATCGCTGGGTGCGGCGACTGAGTCGGTCGAGGTCCCTCGGGGCCGTCCGGGCAGTCTTCGCCAACTTCGAGCTCCGGCGGGTGGAGCTCGCCTACCTGCTGTTCTACATCGCGAGGTGGGGGATGCGGGTGTCCATCCTCGTCTTCGCGTTCGAGCGGGGTGGTGTCGAGGAGACGGCACTCGTGGCGGTGATCCTGGTGGTGCCGGCCGCCGTCGTCGCTCCATTGACGTCGGTGATCGGCGACGAGGTCCGCCGGGACCGGGCGCTCTTCGCCGGGTACGCGGCGCAGGCCGCGGCCCTGGCGGGTACAGCGGAGGCGATCTTCGCGGACGCTCCGGTCGCCCTAGTCTACGGACTGGCCGCGATCGCGACGGGGTGCATGACGCTGACGCGTCCGGTTCAGTCGGCACTCTTTCCGCAGCTCGCGCACTCACCCGACCAGCTCGTCGCCGCGAACGTGGTCGCCGGGTCGATCTCCGCCGCGATGCTGTTCGTCGGCCCGGTCACATCGGGCATGCTGCTCGCCCTCGGCGGCGCCGGGCTCGCGTTGGCCGTGTTCAGTGGATTGCTCCTCACGTCGGCGCTGCTCGTTGTCCGGCTCAAGCCGCATCCGCCGTCCGCGCGGATCGGTGGTCCTCCCCTCCACGAGGTCGCCGCCGGGTTCCGCGCCGTCGCCCGCGAGCCCGACCAGCGTCTGGTGGTCGGCCTCCTGGTCGGCCAGTCGTTCGTCGGCGGCGCGGTGGATGTGCTGGTGGTCGCCGTCGCTCTGGATCTCTTTGAGCTGCCGTCGTCGGCCGTCGGTTTCCTCATTTCGGCGCTCGGCGCAGGGGGACTGCTCGGAGCGCTGTGGGGGTTGCGGCTGGTGGGCAGGCCTCGCCTCGCCGCCGCGCTCGCGTTGGGCCTGCTCGTCTACGGGTTGGGGATATCAGCGCTCGCGCTCGCCGTGGGGGCGGCGATGGCCTACGCGATCCTCGTCGGCGCGGGGTCCGGCCATGCCCCGGCCGACATGGCCGGGCGAACCCTCCTCCAGCGCGTGGTGCCCGACCCGATCCTGGCCCGGGTGTTCGGCGTGCTCGAAGGACTGCATCAGGCGGGCGTCGCCGCTGGCTCCGCCGTGGCACCGCTCCTCGTGGCCGTCTTCGGGATACGGGGAGGAATCCTCGTAGCCGGGCTCCTGTTGCCGGCGGCGATCCTCCTCCTCAAGGGCCGGATCCGCAGCCTCGACGATCGCGCGATGCCGATTCCCGAGCGCGAACTCCAGATCCTCCGTTCGGTGGACATGTTCGCCTCACTTCCCGCTCCCGAGCTGGAGGGGCTCGCCGCTCGTATGACGGAGGTCACGGCGGCGCCCGGTACAGCCGTCGTGCAGGAGGGAGAGACCGGCCATCACTTCTACGTGATCGAGGACGGCGAGGTAGAGGTAATCCGCGACGACCGGACGGTGGCCACGCTCGGTAGCGGCGACTACTTCGGGGAGATCGCGCTCCTTCGACACGTCCCGCGGACCGCGACAGTGGTGGCGAAGACGCCCGCGACGCTTCTGTCGCTGGAGCGCGAGGCCTTCCTCGAGGAGCTCACCGGTCACCCCGTCGTCCGCAAGACGTTGGACGTCACCGTGCACGAACGCATGCCGGACCAGTAGGCGACGTCCACTGCACGTGGTACGCGAAGGACGTCCGCCAACTGGACAGTACTTCGCCGGGGATCGCGGCGACCCGCCCGTCGAACCCCGCTTCGGCCGTTATTCTGCTCTCGGGGCTTGCAAGCCGGAGTTCACCGGCTCGATCCCGGTTGGCCCACGTCGGCTTGCGGCGCCTTCCCGCATGAACGCTGGCACCGCCGGCCGGAACGAAACAGCATCGTAGGCGTTTTTCAGGCGTCGAGTTGCCACCCTCGCAAACGCTGCGGAGGAAGACCAGCCGGCATCCGAGGTCGGGGTGAGTAATCGGCTCAGTTGGGGAGGACCTGAGTCCGAGGCGGGGAGGCGATGCCCGCGTGCAACTCCTAGCGTGCCGACTGCTGCTGAGATAGGTTGCACGCCTTCCGAGCGTAGGCCGACATGGAACCCTGGTTAGCCGCATTGATCATCGTGGGAGCCGCGGCGCTGAGCGCGGCCGGCATGCTCATCGTCCGCCGGCGCGCGCCGGCGGGAACGTTCTTCAAGGATCCGATTCCGGCGGCTGCCGTGTACACGGTGGCGGGCACCGCCTACATGGTGATCGTCGCATTCGTCTTCTTCATCGCATTCGAAAGCTACGGCGGTGCCAAGACCGACGCCGAGGAGGAGGCGACCGCCACTCTTGCGATGTTCCACGCCGCCGGGCCCTTCGGCTCAGCGAACGAGGCGGAGCTGCAGGGGCAGATGATCTGCTACGCGCGCGAAGTCATCTCGGATGGGTGGCCCGCGATGCGGGAAGGCGGAGCGAGTTCGGTAGTGGACGCGAGGGTCTCGGCCATGGAGGAGTCCGCCGAACAGATCACAGTCACCGACGCCAAGCAGGCCGCCGCCTATGAGCATTGGTTCGCCGTGAACGAGGAGCGGCGACACGGACGGCAGGGCCGGATAGGCAAAGCAGAAGGGTTGGTGCCCCCGGTTATTTGGTTGATCCTGATCATCGGCGCGGTAGTGGTGATCGCCTCGGTCGCCCTTTTCGCAGACCCTGAGGAGACCGCAGTCGCGCAGGCAGCAATGGTCGCCGCGGTCGCAATCATCGTCGTCTCCGGGCTGGTCCTGGTGCGATTTCTCGACAAGCCGTACGAGGACCACAGCGGCAGCATCACACCAACCGCGATGGAGAGGACGCTGGCGCAGATGGAAAGGGAGCATCGGGAGCGTGGTCAAGCCGCCATCCGGTGCACCGGGTTCGCCGGTTGAGGGAGAAGCGCCGTACCCAGAGACGAAGCGGTTGCGCGTTCCGCTCACCGCGCCGGCACTCGCCGCCGTCGAGGCGCTGCCGCCTCGCGTCAGACACGCCGCTCATCTTCCCCGCCTCGCAAGGCGGGCACATCGGGGCTCGACACCTGACGGACTCGCGAGTGGTACCCAGCGCTCGAGGCGGCCGGACTCAACAACCGGGACCCGTACGGGCTCCGGCACACCTTTCGACCTTCGAGCTCGCCCGCCTCATGGGCACGAGCTTCGCCATCATCGACCGCACCTACGGTCATTTCGCTCGAGATTCCGAGGACTCAATCCGTGCGCGCCTCGAGGCGTGGACCGCTTGTTCTGGCGTCGAAGTGGCGTCAGGAGGCGAGGGCGATACAGCCTGCTAAGCCGAGTATGGCGCTCTCCGTGTGCGATCGCGAGAGATGGAGCGTACCGGGATCGAACCGGTGACCTCCGGCTTGCAAAGCCCCGAGAGGCAGAAACGACCGGAACGGGCGACGACGATGGAGACGACGCGATCCTTGTTCCCAAGCGGGTAGGACGTGCCTTTCCCCAGTTTCCGGCGATTCGGGGATTCGGGCCGAGTCTCGGGCGTTCAGGCCACATTCAGGCCACACGTTGCCCAGATAGGCGACAGCTCCTCCCGGTCTGGGAGTAGTTCGGCCCGACGCAGTCGGGGGTTCGGCTGGAACTGGTCTGCGACTTCGTCTAACGCTTCATGCCGGCGGTGGGAGAAGGCGAAGCAGGGGGCTGCAATCTTTCGCGACCGGCGCCGCTACCTGCGCGAGGTGGCGCTTCCGTCGGGCCTCTCGTACTGCTGCCGGATGGGCGTGACCGCGGTGTTCATGGCCGCCTTCGGCCTCCCGGTGACCTTCTTCACGGTCTTCCTCGTCGCCTCTTCGCACACGCTCTCCCAACTCTTCGCGATCACGCCGGGAGGGGTTGGGCAGACGCAGGCGCTCGACTTCGTGACCTTGCGGCGGTACGCGTCGAGCGACAGCATCGGCGCCTTCTCGATCACTCAGGACTCCGTGATCACCATCTGGAACGTCGTCCTCGGCATCAGCGTCATGCTCTGGGCCTTCGGCTACGCGCAGACGAGGGAGATGCTTTCGAAGAGCGGGCGAGCACAGGCGACGTCCGAACCCTAAGGGACAGCCCTCAGCTGGCGGGCTTCGGGTCGCTGCAGCTCACGCACGCCGAAGGGCGGTCACCGGCGAAGCTTCGGGAGCGAGGTACCCGCCGCCGGTCGCCGAGGTCATGGACGAACTCGAGGCGTCGGAGGCCACCGCTGAGCCGCCGCGCACGAAGCGCGGCGGGCACTGCGCGAAGAGCGCCAGGCCAAGGCCAAAGCCGAGGTCGACGAACGCGTAGGAGAGCTGAAGGAGAACTCCGCGTCGCCTCATAGTGGCCCACCTCGTGGCGTTGAGAGAATGCCCCGGCGGCTGGAGCATCGACCTTCGTGCGCTCGGTCACTCGAGTGCGGCAACAAAGGACCGCGGCGCCCGTCCGATCCGGTTGAGCGGAAGGACGAATTCCGCAGGCCAACGTGGGTCACTCCGACACGAGGCTCATGGCCCGGCGATCGGCGCGGGGATGAGTGACCGCGAGTGGACGCTCGTCCGAGCTCGTGTCGCTCGATGTTCCCTCGTGCGCTTGCACCACGACCCGAGGCGCTGGGGCTTCGCCTGATCGCCACGCTGGCCGGCCATCACCGCTGTGGAAGCGTCCTGCGGCAGACCCTAGTCTGTTGGCGTGACGGAGATGCTCTCCGGGCTGGACGCCGGCGTGCGAGAGCGCGTCGCTGTGCTGCGGGAGCAGGGGCGCTTCTTCTGGCTCGACGTCTCGCTCAGCGAGACCAGCCGTGATGATCTCGTCGATGCGCTGAGGGTTCCCGAGCGCGTCCTTCCGGCTCTGGCTCTTTCCGGCGATGCCTCCGCATCACGGTCGTTCCACGCCGACGGAGAGTCCGTCGTCTTCGCGCTCCGCTGCTATGCCGAGTCGGAGACGCCAACCGACGAGGCCGCGTTCCGCTTGCGACCGCTCGAGGTCCGTGTCCTCGTCACCGGCGACTACCTGCTGACGCTTCACGAGGAGCGAGTCTCCCTGCCTGCAGTCCTCGCCCCCGACCTGCCCGAGGAACGGAGCAAGCGATACGTCGTCTACGCGGTGCTCGAGGCGATGCTCGTGACCACCTCCGAGGCGCTGGGAGAGGTCGAGCGGAGGCTGGATGCCCTCGGCCTGGCGTGGACCGAGGGGGGCGGCGCGCACGTATCGAGGGACGACGCTCCGTGCGGCCGGCTCGCGGCTCGCGACAATGCGGCGCTGGGTCAGTGCCGAGCAGGCCGTCTTCGCGCGCATCGGCGTGGAGATCGGAGCGCTCCGCGGCTTCGAGACGCAAGACGAGCCGTACTTCGACCGTCTGTACGAGCAAGTCAACCGCTTGCTGGCCTCGGTCGACGCCGCCGCGAACGCGTTGGCGATGCTGCTCGATCTGCAGCTGAACGAGCGGGCGTATGTGGTGAGCGTCGTGGCGACCATCTTCGTGCCGCTCACGCTCATCACGGGGTTCTTCGGCATGAACTTCGGCTGGATGGTCGATCAGATCGAGACTCCGATCGCCTTCTGGCTGCTCGGGTTCCTCGGCCCCATCGCGGTAGCGGCCGTGTGCTGGCGCCTCTTGGTGCGCCGGTTTCTCATCGGTGACTAGGGAGGCCGCGGCGGCCGGCGCGAGTCGCGCCGGCCGCCGACTGCGTTCTGCTCGTGTACGTCAGCCGTGCGTCACGGGCCTCGCGGCGCTCGGCCGCGGAAGCTGACGGCGGACATCGGCGGCGAGCGTGCGCAGCTCGAGCGCGAATCCGACCTGCATGACGCCGATGACGATCATGAAGGCCGCGATCAGCGCGATGATGCCGATGGCGCCCACGTCGGGCTCGATGAACATCACGGCGCCGAAGGCCCCGGCGACGAGCCCGTTGAGCGCGAGCAGCAGTCGCTGCCCGCCGCTCGCAGGAAGCTGGATCGCCGCGGCGAGCATGATGACGCCGATGGCGATCGCCCAGCCCGCCACCACGTACAGAAGCGCCTTGGCGGAGACGTCGTTCCAGACGAGCAGCACGACGCCGATCGCCGTTCCCGCAACCGCTTCGAGGATGAGCCATGCTGCGCTCGGCCTGCGGGAGCGGTGCGAGAAACGCCGCCATGCCAGACAGAACGCCTCTGACCAGTGCGTACACCGCGACGACGGTGACGATCGTCGTCAGGCCGATGTCCGGCCACAGGACGAGCACGAAGCCGAACAGGATGGCCGCGATGCCGTTCGCTGCGATGGTCTTCCAGGCGCGGGCAAGCGTGCGCTCGCCCTCGCTCGGCTGCCTCGTCGATCTTCTTGCCGAACTTCGACTCGAAGGTCTCGGTTGGTGTCGAGTCAGTCGTCATCTCTTCCTCCTCGTGAACTTGACTGCCGCCTCGCGGACCTTCCGCTCGAGGTCGTCGAGCGCTTCCGTGACGCGGTTCTTCTGCTCTTGCCAGGCGTCGTCCGATGCCGCGGCCAGCGCGGTCAGACGCTCGGCCAGCTCGGTTGCGCGCCTGCCTGAGCTCGGCGATCTCCGCCTCGGCCTGCCTGCGGGCGTCTGTGCCTTCGTCGCTGCGCGCGTCTGGAGCCGCTCGATCGCGGCATCCCAGTCGCGCAGCTCCGCCTCCACCGCCTGCGCGAACGACGTCGCGTCGGCGGCGCGTCTCGGAGGCCAGCCGGTTCTCGGCGATCGTGATGTCGATCTCGAGCTGCCGGAACTTCTCGTCGACCGCCTCGGCCCGCTCGCGGACGGCTGCCCGGGCAGATGCTTCCTGCTCGCGCAGCATGTCCAACCTGTCCTGCAGATGCGCTCGCGTCTCAGCCGTGCCGCTGTCGGCGCGGGCCTCCAGGTCGTCGATGTGCCGGCGGATCTCCGCCAGCACCTCGTCGGTCGTCTTCGTCGCCACGCGTACCTCCTGTCGTTGTCGGATCGACTCCACGACAAGCCTCTCGTGGGCGACTGCCAACGCCCTGCCACGGAGCAGGCCCTCGCTGCCACTCGCGGCGGCGGCGAGACTCACCGCCGTGGATGCGGGCTAGGACGTCGCTGCCGTCTCGGCGCGCGCCGACACGGCCGCAGTCACTCGGTGAGGGCTGCCCGAGGTCGTCGAGGCCGGCGCGGGCGGCCGCGGCCGGGTCTTCCGCAAGCGCCAGGAACAGGCTCTCGCGAGCTCCGTGAGGCCGGGGCTTGTCGAACCAGCTCGAGCACGTCGCGGTACAGCGCCTCGGCGGTGTCGGCGTCGCCGGCGGCGGCGAGGACGCGGGCCAGCCGGACGCGCGCGTGCGCTGCGGCCCACGGCGACCGTGCCGCCTCCGCGGCGGCGAGCGCCTGCCGCTCGAGCTCCTCGGCGTCGCGCAGGTCTCCGCTCGCGAAGGCGTTCCAGCCGAGCCCGGCCAGGGCAAAGGAAGCGTGATCCGCGAACCCTGCGCGGTCCGCGAGCGCGAATGCGCGCTGGTACGCCTCCGCCGCGGCGTCGCGGTCACTCCGCCGCTCGGCGACCCACGCCTCGAGCAGCATCGCAGGGACCTGGAACGCGTCGAACCCGATCGCGTCGGCGTGACGGTGCGCGTGCGCAGCCATGGCGGCGACCGTGGAGACGTCGCCGGCGCAAGCGGCGACCTGGCCGCGGAGGAGGCTGCTCGCCGCGATGCTCCAGTCGTCTCCGGTCGCCTGGAGGCGCGCATGCGCCTTCTCCGCCAGGCTCGACGGCCCGCTCGGAGTCGCCCGATCTCGCGAGGGCGAGCGAGAGCGCCGCCTCGACGAGAGCCGACTGCGGCGGTCGCGGCTCGGTCGCGGCGGCGAGCGCGCGCTCGCCGACTCGATCGCCGCGTCGAGGTCGAGCTCCTCGGTCGCGAGGTAGCAGAGGAACGCCTCCAGCTCGAGCCGGAGCGCGACCGGTGCATCCTCGGACGCGGAGGCGAGCGCGAGCTCGACGAATCGGCGTCCCTCGGAGACGCGCTCCGCGAGCGTGAAGTACCAGGCGAGCGTTCCCAGTCGGGCCGCGATGCCGGCGTCGGGTGCCTCGTGCGCGTACGTGAGCGCGGCCCAGAGGTTGTCGTGCTCGAGCTCGAGCCGTTCGACCCACGTGCGCCAGTCGGGTCCTCGAAGCCGGACCGTGCGCGGCGTCCGCCAGCGTGGCGAAGTACTCCGCGTGCGCCTTCCGGGCAGCGGCGAGGCCGCCGCTCTCGGCAAGGCGCTCGAGCGCATAGTCTCCGCACCGTGTCGAGCAGGTCGTAGCGTGCGTCGGCGCTCGGGAACGAGACGGTGACGATGGACTTGTCGACGAGCGTGCCGAGCAGCTGGATCACCGTCATCTCGTCCAGCCCGTGGCCGGCGCCCGCCGCGACGAGCGCGGGCAGAGGCGCACCGCCTCGGTGCACCGCAACATGGTGGAGCAGGGTCTTCTCGTCCGCATGCAGGAGGTCGTAGCTCCACTCGACGAGCGTCCCGAGCGCGGCCCGGCCGGCGATCCGAGGCCGGCTGCTCGCGTAGGAGCTCCAGGCGGCGCTTGACGAGGGCGAGGAGCTCCGCAAGGCCGAGCACGTTGACTCGTGCGGCGGCGAGCTCGATCGCGAGCGGGAGGCCGTCGACGAGACGGCTGATCTCCGCGGCGAGCCAGGCGTCTTCGTCCGTCAGCTCGAAGCCCGGGCGCGCGGCGCGCGCACGCGCGGTGAAGAGCTCGACGGCCGGGAGCGTCGACGTGTCGCTCCCGATCCGCGTCCGCGGCACCGCGAGAGGGCTCGACCGCTACGCGCACCTCGCCCGGAAGGTGAAGCACCTGCGCGGCTCGTCGCCAGGACCCGGACGCCGGGACAGCGCGGCAGGAAGCGCTTCGACGACGCGCGCGGCCTCCTCGAGGACGTGCTCGCAGGCGTCGAAGACGAGGATCGCGTCGGTGTCGCGAAAGCGCGCGACGACCTGCGCGCAGCGGATCGGCGCCGCGGACGTCGACGGCCTGCGCGACGAGACGGACGACGTCGGCCGCGCTGCGGGCGCGCGCGAGACCGACGTGCCACGCGCCTCCGCGGAGATCGCTCTCGAGCGAGCGGGCCGCCTCGAGCGCGAGCCTGCTCTTGCCCACGCCCGGCGGGCCGCAGTAGCGTCACGAGGCGGTGCTCCCGCAGGAGCTCGAGCACCTGGGCGAGCTCCGCCTCGCGGTCGATGAACGAGGTCGACGGGGCGGGCAAGTTGCCGCGCCTTCTGGCGCAGGCGGGACGGGCGCGATCGCCGGATCGTGCGCGAGGATCGCCTCTTGGAGGCGCCGCAGCTCCGGACCGGGCTCGAGCGCCAACTGCTCCGAGAGGACCCGCCGGGCCTCCTGGTAGACCTCGAGGGCGTCCGCCTGGCGGCCGCTTCGGTAGAGCGCCAGCATCAACTGCCCCCACAGCCGCTCGCGGAACGGGCTCTCCTCGAGCGCAGCGCGTATGGCGGGCACGAGATCGGCGTGCTCGCCGAGCGCGAGCGCCGCCTCGAACCGCTCTTCCAGCGCGTCGAGCCGAAGCGCGTCCAGCCGCCCGGCCTCCGCCGTGGCCCACGTGGACTGAGGAAGACCGAGCAAGGCAGGGCCGCGCCAGAGGGAAAGCGCCTCCGCGATCGTGTCCGCGGCTCCGCGCGCATCGCCGGCGCGGAGAGCGGCGCGCGCAGCGGCGAGCAGCTCCTCGAACTCGCTGGCGTCCACGACTGCGCCTTCGAGCGCGTACCCGTCTGCGGCGAGCCGGATCGCGTCCGCCCCAAGTGCCCGGCGCAGCCGGGTCACGTGGTGCTGCACGGCGTTTCGAGGCGCTGCCGGAAGATCGCTTCCCCACAGCGCCTCGACCAGCGTGTCCGTCGCCACGACTCGACCCACGCGCAGCGCCAGGCACGCGACGAGCGCCTGCCTCTTGGCGCCCGGCACATCCACCGGTTTCCCGCCCACGACCACCTCGAACGGGCCCAGCAGCCGAACTTGCAGCCTCGCCGTCACACGGGCCTCCTCGCGCACCGGCCAGTCTCGCACACCTCGTTCGAGGATGCGAGAGGTGGCCGGGGCTGCGGCCGGAGGCGCTACGTCGCGCCGACGAGAGCGGGGGTGGCCTCCGGGGCGGCCGGC
>CAWESB010000005.1:0-158701 GCA_963811635.1 uncultured Actinomycetes bacterium
GCCGAAGGGAACGCCCATGCGCATGGCGGGCGCTCCGTGGCGCGCGAGGAGCGCCAGCGCCGCCGGCAGAACGGCGAGGGAGGCGACGACGATGGCGAGCAGGACGCCTTGCCCAAGGACGAGCCCGAGAAGGAACGCGAGCTTCACATCGCCCATCCCAACGCCGGCCCGGCCTGCTAGGAGCGGGAGCAGCAACACGAGCGCCGCCCCGAACGCGGCGAGCGTCGACTCGAGCAAGCGGTCCGGGGACAGCAAGGCTTGAAGCGGTAGCGCGACCGCGATCGCGGGCAGGACAATCGCGTTGGGGAGTACCCGGCGCTCGAGGTCGATCGCGGACAGCACGACGAGCAGCGCCGCGAGCGAAGCAGCTAGCGCTCCGCGACCTGTCGCGCCGTAGTGAAGCAGGACGGCGGCGGCGACGCCAGCGCCGACGAGGGCGACGACGACTCCGCGCACGCGAATGCTCGGGAGGGCCGAGGAGTCAGTGGGCGGCATGAGGCCTTTCGCCTGCGTAGCACCGCTCGATCGCAGCTTTCAGCTCGGCGATGGGGCTCGACCTACCGACGTGAGGCACCGAGACGAGCGACAGCGTGCCGCCTTCCTCGCAGAGGAGCAGCGGCCGCCCGCGCGGATAGAGAAGGTCGAGCGCGGCCACCGTTCGCGCAGCACGCGCGCGGGGAGGGGCCTCGTCGATGAGGACGACATCCGCACGGTGCTCGCGCGCGAGCTCGGCGAGCCTCAGAGGGGCGCCGTGGCCGGTTGTTCTCACGGCGTACCCGTTGTGCTCGAGCAGCAGCGAGGTGACCCCGCGGAAGCTGTCGTCGTCAGAGACGAGCAAGAGGCGCACGGCGTGAAGCCGGCGGACGGGGGCCGGAAGGCCCGGCGTCTCAGACGCCATGCGTCGCCTGGTTCAACTGTGTCCCGCGTGCGCGCTCGGTGCAGCGAGACGAACGGTGCCTTGCCCAGTCCGCCAGGGGCTCTCGGGATAGGTGCAGCTGAGCAGAACGACATGCCATTCACACAACTGGTATCGCACCGCGCCGCCGTCCTCACCACCAGAAGGGTTGGTCGGGACCCACCTTTTCATCGGTTCCGAGAGACGAGCCAGCAGTTAGTTGTCTGGGCTAGGAGAACCGGATGGGGAGGAGGTGATTCTGAACATGATGGATTTCATCAGCAATCTTCGGACCCGTGAGGAGGGGCAGGCGCTGGTCGAGTACGCGCTGATCCTCAGCCTCATCGCCGTGGTCTGCATCGGGGCCCTGACGCTGCTCGGTGGCAACGTCAACAACATCCTCAACCAGATCGCCGCGGCCCTCTAGAGGGACGTCGTCCGCAGGGGGCCTTCAGCTGCCGCCGTCCGACCGGCCAACGAAATCGAGGGTCGCAGGGCGCGGCGCTGGAGGCTCCCGTGCAGAGAAGGAGTGAAAGCAATGATCGACCGAGAAACCAGGATCGCATTCGGCCAGGAGGACGGGCAGGCGCTCGTCGAATACGCGCTCGTCCTGCTCCTGATCGCACTGGTCACCGTCGCCGCGCTCACCGCGATCGGCGTCAGCGTCAGCTCGGCGATCACCAACATGGCGAACGGACTCTGAGGAGAGCCGTTGCTGAGGGCGCTCAGAATCCGTACGGCCGCCGGCGGCGACTCCGAGGCCGGCGTTGCGCTCGTCGAGTTCGCGCTCGTCCTGCCGCTGCTCCTGATTCTCGTCTTCGCCATGCTCGATTTCGGCAAGGCGTTCAACTACTGGATCGACGAGACGCACCTCGCCAACGAGGGTGCGCGGTGGGCCGTCGTCAACAAGAACCCCGGCGGCGGTTCGCTCCAGCAGTACATCCAGCAGCAGGCCGACACGCCCGAGTTGCGAACCGGCGGAACCTCATCTGTCGCGACGCCTCTGCAGGTCTGCATCAGCTTTCCGAACGGCAGCGCCGAGGTCGGCGACCCGGTCCACGTGACCGCGAGCGTCACCTACAACTGGCTGCCCTTCCTCGGGTCGCGGGTCGGGATTACCCAGACCACGATCACCGGCTCGTCCACCATGCGCCTCGAGGCCCGGCCAACCGTCTATGGGGCGGGGTGCTCGTAGCCATGCGGCGGATCGGCGACGAGGGTGGCGGTGTCCTGGTGATCGTCGCGCTCTGCCTGCCCGTGTTCGTGGTCTTCATCACCTTGGTCGTCGACGTCGGCAACTGGTTCGTGCACAAGCGGCACTTGCAGATGCAGGCGGACGCGGGGGCGCTGGCCGGCGGCGGTCTGTTCACCTTCCCGTGCTCCGACGACCCGATCCTCGCCGAGACGCGCATGTACGCCGGCGATCCGGCGAACGGTGCCCCGTACAACCTCCAAGTCGCGCCGACCGACCAGGCGAACGTCCACGTCCTCGTCAACTCCGATCGCTTCTGGAACGAGGGCGGCACGGACTTCAGCGACGGCGGCCCTCCCTGCGCTGCCCGCATGGTGGACGTGAAGATCACCGAGGCCAGCCTGCCCTGGTTCTTCGGGCTCAACGTCGTGCCGGCGATCAACGCCCACGCCCGGGTGATGATCCAGTCGCTGCGGCAGGCACGAGGCGCGCTCCCGGTGGCGGTCCCGGACGTCGACCCGAGAAGGGGGCAGGCCTACTTCGTGGACGAGACCTCCGGCGCTGTGCTCGCTTCCACGCCGCTCACGAGGGTGGGGACGTCCAACGGCCTGGCCGTCTGGGACAACGCGGCGGCGCCGGTGTCGGTCCCGATCAACTCCTCGCGCATCGGCGTCCGGATCGCGCTCGGCGGCGGCTCCTCGGCCACCTGCGGCCAGTACCTCGTCGAGTGCTACGACTTGGCCTCCGGGAACGGCATCACGTTCGTCCGCGGCTATTCCACGACGGGCAGCGCAGCGCAGCCGAACCCTCCGATCGCGCGGGACGTCCGACTCTTTGCGGCTTCTTGCCCCGACGGGTACTTCCACGACTCGAGCGCCAGCTGCTCGATCGGTGTGAGTGCCGTCGTCGACTTCGGCGTCGCCAACCCGGCCACCGTGGGCGGGAAGGTCAGCGCCGTCGTGGCAGGGACCGAGCGTCCGCTCACCTACGACGCGACCTCCGGGCGGTGGGTCTCGACCACGTACTTCGGAGTCGCACCGGGCGCGGGCCCGGTGGGCGTAGAGCTCAAGTGGGAGGAGACGAGCGGCACCGTCTCCGGCGACAACTGCACGACGACGGGCGGGAACAAGTGCAAGGGGACGTTCGGCACCGTGCAGCGCACCTTTTCCGCGACCGCGGTCCGGAGCGGGCCGGTCAAGCAGGTGGAGATCTACGAGGGCGGCGTCCCGGGCGCGAACTCCTTCGCCACCGGGACGACACACGACCTCGTCGTCCGCATCGCGATAGCCGGCAACCTCGAGGTCGCGCAGAGCGTGTCGGACCCGCTCGTGGAGCTCCGCGTGACGGGCGGCAGCCAGAACCAGTCCATCGACTGCGACCCGAACCTGCCCAACTTGCGCGACGAGATCGAGCAGGGCTGTGCGCCGCTCTATGCGATCAACGAAGGCGCGCCCTGCCCCTCGACCGCCCCGACGCTCTGGGCGAGCCCGCAGCCGTGGGACTGCGTCGCCGTTCAGACCGGCGGTGCAGTCGGCCAGCTGGAGCAGGGGATGCGCCATCGCATCCTCGGCGGCGCCTCCTCTTGCACGAGCCCGAACAACTGGGCGAGCTTCCCCAACATCCCGCCTGGCGATCCGCGCATCGTGCCGGTCTTCGTCTCGCCCTTCGGCACGTTCACGGGCAGCGGGAACGAGGTCGTTCCGGTAAGCAAGTTTGCGACCTTCTACGTCACGGGCTGGTTCTCCAGCCCCTGTCCGAACGACGACCCAGTGCCGGACAGGGGTTACGTCGTCGGTCACTTCATCAAATACATCTACGTCCTCAACAACGGCGGCGGCAGCGGCGAACTCTGTGACTTCGACGCGTTCGGCAGCTGCATCGCTGTCCTCACTGAATAGGAGGGAAGACCGTGCAGTTCGCGCACAGATTGCTGTCCACCCGCGGCGGGACGGTGGCGGTCGCCGTCGTCGGGGCGATGCTCGCCGCCGGTGTGTTCGTCGCGTACCTCCACCGGTACCGCTCGACCGTGGACGCGTCCTCGGCGCCCATGACGGTGCTGGTGGCGAAGGACTTCATCGAGAAGGGAACGCCTGGCAACGTGGTCGGCTCCGAGGGCCTCTTCCAGACCGCGTCGACGCCGAAAGACGATCTCAAGGAAGGCGCGATCTCGGACCCCGACTCCCTGGGCGGGCTCGTCGCCACGGCCGACATCTACCCCGGCCAGCAGCTCACCGTAAGCGACTTCGGCCCGACTCCGGCGGACGCCCTGACGAACGAGATCGCCGGTGAGGAGCGCGCTATCTCGATGGCGCTCGACTCGGCGCACGGGATGATCGGCAACGTTCGCGCAGGCGACCGCGTGGACGTCTACGGCGCGTTCAACGTCCGCCGGCTGCGGCCCGACGGCACCGTCGACCCCGACGCCGTCGAACGGCCGGTCCTCAAGCTGCTCGTCGAGGACGTCCTCGTGCTCGACTCGCCCGAGGGGTCGAAGGCCGGCTTCGGAGCGGGGGCGCAGCAGACGTCGAACCTCACGGTCCGCGTCAACCACGACCAGGCGGCCAAGCTGGCCTTCTCCTCCGAGAACGGCAAGGTCTGGATCGTCCTGCGACCGCGCACCGGCGCCAGTCCGACGCCGCCCGACATCGTGACGCTCGAGACCGTGCTCTTCGGAGTCGAGCCCGTGGCCGCGGCCAAGTCGTTCGGAGGCGGGCAATGACCCACGCGACCAGAACGCTCGTCGCGGTCGACGAGGGGGTCGACATGGATGCGCTCCAGTCGATCCTCCCGATCGATCCGGAGATCCAGATCGTCGGCGTAGTCGACGGCCTGGAGGACAGCTGGACGACGCTCCAGGAGACACCGACGGACCTCCTTGTGGTGGCGTGCGCCGACTCCTCCGATCGCGCGCTCTTCCTCGTCGACGGCGCGGTCAAGCAGCGCCCAGAGCGGCCGGTGGTCGTCGTCTGCGACGGATCCCCGAACGGGTTCGTGCAGCGGGTTTTCGACGCCGGAGCGGACGACCTCCTGACGCTGCCTCAGACGCAGGAAGACGTCCTCTTCGCCCTCCGCAAGGCCGTGGCCCGCAGGCAGGGCGCGAGCGCGGCGACGGGAGTCGCCCTCTCGCCGATGATCTGCGTCCTCGGCCCGAAGGGTGGGACCGGCAAGACCCTGACGTCCTGCAACCTCGGTGTCAGCCTCGCCCAGAGCGGCCACAAGGTCGCCGTCGTCGACCTCGACCTGCAGTTCGGCGACGTGGGGCTCGCTCTCGGCCTTGCCCCGGAACGGACTCTCTACGAGCTCGCCAAGTCCGGCGGATCGCTCGACGCCGAGAAGCTCGACGGCTACCTGGCGACGCATCCCTCGGGCGCGCGCGCCTTGATCGCTCCCACCCGTCCGGATCACGCCGGAATCGTGACCACGGAGTTCCTGCGCGAGGTGTACGCGGCCCTTCGCTCCTCGCACGAGTACGTAATCGTCGACACGCCGCCCGGGTTCACGCCCGAGGTGATCGCCTCGATCGACAGCTCCTCGCACGTCTGCATGGTCGGGATGCTCGACTCGCTCTCGCTCAAGAACACCAAGCTCGGGCTGGAGACGCTCGAGCTCATGGGCTACGACGACGAGCGCATGCGGCTCGTCCTGAACCGAGCGGACAGCCGGGTCGGGATCACGCACGACGACGTCGTGTCGATCATCGGGCGCAAGCCCGACGTGCTCATCCCCAGCGACCGCGACATCCCTCGCTCGGTCAATCAGGGGACGCCCATCGTCCTCGCCAAGGCGCGCTCGGACGCGGCGAAGGCATTCCGGTCACTCGCGGCCATGTACGAGGTCCGCAGACGGGTCGAAGAACGGCGGGCGGCGCAGGTGGGGGAGGAAGCACTGATGGACCTCCACGAGCGACTCTCCACCGCCCGACCCATTGCCGCTCCGGCCGGCCGAGATCCCTTCGGCGAGCTCAAGAACCGGATCCACCTCGCGGTGATCGGAGAGCTGGGCCCGCAGCTCTTCAACGTGAACATGGATCCAAACGCGCTCCGAGAGCGGGTCACGGAGGACATCCGCACCCACCTCTCGCGGGAGCAGGGCATCTCGCGGGACGACCGCGAGCGACTCGCGGCGGAGATCGCCGACGACATCCTCGGCCACGGGCCACTCGAGCGGCTCCTCGCCGACGACAGCGTCACGGAGATCATGGTCAACGGGCCCTTCGACGTCTGGGTCGAGCGCCAGGGGCGCCTCTACGACACGACGGTGCGCTTCACGGACGAGTCGCACCTGCGCCGAATCATCAACAAGATGGTCGCCCAGGTCGGGCGGCGGATCGACGAGTCCTCCCCCATGGTCGACGCACGCCTTCCGGACGGGAGCCGCGTGAACGCCGTGATCCCGCCGCTCTCGCTGAGCGGGCCCGTGGTCACGATCCGGAAGTTCTCGAAGAAGCGCCTCGACTTCGCCGACCTCATCCGACTGGGCACGCTCTCCACCGAGACGGCCGAGTTCCTGCAGCGCTGCATCCTGGCCGAGCTGAACGTCCTCATCTCGGGCGGTACGGGCTCGGGCAAGACGACGCTCCTGAACGCCCTCTCGACGGCGATTCCCGAATCGGACCGGATCATCACGATCGAGGACGCCGCGGAGCTACGGCTGAACCAGCGGCACGTCCTCCGCCTCGAGGCGCGCCCCAAGAACATCGAGGGCGAGGGTGAGATCGCGATTCGCGAGCTCGTGCGCAACTCGCTGCGCATGCGGCCCGACCGCATCATCGTGGGCGAGGTTCGCGGCGCGGAGGCGCTCGACATGCTCCAGGCGATGAACACGGGCCACGACGGCTCGCTTTGCACCGTGCACGCGAACACCCCGCGCGATGCCCTGGCCCGGATCGAAACGATGGTGCTGATGGCGGGGTTCGACCTCCCCGTGCGTGCCATCCGCCAGCAGGTCGCCGCGGCGCTCGACCTCGTCGTCCACCTGGAACGGCTCGAGGACGGCTCGCGTCGTGTGACCGCGGTCACGGAGGTTCAGCGGATGGAATCCGATGTGATCACGCTCCAGGACATCTTCGAGTTCAAGGTCGACGAGGTCACGAGCGAGCGCGTCGTCGTCGGTGCCCTCCGCTCGACCGGCCTCCGGCCCTCGTTCCTGCACAAGTTCGAGAAGCGCGGCGTCGCTCTACCCGTGACGCTCTTCGCCGACGGACGCGTCGCGCACGAGCTTCAGAACGGCTCCAGGCGATGAAGCGGGCGGACTGGAAGCCCATCCTGGTCGCGGCAGCCCTCGTCGCGGCGTTCTGGGCGCCGGTCGCCGGGGCCGAAGGGGAACTCGGGCTCACGGAGGCCGGTGAAACCCGCTTTCCCGACCGCGCGTACGTGCTCACGCTTCCGTCCGGCATGTTGCTGAACGAGAGCCAGGTGGACGTGCTCGAGAACGGCGAGCTCGTCGAGCAGCTGTCGGTGGTGCCGGCCGACGAGGCGGCCGAAGGCGAGTTCGGCACCGTCCTCGTGATCGACGCGAGCAACAGCATGCAGGGGGCACCGATCGTCGGCGCGGTCGAGGCCGCGCGTGCCTTCGCGGCGCAGCGGAGCCCGAATCAGCTCGTCGCGATCGTGGTCTTCAACAGCACTTCGAGCGTCCTGCTCCCGTTCACCGCCGACCAGGCGGCGATCGAAGCAGCGCTCGCTCACCCCCGGAGCTGGCGTACGGGACGCATGTCTACGACGGTGTCGCCGCGGCGCTCGACCTGCTGCGAGAGGCCGAGATCGCAGCCGGTTCGGTCGTGGTCCTCTCGGACGGCTCGGACACGGGGAGCGCCGCTTCGAGCCGGGAGGTGGCCGAGCGGGCGGAGGCGGCGGGAGTCCGCGTCTTCTCTGTCGGGTTTCGCTCGAAGGGCTACGACTTCGCCGCACTCGAGCAACTGGCGACCGACGCCGGCGGCACGTACTCCGAGGCAGCGTCCTCCGCCGAGCTCGCGCGCGTCTTCGACGAGCTAGGAGCGAGGCTGGCGAGCGAGTATCTCCTCCGCTACCGCTCGGCGTCACAGCCCGACCGCGAGGTCCACGTGGCCGTGCGGGTGACGGGCGTGGATGGTGTCGCCACGAGCGCCTACACGAGCCCCGCGCCCGACGCCACGCCGAATTCGCCGTACCACCAGTCCCTGGCCGAGCGGTTCTGGCGCTCGCCCGCTGGGATGCTGTTCGTGGCGGCGGTCTGCGCGCTGATCACCGGCCTGGTGTTGATCATGCTTCTGCGGCCGCGCCGGCGAACGCTGCGGCGGCGCATGGCTGAGTTCGTCTCACTTCCCGTTCCAGGTGGGAGCGAGGACGAGAGCGCCCGCGGTGCCGAGCTCGTGCTCGCGCACGCGGAAAAGTCCTTCGAGCGCACCCGCTGGTGGTCGCGTTTCAAGGAGGACCTCGAGCTCGCGGAGATCACCCTCGCGCCGATCCACATCGTGGCCTGGACCGGCATCGCGACCGCCCTCGCGGCCTGGCTCCTCTTCGTCCTGCTGGGCACGCCGCTCGTTCTTCCGGTCGCCCTGGGCGTCCCGCTTTTCGTGCGCTCCCTCATCAAGCGCCGGGTGGAGCGCCAGCGCCAGAGCTTCGCGGACCAGCTCCCCGACAACCTGCAGGTGCTCGCGTCCGCCCTGCGGGCGGGGCACAGTCTGGTCGGCGCGCTCTCGGTCGTTGTCGAGGACAGCCCCGAGCCTTCGAGGCGGGAGTTCCGCCGCGTGATCGCCGACGAGCAGCTGGGCGTGTCTCTGGAGGAGGCCTTCGGCGTCGTCGCGACGCGCATGGCGAACAGGGATCTGGACCAAGTCGCCCTGGTCGCTGCGCTCCAGCAGGAGACCGGAGGGAACACCGCCGAGGTGCTCGATCGCGTCTCCGACACGATCCGGGAGCGCTTCGAGCTGCGCCGCCTGGTGAAGACGCTCACGACCCAGGGGCGGATGTCCCGTTGGGTCGTGTCGTTCCTACCCGTCGGCCTCCTGCTGCTCATCACCGCAATCAACCCGACCTACATGGCACCGCTCTACACGCACCCGCTCGGGCGCCTGCTGCTCCTGGTGGCGGGCCTCATGGTCGTGGCCGGGTCGCTGGTCATCCGGCGAATCATCGACATCAAGGTCTGAGGAGGCTCGCTCGTGATCATTCTGCTGCTGGGAGCTCTCGCCCTCGCGGGGGTATCGGCCGCCCTGGTGCTGCGGGCCGTCGCTCTTCCGCGCATGCGCGCGACCGAGACGGTCGGCCAGATCGAGTCATACGGGTACGCGAGTAGGCAACGGGACAAGGGGGCCTCCGGACCGGTCCGGGGCATCCTGGACAGCGTTGCGAACGCCGTCGGCGGCGTCATGGCGCACCGGCTCGGCGGCCTGCGCGAGGCCGAGCTTCGCAACGAGCTGATGGCGGCCGGTCTCTACACGCTGGCTCCGCGCAAGTTCCTCGGCTACCGGATCCTCTGTGCTGTGTGCGTGCCCGCCGCCGTCATCTGGCTCGCGGCCACCCTGGGGACCGGCGCAGGCTTCGTCATCCTCGGCGCCACCTTCGCGCTCCTGGCGGGCTGGGTCGCGCCGATGACGATCGTGCGCAACCGCGCGCGGCGGCGACTGGAGCAGATCGACTACGAGCTGCCCGAGCTGATCGACGTGCTGGTCGTGACGGTGGAGGCTGGTCTCGGCTTCAACGGCTCGCTCCAGGTCGCGGCCGGTCGGCTCGAGGGGCCCCTGGGCGACGAGCTCCGGCTCGCGCTCCAGGAGCAGAACATGGGGCTCGCGATCACCGAGGCGCTCCAGAACATGCTTGCGCGTGCGGAGACGCCTGCGATGCGGTCCTTCGTTCGCTCGATCGTCCAGGGCGAGAACCTGGGCGTCTCGATCGGCGAGATCATGCGGAACCTCGCGACCGAGATGCGGAAACGGCGGCGCGCGGCGGCCGAGGAGCGGGCGCAGAAGGCGCCGATCAAGATCCTCTTTCCGCTCATCTTCCTGATCTTCCCGTCGATGTTCGTGATCCTCCTCGGGCCGGCGGTCTTCCAGTTCATCCAGGCGTTCGGGGAAGCGAAATGAAGAGCCGCCTGCTGGTCACCTCCGTGTTCGTCCTCCTTGCCGCCGCGACCGGCAGGGAAGCTGTCGACGCGTGGGCAGAGGCGGCCGCGCTCTGGTCGCTGCATGGCTTGGCGGTCGCGCTCTACACGACGCTGAAGCTGGCAATCGTGCTCGCGTTCGGCGTCTTCGTCTTCACCCGCGATGCGGCCCGGACGCCGTCGCGCGACCCGGTCGCGTTCGCGGCCTGCGCCGCCGCCGTGGGAGCACTCGTCCTTCTCCGCCGGCCCGGGGCTTCCGCCGAGACGGCCCTCGTCCTCTCCGGCGAGCTGATCGCGGTCGCCGCCGGCATCTGGCTCTTCCTCGCGGTCCTGGCGCTGGGACGGTGCTTCGGCGTGCTCCCGGAGGCTCGCGGGCTCGTGACCGGGGGTCCGTACCGCTTCGTTCGGCACCCCGTCTACCTGGGCGAGTTCGGAGCATGCGCCGGGCTCGTCGTCGCGGCGCCTTCGCTCTGGAATCTCGGCGTGGCCGCGATCTTCGTCGGCGCACAGGCAATTCGGATGCGCCTCGAGGAGCTCGCGCTCGTTGCGGAGTTCCCCGAGTACGCGGCCTATGCGGCAGCGACGCCCCGCCTCGTGCCACTGCCGTCGCGCCCCCGGAGGCTGGGTCCGCTCGCGATCGGGCGGGGCCGGTGACCGGGGCGGCGAAGCGCCCGCCGCCTACACGTGGACGGTGACATGACAAACGCAACTCGCAACAACCGAACCTGCCGAGGAGGGGTCCAGATGAAGAAGACGCTGACGGGGAGGCTTTCCGCCGGGGTCGCGACGATCGCGGCGGTGCTCGTGGTCGCCGTGCCCTCACAGGCGGCGTTGACGCGCGCCGGTTCCCGAGGGACCGGCTGACGGCACGAGCGTCGCAGCGCTCCCCGGCTTCTCCTGGACTCCGGTTGCCGGCGCAGAGCGCTACGAGTTCCAGATCGCTGCCGATCCCGCCTTCAACTCGCCCGTGCTCGGCTCGAACTACGACCGCTTCTTCACGCGCAACACGAGTGCGACGCTGGTCAAGGCGATCCCGAACGGCTCGTACTGGTGGCGCGTTCGGGCCGTTACGGGCGCCGGTGCGGTCTCTCCCTGGTCCGGCGGCATGTCCATCGAGAAGAACTGGGCGTCCGCGCCTGCGCTTCTGGCCCCGGCCGAGGGCGATGTGTTCAGCTATCCGACCGATCACTTCCGGCTCGAGTGGGCAGCGGTGCCCGGCGCGTGGAAGTACCTCGTGAGCGTGGCGACCGATCCCGGTCTCGGTTCCCTGGTCTGGGCCGGCGGCCCGATCGAGACCCAGGCCTCGGCGTTCACGCTGTCGAAGCCGCTCACTCCCGACAAGACGTACTACTGGGGCATCACGCCCATCGATCCCGCCGGGAACCGCGGGGCGCCGTCCGCCGTCCGCTCGTTCGTTTGGACCTGGCCGTCGTCGACGCAGCCCGAGGTCGAGGACGTGGCTGACCCCATCGAGATCTACGACCACGAGTTCAGCTGGGATGCTGTCCCCGGCGCGGCCGGCTACGAGGTCGAGATCAACTCCTCGAGCGATTGGGCTCCCGGCTCGAAGGTCTGTTGCGACGTGAACTTCATCACGAAGGTGACGACGATCGGCACAACCTTCACCCCGAAGATCGTCCTTCCGAACAACTACTACTACTGGCGCGTCAGGGCGGTCGATCCGAGCAGGAACGCGGGTGTCTGGAACGTCGGCCCCGAGTTCTTCAAGAGTTTCGACAACGTCCTGCCGAGCGTCGACGACCTGCGCATGCTCGACAATCCATTCCCGACGGAGTCCGCCTACGAGACGTCGACGCCGATCGTGGCCTGGGACGCCGTTCCGGGTGCGTCCGCGTACGAGGTCGAGGTGACGCGATTCGCAAGCGGCTGCCAGTGGACGGCGACCCTGGAGCACTGGAAGACGAGGACCGCGACGACGTCCTGGACGCCGCTCGGCTCGGGGTGGAACGGTCGCAAGCCGTACGGCAGCGACATCGAGCAGCCGTTCGTCTCGACCGACTTTCCCTCCCTCGTCGCGGGTCACGCCTACTGCGTCCGCGTCACCGCCCTCGACCGGGCGTCCGACGGGGTCGGCGCGTACGTACGAAGCGCGGAGACGTATCTGCCCGACGCCGACAACCCGGCCTTCGTCTGGACCGGCCCGCCGTCAGGCGCCGCGTGCTCGCCGACCTGCTCGACCGGAGCAATGGGAAGCGGCGACTACCTGCTTCCGGCTCGTGCCTCGACGGCTTCCGCCATGCCGCTCTTCCGCTGGAAGCCGCTGCTGGGAGCGGAGAGCTACTTCGTCATCGTCGCCAGGGATCCCGACTTCACGAACATCGTCGACTACGCCTTCACCAAGTTGCCGGCGTACGCGCCGCGAACCGGGTTCGGGCCGAGGTCGTATCCCGACGAGACGACGGCCTACTACTGGGTCGTCCTGCCGGCGACCGACGGAAACGGCGATGGGGTGGTCACGGCTCCGCGCTTCAGCGCTCCGGCAGCGTTCCACAAGCAGTCGGCCCCGCCTGACATCCTCGCACCGTCGGACGGAACCGTGTTCGAGGGCCCTGCCCGCTTCCACTGGACTCCTGTCGAGGCGGCGCGTCGGTACCGCCTTCAGGTATCGCGCGATCCCACCTTCGCAAGCGCCATCCTGGAGGACGTCGTCACGGACTCGACGGTGCACACGAGCATGAGGACCTTCGACGCGGACGTCGACCTCTACTGGCGGGTGCGCGCCGACGACGAGGACCTGCACGGGCTCACCTGGTCGGAAACCGGGAGCTTTCGGAAGACACTCGCCATGCCGGAGCTCGACCCGGCCAACCCGGACCGGGGCGATGCCCTGCCGACGTGGCAATGGTTCTCCGTGCCGCGGGCAGTGTCCTACGACATCGAGGTGGCGTTCCCGAACGGTCTCAACCAGTCGTTCGTCGGCCTTCCCTCCGCCGCCTTCACGCCGACGGAGATGAAGGGCACTGGAATCTGGCACTGGAAGACACGGGCGAACTTCCCCCAGGCCGACCAGGCTGGAGTCACTCACGGGCCCTGGAGTCCGACCTCCGCGTTCACGCGGACCATCCGTGAGCCCGCGAACCCCGTCGAGCAGGCGCAGCAGGGCCGTCTGCTCTTCCGCTGGGACGCCAAGCTCGGCGCGCGGAACTACCGGGTTCAGGTGTCCACGCGGCCCGACTTCTCGATGCTCGTCGAGACCACGGCGACCGAGAACGCAGCGTACGCACCGACCCTCGGACAGTTCGCGTACGCCGCCGGCGGCACCTTCTACTGGCGCGTCGCCGCGGCCGACGACCCCTTCGCGAACATCGGCGACTACACGGCCACGAGGAGCTTCGTGCTCGCAGCCCCGGGTGTAGCGACCAAGACGGCCACGACCACGACCGCTTCCGTCACGAGGACAAGCGGGGCGGTGCGCGTGCGAGGAGCCGTCTCGCCGTCCCATCCGGGGAAGCGCGTGATCGTGACGCTCTTCCGCAAGCGCAACGGCGTCTTCGCGAGGGTCGCGACGAAGCAGCCTCTCCTCAGCGCCTCCAGCGTCTACACGGCGACGTTCACGCGGCCGCGGCCGGGCGCTTGCAGGGTGACTTCCCGTTTCCCAGGAGACGCGGACCACCGCGCCAGCGCGCGCAGCATCTCGTTCAGGTGCTGAGTCCAGGCGGGCCGGCCACCTGACCGGCCCGCCGCCAGGCCCCTTGATCCCTCGTCCGAGTGATTGCGCACAGGCGCAACTCGGAGAACAACGTGAAGAGGGACATTTTCGTACTGCGGCCAATGCACCGGACCTCGATTTCACAGGCGGTCCGCGACGAGCGCGCTGGGGCGTCCAGCGCGCTCGTCGTCGACCCATCGCGCCTTTCCCGGCGTGGTACGTCCGAGGTCCTGGTCCGCTCGGGCGTCGAGGTCGTGTTCGAGACGGCGAGCGGCGAGGACGCGCTCGAGGCTGCCGGCGCCCTCACCCCCGATCTGGCGATCGTCGAGCTTGAGCTTCCCGGACTCTCAGGCGTCGAGACCATCCGCCGTCTGCGATCTCTCTCTCCGGGAACACGCGCGGTCGTCCTGACCGGACAGGAAGACCGAGTCGCGGAGGCCGTCGCCGCCGGAGCCTGCGCCTACTTGCTCAAGACCTCGCCGCTCGCAGCGCTTGCCGACGCGCTCCGCGCCGCCGCGGGAGGCCACTCCCTCATCCTGCCGGCGGCCGCGGCACCGTTGCTCGAGGCGGGCCACGAGCAGGCGAGCGTCGAGAGCGGCGGGCTGATCGATCTCTCAGCGCGCGAGCTCGAGGTGCTCCGCTTGGTCGCAGGCGGCAGGGACAACGCCGAGATCGCGGCCGAGCTCTTCATCAGCCCCAGCACCGCGAAGAGCCACGTCTCACACATCCTCGGGAAGCTCAGCTCGCAGAACCGGCTCCAGGCGGCTGTCTACGCGGTTCGATGCGGGCTCGTCTAGTCGATCCGGACCTGCGCGCCGGGATGGAGGGCGCACCAGGTCTGGAGGTAGAGCTTGAGCTCGAGCCGTTCCGCGTCGGGGAGCGTGGAGCCGGGCATCCGGACGAGGAGGCCGCCATCTTCGAGTCTCTCGATCGCGCACCGCGCGCGCTGCAGGAAGGCGACGAGGTCGCCGGTGTGCCGCGGGTCGTCGAGGTGGATCTCCATTGGCCGCTGCCGAGCCTCCGCCGAACTGCTCGGCGGAGATGGACGCACCGTGGCGGACGCGGGCCGCAGGCGAAACTGACCGTTGGCGCAGGCCGCCCACCTCGAGCGAACGGGAGCGCGTCGATCGGAGCGCGGATTGCCGGGCTCGCGCTCGTCGGCGTGAGCGTCGCGGGGCTGGTCCTCGGCTCGCTGGCCCTCGTGACCGGGCCCACAACCGCTGACCAGATCGTCCCCGTCTGCTTCTGCATCATCATGGTGCTCCTCGTTGCGCACGGTGCCGCCCGTGCCCACCGGCTTGCCGTGGATGCGGCCGTTGCCCGCGACCGCCTCCGAATCGCGCGCGAGCTCCACGACGGTCTCGCCCAGGAGCTGACGTTCGTCGTCACCCAGTGCAGCCGCCTCTCCTCGGAGCCGGGGGTCGGCAGCATCGCGGAGGCGGCACAGACCGCGCTTGCCGAATCGCGGCGGGCTATGACCGCCCTCAGGCGCCCGGCCGGCACGCCGCTCGCCGCCGAGCTGGAGCAGGTGGCGAGGCGCGCAGCGGATCGTGCAGGCCTCCGCCTGGAGCTTCGGCTCGCCGAGGGCGTCGACCTTCCGCCCGCAGCACGCGTCGAGCTCTCGCGCATCCTGCACGAGGCGATCGCGAACACCGCCCGCCACGCCAAGGCCACCGGCGTTTGCGTCGAGCTCTCGGGCGGGCGCGGCGCGCGCCTCACAGTCAGCGACGACGGGGTCGGGTTCGATCCGGACCGCCCCGAGGCCGTCCTCCCGGGCTTGGGGATCCTGGGCATGCGGGAACGCGTGAGGATCATCGGGGGCGAGCTCTCCATCGTGTCGCGTCCTTCCCTCGGCACGCGGGTCGAGGTGCTGATCCCATAGGCGCGCCGCGGCGAGTTCTGGTTGCCGACGATCATCCGTGCGTTGCGGGCGAGTGTCCGGCGGGCACTCGAGGAGCACGGCTTCGACGTGTGCGCCGAGGCGGCGAACGCGGCCGACTCGGTCGCCGCCGCCGAACGGGAGCGGCCGGACGTCTGCGTCCTCGATGTGCACATGCCCGGCGACGGAATCGCCGCCGCAGCTGAGATCGCAACACGCTTTCCCGAAATAGCCGTCGTCATGCTCACTGTCTCGGACAGCGACGATCACCTGTTCGCCGCTCTTCGCGCGGGAGCCCAGGGATATCTCCTCAAGGACATGGATCCCGACCGGCTCCCGCTCGCTCTGGAGGGCGTGCTCGCGGGTGAGGCGGCGCTGCCGAGGGCGCTGGTTGCCCGCGTGCTCGACGAGTTCCAAGCTCGTCGCCGCCGGAGGCGCCTCCTCCCGGGCGGACGCGGAGCGACCTTGACCGACCGTGAGTGGGAAACCCTCGAGCTGCTTGCGGCGGGCCTGTCGACGGCGGAGACGGCCGAGCGGCTCCTCGTTGCGCCCGTCACGGTCAGGCGTCACACCGGTTCCATCGTCAAGAAGCTGGACGTCCCCGATCGCAGGTCTCTTCTGCGGCTTCTCCGCGAGCCGGGAGGCCACCCCACCGAAGAGGAGAGGCGGACCTACCCGTCGGCGGGGTGAATCCGGGCGGCCAGCGGCCCATAAGAGAGAAAGAGCGTCGACCGCGCTCGCGACGCGTCGTCCCGCACGGCGCCTTGCCGGCTGGTCGACGGAGATATCGGCAAGGGGGAGTGGCTGTGTCGAAGCGGAAGCGCACACGAGTGAGAGGCAGGTTCGGGCTGGTCCTCGCGACGTTGGTCGCGACGGGCCTTCTCGCCGTCGGAGCGTCCGCGGACGACATCACGAACGACCTCAGCGGGACGGCGGGCGTCATGACCCTCACCTCGGGTGGAAGCTCCGGTTCGACGGCCCTTACGGTCGTGCCGCGCAATGGAGACGGCAAGAACGGCTGCAACCTGACGGGGGCGTCGACGCTTGTCGTCTCTCTTCAGTCGAGCAACACGTCGGTGGCGACGGTCAGCCCGGCCTCGCTCACATTCGGGAGCTGCGGCGACGTCAAGACGGTCACGATGACTTCCGGCGCGACCGGGACGGCGACCGTGACGCTGACGCAGGTCTCCAACAACACCGGCGGCTCGTTCAATCTCGCTCCGGCGTCGTTCACGGTGCATGTGGTCGCGCCGCCGAACACACCCCCGGCAGTCACGGTGACGGGCGTCGAGCACGGCGCGGCCTACCCGAAGGGCTCCGTCCCGGCGGCCGGGTGCGCGGTGGAGGACGCCGAAGACGGAAACTCGAGCTTCGCCGCGGACCTCAGCGAGATCACCGGCGCGTACGCCGATGACGGGCTCGGCAACCAGACGGCGAGCTGCTCCTACACCGACGCGGGAGGTCTCATGCAGGAGACCTCTGCTACCTACTCGATCTTCGACCCGTCGGCGCCGACGGTCGAGTACACCCTTTCGCCCTCGTCGCCCGACGGCGACGACGGCTGGTACACGGGCGACGTCACGCTCGCCTGGCATGTCGGCGAGCCGGAGTCTCCCAACTCGCTCGCGCTCGAGGGCTGTGACGACCAGTCCATCGTGGACGACGGCGAGTTCGTCTTCTCCTGCTCGGCCGGGAGCGCCGGCGGCTCCTCCGGGCCGGTCGACGTTGCCGTGAAGCGCGACGCGACGAAGCCGACGATCTCCGGGTCGCGCACCCCCGAGGCCAACGCGTTCGGCTGGAACGACGGTGCTGTCGTCGTCTCCTTCTCATGCGCCGACGCCCTCTCGGGCCTCGCCTCCTGCACCGCAGACCAGAGCGTCGGCGGCGAAGGACGCGATCAGTCGGTGGTGGGCACCGCGCGGGACCGGGCCGGGAACACCGCCTCGGCGACGGTCGGCGGCATCAACATCGACCAGACGGCTCCCGAGGCTCCCTCGGTGACGCCGGACCGCGCCGCCGACTATGCGGGCGACGGCGGTTGGTACAGAGACGAGGTCGTCGTGAGTTTCGCCGGCGCCGGAGATCCTGAGCTGACCAACGGTGACCTCGGCAGCGGCGTCGACCCAGCCACGGTGCCGAGCGAGACCGTCTTCGACAGCAGCGGCTTGCACACGGCGAGCGCGACTGTTCGCGATCGAGCCGGCAACGAGTCGGCAACCGGCAGCCTCACCGTGCAGGTGGACGCCGATGCGCCATCGGTCGCAATCGTTTGCCCCTCCGTTCCTCTCGTTCTCGGGAGCACCGCGAGCGCGGCCTGGACAGCCGCAGATGCCGAGTCAGGTCTGGCCACCCCGGCCGCCGGCTCGGTCGCGCTCGACACATCCTCCGTCGGCACGAAGGTGGCGAGCGCGCCGACCGCCGTGGACAACGTCGGCCACTCGGCCGGCGCCGCGTGCGTCTACAGCGTCGTGTTCGACTTCCGTGGCTTCTTCCGGCCCGTCGACAACCCACCGATGCTCAACGTCGTCAAGGCGGGAAGCGGGATCCCCGTCAAGTTCTCGCTGGGCGGCAATCAGGGTCTCGACGTCTTCGCCGTCGGCTACCCGGTGTCACACGGCGTCGACTGCAATACCTCCGCGCCCTCCGACACCGTCGAGCAAACCGTCACGGCCGGAGGAAGCAGCCTCTCGTACGACCCCGCCGTCGACCAGTATGTCTACGTCTGGAAGTCGGACAAGGCCTGGGCGGGGACGTGCCGCCGCCTCGATGTGACCCTCAAGGACGGCACGCAGCACATCGCGAACTTCAGGTTCACGAAGTAGCGGCGGCGCTTCAAGAGCAGAGCGGAGGGCGTTCAGGACCTGAACGCCGAATCGGCCGTCCGACCGATTGATAGCTCGAGGGAACCGCGCCACGCTTTGGAGCCCACACATCGTGGGTCCGAGGGAGGTTGCGGCATGAAGACGAAGGTGTTGATCGCGGACGACCATCCGCTCGTTCGCAGCGGCGTGCGGCGTGCGCTGGAGGAAGAACAGGACATCGAGGTCGTCGGAGAGGCCACGAACGGGGCGAAGGTACTGCCTCTGATCGGTCAAACCCGCCCGGATCTCGTCGTCCTCGACATCAGCATGCCGCAACTGGACGGGTTGGCGTGCCTAGACCAGATCCGCAAGCGGCACCCGGATCTGAAGGTCGTGATCCTCTCGGCCTCCGGCGATCCGGATCGAGTCCAGGCGGCGCTCGCACGGGGAGCGACGGCGTACGTCCTGAAGAGCGTCGACGTGCGCGACCTGGCCTCCGCGCTGCGGCAGGCGATGGAGGGAACCGTCTTCCAGGCGCTCGGAGTGCAGCAGGACTCCGACGGAGAGCCTGCGGGTTCGGCTGGCCTCACCAAGCGTGAGACCGCGATCCTGAAGGCCGTCGCCCGCGGCCTCACGAACCAGGCGATAGGACGAGAGTTCTGGGTCAGTGAGCAGACCGTGAAGTTCCATCTCCGAAACATCTTCCGCAAGCTCGAGGTGGGCAGTCGCACCGAGGCGGCCCGCTATGCGTTCGAACACGGGCTCGTCGAGAGCTCGGTCTGAGCGAGGGTCGCTTGACCAGCGTGCTTCTCGAGCGTGTGGAGCGCCTCATCGCCGACGCGGTCGCCGAGGGGGAGGACAACGCCCTCCTCGTGGCCGGGGAACGCGGCCGAGCGCTGATCGGAGCGGGCGGAGGATCGCCGGACGCCGGCGAGCGCGCCGCGCTCGCGTACGCGGGCGAAGCCCTGGGCCTGCTCGTCTTGGAGAATCGATTCTGCGAGGTGGCGCGGGCGGTGGTCGAGCTTCTCCGGACGGAGACGAAGCGCTCGCGGGTCGGCCGTGACGCTCGACCTCTACCGAGAGCTCCTCCGCAGCCGCTTCCTGAGCGAGCTCCCGCCGGACATGACCGCAGAAGGGATCCTCCGGGCAGCAGTGTCGCTCGGCCCGCTCGAGGAGGCGTCGCTCTGGCAGGCGGACGCGGGGAGCGGCCTCGTGTGCCTCTCCCTCGTGGGGAGGGACGCCGTCACCAGGCGCGTCCGGGCGTGCGCGCGGGAGCTGCTTCTCGACGGCCGGAGTCGCGACAACGACCGAGGCCACGTCCACGCGGTTCCTGTCTTCCGCTGGGGCGCAACCTACGCCGGGCTGGTTCTGCGCGCCCGGCCGGCCAACCGCGAGGCGGCTCTGGCGTTTGCGGGCGAGGCCGCTTCCGAGCTGACCGCAGTCCTCGAGCGCGAGCGGCTGCTACGGCGAGGTGCTTCCCACGAGCGCGCCCTCGTGGAGGCCAGCGAGCGGCGTCTGGTTCGCATCGGTCTCGACATCCACGACGGGCCGCTACAAGTGCTCGCGACGCTGATCGGGGACACTTCCATCCTGCGGGACCGCCTCGCTGCCACCGTCGGCGGTGACACGAACAGCCGGCTCCTGCACGCCTGGCTCGACGACTACGCGCTGCGCCTCCGCGAGGTCGACGAGGACCTCCGCGAGCTCGCGTTGTCGCTCGAGTCCCAGCGACTGCGAAAGACCGACTTCGACGTCGTCCTTCGGGACGAGGCCGCGACGTTTGCAGCTCGGACCGGCATCGTCGTCGACATCGACGTCACGGGCAGCTTCGCCAACCTGACCGCCTCACAGCGCTTTGCGATCGCGGCAGTCGTCCGAGAGGCCCTGGCCAACGTGCGCGAGCACGGCAAAGCCTCCCGCGCGCGGCTGCGAGTGTGCGCCACCACCGCGTGCATCCGTGCAACCGTGGCCGACGACGGCCGAGGCTTCGACGTCGAGCGCGCGCTCGTCGCGGCGGCAGCGAGAGGACGCCTGGGCCTCGTCGGGATGAGCGAGCGGGTGCGGCTGCTCGGAGGCCACCTAGCCGTGGACAGCCGGCCGGGGGGGCCGACGAAGATCACCATGACGCTTCCCCGCTGGGAGTCGGCGAAAGAGCCCGTGCGGGCCGCGGCCGGAACCGCAGCCGCACGCAGCTAGTCCCTCTACTCGAACGAACGTGTCCGACTGCCCTGTCGGCGAGTGCGCCGGACCTTCGCGAGACGCAGACTGTGAGAGCCGCCGCGCGGCCTCCGGATCGGCCCAACCGGCCTCCGGTCAAGGGCGAACCCTCCGTGCCGCGCGGCGGCATCCACTCCCTTGAGTGAGGGCGCCCAGTCCTTTTGAAGGTCGTACGAGGGGAGTCGATCGCCCACGGTGCGCACATGAGCGAGAGTGCCCAGCAGGAGCAACCTGTCCTCACGGAGGAGGCCCGGATCCTTCGCTGGCGCCGCGCGCAGTTCCTCGCCCTGGGCTTCACCCTCAGGGAGGCCCAGGCGCTGACGAAGGCGCCGGTGGATCTCGGGCAGATGCGGGCGTTGATCGGGTCGGGCTGCCCGCCTGAGACAGCGCAACGGATCGTCCTCTAGGCCCTCAGATCGTCTTCTCATAAAAGACGCTGGTCTCGATTGCTTGCGCGGACATGCTGACGTACTCACCGAACGCGTCGCAGCGCTCAAAGCCGGCGCGCACGTAGAACTCGATGGCTTCGGCCTGGTACATGCCGGTTTCGAGCCGGAGAACCGAGTGTCCCGCCCGCTTCGCTTCTGCTTCCAGACGTCGGAGCACGGCCTTGGCCACACCGTGCCGCCGTGCTATCGGCCGCGTGAACATCCGCTTCACCTCGGCGAAACCGTCGTAGAAGGCGACGCCGCCGCAGCCCACAGCGACTCCGTCGACTCGTGCGGCGAAGAACCGCACGTTGCTGTCGAAGAGTTGATCGAGCGACAGCGCGTGGTGCTGCTCTGGCAGGTAGGGACCGCTTAGAGCCCGATCCAACTCGGCCACAAGTTGCCGAATCTCGTCGCTCGCGGCCGATACACGCTCGATCGTCAGCTCCACCGGCTACTCCTCGCCGCTACCACTGCCCAGCGTAACCGGATCCGCGCCCCGCTCAGGCGGGTTTTTCGTGTCCGGTCACCGGGTCTTTGCCGCGGCTCCTCGGCGTCGGCGCTCGCTCACCCTCTGCCAGACGGTCTGCTCGACGACGAGCGTCAGCCACCCGGCGAGCGCCATACCCGTCACGTTGACGACGAGCTGCAGGAGGCTCCCCCACACCTCGTCGCCGACTCCGAGGGCGAGACCCACCGCGACATTCCCCGCCGCCGGGACCGTGGTCACCGAGATGAACACCCCGACGAGCCCGCTGGCCCGGGAGGAGGTCATGGCGAGCACCCCGGCCACCCCGGCGAGGAGAGCGACCACGAGCGACCAGCGATCGGGCTGGTAGATGAAGTCCGTGCCGGGTCGCGGGCCGGCGACGTCCTCCCGCGTCACCCAACCGAGCCAGCGGCCTACGAGGACGATCAGGCTCGTCAGGGCGATTCCGGCAGCGAACCCGATGGTCAGGGTCCGTACGGCCTGGCGCAGCAAGCCGTAGCGGCGACGCACGAGTGCGATCCCGAGCGCCGCCACCGCGCCGAACTCCGGCCCGAGAACCATCGCCCCGATGATCAGGATCTGCGAGTCGAGCACGATTGCGATGCTCGCGATCAGCGTCGCCAGGGTCATGAAGGCGACGTACGCGTATGTGAGCTGCGACTCCTCGTGGGCCCGCTGCACCACGTCGGCCCAGACAACAGAGTCGGCTCCCGCGCCGGGTGCGGCGCGCTCGGCCTCGAGCCCCGGTCGAGAGATCCAGGTGCGAACCGGCTCCACATGGATCGTGCCGCGCTCGTGCACGCCCGTCGCCCGCAGGCGGTCGATCACGTCGTTCGCGGTCTCGCGCGCGATGTCGGCGAGCACGAGGTCGCCGGGAGGCACCACCGAAGCGCCCTCGATCACCGCGAGCGCGCTCACGGTCGGCTCCTCCCTCAGGGCGGCCGTCACTGCCGGAGTCAGCTCCGTCGGCGAGTAGATCCTGACCAACAGCACCGGTCGTAATCCTGCACCCAACGTGGACTAGAGGGAAGACCGACGGCTTCCCGTCCGTCTCCCAGAAAGGAGGCAGCACCTGGAAGGAGAGGACGATGGAGCAGTACGGGGTCAGGAGCAAGATCGAAGTACGCGCGCGCCGCCTGAGCTGATGTTCGCCGAGCTCGAGCGCTGCGCTCGGTGCCACCAGCGGTATCCGGCTCCCCTGGGCCACCGGTGCCCGCACGCGTCGTTCGCACACCAACGCGAGGACGACTTCGAGCGAGGCTTCAGGGCCTGGCTCGAGACCAGCGAGGGTCGATTCGCCCAGTACCTCGCTCGGGTCGAGCGACCTTCCTAGACGTCCGCGTCCAGCCGGCGCCCCAGGTACCGCTCGAGATCGGGGCCGTCGGGGTTCGAGAGGACGTCCTCGATCCAGGCCCGCCGCTCGAAGTCGACGATCGCGAGCTCCCAGACGCAGCCCGTTGGTTGGTTCTCGACGCGGGTCCAGGCCGTCGGGTTCGTCCTTCGGGCTCACGTAGATGCGCTGGTGCAATTCGTTCTCCTACTGCCACCAGTAGACGAGTGCGATGCCGACGGAGCGCGCATCGTGCGCGGTCGCGAAGGCGATTCCGTAACGGTCGTCGGCCACCGGGGGCTGAGGGAGGACTGACCCGGCGAGGGCGCGCGTGGCCTCGACGAAGTCGGGTCGCGGCTCCTGGCCGTTCACGGCGATGCCGTAGAGCTTGAGCTGCCAGCCCTCCGCCTCCTCCCGGCGGACGAAGCGGACGTGTCTTGGCTGGTATGGGGTTTCGAGAGTCGTCGCCAAGGTGGTCATGAGCGGTCCAACGCCGCGGCCGGCCTACTTCTTCCTGCCGAGGATGACGAGGTACTTGCCCGGGAACGCCAGCGACCCGTTGTCCCCGGCGTGGCCCCTCGTACACTCCGGCGAAGTCCGGTCCGCGGAGCTCGAGCAGGCGCCGCCGCGGCGTGCCGAGCGGCTGGAAAATTTGGGCTAAAGCTCGCGGCCGAACCTGCCGAAAACTAGGACTGGTTCCCGGAGTGAGGCCGCAACACGCCGGGACCTCCCTGGAATCGGGCCGCCACACAGGCGGCCCCTTTCTTTTCTCCGGAGAAGCAGCACCGCGCGCTGACGGCGCGGCAGGAGGCGCGGGCTGGGAAGCTCGCTGGCGAGCTGATCGGCGTAAGCTAGCTCTCGAGGCGGCGGCGCAGCTCGTCGAGCGGGATCGTCGCGGGCTCGTAGCCCTCGAGCCGGAGGGCCTCCTCGAGATTCGCGATCAGAGCATCGCGGAACGCGAGGTCGGCCTCGGCTCTGGCGACGATGTCGTCGAGCCGGCCGCGCACGAGCGGAAGCTCCTGAGCCGCTTCCACCCATGCTTGGGGGGCAGGCGGAAGGGCCTTGATCAACTCGGCGAGGCGCTGTTCGTCGTAGGCGGTCATCGGGTCTCCGTCAACTCGACGCACCGGGGGCCGGATTTCTTCCCTCGAAGATCTCGCGCAGCCGTGCCAGGCAGCGGGAGATCCTGCTGGCGATCGTGCCCGACGGGATCTCGAGGGCGGACCCGATCGTCTGGTAGCTCTCGTCGCGGGCGAAGAAGCGGTCGAGGATCTCGCGGCAGTTCTCCGTCAGCTCCGCCATCGCCTCGTGGACGGCGAACGACTCGTCGATGGTCGCCATCGCCTCGTCGGTCCCGCCGGGCAGGGTGTCGGGGTCGACGATGTCCTCGCGAGAGCTCGAGCGGAGATGGTCGACGCAAAGGCGCCGCGTCAGCTGTCCGATCCAGGGGCGGATTGCCTCGTCATCGCGCAGCCGCTCGAGGTGCTGGTACGTCCGGGCGAAGACCTCCTGGAAGACCTCCTCGGAGTCCTCCGGCCTGAGCCGGAAGGCCTGCCCGCAGATGGCGAAGACGTAGCGCGAGAAGCGCGCGACGAGCTCGCGCCAGGCGTCCTCGTCACCGCCGCGGCAGCGGGCCACGAGCTGACCATCGGGGAGAGACGCGAGCTGCACGGCAAGGAGTATGAAACCGAAATGTTGGGCCCAAGGGAAGATCGCGGCCCGGTCCACCGTCCTGTGGACGGTGGAAGGAGGCCCACATGCTGCACCCTGAGACTCAACTGGACATCGTCCGGACGCGCCACAGCGAGCTGCTGCAGAGCGCCCGGACGGGCGAGCTGGCGACTCGCCTGGCAGCAGCGCGGCGCGAGGAGCGGCGCACGTTCCTCGCGCGGATGCGCTCCCGGCGCGAGCCGAGTCGCACGTCGACGCCGGCCGCGTCCACCTAGGCCTGCGCAGAAAAGGGTGGAGCCCCGGTAGGGGGCCGGGGCTCCTGCCCACCGACGCGGTATCAACCCCGGGACAAGGTTCGCGTCAGCGGGCGCGGTTCCTATTCTGCGCAAATCTGCCGGATCCTCTCAACCCCAAGTGCATGAAAAGTTCGCTCGGTACGATGTTTTCGTGTCGGCGCGGTGGCCGAGTGGTTAGGCAGAGGCCTGCAAAGCCTCGTACACCGGTTCAAATCCGGTCCGCGCCTTGGGGCCGCTTCGGCTGGTTGGTCGGTGCGGATTCTTTCCTCAAGAGGGTTCCTCCCACCGCCTGACGGCCATGACCAGGTCGGCGTCTTCGGCGGCCCGCGGTGGCAAGCTCTACGAGGGGCCGCAACTCTGCAAGCTGCCCGAGCCTAGGATTTGGGTATGCCTACAATCCACCACGGCACGCATCGCACTCGCCGAAGGGGGGTCGAGGCTTGAGTCAGCCCCGACGCGTTCCTGCGGGGATCCGCAGCATACCTTCCCGGTCTCGGTCCGCGGCTCCGCCCGCTGGCGGTCGATGCCTATGTCATGTTGATCTGATCGCGGAGCTCGAGGCAACACAATCACCGCAGAGCGCGATCCAACGCGCGCTTGACCGTACTGAGGAACAGAGGAGCGGCATCCTCGAGCAGGCCCGCGAGGCGGCGGAGGAGATGGCGGAAGCAGCGCAGCACGAAGCGGAGGAGATGACCGCCAAGGCGAGGGCGGAAGCCGTGGATATCGTCGTCAACGCCAGCGAGGAGGCGGATCGCACGAAAGCCGAGGCCGACGAGTACTCCGCGACGGCAAGAATCGAGGGGGAGCAAATTCTCGGCCGCTCGCGCACTGTGGCGGAAGACCGCATCCGGCGCGCAGAGGAAGAGATCGCGAGCCTGCGCAAGGAGGCCGAGGCATGGATGCGTGGGCTCCGCATCGACACGAATGCCATCTGGGGCGAGCGTCGTGACCTGCTCGACGATCTTCGAGACATCGCGGCGCGGCTTCAGGAGGCAGCTTCACACGCTGGAGCCCGCGCGGGCTCCCGCGGCGGTTCCTCTGTTTGACCCAGTAAACCGTCGCTTCGACCGCCCGACGGATTCACTGATTTCGGGTCATACTCGGAGCCGTGGTCAGTGGCGAGCCCCCTAAGCCAGCCCAGACTGATAGCGGAGGGCTGCCCGCTTCGCCTGAGGAAGGCGGAGACTCGACCCAACGCCGAGGCGTTCCGAAGGAGATCGGCGATGTCTCCTTCCCCGTTTCGGTTCGCGGTTACGATCGCGGGGCTGTCGATGCCTATGTGAGCCGCGTCCAGCACCTGGTTGCGGAACTCGAGGTCACCCGCTCGCCGGAGGCAGCGGTCAAGCAGGCGCTCGAGCAGGTCGGCGAACAGACGAAAGGCATCCTCGAGCGGGTGGGAGAGACGGCCGAACAGATCACCCTTGCCGCGCGCCAGGAGTCGGAGGAGAGCACCGCCGCCGCGAAGCAGGAAGCTGAAGACATCGTTGCCAAGGCGAAGGCCGCGGCGGCCGAAAGCATCTCCCGCTCAAAGGCCGAGGCGGAGGCAACCGTCGCGAAAGCGCGGAAGGAGGCTGCCGAGCACCTTCAGCACGCAAAGGACGAGGTCGCTGCCGTGCGCGAGGAGGCGGAGGCACGGATGCGCGAGCTCCACGCCGACACCGAGACCATCCAGCATGAGCGCAGTCAGCTACTTGACGACATCTGTGAGGTCGCAACACGAGCCGAAGAGGTAGCCAGCGCGGCGGATGCACGGTTCCCGCGCGCAGAGGCGGCCGAGCAGGCGGAGGAAGGGAACCTGCAGTCCGGGACCGCAGGCGAAGCTGCACCGCCGGTCACCTCGCCCACAGAGCCAGAACCTCGCTAGCCCGCTCGAGCCCGCGCCGCTGAACGAGCTCGCAGGTGGTAGAAGCCCGCATCTGGGCCGGGATTCACTTCCGTGCGGCCGACGTGCAGGCCGCGAACCTCGGCCGCGAGGTCGAGCAGTACATCCACAAGCACCAATTCGCCTTCGTGCACCTGAAGAAGGGTGGGTAGGGGCCGACCGACCTTCGTTAAAACCTTGCGCGGTTCTCTGGTACTGGCGTTGCTTCCGAGCGCCTTAGCCTTGACCTCAGGAGAAGCTGATGGGGCGGCGCTAGGCCGCCCCATCAGAAAGCCACCGATCAGGGGTGGTTCGCCCGGATCGAATGGACGTCCGCGCCGTCCGAGATCGTGGATGCGAAGAAGTTGATCACGTCGTCGCCTGTGATCGTCTCGAGGCCCATGTAGTCCCCGAGGAAGAGGCCGCGCGGCACACCTGGCGCGAAGTAAGAGATCGGCGCGGTGTACTGATTGAACGGCCCGTAGAGGTGCTGCTCGGGCTCCCACGTGGTGGCGCCGTTGTGCGAGTGGCGCAGCCACACGTCCGTGGTCGCGACGCCGTCGCCCAGGACGTTGTTGCGATCATCCCAGTAAGTCAGCACGACCGTGCCGTCCTCGGTCACCTCGATCGAGTGGTTGTAGGACTGCACGAAGGGACCGCCCGTCGCGACAACGGTCGGACCGCTCCAATGGCGTCCGCCGTCGGTCGACTTGGCCATGACGACCTTGTCGATCGGCGTGCCGAGCCCGTCGGACCAGACGACGTAGATGTCGCCGTTGGTCGGGTCCACGGCGATGTCGGGCAGGTAGTCCTCGGCCCGGATCGGGAAGTGGTCGTCCGGGACGAAGAGCTGTGCGGTGCGGATCGTTGCGATCTTGCTCGGCGCCGACCAGTGCAGGCCGGCGTCCTGGGAGCTCATCACGCCCATGTACACCGTCTGCGCGGTCGCGACTGCGCCGGTGAACAGGTTGGCGGTGACGTTGTACAGCGTGCCGTCAGGGCCGACCGCGATCTGGTTGCCCTGGAAGTACGTGTTCGAGTTGCGCATCGGGACAGGCGTCGACCAGGTGGCGCCGCCGTTGGTCGTGCGCGAGATCATCGGGTAGCCACGGAACGCGAACGAGTGGAAGTCGGCCGTCGGACTGTTTCCTCCGTCCGCAGGGTGCGCGAAGCGAAGCCACGTCGCATAGGCATAGCCTGCCCGGGTCGGGTCACCGGTGATCGAGACCTTGTCGTTGGAGATGAACCGGTCGCCGCGGTCCTCGATCAGGATCTGGGGTGCCCTCCAACTCGTCCCGTTCCAGCTCGTCACCGAGATCGCCGAGATGCCGAGCGCTGCCGAGTCGATCGGCTGGCCGATGAAGTACAGGTTTCCTGCCTTGTCGTAGGAGACCCACGGGTCGGTGACGCGGCCGAACCGCTCGGGACCTCCCTGGCAGGCGCTCCAGGGTACGTCGGCCAGCTTCGACCAGCTCGTCGCGCCGTTCGAGGACATCCACGAGGTCAGGCCGCGAGCGCCGCCGTCTGGCCAGCGGTCCTGCTGTGACACGCCGGTGATCTCGGCCGGATTGAGCGGATTCACCGCCACCTGCGGCTCGACCTCGGTGTTGTTGTAGGCCGCCGCGAAGTCCGGCGAGCCCCCGAACGGGCACCCGTTCAGGGTGGACGGCCCGGAGACCTTGATGTCGGGACCGAAGGAATACGGACTTCCCGCCGCGGTCCCGGCCGCCATGACGGCGACCACCAGCGCCACGAGCGCTGAGGTCGCAAGTGCTGTTCTGCGCATGAGCCCCTCCTCTCCCACCCGGCGCTCACGACGCCGGGCTCATCCCGGGCTTCAACCCCGCTTATAACAAGGTCGCGACAAGGACTCAAGGGCGCGACGCCGCGTGACCCACCCGGTCGCCGCTCAAGCCCGAGCTTGTGCGTGCCGATACAGCCCGCGAGGTCCTCTCCTCCCGGGCTCGGGGATGACGGCAACCACTCTCGCGCCCGGTTTTTTGCCCGGAGCGGCGGCGATCCCCTTCGTCGCCGCTTCTCTATTGAGAGGGGGCTCCTAGGCGGCGGAGTCGAGGCCCGGCCTGAGGTCGGCCGGCGCGCCTGCGCGGACGTCGGACTCGCCGTGCCAGCGGGCGACGCTCGCGGCCCAGCCCTGGCGGGCGTGGTACGTGCAGACGGCGTACGTCTCGCCGTCGGCCGCGGTCACCTCGCGGGTGCCGGTGCGGTCGCACCGGCGGTTCTCGAGTCGGTAGTAGCCCTCGCAGCGGTCCATGTCTCCATGACTTCGGCAGGAGTCCCGATTCGGCTTAACCCTCGTTCTCGGGAAAGAGCTCGAGTCGCCTCCGCCAGGCCTCGCCCGCGGCGCGGCCCTCGGGCGTCGACAGGAAGTGGTCGAGCGGCACGTGGAGGAATGCCCCGCGGCTTTCGGCGACGACCTCGTTTCCGTCCCGGAGATCGGCGTCGATGTGGATCCTGCGGCCGCGGCTCTCGGTCACCCAGGCGGCGAGCGCGAGCTCGTGGTTGATGAGCACGGGCCGTCGGTAGCGGACGAAGATCCGGGCCGTGACCGCGGGGAAGCGGTGCCAGGTGGCGAGGAGGCCGGAGGCCTCGTCCAGCGCCGCGGCGACGAGGCCGCCGTGGACGATCCCAGGTCCCGCCTGGTGGTGGTCGCCGAAGGTCACGACCGCGTCGTAGCGCTCGATGCCCTCCTCGGTCGGCTGTGGCAGGTGCAGACCGCGCGGGTTGTCGCCGCAACCCCAGCAGGCCGGGTCGTGGTGAGGCGGGACGGCCGCGGCCACGCGGCCCTCAGCGCAGGCCACCGCGCTCGAAATGTGCGCGGTAGAAATTCTCGGATCCGGCGGTGGCCATCGCCGCCGAGGCGGAGATCTCCAGCGAGAGGGTCGCCGCGGCCACGATCTGCGCGAGGCGGTAGACCTTGCCCGGCCCGTCACAGCCCATGAGACGAAGCCAGGAGCTGGCGTAGGGGAGGGTCGTTCCGCCGCCGACGGTGGCGACCTCGAGGCTCGCGAGCCGCATGGAGACGTGGAGCCCGCCGTCGACCCGGTGCGCCGTCCCGTGGGCCATGGAGCTCGTCCCGACCATGCCGATGTCCTGCCCCGTCGCGGTGAAGAGTGCGGCGATCGCGGTCGCGGGCGTGAAAGCGACCGACTGCATGCCGGAGGCGATCGCGCCGTGCGTCCCGACGAAGGCGAGCTCGGCCAGGTCCTCGAGCGACGTCTTGAGGACGCGCCGGACAGCCTCTTCGGTCAGCGTCGCCTCCGCCACCACCGTCTTGCCGTGGCCGCCGCGTTCGAAGTAGCGCGCGGAAGGCTTCTTGTCGCCGCCCATGTTGCCTTCGAGCATCGCCCGCGCCGGCTTCACCGGCGCGCGCTCGAGGACGAAGCCCTGGTTGAGAGCGTAGGAGTTGCGGGTGATCATGTTCATCCCGCAGGCGTCGCCCGTCGTGTACGCGTACATGACGTGGCACATGGGCCCGACGACGTGGGTCTCGATCTCGCGCAGCTTCGCGTGCTTGGAGAGGTTGGCCACCGGCTCGGAGGTCAGCCAGTCACGCATCTCCTGGAGCTGTCCCTCGATCCAGCGCGAGAACTCGACCGCCTGGGCCACGTCCTCGAAGAGGAACGCCGAGGCACGCGTGATCCGATCCTTGAGGACGTACGTGCGAAAGCCGCCCGACTCGCCCACGGCGCGCGCCCCGCGGTAGAGCGAGATCGAGAGCCCGCCCTCGGTGTTGGCCAGGGGCACGTAGACCCCGTCGCGTGCTCGATCGCGCTCGACCAGCCGGCCCTCGGGCTCCTCCAGCTCGTATTCGCCCAGCTCGACGTCGACAGGCCCGACGACGGCGACCGGGACGAGGGCGACGCCGGTGACCGCCTCGGTGGCGTTCGCGAAGGGCGCGAGGTCGTGTCCGAACACCTCGCGCTCCCCGTCCAGGTGCGGCGCCAGCTCCTCCTGCCGCGCGCGGATCGAGTCGGGATCGTTCTTGCGGGGCCAGCGCCGAAGCTCCACGGCGGGAGCTTAGCGCCGTGGGTTACGCTCCCCGGCCGTGGCCGCCACCCTGATGGACGGGAAAGCGCTCGCCGCCCAGGTCCGGGTGGAGGTGGCGCGGGACGTTGCCGCCCTCGGGCGGCCGGTCGGGCTCGCGACCGTCCTCGTCGGCGAGGATCCAGCCTCTGCGCTCTACGTGCGGCGCAAGCAGGAGGCCTGCGAGGAGGTGGGCATCGCGCCGATCCATCACGAGCTCGCCGCCGACACGTCCGAGGGCGAGCTGCTCGGGCTCGTCTCCGACCTGAACGCGGACGAGAGGGTGACCGGGATCCTCGTCCAGCTCCCGCTTCCCGACCACATGGACGAAGGGCGGGTGATCCGGGCGATCACGCCGATCAAGGACGTGGACGGCTTCCACCCGATGAGCGCCGGCCACCTGCTCCAGGGGGAGCCGACCTTCGTGGCGGCGACGCCCGCCGGAATCATGGAGATCCTGCGCGCGTACGAGATCCCGCTCGAGGGCGCCCGGGCCGTCGTGGTCGGGCGGTCGAACATCGTCGGCAAGCCGATCTCGCTGCTCCTGCTCGCCGAGAACGCGACCGTGACGATGTGTCACAGCCGGACGCGGAACCTCGGGGGCGTCGTCCGCGAGGCCGACGTCGTCGTGGCTGCGGTGGGCCGGGCGGCGATGGTGACGAGGGAGATGGTGAAGGAGGGCGCCGCGGTCATCGACGTGGGCATCAACCGCGTCGACGGCAGGGTCGTGGGGGACGTCGCCCAGGATGTCCGCGAGGTCGCCGGGCACCTGACGCCGGTGCCGGGCGGCGTCGGGCCGATGACGATCGCAAGCCTGCTTCGCAACACGGTTCGCGCCGCGCTGTACCAGGCCGAAACGCTTGCCTTCCCGGGCGGCTGACGTTACGCTGCCCGCGCCGCTGGACATGCGGTTATGGTCGGATTACGACGGCTCCTAGCCGGGCCGTCGTTTGTTGTGTGAAGGAGGGAAAGTTCGTTGGCTGAGGGCACCGTCAAGTGGTTCTCGAACGAGAAGGGGTTCGGGTTCATCGAGCGCGAGGGGGGAGACGACGTCTTCGTGCACCACAGCGCGATCGAGATGGACGGATACCGCACTCTGACTGAAGGCCAGCGCGTCCAATTCGACGTCGAGCAGGGCGACAAGGGCCTGCAGGCAAAGAACGTTACGCTGCTCTAGCCAGCGAAGGTTCGATTGCCGTGACGGGCCCCGCCGGGGCCCGTCGCATTTCCACGGTTGGTTTCTAGACTGGAGGCCGGATGGCGATCACGAGAGAGGACGTGCTGCACGTGGCTGCGCTCGCGCGGCTCGAGATCCCCGAGGGGGAGGTCGACGCCGTCAGCGGCCAGCTCGGCGCCATCCTCGAGGCGGTCGGGAAGGTCTCTGAGCTCGACCTCAGCGACGTCGAGCCGATGACGCATCCTCTCGACCTGGCGAACCAGTGGGCCGAGGACGAGCCGCGGCCGTCGCTTTCCCGCGACGAGGCGCTCGCCAACGCGCCGGATCCCTACGAGGGCGCCTTTCGCGTGCCGGCGGTCGGCGGCTGATGATCGACACCCTGAGGCTCACCGCCGAGGAGGCCGCCGGGCTGCTCGAGCGCGGCGAGGTCTCCGGCGACGAGCTCGCCGGCGCCTACGTCGACGCGATCGAGGCCCGCGACGCGGAGCTGCACGCCTACCTCCACGTGGTCGGCGAGCGCGGGACCGGCGTCCCGATCGCGCACAAGGACGTGATCACGACCAAGGGGATCCCGACGACGGCCGGCTCCAAGATCCTCGTCGGCTACACGCCTGTGTTCGACTCGACCGTGGCCGCGCGTTGCAAGGCGGCCGGGCTGCCCATCATCGGCAAGACGAATCTCGACGAGTTCGCCATGGGCTCGTCAACCGAGAACTCGGCCTTCGGTCCCACGCACAACCCGTGGGACCCGGAGCGCGTGCCGGGCGGCTCGTCGGGGGGCTCCGCGGCCGCGGTCGCCGGGGGCCTCGCGCCGTGGGCGCTGGGCACCGACACGGGTGGCTCGGTGAAGCAGCCGGCGTCGCTCTGCGGCGTCGTCGGCCTGCGCCCGACCTACGGGACCGTCTCGCGCTACGGGATCGTCGCCTTCGCGTCGAGCCTCGACCAGGTCGGGCCGCTGACGAAGAGCGTGCGCGACAACGCGCGCCTCTACGAGCTGATCGCGGGCCGCGACCCCTGCGACTCGACGACCGTGGAGCTCCCGGAGCCGGTCGCACTGCCCGAGGGAACCGACCTCACCGGCGTCCGTATCGGCGTCCCGAAGGAGATGAACGAGGCCGAGGGGATCGACCCCGGCGTCGGCGAGCGCGTCAACGCCGCCATCCGGCTCGCCGAGGAGCTCGGCGCGGAGGTGGGGGAGACGAGCCTGCCGCGCTCGGTCGACTACGGGCTCGCGTGCTACTACCTCGTCGCGCCGGCCGAGGCGAGCTCGAACCTCGCCCGCTACGACGGCGTCCGCTACGGCCATCGCGCCGCCGGCGACGGCGATCTCACCGAGCTCTACTCGCGGACCCGCTGGGAGGGCTTCGGCGCCGAGCCGAAGCGGCGCATCCTCCTGGGGACGTACGCGCTCTCGGCCGGCTACTACGACGCGTACTACGGCCAGGCGCAGAAGGTCCGCACCGTCATCGCCAGGGAGCATGCCGACGCGTTCGAGCAGTTCGACGTGCTCGTGAGCCCGACGTCCCCGACGGTCGCCTTCCGCCTCGGCGAGAAGGCGGAGAACCCGCTGGCCATGTACCTCTCGGACCTGCTGACGATCCCCTCCAACATGGCGGGCCTGCCCGGGCTCTCGATCCCGTGCGGCCTCTCCGAGGGCCTGCCCGTGGGGTTGCAGCTGATCGGCCCGCAGTTCTCGGAGAACATGCTCTTCCGCGTCGGCCACGCCCTCGAGCAGGCGATCGGCTTCGACTACGTTCCGGAGCGGCTCCGATGAACGCCAACGGCTGGGAGGCGGTCATCGGCCTCGAGATCCACGTCCAGCTGAAGACGCGGACGAAGATGTTCTGCCGCTGCGAGAACGTCTGGGGCGAGGAGCCGAACACCCGCACATGCCCGATCTGCCTCGCGCACCCGGGGACGCTGCCCGTCCCCAACCGCACGGCGGTCGAGTGGGCGGTCAAGCTCGGCCTCGCCCTCGACTGTGAGATCGCCGAGCGCTCGCTCTTCCACCGCAAGAACTACTTCTACCCCGACCTGCCGAAGGGGTACCAGATCTCCCAGTACGACGTTCCGCTCGCGTCCGAGGGACGCTTCGTCGTCCCCGGGCCGGACGGCGATCGCGAGATCGGGATCGTGCGCGCCCACCTGGAGGAGGACGCTGCGAAGACGATCCACGTCGGCGGCACGGCCGGCCGCATCCACGGCGCCGACCACTCCCTGGTCGACTTCAACCGAGGCGGCACGCCGCTCGTCGAGATCGTGGCCAAGCCGGACGTTCGCTCCGGGGAGGAGGCGCGGCGGTTCCTGCAGCTCCTCCGCCAGACCGTCGTCGAGCTCGGGATCTCGGACGCGGAGATGGAGAAGGGGTCGCTCCGCTGCGACGCCAACGTCTCCGTCCGCAAGGCCGGCGAGGACGGCTACCGCACGAAGACAGAGCTGAAGAACATGAACTCCTTCAAGTTCGTCGCCGACGGAATCGCCGCCGAGGTCGAGCGACAGATCGGGCTGTACGAGTCCGGGCAGGAGGTCGTCCAGCAGACGCTGCACTTCGACCCGCAGCAGGGCACGATTGCGCCGCTCCGCTCCAAGGAGGAGGCCCACGACTACCGCTACTTCCCCGAGCCGGACCTCGTCGCGGTCGAGCCCCCTGCGGAGATGATCGAGCGCGCCCGCGCCGAGATCGGCGAGCTCCCGGGAGCGCGGATCCGCCGTCTGGAGAACGAGGTGGACTTCGACCTCGCCTACGGCCTCGTGACGAGCGGCCGCGACGAGCTCTACGCACGCGTGCCCGGGGAGGACCGCCGCGCGATCGCGAATGTGCTCATGAACCAGCTCGCCGCCGCCGGGGTCGACCCCGGCGCGGTCGACGGCGGCGAGCTCGCGAAGCTCGTGGAGGCACGGGAGAGGATTCCGCGCCAGGCCTTCCTCGACGCGATGGCGGCGAGCGCCGACCCCGGCTTCAATGCCGACCGCTACCTCGCCGAGAGCACGGTGTCGGACACGTCCGAGCTCGACCCGGTCATCGAGGGCATCCTGGCCGCCAACCCCGGCCAGGTCGAGGCCTACCGCGGCGGCAAGGAGGGGCTGCTCGGCTTCTTCGTCGGCCAGGTGATGAAGGAGACCCAGGGAAAGGCCGACCCGCGCGTGGTCAACGAGCGGTTGCGGGAGAAGCTCGGGGCATGAGCGCCGAGCCGGTCCGCCTGCTCTGGGAGCGCATGGAGGCGCGCGACTGGGACGGCGTCGCGGCGGTGCTCGATCCGGCTGTGGTCGTCGACTGGCCGAACACGGCCGAGCGCATGCGCGGCCGGGACAACTACCTCGCCGTCCAGCGCGCCTATCCAGAGGGCTGGCACATCGAGGTGCTCCGGATCGTCGACGGCGGGGACGTCGTCGTCTCCGAGGTCCGGGTCGACCAGGACGACCAGCGCTTCTTCGCCGCCTCGTTCTTCGAGGTCGAAGGGGACCGGATCACGAACGCCGTCGAGTACTGGTCGGATGGCGCGCCACAGCCCGCGCCCGAGTGGCGCGCCCGGTGGATGGAGCCGCTCTGAGCGAGCTCACCATCCGGGACGCCGAGCCGGACGACCACGCGCGCGTCATCGCCGTGCTCGACGAGTGGTGGGGAGGCCGCCGCCGGATGCGCGACATGCTCCCCCGCCTCTTCTTCGTCCACTTCCGCGGAACCTCGTTCGTCGCCGAGCGCGACGGCGAGCTGGCCGGCTTCCTCGTCGGCTTTCTCTCGCAGGCCGAGCCGGACGAGGCCTACGTCCATTTCGTCGGCGTCAGCCCGGGCGAGCGCGGCTCCGGGCTCGGGCGCGACCTCTACGACCACTTCTTCGCTGCCGCTCGCGCGGAGGGCCGCACACGCGTTAGCTGCGTGACCTCGCCGGCGAACGCCGGCTCGCTCGCCTTCCACCGGGCGATCGGCTTCGAGCCCAGCCCGCCGAAGGTGGGCTACGACGGCCCGGGCGAGGACAGGGTCGTGCTGGCGCGCTCGATCTGAGCCTGCCGCCGGGGCCACAGCCTCCAGGCTGTGATCGCTGCGGCAAGAACCGAGCCGCCGAGGCCGAGCGCCAGGTCGCCGAGGGTGTCCGTGTAGGCGGTCTCCAGCTCGGGGGAGTTGCGAATGAAGGTGACGTACTCGGCGAACTCCCAGAGGATCGCCGTGACGGCGCCGAAGCCGACGCAGAGGCCGAATGTCGTCAGCCGGCCCACGGGAAGCCGGAGCAGGAGCTGGCCGAAGGCGCCGACCAGCAGGGCCCAGTTGACGAAGTGGTTGGCGTCATCCCACCAGCCGATCGTGTCGTAGAGGTCGAGCGCGTTCCCCGCTGTGTCGATCAGGAAGGGCAGCGTCCAGAGGATGTCGAGCGCGTAGGGGTACGGCGTGGGCCGCCGGCGCGCGATCAGCCACCAGGCGGCCGGGACGATCAGCACCGCGATCGGATAGGCGATCGCGCGCCCGGCCATCGCCTTTCCCTCGAACTGCGGCGAGTCCGGGAAGAGGACTGCGAGGAGGAGGATGGCGAAGAGCGCGGCCTTGAGCGCGAGGTCCAGCCACAGCGGCCAGCGGCGCATTCTGGGGGCATCGTCCCGGACCGCGCGGCCGCCGTCCAGGCGCCGAAGTCGGCTCTCGTGGACGGCGGTCGAGTGCTACGAGGCGAGGTTCGCCAGGGCCCACGCGAGCAGCGGGAGCGCCGCGGCGGAATAAAGGGCGAAGAGCCAAAGCCAGAGTCTCTGCAGCATGTCTGCCTCCCTTCGGTCGGTGGGCCTGAAGTTGATGCATGCAGGCTGCCTGCCGGAGAGCACTCCCACAATGGAGCCGGCTCCACCGCCGGGGTGCGGTTATCCAGACGTCAGGCCGAGCGGCGAAGGCGGGCAAGCGCGCGCCGAGCCGGGGCGAGCGCTTGCGGCTCGGCGAGGACGGGCCGGAAGAGATCGCCGTCGCGCTCGACTCGCCGGAGCGCCTCGGCCATGCCGAAGTCCCGCGGGGAGACGTCCTCGGTGAGCTCCTCCCAGCGCAACGGGGTGGAGACGGGCGCTCCGGGCTTCGGCCGCACCGAGTAGACGCTCGCGATCGTCTTCCCCCAGCCGTTCTGGCGCGCATCGAGGAAGACGCCCTCCCGCTTCGCCTTCCGCCATTGCGTCGTCACGAGTCCCGGGTGACGCTCCGCGAGGACGGTCGCGACGCCGTCGGCGAACTCCCGGGTGACCTCGAAGGTCGACCGCCGCGTTATGGGGACGAGCACGTGCACGCCGTCGGCGCCGCTGGTCTTCACGTAGCTGGAGAGACCCAGCTCCTCGAGGAGGCCCCGGACGAGGTGCGCCACGCGCACGCCGAGGCGAAAGCCGCCGTCCGGCGGGTCGAGGTCGAAGAGGACGAAGTCAGGCCGCTCGGGCCGGTCGACGCGCGAGTACCAGGCGTTCATGTCGATGCAGTGCATCTGCACCATCCACAGGAGCGCGAGCTCGTCGTTCACGAGGGGAAAGTCGACGAGCCGCGACTCTCCCTCGCGCGGGAAGGTGCGGAAACGCCGCGTCGGGATCCAGTCCGGCATCCCCTTCGGCGCGTTCTTCTGGAAGAAGGACGGCGCGGCGGCTCCCTCACGGAAGCGCTTCATCGTGAACGGCCGGTCGCGCAGGTGGGGGATGAGAGTGGGGGCGACGGCTGCGTAGTAGTCCCAGAGGTCGCCCTTCGTCACGCCGTCGGCCGGGAAGAGCACGCGCTCGGCGCTCGAGAGGCGCACCTCCCGTTTCCCCTTCCGGACGACCCGTTCGGCCTCGTCGGTCACCCCGACAGCATGCCCGGAAGAACGGAAGGGCGGCCACAAGGGCCGCCCTTCCGCACGCTTGGAGCGTTGGGCTGACTAGTCCATCGTTTGCGGGTTGAGGTGGTCGCGGATCGTCGTGGGCTCGGGAACGTTCGCCCGGAAGACCACGAATCCACGGCCGGTCGGCGGGTTGTGCACGCCGTCCGACGCGTAGACCGGGATGCCGTTCCTCCCCGTCAGCTCAGGGCCGACGTAGGGATAGGCGGACCAGTTGTCCGAGCCTTCCCAGGCGGGGCCCTTGATGTCGTACCACGCGATCTCCTTCAGCTTCTCCGGGTTGGTGAAGTTGATGACGTCGACACCGCCCGTGTACCAGGCGTTGACCAGCAGGTCCTTCCGGATGTCCATGACGGCCATCCCCATGTGCGCGGAGCAGTACGCGCGCGGGTCGGGATCCGGCCGCACGTCACCGATCTGGAACTCGCTGAAGAAGTCGCCGGTCTCGGCGTCGGAGAAGAACATCTTGCCTGTCTTCTGGACGGCTGCCGGATGCCAGGGTCGCTCAACCCATTGGGTCATTGGCGGGCAGCCGATGCCGAAGGACTCGTCGACGGTGTTGAGGACGGTCCCGTCGTTGTTGAACATGACCGAGTGGAAGAAGTCCACCGCTCCGGGGATGTTCCCGGTGCCGCCGGAGCTGAACTCGTCGTCGATGATCGAGACGGGGTTGGCCGTGTCGGGGATCCCGTTCTCGTCGATGTTCCACACCTGGCCCTGCTCGGCGCAGGCAGCGCCGGCCATGTTCATCTCGACGTGCACGACGATGTCGTGGCACGCACGGGCCGCCTGCTCGATGGCTCCGGGGATCGGGCAGGGCGCCCGGGCCCGTGACCGAGCGCTCGCACCAGTCGATCTGGTTGTCGGGGTCGCCCGGGTAGCTGATCGGCGGCTCGGCGATCACCGAGGAGGCCGCCGGATCCGCCAGCGGCACCTCGATCACGGAGATCTTCGAGTGCAGCGGGTCGTTCCCGGCCGGCGGGCCGTTGACCGGGCCGCACGTCGGCCCGGGCCTGAGCGGATACGAGGAGACGTACACGATGAGCTTGCCGTCCGGCCCCTCGGCCTTGCCGGGCCAGAGCGTGATCGTGTGGGCGCCGCAGTCCGTGTAGACCGCGGCCACCTGCGCCACGGTGGCGAACGGGTTCGCCGGATCGTCGCTCAGTTCGAAGACCCGGACGCCCTCCCAACCGGTGGGATCGCCGTGCGCGACGCGCGGTGCCCCGCACTCGGGGCTCGCCATCGTCCGGTCCACGGCCACGAGCAGCAGGTCGGCGATGCCGTTCCCGTTGCGGTCCCAGACGATGGGATCGTTCTGGTTGGCGTCGCACTGGATGTCCTTCACCAGCGTGGGCGCCGCCGGGTTCGAGATGTCGAAGATCCGCACCCCGCCTCTCGTCGGGGGTGCGTCACCGGTGTAGTAGCCGGCGAAGGCGTAATTCCCCCAGAAGGCCAGATCCGAGTTGACCGCGCCGCTGGGGTTCGAGTAGAGGAGGTCCATCCGCTGGCGGGCGTCCCCCTTGTCGCGCTTCGCGCTTACGGCCCCGGCCAGAAGCAGCGTGCCCACCAGGCCGAGGACGAGGAACATCAGTAGTCGTTTCATGCATTCCTCCCAGATTCGAGACTTACGGGTCTCGAGCCCTCGGAGGCCCCCGCCCGGAGGCCGCGCCGTGGCCCGGCCGATGCCTGCCCAGCCGCACCTGACGCGAGAGCCTTTGCCACGGCCCCTCCGCGGACATCCCACCTCCCCTAGTGGCGCCCGGGCAGTCTCTCCGCGATGCTCGGGGTTGTCAACCGGCGCGCCGGGGCCTTCGTCCAGACGAAGCCCGCGTAGAGCAGCACCGCCGCCAGCGCCACGAAGGCGGCCGTCTCCGCGACGCCGAGGCCCGCGAGCCCGCTCCCCGCGGCGGCGACCGCGACTCCGGCGACGATCAGAGCGTTCCCGACGGGCCGGCGGCGGATCGTCAGGAGCGCAATCCCGATCACCACCACCGTCCCGATGCTGTTGCCGAGGACGGCGAGCAGCCGCGCGGGGACGAAGTCGAGGTGGTCCTGCGCCTCGGGGATCGAGTCGCCGGTCACCGGTGCGGTCAGCGGGACGGCGATCGCCACGCCGACTGCGAGCCCGGTGTACAGGAGGCCGAGCGGCGCCGCCCAGCGCCTGCCCATCGAGGAGGAGCGAGCCGACGCCGAGCAGGGGCGCGGTGAGGAGCCCGCCGAAGAGGTAGTAGACGCGGAAGGAGGCGTCGCTCCACCCCGAGGCCGCTCCCCAGGCCAGGGCCGCCGACGCGAGGGCATACGCGGCAAGCGCCGCGGCCCAGGCGGCGAGCTGCGGATCGCCGCGCTCGCGCCAGCGGCGGGCGAGCATGCCGGAGAGTCGAAGCGCAAGCAGCGCGGCGGCGAACGCAAGAAGCGCATCCATGGTGTCCGCGTCAGTTAACCTCAGGTCCCATGCCGGAGAAGCGGTACCTCGTCACGCCCGGCCCGACGCCGGTGCCCCCGGAAGTGCTGGCAGCCAACGCGCTGCCGATGATCCATCACCGCTCGGCCGACTTCCGCGAGACCTTCACGAGCGTGCTCGACCGGCTCCGAGAGGTCTACAGGACGCAGAACGACGTGCTCCTGTTCACCTCGGCGGGCACCGCGGCGATGGAGTCGGCAGTCGCGAACGTCTGCTCCCCGGGTGACCGCGTGCTCGTCGTCTCGCACGGGTACTTCGGCGAGCGCTGGGCCGAGATCGCGAAGGGCTACGGGCTCGAGGTCGAGCACGTCCGCTACGAGTGGGGCGAGCTTCCGAGCGCCGACGAGGTCGGCGCGCGCCTGGAGGAGATCGGCGGCGCGCAGGTCGTCTACCTCACGCACTCGGACACGTCGACGGGCGGGGTCGCGGACGTCCAGGCGACCGCCGAGCGGATCGCGGGCTCCGGCGCGCTGATCGCGGTGGACGCCATCTCGAGCCTGGCGGCGGTGCCGCTCGACACCGACGAGTGGGGCTTCGACATCGTGCTCACGAGCTCGCACAAGGCCCTGATGTGCCCGGCCGGGCTCGCCTTCGCCGCGATCTCACCGGCTGCGCTCGACGCGACCCACGACGCGTCGCTGCCCCGCTACTACATGGACTGGCAGCGCGCGATCGCCGCGCAGGCGAAGGGGGAGACGCCGTTCTCGACGGCGATCTCGCTCGTCCGCGGCCTCGACGTCGCGCTCGACATGATCCTCGCCGACGGCCTCGAGGCTGCCCACGAGCGGCACCTGCGCCTCGGGCGGGCGGCTCGGGCCGGCGTGAAGGCGATGGGGCTCGACCTCTTCTCCCCGGATGCCGACAGCGCCGCGGTCGTCACGGCCATCCGCATGCCGGAGGGCGTCGACGGGCAGGCGATCGTCGGGTCGATGCGCGAGGAGTCCGGGGTCACGATCATCGGAGGTCAGGGCCAGCTGCGCGGCAAGATCGTCCGCTTCGGCCACATCGGCTACGTCGACGTGCAGGACGTCGCCGCCGCGCTCGCCGCGCTCGAGCGCGCGCTCGTGGAAGCCGGCGCCGACGTCGAGCGAGGAGCGGCGATCCCCGCCGCGCTCGACGCGCACGCCGAGCCAGTCGCGGCGTGAAAGTTCTCATCCGGGAGCCGATCGCGGAGGCCGGGATCGACCTTCTGCGAGAGCGATTCGACGTCGACGTCGAGACCGACGGCGACCTGGCGGCGACGATCGGCGACTACGACGCGATCATCATCCGCAGCGCCACGAAGCTGACGGCCGACCTGATCGAGCGCGCCGACCGCCTCAAGGTGATCGGGCGGGCCGGGGTGGGGGTGGACAACGTCGATCTCGCCGCGGCATCGAAGCGCGGGATCATCGTCGCCAACGCACCGCAGTCCACGGTCGTGTCGGCCGCCGAGCACACCCTCGGGCTGCTGCTCGCCCTCACCCGGCAGATTCCGCAGGCACACGGCGCCCTCAAGGAGGGGCGCTGGGAGCGCTCCAGCTTCGCCGGGCTGGAGCTCGCCGACAAGACGCTCGGGCTGATCGGCTTCGGCAGGATCGGCCAGCAGGTCGCCCGGCGCGCGCGCGGGTTCGAGATGCGCGTCTGCGCATACGACCCGTACGTCGCGCCCGAGCGCTTCCGGGAGCTCGGGGTCGAGCGGGCGGAGAGCCTCGACGAGCTCGTCGCCGGCGCGGACTTCGTCTCCCTGCATTCCACGCTCACCGCGGACACGCGCGGGCTGATCGGGCGCGAGCAGATCGCGCGCATGAAGGACGGGGTGCGCATCGTCAACGTCGCGCGCGGCGAGCTCGTCGACGAGGCGGCGCTCGTCGAGGGCCTCGAGAGCGGGAAGGTCGCGGGCGCGGCACTCGACGTCTTCGTCGAGGAGCCCTATTCCGGCGCGCTGCTCGCGCTGCCGAACGTCGTCGTCACTCCGCACCTCGCGGCCTCGACGCAGGAGGCCCAGGACCGCGCCGGCGTCATCGTCGCCGAGCAGGTGGCGGCCGCGCTCGAGGGCGGCGTCGTCACGAACGCGCTGAACGTGCCCGCGGTCGCGGCCGAGGATCTCGACGCCCTGGGGCCGTTCCTCCCGCTGGCAGCCGACCTCGGTGCGCTCGCGATCGAGCTGGCCGGAGGATCGGTCGAACGGCTCGACTTCCGCTATCTCGGCGAGCTGGCCGAGCGGGACACGCGGCTCCTGACCGTTGCGGCGCTGAACGGCGCTTTTCGCGGGCGCGTCGAGGAGGCGGTCAACTACGTGAACGCGCCGCTGGTGGCGGAGGAGCGCGGCATCGAGGTGCGCGAGGAGCAGCGCCGGGCTTCGCGCCACTTCAAGAACCTGATCACGGTCACCGCGGTCGCCGGCGCCAAGGAGTTCATGGTCGGCGGCTCGGTGACCGGGCGAGACGACGAGCCGCGACTCGTGCAGGCGCTCGGCTACGACGTCGAGATCGCGATCGAGCCGCTGATGCTCTTCGTCGTCAACGACGACCGGCCGGGGCGGATCGGCCGCCTGGGCACGATCCTCGGCGAGGCCGAGGTGAACATCGCCAACATGGCCGTCTCGCGGAATCGGCCCCGCTCGCGCGCCCTGATGGTGCTCACGGTCGACAACCCCATCCCCGAGGACGTTCTCGAGCGGATTCGCTCCGAGCCCGGCCTCATGGACCCCCGGGCGATCGCGCTCCCACATGGAGACGACGACGAGCCGTCCTGAGTGGCCGGAGCCGGTCCGGCGGGTTGCCGAAGCGCTGCGAGACGGCCGCGTCGAGGGGCGGATCGAGGAGTTCGCCGAGGGGACGCCGACCGCCGCCGCCGCCGCGCAGGCGACCGGCGCGCCGATCGACCAGATCGTCAAGTCGCTCGTCTTCGCCTGCGACGGGCGCCCGCTCGTCGTCATGGTCCCGGGCGACGCCCGCGCGGACACGAGCAGGATTGCGGCAGTCGCCGGCTGCGAGCGCGTGAAGCCCGTCGGAGCGGACGCCGTCGAGCAGCTCACCGGCTTTCCGCCGGGCGGCGTCGCGCCGTTCCCACTGCCCGGCATCGAGACGGTATTGATCGAGCAATCCCTGCTCGGCCACGAGGTCGTCTGGATCGGCGCAGGCTCGCGCCGGCACATGGCGGCTCTCGCCCCGAGCGACCTTGCGCGCCTGTCGCGGGCACGTCCTGCCCAACTCACCGTCGAGTAACCTTCGATCCGTGAAAGCGACCGAGAAGATCTGGATGAACGGGGAGCTCGTCGACTGGGCCGACGCCAAGGTTCACGTCGGAGCCCACGGCCTCCACTACGGGTCCGGCGTGTTCGAGGGGATCCGCTGCTACGAGACCGACGCCGGCCCCGCGGTCTTCCGGCTCACCGACCATCTCGAGCGCCTGCACCAGTCCGCCGCGCTCCTGCACATGGAGCTGCCGTATTCCGTCGACGAGCTGCGGCTCGCGACGCACGAGCTCATCGGCGTGAACGGTCTCAGCGAGTGCTACATCCGGCCGATCGCGTTCTACGGCTTCGGCGAGCTGGGCGTCCATCCGGGCGCGAACCCTGTCGACGTCGTCCTCATGACCTGGCCGTGGGGCGCCTACCTCGGCGAGGAGGCCCTCGCGAAGGGCATCCGCGCGAAGGTCTCGTCCTGGAAGCGCGTCGGGCCGAACACGATCCCGCACGTCGCCAAGGCGACCGGCATCTACCTCAACTCGATGCTCGCCGTGATCGAGGCCACGCGCGCCGGCTACGAGGAGGCGATCCTCCTCACCGACGACGGCTACGTCGCCGACGGCTCCGGCGAGAACATCTTCGTCGTCAAGGACGAGATCATCTCGACGCCCGACCTCTCCGCCTCGATCCTGCCCGGCATCACCCGGCAGACGGTGATCGAGATCGCGCAGACGCTGGGATACGCGGTGCACGAGCGCCAGCTCATCCGCTCCGACCTCTACGTCGCCGACGAGCTCTTCATGTGCGGCACCGCCGCCGAGGTGACGCCGGTCCGCTCGGTCGACGACCACGAGATCGGCGACCCCGGCCCGGTGACGAAGGCGATCCAGGACGTCTTCTTCGAGGTCGTCCGCGGGCGCGACGACCGCTTCCTGCGGTGGCTGGAGTACGCGGAGAAGACTCCGGCCGCGCCGGGATCCTGAGCGCGACCGGGCGAATCGAGCTCTCCGCGCCCTGGATCGACGGGCGCGAGGAGGAGCTCGTGCTCGAGACGCTGCGCTCGGGGCAGCTCTCGCTCGGGCCGATGATCGACCGGTTCGAGGCAGCGCTCGCAGAGCGCGTCGGCTCGCCGTTCGTCGCTGCCGTCTCGAGCGGGACCGCCGGCCTGCACCTGTCCATGCGCCTGGCCGGCGTCGGGCCCGGCGACGAGGTCGTGACCACGCCCTTCTCGTTCGTCGCCTCGGCAAACTGCGCGCTCTACGAAGGAGCGATGCCGGTGTTCGCCGACATCGACCCGGACACGCTGAATCTCGACCCGGCCGCCGTCGAGGCGGCGATCACGCCGCGGACGACCGCCATCCTGCCGGTGCACATCTTCGGCTATCCGGCCGAGCTCGAGGCGCTGGAGGCAATCGCCGAGCGCCACGATCTCGCCATCGTCGAGGACGCCTGCGAGGCGCTCGGCTCCGAATATCGCGGCCAGCCGGTCGGCTCCTCCGGCCGTCCGACCGTCTTCGCCTTCTACCCGAACAAGCAGATGACCACCGGGGAGGGGGGCGCGGTGGCGGTGTCCTCGGAGGAGGAGTGGGCGCTGCTGAAGAGCCTCTCCAACCAGGGCCGCAGCGACTCCGGCGAATGGCTCACGCATTCCCGGCTCGGCTACAACTACCGCCTCGACGACCTCTCCGCAGCCCTCGGCCTCGCGCAGGTCGAGCGCCTCGACGAAATTCTGCCGGCCCGCGCCGACGTCGCCGCCCGCTACGCGGAGCTGCTCGCCGGAGTCGAGCGGGTCGAGGCGCCGCTGCCCGACGACGACGACCACCGCCGCTCGTGGTTCGTCTACGTCGTCAAGCTCGAGCGCGGGATCGACCGCAACGAGGTGATCGCGCGGCTGGGGGAGGAGGGCATCGCCTCGAAGCCTTACCTGCCCTCGATCCACCTGCAGCCGTTCTACCGCGAGCGCTTCGGCTACCGCGAGGGAATGCTCCCCGTATCGGAGGACGCGAGCGCCCGCACCCTGGCCCTCCCCTTCCATTCGCGCCTGCCAGCGGGCGACCAGGAGCGCGTGGTCGACGCTCTCGCGCGGGCGCTCGCCTGACCCGCTTGCGATAATCCCGACGTGGCGGACGGCGCGGCCCGGATGGTCTTTCTCGGCTTCGGCAAGTACGCGCGCGCCGACAAGATCTACGCGCTCGAGCCGATCCGGGGCGAGGACCGGGGCGGCGGCAAGCGGACGCTGGTCTGGGTGGACGGGATCTCCGAGCCGATCATCGCCAGCCGCACGGAGCGGACGATCTTGCACGAGATGGGCCAGGACGTCGCTGCAGGGTCTCGCCTGCTCGACGAGGCGCTCGCGTTCGCCGAGCGGATCGCCGAGGACGCCGACAAGGGTCGGGTCGACCTGGGCGACCTCGGCCGCCGCGCCCGCAAGCTCCTCGAGGCCAGCGCGAAGCCGACCGAGCCCGAACAGCTGTTTTGAGGGCGCTCACGCGCGACTTCTTCGCGCGAAGCGTCCACGACGTCGCCCCCGCACTGATCGGCTGCACACTGGTCGTCGACGGCGTCGGCGGGCGCATCGTCGAGGTGGAGGCCTACGCGCCCGACGACCCCGCGAGCCACGGTTTCCGCGGACAGACCTCGCGGAACCGCGTGATGTTCGGGCCGGGCGGGCACGCGTACGTCTACCGCTCGTATGGCATCCACTGGTGCCTCAACCTCGTCTGCGCGCAGGAGGGGGTGGCCGAGGCCGTGCTCCTGCGGGCGCTCGAGCCGACCTCGGGGCTCGAGGCGATGCGCGCGCGGCGCGGGCTCGACGACGAGCGCCTCCTCTGCTCGGGGCCCGGCCGGCTGTGCCAGGCGCTCGGCGTCACCGGCGAGCACGACGGCCTTCCGCTCGACCGACGCCCGTTCGAGCTCCGTGCAGCGGACGCCCCGGTCGAGATCGTGCGGGGGCCGCGCGTGGGGATCACGCGCGCGGTCGAGCACCCGTGGCGCTACGGGCTCGCCGGGTCGCGCTTCGTCAGCCGCCGGTTCTAGACGGCGCCCTTCGAGTGCCAGTAGTCGTTGAGCGCGCCCTGCACCTTGAAGAACCAGATGAAGGGCCCGACGATGATGATGAAGCCCGGGATCCACCAGAGGCCGGTGTAGCCGCTGATCGGCGGCTCACGGCCGTCCTGGCGGAGCATCCTGGCGATCTCGGACGGGATCAGGAACGGCGTGACGAACCCGATCACCAGGTAGATGATGATCCCTACCCAGCCGCCGACCCCGTGTCCGGAGTGGCGCTTCACTTCCTCCTGCGTCTTCCAGACCCACCAGAAGCCGTAGAGGCCGATGGTGACGATGTAGAGCAGGATCCCGAAGCCGATGCCCCGGGGCAACCCGACCGGGCCGGTGTTGCCGGTCGTCGTCGTGGCGACGGACGTTTCCACGTGTGCACCTCCTTGTGTGCCGGCGGGATTGTCCCACCGCGTACGGATGCCTAACCGCGGGAGACGACGAGGCGGACGGTCATGTTCCGCGTCGCCGCGAGCCCTGCCCGCGGGAACTGGGCGACGATCTCGCCGGCCCGGCCCCCGTCGACGTAGGTCTGCACGAGGCCCGCGAGCCGTCGGTTCGCGAGCTTGTGGCGCGCCTTCTCGACGGTCATCCCGACGACGTCGGGCACCCGGCCGTTGCCGGGGCGGGGGAGGAAGATGCGAACCGTGCTCCAGGACGAGAGCGTGCCCGACTTCGGCTTCTGGTCGATGACGTAGCCGAGCTCCTGGCCGGGCTTCGCCGGCCGCCAGATGACCTCCGGGGTGAGCGGCATCGAGTAGAGGTGCGACCTGGCCTCGCCCAGGCGCGAGCCTATGACGCTCGGGACGTCGACCTCGTTGGGCTTGCAGGTCGCCTCGGCCTCCGGGCCGGAGCCCGCGAAGTAGAGGATCTGGCGCGAGCCGCGGCAGTTGCCGTTGTCGAGCAGGACCTTGTTGTTGCGGTTGACGACCTGGAGCGGGACGACGGACTCGTATGACGGGTACGGGAAGCTCTCCGGCGGCTCGTCGAGGTGGGCGAGGGCCCGCTTGGCGAAGGCCTGCCAGATCAGGGCCGGGAGCGTGCCGCCGGCGACAGGGTCGCCCTCGAACTCGGTCTCCATCGGCTGCAGCCGGTCCGGGTAGCCGACCCAGACCGCGACTGCGAGCTGCGGCGTGTAGCCGACGAACCAGGCGTCGCCGTAGTTCTCGGTCGTGCCCGTCTTGCCGGCGACGGGCCGGTCGGCGAGGGCGGCGCGCTGGCCGGTGCCCTCGGTCACGACGCGTTGGAGGATGGAGTTGACGATCGCCGCGTCGTTCGGGTCGACGACCTTCTTCGCCACGGGGTCGTTCGAGTCGGCCCGGCGGCCGTCCTCGACCCGGAGGACCGCTCGCGGCACGTTGCCGAGCACCGAGCCGTCGATGCGCTCGCCGTTGTTCGCCAGCGAGGCGAAGGCGCGGGCCATCTCCAGGGGGCTGACCGCCTCGACGCCCAGGCCGATGGCGAAGACATCGTCGAGCGGGCGGGTCACGCCGAGGCGATGCGCCGTGTTGGCGACGTTCTTCGGCCCGACTTGCGCCGTCAGCTGGGCGAAGACCGAGTTGTCGGAATGAATGGTCGCGTCCTGGAGGTCGATCGGCCCAAGGTACGAGCCCTCGTAGTTGTGCACCGACCAGAGCTTGTCGCCGAGGTTGATCGTCGTCGGCTGCGAGGTGAAGACCGTCTGCGGCGAGATGCCCTCCTCGACCGCGGTCGTCAGCACGAACGGCTTGAACGCCGAGCCCGTCTGCCGCTGGCCCTGGACGGCGAGGTTGAACTGGCTCTTGCGGAAGTTGTCGCCGCCGTACATCGCGAGCACGCGGCCGTCGCGCGGGTCGACCGCGACGAGCGCGGCCCTCGGGCCGTCCGGGTCGGGCAACCAGTGGCTGATCACCTCGCGCGTGATGTTCTGGAGCTCGAGGTCGATCGACGTGTAGATCTTGAGGCCGCCGCCGAAGACCTCGCCGGAGCCGTAGTACGGGATCAGCTGCTGCTTCACGTACTCGGCGAAGTAGCCGACGCGGCCCTTGAAGCCCGGAAGCCCGATGTCCTCGGGCCGGGGGAGGGGCGCCTCGTCGGCGGTGCGGTAGTCGGCAGGCGTGATCAGGCCCTGCTCGAGCATCAGGCGCAGAACGGTCGTCCGCCGCACCTTCGCTGCGTCCGGGTCGATTGCCGGGTCGTAAGTGCCCGGGCTCGCCGGCATCCCGGCGAGCAGCGCGGCCTCGGGCAGCGTCAGCTCCTTGGCCGGCTTGTCGAAGTACACGCGCGCCGCCATCTCGATCCCGTAGGCGCCGTTGCCGAAGTAGATGGTGTTCAGGTAGGCGGTGAGGATGCGGTCCTTCGACCAGCGCTGCTCGAGCTGCCACGCGAGCGCGGCCTCCTTGAGCTTGCGGCTGACCGTCCGCTCCTGCTGCGTGTACTGGTTCTTGACGAACTGCTGCGTGATCGTGGACCCGCCCTGCACGATGTCCTGCGAGCGGATGTCGGCCAAAACGGCGCGGGCCATCCCCTGGAAGTCGACGCCGCGGTGCTCCCAGAAGCGGCGGTCCTCGACCGCGACGATCGCCTGCTTCATCACGGGCGAGATCTGCTCGGAGCGAACGACGATGCGGCTCTCCGACCCTCGGAGGACGGCGAGGACGGTCTTGCCGTCGGAGGCGTAGATGTAGCCGAGCCGCTCGCTGCGCCGCTCCTTTCCGGGCTCCAGCTGCGGCAGCTCGCTCGCGATCGAGCTGACGAGGCCGTACATGAACGACACCGTCATGACACAGGCGATGACGGTGAGGAGCGCGAGGAACCGAAGCTTTCGGATCCGGCGAGGGCGCACGGAGGCGCGACGCCTACGTCTTCCGAGCAGCACGAAGCCGCGAATTCTAGCGTCCGGCCTGGTGGAGCCGGACGGTTAGGCCGGTTGCTCGCTCGTGATGATCGGCTGTTGCGTGGGCTGGTCGACGCCGCCGGCCTGCTCGACCGTGACGGCGACGATCGCGCCTTCGGGGACGGGTACGGTGAGGGGCACGACCGTTTGTTCGCCGCCGCCCGAGAAGAGCCCGGCGGGCACCGCCTGGTCACCTTCGATCACCCAAGCTTCGTACGTCTTCTCGGACGGAGCGCCCTCGAGCCCGCTGATCACGAGCGAGCCTTCGCCGCTCTCCGCGTCGACGACGAGCACGCCGTCCGCGCCTTCGAGCGCGAAGTGGCTCGCGCTCGGGTCAATGAGCGCGATCAGGGCTTCGTTTGCGCGGTGCTGCTCGGCCTGCACATCGTCGAGCTGCTGCGAGAGGTCGGCGGCCCAGAAGGCGAGCCCTACCGCAGCGATCCCAGCCGCCACTGCTGCCGCGGCCGCGACGGGGAGGGCCCAGCGCCGGCGCGGCAGCGGGACGACCTTGGGGCGCTCGCTCGCCGCCTGGTCGAGGATCCGGTTGCGGAGCGCTGCAGGCGGCTCGGGCGCGTCGACGTCGTATGCCAACTCCGCGGCGGCCCGCTGGAAGGTGGTGACGTTCTCCCGGCACTCGGCGCAGCGGGCGAGATGCTCTTCGAAAGCCTCGAGGTCGTTCCCTTCGAGGGCGTCGAGAGCGTACGCGGCGCTCAACTCGTGGATCTCGGCTCGTTCCATTGCTCTTCCTCGAATTCTTCCTCCGCGAGTGCCTCGCGGAGGCTGGCCAGGCCGGAGAACATCCGGCTTTTGATTGTGCCTAACGGCTCGCCCAGGCGGTCGGCGAGCTCGGACTGCGTGAAGCCTCCGTAGTAGGCGAGCTCGAGTGCCTCGCGCTGCTTGTCGGGTAGGCGCTTGAGCGCTTCCTGCACCCGCTGACGCCTGAGGCGGAGCCAGGCTTGCTCCTCCGTGTCGTCGCCGGACTCTTGCGGCGCCGCGTCGAGCGGCTCGGCCCGCCGTGGCTGCTCGCGGCGGACGAGGTCGACGGCGCGCCGGTGGATCAGGGTGAGGATCCAGGTGCTCGCCTTGGCGCGCTCGGCGACGAAGCGGCTGGATGACCGCCAGACGGCCATGAAGCCCTCCTGCACCGCGTCCTCGGCCAGCGCCGGGTCGCGGACGATGCGGAGCGCGAGCCCGTAGGCGACGCGCCCGAAGCGGTCGTAGAGCTCCGCCAAGGCGTCTTCGTCGGCGCGGGCGACGAGCGCCACGAGCGCCTCGTCCGAGAGGTGAGCAAGCCCGCGAGCCATGACTCTGCGCCTCTTGCGAGGCGGGCGCAACGCTAGCACTAAAGCCATGTCGGTTCTTCGGCGGCCGGTCCGGACCGGTTCGATCCGGCGGTCCGAACCGTTCCTCCGGGTCGGCCGAATACGCGGCGTTCAACCCCCCACGGAGGAGAGGAACATGAGACGAATCGCGCTCCTCGGGGCGCTCCTGATCGCGGTGCTCGCTGCTGCGCTCGTGCGCGGGTCAGGCCCGGAAAAGGGCCTGGCGTCGAGCCATCGCGAGGCGCCTCGGATCATGGTCGACCCGAGCGCGGACAACACGGACGTCTATGCGTTCGTCAGTCCCGACCGGCCCGACACGGTCACGATCGTTGCCAACTACATCCCGCTCGAAGAGCCGGCCGGCGGCCCGAACTTCAACGAGTTCGCCGACGACGTGCTCTACGAGCTGAAGGTGGACAACAACGGCGACGGTCGCGAGGACGTGTCGTACCAGTTCGAGTTCTCCACGCAGACTCGAAACGGCAACACGTTCCTGTACAACACCGGCCCGATCGACACCCTCTCGGACCCCGACTGGAACCGGCCTCAGACGTACAAGGTCACCAGGGTCTCGAAGGGGAATGCCACGATTCTCGCCAAGGGCGTGCCCACCCCCCCGGTCAACATCGGGCCGCGCTCGACGCCGAACTACGGCTCGCTCATGCAGGCCGCGGTGCGGCAGTTGCCGGGCGGGATCAAGGTCTACGCGGGTCAGTCCGACGACCCGTTCTTCGTCGACCTCGGCTCGGTGTTCGACCTGGCCGGCCTGCGCCCGTTCAACCCCGCGCACGTCATCCCGCTGAACGCGGACGACGGGGTCGACGGCGTGGGCGGCTTCAACACGCACGCCATCGTGCTCCAGGTCCCGATCACGCAGCTCACGCGCGACGGGAAGCGGCACGCGGCCGATGACATGAAGGGCGTCATCGGCGTGTACGCCACCGCGAGCCGGCAGCGGCTCCAAATCATCGACACGAACGGTCGGCGGCGCTCCGACGGCGACTGGGTGCAGGTCTCCCGGCTGGCCGAGCCGCTGATCAACGAGGTCGTGATCCCACTGGGTAAGAAGGACCGCTGGAACGCGTCCGACCCGTCGGGCGACGCGGTCTTCGCCTCGCACTACACGAGCCCGGAGGTGACTCGCCTAGCGAATCTGCTCTACCCCGTGCTCGACAACGCGCCCGAGTCGGGCCGCGGCGACATCGCCACGATCCTGCTCACCGGCGTCCCGGGACTGAACTTCACGGGTCCCACGCAGGCCGACCTCATCCGCCTGAACACCGGCATCGCGCCGAGTGGCCCGGTGGGCACGGGGAACCGGCTCGGAGTTCTCGGCGGCGACTTCGCCGGGTTCCCGAACGGCCGGCGGCTCGAGGACGACGTGACCGACATCGAGCTCCGCGCGCTCACGTGCGGGTACGGCCCGACCGTCGGTCCGCTGATCGAGAGCTTCGGCTTCTGCGCCGGCAACGCGAACCGCTCGCCGAACAACCAGCTCGGCGACGGCGTCGACGCGAACGACCGCCCGCTCCACACGTCGTTCCCGTACGTCGCGGTGCCGCACCAGGGCTACCAGCACGTCCACCACAGCTCCATGGGTGGGCCGTAGCAGAGGACGGACGGAGGGGCCCGCTGTGCGGCGGCGGGCCCCTCTCCTCCTCACACGAGGCATATGCGCATGAAACGACGACATCTGTTCGGCGCGGCGGCCGCGGTGGCGGCGACGGCCGCGCTCCTCGGCGGTGTCCTCGCCGGCACCACCGGCGCGGGGCCCGCCCCGCAAGCAACGCCGCAGGCCGCGGTCGCGAGTCAGCTCGATGGCTTCGCCGCCGGTGACACGGCCGCGGAGATCGACCAGCTCGAGCGCCGCGTCCGCGCCAACCCCGAGGACGCGGAGGGGCTGACGCTTCTCGGCCTCGCCTACGAGCAGCGCGTCCGCGAGACCGGCGACCCGGGCTTCTATCCTCGCTCCGAGGAGGCGCTCCGCCGCGCGATCCGGCTCGTGCCGGACGACGACCTCGCTCTTACGGGCCTCGCGACCCTCGCCGCGTCCCGCCATCGCTTCGCCGAGGCGCGCGACCTCGCCCGCAAGGCCCTCAGCCTGAATTCCTACTCGGCGGCCGCGCTCGGGATCCTGGGCGACGCGAACGTCGAGACCGGCCGCTATCCGGCCGCCTTCGCGGCGTTCGAACGCATGGTCGCGACGAAGCCCTCGGCCGGCGCCTACGCGCGCATCTCCTACGCGCGCGAACTCCTCGGCCGCACCGACGCCGCGATCGCGGCGATGAAGCTCGCGGTCTCGGCAGGGAGCGGCACCAACGAGCCGGCGGCGTGGTCGCTTGTCGAGCTCGGGAACCTCTACTTCAACAGCGGGCGACTGCGCCCCGCAGAGCGCGCATACCGCGCGGCGCTCGCCCGCTTCCCTGGCTACCACCGCGCGCAGGCCGCGCTCGCCCGAGTCGCCGCCGCGCGCGGTCGCACGGACGAGGCGGTCGCCCTCTACCGGCGTGCCCTCGAAGCCGTGCCGCTGCCCGAGTACGCCGCCCGGCTCGGTGAGACGCTCGCCGCAGCAGGGCGCGACGACGAGGCGGCCGAGGCCTATGAGCTCGTCGACGTGATGCAGCGGCTCTTCGAGGCGAACGGCGCCCGCACCGAGCTCGAGACGGCGCTCGTCGACCTCGACCGCGGAGTCAACCTCGCGGACGCTCTCTCGCGCGTGCGAGAGGCATACGCCGAGCGGCGGAGCATCGAGGCCGAGGACGTCCTCGCCTGGGGCCTCTACCGCAACGGACGCTGCGAGGAGGCGCTCGACCACTCGCGGCGGGCGCTCCGGCTCGGAACGCGCGATGCGCTGAAGCTCTTCCACCGCGGCATGATCGAGCGCTGTCTCGGCCGCGCCGCCGCCTCCCGCGCCACCTTCCGGGAGGCGCTTGGGATCAACCCGTACTTCTCGCCCCGCTGGGCGCCGGTCGCGAAGGAGGCCTCTCGATGAAGAGGCCCCTCGTCACCCTGCTCGCGCTCGCGGCGCTGGCGTTGCCGACGACGGCGCTCGCGCATCCGCTCGGGAACTTCACGGTCAACCGCTACAGCGAGATCGCGCTTTCGGGGGACCGCATCTACGTCCGCTACGCCCTCGACCTGGCCGAGATCCCCACCTACCAGGAGGGCGCCTCGGTGCGTGCGCCGGGGTTCGCGGGGGCCGTTGCCGAGGGGCTGGTGCTCGAGCTGGACGGACGGCGCGTCGTGCTGACGCCGCTCGAGCACCGCGTCCAGACCCGGCCCGGCGCGGGCGGCCTCGAGACGCTGCGCTTCGACGCCGTCTTCGCCGCGCCCGCCGGAGCCGCGGGCAAGGAGCTCGGGTACCGGGATCTGAACTTCGAGCGCCGGCTGGGGTGGAGGGAGGTCGTCGTCGTCCCGTCCGGTGGCGCCGAGGTCCTTTCGGCCGACGTGCCCTCGACGAGCGCGAGCGACGCTCTTCGCTCGTATCCGGCCGACCTGCTCCGCTCGCCGCTCGACGTGCGCTCGGCTCAGGTGGAGTACGAGCCCGGAGCGGGCCCGGGCACGCCCCCGCCGCTCACCGACGCCGAGGCGGGCGAGGCTCCGGCCGGCGGGTTCGAGTCGCTCATCGCCCGCGGCGACCTCGGGGTCGGCGTCATCCTCGCCTCGCTCCTCGTCGCGATGTTCTGGGGCGCGGCGCACGCGCTCACGCCCGGCCACGGGAAGGCGATCGTCGCCGGCTACCTGGTCGGCTCGCGCGGGAAGCCACGCCACGCCGTTCTCCTCGGCCTGATCGTCACTGCGACGCATACCGCCGGGGTGTTCGCCCTCGGCCTGGTCACGCTCCTGCTCTCCCGCTTCATCGTCCCCGAGCAGCTGTACCCCTGGCTGACTCTGGCGTCGGGGATCCTCGTCGTTTGCGTGGGGGCGGTGGTCCTCGCCGGCCGGGTGCGCCGCGCCCGGGCCAATGACCACCACCACCACCACCACCACCCGCACGACCACTCGCACTCGCACGACCACGGATTCGGCCGCGGCGGGCTCCTCGGGGTCGGCGTGGCCGCCGGCCTGTTGCCGTGTCCCTCGGCGCTCGTCGTCCTGCTGAGCGCCATCGCGCTCCACCGGGTCGGCTTCGGCCTGGCCCTGATCGTCGCGTTCAGCATCGGCCTCGCCGCCACGATCACGACGATCGGCCTGGTCGCCGTCCTCGCCCGCCGGGCCTTCGGCCGGCTCCCGCTCGACGGGCGCCTCGTCCGCGCCCTGCCCGCCGCGAGCGCGCTCCTCATCCTCGCGGTCGGAGTCGGCATTACTGTCAACGCGCTCCCGGAGGTTCTCTGATGCTCGGACTCGACGACCGAATCGCCGCCCTCTCGAACGGGGGCTCCGTCTGGATCGTGCTCGCGGTGGCGGTGCTCCTCGGCCTCCGGCACGCTACGGATCCCGATCATCTCGCGGCTGTCTCCACCCTCGTTGCCTCCGGCCGCGAGCGCGCCGGCCGCCGGGCCGGCCGGCTCGGCCTCGCGTGGGGGCTGGGGCACGGCCTGACCCTCTTCGCTTTCGGGCTGCCCATTCTGCTTCTCGACAGCTACCTCCCGGAGCCCGTCCAGCAGGGTGCCGAGACGGCCATCGCGGCCGTGATCGTCTACCTCGCCGTCCGCCTGCTCCTCCGCTGGCGGCGCGGCGAGTTCCACAGCCACCTGCACCGCCACGGGGAGGAGGAGCACACGCACACGCACAAGACGCACGAGCACCGGCATCCGCGGACGGGTCTCGGTGCGTTCGGCATCGGCCTCGTACACGGCATGGGCGGGAGCGCCGGGGTCGGCATCCTCCTCGTCGCGTCGATCGAGTCGACGGCGCTCGCGGTCGCGTCTCTCGGGCTCCTCGCAGTCTTCACGGCTGCCTCGATGACCCTGCTTTCGGGAGGGTTCGGCCGGACGCTCGTCACCCGGCCCGTCGGCGCGGCGTTCGGGGCGGTTGCGCCGGTGCTCGGCACCGCGAGCCTCGCCTTCGGGATCTGGTACGCCACCTCCGCCTGGAGCCTGACTCCCTATCCCTTCTAGAACCCTATGATCGGGGGCGGCCATGGCCGCCCCCGATCTCATCCGCGACCTCACGCGCAACGCCGTCGACGTGCTCCCCGATGGGGAGCTCCAGCGCAAGCTCGCGACCGGCCGTCCCCTGCGCGTCAAGCTCGGGATCGACGTGACGGCGCCGCACGTCCATGTCGGCCATGCGATCCCGCTCCAGCGGATGGCTGCGTTCCAGCGGGCCGGTCACGTCGGCGTCCTCATCATCGGCGACTACACGACGCGGATCGGCGACCCGTCCGGCCGCTCCAGCGAGCGCCCGATCCTGTCCGACGAGGAGATCGACGCGAACGCGCAGACCTACCTCTCGCAGGCGGCGCAGATCGTGGACACGAGCCCCGAGCGGCTCGAGGTGCGGATGAACGGCGAGTGGCTCGCGAAGCTCGACTTCGCCGAGGTCGTTCGGCTCACTCGCACGATCACCGTGGCGCGGCTCCTCGAGCGCGACGACTTCCGGAAGCGCTTCGAGGCGAAGACTCCGATCTCGGTCTCCGAGCTCCTCTACCCGTTCATGCAGGCGTACGACTCGGTGGCGGTCGAGGCCGACGTCGAGCTGGGCGGGACCGACCAGCTGTACAACCTGCTCGCCGGCCGGGACGTCATGCAGGCGTACGGCCTGGAACCGCAGGTCGCGCTGACGACGCCGCTGCTGATCGGGCTCGACGGGCGCAAGATGAGCGCCTCGCTCGGCAACTACATCGGGCTCACCGATCCTCCCGAGGAGCAGTTCGGCAAGACGATGCGGATCTCGGACGAGCTGCTGCCCGAGTACTACCGCCTCGTCATGGAGTCGGAGGCCGACCCGGCGGCACTCGACCCGATGGAGGCGAAGCTCGAGCTGGCCCGCTTCGTCGTCACACGCTCGCACGGCGAGGAGGCGGCGCGGGAGGCCGAGGCCCACTTCACGCGCGTGGTGCGCGAGGGCCAGGCGCCGGACGAGGTGCCCGACGCCGAGCTCCCCCCGGGTGACCCCGTGCACCTGCCGGCCTTGATCCGCGAGGTCTTCGGGCTCTCGACCAGCGAGGCGCGACGGCTGATCGCCCAGGGAGGGGTCAAGGTCGACGGCGCGCCGACCGCCGCTCTCGACGTGCCGCGAGCGTCGCTCGACGGGGTCGTCCTCCAGGTCGGAAAGCGTCAGTTCGCGCGGCTCCGAGCCGCCTGAGCCCCGCGCGCCGGCCTTCCTTGACAGCCCACTCGCCGTTGCTATCATTGTTCGGCCGTCTAAACGGCTGCACGGAAACTGCTAACCCACGAGACAACGGAGAGCCCTTCGGCCGAAGCCTGATACGACCAAGTATCACTTCATCCAAGGGTCTCCTGCGCGAGTTGGAGGCCTTTTTTCGTGCCGGCCGCGAGGCGCTGGTCTTTGAAAACTCAACAGCGTGTACGTCGAGAACCTCGCGCGCTTCGGCGCGGGAGGTCACTGAACCCGTCTCCTCTCTACGAGGGGACTTTGAGCTCAAGCTCGAAACGGAACCGTTAGCAACCAGGCCCTCGGGCCTGAATGCGAAAGGTCTTCACGGAGAGTTTGATCCTGGCTCAGGACGAACGCTGGCGGCGCGCCTAACACATGCAAGTCGAGCGAGAACCTGGGCTTCGGCCCTGGGGAAAGCGGCGAACGGGTGAGTAACACGTGGGTAACCTGCCCTCAGCACCGGGATAGCCCGGGGAAACCCGGATTAATACCGGACAGCCTCACAAGCTTTCGGGCGAGTGAGAAAAGGTGGCTTCGGCTTCCGGCTGAGGATGGGCCCGCGGCCGATTAGCTTGTTGGTGAGGTAATGGCTCACCAAGGCTCCGATCGGTAGCTGGTCTGAGAGGACGATCAGCCACACTGGGACTGAGACACGGCCCAGACTCCTACGGGAGGCAGCAGTGGGGAATCTTGCGCAATGGGCGAAAGCCTGACGCAGCGACGCCGCGTGCGGGAAGAAGGCCTTCGGGTTGTAAACCGCTTTCAGGAGGGACGAAGCCACTCGGGTTAATAGCCTAGAGGGTGACGGTACCTCCAGAAGAAGCCCCGGCTAACTACGTGCCAGCAGCCGCGGTAATACGTAGGGGGCTAGCGTTGTCCGGATTTATTGGGCGTAAAGAGCGCGTAGGCGGCCGAGTAAGTCCGACGTGAAATCTGGAGGCTCAACCTCCAGCGGTCGTTGGAAACTACTCGGCTAGAGTCCGGAAGAGGAGAGTGGAATTCCTGGTGTAGCGGTGAAATGCGCAGATATCAGGAAGAACACCGATGGCGAAAGCAGCTCTCTGGGACGGTACTGACGCTGAGGCGCGAAAGCGTGGGGAGCGAACAGGATTAGATACCCTGGTAGTCCACGCCGTAAACGATGGGTGCTAGGTGTGGGCGGTGTCGACTCCGCCCGTGCCGAAGCTAACGCATTAAGCACCCCGCCTGGGGAGTACGGCCGCAAGGCTAAAACTCAAAGGAATTGACGGGGGCCCGCACAAGCAGCGGAGCATGTGGTTTAATTCGACGCAACGCGAAGAACCTTACCAGGGCTTGACATGCACGGGAATGTCGTAGAAATACGGCAGCCCTTCGGGGCTCGTGCACAGGTGGTGCATGGCTGTCGTCAGCTCGTGTCGTGAGATGTTGGGTTAAGTCCCGCAACGAGCGCAACCCCTGTCCTTAGTTGCCAGCGGATAATGCCGGGGACTCTAGGGAGACTGCCGGTGACAAACCGGAGGAAGGTGGGGATGACGTCAAGTCATCATGCCCCTTATGTCCTGGGCTACACACGTGCTACATTGGCCGGTACAAAGGGCTGCAAACCCGTGAGGGGGAGCGAATCCCAAAAAGCCGGTCCCGGTTCGGATTGGAGGCTGAAACTCGCCTCCATGAAGGCGGAGTTGCTAGTAATCGCGGATCAGCAACGCCGCGGTGAATACGTTCTCGGGCCTTGTACACACCGCCCGTCACACCACGAAAGCCGGCAACACCCGAAGCCGGTGTCCTAACCCGCAAGGGAGGGAGCCGTCGAAGGTGGGGTTGGTGATTGGGGTGAAGTCGTAACAAGGTAGCCGTAGCGGAAGCTGCGGCTGGATCACCTCCTTTCTAGGGAAGCGGGAGCTCCAACTCCCGCAGGCGCCCGGCTCGTCGATGTCTCGAGAAGCTACTCGGAGCCAGACTCAGGTCTGGCACCGGACGCGGATCGATTCGTCCGATGCCCGGGCTCGCCTAGAACTTACGTCGACCTCGACGATCAATACACGCTGTTGAGTTTTGAGAGACCGGCCCAAGGCCGGCGCTTCTCGGGCGGGATTGCCCGCGCGCACCTTGAAAACTCCATAGCGGCAAACACGGTGTTCTTCATGATCAAGAGACAAAGGGCACACGGTGGATGCCTTGGCGCCAGGAGCCGATGAAGGACGTGGGCGGCTGCGATAAGCCCGGGTGAGGAGCTGACCATCCTTTGACCCCGGGATTTCCGAATGGGGAAACCTACGCACGGTAATGCGTGCGTCTCCGTGTCTGAATCCATAGGACACGGAAGGCAAGCCGGTGAACTGAAACATCTTAGTAACCGGAGGAAAGGAAAGAAACCTCGACTCCCTTAGTAGTGGCGAGCGAAAGGGGAAGAGCCCAAACCCGCGTGTCGTGATAGACGGCAGTCGTTGTCACGCGGGGGTTGTAGGGCTCGTCTGGATCCGTCTGCCGGCGGGTCGGGAAGTTACAAAATCAGTCGTTAGTCGAAGTGGGTGGAAACTCACGCCACAGAAGGTAATAGCCCTGTAGGCGAAAGCGATTGGTCTTCCTGGACGAGTTCCTGAGTACGGCCGGGCACGTGAAACCCGGTCGGAACCTGCGGGGCCCACCCCGTAAGGCTAAGTACTCCCTGGCGACCGATAGTGAACTAGTACCGTGAGGGAAAGGTGAAAAGCACCCCGGAAGGGGAGTGAAATAGTACCTGAAACCGTGTGCTTACAAGCGGTCGGAGCAGGCTTTGTCCTGTGACGGCGTGCCTTTTGCATAATGAGCCAGCGAGTTGCTGTTCGACGGCAAGGTTAAGGAAACGGAGCCGTAGCGAAAGCGAGTCCGAATAGGGCGATTTAGTCGTCGGATGCAGACCCGAAACTGAGTGATCTACCCATGGGCAGGTTGAAGCGGGGGTAAGACCCCGTGGAGGACCGAACCGACTTAGGTTGAAAACTGAGCGGATGACCTGTGGGTCGGAGTGAAAGGCTAATCAAACTCAGAGATATCTGGTTCTCCCCGAAATATATTTAGGTATAGCGTCACGCGTTCAGCGTCGGCTGTAGAGCACTGCTTGGGCTAGGGGGCCTACCAGCTTACCGAACTCAGGCAAACTCCGAATACCGACGTTCTAGAGCGTGGCAGTCAGAGTGCGGGGGATAAGCTTCGTGCTCAAAAGGGAAACAGCCCAGACCGTCGGCTAAGGTCCCTAATTTCTGACTAAGTGGGAAACGATGTCTGAGTGCCGAGACAACCAGGAGGTTGGCTTAGAAGCAGCCATTCCTTTAAAGAGTGCGTAACAGCTCACTGGTCAAGTGTTCGGGCGCGGACAATGTAACGGGGCTCAAGTCAGAAACCGAAGCCACGGACTTCGAGCTTGCTCGGAGTGGTAGGGGAGCGTTCCCACGCCAGCGAAGCGGCGGCGCGAGCCAGCCGTGGAGGCGTGGGAAGTGAGAATGCTGGCACGAGTAACGAAAGAGGGGTGAGAAACCCCTCCGCCGAATGCCCAAGGGTTCCTGAGTAAAGCTAATCTGCTCAGGGTTAGTCGGGACCTAAGCCGAGGCCGAAAGGCGTAGGCGATGGATAACCGGTTGATATTCCGGTACCACGTACCCACTGCTTGACCGAAGGGGGGACGGGGTAGGCTAAGGAAACCCAGGCGCTGGTTGTCCTGGGGTAACCGCGTAGGGCGGCTGATAGGTAAATCCGTCAGCCATCAAGCCTGAGACGGGATGCCGAGCTCTTAACCGAGCGAAGTTCCTGAAGCCATGCCTCCGAGAAAATCCTCTAGGAAGGTGGGGCGTGCCCGTACCTAAACCGACACAGGTGGGCAAGTAGAGAATACTAAGGCGATCGGAAGAACCCTCGTTAAGGAACTCGGCAAAATGGCCCCGTAACTTCGGGAGAAGGGGCGCCCCGGTAGGGTGAGAGACCTTCGCGGTCTCGAGCCCGAGGGGGCCGCAGTGAAACGGCCCAAGCGACTGTTTACCAAAAACACAGGTCTCTGCGAAGTCGAAAGACGACGTATAGGGGCTGACGCCTGCCCGGTGCCGGAAGGTCACGCGGAGAGGTTAGCCATTCGGCGAAGCCTCAAAGCCAAGCCCCGGTAAACGGCGGCCGTAACTATAACGGTCCTAAGGTAGCGAAATTCCTTGTCGGGTAAGTTCCGACCTGCACGAATGGCGTAACGACTTGGGCGCTGTCTCAACGAGGGATCCGGTGAAACTGTAGTCTCGGTGAAGATACCGAGTACCCGTGGTTGGACGGAAAGACCCCGTGAACCTTTACTGCAGCTTGATGTTGGAGTCTGGGATGCGTTGTCCAGGATAGGTGGGAGTCTGTGAAGCGGAGGCGCCAGCCTTCGTGGAGACAATCTTGGGATACCACCCTTCGTGTTCTGGGCTTCTAACCCGATACCGTGATCCGGGTCGGGAACAGCGTCAGGTGGGCAGTTTGACTGGGGCGGTCGCCTCCTAAAATGTAACGGAGGCGCGCAAAGGTTCCCTCAGCACGGTTGGAAATCGTGCGTAGAGTGTAAAGGCATAAGGGAGCTTGACTGCGAGACTGACAAGTCGAGCAGGTGCGAAAGCAGGCCTTAGTGATCCGGCGGTAGAGAGTGGAATTGCCGTCGCTCAACGGATAAAAGGTACTCCGGGGATAACAGGCTCATCCTTCCCAAGAGTCCACATCGACGGAAGGGTTTGGCACCTCGATGTCGGCTCGTCGCATCCTGGGGCTGGAGTAGGTCCCAAGGGTTGGGCTGTTCGCCCATTAAAGCGGTACGCGAGCTGGGTTCAGAACGTCGTGAGACAGTTCGGTCCCTATCCACCATGGGCGTTGGAGGCTTGAGAGGAGTCGTCCCTAGTACGAGAGGACCGGGACGAACAGACCTCTGGTGTATCAGTCGTCGTGCCAACGGCGCTGCTGATTAGCCACGTCTGGATGGGATAACCGCTGAAAGCATCTAAGCGGGAAGCCCACCTCGAGATGAGGCCTCCCATCCCCTCGAGGGAGTAAGGGTCGTGGGAGACCACCACGTTGATAGGCGGGACGTGCAAGCACAGCAATGTGTTCAGCGGACCCGTACTAATTACCCGAGGTCTTGATTTGAACACCGTAAAAAAGTCGCTATGGAGTTTTGAGGGTGCGCCGGCTATTCCGCGCGCACGAACTCACAATTTCCGGTGGTTATAGCGGCGGGGAAACACCTCTTCCCATTCCGAACAGAGAAGTTAAGCCCGCCCGCGCCGATGGTACTCGGAGGGCAACCTCCCGGGAGAGTAGGTCGCCGCCGGTTTTTCTTGAAGGGGTCGCCGAGAGGCGGCCCCTTTTGTTGTGCGCCTAGCGCGCCGCGACGACGCAGGGCTTGAAGGTCCGCTCCCGCCTGAGCGCGCGGGAGTCGCCGCCGGGCCGATCGCGGAACCACTCGAAGACGACGGTGTGCCGGCTGGTGGCGCCGCCCTCGTCGGCGAAGGGGAAGAACCACTGCGTCCAGTGAATGATGCCGCGCTCGCCCTCGAGCGCGGTGTTCTTCGTCGTCCGGCGCTGCCGCTGCACGGTCGACCAGGTGCCGGTGTCTCCGCGGATCTGCCGGATGAAGGTGAGGCGGACGTAGCCGTTCACCGGGCTCGACCTCCAACGCGTGTGCGCCAGGATCGTGCTCGGGGTGTGCCCGACGACGCCGCACCCGTCGCGCTTCGCGTGCCACTGGAACGGGCCCTTCGTCCCCGACCACGCCGGAAAGGAGTCAGCGCCGGCGACGCCGGCCGTGGCGCCCGCGAGCAGAACCGCCCCAGCACTGAGTTGAGCGAATAGACGCCACCTTCGCCGTGTCATTGTCCTCCTTTGTCCGCCCCAGAGAGAGACGGTAGCCGCATCACCGGACGGGGGACTCTACGGGAATCGGAGCGACTAGGCCGCGCGGAGCTTCTCGCGCCACTCCGGATCGAGTGTGCGGAGGCTCGCCACCCGCTCGCCGACCGGAGGATGTGTCGAGAACATCGCCGCCAGACCAACCGGCTCGAACGGGTTGACGATGTAGAGGGGCTCGATGACCGGGCTCCCCTGGAAGCGGACGAGCTCCTCGGCCTGCTCGATGCGGACGAGCGCGTCCGCGAGCGGATGTGGCGAGGCGCAGATGTCGGCCGCGCGCAGGTCGGCGTGGAGCTCGCGGCGCGGGGAGAGGAAGACCTGGACGATGCTCGCGGCGACGGGCCCGAGGACGAAGAGGAGCCCGCGCTCGAGGAAGCCGCCGATCCGGCTCGCCTCGACGAGCCAGTTCGCGATCAGGACGACCGGTGTCTGGATGAGGACGTCCCGGTGGCGTGCGTGGGCGAGCTCGTGGGCGAGAACCCCTTCCAGCTCCGCGGGGCTCAGCAGCGTGACCAGGCCCTGCGTGAGGGCGATCCCCGAGGATCCTGCCCGGCCTACGGAGAGCGCGCGTGGGTGGCCGTCCGGGATGAGATAGAGCTTCGGGCGCTCGACCCGCGCGAGCAGCGCGAGGCGCTCGACCGTCGAGTGGAGGGCCGGCGCCTCCGCGAGCTGCAGCTCCCGCGCCCCCAGCGAGGCGAGGATCACCCGCGGCCCGTACCAGTAGACGGTCGCCGCCATCAGCAGCCCGACGACGAGGAAGACGCTCCCGAGCCGCGTGCCGCCGATCCACCAGCCGAGGGCGAAGAGCCCGCCGGCGAAGGCGCCGTAGAAGAGCGCCGCCTTGGCGATGTTGCGGGCCGCGAGCAGCGTGCCGCGCACGAGCCGTCGGGCTACGCGTCGCCTTCGCTCTCGGCGAGCCCGCGCGGAGGCCAGTCGGGCTCGGGAGCGTCGCAACGGCTCGAACAGTGGAGTGAGGCGATGTTCTGCAGCGGCACCAGGATGTGTCCGTTGAGCTCGAGGTGGGGGATGCCGGCGACGGCGCAGTAGGCGGTGAGCGTGCCTTCCTGGTACTCGCCGCCGAAGAGCTCGACCTCGACCTGCTCGCCGGTGTACTTGTGCGTGTAGTCCTCCACGCCTTTCAGCCTAGCGGTTTCCGCTCAACCATCCCGTTCGCCAAGGCCGTAGAAGTCGCTAAATGCGACCCCCGTGTGGTCTCGGTGTGGTCTCGGGTGGGCACACCACCTCCGAGAGGCTTGCATCCCCTTATCGTTGGCCGCCCTCGTCCCTGGCGAGGGCGGTTGTTGGTTGGAGTCTCGGCGGCCTCCTCCTGCTTACCGTTGCTGGGTTCTGATTGTTGCCCCGCCGGGTAGCGACCACCTGTTAACCGACGAGGGGAGGACCCTCTATGAGACTCAGCAGGTTCTTTGGCGCTCTGGTTGTCGCCCTGACGACCATGCTCGCCGTTGCTTCGGGCGGCTCAGCGATCACCAACGGCCAACCCGACGGGAACGCCCATCCGTATGTCGGGCTCATGGTCGCTCTGGATGACGACGGCGTTCCCCAGTGGCGCTGTAGCGGTTCCCTGCTTTCCCCGACGGTGTTTCTGACCGCCGGTCATTGCACCGAGCCGCCGGCTGCCCACGTTGAGGTCTGGTTCGGTCCGGGACCGATCGTGACCGATCCGGACTATGCCGCTGCGCTGGAAGCGGATCCGGATGGGATCGTTTCGTGCGACGACTCGCCCGCCTTTGACGGCTATCCGTGCCAGGGCGACGTCGGCGGGGCACCGCATCCGAATCCCGACTTCTGCACGGGCTGCGGGCCCGGGCTGCCCAACTTCGCCAACCGGGACGTCGGCGTCGTCACCCTCGACGAACCGGTCCCGACGAGTTTGGTGAGCGAGTACGCAGAGCTCCCCGAGGCTGGGCTGGTGGACACGCTTGCAAACAGGACACCGATCGACTTCGTCGGCTACGGCGTCCAGTTCCAGGCGAACATCCCCGGAAACCAACTGCCGCAGCCGCCGCCCTTCTACCGCTGGACCGGCCCAAGGCAGCGAATGTACGCCCCCAGCGAACTCATCTCAGGAAAGTTCAGGCATAGCGACGAGTTCTTGAAGCTCGCGCTCAACCCAGGCGGGGGCTCGGGCGGACTCTGTTTCGGTGACTCTGGTGGCCCCGATCTGCTCGGTGGGACGAACACCGTCCTCGGAGTCAATTCCTACGTCACGAATGTGAACTGCGCAGGCGTCGGCTACTCCCAGCGGATCGACATTCCCGAAGTCCTCGACTGGATCAACGGGTTCCTCTCCTAACGAAGACCCACAGGTGCGCGGGAGGTTACGCCTCCCGCGCACCTGATCCGCTTAGCCCCTTCGAGGTCGGTGTATTCCCCGATGTGTCAAGTGTGACGAGGTGAGAGGATCGCCCAAGAGGTTGGAGGGCGCGAAGGCGGTCTGCCGCAAGCCGCCCTCCATCCCCGTCCTCCGGCCTCGCTTTTCTGTCCGCAGCGTGTCGGCTCGCGAACCCTGGCACTCGGCGAGAAGCAGGTGGGATCGCTCACGACGCCGCGGTCGAAGGTAGAGCCTCCTCGAAGAGGCGGCTCTCAGCTCCTGCGGGGATCGGAAGACAAACGGCCTGAGGACCAGAGCCTCGAGGGAGATTCACAAGCCTTTGCGATGAGTCTACCCGGAAGCCGCTAGAGGTGTGCACCGAAAATATGCCAATTAGCAGGGCTAAACTGCCGCAAGGCGGTTGTGGTTCGCGCCTAGATCGACTAGCATCGCGCCACCGCATCGGAACCCCGGGGGTGGTCTACGGAGATCTCTCTTCCAGACCCAGCGACAAGGTTCGTGCGCCCCTGCCGTTCCGCCTGCGGCTCCTGGGTGAAACGAGGGTGGTGAGAGGGAGAGAATCTCATGCCGCAACGGATGAGGTCGCGACGACTGCGCCCATGGGGAGCTTTCATCTGCGTCGCTATCGGACTAGCACTTTTCGCGGCACCCGCCGCAAGTCCGATCACATCGGCTGAGTGCGACGCCCGTGCAAATGACACGCCGAGCAAGCTCTTGCCTTGCATCGTGACGGCTGACCTCTGGGCGCACATGGTGAATTTCCAGGCGATCGCCGATGCCAATCCGAGCCCCGCGGACGGGATGCCGTCGCGGAACTCCGGTGAACCTGGCTACAAGGCGTCCGCGGACTACGTCGCGCAAGTGATGAAGGACGCTGGATACAACGTCACGATCCAGACGTACAAGTTTGACTATTACGCCTTCACCGGGGTCCCGGCGTTTAGCGAACTCTCACCAAACGCGCACGACTACATCCTCGGCACGGAGTGGGGCCCCGGCCAGAGCACGGGCAGCACGACCGGCGTGTCGCTCGTGGCGGCCGGCGGCATCATCCTCCCGCCGACGCCGCTGTCCAGCTCGACGAGCGGCTGTACGATGGCCGACTTCCCGATTCTCGATCTCAGGCCATGTGGCCTTGATCCAGCGTGGCGGATGCAACTTCGGCGTGAAGGTGCTGAACGCCCAGGCGGCGGGCGCCACCGGCGTGGTCATCTTCAACGAGGGCAATCCGGGCCGAACGGGCCTTGTCATCGGCAGCATGCTCGATGCCAACGACAACCCGTTCATCCCGACAATTCCGGTGGCGTTCACGACATTCGACATCGGACTGGATCTCTACAACCAAGTTCAGGCTGGGTCAGATCCGGTGGTGAGCCTCAGCGTCCCGGCGATCGTCAAGCCGAACGCCGACGACTACAACGTCATCGCGGAATCGAAGGGCGGCGACAAGAATCACGTCGTGGTCGTCGATGCGCACCTCGACGCGATCTACGGAGCGGGGATGCTCGACAACGCCTCCGGCTCCGCGACGATCCTCGACATCGCCCAGCAGATGAAGAACGTCACTCCCCGAAACAAGCTGCGCTTCATCTGGTTCGGCGGTGAGGAACTCGGCCTTTTGGGATCCTCGTACTACATCAACAATGCGACTAAGACCGAACTCAGTCACATCGGTTATGACCTCGATGCGGATGTCACGGCGACGCCCAACTACAGCATCGGAGTCCTCGATCCGGCGGCGCCCGACTTCTTCAGTCGCACCGTTTCGGCCACGTTCCCCAACCGGGTGTACAAGCCGTCCACGATTGCGCGGGATCAAGCGATCGACTACTTCGACTCCACCGGCCGCAACCACATTCTGTTCTCACCCGTGGGAACCGACGCGTTTAGCTTCAACGCCGTCGGGATCCCGGCCAGCGGTCTGCTGACGGGCCAGGACTGCTGCAAGACCCAGGAGGAAGTCGACCTGTTCGGCGGCTAACTCGGCAATTACGAAGGCAACATCTCGGGACCGACGACGGCGGCTGTGTCGACAACCCCTTCCGCTGGTGCGACAACTTGGACAACAACGATCCAGAGGTGCTCACGTTCATGTCGAAGGCCTTCGCCACGATGGTGGTGCAAATGGCTTTTGATACGAAAGTGATGTCCGCTAGCAACAGCGTGGTCTTCAAGAAGAAGCTGCCGATCGCTTCGGACGTCGGTCGGCACCCCGCTAAGTAAGCGCTGGTGGTGTGGGCGCCGGGCACAAGTGTGTCCGGCGCCACGCCATCGTGCGACAGCGCGCCGGCGCCGCCTCGAGGATCGCGTCCCGGACCGGCGCGCCTTCCAGGGTGTCACGGAGGCGTCCGCCTACCACGCCATGACCCGCGCCTGTCGAAACGCGAAAGTGCCGCACTACCATCTGCATGACCTCCGCCATCGACGGATTACGGTTCGGCACCAGTCCGGTGCCTGCGAGGGAGCTGGCAGAGCGGACCGGCCACGCGAGAGCGTCCATGAGCCTCGACGTCTACAGCCACGTCATGCCCGCGGACGAGGTCCCCGTCGAGCGCCTGCTCGCTTTCGTCGCGGACTAGGAGGGTCTGGCGAAACGCGGTCGCTCGGCTCGTTGCCAAGCCTCGGTGAGCTGATCGCGGTAGAAGAGCCAGAGTATTCCTCCGACCAAGAGCAGCACCGCCTCGTCGAATGGACCCGGCACGGGCGCGAGCCCGAGCGCGCCGCCCCATCTCACCGGTCGTGGGATCCGACCGTCGCGAACGACGATCTTGACGGCGCGGATTGTCTTGGCGAGGAAGGCGCCTGCAGAAGCCACCTAGAACGCCGTTCCGGTGTGGTCTCGGTGTGGTCGCCGCCGCCCGGAGGCCGCGCAATTCCGCATGGTTGCGTAAGGGAGGACTTGTGCGTGTAGTCCTCCACGGGCTCAGTCTAGCCGGGTGATTCGGCCGTTCTCGACGGCCACTTTGGACAGGCGCGCGTTCGGCTCGACGCGGTGCTGCTTGCGATAGGCGTGGACGTCCATGCCCGCGGCCGCGGCCTGGATCGCGCGGATCGGCCCGCCGTGCGAGACGACCAGGACCTGGTCCCCGGGATGCGACTCCGCGACCCGGGTCAGCGCGGCGAGGACGCGCGCAGACATGTCGGCGTAGCTCTCGCCGTCCTCCCAGCCCTCGCCGCCGTCGAGCCAGCGCCGGAAGCCCTCTGGAAAGCGGGACTCGACGTCCGAGCGGCTGAGGCCCGCCCAGCCGCCGACGTCGACCTCGCGGAGGTCGTCGACCGGGCGCGGCTCGAGACCTGTGCGCGTGCCCACGATCGCCGCCGTCTCGAAGGCGCGGCGGAGCGGGCTCGAGTAGATGGCGCTCGGGGAAGCCGTCGTCGCCAGCTCGTCGGCGAGCGCTTCGGCCTGGCGCCGGCCGAGCTCCGTCAGCGGCCGGTCGCTGAGCCCCTGAAAGCGGTTCGCCGCGTTCCAGTCGCTCTCGCCGTGGCGCGCGAGGTAGATCGTGGTCACTCGGGAAGCCTGCGGATCACGGCTTCCTCGCCGGCGCTGAAGGAGCGGCGGCGCTCCTCGTCCTCCGGGTCGACCATGTGCCCGTCCCGGCCGATGTAGCCGCCCTTGCCACCGATGACCAGGAGCACGAGGCTCTCGTCGCCGGCGTTCCAGACGCGCCTTGGCGAGGTCGACTCGACGTGGCAGACGCCGCCCGGCCCGAGCTCGAAGCGCTCGCCGTCCACCTCGAAGCCGGCGACCCCCCGATGGATGAAGTAAAGCTCGTCCTGCTCGTCGTGGAAATGCTCGAACCAGCCCGTCTGCGGCGGCAGCACCATCGCGTTGACGCCGAACGCCGTCACGCCCAGAGCACGCCGAACCTTGCGGAAGACCCCGGTTCCGAAGTCGTCGATCGAGCCGTAGGCGAAGGGCATGCCACGGATGGTATGGAACCCGGAAAGGTCAGCGGTGTAAGCTTGCCCGCGAACGATGCGGCTACTGCGGCGGGGGGCTGTCATGGTCGTCGATCTGGCCCGGCCACTCGCGGTGGCCGCCGCTGCGCTCGCGTTCTTCGCGGCCGCCGGGGCCGGCTATGCCGGCACGAGCACGGTGCCGGATGCCGACGATGTCGTCGGGCCGCTCGACATCAAGTCAGTCTCCCAGGGCCATTCGGGGGCGAAGGTCGTGCACACGATCAGGACGTTCGCCACCTGGCGCGTCGGCGTCCTCGCGCCGAGCACGCCCAACTACTTCCTGCTCGAGCTGAGCACCGACGCGGACGCCGCGCCGGAGCGAAGCGTTCTCGTCTTCTCGCGTGCGGGGCACATGGTCGGCGCCATCTTCGGTGCGAACGGCCGCTTCCTCGCGCAGGCGGGCGTCTTTCACCCGAACGGCCGCACGGTTCGGGTGACGATCCCGCGCAGGCGCCTGGGCAATCCCGCCGCCTACCGGTGGCAGGCCTTCGCCTTCTTCCGCGGGGCGACCGTCTGCCGAACGGGATGCCTCGACCGCGCGCCGAACGGCTCGGTTCGCATCCTCCACGATCTTCGGAAGCCGACGATCGCGTTCCCGCAGCCGGGCGCGCCGGCCGGCCCCGAATACGACGTCGGCTTCTCGCTCTCGGATACCGGCGGGTCCGGTATCGCCGTCTGGCGGCTGGAGCACCGGCTGCTCGGGGAGACCGCGTGGACGATCGTCGCCACCGGGACAACCGCGGGGGCCCAGACCTATCACGAGGTCTCTTCCCCGGGCGACCAGGACCAGTTCAGGGTCGTCGCGGTCGACGGGCACGGGAACACGGCCACGAGCCCCGTGCGAACCGTCGCGGTCCCGGTGAGGTAGCTCGGCCGCCTCCGGGTAGGCTCCGCGCGTGGAACTCGGGCTCCAGGGTCGCGTCTGCGTCGTCACCGGCTCGACGGCGGGCATCGGACTCGAGACCGCACGGATGCTCGCGAACGAGGGTGCGCGGGTGGTCGTCTCCGGCCGCGACGCCGATCGGGTCGAGTCCGCCCGGGCCGAGGTCGGCGCCGCGCTTGGTCTGGCGGGAGACCTGTCGACGCCCGACGCTCCCGGCGAACTGATCGGGCGCGCCGAGGCCGAGCTCGGGCAGGTCGACTGCCTCGTCAACAACGTCGGCCTGGCCGTGCAGACGAGCTTCGACGAGCTGACGGAGGCCGACTGGGAGGGCATGTGGCAGCTGAACGTCATGAGCTACGTGCGCGCGATCCAGGCGGCGCTGCCGGGCATGCGCGGTCGCGGGTCGGGCAGGATCGTCAACGTGAGCTCGACGGCCGGGAAGCGACCGTCGGCCTCGATGCCGGACTACAGCGTCACGAAGGCGGCCGTGCTCTCCCTCTCGCGGCTCGTGGCCGACGTCTACGCGAAGGACGGGATCCTCTGTAACGCCGTTACACCGGGGCCGACGCTCTCGCCTGCCTGGCTGGCGCCGGACGGGCTGGCCGACCAGGCGGCGACACGGTCCGGCAAGAGCAGGGAGGAGGTCCTCGCGGGTGTGGGCCAGGGGCGGCCGCTCGGGCGGCTGGCCGAGCCGGAGGAGATCGCCTCGGTGATCGTCTTCCTGTGCTCGGACCGCGCCAGCTACGTCACGGGATCCGCGTGGAGCGCGGACGGGGGCACGGTCCCCATCATCATCTAGCGGTAGCGTTGGTGACATGCCCGACGTAGCTGGGAGGGTTGCGGACGCCTTCGAGGCGAGCGTCCGCGAGCAGGAGGAGAGCTGGCTCTCCCCGCTCGCCGTGCGCTCGTACGAGACGCGCGGACGCGCTCATGCCGAGGAGGAGGAATGCCGGCTGCGGACCCCGTTCCAGCGCGACCGCGACCGCATCGTCCACTGCAAGGCCTTCCGCCGGCTCAAGCACAAGACGCAGGTCTTCATCGACCCGCAGGGCGACCACTACCGAACGCGGCTCACCCACACGCTCGAGACCGCGGGGATCTCCCGCACGGTCGCGCGTGCCCTCCGCTTGAACGAGGACCTCGCCGAGGCGATCGCGCTCGGTCACGATCTCGGGCACGCGCCGTTCGGCCACACCGGGGAGGAGGTGCTCGACGAGGCCCTCTCGGAGCGCTTCGGACGCCGCTTCCGCCACAACGAGCAGTCGCTCCGGGTCGTCGAGGTCTTGGAGCGCGACGGGCGCGGGCTCAACCTCACGGTCGAGACGCGGGACGGGATCCTCAACCACACCGGCGAGGGCGAGCCGGCGACGCTCGAGGGGAGGATCGTGCGCCTGGTCGACCGGGTCGCCTACATCAACCACGACATCGACGACGCCCTGCGCGCCGGCGTCCTTCGCGCCGAGGAGCTCCCTCGGGACCAGATCGCATTGCTGGGCGCGCGCGGCTCACGCCGGATCGACACGCTCGTCCACGACATCGTCGAGGCCTCGGCGGCCGCCGGCGACATCGCGCAGAGCGAGGAGATCGGGCGCGCCATGCTCGACCTGCGGACGTTCATGTTCGAGCACGTCTACCTCGGCGCGGCCGCCGAGGAACAGCGCGCACTCGCCACGGAGACGGTCCGGAGGATCTTCGACCGACTGGTGGAGCACCCCGAGGAGCTGCCCTCAGAGCGGCCGGGGGACACGGGCGAGCGCATCGCCGACTACGTCTCGGGGATGACCGACCGCTTCGCGCTCGCATGGCGATAATCGCCCAGAGCTCGATCGATCAGGTCAAGGCGGCAGCCGACATGGTCGACATCGTCGGCGCGCGCACGCAGCTCAGGAAGGTCGGCGCGCGGTGGACCGGCCGCTGCCCCTTCCACGAGGAGCGGACTCCGAGCTTCTCGGTCAACGCGGCGGACAAGCTCTTCTACTGCTTCGGCTGCGGGATGAAGGGCGACCTGATCAGCTTCGTGAAGGAGACCGAGGGGCTCGACTTCGTCGGCGCGATCGAGTGGCTCGCCGAGCGCTACCGCGTCCCGCTCGAGTACGAGGAGACGACGCCGCAGGCCGAGGCCAAGCGCGAGCGCCGGGCACGGCTGCTCTCGCTCCTCGAGCAGGCGGCCGCGTACTACGAGCGCAACCTCTGGGACTCCGGCGCCGGACAGCCCGCCCGGGAGTACCTGACCGGGCGCGGGCTCGGCGAGGAGGTCTGCCGCGCCTACCGCCTCGGGCTCTCGCCCGGCGGTGCGGTGCTTGCCGACGAAGGCCCGGGCCAAGGGGTTCGCGCAGGAGGAGCTCGTCGCCGCCGGTCTGGTCAACCGCCGCGGCAACGACTACTTCGCGGGCCGGCTCGTCTTCCCGCTCGCCGACGCACGCGGGCGGGTGCTGGGCTTCGGCGCGCGGCGCATGCGCGAGGACGACCCGATCCCGGCGAAGTACGTGAACTCGCCGGAGGGCGAGCTCTTCCGCAAGGGCTCGATCGTCTACGGGCTCGACCGCGCGCGCTCGACGATCACGAAAGAGGATCGCGCGATCGTGGTCGAGGGGTACACCGACGTCCTCGCACTCCACCAGGCCGGCCTGGCCGCCACCGTCGCGTCGATGGGCACCGCCCTCACCGAGCCGCAGGTGAAGGAGCTCCGCCGGCTCACGAGCCACCTCTACCTCTGCTTCGACGCCGACGCGGCGGGGGAGGCCGCGACTGTGCGTGGCATGGAGCTCGCCGACCGCGCAGGGTTCGACGTGCGCATCGTTCCGCTCCCGGCGGGAAAGGATCCCGCCGACTCCGTGGACGGCTTCGATCAGCGGCTCGAGGAGTCGGTCGGCTATCTCATGCACCGCGTGCGGCTCGAGATCGCCGCCGCGCCGAAGCAGGAGGCGTTCGAGTCCGTCCAGCCGTTGATCGAAGCGGCACCGGCCGGGCCCGATCGGGACGAGGCTGCGCGCTACGCCTCGGATCGCCTCGGAGTGCCGCTGCGGATCGCGGGAGGAAACGCGCGCGCGTTCGGCGAGGCGCGCCGCAAGGTCCTCGGCGCGGGAGACCGCCTCGAGCGGGAGTTCCTCGCCATCTGTGCCGCGCGGCCCGAGCTGGCCGACCGCTACCTGCACGAGCTCGACGACCGGCACTTCGACAACCCCCTGCACCAGCGCCTGCGCGCGTACCTGGCCGGCGAGGCGGAGGCGGACGAGGAGCTCGTCGGCCTGCGGGCCGAGCTCGATGCGACCGTGGCGGAGGAAGGCCTGGACGACGGGGTGGCGCGGGAGCTGTTCCTCCGGCTCGAGGAGCGCCTCGTCATGCGAGAGCTCGCCGACCTCTCCGGGGAGGACCTAGCCCGGACGGTCGAGCTGCAGGGAGTGCTCGCGCGCATCCGCGACGCGCTCCAGAAGGTCGAATCCGAGCTTCGCTAGACTTTTCCGGCCGAGCGATCCCCGGTAGCTCAATTGGCAGAGCATCCGGCTGTTAACCGGAGGGTTGTTGGTTCGAGTCCAACCCGGGGAGTACGCGGAAACCCCGATGAATACAGGGTTTCCGCTCTTCGTCCTGACTGCCGCGGCCACGCGGGCGCTGGAAATGTCAGCGCAATGTCAGCGGAAACCCGCATGCCTAGGCGTTCGCTCGCCGCCCGGCCCCGCGGTTGAACTACGGATCGAGGGATGACAGAATCTTCTCGCCTGGTGGCCGATCCCCGCGATTAAGGGACGGCCTTTTTTCGTAACCGGCGGGGGAGGAGGTAGGAGAAATGCGGCGACTTCTGTTGGCAGCAGCCTTGTTGGCAACGCTCGTACTTGCCGTGCCCGCGCTGGCCGAGCCTGGGCGCGTGGTCAAGGAGACCTTCCACGAGGAGTTCTTCAACGAGATCGAAGCCTTCTGTGAGACGGACATGGTGGTAGAGAGCCATTTGGTCGTGGACGGGACCACCACGATCATGCCGCGCGGACGCGATGGGCTCATCTACTTCGCCAACCGGCTCTCGATCACGGAAACGTTCACGAACGTGGACAACGACAAGTTCGTCGTGAGCACGGTCAACTTGATCGACAAGGACCTGCGCGTGACGGACAACGGCGACGGCACGCTCACGATCCTCATCCTCTCGACCGGCAACGCCGTGGTCTACAACTCGGACGGCGAGGCGATCGGCAGGAATCCGGGGCAGGTTCGCTTCGAGTTGCTGGTCGATCACGGCGGCACGCCGAGCGATCCCTCCGACGACATCGAGATCTCCTTCGAGCAAGTCAAGGAATCGACAGGCCGCACGGACGACTTCTGCGAAGTCGCGGTGCCTGCGCTGAGCTGAAGCGAAGGTTGGGCGGGCGGGCTACCTAGTCCCGCCCGCCCCTCGCAGCCGATCCTCGCTCTAGCCCGCGGCGGGCTCGGGCGCCGCCCCGAAGCCGTGCTCGAGCATCCGCTCGCGGGCCTCGTCACGCTGCCCCTTCCCGAACGACCGCGCGTAGTGGCGAGCCCAGACCGCGGCCGAGTGGCCCGTGATCTGCGCCGCCTCGACGGGGTCGACGCCGCGGCGTCCCGCGAGCGAGCCGAACGAGCGGCGCAGGTCGTGCGGGGTCGCCTGGGACGCCGAGCGCTGCGCGCGGCCGCGGAAGCTGAGGTACGAGGGATCCCTCAGCGTAAGGCGCCGATGAGCGCCCCGCCGGCCACCACGAGCGCGGCGCCGACGACGAGGCGCCTTCCGACCAGCTCGCTGCTGCGCAAAAAGAGCGCGGCGAGGAGGACGCCCCAGAGGGATTCCGTCGCCACGAGCGGAGAGACGACGGTGACCTTTCCCCGATAGTAGGCCTCGAAGAGCAGCACGTAGGAGAGCCCGAAGAGGGCGCCCGCAGGGAGGAAGAGGAGCAGGCGCCGGTCGGCGAGCGACGTGACGAGCGCTCCGCGCCGCACGAACGCGGCGTAGCCAAGCATCATGAGCCAGCCGGCGGCCATGGCCGCGGCCGCGGCCTCGGCCGACCCGAGCGCCGCATCCTCCGAGTACCAGCGGACGACGAGGTCGCGGCTCGAGAAGAGAACCGTTGCCGTGAGCGCGAACGCGACCCCGATCAGCCGGAAGTGCGCAGGCCGAGCCGACTCCGCCGCGAGGACGATGCCGGCGCCGACGATCAGGCAGGCGCCAATCGCGAGCGGCCACTCGAACGGCTCGTCGAGCAGCAGGATCGCGAGCGTCGCGCCGAAGAGCGGCGCGCTCCCGACGACGACAGAGGTCCGCCCGGCGCCCACGTCACGGACTGCGAGGACGAAGAAGATCTGCGAGATCCCGGGTGCGAGCAGCCCGGCGAGCGCGAAGACTGCGAGCTCCTTCGGCCGCGCGAGCTCGCCGGTGCCGGAATCGAGCGCGGCGGCCGCGAGGGCGACGAGCACGGCCGCGGCGGTGCTGGCGACTGCGCCCACGTCGGGCTCGGGATGCGCGCGAAGCGCCGCCCGCAGGGCGACGGTCATCCCTCCGAAACAGACGGCCGAGGCGAGCGCGAAGAAGACGGCATCCACCGCGGCTCACCTAGTGAAGCGGGGCGGTCAACCCCGGAAGGGTGAGGCAATCAACTCCCACGGAGGGGGACCGGGCGCCGCTCAGAAGCCGAAACTCCAGGGCATAGAGGAAAACTCCAGCGGGGCCCCGATGCGGCGGGGGCAATCCGGGAAGAGTTTTCCACCCAAAGGGAACGGGGCCTGCGGCGGCCCCGTTTTCCGTTAACGGGGCGGCGTGCCCTATTCGCCGACGACCTGGACGAGCCAGCGCCGGTCGCGGGAGCGGTCGAGCTCGATGAAGAGCACACGCTGCCAGGTGCCGAGGCAGAGCTCCCCGTCGCGCACGGGGATGGACTCCCCGGCCGGGCCGAGGAGCATGGCCATGCAGTGCGAGTGGCCGTTGCCGAACTCCATGTCCTCAGGGCAGATGTTCTCCGTGCGCCGGTCCCAGTCGTCATGGGCGTAGTACTTCTCGCTGGGCACGAGCCGGCGCAGCATCCGGATGAAATCCTCGAGGAAGCCGGTCTCGAACTCGTTCACTCGCACCATGCACGTCGTGTGCGGCGAGTAGACGCAGGCGATCCCGTCCGTGACGCCGCTCTCGAGGACGAACTCGCGCACCTCCTCGGTGATGTCGCGGATCTCGAGGCCGCCGCGCGTGCGCAGGCTTCGCTCTGCCTGGAAGACCTTCACTCGAACGGCCTCCGCGCCGGGCCAGTCGACGGCACCGTGAAGCTCCGGGACATGCGGCACTATTCTTACCATCCCGGCGCACGTACGCGACGTGAACCGTCGGGGCCCGTAGCTCAGCTGGTTAGAGCAGCGGACTCATAATCCGTTGGTCCCTGGTTCGAATCCAGGCGGGCCCATCTGTATCCCCATGGTTGCGCGAAACCCGCATGGCTGCGCGGGTCACGTGTGCGAGGGATGCCCAAATGCCCGACGGCGTGCGTACCCCGGTGCGTACCTCGTGAAGGCTCTGCGGCGACCCCTTGCTGCGCCAAGAGTGGACATCGGGCACGAAGCCCGGGGCGAACCGTCGGCGGCCGCGGGGCCGCTACTCGGTGCATTCCTCGGGTCGGCGCACCGTCTCCGTCGGACCGGTTCGTCGCGAGTTTGAACGCTCGATTGACATGATCGGAGTGTGTACGTCCTCGTCACTCTGTTGGAGGGCCCGAAGTTCGGTGAGGTCGACGTTGACCACGAGCCCTTCATCGACTCCCTCATCGCCGAGCACCTCGTTCTGCTCGGCGGAGACCTCGTCGACGCCGACCAAGGCGTTCGGGGGGCCTATGTGCTGCGCTGCGACGACCTTGCCGCGGCGGAGGCGATCGTCGCGACCGACCCGCTCGTCACCAGCGGCGTGATGCGCCCCCGGCTCGCCGAGTGGCAGCTCGTAGGCATCGACCTCGGGGCGGTCGACCAGCACCTCACGTAGCGCGGAGCTGGCCCACGCGCATCGGCGCCGAGCGGCGCCGGGGCGTCCGCTCGCCTTGACTTTCGGCGGTCGGCTGGGAGGATGTCCTTGCCTGGCGGCCGATCCTCACGTCACGAGGCCCGGCCCGTGTCCTGACGTTCGGGGGAGACGGAGGTTCGGGCAATGCGGATCGTTTTCGTGAGCGTCCTCGTCCTGGCTGGTCTTGTCTGGGCTGGGCTCGCGGTGGGTGCCCCGCCGACGATCGAGCGGATCGACGTCGACGAGACGTTCGCCGACGAGTTCTTGACGGAAGAGTGCGGGGTACCGGTCTCCACGACCGCCCTGGGGCATGTCATCGTCCGGATGTTCTCGGGTGAGGGGACCGGGGTGGCCCAGGTGAATACCATCAGCATCGGGCTCACCGCGACCGCCGGTGATCGTACGTTCCGCTTCCGCGACGTTGGTGCGGATGTCGTCCAGATCCAGACGGACGGAACGCTGGTTCTTTTGATCACCGGTCAGGTGCCGTTCGAGTTTGCGGGAGTGCTCAAGATCAACCCCGAAACCGAAGAGGTCATTCTCGAGCCACGCGACCGCAGCGAGGAACAGGTCGCGAAGGCGTGCAGAGTGTTGACCGGCGGCTAGTCCTTCCGGAAGGAAGACTGATCTGAGTTAGGGGCGGCCACAGCGCCGCCCCTAACCTCGCTCTGACGGCAGGCAGGTCTCGCCGATTCACGAGAGTCCGAGGGGAGCCCCAACGCCTTGCCCCCATAGCGTCCGGGGCTCCCCTCTCAGAAGCGCGCCAGGCTGGGCCGCCAGCCTATTGTTCCCAAGAAGAGGATCCCACGCCGCGCCGTCGGCTAAACCCGAATCAAGCGGGCGAGCGCCGCGTTGATTCGATGGGTGGGCCTCAGTACGCCGGGTTGGCCGCCCGGCCTGTCTGCGCTCGGCGCAAGTTTTGCTCGGCTTCGGCGTCTTATGAAGTAGCGGAGCCGGGCCGGACACCGCGCCGTCCTTAGGGGGAGAACAGCCTCGGCGCCTTTCGGCCAAGCTGGCCCGGCTCCGCACCGCCCACGTTACATCCGGCTCGATGCTCTCCTGCCTAGCTTCGCAGGTAAGGGGGGTCGGGACGCGCGCCACAGGGTGGCCTGGGACTCGTCATGGGCGACTGCCGAGAAGCCAACTACGCGGAGCTCCTAGCCCCGGGGCGCTCGCGCAACCCTGGATGGACAGTGCCTTCACCAGGCATGAGTGACCGAGCAGGTCAGGCGTGCCCATCAGGCTTCAACCCGACTCGTTACCCGAAGAGGGTGAGATCAGGCTCGCGCTCGCCGCGTAGAAGCTCCAGGTCGACTTCGACGCACGCGATCCCGCGCGAGGCGGCGAGCGTCGCCGCCTGCGGCTGAATGCGCTGCGCGGCGAGGATGCCGCGGCAGGCGTCCTTGGCGGCGTCCCCGCGGATGCGCTCGAGGTAGCGGGAGAGCTGCTCGACCGCGTCGATCGTCGCGACGCGCTTGATCTCGACCGCCACCCAATCCTCGCCGTCGCGGCACATGAGATCGACCGGGCCAATATCGGTCGGCCACTCGCGGCGGACGAGGCGCAGCCCGGGCTCGAGCGCGTCGGGCGCGCCGGCGAGCGCCTCCTGGAGGTCGCGCTCGACTCCGTCCTTCTCGAGCGGGGCCGCCTCGCCCATCTCGTGGTCGATGTCGCTCAGCACCTCGCGCACGACGATCTCGAGCCGATCCTCGCTCTTGCCGGCCCGCTTGCGGACGACGAGGCGCTCGAGGGGGTCGCCCTCCGGCTCGATCACAGTGGGCGGGGTCATCCAGTTGAGCGGCTTGTAGCCGCCCGCGTCGGCGTGCACGAGCACCGAGCCGTCCGACTTGAGCATGAGCAGACGGGTGGACTCAGGCAGGAGCGCGGTCAGACGGCCGGTGTAGCGGACCTCGCAGCGGGCGACGATGAGGCGCACGGCCGCGGACCGTATCGGCGCTTTCGGACGTGTCTCGGAAGCGACCGACCCACGCGCGGGCGCTAGGCTCAGGCCTGGATGAGCAGGTTCGAGGAGCGGCTGGCCGAGGACCGCGTCGTCGTCAGCGACGGCGGCACCGGCGCGCTTCTCAGCGCTGCGGTCCCCAGGCTCCGGTGCCCGGAGGAGGCCAACCTCAAGGCGCCGGAGGCGGTGATCGGCATCCACGCCGGCTTCATCCGCGCGGGCGCCGAGCTGATCGAGACGAACACCTTCGGGGCGAACCGCAGGAAGCTGTCGGCGCAGTACCTCGACGAGCGGCTCGAAGAGATCGTCGAGCGCGGCGTGAAGCTCGCTCGCGAGGCGCGCGAGGTCGCCGGCGTTCCCGTGCTGATCGGCGGGGCGATCGGGCCCCTGGGCGACCTGGAGGGCTCGACGGGCGCCGAGGACGCCTACGCCGTGTTCCACGAGCAGGCTCGCCTCCTCGAAGGGCGCGGCGTCGACCTCTTCCTGGTCGAGACGTTCTACGAGCTCGACGAGCTGGAGACGGCCGTCCGCGCCGTCCAGGACGTGTCCTCGCTGCCGATCGTCGCCCAGCTCACCTTCGACGAGGACGGCGAGACCCTGGCGGGCGTGCACGGCGCCGACGCGGTCGCGCGCCTCAGCGCGCTGGGGGTGGCAGCCGTCGGCGCCAACTGCGGCCTCGGCCCGCAGGCGGCCCTCGCCGCCCTGGGGGAGATGTCAGCGGTCGCCAACGGCCTGCCGCTGACCGCGCAGCCCAACGTCGGCCTACCCAGCCGTTCCGGCGGCCGCATCGTCTACCCACACGCGACTCCGGACTACTTCGCCGAGTTCGCCGCGCAAGCGCGAAGCCGGGGCGCGAAGGTGATCGGCGGCTGTTGTGGAACGACGCCGGCCCAGATCGGCGCGATTCGCGCTGCGCTCGAGGAGGGCCGCGAGCCGCGCGTTCCGCTCTTCGTCGTGGAGCGCGAGGTCGCCAAGGCTGCCCTGCCCGCGCTCCGCGGCCGCACGCTCCTGGAGGAGCGGCTCGAAGCCGGCGAGTGGGTCGTCTCCGTCGAGCTCGACCCGCCCAAGGGCACGAACATTGAGTCGATGCTGGGCGCTGCGGCCCGGCTCCAGGCCTCGGACGCGGTGCACGTCGTGGACATCAACGACAACCCGATGGCGCGCGCCCGGCTGTCCGCGCTCATGGCCGCCGCGGTGATCGAGCGAACGGTGCAGATCGAGACGATCCCGCACGTGACCCCGCGGGACTCGTCGGTCATGGGCCTCCAGTCCCAGCTCCTCGGCGCCCACGCGGAGGGCGTCCGGAACGTCCTCGCGGTCACCGGCGACCCGCCGCACGTCGGCGACTACCCCGGCTCGAGCGGCGTCTACGACGTGGACGCGATCGGCCTCGTGACGCTCCTCGGCCATCTCAACCACGGGGAGGACTACTCCGGCAAGGCGATCGACGCGCCGACCTCGTTCTACGTCGGCGTCGCGGTGAACCCCTCGTCGGAGAACCTCGACCGCGAGGTCGAGCGCTTCCGGCGCAAGGTCGACGCCGGCGCCCGCTTCGCCATGACCCAGGCGCTGTTCGACATCGAGTACCTCGACCGCTTTCTCGACAGGCTGGGCGGAGAGTCCCCGATCCCGCTGCTCGTCGGAGTGTGGCCGCTCACGAGCTACCAGCTGGCGTTCAGGCTCCACAACGAGGTACCGGGAATCACGATCCCGGAGGCCGTTCAGGAGCGGCTCGACGCCGTCGGGCCGGACGCCCGCTCCGTGGGCTTCGAGCTCGCCCGGGGGCTGGCCGAGGAGGCAAGGAAGCGCGCAGGCGGCATCTACATCGTGCCGCCGTTCAAGGAGCCCGACGCAGCTTTGGAGCTGCTCGCGCCCTAGATACACTCTCCGCATGGCCGAGCTCGGAACGATGCGGGTCAAGAGCGGTCTCGCCGAGATGCTCAAGGGCGGCGTGATCATGGATGTGACGAGCGCCGAGCAGGCGCAGATCGCGGAGGAGGCCGGTGCGGTCTCGGTGATGGCGCTCGAGCGCGTCCCCGCCGACATCCGCGCCGAGGGCGGCGTCGCCCGCATGGCGGATCCGACCAAGATCCAGGAGATCCAGGAGACGGTCTCCATCCCGGTGATGGCGAAGGCGCGCATCGGTCATTTCGTCGAGGCGCAGATCCTGGAGGCGCTCGAGGTCGACTACATCGACGAGAGCGAGGTGCTCACGCCCGCCGACGAGCGCCACCACATCGACAAGTGGGCCTTCCGCGTCCCCTTCGTCTGCGGCTGTCGCAACCTGGGCGAGGCGCTGCGGCGCCTGAGCGAGGGCGCGGCCATGATCCGCACGAAGGGCGAGGCGGGCACGGGCGACATCGTCAACGCCGTCCGCCACATGCGCGCGGTCTTCGGCGACATCCGCCGCCTGGGGACGCTCTCCCCCGAGGAGCTCTACACCGAGGCGAAGGAGCTGCAGGCTCCGTTCGAGCTCGTCCGCTGGGTGGCCGAGAACGGGCGTCTGCCCGTTGTCACGTTCACCGCCGGCGGGATTGCCACCCCTGCGGATGCGGCGTTGTGCATGCAGCTGGGCGCCGACGGCGTCTTCGTCGGCTCGGGCATCTTCAAGTCGGCCGACCCGCTCGCCCGCGCGAAGGCGATCGTCGAGGCGACCACGCATTTCTCCGACCCCGAGATCCTCGCCCGCGTCTCCACCGGCCTCGGCGAGCCCATGCGCGGCCTCGACGCCGCCGCTCTCGCCCCCGAAGAGCTCCTCGAAACCCGCGGCTGGTAGGGCGCGCTCTCGGCGCCTTCCGGTCACAGACACGTGATCATTTCGCGGGTACGCTCGAAGCGGGGGTAGAGGGGCCGAAGGCCCCCGGGGGTACAGTTTCACGGGCATGAGCGACGCGCCTCGCATCGGGATCCTGGCCGTTCAGGGCAACTTTCGAGAGCACGCGACGATGCTGCGGCGGCTTGGCGCGGAGCCGGTCGAGGTGCGCAAGCCCGAGCAGCTCGACGGCCTCGACGGGCTGATCGTGCCGGGCGGTGAGTCGACGGCGATCGCACGCCTGATGCGGGTCTACGGGCTCGACGAGCCGGTCGCCGGGTTCTCCGGCCCGATGTTCGGGACGTGTGCCGGGATGATCCTCTTCGACCGCAGCCACCTCGGTCTCCTGGACGTCGACGCGACCAGGAACGCCTACGGCCGCCAGGTCGCGAGCTTCGAGGCCGACATCGAGCTGACGGGCGAGGAGGAGCCGGTGCGCGGCGTCTTCATCCGGGCCCCACGGGTCTCCGAGGCAGGGGAGGGCGTCGAGGTGCTGGGCCGCCTCGACGACGAGCCGGTGCTCGTCCGCGAGGGCCGCATCCTCGCCGCCTCGTTCCACCCCGAGCTCACGGACGACACGCGCGTGCACGAGCGATTCCTGGAGATGGTCAGGGAGGAGGAGCGTGTCCGGGCATAGCAAGTGGTCGAGCATCAAGCACAAGAAGGGGGCGGCCGACGCCAAGCGCGGCAAGCTCTTCTCGAAGCTGACGCGGGCGATCATCGTCGCCTCGCGCGAGGGCGGCCCGGATCCGGACGCCAACGCGACGCTCGCGACCGCGATCCAGAAGGCGCGCGACAACTCGATGCCGAAGGACAACATCGAGCGCGCGATCGCCCGCGGCGCCGGGGCGAGCGCGGACGGCGAGTCCTACGAGACCGTGACCTACGAGGGCTACGGCGCCGGGGGCGTCGCCGTTTTCGTCGAGGCCCTCACCGACAACCGCAATCGCACGGCCGCCGAGGTGCGCCACGTCTTCGCCAAGAGCGACGGCAACCTGGGGACGAGCGGAGCGGTGGCGTGGCTCTTCGAACGGAAGGGCGTCGTCATCGTCTCCGCCGACGCAGTGGACGAGGACGAGCTCATGCTCGTCGCGGCCGACGGGGGCGCCGAGGACGTCGACCTCGACGGCTCCAGCTACCAGGTGACCGCGTCGCCGGACGATCTCGCCGCGGTGCGGGCGGCCCTCGACGCGGCGGGCATCGCCTACGAGTCGGCCGAGCTGACGATGCTGCCGAAGACCACCGTCGCGATCGAGGACGAGGGCACCGCCAAGAAGCTCCTCCGCCTGATGGACGCGCTCGAGGAGAACGACGACGTCCAGGCCGTGTACGCGAACTTCGACATCCCCGAGGGGATCCTCGAAGCGGTCGCGGCCTAGGCGCGGAGGCCTGTCTCCAGTTCGTCCGCACGCCCGCCGATACTTGACTGCGCCATGCAGATCGAGATCAGCGACCCTGCCTACATGGACTCCCTCCGTGCGTACCTCCAGCAAGCAGGGTGTCCCAGCGAGCGTCGCACTGACGAGATCGTCGAGGTCCTCGTCCTCCGCTCTCCGGACGAGCCCATGTCCGAGTCGGACATGCGGATGAGGATCTTCGGGCACCTGCGCGAGTGGTGCTCCGACCACCCCGGCGTCAAGGCCAACCTGCTCTCCTGAGCCCACGGCCGGACGCCGCGCGCCGGAGGAACGTCCGGGCCCGCGCCTAACCTCGACTCGTGAAGGTCCTCGGCATCGACCCGGGAACAGCAGCGTGCGGATTCGGCATCGTGCATGCAAGCGGCGGCCGCCTCAGGGCGGTGGAGTACGGCTGGTGGGAGACATCGCCCCGCGACGCGCCGGCTGCTCGGCTGAGGCGGATCCACGACGAGGTGGCGGAGCTCATCGCCCGGCACGAGCCGGAGGCCGTCGCGCTCGAGGAATCCTTCGTCGGCGCCGACGCCCGTATCGCGCTCTCCGTCGGACAGGCGCGCGGCGCCGTGCTCGTCGCCTGCGCGGTCGCTGAGGTGCCCTGCACGGAGTATCCGCCTGCGACGGTGAAGCAGGCCGTCTGTGGCTACGGACGGGCCGAGAAGGATCAGATGCAGCGCATGGTGCGCAGCGTCCTCGGGCTCGCCGAGATCCCGCGGCCGCACCACGCCGCCGACGCGCTCGCGGTCGCGATCTGCCACGCGCTCGCGCCACCGCTCCTCGCGATCGCCGGAGGCCGGCGGTGATCGCGCGGCTCCGGGGCAAGCCCGTCGTCCACGACGCTGACGGCCTCGTCCTGGACGTCGGCGGGGTCGGCTACCGGTTGCTCGCGACACCGACCGCGATCCGGAAGGCAGACGGCGTCGACGAGGCCGTGATCGAGACCCACCTCCACGTCCGCGAGGACGCGCTGCAGCTCTTCGGCTTCGCCGACGCGGCGGAGCGTGAGCTCTTCGAGCAGCTGCTCGCCGTCTCCGGCGTCGGGCCGAAGGTGGCGCTCGCGATCGTGTCCGGCTACTCGCCCGGCGAGCTCAGGCGCGCAATCGTGCGCGAGGACGACGCCCTCTTCCAGACCATCCCCGGCATCGGCAAGAAGACCGCCCAGCGCGTCGTGCTGGAGCTGAAGGAGCGGATCGCGCCGCTCGTCGCCGTCGACGAGTCGCCCCACCTGGGCGCCGGCGACGGGCACATCGTCGCCCGCGACGCGCTCGTCGAGCTCGGCTACACGACGGCCGAGGCGGAGCAGCGCCTGGCCGAGATCGACCCCGACCTGCCGCCGGCGGAGCGCGTCCGCCAAGCCCTGCGAGCCGCATGAGCGAGCGCGTGACGACATCCGTGCTCGTCGCGGACGAGGAGGAGCTCGACCGCTCGCTGCGTCCCCGCTCGCTGAGCGAGTTCGTCGGCCAGGAGCGGGTCAAGGAACAGCTCGGGATCGCGCTCGAGGCGGCGAAGGGGAGGGGGGAGGCGCTCGACCACGTGCTCCTCGCCGGCCCGCCCGGCCTGGGAAAGACGAGCCTCGCCTTCATCATCCGCGAGGAGCTCGGTGTCGGCCTACGCTCCGTCGCCGGCCCGGCGCTCGAGCGCAAAGGCGACATGGCTGCGATCCTCACGTCCCTCGAGGAGCGCGACGTGCTCTTCGTGGACGAGATCCATCGGCTCAACCGGGCCGTAGAGGAGATCCTCTACCCGGCCCTCGAGGACTTCCGGCTGGACATCATCGTCGGCCAGGGGCCGGCCGCACGGACGCTCACGCTCGACTTGCCGCCCTTCACGCTGGTCGGGGCGACGACCAGGACGGGCCTCCTGACCACGCCGCTTCGCGACCGCTTCGGCATGACCTATCGGCTGGAGCACTACGAGCCGGAGGAGTTGGCAATCATCGTCCGCCGCTCGGCCCGCATCCTGGACGTGGGGATCGCCGAGGACGCCGCCAAGGAGATCGCCCGCCGCGCCCGCGGCACGCCGCGCGTGGCCAACCGCATTCTCCGGCGCGTCCGCGACGTGGCCGAGGTGCGCCACGACGGCGCCGTCAGCCTCGACGTCGCGCGGGAAGCGCTCGATCTGCTGGAGGTGGACGGGCACGGCCTCGAGCGCGTCGACCGGGGCCTGCTCGACGCAATCGTCAGGAAGTTCGACGGCGGCCCGGTGGGGCTCTCGACGCTCGCGGTCGCGCTCGGCGAGGAGCCGGACACGATCGAGGACGTCTACGAGCCGTACCTGCTCCAACTCGGCCTCATCCAACGCACGCCCCGAGGCAGGATCGTGACGAAGCTCGGCCGAGCGTACGCCGGCGGGATAGCCGTCGAGGACGCCCTCTTCTAGCCCGTCGTCCCGCCCGGCCGGAGGTGGGAGGCCACAGGCCGCCCTATATTCGTCCGCCTCCGGAATCGTCTCCACCGGCGATCGTAGCCTCGTGCGCCACCCCTGAAGGGTGCCCAGCTCGTGTGCTACCTTCGAGCGCGACCCCGGGACTCCGCCGACGCCATGTCGGCGCGGGGAAGTACGAAAAACCACCGAGAGAGGGGAGATCTCTTGCGGAAACTCATGCTGCTGCTTGCGGCGTTGACGGTGGCGCTGGCGCTGCCGCCGCTCAGCTCGACAGCCGTAACGGCGGACTCGAGCGCACTTCGCAACGCGGTTACGGTCGCCGGCATCATGCAACACGAACAGGCGCTCCAGGCGATCGCCAACCAAAACGGGGGCACACGGGCCTCCGGCACCTCGGGCTTCGACGCCTCGCTCGCCTACGTCAAGGGGGAGCTCGAGGCGACGGGCTACTACGACGTCACCGTTCAGCCGTTCCTGTTCGACGTCTTCCGCGAGTTGGCGACGCCGATCTTCCAGCGGCTCTCGCCCGCGCCGCGGAACTTCGTGGCCAACGAGGACTTCATCACGATGGACTACTCGGAGACTGGCGACGTCACGGGCACGCTCGTGGCAACCAACGACATCGTCATCCCGCCGGGAGCCCAGGCAAGCACCTCCAACAGCGGCTGCGAGCCCGGCGATTTCACGGCGGCGTCCACGACCGAGCCGCAGGTGGCGCTGATCCAGCGCGGGACGTGCGACTTCCACGTCAAGGCGGAGAACGCACAGGCCGCCGGGTATGACGCGGCGATCATCTTCAACGAGGGTCAGCCGGGCCGCGACGAGACGCTCGCCGGCACCCTCACCGCGGATGACCTGTCGACGATCCCCGTGATCGGCACGAGCTTCGCCATCGGCGAAGAGCTGTACAACCAGGTCAACGCCGGAAGCGTCACCGTCCGCGTGGCGACCACGACGGAGATCCGGCGCGACGTGCCGACCGCGAACCTGCTCGCCACCACGAAGACCGGTCGCGTTGACCGCCAGGTCGTGGTCGGAGCCCACCTGGACTCCGTTCCGGAAGGCCCGGGCATCAACGACAACGGCTCCGGGACCTCGCAGAACCTGGAGATCGCACTGCAGATGGCCGACCTCAACGTGAAGCCGGTCAACCAGGTGCGGTTCGCGTGGTGGGGTGCCGAGGAGGCAGGTCTGATCGGCTCGCAGTTCTACGTCGACTCGCTCAGCGCTCGTCAGGTCAAGAACACCGCCGTCAACCTGAACTTCGACATGGTTGGCTCGCCCAACTTCGTCAGGTTCGTCTACGACGGCGACGCGTCGGACACCGACTCGCTGGCCTCGACCGGCTCCGGCGTCGTCGAGGACGTCTTCCTCAAGTACTTCGCCTCGCAGCAGCTCGCCACCGAGCCGACGGCCTTCGACGGCCGCTCGGACTACGACGCGTTCATCAGCGTCGGGATCCCGGCCGGCGGTCTGTTCACCGGCGCGGAGGGCGTGAAGACGGCCGCGGAGGCGGCGATCTACGGCGGTACCGCCGGGGTTGCGTACGACCACTGCTACCACCAGGCCTGTGACACCATCACCAACCTCTCCAGCACGGCGCTCGACCAGATGTCGGACGCCTCTGCGCACGCCACGCTCGCGTTCGCGATGACCAACTCGGCCATCGAGGGCACGGACAAGGGCAAGGGGAAGGCGAAGGGCCACGCCGACTTCCTAGGCTCGCTGCTCCGGAAGTAGCGTCGGAAGTCCTTGGCACGACGAGGGGCCGGCAACCGCCGGCCCCTCGCGTTTCTACCGCCTGAACTGGAGCTCGTGCCAGGAGGGCACGGGGGCGAGCTCGAGCAGGGCGCGGCCTCCGTCCGGCTCGCGGTAGCCGAACTCGGCCGTGTGGCCGTCCCAGTCGATCTCGAGGAGGTTCTCCTTGACGCGCTGGTCGAGCCAGGCGCCGCGGAAGATGAGCTTGCGCAGCCAGTAGACCAGCGACTCGTCGTTGACGAGGGCGACCCGCTCCCAGTGGCGGACGAGGTACTCGCCCAGCCCGCTCTGCGGATCGTCGATGCGGCCGTGGGCGGTCAGCTCGACGAGGTCGGCAGTCTCGGCCTCCTCGAGCTCGCCCGGCTCGACGAGCCGAAGCTTCACGGCGGCTGCGTTGACGCGCTGCTCGAAGTCGATCGCGTTGAAGCTGAAGCGATACCCGAGGAACTCGACGACGTAGTCGTCCCCCGACGTGTAGTTCGGCTCGCTCACCCCATCCTGAGGATAACCACGAGCCTCGAAGGGCGCTGTCGGAGCGGGTCCGTCCGACACGCTCCCTACGGTGGAACGCGATGCACGAGGGCACCTGGACGATGCGTCCGTGCCCCCGCGGGGAGGTACGTGAGCTCGCCAAGGCGCTCGGCGTCGGCGAAGCGACGGCAGGCGTCCTCGTCCGGCGGGGCTACGGCGACCCCGAGACGGCGCGGGCCTTTCTCGCCGCCGAGCCCCCTGGGCACGACCCCTTCCTGCTCGGAAACGTCGAGGCCGCCTGCACGCTCGTGCGGGAGACGATCGCCGCCGGTGGGCGCATCTGCGTGCACGGCGACTACGACGTCGACGGGATCTGCGCGACCGCGCTCGCGGTCACGGCGCTGCGCGGCCTCGGCGCCGACGTCGAGTGGCACCTCCCGAGCCGCTTCGAGGAGGGTTACGGCGTCTCCAGAGACACGCTGGCGCGCCTCGCGGAGGAGGAGTGCGCCCTCGTCCTCACGGTCGACTGCGGTATCACAGCCGTGGAGGAGATCGCCGAGGCCCGCGCGGCGGGCCTGAACGTGATCGTCACCGACCACCATCGCCCCGGCGAGACGCTGCCGGACTGCCCGGTCGTGGCGACGCGGCCGTCGGAGTACCCGTTCCCGGAGCTTTGCGGCACCGGCGTCGTCTTCAAGCTGCTCGAGGCGCTCGGCGCCGACGGGCTCGACCGCCATCTCGACCTCGTCGCACTGGCAACCGTCGCGGACGTCGTCCCGCTCCTCGACGAAAACCGCGCCCTCGTGGCGGCGGGGATGAGGCGACTCGCGCGGACGGACAAGCCGGGGCTGCAGGCGCTCATGCGCGTGGGCGGGGTCGACCCGGCGGCGCTCGACACTGGCTCGATCGCCTTCCGTCTCGCGCCGCGCATCAACGCGGCGGGCCGTCTGGGTCATCCCGGCGCGGCACTCGACCTGCTGCTCACGGAGGACGAGGCGGAGGCAGGCAGGCTGGCGGGCGAGCTCGAGTCGCTCAACCGCGATCGGCAGGCGGTCGAGGAGCGGATCCTGCGCGACGCGATTCGCCAGGTTGAGGAGTGGCCGGAGCCGAAGCGCCGCCGCCTGGGGTACGTGATCGCGGGCGAGGACTGGCACCGCGGCGTCATCGGCATCGTCGCCTCCCGGCTCGTCGAGCGCTTCCACCGGCCCGTCGTGCTCATCGCCGGGGGTGAGCCCGGCGAGGACTGGGTCGGCTCGGGCCGCTCGGTGTCCGCCTTCGACCTGCACGGGGCACTCGGCGCCTGCTCGCAACCTGCTCGGGCGCTGGGGAGGTCACCGCGCGGCGGCCGGGCTCTCGATCGCACCGGGGAACGTGGAGGCCTTCGCCGAGGCCTTCGCGGAGCACGCGGCCGGCGTGCTTGCCCTGGAGGACCTGCAGCCGGTCACGCCCGTCGACGCGGTCGTGCGGGGCAGCGAGCTGACCCTGGGCCTCTGCGAGGAGCTCGAGCAGCTGGCGCCGTTCGGCCTCGGGAACCCCAACATCACGCTGCTCGCCGTCGGCGCCGAGCTCTCCGACCTGGACGCGATCGGCGAGGGGAAGCACCTGCGCCTCGCCGTCACCGCCGGCGGGGCGCGCTCGGGCGCGATCGCCTTCGGCCGCGGGTCGGCGCTCGACCGCTTCCGGCAGCCAGGGCGCTACGACGTGGCCTTCAAGCTCTCCGCCAACCGCTGGAACGGGACGGTGACGCCGCAGCTGGTCGTGCGCGAGATCTTCGCCACGCCGGCGCGGTTCGAGGAGCTCCGGCGCATGCTGCTCGCGGAGTGGAAGGCCGGGCCGGAGCGCTGGAGCCCGTGGGCGCACGAGGTCTTCGGCGAGCTCGGGCTCGACGAAGACGCTGCAGGCTGGCGGCCGCTCGTCGAGTCGCCGGCGTTCCTGGCCGCGCTCCGCGAGGAGCCCGCCGCCGAAGCCGCATAGTCGGGGCCGCCTGCCTCGAACGGGGGCCTGGGCCCGCAACCCAGGAAGCTAAGATGGGCTCATGGCGGGTCAGGTGCTCACCGCGTCCGCCGAGCGGCACCGCGAGCTGTTCGATCAGCTCGTGGCGGAAGTGGCGGCGTACAACCCCGATGTCGATCGGGACCTCCTCGAGCGCGCGTACCACTTCGCCTCGGAGGCACACGAGCATCAGCAGCGCCGGAGCGGGGAGGACTTCATCCTCCATCCGCTCGGGGTCGCGCTCATCCTCGCCGAGCTCCGCAGCGACGACGCCACGGTCGCCGCCGGGATCCTCCACGACGTCGTCGAGGACACGGACGCGACCATCGAGCAAGTGCGCGAGGAGTTCGGCGACGAGGTCGCCCGCCTCGTCGAAGGCGTCACGAAGCTGACCCGGATCCACTTCCAGAGCCGCGAGCAGGCGCAGGCGGAGAACTACCGCAAGATGATCGTCGCGATGGCGGAGGACCATCGCGTCATCCTCATCAAGCTCGCGGACCGCCTGCACAACATGCGGACGATCGAGTACCTCGGCAAGCAGAAGCAGCTCCAGAAGGCGCGCGAGACGCTCGAGGTGTACGCGCCGCTCGCGCACCGCCTCGGTATCCACACGATCAAGTGGGAGCTCGAGGACCTCGCCTTCGAGACCCTCCACCCACGGAAGTACGCCGAGATCCAGGCGATGGTCAACGAGCGCCGGGCGGAGCGGGAGAAATACGTCGAGGGCGCCGGCAAGGTGCTGAAGCGCGAGCTGGACAAGGTCGGCATCCCTGCCGAGATCTCCTCGCGCGCGAAGCACTTCTACTCCATCTACGAAAAGATGGTGAAGCGCGGGAAGGAGTTCAACGAGATCTACGACCTGACCGCGATGCGCGTCCTCGTCGACCGCGAGGACAAGGAGGGCGAGCGCGACTGCTACGGCGCGCTCGGCGTCATCCACTCGCTCTGGAAGCCGATGCCCGGCCGCTTCAAGGACTACGTGGCCATGCCCAAGTTCAACATGTACCGCTCGCTGCACACCACCGTGATCGGGCCGGAGGGGAAGCCGCTCGAGATCCAGGTGCGCACGCGGAACATGCACAAGACGGCCGAGCGCGGCATCGCGGCGCACTGGCTCTACAAGGGCCGAAAGGGCAAGAAGGCGACCGAGGCCGAGCTGGCCTGGATGAAGCAGCTGGCCGACTGGCAGCGGGAGGAGACCGACTCCCGCGAGCTCATGCGCGCGTTCCCGGAGCTGGCGCTGGACGAGGTCTACGTCTTCACGCCCAAGGGCGAGGTCAAGAGCCTCCCGGGCGGCTCGACGCCGATCGACTTCGCCTACTCCGTGCACACGGACGTGGGGCACCGCACGGTCGGGGCCAAGGTGAACGGCCGCATCGTTCCGCTCCACTACCGCCTGAAGAGCGGCGACTTCGTCGAGATCCTTACATCGAAGCAGACGAGCCGCGGGCCTTCCCGGGACTGGCTCTCGCTGGCCGTCTCCTCGCGCGCGCGCAACAAGATCCGCCAGTGGTTCAGCCGCGAGACGCGCGAGGTGGCCGAGCAGCGCGGCCGCGAGTCGCTCGAGAACGCGCTCAAGCAGCACAACCTGCCCTACAAGAAGCTTTCCGGCTCGCCGCTCCTCGCCGAGATCATCCGCGAGATGGGCTTCAAGAAGGCCGAGGACTTCTACCTCGCCCTCGGCTCCGGGAAGCTCCAGGTCTCGCAGGTTGCGAACAAGGTCCTTCACCGGCTGAAGACCGAAGGCGTGGTCGAGGAGGAGACACTCCCGCGCCGGCCCAAGGAGCGCGAAGCGGTCGCTTCGGGGAACTTCGGCATCCACGTCCCGGGCGTCGTCGACGTGCTCGTTCGCATCGCCAAGTGCTGCACCCCCGTGCCCGGCGACGAGATCGTCGGCTACATCTCGCTCGGCAAGGGCATCACGATCCACCGCCTCGACTGCCCCAACGTCAAGGCCCTGATGCGAAACCCCGAGCGCTTCACGCCCGTGGAGTGGGACGGCGGCGCCTCGCAGAGCTTCCGCGTCCAGATCGCCGTCGTCTCCTGGGACCGCCCGCGACTGCTCGAGGACGTCGCACGAACGTTCGCGGAGCACGGCACGAACATCGTCGAGTACGGCGGGCACGTCGAGGACCAGATGGCAAAGAACTGGTATGTCGCCGAGGTGGGTGACATCAAGGCGCTTCGTGCGCTGCTCGGCTCGCTCCGCAACCTCGAGTCCGTCTTCGACGCCTACCGCGTGACACCGTCCTGATGGCGGACGACGAGCGCGTCGCCATCCTCGGCGAGCTCGAGCGTGCGGACGAGGCGGTCGGCGTCGAGCAGGCCGAGCTCGACGAGCTCTACGACGCTGTCGAGGACGTCCGGAGGCGGGCGGTGGAGCTCCAGGAGCTCCAGCTGCGCCTGCCCGCCGAGCGCGCGCTCGCGGCGGAGGCCGTCGTCGGGGCCGAGCACGCCGTGGCCGACGACGGGCGCGCGCTCGCGCAGGCGGTCGCCGAGCTCGAGGCCGCGGAGGCCGCCGGCGATCCGGAGCGCCTCGCGGCCGCTCGCCGCTTCGAGATTCGCACGCGCGACCACCTGCACATCGCCGAGCGCAAGGCGGCATCCGCGCGGGAGCTCGCGGCCGAGCTCGACGCGCGCGCCGAGGCGGCCGGCCGGGAGGCGGCAGGGCTGGAGGCGCGCGCCCGCGAGCTGGCGGAGGCGCTCGAGCGCACGCCGCGCCTCACCGGCGAGGCGGTCGCGGGCCCCGGCCGCGGGCCGGACGGCGTGGCGGAGTGGGGGACGAGGGCGCGCGCGGCTCTGCTCGTGGCGCGAAGCCAGCTCGCGGCCGAGCGCGACGCCGTCGTGCGGCAGGCGAACGAGCTCGGCGCCGTCCTGCTCGGAGAGACCCTGCCGCCGACCTCCGCGGCTGCGGTCGCCCGGCGCGTCGAAGCCGAGCTCGGCGAGAAGTAATCGGCGCGTCCCTCGTTCGAGGGATGCCCTCACCCGTTTTGGGTCACTCGATCGAGTGATCGGTACCCCGTTCGGGGGATGCGTTGCCCCCAGAGCGAGCCGACGGACCGTGTGAGGCGTCACATGCGCAACAGCCCCGATGCACGCGATCGCGGGCTCGGCCGCCAGGCGGCCGGGCTCGAGCTCGTGATCGTCCTCGCGACGGTCACGCTCGTGGCTGCCGTGGGCCAGCCGGAGGCTGTCGGGCGCGACGACTGGATCGCCTTCGCCGTGCTGCTCCCGCTCGTGGCGATCGCCCACCTGCTCGGCGCCGACAGGACCAAGCATCAGGGCTCACAGCTCTCGCTGGTGCCCATCTTCACCGCGGTGCTGATCCTCCCGCCCTCGCTGACGACGCTCGTGATCGCCTTCGCGGTCGTCCCGGAGTGGCTCCGCCGGCGCAGCGACTGGTACATCCTCGTCTTCAACGTCTGCAACCTCGTCGCGCCTGCCCTGCTCGCCCGGGCCGTCTTCGACGCAGTCGAGGGCAGCACCTCGGCGGGCTGGACGGTGGGAGCGGCGCTCGCCATCGGCGCGTTCCTGCTCCTCCACTACGGCCTGCTCGCCACCGTGCTGCGTTTCGCCCGCGGCGTCCGCGCGGCGGACACGATCCGGCTCGACTGCGTGCTCATCGACGCGGGCCTGCTCTCCCTGGGCGCGATCGCGGCCGCGCTCTGGGGCGACTATCCGGGCCTCGTCGCCCTGACGCTCGTCCCGCTCGCCCTCGCCTACCGCTCGCTCGCGATCCCCGCGCTCGTCGAGGCGACCCGGATCGAGCCGAAGACCGGTCTGTACAACCTCAAGCACCTCCAGGCGGCGCTCGGCCAGGAGCTCGGACGCGCGGGCCGGTTCGACCGGCCGGTGGCGCTTCTCATGGTCGACGTCGACCACCTCCGGGACATCAACACCACCCACGGCCACGTGGCGGGCGACCGGGCGCTGATCGGGGTGGCCGAGGCGCTCAAGCTGGCGACCCGGGAGTACGACGTGGCGGCGCGCTTCGGCGGGGACGAGTTCTGCGTCCTCCTGCCGGAGACCGACCTCGACGGCGCGCTCGTCGTCGCCGAGCGCATGCGCGCCCTCGTCGAGGAGACGACGCGTGACGCCGACGTGCGGGTGACCGTCTCCATCGGCGCCGTTGCCCACCGAGGGGCGGGCGTCACGGCCGAGACGCTGATCGCCGTCGCCGACCGCGCCGCCTATCAGGCCAAGGCGAGCGGCCGGAACGCGATCGCCGCCGCCCCGCCGATCAGCCCCGTCCAGCAGGCGGAGCAGATCCTGCGCGACTCGCTCCCGGTCGACTGAGCGGCCGCTACGCGATGCGGGTCAGGGGGCCCAGCGTTCGCCGCCGGTGTCCCAGCCGACGAGGCAGTGCGGCGAGATGAGCAGCGCCACCCGCTCGAGGAAAGCCTTGTCCTCGGCCCCGAAGGCCGCCGGGACATCGGAGTCGATGTCGATCTCGCCGACGACGCGACCCTCGTATGCGATGGGGACGACGATCTCGCTGCGTGTCGAGACGAAGCACGCCAGGTAGCGCTCGTCCGCGTTCACGTCGTCGACGATCTCCGTGACGCCGCTCTTCGCCGCGGCGCCGCAGATGCCCTGCCCGACCGGGATGCGAACGTGCTCGGTTGCCTGCGGCCCTTTCCAGGGCCCGAGAACGAGGTCGTCGCCCTCGACCAGGTAGATCCCGACCCAGGAGTAGTGCTCGAAGCGGTCGTGAAGGACAGCGACCACCTTGCGGAGAACCTCGTCGGCCTCGGTCTCTCGGTTGACGATACGGTCGACGGCCTCGAGCGCGCCCCGATAGGTGTCCGTCGTGGCGCTCACTCGACCGGCGCCGCCTGCTCGACGTCAGTCCCCTCGAACTCCGCGATTGCCCGGCGGTAGGCGTCCGAGATCGGAGTCGGCAGACGGTCTGGGCCGGCCACGAGCACCATCGTTTGCTCGGCAGTGCACATGAGCAGGTCGTCGTCGACGCGGTAGACGCAGTGCTCGTAGCAGATGCTCGTGACGCCGATCCGCTTCGTGCGGACGAAGACCTCGAGCATGTCGTCGAAGCGCGCCGGCGCCTCGTAGACGACCGAGGAGGCACGCATGACGAAATCCTTCCCCACGGCCTCCGTACGCAGGAGCCCGAGGTGGCGCTCGTATTCGACGCGAGCAAGGTCGAAGTAGGGGAGATAACGGCCGTAGTACACGATTCCCTGCGCGTCGGTGTCGGAGAAGCCGACGCGCTCGAAGGCCGAGAACTTGAACGGCGGCTTGCGGTTGGTGGGCTGCCCGAGATCGATGGTCACGCTGGCACGAATCCTAAGGGCGGAGGCGGTTGCGTTTTCCCCGTGCGCGTGGCAACCTCAAGGCCTTCAACCCGGGCATCACGGAAAGAGGGGATCATGAAACGCTTGCTGATCTTGGGCTGCGCGTTCGTCCTTGCGCTTGCCTTAGGGGGCCAGGCCGGTGCGGCTGGCGTCAAGCTCAACTACTACAAGGCGACGGTGTCGCAGGACGTCTACCGCGATCTGCTCGCCAAGGGCACGGACATCGCCGCGGCCACGGACGTCGCCGGCGGCGTCAGGCTCGAGCTCGTGCTCACGCCGTCGCAGGTGAGCGCGCTGAAGAAGCAGGGCGTCAACGTGTCCCTGCTTCGCAACTCGAAGGGCCAGACGGCGCGGCAGGCGGCCGCCGCCCAGCTCTCGAGCGGCTTCAACGTCTGGCGCGACTACGACGGCGCGGATGGACTCCGCGCCTATCTCTACGATCTCGCGCGGCGGAACCCGCAGCTCACGAAGCTCGAGGTGCTCGGGCACACCGACAAGGGGCGCGAGATCATCGCCCTCAAGCTGACGCAGGGCGCCCGCGACGTGCCCGACGGCACTCGGCCCGCGGTTCTCTACACCTCGGCGCAGCACGCCCGCGAGTGGATCTCGCCCGAAGTCAACCGCAGGCTGCTCGCCTACTTCATAACGCAGTGGCGGGCGAACAACAAGGCAATCAAGGACATGCTGAAGGAGAACGAGTTCTGGTTCGTGCTCGTTGCGAACCCGGATGGGTACCAGTACACGTTCTCGAGCCCCGACACGAGGCTGTGGCGGAAGACCCTTCGTGACAACAACGGCAACGGGACGACCGAGGTCGGAGACGGCGTCGACCCCAACCGGAACTACCCGGAGCACTGGAACTACGACAACGAAGGCTCCTCCGGAGTCGAATCCAGCGATACGTATCGCGGCCCGGCCAAGGAGTCCGAGCCCGAGACGCAGGCGATCACGGGTCTGTACGACCGCATCGATTTCGCCTTCCACGTCAACTACCACTCCGCCGGCCAGTGGCTGCTCTATCCCGAGGGGTGGCAGATCGGGGCACCGACCGCAGACGACCCGATCTACTTCGCCCTGTCGGGAAACCTCGACAACCCGGCGATCGCAGGCTTCCATCCGGGGATCTCGTCCGACGTGCTCTACGTCACGAACGGCGAGACGACCGATTTCGCCCATGTGCAGCACGGGACGCTCGCGTGGACGCCCGAGCTGTCGGAGGGCTGCCCGAACTGCGGATTCGTGTTCCCTGACGACGAGGCGCTCGTGCAGGCTGAGTTCGTGCGGAACCTGCCGTTCGCTCTCGACGTTGCGAAGTCGGCTTCCGACCCCGATGACCCGGTCTCGCACCTGGGCCTCGAGACGAAGCCCTTCTACCTGAAGAGCGACGACACGTACAAGACGGGCCTGCCGCTCGCCAACTTCACGTTCGACGTCTCCTACGGCGATCCGCAGGAGGTGCGCGTGCTGGCGAAGCGGTCCCTCGGAGCTGTGACGCTCAAGTACAGCATCAACGGTGGGCCCGCTCAGAGCGCGCCGACCCAGGAGTGGAACGGCGGCGAGCGCTACGGCGGCCAGACCGACGTCTACTACCACGTCATGCGCGGGACGGTCACAGGAACGAGTCCCGGCAACAGCGTCGAGGTGTGGTTCGAGGGTGGCGGCGAGACGAGTGACTCGTTCACGTACACGGCGGCGGTCGAGTCGTCCAACGACGTGCTCATCCTCTCCGCCGAGGACTACTCGGGCGCCTCCCCCGTTCAGACGCCCGGGCCGCACTACCTCTCCTTCTACGAGGATGCCCTGGCGGCGAACGGCAGAGGCTTCGATGTCTACGACGTTGACGCCCGCGGCCGCAAGGCGGCCACCTTCCTCGGCGTCCTCAGCCACTACGACGCAGTCGTCTGGTACACCGGCGACGACGTCATCACGAGGGAGCCCGGCTGGGTCGGCGGAAACGGCTCACGCCTCGCGATGGACGAAGTGCTTCATGCTCGTGAGTACCTGAACGAGGGCGGACGCGTCCTGTACTCGGGTAAGAACGCGGGCCTCCAGTTCGCGTCCCCCCAGGTGCAGCTCTACGACCCGACCGCGGCCAACGCGCAGTGCTCGGCACTCCCGCCGTCCGCAGATCCTCGGCGTTGCCTCATCCTCTTCGGATCGACGTCGAGCGACCTGCAAAACGACGTGCTCGAGTACTGGTTCGGCTCGTACCTGTTCAACGGCGGGGCGGGCGTGAACACCGGTCCCGGGGACATCTTCAACGTTCTGGGCACGGACACGCCGTTCACGTCGCTGCAGCTGATGTTCAACGGCGCGGACAGCGCGCAGAACCAGAACACCGCGAACTCGTTCATCGCGACGAGCGGCATCCTGCCCGTCGACGACTACCCGCAGTTCGAGAGTTGGGTCTCGGCGAGGTACGACCGGCCGGGCGGGCCTTTCGCCCCTCACACGGGCGAGAGCTACGCGTACTCGCAGATCGCCGACGTCTCCTACAAGCAGCTGACGCGGTCGATCACCGTCCCGGCGGGGGATCCGGCTCCGCTCCGGTTCTGGGCCTCCTACAACACCGAGCCCGCATGGGACCACCTGTTCGTGGAGGCTGTCGATGCGGCCGGAAACCGGACGACGCTTCCGAGCGCGTTCACGACGACGAGCACGGGCGACAGCTGCCCGGCCGGCTGGCAGGAGCTGCACCCGTGGCTCGAGGAGTACCAGGGCGCCGACTGCTCGGGGCCCAAGTGGAACGCCGCCTCCGGCAACTCCCAGGGGTGGCACGAGTGGGTGATCGATCTGGACGCCTACGCGGGCCAGACGGTCCAGATCTCGATCTCCTACGCCAGCGACTGGGCGGTCCAGGGGCTCGGCGTCTTCATCGACGACGTGACCCTGCCCGACGGCTCGACGACCTCGTTCGAGGGCGGCGACACCGGCGGCTGGGCCGTGGCCGGTCCTCCGCCTGGAAGCGGGCCGAACGCGAACAACTTCGTGTTCACCACAGGTGCCGGCTTCCCGGAGGGCGCCGCGATCACGACCGAGGACACGATCTACCTCGGGTTCGGGTTCGAGGGCATCACCGGCGCTGCCAACCGCGCGGCGGTCATGGACCGCGCGATGGACTACCTGCTCCGACCCTAGCGGGAACGAGCAGCGAGACGAGTCAAGGGCGGGGCTTCGGCCCCGCCCTTACTCTGTCCGTAGGAAGCACGGGATCGGGAGAAGGGAGAATCGCATGAGACGCTTCCTGACAGCGGCCGCCGTCCTGACGCTCGGCGTGGCCGTGATCGCGGCGACGGCGTCGGCTCGCAATCCGGGCGGTCGAGACTTCGGCGGCGCCGATCTTCTCGGCAGGCGTTTCCGGGAAGGACGGCGGCGCCGCGCGTGCGTTCGGCCCCGCGACGCTCGCGCTCGACGCGCTCACACGCGTCTCCGACGACAGCGGGGTGACCATCCCGCTTCTCCCCGAGGAGCTGGGGACGAGCGGCACCGTCTTCCTCGACTCGCAGACCGAGCCGTGGGTGGACGTCAACCCCGCGAACTCGCAGAACCTCGTCGGGATGTGGCAGGAGGAGCGCTGGTCTACCGGCGGCGCGCGGAACCTGGTCTTCGGCACGAGCCTCGACGGCGGGGCGACGTGGAGGAACATCGCGCTCCAGGGAGTCGGCATCGTTGCGGGTGGGGAGTTCCAGCGCGTCACCGATCCGTGGGTCGATTTCGGGCCGTCCAACCGCGTCTACGGGACCAGTCTCGCGTTCGACGACACCGGGCCGGACAACGCGATCTTCGTCCACACGTCGACCGACGGCGGCCAGACGTGGGGCCGGCCCGTCCAGGTCGTGAAGGACACGGACATCGCCTTCTTCAACGACCGGCAGTCGCTGACCGTCGACGACTTCTCCGCGAGCCCGTTCTACGGGCGGGTCTACGTCGGCTGGGACCGGCTGGCGAGCAAGGGGCCGGGGTACGCCTACACGGGCGACGGCGTTGATCGCGTACTCGGCGGACGGCGGCGCGAGGTTTCTCGGATCCCATCGTCGCCGTGCCGACAAGGCAACAACGAGCAGACCCTGACCAACCTGCCCGTCGTCCTGCCCGGACGGCACGGTCCTCGACGTGGGCACGTACTACCCGAACCAGGCGTTCAACAAGAACGCGGGGCTCTTCTTCGTCACGCGCTCGACGGACGGCGGCGCCACCTGGGGGCCCGTCACGTTCCCGGAGGCCCAGAGACCGGTGGGCGTTCCCGGCATTCGCTCCGGCGACGGGGTTCCGAACGCCACCGTCGACCGGCGCAACGGGACGATCTACGCGGTCTGGCAGGACTCGCGCTTCTCGAAGGGGAAGCGCGACGACGTCCTGCTGATCCGCTCGACGAACCAGGGGCGCACCTGGTCGGCGCCGATCAAGGTGAACGACACGCCTGCCGGGGCCCAGGCCGCGTTCCTGCCGACCGTGAAGGTCGATGCGAACGGGCGCGTCGGCGTCCTCTACTACGACCTCCGGAACGACACGAACCCGCGTGACGGGTCGTTCATCACTACCGAGTGGATGACGTTCTCGACGGACGGCGGGCGGTCGTTCGGGACGAGCCAACGGCTCTCGCCCGATTTCGACCATGCTGCTGCCGCGTTCGCGGGCGGCTTCTTCCTCGGGGACTACCAGGGGCTGGGTGTCAGCGGCACCACGTTCACGCCGTTCTTCGGCGCGACGCTCGCGGCGCAGGCAAACGGCCAGGTCGGGTCAGACATCTTCGCGACCAAGGCGGGCTAGCCGCCGGAGCTTGGGGCGGGGCTCTCGCCGGAGATCACGGCGAGGGCCTCGTCCCGCTTGCGCTCCATGAGCTCCGGGTCGAGGGCCTCGAGGTTGAGCCGCAGCAGCGGCTCCGTGTTGGAGGGGCGGACGTTCAGGTGCCAGTTCTCGGCGGTGATGGAGATGCCGTCGAGGTGCGAGATCTCGCCCTGGCCGGCGAAATGCTCCTTCAGCCGCTGGAGCGTAAGGGCGACGTCCTGCACGGGTGTATTGATCTCGCCGGTGATGAAGTAGCGCTCGCGGAAGGGCCGGAGGAGCTCGGAGAGCTTCTGCCCGCGCCGCGAGACGAGCTCGAGCATGAGCAGTGCGGGGATCGTCCCCGAGTCGGCCTGGTAGAAGTCGCGGAAGTAGTAGTGGCCGCTGACCTCGCCGGCGAAAACGGCGTCGACCTCGCGCATCAGCAGCTTGATGAAGGCGTGACCGACGCGGCTCATGACCGGCTTTCCACCGAGCCGCTCGACCGTGTCGCGCACGGCCCAGCTCGCGCGAACGTCGTAGATGATCGTCCCGCCTGGCGCCTTCTCCAGCATCGACTCGGCGAGGAGCGCGGTGACGAAGTCCCCGGGCACGAACTCGCCCGTGTCGTCGACGAAGAAGCAGCGGTCGGCGTCGCCGTCGAAGGCGATCCCGAGGTCGGCGCCCTCCTCGGTCACCTTGGCGACGATGAACTGCCGGTTCTCCTCGAGCAGCGGGTTCGGCTCGTGGTTCGGGAAGGTGCCGTCGGGCTCGAAATAGCAGCGCACCGCGTCAACCGGCAGACGCTCGAGGACGGGCGGCAGCATCGCCCCGGCCATCCCGTTCGCCGCGTCGATGACGACGCGCAGCGGCTTCACCGCCGCCGGGTCGACGAAGGACGTCACCTTGTCGACGAAGCCCGGGTAGATGTCCCGCGACTCGACGCTTTCGGCCACGTCAGGGGTCTGACCCCGGTCATGTCCCGCAAGGCCGAGGGCGCGCTCGCGGATGTCCAGGAGGCCCGAGTCGCCGCCGACGGGGAGCGCGCCGCGGCGGACGATCTTCGCTCCCGTGTAGTCCTTGGGGTTGTGCGAGGCGGTGACCGTGGCCCCGCCGTCGAGGCCGAGCTCGCCGACGGCGTAGTAGAGCATCTCCGTCCCGATCATCCCGATGTCGAGTACCTCGGCGCCCGCCTCGGACGCGCCTTTGACGAAAGCCGCGTGCATCGCGGGCGAGGAAACGCGCATGTCCCGTCCGACCGCGATCGTCTTCGGCTCGAACTGCTCCACGTAGGCGCGCCCGATCGCCCAGGCGCCGTCCTCGTCGAGCTCGACGGGATAGATCCCCCGGACGTCGTATGCCTTGAAGACCTTCGGCTCTAGGGCCATGCCTCGGCGAGTTTACGCCGAGTCGACTGGAGGGCCTCGGGCAGGACCTTCACGTCGGCGAGCACCGGCATGAAGTTCGTGTCGCCGGCCCAGCGTGGGACGACGTGCTCGTGGACGTGGTCGACGATCCCGGCGCCGGCGATGCGGCCGAGGTTCCAGCCGAGGTTGAAGCCCTGCGGCGCCATCACCTCCCGAGCACTTCGGTGGAGGTCGCTGCCAGACTGTGCATCTCGAGCGCCTCCTCCGGCTCCAGCCCCGTGAGCGCGCCGACGTGGCGGTACGGGGCGACCATGAGGTGGCCGGAGGCGTACGGGAAGCGGTTGAGGAGGACGAAGGCCCGCTCGCCGCGATGGACGACCAGGCCTTCCTCGTCGCCGAGGCCGGGCGCGCGGCAGAAGACACAGCCCTCCTGCTGGTCGGCGGACTGGATGTACTCCAGCCGCCAGGGCGCCCACAGCTCCCTCAAAACCACCCTCGCGGCGGAAGAGCGCGAGCAGCGCGACGACCGTCGCGAGCTCGAGCCCAAGGCCGAGGACGGCGAACGCCGGCCAGTTGTCCACGTCGTCCGACCATCCACCCGAAGTTCTGCCCGAAGAACCCGGTGAGGAACGGTGAGCGGCAGGAAGATCGTCGCCATGACCGTCAGCTGCTTCGTCGTGGACGTTGAGGCGGTTCGAGGCCGTGGAGAGGTAGGCGTCGATGGTCGCGTTCATGACCTCCCGGATGGCGTCGATCTCCTCGACGAGCCGCGCAAGGTGGTCGTAGACATCGCGGAAGTAGCGCTCGTCCTCCAAGGTAAGGCCCGGGAGCTCGGCGCCCGGGCCCACCAGCCGCGCAAGCATGTCGCGCTGGGGCGAGACGACCTTCCGCAAGCCGCACGAGCTCGGCGCTTCATGCCGGAAGATGTCCTCCAGGAGATCGGGCTTGGGGGAGGCGAACATCTGATCCTCGATCAGGTCGAGCCCCTCGTCGAGATGCTCGAGGACCGGGAAGAATCCGTCCACGAGGCGGTCGAGCACCTCGTACAGGAGCCGCGGACCGCGTGGAAGGAGGGAGAGGTCGCGCTCGAACCGCACCCGGAGCGCGTCGAGCGACGGCGAGTCATCGCGGCGCACCGTGACGAGGAAGTGCTCCGCGTAGAAGCAGTGCACCTCCACTAGCCCGTCCTCGTCCGGGGAGGCGCCGTACGCGACGAGGAAGACGAAATTCTCGTAGTCCTCGACCTTGGGCCGCTGATCGAACATCTCCGAATCCTCGACCGCCAGCGGATGGAAGCCGAACGGCTCTCTGAGCAGGCCGAGGTCGTCCGGGGTCGGGTCGTTCAGGTCGAGCCAGAAGCACTCGCCAGCCCGCAGGAGCTGGGTTATCGACTCCTTCGTACCGGCCGCTTCCGACCATGGTCCGGGCGGGGCGACGAGGGATGCGCTCAAAACCAGCGGCGCCAGCGGAAGAGCACGAGCAGCCCGAGGCCGATGACGGCCATGGCGCCTACGATCGCCCAGAACGGCCCGATGTCGCCCTCACCAGGGACCCCGACGTTCATCCCGAAGAGCCCGGTGATGAGGGTCAGCGGCAGAAGGATCACCGTCACGACGGTGAGGAGCTGGAGCCGGTACTGCTGCTTGTGCGAGATGAAGGCCTCGTTCGTCGACTCGAGCGCGTCGATGACCTCCTTGTAGTTGTCGAGGAGGTCCCAGATCCGCTCGGAGGCATCGACGATGTCGTCGAAGTAGAGATCGAGTTCCTCGGGCAGGAAGCGCTGCGTCGTGCGCTCGAGCATCCGCAGGGTCGCGCGCTCGGGCTTGATGATCTTCCGGTACGCGATGATCTCCTGCTTCGCGTTCGAGATGTCGCGCACGACATCCTCGGAGCGCTCCTCGAAGATGCCCGCCTCGATCGAGTCGAGCTTCGCCCCGATCTTGTCCAGGATCGGGAAGCAGTAGTCGAAGAGATCGTCGAGGACGTGGTACAGGAGGTAGCCGGAGCCCTTTGTGAAGAGGTCCTCCCGCAGGTCGGCGTCGTCCTCGCAGCGACGGAAGAGGTACGTGACCGGGAGCAGCTCGACGTTCGGGAGCGTGATCAGGAAGTCCGGGCCGAGGAAGATGTCGAGCTCGGCCGCGTTCAGGCGCCGGACGCTCTTGTCGTAGAAGGGGAAGTGGAGGACGAGGAAGAGGTAGTTCGGGTACTCGTCGATCTTCGGCCGCTGGCGCTTTGAGAGAACGTCCTCCATGTCCAGCTCGTGGAAGCCGAAGCGATCGGCCAGGTAGCCGACCTCGAGCGCGCCGGGGCGCTCGGCATGAACCCAGGTCAGGCCCTCAGCGGAGAGCTCGGAGATGCGCGGCTCGGTCCGCTCGACGACGTCGCCCGCTACACCGCGGGCTCTTCCTCGCCGGAGGCGTGGGAGCGTGGGCCGTGCCATGGGTACTGAGGGGGTCGTCCAGTTGCATCTCCAAGTACGCGATTGTACTCGCAAACCCTTGCCGGCCCTCCGGGCGGAGGGCGCACGGGTTGCCTGACGTCGCCGAGCAGGCGCCTTGACAGCGGGCTGCGAGAGTTCGAGACTCTTGGCACAAGCGAGGAGGTCCGAGACAAGGTGGTGGCAGGCCGTCTCAGGCCAGGGGTGGGGGCTCCGCTTCCGCCTGCGTCGTTCGGCCTTGACGTCTTGGGGCGACGTCGCGCGCGAGATCGCCGTCGTCCTCGCACGGGCGCGCGTCGTCCTCGAGCACCGACCGAGGAGGAAGCGTGCGCTCGCTCATCTGTCTCGTGATCCTGGCTTCGACGCTGGTCGCCGGCTCTTCGGCGTCCGGCCTCTCCGACCCGCAGACCTCCGAGCCGGCTCCCGCGCCGACCGGCTGCCCGCGCGAGGTCGACGCGGTCTTCTGGGGCGGCGCCCAGTGGCTCGTGCTCGGCCAGGCGCTCGCCGCCCGTCCCTCGCCTTGCGTCGAGTCCTCGATCTCGATTCCCCCGCAGGACGGGGACAGGACGATGCTCCGGCTGCGCCCACAGTTCGATCAGATGCGGGCGCTGGGCATCCATCCGGTCGCCGAGATCCGGTGGACGTCGTCCACTGGCTGGCGGGCCTGGGTCGTCGGGGGCCATCCGAGCTGGATCCCGGGACGAACCTTCTACGGCGCGGGGCAGACCGCACGGCGGCGCATGGCCATGCGCGGCCTCGACGTCGAGGCCGGCGAGACGTGGGCGTTCAACGAGTTGACCCCGGAGGTCCTCGAGGGCGCGCCGGGTGCGCGCGCCGAGGTCCTCGAGTTCCTGCGAGGGCTCTACGACGGCGACCCGGGGATGCCGAAGGCGCGCGGCATCGTCTTCAACATCGGGGTGCCCTCCACCTCGGACGCCGACGAGGTCGCTGCCTACACGGCGAGCCTTCGGGCCTGGCTCACGGACGAGCCCTTCTGGAGCGAGCTCGACCAGTACGTCGACGTCTTCGCCAACGAGGTCTACGCCAGCTCTCTGTCGTGGGGCGTGGCCGGCGTGTCGCTCGTCAACAGGGTGCGACGCCTCAACGACTACTTCCATCACATGACGGTCCTCGCCGAGGACGCGCCGAAGAGCCTCGACGCAGCGCGAAACTTCCTTCGCCGCACGTACCTGCCGCTGGCGAACGCAGCCTGGCCGCATCCGTCGATCGGCGATACGCACCTGCTCTCGGCGGATCTCATGAGCCGTTTCGTCTCCACGCAGGTCTATGCGCTCCTGCACTACCTGGACGAGAGCCCGGAGACCGCCCCCGCGGGCGGCATCGGCTTCGGCTGGGCTCCGGTCGCGCTCCCGGGCTATTCGGAAACGGGCAGGGATCAGATCGCCGCCCGGCTCGCGGAGGCGATCCAGGCGGCCACGGCGACGAGCGCGAGCGTCCCGAAGGATGCATGCGGAGCTGCCGGCGCGTGGCTGTGGTGCTCCGGCCAGGTAGAAGGCGCCAAGCTCAACAAGGCCTGGAGGACGTTCGCGGACTGGGACTAGTCTCGGAAGAGGAGACCGAGGAGAACCGGGACGAGCGAATGCGCCTGGTAGGAATCGAACCTACGACCTCGCGCTCCGGAGGCGCGCGCTCTATCCCCTGAGCTACAGGCGCGGAGGGGCTTAGTGTACCGGGGGTGAAGCTGACCCATCGCCGCGCCACGCTCCAGCTGGCGGAGCCGTTCACCATCTCGCGGGAGACCACCGTCGAGGAGCACGTCCTCTGGGTCGAGCTCGAGCACGCCGGGGTCTCGGGGTTCGGCGAGGCGCAGCCGCAGCCCCACTACGGCGAGAGCGTCGAGGGCGCCGAGGCGTTCCTGGACGAGGCCGCCGCACTCCTCGGCGACGATCCGTTCGCACTCGAGGCCGTGGGACTCCGCCTGGCCGAGCTCGAGGGGAACCATGCGGCGAAAGCCGCCGTCGACGCGGCGCTCCACGATCTCTGCGGGAAGCTCGTCGACAAGCCGGTCTGGCAGCTGCTCGGGCTCGAGCGGGGCGGGCCCCCGACGTCTTGGACGGTCTGGCTCGGCGACCCCGACGACATGGCGAGGCGAACCGGCCTGGTCGACCCCCGCTTCCGCCGGCTGAAGCTGAAGCTCGGAGGTCGCGACGGGCTGGACGTCGAGCGGGTTCGCGCGGTCCGCGCAGTCACCGACCTGCCGCTCCAGGTCGACGTCAACGAGTACTGGCAGCTGGACGAGGCGCTCGAGGCCCTACCCGAGCTGGCGGCGCTCGGCGTCCAGTACGTCGAGCAGCCGCTGCCGGCGGGCGACCCGGGCGGCGAGCGGCTCAAGCGCGAGTCGCCGCTCCCGATCTACGTGGACGAGGACGTGCACATGCTCGACACCGTTGCGGCCTCCGGCGAGCGCGCGCACGGGATCAACATCAAGCTGGCGAAGAGCGGGGGCATCCGCGAGGCGGTGCGAATGGCGCACGCCGCGCGGGCGCTCGGGCTCGGCGTCATGCTCGGCTGCATGATCGAGTCCGGCCTCGGGATCTCCGCGGCGGCGCAGATCGGCAGCCTCTGCGACCACCTCGATCTCGACGGGAACCTGCTTATTGCCGAGGATCCCTGGCCGGGCGTGGCGTTCGAGGACGGAGTCCAGGTGCCGCCCGAACAACCAGGACTGGGGGTGCATGAAGCGGTATCTCGCACTGGCTGAGGAGTACTCGGGCGACGACCACTACGGGAAGACGACCTACGGGGTCATCCGCTACGGCAAGGAGCCCGTCGTGGCCGTCGTCGACTCGACGCGGCCGGGCGAGACGGTGGAGGGCGTCCCGGTGGTCGCCACGGTCGCGGACGGGCTCGCCTACGAGCCGACCGTCGCGCTGGTCGGCGTCGCCGTGGCCGGGGGCAGGTTGCCGCCCGCCTGGCGCGGGATCCTCCGCGACGCGATCGAAGCGGGCCTGGACGTCGAAGCGGGAATGCACGAGTTTCTCGCAGACGACCCGGAGCTGTCGGCGCTCGCACGCGAGCATGGCGTCGAGCTCCGTGACTACCGCCGCCCGCCCCCCGACCTCAGCGTCCCGACCGGCGAGAACCTCACGCACGCGGCTGCCGTGGTCCTCACCGTCGGCTCCGACTGCGCGGTCGGAAAGAAGACCGTCGCCGTCGAGCTCGACCGCGCGGCGCGGGAGCGCGGCCTCGCCTCCGTCTTCGTGCCCACGGGCCAAACGGGGATCATGATCGAGGGCTGGGGGATTGCCGTCGATGCGGTCGTCTCGGACTTCCTCGCCGGAGCGGGGGAGAGGCTCGTCGTCGAGGGCGCGAAGCGCGGCGACCTGCTCTTCGTCGAAGGCCAGGGCTCGATCCTCCATCCACAGTTCTCCGGCGTCACCCTCGGGCTCTACCACGGGAGCGCGCCGCACGCCCTCGTCCTCGTCCACCGCCCGGGCGACACGGAGATCGAGGGAGTCCCCGGGCATCCGATCCCGCCGCTGGGTGAGCTGATCGAGCTCTACGAGCGGCTCGCGCTGCCCGTGCGTCCTGCGAAGGTGGCCGCGATCGCGCTCAATACCGGCCGACTCGACGAGGCCGAGGCCCGGGCCGCGATCGCCACGACCGAGACCGAAACCGGGCTTCCCGCCGACGATCCCGTCCGTTTTGGCCCTGACCGGCTGCTCGACGCCGTCCTGGGACGTTTGCCGTCGGGTATAACGGGCCGATGAACGACCCACGAGTCGACCGTCTGGCGGACCTGCTCGTCGACTACTCGCTCGCGCTGCGGGACGGGCAGGTGCTCCGTGTCGACAGCCTCGACGCGGGCGGCCCGCTCGTCCTCTCCCTCTATCGCGCGGCGCTCCGCGCCGGAGGGCTCCCGTACACGAACGTCGGTCTCGCAGGGCTCGGCGAGATGCTGCTCCAGCACGGCTCGGACGAGCAGCTCGTCTATCTCTCGCCGATCCAGTGGGAGGAGATCGAGCAGCTCGACGCGCTCGTGACCATCTGGTCGGAGACGAACACCCGCTCGCTCTCGCGCGTCGACCCGACGCGGCACGCCGCCTATATCGCGGCGCAGCGCAAGCTCTCAAACCGCCGCTGGGAGCGGATCTCCCAGGGCGAGATGAGCTGGTGCGGGACGCTCTTCCCGACCAATGCGCACGCGCAGGAGGCCGAGATGTCGCTGGCCGAGTACGAGGACTTCGTCTTCGCCGCGTGCCACGTGCACGAGGAGGATCCGGCCGCGCATTGGCGCTCGGTCTCGACGGCGCTCTCGGCGCGCGCGCGAGAGCTCGGGAGCGTGAGGGAGATTCGGATCGTCGGCCCCGACACCGATCTTCGCGTCGGCGTCGAGGGCCGCGGCTGGATCGCTGCCGACGGCCACTACAACATGCCTGACGGCGAGGTTTTCACAAGCCCGGTCGAGACCGAGACCGAGGGTGAGATCCGCTACACGTTCCCCGCCGTCTACCACGGGCGCGAGGTCGAGGACGTCCGCCTGCGGTTCGAGGGCGGCCGGGTCGTCCACGCCGAGGCGTCGCGGGGCGACGACTACCTCCAGTCGCTGCTCGAGATGGACCAGGGCGCGCGCGTGCTCGGCGAGGTCGCATTCGGCCTCAACTACGAAATCGACCGCTTCACCCGCAACATCCTCTTCGACGAGAAGATCGGCGGCACGATGCACCTGGCGCTCGGCTCGGGCTTCCCGCAGGCCGGTGGCCAGAACACGTCGGGCCTGCACTGGGACATGATCTGCGACCTGCGAGAAGACGGCGAGGTCTATGCAGACGGCGAGCTCGTCTGGAAGGCCGGCCGTTTTCTCGCCGAGCCCGCGCTCAAGGTGGTCGAAAGCACCGCGCATGGCTAGCCGCATCGAGCGGCTGGCGGGCGTCCTCGTCGACTACTCGACGAGGGTGAAGCAGGGGGACCTCGTCTGCATCGACACCGGCCCGGCCGCCGCGCCGCTCGTCCGCGAAGTCTGGCGCCGCGTGCTGGACGCCGGGGCGCATCCGCATCTCCGACTCGACGTCGACGGCGCGCCGGACCTGCTCCTACGCGACGGCACCGACGCCCAGCTCGACTGGGTAAGTCCGCTGCGGAAGGCAGAGGTGGAGCGCGCCGACGTTCGGATAGCCATCGAGGCCGAGGTCAACACCCGCGGGAACACCGGCGTCGATCCGGAGCGCCAGGCCCGCTCGGAGAGGGCGCGGGAACCGCTCCGCCGTGTGCATTTCGCACGGGCGAGCGCCGGCGAGCTGCGGGCCGTCGTAACGCTCTACCCGACCGATGCCGCGGCGCAGGACGCCAACATGTCCCTCTCGGAGTACGAGGACTTCGTCTTCCACGCCGGCCTGCTCGACCGCGACGACCCCGTCGCCGAATGGGAGGCTCTCGGGAAAACCTACGCTCGCCTCGCCGACTGGCTCGACGAGCGCCGAGAGATCCGCATCGTCGGCGACGGCACCGACCTCACGCTCGGCGTCGCCGGGCGCACCTGGGTCCCCTGCGACGGCCAGGAGAACTTTCCTGACGGCGAGGTCTTCACCGGGCCGGTGGAGACGAAGGTCGACGGCGTGATCCGCTTCACCTACCCGGCCAGCTACGCGGGCCGGCGCGTGAGCGGGGTTGAGCTCGAGTTCAGAGGCGGCGAGGTCGTCCGTGCCGAGGCGGCCGAGGGCGAGACGTTCCTGCGCGAGATGATCGCGCTGGACGAAGGGGCCCGGCACGTGGGCGAATTCTCTTTCGGCCTCAACGAGGCCGTGCACGAGTTCACCGGCCACACGCTCTTCGACGAGAAGATCGGGGGCACGGTGCACCTGGCGCTCGGCGCGTCGTACCCGGAGTCCGGCGGTCAGGTCCAATCGGCGCTCCACTGGGATCTCGTGTGCGACCTGCGGCAGGGGAGCGAGGTCTTGGCGGACGGCGAGGTCGTCTACCGCGACGGCCGCTTCGTCGACGGCGTCCTCTGACGCTCCTCGGAGAGGTGCACGGCTGCCGGGTGAGCGCGATCGGCGCATCGAACTGGCGTTCGTCCGATCGGTCGGCTACTATGCGAACACATGTTCGCTTGGCGCCCATTCCTGCTCCTCTGCGCCGTCGCCGCCGTTCTGCTGCTCGCGGTCGCACGGCCCTCCAGCGGCTCAGGCCCGGAAGAGAGGTACTTCGTGCGGGCCGGCGACACGCTGTGGACCCTCGCGGCCGACCGGTACGGCGGCGACCCGCGCGAAGGCGTGTGGCGCATCCGCGAGCGCAACGGCCTGGAGGGAACCGCCCTGCAGGCCGGGATGGTCATCTACCTGCCCGCCGGGGCGGGTGGTGCCTAGCGTGAGCTGACCCTCTCCGGTTCGGGGAAGCCGCCGTCTCAACGTGAGCACGTTCGGTGCCGGGCCGTTCCGACACAACTGAAGAGCGCACGTCGGTTTGCGTGAGGGCGAAGTCTCGCCGGGCGAGCCTAGACTGGGACCGTGGATCTCGACCTCACGTTCCTCGGCACATCGGGCTCGGTGCCCACAGCGCGGCGCGGGCTCTCGGGCACGCTCCTTCGCCGCGGCGGCGAGCGGATGCTGATCGACTGCGGCGAAGGCACGCAGCGGCAGCTCCTGCGGTCGACCATCGGGCTGATGGAGCTCCCCGAGGTCTTCCTCACCCACTACCACGCCGACCACTACCTCGGCCTGCCCGGGATGCTGAAGACCTTCGCGCTCCGCGGTCGCGAGATGCCGCTGACGGTCCACGGGCCGCCCGGGCTGAAGGATCTGTTCGGCGGCCTGCAGCGGATCTTCGGGAAGCTCACGTATCCGGTCGAGCTCGTCGAGCTGCGGGACGGTGACGTCCTCGACCGGGGCGAGTACCGCGTGCTGGCGTTCCGCGTTTCCCACGGGATCGCAGCGAACGGCTACGCGTTCGCCGAGCTCCCGCGACCGGGTCGGTTCGACCTCGAGGCAGCGCGTGCGCTGGGCGTGCCGGAAGGACCGCTGTTCGGGCGGCTCCAGGCCGGCGAGACCGTCGAGCTCCCGGGCGGGGGAGAGGTGCGCGCGGACCAGGTCCTCGGGCCGGCGCGGCCCGGGCGCACGGTCGTCGTCACCGGCGACACGGCCCCCGCCGCGAGCGTGCTCGAGATCGCGCATGAGGCCGACCTGCTCGTCCACGAAGCGACCTTCGCGGAGGAGGAGCGCGAGCGCGCGGAGGAAACGCTCCACTCCACGGCCGCCGGCGCTGCCGCGCTCGCGCGGGCCGCACGCGTGCGCATGCTCGCGCTGACGCACCTCTCCAACCGCTACTTCGGCCCGGAGATCGCCCGCGAGGCCCGCGAGGTCTTCCCCGAGACGGTCGTTCCAAGGGACTTCGATATCATCGAGGTTCGGTTCCAGGAACGGGGTGGGCCCCGACTCGTCAAGGCAGGAGCGCGGACTGCGCGAGAGGAGGTGGAGCCACGTGGGGAGCATGGTGCAGGTGGCGATGGCCGGGGATCTGACGGAGGCGGAGGAGATCCAGGCGATCCTGCACTCGGCGGGGATCCCGTCGGAGCTTCACGCCGCGGTCGAGCAGCACCCGGCGGCGCTCGATGACGCACCCCAGAAGGTTCTCGTCCCGGAAACGTCGCTCGAGGCGGCGCAGCACGCCATCGAGTCCATGACGGACCCGGACGAGCTCATTGGCGGGCGCTAGCGCGTTCTCGCCCGACTTCGGCCCGCTCGCGGAGGACTACGACCGGCTGCGGCCGGTCGACGAGAACTGGTGGGAGATCGTCGATCTCCTTTTCGCCGAGGGCGACCTGCGCGGCCGTCGCGTGCTCGACGTCGGCTGCGGGACCGGCCGCCTGGCCCTCGCCCTCGCCGAGAAGGGCGCCAGGGTCTGGGGGGTCGATCCCTCCGAGGAGATGCTGGCCCGGGCCCGCGCAACAGGAGGCCGGCGGGTCGGCCTCAAGCTCGGCCAGGCCGAGTCGCTCCCCTTCAAGGACGGCTGGTTCGACCGTATCGTCCTCCGCCTCGTGGTCCACCTCCTGGATCGCCCGCGCGCCTTCCCCGAGTTCTTGCGAACGCTCGCCCCGGAGGGCCGTGTCGTCGTGGCCACTTTTACCCCGAACCACTTCGAGTGGTTCTGGCTGATCGAGATCTTCCCCGAGGTGGGGGAGCTCGACCGCGGCCGCTTCCCGACGCCTGAGACGCTCGCTGCGGAGCTCGAGGTTGCCGGGTTCGCCTCCGTCCGCGCGACCACGGTGAGCCAGCGGAGCCGGCTCAGCCGCGAGCAGGCGCTGGAGCGGATCCGTGGGCGCTACATCTCGACGCTACGCCTGCTGGACGACGAGGCACTCGCTGCTGGCCTGGCCCGGGCCGAGCGCGACCTCCCGGAGATCGTCGACTCGCCTCTCGAGTGGGCGATCGTCGTGGCCGACAAGCCCGGGGCTCAGTAGACCAGCGTCGTCTCTGCCCAGTCGGCCAGCTCGACGAGCTTTGTCGGCGGTGCCAGCTCGATGCCGTTCCCGCCATCGACGGCAAGGCCGCGCGCCTTGCTCGAGAGGCCGGACAGGGCGATCGGCACGCCGGCGTCCTCGAGGGCCTGGAGGTGCTCGGCGACCGACCCGGTCCCGATGCCGTGCGCGGCCTCCGCCGTCTCGGGGCGAACGAACTGCACGGCGTCTCCGGCGAGGAAGAGACGGATCTCGTGGCCCTCGGCAGCCGCGGTCCGCGCTACGAGGAGCGCGAGCGCAGCCCGAGTCGGGTTTTCCGGGCCGGTTGCCAGGTTGACCAGGAGCCGCACGCTACTCCTCCTCCGCCATCCCGAGGATGTCGTCCCGGGAGAGCTTCCCCACCATCTCTGGGTGACTCCGCTCCACGTGCTCCTCGACGAGCCCGACGAGCGCACCGTCGCTCTCCGCGCGCACGATCTCGCCGCATTCGCAGTTGACGACCTTGCTCATCATCAGCCTCCTTCGGTCGCGGTCGGAGCCATTGTCGCGCGGAAGCCTTGGGGTTACCTTGGGGGAACGTTGGCGGGCGAAGCAAGGACGAGGATCCAGCTCTGCGGTCGCCTGATCGTGGATCTGCAGGGCCGCAGACTGGAGGCGGACCTCCCCGGCCGCCAGGGACGGCTTCTGTTCGCCTTCCTCGCGGCCACCCGTTCGCGCCGCTCCACCCGGACCGAGTTGGTCGCGGCCCTCTGGCCGGAAGGGCCGCCCGACGCCGCCGAGGCGTCGCTGGCCGCGCTTCTGTCGAAGCTGCGCCGCGTGCTCGGGGCGGCGGCCCTCGAGGGCAAGGCGGAAGTGCGGCTCGCGCTCCCGCCCGAGGCCTGGATCGACCTGGAGGCGGCCGGAGTCGCCGTCCATCACGCCGAGTCGGCGGTGGCGCTCGGCGAATGGGACCGGGCCTGGGCGCCCGCACGCACGGCGCTCTACACCGCGAACCGAGGGCTCCTTCCCGGGTACGAGGCACCGTGGATCGACGAGCGCCGGCGCTGGCTCGACGACGTGCGACTCCGCGCGCTGGAGTGCGTCGGGACGGCCGGTCTGCGGATGGGCGGGACGGAGCTTGCCGCCGCCGAGCGCGCCGGTCGATCCCTGGTCGAGTCCGCGCCCTTCCGGGAGAGCGGGTATCGCCTCGTGATGGAGGCGCTCGAGGCGAGAGGCAACGTCGCCGAGGCGCTTCGGGTCTACGACGGGCTTCGAACGCTGCTCCGCGAGGAGCTGGGCGTCCCGCCCGGGCAGGCCGCCCAGGAGCTCCACGCCCACCTGCTCGAGCAGTTGGACGCCGTCCGGACGAGCGGCTAGCCTTTCCCCCGCACCTTTAACTCGGTCCAGAGAGGCCGGAAAGGAGTGGCTGGTGGCTGCGTCCGCACAGGCGGAACGCGTTCTGCTCGACGGAGAGGCTCTCCGGCGGACAATCGTTCGCATCGCGCACGAGCTCGTCGAGCGGAACCCGAACCTCGACAACACCGCGCTCGTCGGCATCCACACGCGCGGGGTTCCCTTCGCGCAGCGGCTCCGGCGCGAGATCGAGGAGTTCACCGGGCAGGAGGTCGCCCTCGGAACCCTCGACATCACCTTTCACCGGGACGACGTCCACGCGCGCGACCGCAGCGGGCCGCTGCATCCGCAGCCCGTGGTCCGCGCCACGCGGCTCGACTTCCCTCTCGAGGGGATGACCTGCGTCCTCTGCGACGACGTCCTCTACACCGGGCGCACGGTGCGCGCCGCGATCGACGCCCTCTTCGACTACGGGCGTCCCGCGCGCGTGCAGCTCGCCGTGCTCGCCGACCGCGGCCACCGCGAGCTCCCGATCCGCCCCGACTACGTGGGCAAGAACCTCCCGACCGCGCCAGACGAGCGCGTCCAGGTTCAGCTCCTCGAGGTCGACGAGGTCGACCGCGTCCTGCTCGTCCCAACCCCGGAGAAGTGAGGAAGCCGATGGCAGACATCCGTCCCCTGCTACGTAGCGAGCTCCTGCCGCCGAAGAGCTCGGCCCGCAGGCACCTGATCTCGATCGCCGACCTGACCCGGGAGGACGTGGAGCGGCTCCTCGCGCTCTCCCGCACCTTCGCGCGCTCGCTCGAGCGTGACGTGAAGAAGCTGCCGACACTCCGCGGCCGCACGGTCGTCAACCTCTTCTTCGAGTCGTCGACGCGGACGTCGTCGAGCTTCGAGCTGGCCGCGAAGCGGCTCTCGGCCGATGTGATGTCGATCAAGTCGTCCGGCTCGGCGGTCGACAAGGGCGAGTCGCTCAAGGACACGCTCCTGACGATCGGCGCCTACGACCCGGACGTGGTCGTCATCCGCCACGCCCACATCGGCGCGCCGCAGCTCGCGGCCCGCTACACGCCGGCGCACGTGGTCAACGCCGGCGACGGCAAGCATCAGCACCCGACGCAGGCTCTCCTCGACCTCTACACGCTCGACGAGGAGCTGGGCGGGATCGAGGGGCTCCACGTCGCCATCGTCGGCGACGTGCTCCACTCCCGCGTCGCCCGCTCGAACATCCAGGCGCTCGTGCTCATGGGCGCGCGGGTGACGCTGGTCGGCCCACCGCCGCTGATCCCGCGCAGGATCGAGTCGATGGGCTGCGAGGTCTCGCACGACATCGGCGACATCAAGGACGCCGACGTCGTCTACGTCCTCCGCATGCAGCGCGAGCGGATGCTCGAGGGGGCGAACTACGTGCCCAGCCTGCGCGAGTACACCGCGCGCTGGGGCGTGACTCCGGACCGCCTCCGGCCCGGCCAGAAGGTCATGCACCCGGGGCCGATGAACCGCGGCGTCGAGATCGACGCGGCGGTCGCCGATTCGCCGGAGTCGCTGGTCGAGCGCCAGGTCCGCAGCGGCCTGGTCGTCCGCATGGCCGTCCTCTACGACCTGCTCACGCAGGGCCCGGTCGAGATCAAGGTCGCCGAGATCGAGGAGGTGGCGTGATGGTCCTCTTCGGCAAGAACGGCCGCCAGGACTCGCTCACGTTCGAAAACGTCCGCGTCGTCGACCCGACGCGCGGCCTCGACGACGCGCTGACGGTCACCGTCGAGGATGGCGTGATCGCATCCATCGAGCCCGCATCGGCGCCGGCGAACGGCAAGGTGCTCGCGCCGGCGTTCGTCGACCCGCACGTGCACCTGCGCACACCCGGGCGCGAGGACGAGGAGGATCTCGCCTCCGGGACGCGCGCCGCGGCAGCGGGCGGCTACTGCGCCATTCTGGCCATGCCCAACACCGATCCGGTCGTCGACTCGGCATCCGTGCTCGGCGCGCTCACCGAGACGGCCGGGCGCGAGGCGGAGGTCCCGGTCGGGTTCCTCGCAGCGATCACGAAGTCCCAGGCGGGTGCCGAGCTGACCGAGATGGTCGAGCTGGCCGAGCGCGGCGCCGCGGGGTTCAGCGACGATGGCCGCCCGGTCGTCGCGCCAGGGGTGATCCGGCGCGCGCTCCAGTACAGCGCCGCGGCAGGGAGGCCGGTGGCCGTTCACTGCGAAGAGCCGACGCTCTCGCGCGGCGGCCACGTGCACGAGGGCCTCGTCTCGGCCGAGCTCGGCTTCGGCGGCTACCCGTCCGTGGCCGAGAGCGTCATGGTCGGGCGCGACCTCGCGCTCGCCGGCTACGAGGCGCGGCCGCTCCACCTGCTGCACCTCTCCGCGTCGGAGTCCGTCGCCGAGCTCCGGCGCGCCCGCGAGGCCGGGATCCGCGCCACGGCCGAGGTCACGCCGCACCACCTCTGCCTCACCGACGACGCGGTGCGCTCGCTCGACCCGAACGTGAAGATGAACCCGCCGCTGCGGGCGGACGAGGACCGAGCCGCGCTGATCGAAGCGCTCCTCGACGGAACGATCGAGGCGATCGCGACCGACCACGCGCCACACGCCCGCGAGGAGAAGGAGGTGCCGTTCGAGGAGGCGCCCTTCGGGGTCACCGGCCTCGAGACGGCCTTCGCTGCCCTCTACACGCAGCTCGTCGAACCCGGCGTCGTACCGCTGGCGACGCTCCTCGAGCGGATGAGCGCCGGCCCGGCCCGCATCTACGGCCTCGACACGCCGACGATCGAGGTCGGCGCCAAGGCCAACCTCGTCCTTCTCGACCTCGACGCCGTCTGGCACGTGGACGAGGGCTCCTTCAGGTCGAAGTCCGCCAACTCGTGGCTGCTGGGCACGACGCTCCACGGCCGAGTCGTCCAGACCGTCGCCGCCGGAAAGCTGGTCTTCTCCGCGTGAGCGGCTTTCTCGTCCTCGAGGACGGCTCGGTCTTCCGCGGCCGCTCGGTGGGCGCACTCGGCGTTGCCCACGGCGAGGCGGTCTTCACGACGGCGATGACCGGCTACCAGGAGGTCGTCACCGACCCGAGCTTCTCCGAGCAGCTCGTCACCTTCACGGCACCGATGATCGGCAACTACGGCGTCTCGCCCCAGCGGTCGGAGTCATCGCGCCCGCACGCGCGGGCCGTGCTGATGCGGCAGGCCACGGGTTCGGACTGGACGCGCTGGCTCCAGGGCCAGGACATCGTCGCGCTCGAGGAGATCGACACCCGGGCGCTCGTCGTACGCCTGCGCGAGCGCGGCGCCATGCGCGCGGCGGCCGTCGCCGGGGCCGCCTCGGTGGAGCAGGTGCTCGCCGACGTCCGCGCGCAGGCGCCGATGGCGGGCCGGGCGCTCGTCGCCGGCGTCTCCACACCGGAGCCGTACCGCGTCGGCCGCGGCGAGGTGAGCGTCGCCCTCCTCGACTACGGCTGCAAGCGCTCCATCGTCGATCGCCTCGCCGCCGCCGGCGCCGAGGTGACCCTCTGGCCGCACGAGACGGATGCCGACACGATCCTGGCCTCGCATCCGAACGGCGTCCTGCTCTGCAACGGCCCAGGCGACCCGGCGGCGCTCGCGGGGGAGGTCGGCGTCGTCCGAGACCTTCTCGGTCGCGTCCCGATCCTCGGCATCTGCCTCGGGCACCAGCTGCTCGCGCAGGCCGCCGGCTTCGAGACCTTCAAGCTGCCGTTCGGACACCGGGGCGCGAACCATCCCGTCCTCGACCTGGCCTCGAGCCGCGTCCTCGTCACGAGTCAGAACCACGGCTTCGCGGTGCGCGGGGACGGGCCGGCCGTGACGCACGTCTCGCTCTACGACGGCACCATCGAAGGGATCGCCCTGCCGGACGAGCACGCCCGCTCGCTCCAGTTCCACCCCGAGGCGGGCCCCGGCCCGCACGACGCCTGGCCCGAGATCGAGGCCTGGGTGCAGGAGCTCGGCTATGCCGCGGCGGCCTGACCTCGACTCGATCTGCGTGATCGGCGCCGGCCCGATCGTGATCGGGCAGGCCTGCGAGTTCGACTACTCGGGCAGCCAGGCGCTGAAGGTGCTGCGCGCCGAGGGCTTCCGGACGATCGTCGTCAACTCGAACCCGGCGACGATCATGACCGACCCGGGATTCGCCGACCGCACCTACCTCGAGCCGCTCGACCCCGAGGGCGTCACCGACGTCCTCCAGCGGGAGCGCCCGGACGCGCTCCTGCCGACCCTGGGTGGCCAGACGGCGCTCAACCTCGCGCGGCGCCTCGCCGAGGACGGTGTCCTCGAGGAGCTGGGGATCGAGCTCGTCGGCGCGAGCTACGACGCCATCTGCCGGGCCGAGGACCGCGGGCTCTTCCGCGAGACGATGGAGGGCGTCGGCCTGCGCGTGCCGGAGTCGGTGGTCGTGACCTCTCCCGACGAGCTACCCGAGGCGCTCTCGTTCCCCTCGATCCTGCGGCCCGCCTTCACGCTCGGCGGGCACGGCGGCGGCATCGCGCGCTCGGCCGACGAGCTCGAGCAGAAGCTCGAGCGGGCCCTCAGCGAGAGCCCGGTGCAGCAGGTGCTCGTCGAGGAGTCGCTCGTGGGCTGGGACGAGTTCGAGCTCGAAGTGATGCGCGACGTGAACGACAACGTCGTCGTCGTCTGCTCGATCGAGAACCTCGACCCGATGGGCGTCCACACCGGCGACTCCGTCACGGTCGCGCCGCAGATGACCCTCTCCGACGAAGCCTTCCAGGAGCTGCGGGACGCGGCCGCGCGGGTCATCCGCGCCGTCGGCGTCGAGACCGGCGGCTCCAACATCCAGTTCGCGCGCGAGCGCAGCACGGGGCAGCTGCGGGTGATCGAGATGAACCCGCGCGTCTCCCGCTCGTCAGCGCTCGCGAGCAAGGCGACCGGCTATCCGATCGCGAAGGTGGCCGCCAAGCTCGCGGTCGGCTACACACTCGATGAGATCCCCAACGACCTCACGCAGACGACGCCCGCGAGCTTCGAGCCGACCCTCGACTACGTCGTGGTCAAGTTCCCCCGCTTCGCCTTCGAGAAGTTCCCGGGCGCGGACGAGGAGCTCGGTACGCAGATGAAGTCGGTTGGAGAGGCGATGGGCATCGGCCGCACGTTCACCGAGGCGTTCCTGAAGGCGATGCGCTCGCGCGAGCTCGAGAGCGGCGTGCAGACGCCCTGGGCCACGCTCGACGATCTCCCGCACGGGCTCCACCCGTGGTTTCGCGAGCAGCTGGCACGCGCCCGCGCCACGGTGCAGGCCACCCGCACGAGCTCCGATCTGGTCGAGACGGACTGGCTGCGCCTCAAGCGCGCCGGCTGGTCGGACGCCGACCTCGCCGCCGCCTGGGGCTCGAGCGAGGACGAGGTGCGGCGCGCCCGCCTTTCCTGCGGCGTGCGGCCCTCGTACCGGCGCGTCGACTCGTGCGCGGCCGAGGTCGAGGCGCGCTCCAACTACCTCTACTCGACCTGGGGCGAGGAGGACGAGTCCCGCCCGGAGGGGGAGCGCCCGCGGGTTGTCATCCTCGGCTCGGGCCCGAACCGGATCGGCCAGGGCATCGAGTTCGACTACTGCTGCGTCCACGCGGTGCGGACGCTCTCGTCGCTCGGTTACGAGACCGTGATGGTGAACTGCAACCCGGAGACGGTCTCCACGGACTACGACACCTCCGACCGGCTCTACTTCGAGCCGCTGCGGGTCGAGGAGGTGCTCGAGATCTGCGCGCGCGAGAGGCCCGAGGGCGTCGTCATCCAGTTCGGCGGGCAGACGCCGCTCAAGCTGGCGCGCGCGCTCGAGCAGGAGGGGATCCGCATCCTCGGCACGCCCTACGAGGCCGTCGACCTTGCCGAGGATCGCGAACGCTTCGCCGAGCTCTGCAGCAGCCTCGAGATCGTCGTACCCGCCTGGAGGATGGCCGACGACCCGCTCGCCGCCGTCGAGGCGGCCGAAGAGGTCGGCTACCCCGTGCTCGTCAGGCCGTCCTACGTGCTCGGGGGACGGCGCATGCGGGTCTGCTACGACCCGGAGGACGTGGCCCAGGCGGCCGAGGGCGCGGGCCGGGTGCTCGTCGACCGCTTCCTCGAAGGCGCCGTCGAACTCGACGTCGACGCGCTCTGCGACGGCGACGAGACCTGGGTCGCCGCCCTCATGGAGCACGTCGAGGAGGCCGGCGTCCACTCGGGCGACTCGTCCTGCGTGCTCCCGCCGGTTGGGCTACCGGCGGAGGTCCTCGAGCAGTGCGCCGAGACCGTGACTCGCCTCGCGCCGGCGCTTGGTGTCATCGGCCTCATCAACGTGCAGCTGGCGCTCCAGGACGGCCGCCTCTACGTCCTCGAGGCGAACCCGCGCGCCTCGCGGACGGTTCCCTTCGTCTCCAAGGCCCTGGGCGTGAACCTCGTCGCCGCCGCCTGCCGATTGGCCGCCGGCGCGAAGCTCGCCGAGGTCCACGTCGCAGACCGTGAGCCGCCGGCGCATGTCTCCGTGAAGGCATCCGTCTTCCCGTTCGCACGCTTCCCGGGGGCCGACGCCGTCCTCGGCCCTGAGATGCGCTCGACCGGCGAGGTCATGGCGACCGCGTGGGACTTCCCGACCGCCTTCGCAAAGGCCGAGCGCGCGGCTGGGCGCCCGCTGCCGAGCGCGGGCACTGCCTTCCTCTCCGTGCGCGAGGGCGACAAGCCCGCAGCGGTCGTGCTCGGCCACAGCCTGGCCGCGCTCGGCTTCGCGCTCTGCGCCACGGGTGGCACCGCCGCGGCGCTGGCCGCGGCCGGACTCGCCGTCACCCGGGTCCGCAAGGTGTCCGAGGAGGGTGACGGGCCGACGGTCGTCGACCTCGTGCGCCGGCGCAAGGTCGAGCTCGTCGTCAACACGCCGGACGGTCGCGGGGCGCGCTCCGACGGCTACCTCATCCGCGAAGCGGCCCTCCTCGCGCGCGTCCCGTGCGTAACCACGATCTCGGGAGCCGCCGCCGCGGTCGAGGCGATCGCCCGCGCGACGCGCGGCGAGACCCTCTCCCTCCAGGAACGTGTCGCCCAGACGGCTTAGCGTCGCCGGGGTCGAGGCGGTCGGCCCGTATGCCCTCGTGCGCCTCGCGCGCGGGGGAGTGGAACCGGGGATCCCCGGCCAGTTCTTCATGCTCCGCCCGCCCGGTCTGCTGCTGCCGCGGCCGATGAGCCTGTGTCTCGCCCCGCCGGGGGAGCTCGGCTTCCTCGTCGACCCGATCGGCCCGGGGACGCGCGCGCTCGCCGGCCTCGCGAACGGGGAGGAGGTGGACGTGCTCGGTCCGCTCGGCAACGGCTTCGACCTCGATGTCGAGCAGCCGCTCCTCGTCGGCGGCGGCATCGGCATCGCGCCCCTCCCGTACCTCTCCGAGCAGCTCGGCGGCCCGCCCGCGCTCCTCGGCTTCCGCACGGCGCACCACGCCGAGGCGGCTGCTCTCGTCCCCAACGCCGAGGTCGTACTCGAGCCGACCTACGTCACCGAGGCGCTCGAGCCCGGCTTCGACATCCTCGCCTGCGGCCCGGAGCCGATGCTCGAGGCCCTGCGCGCGCTCGCCCCGCGCGCCCAGCTCGCCTGGGAGGCGCCCATGGCCTGTGGCTACGGCGCCTGCTACGGCTGCGCCGTCGAGATCGACGGCCGCCTGGCGCGGCTCTGCGTCGAGGGCCCCGTCCTCGGCGGCCACGCCCGGGGTCTGACCCCTGCCATGTCCGGAACGGTCGAGGCGGCATGATCCTCAACGCCTCCGGCTGCCTCGACGCGCTGACCGCGCCCGAGGTGGCGCGCAGCCTGGACGTCTTCGTGACGAAGACGGTGACGCCGCTTCCCCGCGAGGGGAACGCGCCGGTGCGGATCGCCGAGACCGACGTCGGGATGCTGAACTCGATCGGCCTCGCGAACCCCGGTATCGACCGCTTCCTCGCCGACGTCCTCCCGCGGCTGCTCGAGCTCGGCCCGCCGGTCTGGGTCTCCGTGGGCGGGTTCGCGGCCGAGGAGTACGCGGCCCTCTGCGCGCGCCTCGACGAGACGGACGCCGCGGCGCTCGAGCTGAACCTCTCCTGCCCGAACGTTGCGGCACCCGAGGACGAGGCCACGGCGATCGTGACCGCGGCCCGTGCCGTCACCCGCAAGCCGCTCTTCGCCAAGCTCGCGCCCGGCCTCCCCGATCTGCCGGCGGTGGCGACGGCCGCCGCGGCCGCAGGCGCCGACGGGCTCTCGCTCGTGAACACGATCCGGGGCCTCGCGCTCGATCCGGAGACGCTCCGGCCGCGGCTCGGCACGGGCTCGGGAGGGCTCTCCGGCCCGGCCCTTCGGCCCGTTGCGCTCGCCGCGGTGCACGCCGCCTACAAGGCGACCGGGCTGCCCATCGTCGGCATGGGAGGGGTCGAGACCGGCGCGCACGCGCTCGAGCTGATCGCGGCCGGCGCCTCGGGCGTCGCCCTCGGCACGGTGCTCTTCGCCGACCCCGGTGCGCCCGAGCGCGTGAGGACCGAGCTGGCGGCCGAGGCGGCGCGCCGCGGCCTCGACGACGCGCTCGCCGCCCGCGGCCTCGCGCACGGGGCTCCGGGAGCGGCTACAGGCTCCGCTGTTGCCGATCCTGGCGACGCGAGCCGGAAAGGGACAGGACGGGTCGGGTTGAAGGTCTGAGGGGCGCTGTTAGAATGCCGCGCCATGCAAGGCACCAAGACGCAGGTCCAGGCTCCTCTCCGCTCGCTGGATCAGCGAATGGAGGCGCTCCGCCGGGCGAATGAGATCCGCGTCAAGCGCGCCAGGTTGAAGAAGGATCTGAAGGCGGGCTCGGCACAGATCGAGACGATCCTGCGCAACCCGCCGGAGTACGTGGAGACCGCGAAGGTCTTCGACATCCTCATGGCAGTCCCGAAGTTCGGGCGCGTGAAGGCTGCCCGCTTCCTGAACCAGTGCCGGATCAGCCAGTCGAAGACGGTGGGCGGGCTCTCCGACCGCCAGCGCGCCGAGCTGGTCGCACTGCTGCGCCGCTGACGTGCGGCCACGGCTCTTCGTCGTCACCGGCCCGTCCGGCGCCGGCAAGGGCACGCTGATCCGGAAGCTCGTCGCGGAACGCGATGACCTCGCGGTCGCCGTCTCGGCGACCACGCGTGACCGCCGGCCGGGGGAGGAGGACGGGCGCGACTACCACTTCCTTTCGGAGGACGAGTTCCTCCGTCGGGTCGAGGCAGGCGATTTCCTCGAGCATGTGGAGTACGTCTCCGGGCACCGCTACGGGACGCTGCGCGACGAGGTCGACCGGATCCTCGGCTCCGGTCGGAGCGTCGTCCTCGAGCTCGAGACCGAGGGAGCGAAGGAAGTGCAGCGCTCGGCGCCCGACGCCGTGACCGTCTTCGTGCAGGCGCCGAGCTTCGCCGAGCTCGAGCGCCGGCTGCGCGCCCGAGCCACGGAGAGCGCCGGCGAGATCGGCGAGCGACTCGAGCTGGCGCGGCGCCAGGCCGAGGAGGCGGGGGACTTCGACCGCGTCGTCACGAACGACGATCTGGCGCGCGCGGTGGCCGAGCTGGGGGCGATCGTGGACCAGGCGCTCAGGGAGCCGAGCGCTGCAGGTAAGCTTCCGGCGCCATGATGCATCCACGAATCGACGATCTCCTCGCTGCGGCCGGCGGCTCGCGCTACGCGGTCGCGCTCGCAGGGGCCAAACGGGCGAGGCAGATCAACAACTACCACCACCAGCTCGGCGAGGGCACGTTCGACGACTTCGCGCCTCCGCTCGTCGAGTCGCGGTCGAAGAACTACTTGACCATGGCCCTCGAGGAGATCGCCGAGGGCAAGATCACCATCTCGTACAAGTAGCCCGCGGGCTGCGAGGGCCACGGTGGCTCGGGTTCTCCTAGGTGTGACCGGCGGGATCGCCGCCTACAAGGCGTGCGATCTCGTCCGGCTGCTCGTGAAGGACGGGCACGACGTCACGCCGGTGCTGACTTCGGACGCGGAGCGCTTCGTCACGGCGCACACGTTCGAGGCGCTGGCCCGCAAGGAGGCCGCCCGTGACCTCTACCCGCACCTGACCGACGCCGACCTGCTCGTGATCGCGCCGCTCTCGGCCAACACGCTCGCCAAGCTCGCGCACGGGCTCGCCGACAACGTGCTGACGCAGGCGGCGCTCGCCGTCCGCGGCCCGGTGCTCGTCGCGCCGGCGATGAACGTCCGCATGTGGGAGCACCCGGCTACGCAGGAGAACGTGCGCCTGGTCGTCGAGCGTGGCGTCCACCTCATCGGCCCCGAGGAGGGCGAGCTCGCCGAGGGCGAGCACGGCGCCGGCCGCATGAGCGAGCCCGCCGACATCTTCGCCCGCTGTCTCGAGCTGCTCGGCGCCGACGGGGCGCTGCGCGGCAAGCGGGTGGTCGTCAGCGCGGGAGGGACCCGAGAGCCGCTCGACTCGGTCCGCTACGTCGGCAACCGCTCCTCCGGGAAGATGGGCGTCGCGGTCGCCCGCGAGGCCAGGCGCCGCGGCGCCGCGGTGACGCTCGTGGCGTCGAACCTCGCCGTGCAGCCTCCCGAAGGCGTCGAGGTCGTGCAGGCGCCGGCGGCCGCCGACCTCGCGCGCGAGATCCTTGCGCGGGACGACGCGGACGTGGTCGTCATGGCCGCGGCCGTCGCCGACTACCGACCCGCCGAACCGGCGGACGGAAAGCGCCCGAAGGACTCGGACACGTGGACGGTGACGCTCGAACCGACGGAGGACGTTCTCGCCGAGCTGGGGCGCCGCCGGCGCAACGGCCAGCTGCTCGTGGGCTTCGCCGCAGACGAGGGCGAAGACGGTCTCGTGCGGGCGCGCACGAAGTTGACAAACAAGCGAGGGAACCTCTTCGTCTACAACGACGTATCTCGTTCTGACATCGGGTTCGAGTCGGACTGGAACGAGCTCGTCCTCATCACCCAGGCAGGCGAACGGGCGGTGAGCAGGCGAAGCAAGGAGGAATGCGCTGTGGCTATCCTCGACGAAGTCGAGGCTCTGCTGAGAGGGGAGTAGATGGACGAACAAGCCGTCGAAGCGAAGCAGGGTGTGGAGGCGTCGAACGCGGCGTCACTCGCACAGAAGATCGTCGCCAACCTCAGGCGCGTCATCCACGCGCCGGACGAGACGCTGGAGTTCTCGGTCCTCTGTCTTTTGTCCGAGGGCCACCTGATCATCGAAGACTTTCCGGGCGTCGGGAAGACGACCCTCGCGAAGTCGATCGCGCGGTCGGTCGACTGCTCGTTCTCGCGGCTCCAGTTCACGCCCGACCTCCTGCCGTCCGACGTCACGGGCGTCAACGTCTTCAACCAGCGCTCCAACGAGTTCGAGTTCAGGCCGGGCCCTGTGTTCGCGAACATCCTGCTCGTCGACGAGATCAACCGGGCGTCACCGAAGACCCAGTCGGCTCTGCTCGAGTGCATGCAGGAGCGCCAGGTGACGATCGACGGCGTCTCCTACCAGCTCGCCCCGCCCTTCATGGTCATGGCGACGCAGAACCCGATCGAGTACGAGGGCACATACCCGCTGCCGGAGGCCGAGCTCGACCGCTTCACGATGCGGATCGCCATCGGCTACCCGCCGCTCGCGGACGAGGCGCGGATGCTCTCGGAGAACGCGGCCGAGACGCCGCTCGACACGCTCGAGTGCGTCGCGAGCGCCCAGGAGGTGCTCTCCGCGATCGAGAGCACGAAGAACGTCTTCGTCGAGGAGAGCCTCAACCGCTACGTCGTGGCCGTGCTGCGCCACTCGCGGTCGGACGCGCGCCTCTACCTCGGCGCCAGCCCGCGTGCGGGCCTGGCGCTCCTCCGGGTCGCGAAGGCGCGGGCGCTCGTCTCGGGCAGGGAATTCGTCGAGCCGGACGACATCAAGGTCGTCGCCCCGACCGTGCTCGCCCACCGGCTGATTCTCTCGCCGGAGGCGCGCTCGGGCGGCCTCGACGCCGGGGAGCTGGTCCGGGACATCATCGAGCGCACGCCGGTTCCCGTCTAAGGCATGCTGACGGACCGGGGTCGGTGGATCCTCGCCCTCGGAGGTGGGATCTACCTCGCCGCGTGGGCCCTCGGGTCGAAGGCGCTCTACCCGGTGGCGATCGGGCTCGTGCTCGCCGTGCTCGCGGCGGCGCTCTGGGTCCGGCTGCTCAAACGCCCGATGACGCTCCGGCGCAACCTCGGCCGCGCCGAGCGGCTCGCCGGAGAGGACGTGGCCGTAGAGCTCGAGCTCGACACCGAGGGCCTGGCTCCCTCGGGCACGCTGGTTCTGCGGGAGCGGGTCGCACGGCTCGGCGAGCGCGAGACCCCGCTCGTCCAGCGGCACGGCCGCCTGCGGGGCCGCTACCTGCTCCGGCGAGTCCCGCGCGGCCGGTATCCGATCGAGGAGACGCAGGTCGTGATCGAGGACCCATTTGGGCTCGAGCGCGTCGTCGTCGACCTCGCGGCGAGCGCCTCCATCCTCGTCTACCCGCGGCTGGTCGACGTCGACCGGCTCTTCTCGGAGTCCGGCGCGCGCACGCCCGAAGGACGGCGGCTGCTCATGCGCCGCCCGTCCGGCTTCGACCTCCACAGCGTCCGCGACTACCAGCAGGGTGAGTCCCTGCGCCGCGTGCACTGGCCGACGACCGCCCGGCGCGGGCACCTGATGGTCAAGGAGCTCGAGGACTCGCCCCGCGACGAGACCGCCGTCCTGCTCGACGCGGACGCGGGCGTCGTCGTCGGCGAGCCGCACGACTCGAGCTTCGAGCTCGCCGTCCGCGCGGCCGGGTCGGTCGTGAAGTCCCACGCCGCCCGCGGCCGCCGCGCGGCCCTGGTCGTCAACAGCCTGCGTCCGATCTACCAGCGCGTCCACTCGTTCGACGGCGACTGGCACCGGGCACTCGAGATCCTCGCCGCCGTCGAGCCCGACGGGCGCACGCCCGTCGCCAATCTCCTGGCGGACGAAGCAGGGCCGGCCTCGCGGGCGATCGAGCTCACCGTCGTCACCTCGGCGCTCTCGCCCCGGCTCGTCGAGCGCCTCGCCCACAGGGCAATGGCGCATCACGGGGCGACGCTCGTCTACGTGGACGCGTCGAGCTTTGCGAAGGGAGGCGGCGAGACGCCGACCGCGATCGACGCGCAGATCCTCCGCCTCGAGCGCGCGGGCGTCCCGGTCCTCGTCCTCCGTCACGGCGACGACCTCGCCGCCAAGCTGTCCGCAGGGGAGCTCCGGGCCGTTGTTTAGGCGTATCGCCCTCGTCGGCCTCGTCGCAGTCGTCGTCAGCGTCTCCTGGCTCCGCCTCGAGACCCTCAGCGTCTCCTGGCGCGACTGGCTGCCGATCGCTCCTGCTCGCCTTCCTGCCGGTCGCCGCGGTCGCCCTCGCCCGGCCGAAGCTCGTCGTGGCGGCCGTCCTGGCGCTGTCGACCCTTCTAGCGGCGGCTGTCGCCTCGAACGTCGCGCTCTCGGACGCACGCCCGCGAGATCCGCAACGCGACTTCTTCGGTCCCGTCCTCGACGGGATCCGTCAGGGGATCCTCGACTTCTACGAGACGCAGCTTCCGTTCGACCGCATCGACTTTCCCTTCATGCACAGCGTCGTTCTGCTCGCCGTCTTCGGCTTCACGGCGCTGGTCGGCATGCTCGTGATGGCCCGCAGGCCGGTTGGCGCCTCGCTCGGGCTCGTCGTCGCCGTCGCCTGGCCGGCCACGCTCATTCCCGGCTCGGACCCGGTGCGGGCGGGCGTCCTCGCCCTGGTCGGCGTCCTCGCGATCCTCTTCCTGCTGCGCCGCGAGGAGCCCTCGCGCGGGCTGGCCCAGGCCGCGGTGGTCGCCATCGTCCTCGTCGTCCTCGCCGGAATGGCGTCGACCTCCGACGCGGTCGCGAAGCCCGCCTTCCTCTCCTGGCAGACCTGGGATCCCTACGACCGGCCGACCGAGCCTGTCTCCGTCTCCTACGTGTGGCAGGCGAACTACGACGGCATCAAGTTCCCCGAGAAGGCCACGACCGTGATGAAGGTCAAGGTCTCGGGCCCGAAGCGCTCGCTCTTCTGGCGGGCGACCACGCTCGACGACTACACCGGCCAGGTCTGGGACGAGGACCTCCAGCTCGGCGAGCCCGAACAGCGCGAGCAGATCGACGCCGAGGGGCCGCTGTTGCCGGAGGCCGCGGCCAAGGAAGAGGACTGGGTCCGCCAGGACTTCAAGATCGAGGCGCTCCGGGACACGCATCTGCTCGCCTCGGCGCAGCCGGTGCGCTGGCGGCCCGGGACCGAGGCCCCCGTGGCCGACGCCGCCGGGGACGCGGTCGTCGTTCCGGATTCCCTCCGGCGCAACCAGCGCTACTCGGTGTGGAGCTACGTCCCACGTCCGAACCCGAGCGAGCTGAACAGGTTCCGCGGCGATTACCCGTCCGCGGCCGAGCGTTACATGGAGGTCGTCTACCAGCCGGTCCCGGAGTGGGGGACGCCCAACCGCGACACCCTCATGGCCGTCTTCTTCGGCACCGCCAACGAGTTCGGGATCACTGCGCTCGAGCCCCTCTACCAGGACGCCCTGGGGGTCACCAGCGGCGCGCAGTCGCCGTACGAGGCCGCGGCGCTCCTGGAGACCTGGTTCCGCGGAGCCGGCGGGTTCACGTACGACGAGCAGCCGCCCGCTCCGGTCGGAGGCGTGCCGCCGCTCGTCGCGTTCGTGGACACGGACAAGCGCGGCTACTGCCAGCACTACGCGGGAGCGATGGCGCTCATGCTCCGCTTGCTGGGCGTTCCCGCCCGGGTCGCCGTCGGCTTTACGAGCGGCGAGTACGACAAGGGCGACAAGGAGTGGTCGGTGAAGGACACCAACGCCCACGCCTGGGTCGAGGTCTGGTTCCCCGAGTTCGGCTGGATTCCGTTCGACCCGACCCCGGGGCGCGGCCAGCTGACAGCGACCTACGCACTCTCCTCCGGCGCGTTCAACGCCGGCGACGCGGCCAACATCGGGTTCGCCGACCGCCTCGAGGGCATCTCGCCGGCGCAGGCGGAGGCGCTGCGGGCGGCCGCAGAGCGGCCGGGCCTCCAAGGCACGGGCATCGGCAGCGGCTCCAGCGGCACGTTCACCGTGGTCCGGGACAAGGGCCCGAGCCTCTTCGTCCTCGTCGCCCTCGTGCTCGGGGGCGCCTTCGCGGCGGTCGTGGCGCTGAAGGCCGTCCGCAGGAGCGCGAGATTCGCCTCCCGCGATCCGCGCGCGCTCGCGTCCGCTTGCCGCCGCGACGTCGTCGGCTACCTGGCCGACCAGGGCGTCGACCTGGCGCCGAGCGCGACGATGCCCGAGATCGGCGCGATGCTCGAGCGCTTCTACTCGCTCGACGCCGACCCGTTCGTCCGCGACGTGACCCTGGCCCGCTTCGGGCCGCCGGACGAATCCGGCGCCGCCCAGCGCCGCGCGCGCCACGAGCTGCGTGCGATCCGGCGCGGCCTGCGCCGGCGCCTGGGCATCGTCAGCCGCCTCCGCGGCGCCGCGAGCCTGCGCTCGCTCTCGCTCTGACCGGCCTGGACCTTCGGCCACTCGGCAGACCACATCCCTTGCCGTAAGGTGAGACCAGACCCGTGAGCGAGACCTACGACCTCTACCGTCTGGGCCGCGATCACCTCGCGGCCGGCCATGCCGCCCAGGCGACCGTCGCCCTCGAGAAGGCGAAGAAGCGCGAGCCCCGCAAGGCCTCCATCCGCGAGGCGCTCGGCATCGCCTACTACCGCATCCGCCGCTTTGCCGAGGCGGAGGAGGAGTTCCGGACGATCCTGGAGCTCGAGCCGGTCGACCACTACGCGCACTTCGCGCTCGGCCGCTGTCTCGAGAAGCAGGGCCGCCCCGACGAGGCAGTCGGCCACTACCGCCTCGCGAGCTTCTTCCGGCCCCAGAGCCGGGATTACCGCCGGGCGCTGGCCAAGCTCCAGGGCTAGCGCTTTCTCGGATGCGCGCCGTCGTCCAGCGGGTCAGCGTCGCGCAGGTGCTCGTCGGAGGCGAGACCGTGGCCGAGATCGGGCGCGGGCTCTGCGTGCTCCTCGGCGTCGCGTCCGACGACGACGAGGCAGTCGCCGAGCGGCTCGCCGGCAAGGTCGCGCGCCTGCGGATCTTCGAGAACGACGAAGGGAAGTTCGACCGCAGCGTCGTCGACGTGCACGGCTCCACGCTCGTCGTCAGCCAGTTCACGCTCATCGCCGATAGCAAACGCCAGAGGGGAACTCGACCGAGCTTCACCAACGCGGCACGGCCCGAAGTTGCCGAACCGCTGTACGAGGGCTTCTGCGAAACCCTCCGCGGCTACGGGCTCCACGTCGAAACCGGTGTGTTCGGCGCCCGCATGGCCGTCGAGCTCGTCAACGACGGCCCCGTCACGCTCATTTTGGACAGCTAGGGCCGCGCAGTCACGTTTCCCCCGAACGTGGGAAAGCCCGCCGACCAGGGCGGGCCTTCCGTTCCGAACGACCGGGTTGGTCGAAATGCTTAGACGCTGGTAAGCGCACAAAGATAGAGCGGCCTGTCGGAGGAGGCGTCGCCCGCAAGAGGGAGGCCGCCCGGCGGGCGGCCTCCCTCAGCGAGCGGCGACTTGCCTCGGCCGCCGGTTAGTCGATTGAGAATTCCTGGGTCTGCGGGTTGAGGTGCCCGAGCCTCATCGCTCCGCCGGTCGTGCTGTCGCTGAGCCTGAAGACGTTCAGACCCTTCGTGATCTCGGACTCGTAGATGAAGTTGTTGTACCAGTACGACGACCAGGCCCCACCAAGGTCGGGCGGGTCGAGTGGCGGCGGATCCGACCACGCAACCGTCCGAGCGTTGGCCGGGTCGGTGAAGTCCACGACCCACGTCCCCGCCTGGTAGTTGCCGAGGACGAGCACGCGCTTGCCGTTCCGGAGCGGCACAGCGTTGTAGTTGTGGATCGTGCAGTTCTCCGTAGCACTCTGTGGTCGCGGCAAGGTCCACTGGCCGAGCTTGGCACCCGTCTCGGCGTCGTAGAAGAACGCGCTCTTCTTCACCGGCGGGTCGGTCGCCTCGCATTCGGGCGCGGCCCCGCCGCCGGGCTCCCAGCCGAGGATGATGACTTCGCCGTCCCAGCTGAAGCCGGCCGAGTGCCAGTTGCCGTTGCAGAGCGGTCCGCCCGTGTTGCAGACCCCCTCCTCCTCGATCGTGTAGAGGAAGAGCGGATCCTCAGGCGTGCCGCCCCTCGGAGGCCCGATGCTGAACACGTTCGACATGTGCCCCGAGGCCACGGCCAGCATGTTCACGTCCCCGAGGATGACCCCCGAGTCGTGGGCCGCGTGTCCGCCCTCGAGCGGCTCGCGGTGGAGGAAGCCGGCGGCACCCGGGTCGTCGAGCGGGACCTGGATGACGTCGAGCCAGTTGCACTCCTGAAGGCCTGGCGGCAGTGCCGCGTTCCCGCCGGACGTCTGGTTGTAGATCAGCACGCGGCCGTCCTCGAGATCGGGGACGAGCGTCAAGGTGTGCGTGCCGCAACCCGGGGCGTCGGCCTCAGGTCGGGCGCTCAGCTCCACTTCGCCGACCAGCTCGGGGTCCGCGAGGTTGCTGATGTCCCAGATGTGCATGCCCTCGAAGCCGACGGGCACGGGCTGTCCGTCGCAGAACCTCCCGGCCGGCGCGGCTGTGTTCCACGCTCTCACGAGGATGTCTCCCCAGACCACGATGTCGCCCTGGTCGCCGTTGCAGTGGGCCCAGGCGATCTCCTTCGGGTTGCCCGGCGAGTTCTTGATGATCCGGAACCCGTCGTAGTTCCCGTGGAAGCTCAGGTCGCCCCAGAAGGCGATGTCGGAGTTCACGTTCCTCTCCGCCGACGGCGTGGGGAGAAAAGCCGCCGGATGAGGGCTGTGCCCTAATGCGTGAATGTTCTGCGTGTGCGGCCGTGTCCCGTGGTCAGCTCCTGCCGCGAGCGGAAACGCCAAAAGGCCGACCGCCGCCGCCATGAGAGCAAGTACCTGCGGAAGCTTTCCCATATGCACCTCCCTAGCTCCGCGGGAGCGCGCACGAGAGACCGCCGACCTGAGTGTTCATGCCAAACGCCGACGAACGCACGGCGCGACTCCCCCTGATGTGGGAAGACTGCCCGTGCAAGGCAGAGTTCAAACACGACCGTGGCCGCCTCACGGGCGCCCGCACGAGGGGTTCTGTGACGCCCTCACGGACGCTTGGATCGACGTGGCGCGGGCCGCTTCGGCGCGCATGTCGGTCGTGCTCGCGAGCGACGGCCCGGTCACGATCGTCCTCGATGCAAATGCCACGAAGACCGCGACAGCCGACCCACCGCTGCTATCCTGATCGGGACATTTCCCCAGGTTCGGAGAAATGGGCGCGCGGCGCCCATTTTTTGCGAGAAGGAACTGAATGCAGGTTCACGAGAAGGAACGACAACTCCAGCGAGAGGTCGCGGCGTCGGTCGGAGACCGGCTGCCGGACGTCGAGGTGCTCGCCGTCGAGCTCGCCGGGCCCGAGCGCCTCACGGTGTTCATCGACCACCCCGACGGGGTGGACCACGCGCTGTGCGAGCAGGTCACCGACGTCCTCCGCGACTACCTCGAGCACTACTCGCTCGACGTCTCCTCACCCGGCCTCGAGCGCCCGCTGCGCACGCCCCGGCACTTCGCCGGCGTCGTGGGCCGGCGGGCGGCGATCCGGACGACGCGCGACGTCGCGGGGCGGAAGCGCTTCCGCGGCGAGGTCGTCGCCGCCGACGAGGGCGAGGTCGTCCTCGCGACCGGCGACGAGCGCGTCGAGATCCCGTACGAGGCGATCGCGCGCGGCAATCTCATCGACGAGGGATAGGAAGGAACCATGAGCCGGGAGATCCTGGAAGCGGTCAGGGAGATCGAGAAGGAGAAGGGCATCGAGGACGAGACGCTCGTCCGCGCGCTCGAGGACGCCCTCCTCGCTGCCTACAAGAAGACGCCCGGCGCGGCACGGCACGCGCAGGTGGAGCTCGACCGCGTGAGCGGCGACTTCCGCGTCTGGTCGATCGAGCTGCCGCCGGACGTCGAGGAGCGCCTGCTCGACGAGGCACGCGAGCGCGCGATCACGGAGCTGGAAGAGGCCGAGGCGGAGAACGGCGAGCGCTCGCATACGCTCATCTCCGACGACGACCTGACGATCGACTGGTCCGAGGTCTCGCCGGAGCTCGTCCAGCGCACCGACGTCACCCCGGAGAACTTCGGCCGCATCGCGGCGCAGACGGCGAAGCAGGTCATCCTGCAGCGGATCCGCGAGGCGGAGCGCGAGATGATGTACGACGAGTATGTCGATCGCGTGAGCGAGGTCGTCACCGGCATCGTCCAGCAGGCCGGCGACCGCAACAACGTCCTCGTCGACCTCGGCAAGGTCGAGGCGCTCCTGCCGCGCTCCGAGCAGGTCGACGGCGAGCGCTACGAGCAGGGGAGCCGCATCAAGGCGGTCATCACCGAGGTCCGCTCCGGGACGAAGGGCCCGCAGGTGATCCTGTCCCGGCGCGATCCGGAGCTGATCAAGACGCTCTTCGAGCTCGAGGTGCCCGAGATCGCCGACGGCCTCGTCGAGATCCGCGGCGTCGCCCGCGAGCCGGGCTACCGCTCGAAGATCGCCGTCGAGTCGCACGTCCAGGGCGTCGACCCGGTCGGCGCCTGCGTCGGCCCGCGCGGCTCGCGCGTCCGCATGGTCGTGTCGGAGCTCCGCGGCGAGAAGATCGACATCATCCCGTGGAACCCGGAGCCCGCGCGCTTCGTCGCGAAGGCGCTGTCGCCGGCGCGCGTGCGCGAGGTGCTCGTCGACGACGAGACGATGGAGGCGACCGTGGTCGTCCCCGACGACCAGCTCTCGCTCGCGATCGGCAAGGAGGGCCTGAACGCCCGCCTCGCCGCACGCCTGACCGGCTGGAAGGTCGACATCGTCTCCGAGAGCGAGTTCGCCAGGAGCGAGGCCGAGGCCGCCTTCGGCGGCGGCGTCGACGAGGAGTTCACCGGCCGGTGCGCGGCCATCCTGTCCAACGGCAAGCGCTGCCCGAACACCTCCGTCCCCGGCTCGCGCTACTGCGGGATCCCCGCGCACCGCGAGCTGGCGGCCCGCGAGGAGGCCGGCGAGCAGCTCGCTCCCTCCGAGGCCGTCCCCGTGGGCGGGTTCGAGGAGGAGGCCGGCGAGGCCGAGACTGAGGCCGCCGCCGAGGAGACCGAGGGCGAGGCCGTGGAGGCCGCCGCCGGGGCCGAGGAGGAAGAGCAGCCTGCGTCGTGAGCGATCCCGAGAGAACGTGCGTCGGCTGCGGGCGCAAGGCGCCGCAGCGGGAGCTCGTGCGCTTCGTCGCACCGACTGGGGTGCTCGAGGTGGACGCCCAGCGCCGGCTCCCGGGGCGGGGGGCCTACACTTGCAGGCGTCCCTCCTGCTTCGAAAAGGCGGAGTCCCGGCGGGCGTTCGCACGCACGCTGCGGCGAACCGTCACCATCCCGTCGGGTTTGAAAGCGTCTATAGGAGAGGAATAGGCTCGAACCGTGTCTGATCGTCAGAGACCGTTGAGACCGCGCGGCGGCGCGCCGGGAGGGCGTCGCAAGCGCCGCGTGGTCATCGACACGCAGGCTGCACGCCCGCGTCCCGACCGCCCGCAGCGCGACGGCCAGAAGACCGAGCGGCCGCCGCAGCAGCAGCAGGCGCCGGCGCAGCAGACGGGGCCGGTCAAGGTCAACTCGGGCGCGACCGTCAAGGAGCTGTCGGCGGCGCTCGGCGTCTCCGTGCCCGAGATCATCAAGATCATGATGGGCGCCGGGGAAATGGTCACCATCACCCAGACCCTCTCGGACGAGGCGATCGAGCTGATCGCGACCGAGGCCAAGAGGGAAGTCGAGATCAAGCACGCCGACGAGGAGGAGCTCGAGCCGGAGACCTACGAGGACGACCCCGCCGATCTGACGGCGCGGCCCCCGGTCGTGACGATCATGGGTCACGTCGACCACGGGAAGACGACGCTGCTGGACGCGGTCCGCGAGAGCGCGGTCGTCGAGACCGAGGCCGGCGGGATCACCCAGCACATCGGCGCCTACCAGGTCGATCACGGCGGCAGGCGAATCACCTTCCTCGACACACCCGGCCACGAAGCGTTCACCGCCCTGCGCGCCCGCGGGGCCAAGGTCACGGATATCGCCGTGCTGGTCGTGGCCGCCGACGACGGGGTCATGCCGCAGACCGTGGAGTCGATCAACCACGCCCGCGCGGCCGAGGTGCCGGTGCTCGTCGCGGTCAACAAGATCGACAAGCCCGAGGCGAACCCGCAGAAGGTGCGCCAGGAGCTGGTGAACCACGGCCTCCAGCCGGAGGAGTGGGGCGGGACGACGCAGTTCGCCGACGTCTCGGCGAAGAGCGGGGAGGGCATCGACGACATGCTCGAGAAGATTCTCCTCGTCGCGGACGCCGAGCTCGAGCTCGACGCGAACGCGAAGGCGGAGGCCTCCGGGCCGATCATCGAAAGCCGCCTCGACATCGGCCGCGGCCCCGTGGCGACGATGCTCGTCTCGCGCGGCACGCTCCGCGTCGGCGACGCCATCGTCGCCGGCGACGCGTGGGGCAAGGTGCGCGCGCTGCTCGACTTCCGCGGCGAGAAGGTCAAGGAGGCGACGCCGGGCACCCCGGTCGAGATCCTCGGCTTCGACAAGCCGCCGGCGGCCGGCGAGCACGCGCGCGTCGTCGAGAACGAGCGCCAGGCCCGGCACCTCGCGCAGCTGCGCGGCCAGCGTGTCCGTGCCGAGCAGCTCGCCCGGAGCGCGAAGAAGGGCGTCTCGCTGGAGGAGCTGTTCACGCAGATGGAGGAGGGCGCGCTCCGCGAGCTCAACATCATCGTCAAGGCGGATGTGCAGGGCTCGATCGAAGCCGTCGCCGGCGAGCTCGCGAAGATCGACCACCCCGAGGTCGGCGTCAACGTCATCCACACGGGCATCGGCGCCATCACCGAGGGCGACGTCATGCTCGCCTCCGCCTCGAACGCGGTCGTCGTCGGCTTCAACGTGCGCCCGAACGCCGAGGCCCGCTCCCTCGCCGAGCGCGAGGGCGTCGATCTGCGGACGTACCGGGTCATCTACCAGCTCACCGACGACATCCGCCAGGCGCTCGTCGGCATGCTCGCCCCCGAGACGCACGAGGACATCCTCGGCGAGGCCGAGGTGCGGGCGCTCTTCCGCGCCTCGCGGCTCGGTGTCATCGCGGGCTGCTACGTCACCAGCGGCGTCATCCGCCGTAACGCGCAGGTGCGGGTCGTCCGCGAGGGCACCGTGATCTACGAGACGACCATCTCCGGCCTCAAGCGCTTCAAGGACGACGTGCGGGAGGTGCAGGACGGCTTCGAGTGCGGCATCCTGCTCGACGGCTTCAACGACGTGAAGGAAGGCGACGTCCTCGAGGCCTACGAGACGCGGGAGATCGAGCGCACGGACCTCTCGGTCGCCGGGAACGGCGGCGCCCCGGACGAGCCGGAGGCGGACGAGACCGAGTAGGAACTCGAGGCGAAATGACGCTTCGCCATCGCGGTGTCCTGGGTGTGTGCGATGCAAGGACGCAGGGCGTGTCCGTAGCCGGAGGCTACGGGCGCTCCCGAGGACGCGGCAGCGCGCCGCCCAGGGCGGCGCGAGGGCACAAGGCTTTGTTTCGTTTCGAGTTCAAGTAGGAGTCCATGGGCTCCGGCTACATCGGGATCCTGTCCGCCGAGCTGCGCTTCCCGGACAACCACTCGCTCAAGGGGAAGCGGAAGGAGCTGCTGTCCGTGAAGGCGCAGCTCCAGCGGCGCTTCGGCGCGTCCGTGGCGGAGGTCGACCACCACGACGTGTGGCAGCGCGCACAGCTGACCCTCGCCTGCGTCGCGCGCGGCCACAACGAGCTCGTCGGGCTTCTCGACGGGGCCGAGCGCTTCCTCGCCGCGCAGGCCTTCGAGCTGAGCCGGGTCGAGCGCGAGGTGGTGACCCTGGATGAGTGAGCGCATGCGGCGCGTGAACGAGGCGCTCCGCGAGGTGCTCTCCGAGGAGATCGCGGCGCTGAAGGACCCGCGCATCGGCTTCGTGACCATCACCGGGGTGAAGACGAGCCGCGACCTCCGGCAGGCGACCGTCTTCGTGAGCGTCCTCGGCTCCAAGCGCAAGCGGACGGCCACGCTCGAGGGCCTCGGTTCCTCCCACGGCGTGCTCCAGGCGGCGGTCAACCGCGAGCTCCACCTGAAGCGAACGCCCCAGCTGAGCTTTGAGTACGATCCGACGGTGGAGGAAGGGGTGCGGCTAACCAAGCTCATCGATGAGCTTGCCCCAGACGCAAACGCAGACGAAAGCTGACTTCGCAGCGGTCGCAGAGGCGATCCGGTCGAACGACCGGTTCCTGATCACGACCCACGAGAACCCCGACGGCGATGCGCTCGGCTCCATCCTCGCGATGCAGCTCGCCCTCGGTCAGCTCGGCAAGGACGGCGTGCTCTACCTGGCGGGAGTCGTCCCGCTGCCGACCGAGTACGCCTTCATGTCGCTCGACGGCCGCCTCAGCCGCACGCCGCCCGACGACGCCTCGGAGCGCGTCGTCCTCGCGCTCGACTGCGCGAACGTCCGCCGCCTCGGCCCCGACCCGGCACTCGTCGAGAACGCGCCGCTCGTGGTCGACATCGACCACCACCACGACAACTCCCGCTTCGGGAACGTCAACCTGATCGTCTCGGACGCGTCCTCGACGGGGGAGATCCTCTACGACCTCTTCCAGGAGCTCGGCGTCGAGCTCACGCCCGAGATCGCCGAGGCGCTCTACATCGCCCTCGTCACCGACACGGGGCGCTTCCAGTACGCGAACACCACCCCCAAGTCCCTGCGGATGGCGGCCGCCCTCGTCGAGGCCGGCGCCAACGTCCACCGGGTCTTCCAGGACGTCTACGAGAACGTCGCCTTCGCGAAGCTGAAGCTGCTCGCGCGCGCGCTCGACAAGGCGAAGGTCTACGAGGGCGGCCGGGTCATCGTCGCCGACCTCGAGCGGAGCGACTTCGCGGCCGCCGGGGCGGAGGAGCCGTTCGCCGAGGGCATCATCGACTTCCTGCGCGCGGTCGAGGGCGCCGAGATCGTCGCCCTCATCCGCGAGCCGCCGACGCAGAACGGCCCCACGCGGCGCGTCAGCCTGCGCACCCGCGCGGAGGGCCTCGACGTCTCCGCCATCGCCCGCAAGAGCGGCGGCGGCGGCCACCGTCAGGCCGCCGGTTTCTCGAGCGAGTCCTCGACAGAGGAGATCGTCGACTTCATCCGCCGCGAGTTCCTCGAGCAGTCTCCCAACCCGAGCTGACAACGGCCGGCGCCTAGACTGGCGCCCTGTGGGGGCGCAGACGACATCGGGCCTCGTTCTGGTCGACAAGCCGGCAGGGCCGTCCTCGTTCGCGATCGTCGCCGACCTGCGCCGACGCTACGGGGCGAAGGCAGGGCACGCGGGCACCCTCGACCCGCTCGCGACCGGGCTCCTGCTCGTCCTCCTCGGGCGCGGCACCCGGCTCGCGCGCTACCTCGTCGGCCTGGACAAGCGCTACCGCACCGAGATCCGCCTCGGGCTGCGCACGTCGACCGGCGACGGTGAGGGCGAGGTCATCGAGGAGACGCCGATCGCGAGCGAAGCCGAGATCGCCGCGCTCGAAGGCGACGTGGAGCTGCCGGTGCCCGCGGCCTCCGCCGTCAAGATCGGCGGCGAGCGCGCCTACAAGCTCCACCGGCAGGGAATCGCGGTGGAGATGCCGCTGCGCGGCTCGACCATCCATGCGCTGCGGGTCGTCCGCTACGAGCCACCGCTGGCCGAGGTCGACCTCCACGTCTCCAGCGGGACGTACGTGCGGGCGATCGCGGACGCGCTCGGCGGGCACTGCCGCTGGCTCCGGCGCACGGCCGTGGGCCCGTTCCGGGTGGAGGAAGCCGAGCCGGAGCGCGTGCTGCCGCTTCTCGCCGCGCTCGTCCACCTGCCCGAGCGGCGCCTCGACGACGAGGAGCTCCGCCTCGTCCGCGACGGGCGGGCGATCCCGGGACCGGGGGAGGGCGCGACCGCCCTCTGGGCCGGCGAGGGCGAGCTGGTCGCGGTGGGACAGGCAGACGGCGGCACGATCAGGCCCGAGACCGTCGTCGGATGACGCTCCTGCGGGAGCGCGAGTTTCGCAACTTCTGGCTCGCCCAGTCGATCTCCCTCCTCGGCGACCAGGTCGCCGTGCTCGCGCTGCCACTGGTCGCCGTCCTCGTCCTGGACGCCGGGCCCGGGCAGATGGGGCTCCTGGGCGCGGCCGCGCTCTTCCCGCACCTGCTCTTCTCGCTGCCGGCCGGCGTCTGGCTCGACCGGGTCGCGAGCCGACGCCGGGTCATGATGGCGGCCGACCTGGGGCGGGCGGCGCTCGCCGCCACGATTCCGCTCGCCTACGCGCTGGATGCGCTCACGCTCGTGCAGCTCTATGCGGTCGCCTTTCTCTCGGGGTCGCTCGCCGTGCTCTTCGACCTCTCGTATCCGACGCTGTTCGTCTCGCTGGCCCCGCGCGAGCGCTACCTGGAGGGAAACTCGCTCATCCACGGGAGCCGCTCCGTCTCCACCGTCGCGGGCCCCTCGCTCGGCGGCCTACTCGTGCAGGCTTTCAGCGCTCCATTCGCCCTCCTGGCCGACGCGGCCTCGTTTCTCCTCTCGGCGCTCTTCCTCGGCCGCGTGCGCGCCGAGGAGGCACCGATCGAGCATCAGGGCGAGCGTGGCCTGCGCGACCGTGTGTCCGTCGGGCTCCGCTTCATCAGCGGAAACCCGATCTTCCGGACGACGCTCGCGGCGGTGGCGACGCTGAACTTCTTCAACTATGCCTTCGGGGCGCTTTTCGTCCTCTACGCGACCAGGACGCTCGGCGTCTCCGCCGGGACGCTGGGGCTCGTCCTGGGGATCGGGGCGCTCGGGGCGGTCCTCGGGGCGGTCGTCGCCGGGCGCGTGGGCCGCGCCGTCGGCCTTGGTCGCGCCTTCGTCTTCGGCTGCGTGCTCTTCACGGCGCCGCTGGCACTCGTCCCGCTGGCCGAGGGCCCGCGGTGGCTCGTGCTCGGCATGCTCCTCGCCGCCGAGTTCCTCTCGGGCCTGGGCGTCATGATTCTCGACATCAACGTCGGCTCGATCATGTTCGCGCTCACCCCCGACCGCCTTCGGTCGCGCGCGACCGGGGCGTTCAACTTCGTCAACTGGGGCATCCGTCCGCTCGGCGCGCTGGCCGGAGGGGCGCTCGGCGCCGTGATCGGCGTACGCCCGACGCTCTGGGTCGGCGTGCTCGGGGCGCTGGCGAGCGTGCTCTGGCTGCTGGGGTCCCCGGTGGCGGGGCTGCGCGAGCTGCCGGAGGAGGCCGCGTGATCGTCGCCCGCTCTCCCGCCGAGCTCGAGCCCGCGGAGCGGGCGGTCGCGCTGGGCACGTTCGACGGCGTCCATCGGGGGCACCGGGCCGTGATCGACGAAGCGAAGGCCACGGGCCTGCGCTCCACCGTCCTGACCTTCCACCCGCACCCGCGCCTCGTCCTCGGGTACGAGGTACAGCTGCTGACGACCTTCGAGCGCCGGCTCGAGCTGATCGAGGAGGCCGGGCCCGACGAGATCCTCGTCGTCGAGTTCACGCAGGAGCTTTCGTGCCGCGAGCCCGAGGAGTTCGTCGCCGAGTACCTCACCGCGATCGGGGCGACCACCGTCGTGGCGGGGGAGGACTTCCGCTTCGGAGCAGGCCGGCGAGGTGACGTCGGCCTCCTCCGCGCCCTGGGCCTGGACGTCCGCCCGGTGCCCCTGCTCGAGGGAGTCTCCTCGAGCCGGATCCGCGAGCTCGTGCGCGAGGGCGACCTTCGCACCGCCGCCGGGCTCCTCGGCCGTCCGTTCGAGCTGGAGGGCGAGGTCGTGTACGGCGACCAGCGCGGCGGCACGCTCGGCTTCCCGACCGCGAACCTCTCGCCTGACGCCCACCTGCTCGTCCCCGCCTACGGGATCTACGTCGGCGAGGCCCTGGCACACCGCGTGGCCGCCTCCATCGGCGTCAACCCACATTACGGAGGCAGCGAGCGCCGGATCGAGGCCTTCCTGCTCGACTTCGAGGGCGATCTCTACGGCACGCGCTTGCGGCTCGAGCTCTGGGAGAAGCTGCGCGAGGAGCGGGCCTTCGAGAGCGAGCAGGACCTTGTCGACCAAATCGCCGTCGACGTCGAAGCCGCGCGCGCCGCCGAGCGGCCCTAGGCCAGCTCGAGCGCCGCGCCGCTCCGTCTCGGGTCGGCAGCCGCACCGGCGCGTCCGACCGCGCTGACGCCGCCGAAATAGTGGTGGAGCGAGCTCCACAGCCGCACGTCGTAGTCGTGTTCGAGGAGCGCGTCGATCCCCGCCTCGTCGAAGCCGGGCTCCACGTGGACGACGTGTCCCGTGGAGTGGATCCGCGGGCGGTCGACCGCGTCCTGCGGCAAGAGCCCCTCGTCGAGGACGCCCGAGAGCACCTGCGTGAGCGCCGGCCGCAGGCGCGTTCCCCCCGCCGCGCCGGCCGCGAGCACGAGCCCGTCACCGTCGACGGCGACCGTGGGGGACATCATGCTCTCCATCCGCTCCCCGGCCTCGAGCGGCCGGATGAGCAGGTCGGATTCGCCGAGCATGCTGTTCAGGTGCACGTCGTAGCCCGGCAGGAAGTCCCCCGAGCCCAGCCCGAGGCTGGTGGTGAGCACGCAGGCGTTGCCCGCGCGGTCGACCACGCAGAGGTTCGTCGTGTGCTCGTACGTCCTCCCGCTGAAGGGAGGGGCGGCAAGGATCCGCGCGAGGGAGAGCGCCCGCTCGCCCGGGTCCATGCCGCGGAGCGGGGGAAGAACCTTGAGGGTGTCGACGAGGTGCGCGAGCCCGCCTCTCGCCTGGACGCGCACGCCCGCGTAGTCCGTCTCCACCGGCGGGAGCCACTGCACACCGTAGGCAGCCAGGTCGCCGGGGGTGACGAGGCCGTCGCGTTCCTCCATCAGGCGTAGCAGAGACTCCGCCAGCGTCCCCTCGTAGAACGTGCGCGCCCCCTCCGCGGCGACGACCTGGAGCGCGGCCACGAGCCCCGGCTGCTCCAGCCGGTCGCCCTCCTCCAGGACGCGCCCTCCGGGGGCGTAGATGCGGCCACCCTCGCGCATCGTCATGACCGGGGCGAGCATGGCGAGGCACCGGGCGTGCGCCTCCGGCATGGGGACGCCGGCATAGGCGAGGCGCAGCGCGGGCTCGACGAGCCGCGGCCAGGGGATTCCCCCGCCCCGGCGCCAGAGTTCGTCCAGTCCCGCCGGGACGCCCGGGACGGCGCAGGTGGCGGCGCCGACGTAGTAGTGGACCAGCTCCTCCCCGAAGGGGACGGCGAGCTCCTCGAGCTCCGGGGCCTCGCGCAGAGTGCCGAGGCCGGGGACGGCGACGAAGAAATCGAGCACCTCCGCGCGGCCGCTTCCCGCCTCCAGCCAGACCGCATAGCCGCCGCCCGCGATGCCCGTCATCACGGATTCCGCGACGCACGATGCGAGCGCGGCAGCGACTGCTGCGTCGGCCGCCGTGCCGCCATCCTCGAGGATCTCGAGGCCGGCCTGGGCCGTCGCAGGATGGCCTGCAGCAACGCCGGGAGGGACCCGCACCTTTGCTAGCCTACGTCGGTCGTGACCCTCACGAAGGACGCAAAGCGCGAGATTTTCGACCGGCACGGGCGAACCGGTGGCGACACCGGCTCCCCGCAGGTGCAGATCGCGCTGCTCACGAAGCGGATCGAACAGCTGACGGAGCACCTGCGCACGCACCGGAAGGATCACCACTCACGCCGCGGGCTCCTCAAGCTCGTCGGCCAGCGCCGCCGGCTGCTCAATTACCTGCAGAAGCGGGATCTCGAGGGCTACCGCGCGCTGATCCAGGAACTCGGCCTCAGGAGGTAGGCGGAACTCCCGGACTCCACCGCCCATCCCCGGGCCAACCATCTGGGAGACAGGTGGAAGTTTGAGGGAAGTCCGTCCCGTCGGGCCTGCCTCAAACCTCCGCCTCCGTCTCCCGCAAGGAGAAGGAGGAACAATGAGCACTATTACATCGGAGATCACGTCGATTACGGCTGCCATCGGCCGCGACGAGATCACGTTCGAGACGGGCAAGCTGGCCAAGCAAGCCGACGGCGCCGTCGTCATGAGAAGCGGGGACACGATGGTCCTCGCGACGGCCCAGGGCCGCCCCGAGGCGCGGGAGGGCGCGGACTTCTTCCCGCTCACTGTCGACGTCGAGGAGCGCATGTACGCGGCCGGCAAGATCCCCGGCGGCTTCTTCAAGCGCGAAGGGCGCCCGACCGAGAAGGCGATCCTCACTGCCCGCATGATCGACCGCCCGATCCGGCCGCTCTGGCCGAAGGGGTTCCGGAACGAGGTGCAGGTCATCTGCACCACGCTCTCGGCCGACCTGATCACCCCGCACGACATCCTGGCCATCAACGGCGCGTCCGCCGCTCTGATGATCTCACCGCTGCCCTTCTTCGGGCCGGTGGGCGCCGTCCGCATCGGGATCTTCGACGGCGAGATGGTCGTCAACCCGTCGCTCCCCGACATCGGCGAGTCCGAGCTCGACCTGATCGTCGTTGGCACGAAGGAGGGCCTGACGATGGTCGAGGCCGGCGCAAACGAGATCGCCGAGGACACGCTCCTCGAGGCGCTCGAGCTCGCCCACGCGGAGATCAAGAAGCTCTGCGAGGCCCAGGAGGAGCTCCGGAGCCGAGCAGGCAAGCCGAAGTGGCTCGATCCAGAGCTCACCGAGGAGCTCGACGCCGCCCACGGCGAGCAGATCTCCGCGCGCATCCTCTCCGACGGGCTCCGCGCCGCAGCCTCGCTCAGGGTCGACATCGCCGAGGAGCTTGGGGCCGATGCGTTGATGCAGGTTCGCAACAGCCTCGACGCCATCCTCGAACGCCGCCAGTTCGAGGCCGTCGCCGGTCCCGTCCGCGAGCAGTTCGAGAGCGACCTTCGCGCCCTCACCGATGCCGAGCAGGATTCGAAGGAGGTCCGCTCCGCGAAGCGCAAGCAGCTCTTCGGCCGTATCCTCGAGACGGTCGAGCTTCCGTTCCCGGTCGGCCCCGCAACCGCCGAAGGCGACGCGCCGACTGTCATGGACAGCCTCACCAGCTCCTACGTCAAGAAGGCCGCGGAGGCGATCTACAAGGATGTGATCCGGAAGAAGATCGCCGTCGAGAAGCGGCGTCCCGACGGCCGCGCCACCGACGAGATCCGCCCGATCGAGTGCGAGGTCGGAGTCGCGCCGCGGACGCACGGCTCGGCGCTCTTCACCCGCGGCCAGACGCAGATCATGACGCTCCTCACGCTCGGCACCGCCAAGGAGGGCCAGCGCATCGACGACCTCTCCCTGGAGTCCGAGCGCCGCTACATGCACCATTACAACTTCCCGCCCTACTCGGTCGGGGAAACGGGCTTCATGCGGGGGCCCAAGCGTCGCGACATCGGCCACGGGGCACTCGCCCAGCGCGCGCTCGAGCCGATGATCCCTGCGCTCGACGAGTTCCCCTACACGATCCGCCTCGTCTCGGAGACGCTCGAGTCGAACGGCTCGTCGTCCATGGGCTCGGTCTGCGGCTCGACGCTCTCGCTCATGGACGCGGGCGTCCCGATAAAGCGGCCGGTCAGCGGCATCGCCATGGGCCTCGTCAAGGAGGGCGACGAGCACGTCATCCTCACCGACATCCAGGGCGCCGAGGATCACCTGGGCGACATGGACTTCAAGGTCGCCGGCTCCCGCGAGGGCATCACCGCCCTGCAGATGGACATCAAGATCACCGGCGTCACGCAGGAGATCATGCGGAACGCGCTCGAGCAGGCAAAGCGGGCCCGCGAGTTCATCCTCGACAAGATGGCCGAGGCCATCTCCGAGTCCCGAACGGAGCTCGCGGCCCACGCGCCGCGGATCACGACGATCTCGATCGATCCCGAGCAGATCGGCCTCATCATCGGCAAGGGCGGCGAGACGATCCGCGGCCTCGAGTCCGACTACGAGGTGCAGATCGACATCGAAGAGGACGGGACGATCCTCATCTACGCCACCGAGGGCGACAAGGCCGACGCGGCAATCGCCGCCATCCAGGCCCTGACGAAGGAGCCCGAAGTCGGCGACACGTACACCGGCAAGGTCGTGAAGACGACCGACTTCGGCGCCTTCGTGGAGCTGAAGAAGGGCACGGACGGGCTGCTCCACGTCTCCAACGTGGGACCCGGCCGGGTCGGTCACATCGAGGACGTCATCAGCCGCGGAGACGTGCTGGACGTCGTCGTGCAGGAGGTCGACAAGGCCCGTGGCCGCATCGGCCTCAAGCTCGTCGGCAAGCACGAGAACGGCGCAGTCGTCCAGCCCGAGGAGCTGATCGAGCGGGCGAAGGACGCCCCCCCGCGCGAGCGCCGCGAGCGCGACGGCGACCGTGACCGCGGCCGCAGGCGCGGCGGCGGCCGCCGGGACTGAGCCGACCCTGAACTAGCGTGCGCGCTGGGCGGCGGCAACGCCGCCCAGCACGAGCGCTCCGCCGACGACGAGCCAGAGGGTGACCGGCTCGTCCAGGATCATCGCGCCCATGAGCACCGCGAGCGGGGAGATCAGGTACGTATAGGCCACCGCGCGCGTGGCGCCGAGCCCGCGCAGGCCGATGTTCCAGCCGATGTAGCCGAGGAACGTCGAAGCGACGCCGAGGTAGAGCACGAGCAGCGCGTCCTCGCCCGAGATGCCGGTGACCGCGTCGACGGTGCCGCCTCCGACGAACGGCAGGAGGAACACGGTGCCGACGAGGCTCGTCGCAGCCGTGAGCGCGAGCAGGTCGTAGCGACCGAGGAGCGGCTTCAGGAGCACGTTGTAGAGCGCGAAGGCGATCGGTGCGACGAGGACGATCAGCGGGCCCTTCGCGTTCGCGAAGGAGAGGTCTCCGCCGGCGCCGAGCAGGACGACGATGGCGACGCCCGCGAACGCGACCGCCAGCCCGAGGGCGCGGCGCAGGTTCCAGCGCTCGAGGCCGAGGCCGGTCGCGAGCAGCAGCGTCAGCGCGGGGGAGAGGGCGATGACGAGCGCGGCCGTCCCGGACGTCGTGTACTTCGTGCCCACGTTCAGGAAAACGTGGTAACCGACGACGACGCAGAAGCCGACTGCGCCGAGCCTGAGCGCGTCGCGCCGGGTCATGCCGGGGAGCCCGCCGACCCGCCAGAGAAGATAGACAAAGCCGGGGGCGGCGACGAGATAGCGCAGGATGGCGATGTCCTGCGCCACGAAGCCGTGGTCGAGCAGCGCCTTGATCACCGAGAACGCGCTCGCCCAGACGACCACGACCGCGAGCAGGGTCGCGTGGGCCGTCGCCGTTCTCCGCTCGACCGATACGGCGGTGTCCATCCGCGGAGTTAAACCATTCACGCCGGGGATATGTGAGACGGACATAATGCTGCGGTGCCCAGCTACGACGTGATCGTCGTGGGCGCCGGGCCCGCAGGCTCGACGTGCGCGCATCGGCTGGCCTCGGCGGGCGCCTCCGTGCTCCTGCTCGACCGGGCGCGCTTCCCGCGCGACAAGCCGTGCGGCGGCGGCGTCACCGGACGAGCAGCCCGCCTGCTCCCCTTCTCGATCGCGCCGGTGGTCGAGGACACGGTCACCTCGGTGCGGATGCGTCTTCGCTACGGCGGCTGGTTCGAGCACGGCGGCGACGCGCCGCTCGTCCTCATGACCCAGCGAATCCGGCTCGATGCGTACCTGGCCGAGCAGGCCGCCCTCGCGGGGGCCGAACTTCGCGACGGCAGCAAGGTGACGGCGGTCGCCGCGGGCCCGGAGGGTGTGACGGCGACCGTCGACGGGGAGGAGGTACACGGATCCGCTCTCGTCGGCGCCGACGGCGTCAACGGCATCTGCGCCCGGTCGCTCGGCCTCGGCGGGAACCAGTCGGTCGGCGTCGCGCTCGAAGGGAACGTCCCCTACGCGAAGCTGGGCGACGGCTACCGGGGTTGCGCCGTGCTCGAGCTCGGGATCGTCCCCGGCGGCTACGGCTGGGTGTTTCCGAAGGGCGACCACGCCAACATCGGGCTCGGCGGCTGGGAGGACGAGGCCCCGGGCCTGCGGGAGCAACTGCGCGGGCTCTGCGAGGCCCACGGCCTCGCCGCCGGCGATCTCGAGGAGGTTCGCGGCTACCGGTTGCCGCTGCGCGCGCCCGACTCGACCCTCGCCCGCGGCCGGGCGGCGGTGATCGGCGACGCCGCAGGCCTCGTCGATCCGGTCTCGGGGGACGGCATGTTCGAGGCTTTCCTCTCGGGGAAGCTGGCCGCGGAGGCCGTCAGCGACCTGCTCGAGGGCAGAAGCGAAGGCCTGGAGCCCTACGGCATGCGCCTGACCGAGCGTCTCCGGAACCACCTCTGGGCGTCGTGGAGCGTCAAGGCCGCACTCGACCGCTTTCCGCGGACGACCTTCCGGATCGCGCGCTCGCGCATCGTCTGGCGCGTCGTCGAGCGGCTGATCGAGGGCGACATCCAGGACGTCAGCGCCGCCCGGGGCCTCGCGCGGCCGCCGCTCAAGGTTCTCGCCGCCCTCGCGCGCGCCGCCGGCAACCCCGGTGGGGCCTACAGGCAGGCCTGAGCCATACGATGCGACCGTGCAGAACTACCTCCTGACCACGCTCGACAGCGGCACGCGCGTCGTCACCGAACCACTCCCCTCGGTGCGCTCCGTCGCCATCGGGCTCTGGATCGGCACCGGCTCGCGCGACGAGGACGACGGTCATGCCGGCGTCAGCCACTTCATGGAGCACCTGCTCTTCAAGGGCAGCGCGTCCTACTCGGCGCTCGAGGTGGCGGAGATCTTCGACACCTTCGGCGGCGAGCTGAACGCCGCTACGGCTCGCGACTACACGGTCGTGTACGCCCGCGTCCTCGACGAGCACCTCGAGACGGCGCTCGACGTCATGACCGACATGGTGTTCGCGCCGACCCTCGCCGACCTCGACGCCGAGCGGGAGGTCGTGCTCGAGGAGATCGCCATGGTCGAGGACTCGCCGCAGGAGCTGATCTTCGACCTGGTCACGAACGCAGTCTTCGGCCGACACCCGCTCGGACGGCCGGTCCTGGGATCGGCCGAGGTCATCTCGGCGGTCTCGCGTCGCTCGCTGATCGCCTTCCACCGTCGCCGCTACCGGCCTGACAACGTCGTGGTCGCGACCGCGGGAAGCGTCGATCACAACAGGCTCGTGACCCTCGTCGAGGGCATGCGCGCAAAAGCGGGAGACCCTCCGGCCCGGAAGCCGTCCGCACGGGCCCCGTTCGTCGCGCCGCCGAAGCCGGAGCTCGTCTTCCAGTCCAAGCCGACGGAGCAGTACCACCTGTGCCTGGGGGCGCCCGGCATCGCGCGCTCCGACCGCCGACGCTTCACGGCGTCGCTCCTCGACAGCGTTCTCGGCGGCTCGGCATCGTCGCGGCTCTTCCAGGAGATCCGGGAGAAACGCGGGCTCGCCTACGCCGTCTACACGTTCTCCTCGCAGTACGCCGACACCGGCCAGATCGGCGTCTACGTCGGCACCCGCGAGGAGAACCTCGCCGAGTGCCTCCGCATCGTCTCCGAGCAGATCGGCGACCTCGCCGAGCACGGGCCTCGGCCCGACGAGCTCGAGCGCGCGAAGGAGAACCTCAAGGGGCGGATCATGCTCTCGATGGAGATGACCTCCAACCGCATGAGCCGGCTCGGCAAGTCGCTCATCACCGACAGCGAGCTGCTCGGCCTCGACCGCATCCTCGCGGAGATCGAGGCCGTCGACGTGGAGGCCGTGGCGCAGCTCGCCGAGGTGCTGCTGCCCGCGGACGCGCTCTCCGTCGCCGCCATCGGGCCGAGCGAGGAGCTGCTCCTCGAGGCCGTCGAGCCGGTGTGCCCCGCGCTCGTGGAGCGCGCCGCCGCGTGAAGGTCCTCCTGCTCGGCGCGGGCGGGAAGGTGGGCGCCGTCCTCGCGCCGCGCCTCCTCGAAGCCGGCCACGAGGTGACGGCCGCGGGCTCGGAGACGGCCTGGGAGCCGGCCGGCCACGACGCGGCAGTCGAGTTCACGGTTCCTGCCACCGTGCGCGTGAACGTCGAACGCTGCCTGGCGGCGGGCGTACCGGCCGTCGTCGGCACGACCGGGGTCGGCCCGGACGACCTGGCCGCCTTCGACACGCTGGCCAAGGAGCACTCGGTCCCGTGCTTCGTGGCGCCGAACTTCGCCCTCGGCGCCGTCCTGATGATGCGCCTGGCCGCCGAGGCCGGCCGCTACCTGCCGCGGGCCGAGATCGTCGAGCTCCACGCCGATACGAAGCTCGACGCGCCCTCGGGCACGGCGAAGGCGACCGCGGAGCTGCTTCCGGGCGAGGTGCCGATCCACTCCGTGCGCCTGCCCGGTCTCGTCGCCCACCAGGCGGTGCTCTTCGGCGGCGACGGCCAGCTCCTGACCATCCGCCACGACACGCTCTCGCGCGAGGCCTTCGTTCCCGGCGTTCTGCTGGCCCTGGAGCGGCTGGGGGGGCTCCCGCCGGGCCTCACCGTCGGCCTGGACGCCCTGCTGGACTAGGAGCGCGGCGCCGTCCGACCGGCCTGGCAGCATGTGGTCGCCCGGCTGCGGGAGGCGTGAGCGTCCGCCGGAGGGCGTCCGTCCGACCCGCCTGATAGAGGTCCTGCTCCGTCGACCCAGGAGAGGGCGATGAAGGTACACGTGGCGTTTGTGTGCGAGCAGGGATGCGAGTTCGCGGTCGTGGTCGTGCGACCGTCCGTCATGAGCGGGCTCAAGCGCGAGCGGGACGACGCGGTCCGGGCGTACTCGGGCGAGTTCGGCGTTCCCGCCGTGCTGATGATCCGGAGCTCCCGCGGCACGCCGACCTACTACGGGCGGCCGGACCTCGTGCAGCTCCTTGCGGGCCGGTGCGCCGAACGGCTTCCCTGGCGCGAGTGCACGACGCGCGCCGCCTAGCTCCGCTTTTCGGCTTGTCCAGCGGGGCGATTACAATGCGACCGGTGCTCGGCGAGGTCATGACAGCCGTCGTCACGCCCTTCCGCGCGGACGGGGGGGTCGACCTGGACACGTTCAAGCGGCTCTGCACACACCTTGTCGAAAACGGCTCCGACGGGGTCGTCGTCGCCGGGACGACCGGCGAGGCACCGACGCTGAGCGACGACGAGCGCCTCTCGCTCTTTGCAGCCGCGGTCGAGGCGATCGGCGACCGGGCGACCGTGATCGCCGGAACAGGCACATACTCGACGGCTCACTCCGTCCACCTGACGGGGCAGGCCCACGAGCTCGGCGTGGACGGCTTCCTCGTCGTCACGCCCTACTACAACAAGCCTCCGGTGCCGGGGATCGTCGCCCACTTCCGCGCCATCGCCGAGGCGACCGACCGGCCGATCGTCGTCTACAACATCCCGCAGCGAGTCGTCGTCAACCTCGAGCCCGAGACGCTGGCCCAGCTCGCGGAGATCCCGAACGTCATCGCGGTCAAGCAGGCGACGACCGACCCGGGCCAGGCTCGACGGATCCTCAAGGAGACCGACCTCGCCCTCTACGCGGGCAACGACGACCTCCTGCTTCCATTCCTGGAGCTGGGCGGCGTGGGCGGGATCCTCGTCTACACGCACCTCGTGGGAGCGCGCGTCCGCGAGCTCGTGACGCGCTTCAAGGACGGCGACATCGACCGCGCGCGCGCTCTCGACGCCGAGCTCCGGCCGGTGATCGAGGCGCTCGCCGTGACGACGAATCCGATCCCCGTGAAGGCGGCGCTCGCCATGCTCGGCCACGACGTGGGTGGGCTCCGCCTCCCGCTCGTCGAGGCCTCCGACGAAGCCAAGAGCATCATCAGGGACACGCTCGAGCGCGCCGGCGTCCTGACGCCCGCGCACGCGTAGACGCGCCGGGCCGAGCTTCCTCAGCTCAGGCTCAGGCCGCGGGTCAGGTACTTCAGGCCCGAGTCGACGTTGATCGTCGCCACGCGCGATCCGGGGCCGAGCCGCTCGGCAAGCTTCAGGGCGACCGCGATGTTCGCCCCGGTCGAGGGGCCGCAGAGCAGCCCTTCCTCGCGCGCGGCGCGCGCCGCGGTCGCGAAGGCCTCGGCCTCGGGGATGGCAAAGACCTCGTCGAAGTCGTCCTCGCCGAGGAGGGGCGGCCAGAAGCCGACGCCGCCGCCCTCGATGTGGTGCGTCCCGGCGCGGCCCTGAGAGATCACCGGCGACTCGCCCGGCTCGATCACGGCGCGGTGGACGCCCGGAATCGTGCGCCGGAGCGCGCGCGTGACGCCGAGGAAGCAGCCGGCCGTTCCGACGTAGTTGCCGAAGGCGTCGAGTCGCCCGTCGACCTGTTCGGCGAGCTCGACGCCGAGCTCGTCGTAGCCGTCGATCATGTCCGTGTTGTTGAACTGGTCGGTGGCATAGCCGTCGACCTCCGTCACGATCTCGGCCGCGCGCTCCATCATGCGTGGGATCAGGTCCGCGGTGATGCCGTCGGGGCTCGGGATGACGTTCAGCTCCGCGCCGAACGCCTCCATCGTCTGCAGCTTCTCCGGCGCGAAGGCGTCCGAGGTGACGATCTTCAGCGGGTACCCCTTGACTGCGCAGACGAAGGCGAGGGACGAGCCCGTGCTGCCGCCCGTGTACTCGACAACCGCCTGGCCCGGCTGCAGCCGCCCGGAGCGCTCGCCGCCTTCGATCATGGCGAGAGCCATCCGGTCCTTGTAGGAGCCGGTGGGGTTGGCGGACTCGAGCTTGAGCCAGATCTCGCCGCTCTCCGGGCCGGCGAGTCGCCGCAGCTGCACGACCGGCGTCTGCCCGATCGCGCCGAGAAGAGCCGGCCGTGCCTCACTCCCGCTCACCCGAGAAACGTACACTTCCGCGCATGCCCGAGAGCACGCGCATCGTTCCGCTCGGCGGCCTGGGCGAGGTCGGGAAGAACATGACGGTGGTGGAGTGCGACGACGGGATCGTCGTCATCGACGCCGGCCTCTCCTTCCCGCGCGACGAGCACCTCGGCGTCGACCTCGTTCTGCCCGACTTCGAGTACCTGCGCGAGCGTCAGAGCGAGATCCGGGCAGTCGTGCTCACGCACGGGCACGAGGACCACGTCGGCGCCCTGCCGTACCTCATGCGCGAGGTGGACGTGCCGGAGGTCTGGGCGACCCGCCTGACTCTCGGTCTCGTCAAGTCGAAGCTCGACGAGCACGGGCTCATGCGCGCCGCCGAGCTGGTCGAGATCGAGCCCGAGAAGGGCGCGATCGAGCTAGGGCCGTACCAGGCGGAGTTCGTCCGCATGGCGCACTCGATCCCGGACGCGGTCGCCATCGCGCTGGAGACGCCGGGCGGGCTTGTGGTCGCGACCGGCGACTACAAGATCGACCACACGCCGGTCGACAGCTTCCGCACCGACCTCGGCAAGCTCGCCGAGCTCGGGAACCGCGGAGTCGACCTGCTGCTCGGTGATTCGACCAACGCCGAGCGCCCAGGCGTGACCGAGTCTGAGCGCACGGTCGGCGAGGTCTTCCGCCACCTGATTCCCCAGCGCGAGGGCCGGGTCCTCGTCGCCTCCTTCGCATCCAACATCCACCGCGTCCAGCAGGCCATGGACGTGGCCGACGAGACAGGGCGGAAGGTCTGCCTAGTCGGCCGCTCGCTGCGGAAGAACGTCAACATCGCGCGAAACCTCGGCTACCTCGAGGTCCGGGACGAACTGATGGTCAAGCCCGACGAGCTCGAGCTGCTCCGGCCCGAGGAGACGATGATCCTCTGCACGGGCAGCCAGGGCGAGCCCATGTCGGCCCTGACGCGGATGGCCTACCACGACCACCCGCACGTGCAGATCGAGGAGGGCGACACGGTCATCATCTCGGCCAAGCCGGTGCCGGGGAACGAGCTCCGGGTGCACGACACCATCAACCGCCTCGCCAAGTCCGGGGCGGAGGTCCTGCACCAGGAGATCGCGCCCGTGCACGTCTCGGGCCACGGGAACGCGGAGGAGATCCGCACGATCCTCGCCCTCCTGCGGCCGCGGAACGTCATGCCCGTCCACGGCGAGTTCCGCATGCTCGCGGCCCAGGCGCGGCTCGCCCGCGAGAGCGGCGTCCCGGCAGACCGGATCGTCCTCGCCGAGAACGGCTCGATCGTCGAGCTCCGGGGCGGCATCGCCCGTCTCGTCGATCAGCTCGACGTGGGGAGCACGTTCGTCGACGGCCTCGGCGTGGGGGACGTCCAGGACGTCGCGCTCCGCGACCGGCGGCACCTCTCCGAGGACGGCGTCCTCATCGTCGTCGCCACGGTCGGATCCCAGAACGGCCGCGAGATCTCGGCGCCCGAGGTGATCTCGCGCGGCTTCGCCGAGTCCGACTCCCTGCTGGAGGAGGCCCGGCTCGAGGCCGAGCGCACGATCGAGGAGTGCATGGCCCAGCAGGTGACCGAGCTCAAGCTCCTCCAGGAGCATCTGCACGACAACCTCGGGAAGCTGATCGCCGAGCGCACCGGCCGGCGGCCGATGATCCTTCCGGTCGTCGTCGAGGTCTAGGCGCCCCAGCGAAAGCCGGTGGCGCTGGGCTCCGGCGCGAGCGGGCTCGTGGGCAGGCCCGGAGGCGGGTCGAGGCGGTGGATGTTGAAGGCCGCCGGCGCAACGTCGTTCGGCGTCGAGGGGTGGAAGAGCGAGGCGAGGTGCTGGATCTGGCCGCGGCCGGGGCCGAGCTCCCACTGGCCGCCGCCGTAGATGGCGATCCCCTGCTCGGCGCAGTAGTCGTAGCCCTCGAAGAGGCGCTGGACGCTCCCGAACCGCGACGGCTTGAAGTTGATCGTCTTCGGGGCAAACGCGAGCCCGGTGATGTCGCCGACCGAGTGGATGGGCGCGTCCCAGGTGATTCGGTCGCGGTGGGGCTCGAGGACGGGATCGGTCTCCTCGGTCAGGTCGGGGTCCTCGATCCAGGCCGTCGGAAAGCCCTCCGCGACCATGCGGTAGAGCCCTGGGTCGCCAGGCTGGTCGACGACGGTGCCCTTGTAGGCGCCCTTGAGGTCCACGGTGTCGACCGCACCGGTCGCGCCGAGCTCGCCGATCAGCGCCTCGTCCCATTCGCTCGTGGGGTCGAGCTTGAAGCGGAGGGATGGGTAGCGCTCCAGCAGGAGCGGGACCGGGTCGGCGGCGGGCGGCTTCTCGATCCGCAGGGAGACGACGAAGTTGACCGGCTGCGCCTCGCGGCCGACGGCCTGGCCCAGTGGGAGGCCCGCCTGCCGGAGCGCGAGGTCGAGCGCCGCGCTCTCGTAGGCCCAGCGCCTGTAGTCGGCGAAGGCGGGCATCCCGGGGCCCTCGGGGAAGAGCGCCAGGTGCTCGAGAAGCTGGGAGAAGCTGTCGAGCGTGTGGCTGCCGGCGAGCGGCAGCGTCGGGCCCTCGGCCTGGAGTGCGGTCTGGTCGTCGCTCGAGTACGTCACGTCCTCGCCGACCCCCTCGTGGCCGCCGCCCTCGAGATGGATCACGGTCGTCAGACGCGTGAAGTCGTGCGACGCCTGCACCTGCAGGCCTTCCAACCGGTAGGACTCGATCTCGAGCGGGAGCTCGCGCACGCGGTCGTAGGTCGCCATCGCCCGGGAACGGTACGTGTTCCGTCCAAGTTGGTGTACTAGTTAGGGGAGTGACCGAGACCAACGGCAGCGGCTGGCCCTCCCTGATGCGGAGCTACGGCGTGTCCGAACGGACCGCCACCCGCCTCATCCGCTCGCTGACTGCGAGCGAGGTGGCCGGGCTCGCCTTCTGTCGGCTGCTCGAGCGCTGGGCGCGAGGCGAGCCGGAACCCTGCACGCCGGAGCGCCGGCAGGCAGCCTTCCGCCGGGCCGCCGAGCGCGCCGAGACCGCGCTGACCGGCCTCGAGGGCCCGCTCGGACGCTTTCTCCTCGAGCTGGAGCCTGCCGGGGCGGAGGGCCGCTCCTGGTACGGCGAGCCCGGGGTGGGGGAGGTCGTGGTCTGGGACGACGTCCTCAAGAAGGCGGGCGTCGTCGCGGCGCCGCACCGCGTCGCGCACGCCTACCTCGAGCTGGCCGTGCTCGTCCGCGCGCTCCAGGGACTGGCCGACTCCGCGCGCATCGAGTCCGCGCCCGACCGCGAGTCGCTCTGGGCCGGGCTCTTCGACCTTCGCGAGAACCTGCTCGACGGCGCCCTGGACGACCTGCGCGCCCTCGCCGCGTAGCGAGTGTCGAGCGTCGCCGTCGTCGGCTCGATCAACCTCGACCTCGTCGCCACCGTCACGTCGCTTCCCGAGCCGGGGGAGACGCTCACGAGCACCGGCCTCGCCTACGTCCCCGGCGGCAAGGGTGCAAACCAGGCGGTGGGGGCGGCCCGACTGGGCGCGGACGTGCGCTTCGTCGGCGCCGTCGGCGACGACGACTTCGGCCGGCAGGCAGTCGCGGGGCTGCGCGGCGCAGGCGTCGACCTCACGCGCACGCAGGTGGTCGCGGGCACGACCGGGATCGCGCTCATCGTCGTCGACGAGGACGGGGACAACCAGATCGTCGTCGTCCCGGGTGCGAACCACGCGCTCGACGCGGGGCAGGTCGACATTGGCGAGCCCGAGGCGCTCATCAGCCAGCTCGAGGTCCGCGACGACGCGATCCAGGCCGGCCTGCAGGGGTTCGACGGGTTCTTCTGCCTGAACGCCGCTCCCGCGCGTGAGGCGGCACGGGAGATCCTCGAGCGCGCCGACCTGATCGTCGCCAACTCGCTGGAGCTCGAGGCGCTGGGCTCGAGCCCGATGGGGACGCTGTTCGCGCTCACGCTCGGAGCCGAGGGTGCGCTGCTCCTGGACGACGGGGTGGAGGTGGCGCGAGCCGCGCCCCCGCGGGTCGACGCCGTCGACGGCACCGCCGCCGGCGATGCCTTCACCGCCTGCCTCGTCGTCTCGCTGCTCGAGGGCAGGGAGCGGGACGAGTCGCTCCGCCGCGCCTGTGCCGCCGGCGCGCTCGCCGCGTCGAGGCCGGGCGCGCAACCGTCGCTGCCCACGGCAGCGGAGGTTGACGAGATACTGGCTGCGTGACGACGCCGATCCTGCTCGACTGCGACCCGGGCCACGACGACGCCATCGCGCTTCTGTTCGCGCTCGCAAGCCCGGAGCTCGACCTCCTCGGCGTCACGACCGTCGCGGGCAACCAGACGCTCCCGAAGACGACCGCGAACGCACTGCGCGTGCTCGAGTTCGTCGGCCGGGGCGACGTCCCGGTGGCCGCCGGCGCCGACCGCCCGCTCGCACGCGAGCTCTTCATCGCCGCCTACGTCCACGGGGAATCCGGCCTCGACGGGCCCGCGCTCCCCGAGCCGCAGGGAACCCCGGTCGCCCAGCACGCGGTCGACTTCCTCGCCGAGCGCATCCTCGGCTCGCCCGAGCCGGTCACGCTCGTGCCGGTCGGGCCGCTCACGAACATCGCGCTGCTCCTCTCCCGCCACCCGGAGGCCGCGGAGAACGTCGCCCGCATCGTGATCATGGGCGGCGCCATCGCAGAAGGGAACGTCACGCCGGCCGCCGAGTTCAACGTCTACGTCGACCCCGAGGCGGCATGGCGCGTGTTCCACAGCGGCCTGCCCGTGACGATGATCGGGCTCGACGTCACACACAAGGCGCTGATGACCGACGCGCACGCCGACCGCCTGCGCGGGTCGGGCCCGACAGGGCGGATGGTCGCCGAGCTCTACGACTTCTTCATCGAGTACCACCGGCGCACGTACGGTGCCGACGGGGCGCCGATCCACGACGCGGTGGCGGTCGCCCAGGTGCTCAGGCCCGGGATCGTGGAGACCGCTGCACCGCCATGTCGACGTCGACTGCGAGTCGCAGCTCTGCCGGGGCCGGACGGTCGTCGACCTGTGGCACCGGACCGGGAACGACGCGAACGCGGACGTCGGAGTCGACATCGACGCGGACGGGTTCCTCGAGCTCCTCTGCGAGCGCGTCGGCTCGCTCTAGCCGGCAGGCGAGGAGGAGCGGCCCGCGAGGCCGCGAAAGACGGCTGAGCATGGCGCCAAGGAAGCGTCCGTCTCGGGTTCGCCCCAAGTCCCCTGCGCGCGTGCGCAAGAAGAAGCGCGCGCGGCGCCAGCACGCCCACAAGAACCATGACCTCCTCGGCCTCGGGCTCCTCTGCGTCGGCCTGTTCCTCGCCGTCGTCACCTGGCTCGAGGGGAACGGGGGGATCGTCGGCACGACGATCGCCGACTGGCTCGACGGGCTCTTCGGGACGGGGCGGATCGCCGTCCCAGTCGTCTTCCTCGTGCTCGGCGCCCTGATGATCGCGCGCGCGTCGCTCGTCGACGTGCGCCCCTTCCGCACCGGCCTCGTGCTCCTCTCGATCGGCATCCTCGTCCTGCTCGGCGAGGAGCGGGGAGGGGCCTTCGGCACCGCCTTCGACACGGCCTTCGGGCGCCTGCTCGGCGGCACCGGCACCTTCATCCTCGGGCTCTTTCTCTGCTGGGGCGGCGCCCTGCTGCTGACCGGAGCCTCCCTCGGCGCCCTGCTCCACCGCTCGGCCCGGGTGGCGCGCGACACTGCCGGCGCGGCGCGGCGCACCGTCACGGCCGTCCGGGTGCCGGCGCGCGACGACCTTCCCTGGGGCCAGACTCTCGACGAGGCCTCCACCGGCCACGCGCCGCCGAAGCCGCCGGTCGACGGCGAGGAAGCCTACCCCGACGTCGTCGGCGACACGCCGCACCTCCAGCCGGTGCTCGTCGACCAGCTCGACTCGGTGGGCGAGGGCGAGCTCTCGCTCGAGACCGACGACGTCCCCGAGCCGCCGTCGCTCTTCGACGCGCCCTCGACCGAGCACCTCGCCGACTACCGCCTTCCCGACGCGAATGTGCTCCGGCGCTCCCGTCCGCACGAGGGCCAGCCCGGCAAGGCGGCCGAGCGCACGGCGGCAGGCGCTCCTCCAGGCGCTGGGCAACTTCGGGATCGACGCGACGCTCGTCGGCCAGGTCGTCGGCCCGCGCGTGACCCGCTACGAGCTCCAGCTCGCGCCCGGCACGAAGGTCGGCAAGGTAGCGGCGCTCAAGGACGACCTCGCCTACGCGCTCGCGACCACCGAGATCCGCATCCTCGCTCCGATCCCCGGCAAGCAGGCGGTCGGCGTCGAGGTGCCCAACCTCTCCCCGAACATCGTCACGCTCGGCGACATCTTCGACGAGCCGCCGCCCTCGTCGAGCCCGCTCTCGGTCTGGCTCGGGAAGGACATCTCCGGCGCGTCGGTCTCGGCCGACCTCGCGCGCATGCCGCACATCCTCATCGCCGGCACGACCGGCTCGGGGAAGTCGGGCTGCATCAACACGATGCTCTGCTCCATCCTCCTGCGCGCCACGCCGGACGAGGTGCGGATGATCCTCGTCGACCCGAAGCGCGTCGAGCTCGGCCTCTACGAGTCGATCCCGCACCTCCTCACGCCGGTCGTCTCCAGCCCGAAGCAGGCATCCGCCGTGCTCACGAACGTCCTCACCGAGATGGAGCGCCGCTACGAGCGCATGAGCCTCGCCAGGGCGCGGAACCTCCCCGAGCTGAACCGGGCCATGCGCAAGCGCGGCGAGTCCGAGCTGCCCTACCTGCTGGTCGTGATCGACGAGCTCGCCGACCTGATGATGGTCTCCCCCCAGGAGGTCGAGGACGCCGTCATCCGCCTCGCGCAGAAGTCGCGTGCGGTCGGCATCCACCTCGTACTCGCGACGCAGCGGCCGTCCGTCGACGTCATCACCGGGATGATCAAGGCGAACGTGCCCTCGCGGATCGCCTTCGCGGTCTCGAGCCAGACGGACAGCCGGGTCATCCTCGACGCCTCCGGGGCCGAGAGCCTCCTCGGCCAGGGCGACATGCTCTTCAAGCCGCTGGGGACGTCGCGGCTCCAGCGCGTCCAGGGCGCGTACGTGAGCGAGGAGGAGATCGCGCTCGTCGTCGAGCAGTGCCGCAGCCAGCGCCCGCAGGAGCTGGACGAGTCGTTGCTCGAGCCGCCCGAGGCCGTCCATGCGGCCGGCGACGGCGACGAGGACTTCGACCCAGACGAGGATCCTCTCCTCGACAAGGCGATCGAGATCGTCGTCCAGACGCAGACCGCCTCGGTCTCGCTCCTTCAGCGCCGGCTCCGCGTCGGCTACACGCGTGCAGGCCGCCTCGTGGACATGCTCGAGCGTCGCGGAATCATCTCCGGGTACGAAGGGTCGAAGCCCCGCCGCGTCCTCGTCGGCGAGGGCGACCTGGCCCACGTGCTTCAGGAGCCGCGTCCTAGGGCGCTAACGAA
>CAWESB010000006.1:0-171047 GCA_963811635.1 uncultured Actinomycetes bacterium
CAATCCGATGAATCCGGGCCAGAAGGCGCCAACCCGGAAAAGCCGGCCTCAGCAGGGCATTTAGAACCGGACGAACCGGGTGGCGCCGGCTCCGATCCGGGCTCTCCGGATCACGTTGTGGGGCAGGCGTGGGGTGACGATGCCTCGGTAGAGGACGAATCGTGCGAGCCCGAAGGCGCGGATGGGCCGGCGAACTGAGCCTGCCCACGGCAGGCGCCGGCGGTGCACCGCAGGCCACCAGGGCCACTCGTGCAAGAAGCGCACCTGTGAGATCTGCGGACTGACCTGGGCTCGGGACTGGCGGATCGTGCTACTTCACAACCTGAGGCACGTCGGCGGCCTAGTGATGACGTCGGCCGTCACTCCGCCGGGTCGGGACGAGCTTCCCTACGACGAGCGCGTGTGCGCCCACCTGGGGCCGCACGTCCACGGCAAGCGATACGGATGCAAGGTCGACGCCGATGCTCTCCACGAGTGGTCGAGAGATATCTCGCGTCGTTGGAAGCGACTTCACAACGCAGCTCGGAACGCAGTGAAGCGGAGGCATGGTCGGTGTCTGCCCTTGCTGATGCGGGCTTGGGAGCCCCAGGCGAGAGGGCCCGCCCATGTGCATCGGGTGTTCGACTTGCGCCAGCCGTCTGACGCGTTGCTGGCGCGAGCCTATTTCCACGAGCTCGCTCGCCTCGCTCCCCGGCACCGGTTCGGCTTCGTCGGGACTAAGCAGGGAAGCAGTGTCCAAGTCATGGCGGCGGAACGAGCGGCGGCATACCTGTCGAGCTACTTCGTGAGCGGGAATGGCGAGAAAGCGCAGCTCCGGGAGAACGCGCGGAACCCGCACCTTCCTCGGCTACTCATTTGGCTCAGCCCGAGGGTTACACGAGAGACGGGCTTCACGATGCGGCGGCGGCGAATGTGCCGGCTGCTCTGGGCGATCCGCCACGGCTACCTTCAACCCCCGTCCCTGGACGGGGGTTGAGCTCGCACGGACAATCCTGGCAGCAGGAGCTTGGCTGGCCGCTGCGCGAGCACCGTAGGCCGGCGGGCGGGGGGCGACGACGCGGTAGCGTTCCCGCGCCCCGCACGACGGCCGAGCAACCGCGCTACGGCAACGTCTCGACGGCCGACTTCATCGCCGCCGCCGAGACGGCGTCCGGGATGGATCTGGACAACTTCTTCAACGTCTGGCTCTTCACGCCCGGCAAGCCCACGACCTGGTGAATCGGAGTCGAGGGGCGCCGTCCCAGGCGGCGCCCCTTGACACTCTCGTTACAAGAATGTAGAACCGCCGCGGTATGCCCGACCCCCCGCGGGACATCAGCCTGGAAGAGGACCACGGCGACGAGAGCGACGAGCCCGAGTTCGATGAGGCCCTCGATCCCGAGCTCGGCGAGACGGAGTTCCAGGTCGAGGTCGATCTCGAGCTCGAGCGGCGAGACATCCACGAGGTCGACGACGAGCTCGAGAACTACGGGGAGTCGGCGGAGTGACCGAGCCACGGAGCATTCGCAGGGTTCCGGGCATGGGCGGGAGGGTCTTCGACTACCGCGGAACGGGGCTTTGCCCGCCCAGCCGAGACTTCCGAATCCGACCCCTGGTCTTCGTCAATCACATCCCCGAGGTGCCTCAGGCGACCGGAACGGCTGATTTTGAGACACTCGGCCGGATCCTGAAGGGGAAGGGTCTCGCGATCCAAGCGGCCACGGACGCCGAGGGCAACGTCGCGCTCTTCACACGGCTCGACCAGTTCTGCTTCGGCCACCTGGGCGCCAACATGGTCGCCTGCGGTGCCGAGCACATGCACAGCAGCGTCAACAAGGTGTGGACCGAGGAGCAGATGCGAGCCGCTGCCTGGTTGGCGAACCGCGCCTGGAATGCGTTCGGGATCAAGCCGCGCCGGGCGATTCTCACTCCCGGCGACGGGCATCTGGAGGGTTCGGAGTTCGTGCTGGACCGACCGGTGGGCGTTCGGCGCCGCGGCCATACCTCACACAAGAACGTGTCGGCGTTGATCGGCTCCCACCAGCGCAACGACCCGGGTGACGGGTTCAGCTTCCGCCACCTGTACGAGCTCACGCGCTTCTTCCACAAGCACGACCGTTTCTGAGCCATGGCTGGGCCGCTCACCCTGACGACTCCCCCGATGCACGGCCCGGACGTCCGTCGAGCCCAGAAGCTTCTGAACGAGAATCGGTTCGGCGACTTCCTGGACGGCGACGTCAACGGCGTCTTCGACCAGGCGACGGCACGCGCATGCCGCCTTGCGCGCTACTGGCTCGGCTACCGTGAGCAAGACCAGGTCGCAGTCTTCGGCTCCCAGCTTGCCGGGTACCTCGCGGGCACCAAGCGTCTTCCTCCCGTCCGCCGTGCCCGCCGGGAGCTGCGCAGGCGGCTGACCCCGAAGCGTCAGAAGCGGGCGCGTCTGAAAGCGCTGGCGTTGGCCAAGCGGCAACTTGGCACCACGGAGCATCCGGGCGGATCGAACAGCAATAAGTACACCCGCTGGTACATGCGCCATCCAGACGGGTGGCAGGCCGACGGCCCGGAGTGGTGCGCGATATTCGTCACGTGGTGCTACGCCCACGCCGGCTGGCCGACGGATGCGTTCAATCGCGACAAGAATCACTGGGCGTCCTGTCCGGCGATGCGGAACGCCGCGGAGGCCGGTAACGACGACCTGAGGGTCACACGCAGACCCAAGCCCGGCGACCTCGCGATCTACGATCTCCCGCCTACGACCGTCGACAACTCGCTGGCGAACCACATCGGCATGTTCGAGGAGTGGATCGACGACGACCACCGGACCTTCACGGCAATCGAGGGAAACCTCGGGGACGAGGTCGTGCGGATGACCCGCGATCGCTCGATCGTGACCGTGTTCGTCCGCGTCGGCAAGGCGCAAGACCTGCCCGAGTAGAAGGAGCGAGGCGAACGAGAAAAGCCGCGTTCCCGGGCTTCCGTCCCAATTCACGCCGCCGTACGGTTCGCACGTGAGCTGGAACCAGGACCTCAGGTCGCTCGTGGTTCGTACCTGACCTATTGGTGAGACCTTCACGCTCGCCCAGGTGTACGAGTTCGAGATTGAGCTTGCGGCGTTGCATCCCGAGAGCCAACACGTTCAAGACTCGATCAGACAGACATTGCAGCACCTGCGTGATGCAGGTCTGATCGAGTTCGTTGACGACCGGGGGACCTATCGTGCTGCAACGCTACGGGCACCTGTACCCAGGTGCCTCCGAGCGCGCCGCGAAGGCGCTCGACGACTATCTCCTCGATGTTGCTGTGGGGCAGGCGTGGGGTGAAGCGCCCGGCCCTTTAGAGCCTGAGGAAGAATCCCCTGGAAATGACGAGTGGAGCGTGCGGGAATCGAACCCGCGACCTCCGGCTTGCAAAGCCGGCGCTCTCCCAGCTGAGCTAACGCCCCGTTGCGACTGAGTGTACTCGGGGCGGGGGCGCGGATCCCGCCCCGGCCGGCTCGCGCTCAGCCGCGCGCCGGGAAGCGGATCACCTGCACGCCCCAGCGGCCGATTCTCGTCTTGAAGGCTCCGCCCCGCACCGGCACTCTGCGGCCGCCGGTCGGGTAGACCCTCCCCGCTCGCAGGTCGGCGGGAAGCCCGCGGACTTTCACGGTCTTCGCGCCCTTGCCGAAGCGGGCAACGATCACCCACACCGCATTCGCCCTGCGGCGGGAGATCACCGTCGTGTAGCGGTCGTTCACGTTCACGCCCACGCCGTTCGCCCGCCCGGCGAGGACCTCGTTGAGCTCGGTGCCGGGGCCCAGCTCCCGCAGGAGGCGCTTCAGGACGCCGTTCCAGAACGTCCAGTTCCAACCGAGCGCGCGGTCGCGGTCGCTGAGGCACTCGTCATGGCCGCCGTAGAAGATCAGGCCGCGCGCTCCGTGCATGATCGCGTCGTAGACCATGTAGCGCTCCTGCCGCCTGGTCGGCAGCACATAGGTCGAGCCGTGCCACGCGCCGGTGAAGCAGATCTGCAGGGTCATGAAGACGCCCTCGTTCGGCGTCGCGCGCCGGATCACGCTCGTCCACCGGCCGACGGCGTGCAGATCGGGATCGTTCGTCATCAGGCGGACCGGATAGATGTCGACCCCGTGGAAGTCGGTGACGGCGCTGTAGGGGGCGAGATCGCCGACCGAGCCCCTGGGCGCCTGCACGGTAAGCCACGCATGCGCCGGGTCGAGCCGTCCGACGACTTCCTTCGCGTACGACAGCGAGTCGACGCCGTGCCCGGCCCAGTACGGCTCGTTGACGCCGCGCCAGAAGCCGAGCCCGGGATGGAGGGCGAGCGTCGGCACGAGGCTCCCGAGCATGGCCGTGCGCTCGTCGCCGCGCGTCGCGAGACCGAGCTCGCGAACGGAGAGCCAGACCAGAGCGCCACGCGAGTGGGCGGCGTCGAGCCACGCGAGGACGGGCGGCAGGACGTCGGGCGACCATGGCGCCCTGCCCGGAGGCGCGACCCTGAAGATGCGGACGCCGCCGGCAACGACCTCGTCCAGGCCGTCGGTGCCGGCCGGGGTGAGCCCGCCGAGCGGCGGCGGGTCGGCCAGGCCGATCAGGAATTCCGGCTCGCCGTCCACCAGCGTCCGGCCTCCGCTGCCGACCTCGGTCACGGTGGCAGAGGCCTGCCCGGCAAGGGCAAGCACCGCCAGAGACACCAAGACGCCACAGCGGGCCGCCGCTGCGGCGCCGCTGCGCGCGCCGAAACTCACGGCTCATTCTACGTCGTGACGCCGCGGTCGATCCATGCCCCGGAAGGCTAGTTTTGTCGACGGCGAGGGTGCGCCCGGCCAGGTGCTCTCTACCCGCGAAAGGGGAGCGCAGACCGGCCCGGCGGAGCTACCTCGGAGCTAGTCGCCCCAGTCGAAGTCGCGCGAACGCCCCCACAGGGTGTCCTCGGGGTCGACACCCGGATCGGTGTCCTCCCCGGCGGGCCATGCGAGCACCTTGCTGGGTTCGAGCTCGGGCTCCTGGCCGCTCAACGTGTCTTCGAGTCGGGCCTGCTCCTCCGTCTTGAACAGAGGGTGATTCTGGAAAGGATCCTCGACGTTGTACCGGTCGATCGGCATGCTGCCGTCGAGTTGAGAGTTCTTCCGCTTGAGCTCGAGGTGCTCCTCGATCACGCGGGAAAAGATGGTGTCTCTCTGCTCGCTCACTCACACCTCACAAGTAGGGGAAAAAGGCAAGCGCCGGATTGTAGACGACCTAGCGCCAACTGAGAACCTAATCGTGCGCGCGGACGATGGTACCCACGTCTGCCGAGACGACGCAGTTCTTACCTGCACGCTTGGCCCGGTAGAGCGCCTCGTCGGCGGCGGCGAAGAGCGCCGCCGGGGTCGGGGCCTCTGGAAAGGCGGCGACGCCGAAGCTCGCGGTGACGGCGACGAGGCCTCCGGGATGCGTCGCCATCGGGCGGGCGGCGAGCGCGCGGCGGAGCCGCTCGGCCAAGCTGGAGGGCTCCCTCCAGCTCGGTCTGGGGCAGGAGCACGGCGAACTCCTCACCGCCGTAGCGGGCGGGAAGATCGATCTCGCGCACGGTCGCCCGCAGGATGTCCGCGAACGTCTGGAGGACGTCGTCTCCGGCCTGGTGGCCGTAGCGGTCGTTCACCTGCTTGAAGTCGTCGAGGTCGGCGAGGATCAGGGCGAGCCCGCCCTCGAAGCGCTCGGCCCGCGAGATCTCCGCCTCGAGCGCCTCCTCGAAGTGGCGCCGGTTCGGGAGCTCGGTCAGGCCGTCGGTGTTCGCCTGGCGCTCGACCAGCCGGTGCAGCCGCGCGTTCTCGAGCGCGACCGACGCTTGGGAGGCGAGCCAGTGGGCGAGCTCCCGCGCCTCGTCGCTGAAATCGGCCTCCTTCGGCGTCAGATAGAGGACGCCGCTCTCGCGGCCGTCGAGGCCGAGCGGGATAGCGAGTGGCGAGCCGCCCGCGTCGGGGTCGCCCTCGTTCGCGATCTCCTTGCCGTTGACGACGAGCCGGGCGCCCGCCGCGCCGGTCGCCTCCACCGTGTTCGTGACGATCACGGGCAGAAGCGTGTACGGGTCGTGCGTCGCCGCGAGAGCGTCGCCGAAGCGGGCGATCGCGTCGCGAACGCGGCCGCGTTCGGCGTCGAGCTCCCGCAGGCGCTGCTCGAGCTGGGCAGCCATGTCGTTGAAGGCCTCGCCGAGGGCGGCGAACTCGTCGCGCCCGCGCACCGGGACACGCTGGTCGAGGCTTCCTTTGGCGATGCCGGCCGCGGCCGCGGCGAGCTCGCCCAGCGAGCGGACGATCGTGCGGCCGAACGTGTACGCGAGGATGCCGACCGCGAGCATCGCGACGGCGGAGAAGAGCAGGAACCTGCTGCGCAGGTCTTGGACGGCCTGTTCGATCGCGGGCTTCGGGCTGAGCGCCACCATCGAGATCGCCGGGCGGTCGAGGCTCGGCTCGGCGGCGAGCAGGTCGGTGCCGAGAGCACGGTACGTCGAGCCGCCGACGCTGATGTAGCCCGGCCGCTGATGCGGAACCTCGAGCTTGCCGTGGATCCGGCTCGGCGCGATCACCTCGCCGTCGGCGACGAAAACGAAGCGGTCGCCGTCGTCGAGTGCGGAACGGTTCGAGAGTCGCCGCACGAGCGCGTCGTCGAACGGCACCGAGACCACGACCTTGCCGACGAGCTTCTCGTCGGCGATGACGCGGACGACGCGGAACGGCGCCAGCGGCGGCGGCTTCTGCCCGGCCAGGAGCTCGTCCGCAGCGGAGTAGAAGGAGCTGTTCGGAACGTCCTTCGCGAACTGAAGGAGCTTCGCGCGGTTGTGGTCTTGGAGTGCCTGCTGGACCTGGGTCGCGCGGGCGAGCGACTTGGCCGTCTCGGCCGCGTCCTCCGAGATCTGCTCCTGGTAGTCGGCCTGCGCCACGCGGAGGGCCGTCGAAAGCCTGGCATCGGCCGAGCCGGTCTCACCGCGCTGCGCCACTTCGCTGAACGCGACCGTGGCCGCGACGAGCGGCAGCAGCGCCAGCAGCATGAAGTAGATGACGAGACGAAGCTTGAAACTTCCCATGGTCGAGCGGTTCTGGCCGTAGCCTCCCGAAACGTAAAGCCGACATTTCCATCGGCGTCGCGGCAATCCCTCTTTAGGGGGATCGGACGCACGGAGCCGAAATCCCGGCTAGAAGATGGGGCGCTCGAGCGCGATCGCGAGCGTCATGCCCAGGAACCAGCAGGCCGTCGTCAGGCCGACCGCGAACGGCACGAGATGGCGGTCACGGCCTCCGAGCACCGCGGCGAAGAGGGCGATGAAGACGGCGGCCGTGGCCAGGCGGCCGGGCGACCAGACCAGCGCGGCCAGCCCGGCGAAGATCGCGAAGGTCGCCAGAAAATCTGCGACGAGCTGGGTCGCGGTCGCGCGCCCGCCGTACTCCGGCTCGTAGGCGCTCACTGCGCCCTCCGCGACCGGGCGACGAGGACCGGCTCAGATACGCGCCGTCGCTGGGGGGAGCCGTGCGGCCCCGGCCGACGGCCCGGGATCGGGGCCCGCGGGCCACGGCGACGAGGCGGCTCGATGCCGCCTCCGCCCAGGCTTTCCCCGGTGCTTCCGGCCGCAGCGTCAGGCGGGTCCTTGACCGCCCACCAGATCACGTAGGCGAGGTAGACGGCCGGGATCTTGAGTATCACCGTCATCCAGATGGCCAGCCACACCATGTGCCGCTGAGTGTAACCTAGCCCGCTTCAGGAAAAAGCGACCCCTGGGCCGGCGCCCCTGCGGCAACATCGGAGGCGCCCACCCGAGCCCGTCCAGCGTCCAGCGGCGGGCCGAGCACGAGGGCCCAGAAAGGGGGAAGAACGTGAACCGACAACGCCTGCGCGGGCTGCTGCTCGCGCTCGCAAGCTCGCTCGCTCTCGCGGCGCCCACCGGTGCCGCGGCGGCGACTGCGTCTGACTCGGCTCCCGAGGTCCAGGCTCTCGTCGACGCGATCCACAAGCATCGCGCGAGCGTGTGGCACTGGCAACGCGTCATGGGCCGGAAGCCGATGACGACGCACTTCATGGAACGACAAACCAGCGACATCGTCCACCTCACCTTCCTGCGTGACACGTGGAGGAAGCGGGCGCTTCGAGTGCAGGCGCGTGCGCTGCGCCCGCCCCACAGGCGCCAGTGGATCTGCATCCAAGGCCACGAGGGGCGCTGGGACGACCCGAACGCGCCCTACTACGGCGGCCTGCAGATGGATCTCCAGTTCCAGCGGGCCTACGGCCGCTACCTCCTGCGCCGGAAGGGGACGGCGAATCGCTGGTCCCCCGAGGAGCAGATGTGGACGGCCGAGAAGGCGCTCCGGGCCGGCCGCGGGTTCTACCCGTGGCCGCTTTCGGCCCGCCGCTGCGGCCTCATCTAGCCGCCCACGACGGCCATGCCCGGGGTCTGACCCCAGGGCATGGCCGTTCGCGGCACCGGTCGCCATCGGCCTCCGACTGCCGAATGCCCCCGGAGCAGGCCCTTTTGCGGCGGCCAGGGCCTTCGCGGACACGGCAGGGGTCTGACCCCGGGCGTGGCCACGAGGGACGCCTGGGCCACGGAGGAGTCAGCGGGTGTCCGGGGGGCGCAGGACGGCGAACGGGTCGGTGATCTCCAGGCCGGCGCCGGCGAAGCGGAACACCGCGGCCGGGCGGCCGCCGGAGCGGCCGGGCGGGCGCGTCTCGCCGGTGGGCTCCAGAAGACGGCGCCGGAGGAGGACGCGCTGGAGGTTGGTGGAGGAGACGTCGTGGCCGAGGGCGGCGGTGTAGAGACTCCGGAGCTCGGAAATGGTGAACGCCGGCGGGGCGAGTGCGAAGCCGATGTTGGTGTAGGAGAGCTTCGCCCGCAGGCGCTCGCGCCCTGCCAGCGCGATGGCGCCGTGATCGAAAGCCATCGCCGGGAGGTCGTCGACCGGGTGCCACGTCGTGTCGGAGGGCACGCGCGGGTCGACGTCGGCCGGGACGAGCCCGAGGTACGCCGTCGCGACGAGCCACTCGTCGGGATGACGCCGCGGATCGCTGCGCGTCTCCAATTGCTCGAGGTGCGCGAGGTCGCGCACGTCGACCTTCGCGGCCAGGTGGCGGCGGATCGAGTCCTCCAGCGTCTCCCCCGGCTCCAGGCGCCCGCCTGGGAGCGCCCAGGCGCCGAGGAAGGGCTCCCTGGCCCGCTTCCACAGCAGCACCTGGAGGACGCCGTCCCGAACCTGGAGCACGGCGCCGAGCGCTTCATTGGCCGGGCGGGACTGTGTGGTAGACTTGGGCATACGGTTATCGACTGATAGTCAAAAACTTTCCGGAGGATACACCCATGAAGGCTCTCATCATCGTCGACATGCTGAAGGACTTCTGCGACGGGAAGCTCGCCAACCCGAAGGCGCAGGCGATCACGCCGCCCCTGCAGCGCCTCCTCACCCATGCGCGCGAGGACGGCTGGGTCGTCGTCTTCTCGAACGACGCGCATCAGCCCGGCGACCCCGAGCTGAAGGTCTGGGGCGAGCACGCGATGGCGGGCGACCCCGGCGCCGAGGTGATCGACGAGCTGTCGCCGGCCGAGGGCGAGATCATCTCCGAGAAGCGCCACTACGGCGCCTTCGACGGCACCGGCCTGGACGAGCAGCTGCGCGAGCGCGGGGTCGACGAGGTCGTCATCACGGGGCAGCACACCCACATCTGCGTTCGCCACTCCTCGTACGGCGCGCTGGTCCGCGGCTACGAGATCACGATCCCGAGTGACGCCGTCTGCGCATTCGAGGGCGTCAGCGAGGAAGACGCGCTCGAGTACCTGAAGGCGACCTACGGCGCGACCGTGACCACGGTCGACGAGCTCATCGGCTCGCGCGCGGCCGTGTCGGCGTAGGCTCTGCGGAAAGGGGCGGCGTCGGCCCGGGAGCCGGCGCCGCCCCTCCCCCGTCTGGCTAGGCTGGGCGGCATGAACCGCCTGGCGTCCGAGACCAGCCCCTACCTCCTCCAGCACGCCGGCAACCCCGTCGATTGGTACCCCTGGGGCGACGAGGCATTCGCCCGCGCCCGGGACGAAGACCGCCCCATCCTGCTCTCGGTCGGCTACGCCGCCTGCCACTGGTGCCACGTCATGGAGCACGAGTCGTTCGAGGACGACGACACCGCGCGCCTGATGAACGACCACTTCGTGCCGGTGAAAGTCGACCGGGAGGAGCGTCCCGACGTCGACGGCCTCTACATGGACGCCGTCGTCGCGATGACCGGGCACGGCGGCTGGCCGATGACCGTCTTCCTCACGCCGGACGGGCGTCCGTTCTACGGCGGCACCTACTTCCCGCCGGAGCCCCGTCATGGACTGCCGAGCTTCGAACAGGTCCTGCAGGCCGTGTCCGAGGCGTACCGGTCGCGCCGCCACGACCTCGAGCAGCAGGCCGACGTCCTCGTGGACGCCATCCGGCAGGCGAGCGAGCGGCCGCCGTCCGGGGAGCCGCTCACGAGCGGGCTCCTGAGCGGCGTCGTGCCCGCGCTGCGGCGCGCGTTCGACCCGCGGGACGGCGGCTTCGGCCCGGCGCCGAAGTTCCCGGCAGCCTCGACGATCGAGCTGCTGCTCCGGCTCCATGCAGCCACCGGCGACGACGAGGCGCTCTCGATGGCGCGCCTGACGCTCGACCGCATGGCCGAGGGAGGGATGTACGACCTGCTCGGCGGCGGCTTCCACCGCTACTCGGTGGACGCCCACTGGCTCGTCCCGCACTTCGAGAAGATGCTCTATGACAACGCGCTGCTCGCCTCGGCGTACCTGCAGGCCTGGGTCGTCACGGGCGACGAGCGGTACCGGCGCGTGACGACCGAGACCCTCGACTACGTCCTCCGTGAGCTCCGACTCCCGGAGGGCGGGCTCGCCTCGGCGCAGGACGCGGACACGGACGGCGTCGAGGGGCTGACGTTCACGTGGACGGCCGAGGAGATCGAGGCCGTCCTCGGCCAGCCACATCCGGAGTGGCTGCGCCCGTTCGAGCACGACCGCTTCGTGCTCCGCGGCGAGATTCCCGAGGAGGCGCGGGCCCGACTGCTCGAGGAGCGGGAGCGCCGGCCGCAGCCACTCCGCGACGACAAGGCGCTGGCCGCGTGGAACGGGCTGGCGCTGGCCGCGCTGGCCCAGGCCGGTTCGCGGCTGGCCCGCCCGGACTACGTCGACGCCGCCGTCGCCGTCGCCGAGTTCCTGCTCGGGCCGCTCTCGGACGAGCGCGGCCGGCTGCTTCGTTCCTACCGGGCGGGCGACGCCCGCATTCCGGGCTACCTCGAGGACTACGCAAATGTCGCCAACGGCCTCGTGGAGCTATCGTGGGCGACCGGGGACCTGCGCTGGCTCGAAGAAGGGCGTCGGCTGGCCGGGCTGCTAGTCGAGCTCTTCTCGGATCCCGACCGCGGCGGCTTCTACGTGGACGCGCCCGAGGGCGACGGGCTCGTGGCGCGCCGTAAGGAGTTCGACGACCATCCGACCCCCGCCGGGAACTCGATGGCGGCCTTCGTGCTCCTCCGCCTCGCGCGCATCTACGGCGATCCCGAGCTCGAGAAGCAGGCAGTCGGCGTCTTCCGGCTCGCGCACCCGCTGATGGAGCGGGCCCCTGCCGCCGTCTCGCACCTCCTCTGCGCCCTCGACCTCCATTTCTCCGCACCGCAGGAGATCGCGGTCGTGGGAGACGCAGCCGACCTCCGCCGGGCCGCTCTGGAGGGCTATCGCCCCAACGCCGTCTTCGCCTTCACGCCGGAGCCGACGGAGACCGTGCCGCTGCTCGCCGGCAAGGGCCTGCTGGACGGCCAGCCCGCCGCCTATGTGTGCGAGAGCTTCGCCTGCCGGCAGCCGGTCACGGCCGTGGGCGAACTGCAGGCGCTGCTCGCCCGCTAGGGGCCTACCCGCGAACGAAGACGGGCGCGCCGAGCGGCACGGCTCGGAGAAGGAAGCGCATGTCCGCGTCGCTCGCCCGAGGGCAGCCGGCCGAGGCCGCGGTGCCGATCGAGCCCGGGTCGTTCGTCCCGTGGACGGCGATCCGGTCACCGCCCCGCCAACCGGAGGGGAGGCTCGGCTGGTGGGCTGAGAGCGCGAGGATGCAGCAGCCGTAGGCCGCGCTGTAGCCGGAGCCGGCGAGCTTGTCCGTGACCGCGAAGCGCCCCGTCGGGGTGGGCGAGCCGGGCCTGCCGACGGCGACCGTCACCCGGCGGAGAACGCGATCGCCACGGCGGACGACAAGCCGGCGCGCCGAGAGGTCGACGGTGACGCTCACCCGGGTGCGGGACTTCCGGAAGGTTCCTGCCTGCGAGTCGACCCAGCCGAGCCGGCCGTTCGGGAGAAGCGTCGAGACGACGCCGAGCCAGCGGCCGCGCTTCGCGGCGACCGCGAGCGTGGCCGGCGAGCCGAACTCGGTCGTGGCGTCGACCCTGGCGATCACCGCGCCGCCCGGGCGCGCGCGGAGGGCGACTCGCTTGCCTGCCGAGGGCCGGAGGACGAGAAAGCCGGGATCGACGGCGGGCGCGGGGGCCGGAGCCGCCTCGGGCTCAGCGACGGGCTCGACGGCCGAGACCAGGCTCGCCTGCGCCACCGCGACGGGAGCCGAGGCGACGTCGCCGCTCGACGCAGGCTGCTCGACGCCGGCGGCCGGTCGAGCCAGGACCAGAAGGAGGGCGCCGACCGCCGCAAGCGCGGCGACCAGCACGAGAACCTGCGGCGGCAGGTAATAGCGCCCCATCGCTACGCTCATCGGGCGGCGAACCGGGCGGCTCGTTCACTCGAACGAGGGATGCGCGCCCAGACCTGCCGGCTCCTGCCTTTGCCAAGAATCGCTGACAGAGCGAAGTTCCCAGGGTTTGGAAGTCCAAACCCCCCGGTCGAGCTCTCGACCGGTGCCGAGCTGCGTCTGACCGGGTTGGCCTCGCCGGCGGCGGTGGTCTGCGTCAACGGCGGCCAGAGCCGGGAGGTGCCCGGGACCTGGAGCGCGTCGCTCGAGTGGCTCATGCGCCGGCTCGCGCCGCGGCATCCCGGCCTCGGGCTCGCCGAGGTGCGCTACCGGATCAAGTCGTGGAAGCGGCTCGAGCTGTGCGTCGAGGACACGCTGGCCGCGCTGGACGAGGTCGTTGCGGCCGGTGCGCGACGCGTCCTCCTCCTCGGCTTCTCGATGGGCGGGGCGGCGGCGATCGGCGCTGCCCGCCATCCGGCGGTGACCACGGTGCTGGGGCTGGCGCCGTGGATCCCCGAGCGTCTGGATCTCTCGGGCCTGGACGGGCGCCGGCTCGTCGTCCTTCACGGCGCGCTCGACCGCTACCTGCCCGGGATCCCGGGCGTGAGCCCGGCGAGCTCACGGCGCGGCTTCGAGCGCGCACGGGCCCGCGGCGTCGTGGGAAGCTACGAGCTGATCCCGGGGGCGATCCACCCGATCGCGATGCGCGCGCCCTGGGGTGCGGCCGTGCCGGCTCCGCGCGCCGGCCGCTGGGCCGAGCTTGTCAGCGAAGAGCTGACCCGCTTTCAGGCTTCCGAGGGCGCCGCCGCGGCGTCCGCGGCCGCCGGCTGAACCCGTCGGCGGGCCATCTGCCGCGGCGTCGGGCGCTTGACGTTCCAGGCGAGCCCGAGCTTCTCCAGGCTCCTGATCAGCAGCCACGAAAGGTCGACCTGCCAGCGGTGGAGCCCGTGCCGAGCAGAGCTCGGGAAGGCGTGGTGGTTGTTGTGCCAGCCCTCGCCGAGCACGAGCGCGGCGACCACCCAGTTGTTGCGCGCCTCGTCGCGCGAGGTGTAGTCCTTGCGCCCGAACATGTGGCAGATCGAGTTCACGCTGAAGGTCGCGTGCTGGTAGAGGAAGATGCGGAGCAGGCCGGCCCAGACCATCGCCTCCACCCCTCGCGCGACCGAGCCGCCCACGACGTACCCGGCGGCGAACGGGATCCCGAGCGTGAGCACGACCCAGAGGATGTAGAGACGGTCGATCGTCCGCACGAGCTTGTCCTCGTAGAGGTCCTTGCCGTACTCGCGGCCGCGCTCCATGCCCTTCAGCGTGAAGAGCCAGCCGACGTGGGAGTGGACGAAGCCGCGGATCGTCCCGCCGAGCCCGTCGCCGTGGCCCACATGCGGCGAGTGCGGGTCTCCTTCCTTGTCCGAGAGGGCATGGTGCTTGCGATGGTCGGTGACCCACTGCGTGATCGGGCCCTGCATGGCCATGGAGCCGAGGATGCCGAGCGTCCCCTTGACCACGGGGCCCGTGTCGAAGCTCTTGTGGGTGAAGTAGCGGTGGAAGCCGACCGCGTTCCCGACCGCGGTGAGGACGTAGAGGACGACCAGCAGGATCAGGTCGACCCAGTGGAAGGCGACGCCCCAGAGGAGCCCCATTGCCGACAGGAGCCCGAACGGCGGGAGGACGACCGCGGCGATCGTCGCGATCTGGCTGCCGAGGCTCGTCCGCTGACGGACGGTCCCGACGTTGACTGCGCTGTCCACGGCTTGCTCCATGCGTTCGGTGTAGGACGAAGAACCCGCTCTGAAGGTTGCAATCGGCATCCCCAGGCAACTCGTCGAGCGCGGCGAATCTGAGACACTTCCCGCATGGCGATGGTGCGGGGCATCGACGTCTCGGCTTTCCAGAAGACCATCTCGTGGAAGGCGATCAAGGACGCCGGCCTCGAGTTCGGCTTCATCAAGGCCACCGAAGGCACCTTCTACACGAACAAGCACTACGAGCGGCAGCGCAAGTCCGCCCGCAGGCAGGGCATCCCGGTCGGCGCCTACCACTTCGCCCATCCCGACTTCGACGACGGGCCCGACGACGAGGCCGAGCACTTCCTCGAGGTGGCGCAGCCGCAGAGGGGCGACCTGCTCCCCGTCCTCGACCTGGAGCGCCGCGGCAACTCCCCGACGGAGACCGCCCGGTGGGCGAACCGCTGGCTGCGCCGGATCGAGAAGAAGATCGGTCAGCGGCCGATCCTCTACACGTTCTCCGCCTTCGCGGAGAACCTGGTCGGCCACGAGCAAAGGCTCACCCGCTATCCGCTCTGGCTTGCCAACTACGGCAAGAACAACGGCACCGTCCACCCGGTCTCGCCCGTGGGCGCGTGGACGGCCATCGTGGTGCACCAGTACACGTCCGAAGGACGGATCGAAGGCTATAAGGGGCCGCTCGACCTCAACCGAATGATGAAGGGGAGCACCATCGACCAGCTCGTCCTCGGCGCCGACCCGACCCCGGAGCCGGAGCCCGGGCCCGAGGCCGCGTTCGGCCCGCCGTGGCGCCTGATGTCGCGGAGCAAGGTGCTGCACGAGGCGACCCGGATCGACTCCCGCTTCCTCGAGCGGGTCGTCGAGCAGGCGAAGACCGGCGGGGTCGCGACGATCCGGGGCTCGCGGAAGGGCTAGGAGTAGGCGCCCGCGGCGGTCGCGGGCTCGGCCGGCCGGCGCGGCTGCGCCGCGATCAGGAGCACGGCGAAAGCCGCCAGCAGGGCCATGCCCCCGGCGACGGCCCACGCCGCCGTGTACTCGCCGGTGGTCGTGCGCACCATGCCCGCGCCCCAGGCGGCGGTTGCCGCCCCGAACTGGTGCGCGCTGAAGATCCAGGCGAAGACGACGCCGGCGTGTTGCGGGAAGGTCGACGTCGCGAGCGCGGAGGTCGGAGGCACTGTGGCGACCCAGTCGAGGCCGTAGACGATCGCGAAGCCGACGAGGGCTGCGTAGCGCGAGTCGAACGCGACCGGGAGCGCGAGGAGCGCGAGACCGCGGAAGCCGTAGTAGACGAGCAGGAGCTTGCGGGGATCGAAGCGGTCCGTGAGCCAGCCGGAGCCGACGGTGCCGACGATGTCGAAGACGCCGATCATCGCCAGCAGGCTCGCGGCGCTGACCTGCGCGATCCCGTGGTCGTGAGCGGCCGGGATCAGGTGCGTCGAGACGAGGCCGTTCGTGGTCGCGCCGCACACGAAGAACGTCCCCGCGAGGACCCAGAACGTGCGCGAGCGCATGCCCAGGCGCAGGCCGGCCAGAGCGGCGCCGAACGCGGCCGGGGCCGCGGGAGGCTCCTGCCAGTCAGGCCCCGCGCCGTAGGGCCGCGCCCCCACGTCGCTCGGGCGGTCGCGCATCAGCGTCGCCACGAGCGGCAGGACGAGGCCCAGCGCGGCGACGGCGACCAGCAGCGCGGCGTAGCGCCAGTCGAAGCCGGCGACCCAGGCGAGAAGCGGAAGGAAGACGAGCTGCCCGGACGCGTTGCTTGCGGTCAGGACGCCCGTCACCAGCCCGCGGCGCGCGACGAACCAGCGATTGGCGATGATCGCCGCGAGCGGGACGGAGACCGCGCCGGTCGCAGTCCCGTTGACGACTCCCCAGAGGAGGAAGAGCTGCCAGGGCTTGGTCATCCCGAGGGTCAGGAGCGACGACACAGCGATCACGCCGAGCGCGGCCGAGACGACCCGGCGCATGCCGAAGCGCTCGACGAGGGCGGCGGCGAAGGGCGCGCCGAGGCCGAAGCAGAGGAGGTTGAGCGAGACGGCGAGGCCGATCGTCTCGTGACTCCAGCCGAACTCGTCGTGCAGCGGCACGAGGAGGACGCCGGCCGTCGAGCGGAACCCGGCGGACATGACCAGCGCGACGAAGCCGACCGCCACGACGACCCACGCATAGTCCAGGCGCGACCGCACGGCGCGAGCCTAACAGATAGGGGGATATACTCCTATTTGCATGAGCGCGACGGTCGAGCCGGTCGAGTCCCCCTGCGTGTGCGCCACGCTCCGCATGGCGACGCGCGCCGTCGCGCGCGTCTACGACCAGGCGCTCGACCCCTACGGGCTCCGCACGACGGAGTACTCGATCCTCTCCCGGCTCGAGGTCGAGGGCCCGGCGCCTGTCGGCCATTTCGCCGCCCGGCTGGCGATGGATCGAACGACGCTCGCGCGCGAGGTTGCCCCGCTGGTCCGCGCCGGGCTCGTCGCCGAGGAGCCCGGCGAGGATCGTCGGCAGCGCGTCCTCGCGCTCACGCCCGCGGGCCTGGCCCGAGCTCGAGGACGCCCGCCCCGCCTGGGGCGAGGCGCAGCGACGCGTCCGCGACGAGCTCGGCTACGACCGGGTCCAGCGACTGCTGGGCGAGCTCCGGGCCCTGCTCGGAGCGACGCGCGCCACGGCCCCGTAAGCTTCGCGCCGATGTACGCGAGCCTCACGACCGTCCGTGGCGCCGGGCCGGAGGTGAGCAGCATCGCCCGGATGGCCGCGGAGTCGATGTTCTCGTGGCTGCGGGAATTCGAGGGCTATCGCGGGCTCCTCGTCCTCGGCGATCCCGAGACCGGCAACGCCCGCATCATCAGCTTCTGGGACAGCCTGGAGGCGCTCGACCGCAGCGAGAAGGGCCGCCGCGAGGTCCGGGAATCCATGATCGCCGCCGCCGGTGCGCAGCTCGAGAGCGTCGTCCGCTATCAGCTCTTCCTCGGCAAGAACCTCCCCACCGGCCGACCGGACACGTCACCGGACGAGCGCATGCCCGCCGTCGCGCGCTTCACGACCTTCGAGGGCCCTCCCGAGGGCATCGAGGAGGGCCTCCGTACCTTCCGCGAGGACCTCGTCGACTGGTTTCGGGATGCAACCGGCTTCCGCGGCTGGCTCGCGCTGCTCGACGTGCCGCAGGGCAGGTCGATCGGCATCACCTTCTGGGCGTCCGACGACGCGCTCGCGGACGACACGGCAAGCGGCGCGAGCCTCCGGAACGAGATCGCGGCCGACCTCGACACCCAGGTGACGGGTGTCGAGCGCTACGAGGTCGTGATGATCGATTTGGTCGAGATGCGGGAATAAGGGCGGGATGCCCGATTTCCGGGACGACGCCAAGCTGGACACCTCGCAGGTGGAAGACCTCCGCGGCCGTCGCGTGGGCAAAGGCGGTCTGGCCGTCGGCGGCGGCGGCATCGGCCTCGTCGTCACCCTGCTGATCATCTTCCTCGGCGGCAACGTCACCGGAGGCGACGGCGGCCTCGGAGACCTCGGCAACCTCGCCGACCAGACGGCGGGGACGCCGGCCGCCAACCAGGAGATCGCGCAGGAGTGCCGGACGGGCGCGGACGCCGACCAGCGCGAGGACTGCCGCATCGTCGGCTACGTCAACTCGATCCAGAGCTACTGGAGCGACGCCTTCGCCGCCGGAGGCCGCGAGTACACGCCCGCGCGCACCCGCTTCTTCACGGACGCCGTCGAGACCGGGTGCGGCAGCGCCACGTCGGCGATGGGGCCCTTCTACTGCCCCGCCGACCGCTACGTCTACATCGACCTCGGCTTCTTCGACGAGCTGCGCTCGCGCTTCGGCGCCCAGGGCGGCCCCTTCGCGCAGGCCTACGTGATCGCGCACGAGTACGGGCATCACGTCCAGAACCTGCTCGGCGTTCTCGACGGCCCGCAGGACCAGGGCGCGGACAGCCGCGCGGTGCGCGTCGAACTGCAGGCGGACTGCTTCGCGCGGCGTCTGGGCGAGCAACGCGGTCGAGACCGGCTTCCTGGCCCAGCTGACGCAGGCCGACATCGCCGACGCCCTCGACGCCGCGGCGGCGGTCGGCGACGACCGGATCCAGGAGGCGGTCCAGGGCCGCGTCACGCCCGAGAGCTGGACGCACGGCTCCTCGGAGCAGCGCCAGCACTGGTTCACCACCGGCTACGAGTCCGGCGACCCGGGCGCCTGCGACACCTTCAGCGGGAACGTCTAGAACGGGCTTAGCTCCCTTCCCGGGTGGGCGTGCCCGGCCGTGTCTAGTGATGCGCCCCCGCCCTGGCAGCGTGGGCGGGGGCGCAACTCGACTAGACGCGGGCCGTCCTGGCCGGGGCGCGCTGCTCGCGGACGACCGCGAGAGGCACCGGGCGCCGACGCGCGGGGCCGGCGGTGACCTGGTCACGAGCGAGCAACCGGCCGTGCGCCCGCGCGCGGAGCCGAACCTCGGCCGCGCGGGGAGGCACAGCCTCGCCGGCGAGCCGAGCATCCAGATAGCGCAGGTGCAGCTCGTGCATGGCTTCCTCCCTTCGGTTTCGCCGATGGTTGTCGGGTCGATTTGCGCAGGTCGCGTCGCAAATGGGCAAGCCAAAGCCAACGCGGGCATTTCAGCGTCCATTACGGCGCGACTTGCCGTTGAGCTCGCGCTCTTTCGGGGCGATTCTTCGACCTGTTCCGGGAAGGCCTCTCTCGGCGTTCCCTCGGCCGGTCGATTCCTCGTTCGCCTCCGAAACGACGAAGGCGACCCGCTGGGTCGCCCTCGAGAGAGTCGCTATGCGGCTAGCTGCCTAGCGCATGGTGATCGCTGCGAGGGCGGAGCCCGAGCCCGTCGGAGTGGTGTTCCCGGCCGCCGTGCGGCAGGACGCGACCCGTCGGGCCTGTGCGGCCTCGAGAAGAGTCTTGTAAATCGTCATCGCGTCCAAAGTTACCTCCGGTGGTCGATCGGTGAGCAGGATAGCGCATCTCTCGGACGATGGCAAGGAATTTGTAGAAGGATCTCCGCCGCTTCGACCCAATAGCGACTCGAAATGCGGCCATGCGAATTTCGCATGCCGGTCGGGCGCGGTACCGGGCGCGGCTCAGCCCAGGCGGTCGAGGACGTCCGCGGCCGCACGCTTGCCGCTGCGAAGGGCGCCCTCCATCTGCCCGTGCCAGTCGCCGGCGGTGTGCTCGCCCGCAAAGGCCAGGGACTTCACCGGCCGGGCCAGCTCGTCGGCGTCGAGCGGGGAGGCGTGCGAGCGTGCGGAGTACGCGCCCTGTGCCCACGGGTCTTCCCGCCAAGTGGAGAGGAGCGGGGCCGCGCCGTCGAGCTCGAGCTCGGGCCGCAGCGCCGCCACCGAGGCGACCCAGGTACCGGGCCCGGCCCACACCCGGAGTCGCTCGAGCGCTCCCGGCGTCCCGGCGAACGAGGCGGCGAACGGCGCCGGGCCGCCGTCCGGGCCGAGCTGCGTGTACGACCAGTAGCGGGCCGGAACGGCCAGGACGGCGCTCGGCTCCGTCGGCGCGAGCAGGGGGACGTGGAGCTTCGCGGCGTGTCCGTAGCGGACGCCTGCGAGCGCGCGCGCTTTTGGCTCCGGCAGGGGCGGGTCGAAGCGCATGCGAGCTAGCACCGAGGCCGGAACCGCGACGACGACGGCTTCGGCCCAGACCTGGACGTCCGGGCCGCGGAGGAGCACAGAGCGACGGTCCCACCGGACCTCCTCCACCGGCCGGCCGCGGACGACGGCCGGCCCGAGCGGCGCGGCGAGCGCCTCGGCCAGACGGCCGTTCCCGCCCTCGACCCCGAACGTATCGAAGCGCCCGAAGCCGGCGCCGGTCTCGGCGAGCACGGTTGCGTCCAGATCCGCGGCCGGGTACGCGCTCGAGACCTCGACGCGCGCGGCGATCACCTCGGCCAGCGCGGAAGGAAGACGCAGCGAGCCGAGCGCGTCGAGGACCGTGCCCTCCCGCGCCGCGTCGTCGAGGCGGGCGACTGCTCGATCCAGGTCGGCCGGCGAGACCGGCTCGCCCCCGCGTGGCTCGCGGTCGCCGTAATACGTGCCCTTGCGGTAGAGCCTCAGGCCGAGGCGCCGAGCGGTCGCCAGGAAAACCTCGTCGCCCGGGAAGACGAACTCGGCGCCCCGCTCGGCCACGCCGCCCGCGAACGGCACCGACCAGACCCGTCCGCCGACTCGATCGCGGGCCTCGAGCACGACGACCTCCGCACCTTCGCTCCGCAGCGCGTCGGCGGCGGCGAGTCCGGCCAGGCCGGCGCCGATGATCGCGACCCTCACCGGCGGGAAGCTACTACCTAGCGGTCTGGCAGCGGGAACCAACGCAAGCGCTCGAACTCGTCCGAGACGATGCGCGTGCGCGGCCAAACCGGCGGGCTCGACTCGACCCCGGCCACGATCCGGCGCGCCTCGTCCAGATACCCGGGAAGCACGGACTCGGAGGCCGTGCGGCGCTCTGCACCGAGACGAGACAAGACTCAGCGCCGGCCGAAGATCTTCGGCTTCAGGCGGGAGCGTGCCGGGTATCGTCGGAGCAGAAGCGACCGCGACGCTTGGAGGACACACCATGCATGGCTGGGTAGGCGACATCGAGAAGGCGACGCTCGACAACGACACGTTCCGGACGGTGCTCTTCACCGGCGAGCATCACCAGCTGACGGTGATGAGCATCGCGCCCGGCGAGGACATTGGTCTCGAAGTGCACGAGCACAATGACCAGTTCCTCCGGATCGAGCAGGGCACTGCCCGCGTCGAGCTCGGCCCCGCCGAGGACGCGCTGGACGAGACGCACGACGTCGAGGACGACTGGGCAGTCATCGTCCCGGCAGGGACCTGGCACAACGTCGTCAATACCGGCGACGGCGACCTGAAGGTCTACTCGCTCTACGCGCCGCCGGAGCACCCTGACGGTACGGTGCACCGCACGAAGGCGGATGCCGAAGCGGCCGAGAAGGCCGAGCACGCCTAGGGCGCGCTAGGGACCGACGGTGACGAGCCGGTCGGCGGCGAGGTCGCGCAGGCGCGTCTCGCTGCCGTCCGGATAGCGCACGACCAGCTGGCGCACACGGTCCGCGTCGCCCAGGCCGAAGTGCGCGCGCGGATCCTCCGACGAGAGGTAGCTGCTCCCGGCCTGCACGACGCGGACGAGCCGCTTTCCGTCCGGGAGGACGACGGTGATCGTCGCCCCGGGCGAGAAGGTCTTCAGGGCGACCTCGAGCCAGTGCCCGGAGGCGCCGGAGCTCCGCAGGAGCACGAGTGGGCCGCCGATCGAGCCGACGACGAAGTCCAGGTCGCCGTCGTTGTCGTAGTCGGCCGCGGCCAGGCCTCGTCCGTTGAGTCGTGGTCCCTCCCCCAGGCCGACTCCGCCGCTTACGTCGGCCAGGTCGCCGGAGCGCCCGCCGAGGACCTTCACCGGCTCGGCGTCCATCGCCAGGTTCGTCACGGGGATGGCGCCGTTGGCGATGACGAGGTCGAGCCGGCCGTCGCGGTCGAGGTCCGCCCACGCGGTGCCCCAGCCGGCGAGCGTCGTGTCGAACGCCGCGGCGAAGTCGGGGCGGGCGTCCGCGAACCCGCCGCCGCGCGCGACGCTGCGGAAGACGCCGTGGAGCTGCCGGTGGGAGTTGGTCACGAAAAGGTCTGGGCGCCCGTCGCCGCTGTAGTCCGCGGTCGCCACGCCCATGCCGGCGTTCCGATCGGCCACACCCGCGGCTGCGCCCCGCTCCTCGAAGCGGAAGCCGAGCTCGTTCGAGGCCGGGACATTGACGTAGAGCCGGTTGGGGTCGAGGTCGTTCGCGACGTAGAGGTCGAGCCGGCCGTCGCCGTTGACATCCGTGAAGGCGGCTCCGAGCCCGTGCTCGACGGCGCTCGTTTCGATCCCGGCCTCCAGGGAGACCTCGCGAAAGCGCGCTCTGCCGTTCGCCCCCGGGCCCTCGTTGAGGTAGAGGCGGTCGCGAACGCCCGCGTAGGTGCTGGGGAAGCCGGACGCGCCCTCCACGGGCGCGTTCAGGTCGGCATAGCCCGCCACGAAGAGATCGGGCAGGCCGTCGGCGTTGACGTCGCCGGCCGTGGCGGCCGTGTGCCAGCCGTAGGCGTCGATCCCCGCAGCGCGGGCGCCCTCGACGAACCTGCCCCCGCCGGCGTTCCAGAGGAGCGCGTCGTAGCCGGTGGCGGTGACGTACAGATCCGTCCGGCCGTCGCCGTTGAAATCCGCCGCGACGCAGCCGTTGCCGCGCAGCGAGAGGTCGGCGCCCGAACCCCGGCTCACGTCCGTGAACTTGCCCTTGACGTTGCGGAAAAGGGCACTGCGGGGCAGGCCGCCCTGCTCCTTCCAGCGGGCGACGTCGACGGCGATCGAGTAAGAGTTCACCGCGTACAGGTCGAGCCAGCCGTCGCCGTCGTAGTCCAGCCAGCAGACGCCGCCGCCCATCATCGCGACGGGGTCGGGAGTGGTCTTGAAGCGGAAGGCGCCGTGGCGGAAGTCGAGCCCGGCGTGCCGCGCGACGTCGACCAGCCGGACGCCGCCCAGCTCGGCGCCGCCCGCGGGCGCCGCGGTCACGACCGGCACGGCGAGCTCGTCCGCCGCCGGGCCGCGCGTGCCGACGATCAGATAGCGGCCGCCCTGGAGCTCCAACTCGAGCGTCTGCTCGAACGGCGCCGGATCGCTGCGCTCTGCGACCTCAGGCGGCGAGCCCGTGTACGTCGCCAGCTCGACCGTGCCCTCGGCCTTCGCGACGACGAGCGGCGCCGACTGGCCGTCGCCGGGCTCGAGGGTCAGCTGCAGGCGCTCGACCGTGTAGTCGGGCACGACAACGGACTGGCCGGACGCGTCCATGCGTTTCCAGACGGCGGCGAGGCGGGCGCCGGTGGATGCCTCGGTCGCGCGCTGCTGGTTCCGCGAGGCAAGCGCTTCGGCCTCCACGCGGAGGTCGGCGACGAGGTCGGCGGCGATCCAAAGCGCCGTCTCGCGGTCGAGCTGCGTGGACACGCCCTCCGCGGGCAGGATCGTGAGGTCCGGGAGCTCGCCCGCGTCGACCCGCGCGGCGCTGGCAACGTCGCTGCTCCGCGCCGGCAGCCCGGCGAGGACGACGAGGCCGACGAAGGCACCCGCAGCTGCCAGCGCCGCCGCGCCACGGGCGGCCCGCCCAAGCGTCGGCGCGCGCAGCGAGCCCGTCCGCGAGCGCGCAAGCTCGACGATCGGTCTCATCGCGCACGCGACCGCGAGTGAAGCGAGCACCGCCACCTTCGTCCCGAACTCCGTCTGCTGCGGCGCGATCAGGAGGACGGCGAGCAGTCCGATGCCGACCGCGTACCCGCGGCGCCCCTTCTGGCTCTGGGGGATCGTTTTCGGGTCGGTGATCATGAAGAAGAGGAAGACGAGGATCTCGGGCGAGAAGACGAGGATTCGCCAGAGCTCCCAGCCCTCGATCGGCCCGAGATGCCAGCGTGCGGTCATCGCGTGGCCGGTCGCGGCGAGCACGGCGAGCCCGGCCGCGAAGGCGACCCAGAACCCGATCGCGATCTGGAGGAGGTGCAGGCGCGAGAGGATCGCGAGGCCGCCGACGACGATGATCGTCAGCGCGAGCGCCATCCAGGCCGACATCGGCCCCCACCAGAAGTCGAGCGGCTCGGCGCGCGCGGAGCCGAGCACGAGGAAGCAGAGGACGAGCCCGAAGTTGGACGGGTTGAAGACGTGCCCGCCCCGGAACTTGATCACGTACTTGGAGAGCAGGGCGATCGCCGACGTGCCTACGAAGATCCACCAGCCGTTCAGGCTCCACCAGTCCCCGTGCTCGGTGCCGGGGACGCGGAGGATGAAGGCGACTCCGTTCCCCGTCAGCAGCGCGCTCGCCGGCCACATGAGCACGTGCTGGCGAAAGAAGGCGATGCCGACCTCGAGCACGGCGCAGGTGAGCAGGGAGAGGAGGATCTGGGCGATCGACAGGCGAAAGTCGAACGCCACCTGGCCGAGCACCTGGAGCGAGACGATCACGGCCGCCAGGTGCAGCCGCGGATCCCGCCAGGTCGGCAGGAGCACCGGGTACTGCGTGCCTCGAATCCGGATCGTCGGCTTGCCGGCCGCGGCGGCGGACGCGTTCATCGGAGAATCATCCTACGCAGCGGCCGGCGTCACTCAAGGTCCTCCTGGATCATGCGCGGCGATGCGTGGATGCAGACCATGTCGAGCCGCTCGTCGCCGGCGTTCTTGAACTTGTGCGGCGTCTCCGGGCCGACGACGAGGATGTCGCCCGGTCCCGCGTCGAGCTCCTCCCCGTCGGCGGTGAAGCGCGCCTTGCCGCTGCGCACGATCCACGTCTCCGAGTAGGGGTGGCGGTGCAGGTCCGGGCCGGCGCCCGGCTGGTTGTTGACGAGGAAGAACGAGACGCCCGAGCCGTGCGCCTCGCCCTCGAACGTGACCGTGCCCCCGCGGCTCGGCGGCAGCTCCTCCGGTCGGATGACACGGTGCATGGACACTCCCCTCGTCGACGATCGGCGAGAGCCGATCGTAGCGGCCGCCTGGTTCCAGGCCCAGGCGACCGCTGCGGCGAAGGCGGCTACGTCAGCCATGGCCGAGACTGTTGTTGCCCTCGTGAAAGAGGCGTCCGCGTCGAACGACCGCGGCTCTGCCGGACATTGACGGAGTAAATGACGGGAGCCGACACCGAGCGTAAGCGGCGTTTCGACCAGCTGTTCGAGGCGTGGTCTCCGGACATCGTCGCCTACTGCGGTTGGCGGGCGGCCTCGGACGGCGACGGGCAGGACGGGCTTCGGCGCGGCTGATCCGGCGAGCCTACGGGGCCGGCCCGACCGGCCCCGTAGCCTTCTGGGGCTCGGCCGCCCCGCCCACGCCGGTGATCAGCCAGGGGCTCGAGTCTTCGCCGTCGAGCGACAGTGTCCACCGCTCGGTGAACGCCGTGGCGTCGTCCCTGGTCCCCGAGACCAGCGCCTTCGTGTCGCGGTCCTCGATGTAGCGCTGCCCTTCGAGCTCCACCTCGATGGTCATGGTGGCCGGGTCCTCGCCCGCCTCGAGTGCGACGATCGCGATTCGGCGTACGCGCGGGCCACGCACGACGACGCGGGTCTTCTCGGCGCCGTCGCGGTAGAGGAGCTGATGGAGCGCGGGCGCGCTCGCCAGGCGGGCCAGCTCTGCGTCGTCACCGTCCACCGCCTCGGCCCAGGCGGCGACGGCCTGCCGCGCCGCGGCCTCGAGCACATCGGGCGCGAAGCGGGCGTCCGCGAGGGAAAGATCGAGCGCTGCCGCCCGCGCATCGCCGTCGAAGTCGAGGTCGGCCACGTCCCCGGGCTCGACCCCGGCAGGAAGGCCGTCCGACACGGCGGTCTCGATGACTGCTTCGTCCCGTAGACGCCCGGTGTCGGACCAAGGCGAGGCGACGACCGGGTCGGTCAGCTGGTGCTCGCCCTCGGACCGCTCCTCGATCGACTGGAGGATCCAGCTCCCCTCGCGTCTCCCCAGCGTCCAGTACTGCGCGAGCCGGATCGTGTCGTCCGACTCGCCGTCCCGGTAGATCGTGGCCCCGTTCCGATCCTCGACATACGCGCGCAGCATTGACTCGACGAAGACGACTGCGCGATCGTCCCCGGCTTCCTCACGATTCGTCAGGCCGACGTACTCGACGTGAACCGGATCGATCACCTCGACCCGGTTGTGCCATCCCTTGAGGTCGAAGTCGGCGAGGCGGCGCTCCCACTCGGCGAGCAGATCGGCGCCCAGCAACGAGGCGAGCCGGGCATTGTCGCGATCGTCCCAGGCCGACTGCACCTCGCGGAACAGCGCCTCGGCGGCGGAGGTCACCGCCTCCGGTGCGAAGCTCTCCTCGTCCTGTGCGGCCTCGACGGCTGCCAGCTCGACCTCTTGCACTCGCGCACGCCGGCCCCGGCGCCGAAAGCCCGAGAGGACTCGAGCGACCAGATCGACCAGTGCCGACCTGACGCGCGCGATCGGACCGCTCTGCACGCGCAGCACGAGAACGAGCAGGATGAGCGCGCCGAGGGCGATGACGAAGATCGGGCTGATATCGCCGCCCCCGTCGCCGCCGCCGGGCCCGAAGTCGCCGCCGCCGCCGCCACCGCCACCACCCCCACCGCTGCCGCCGCCTCCGCCGCCTCCGCCGCCGTAGTCGGAGCTGCCACCGCCGGCCTGCGCAGCCGCGGACTCCGCCGCCGCGAGGGCGACGACGATCAGTGTGAGAAGGACGAACCCAGAGCGCACCACCGCAAGCCTCCTGCTCGACCGTGCGGGCGGGATTCTAGGCCGTGTGACACGAAACACAAAGCCTCGCGGTCGATCGCGACGAGCGCGATGCCGGGGCGGCGTCGAGGCCACCCTCTCCCGGCCGCCTGGTTTGGCCGGCCAGGGGTCGGGTAGTGCGAAGCCGGAGCACGAGCGCGGCCGAGCGCTCATGTCAGCGACACCAAGGGGGAAACATGAAGACAACCAGGAGTCGCGTACGGATCGTGCGCGGGCTCATCGTCGCCGTCCTGGCGGTGTGCATCAGCCTCGGCGCCGGGAGCACCGCGAGCGCGGAGCGGCCTGACTGTGCCGACCGGGGTGTCCCGGACAGCAAGATCTCGATCCAGCTCTGGACCTTCGCCGAGTACGTCGGCTTCGGCACCGACCCGGCGACGATCGCACGCCTCGAAGAGGTGCTGAGCAGGTTGAGCGACATGGGCTACCGGAACGTTGAGCCCTTCACGCTCAGTGGTCTGAGCGCGGAGGAGTATCGCGCCCTGCTCGACAGGTACGGGCTGAAGGCGTCCGGCCGCCACGTGAACGTCGGCACGCCGGAGAGCCCGGTGGACTTCCAACAGATCCTCGAGGAGAACCGGACGCTCGGGATCGAGTTCTTCGGGTCCGGGGCGACGCCGAACTATGCCACCGAGGCCGAGTGGATCGCCTACGCGGAGTACCTCAACGAGCTCGGCGCGCTGGCGCGGCAGCAGGGCCAGAACCTGATGATCCACAACCACAACTGGGAGTTCCAGCGTGTGTTCAGCGACCGGACGGCGTACGACGTCCTCATGGCGAGCACCGATGCGAAAAACGTCGTCTTCCAGCTCGACCTCTACTGGGTCACCAACGGCGGGGGCGACCCGGTGGAGCTCCTCCAGCGCTACGGCAACCGCATCCAGCTGTTCCACGTGAAGGACATGGCAGCGGGCCCGTTCCCGGGGAGGATCGAGATCGTAGGTGAGGGCATCATCGACTTCCCGACGATCTTCGCGGCCTCCAAGGGCCCCGTCAGGTACTACGTCGTCGAGCACGATCCGCGCTTCGGCGACCCGACGTTCGACCCGTTCGAGGCGGCCCAGAAGGGCTTCGACTACCTCGACTGCGTCACGTACTGAGCCGGCAGGCCGGGAGGGCCTCCGACACCCGGGAGGCCCTCCCGTCCGCCCTCGCCGGCACTAGCCGGACTCGAACCGGCGACCTCCCGGGTGCGATCCAGACGCTGTCCAGCCGAGCCGTGGCCCCGAGCCCAGAAGCGCCGGCTCAGGTCTCCTCCTCGAGGAACGCGCGGAGCAGGCGGCCGGTCGTGTCCGCCGCGGTCGCAGCTACGCGCATCGTCTGCTCGTGGCTCAGCCGCTCCTCGCTCATCCCGGCGGCGAAGTTCGTGATCACCGAGAGCGCGGCGACTTCGAGGCCGGCCCCGCGGGCGAGGATCACCTCCGGCACGGTCGACATGCCGACCGCCGTGCCTCCGAGGATCCTCGCGGCCCGGATCTCGGCGGGTGTCTCGAACTGCGGGCCTGAGAACCAGACGTAGATGCCCTCGCGCAACTCGATGCCCAGGCGCGTGGCCAGCTCTCGCAGCCGCTGCCGGAGCCGCGGCGAGTATGCGTCCACCATGTCGACGAAGCGCGCGGTGCCACTCTCGCCGAAGAGTGGCGAGACTCCGGTCAGGCCGATGTGGTCGGTGACGAGCATGACCGAGCCCGGCCCGAGCCCGGGGTCGAGGCTGCCGGCGGCGTTCGTGAGCACGAGCGTCCGGCAGCCAATCTCCGCCAGCGTCCGCACGGCCGCCTTCATCCCGTCCGGACGGCCGTGTTCGTAGAGGTGCGACCGGCCCTGCATGAGCGCGACCGGAGTCTCACCGACACGCCCGAGCACGAGTCGGCCGGCGTGGCCGGCGACGCCCGCTTCCGGGAAGCCCGGCAGCTCGTCGTAGGGAATGACCACCGGCTCGGCCAGGTCGTCCGCGAGCGGGCCGAGCCCCGAGCCGAGCACGACGCCCACCCGGGGCACGAGCCCACCGGCGCGCGCGCCGATCACGTCCGCGGCCGCCGAAGGCACCGGGCCTACGATACTGGGAGAAAGGCAGGGCTGCAGGGCCCTTCTCGGTATGGAGCTAGCCGGGCTCGAGCCCGGCGACCTCCTGGGTGCGATTCAAAAGCGCGACGTCAGCAAACCCGCTCTCACAAGGTGCTCTAGACATTTTCCACGCTACTCAGCGCGGCAGGCCCTCCGAGCGATGTCAGGCGAGAGCAAGCTGGCCCAGCGGGCGGTCTTGTAGCCCGGCAGTAGCCTTACGTCACCGCGGGAGCGGGTTCGGGCCGGTGGCGGTGACCAGCCGCTGCGGCACCCAGTCGTCGACGTGGTTGAAACCCTCGAAGCCCCCTACTTCGTCCTCGACGACGTCGAAGAACGAGCGCCGGTAGAACTTCACGTGGGTGAAGTCCTCGAACAGGACGTAGACCGGCTCGACGTCGGCACTCTGGAACTGCTGCCCAGTCAGCGCGGCCCGATGCACTCGCGAGAACTCGTCGATCTCCTCACCGACGACGACGCCGAGGTGCTCGAGGCCCATCCGGTAGACCCGCTGGTGAACGGGCGGGATGAGCTCGATGCGCGAGACCGGGGTCCCGTCGAGGACATCGAGCGGCTCGGCGAGCACGATCAAGGAGATCGGACGCCCGTTCCAGACGTTCTCGTGGTTCGACTTCGCATGGCGCTCGAGAAGCGTCCGCTGGTGGACGTAGAGGTCCCAATCGGCGACGCGGAAGGCCAGGTGGCTGAGCGCGTAGGGTGCGATGTCGATGCCGCGGGCAGAAAGACGGTCGCGCTGCATCGCCGCGAAGGCTCGATAGTCCCCGATGATCTCGGCGATCGGATCAGACGTCGCCACGTGGCATCCTCCTCCGCCATCGTACGAGATGGACGGCCATGGCTCGGGGGACATTCCCGCACACTCGCGCAGCCGTGTGCACTGCGCTCTGGCTCCCTAGCTCTGCTCGCGTTCGTACTCGACGTCAGCGGCGTTGACTACTAGAGGAACCTTGTTAGCCCGCTGGCGGCGATTCGTAAGGCGATCGTGGAAGCGGCGCTGTTCGGCGTCGGTCTCGGCGGAGCGCTACCCGGAGGCGTTCCGCCGAAGGCGCAGGTCCCTCTTGTGACTCCCTCACCCGTAGACTCGGCATTTCATGGCACAGGTGATCGAACCCACGGCGGGCACGGACCTGGGCGGCCTGTTCGAGGTCGTCGTCAAGGTGCACTCCGAGGATACAAACGGCGTGCTCGCGGCGATCGAGCAGACGGTGCCGCCGCGCAAGCTGATCCCTCCGCACACGCATGAGAACGACGTCTGGGTCTACGTGCTCACCGGCGAGATCGGCATCCTAGTCGGCGACGAGGTGGAGCACGCAGGCGCGGGGAGCTGGGCGCTCAAGCCGCGCAACGTGGTGCACGCGATGTGGAACCGCACTGACGCCCCCGCACGGATCATCGAGGTGCTGACGCCCGCCGGAACTGAGCGCTGGTTCGAGGAGACGGCGGCGCTCGCGCCGGGCGACCGCGAGGGCTTCGCAGCCTCCTGTGAGCGCCACGGCATCCGCTGGCTTCCGGACTCGCCCTGGGGCGACGAGCTGCGCCAACGCTACGACCTCGTGTAGCCGACCTGGTCTGGGGCGTGGCGGCGGCGTTTCGCTATCCGATGGAGCAGGTGTTCCTCGCTCGCCACGGCGAGACCGAGTGGAACCGCATCCGTCGGCGACAGGGGCAGCTCAACTCGCCACTGACCCGCGGCGCACTGGCCCACCCGAGCGTACGGTCTCGGGAAGCTGTGCTCCCGCCCGGTCAGATCGTGGGCGGCCACTTCCCTTCGACGTACGTCGCCTCCGAGTCTCCCGGCCAGGGCGGCATGGAGACGCAGATGAACGTGAGGTCCGCGTCCCCAGTGTTTCGGTACTGAAACGCCGTCCCCACGGGTATGTCGACCGACGTGCCGGGCACGAGCGCAGTGACACAGTTCTCATCGCCGTTTCTCCAGATCTCTCCTCGTCCCTCGAGCACGAACCACAACTCGCTCACCGTCGCGTGCATCGTGGCCCGGTTGACCTGCTGAGGTGGCACCGTGCTGTGGATCATGTTGCCGGCCTCGCACGCCATGACGAAGCGGATGTCGGCGCCGGCCGGAGACTTTGCGTCGGGGTGCTCGGGAAGAATGGTCGTCTTCATGGCTCCTCCTTGACCGCATTCCGTTCTACGCGCGCGTCTCGGACGGCTCAACGCCCATGCCGCCAGCGCGGAAAGCGCTCGTGAGCAATCCCTTAGACCCGGTCGCTCAAGCGACATTCCCGCACGCTGGCGCAGCCCTTCGTCCCCTCGCCGGGCGACAAGGCACGGGCGCGAGACGAACCGCGCCCAATTGCTGGCCGCGTGGATTTCCGGGCGGCGTCACGACACGAGATCGCCACCGAAGTAGTAGACGACGTCGACGGCTGCGATGGATGCTGCGATGTAAGCCGTATAGCGTGCCCAGCGCGGCCCCCACATGATCTTGAACTCGTGCGCGAGCCCCCGTAGCGCGACGTCGCGGGGCGCGTCGCCGGCGGGCAGCGGCACGCCGCGTTTTCCGAGCAGCCGCGGCGTCCAGTCCGAGTTGAAGTAGGCGAACAGGCAGTGCCCGATCGACTCGGGCAAGCCGCGCGGGAACACGTCGCCGAAGCGGCGCCGGAACGCGTCGTAACGCTCCTGCCGCGAGCGCCCCTTGCGCTTGCCAGCCGGCGGCAGCGACAGGATTACGCGCTCGGGAGTGCCGAGGGCGACCACGTGCTGCACCTCCCAGGCCAGGCCCTCGCTCTCACCTGTCTGCAGGAGCACTACTCCCGCGCGGTCGGTCCACTCGTCGACCGTCGCCTGCCAGTCCTCGTCGGCCGCGTACACGCGCGCAGCACCGAGCTGGGGCAGCTCCTCGGTCGGGTCGCCGACGGCCACGAACGGGCCGACCTTGCGGAGCGTGCGGGCCAGCCGCTCCTCGTGCGTGATGTAGCGCTCCCACGGCGACGCCCGCACGCGTGACGACCATGATCTGTCGGACTCCGAGTCGTCGGCGTCGAACGGCCGCAGGAAGACGATCGGCGCTCGCTCATCCTCGGCGAGCACGCGCTCGCCGGCAGCGACCCGCATGCGTCGCCCGCGCTTGATCACCCACGTCGACGCAAACCAGGCGGGCAGTAGGACCAGGCCGGTCAGATCGCTCGTGGCCACTCCCGTCCAGTACAGGACGAACACGACGAGGCACGGGATCAGGAAGATCGTCAGGCCGAACAAAATGACCGTGAACCCGACGCCGCGATCCCGCTGCGCGCGGGCCGCGTTCGCTCGCGCAAGCCGCTCGCGTCGCTCGACGGGGTCGGTGCTCACGTTTGCCGCCACACGGCCGGCATGCGGCACCGATCTAACACCCGCCGGCACGTCCGGTCAACGCTACGACCTGCCGGTCAATGCCAAGTCGACCCCGCCTAGCTCTGGCGTCATTGGCGAACACTGGCGCATCCGAGTGTGGTGGCGCTGGGCTTGGCCGGGCACGCCCGGCAGCGTTTACAGTCCGAGCATCGGCAAACGTCAAGGAAGGGGCGGTGACGAGAATGGCTGCTGAAACTCCGACGATCGTCCTTGTCCATGGTGCATGGGCTGACGCCACGGGCTTCGACGCCGAAATCCGCGCCTTGCAGGACCGAGGGTACTCCGCCATAGGGTTCGGTAACCCGCTTCGGGATCTCGCTGGCGACGCCGCTTACCTGACGGAGTTCCTGCGGACTCTTGGCGGGCCGATCGTGCTCGTCGGCCACTCCTACGGCGGCAATGTGATCTCCACCGCCGCGATTGGCAACGAGCAGGTTCAGGCGCTCGTCTACTTCAGCGGCTGGATGTGCGACGTTGGCGAGAGCCAGCAGCAGCTCCTCGAGAGGTTTGAAGGCAGCCTTGTGGGGCCTTCAATCAGGCCCGTTCCGTTCACCAACCCCGACGGGAGCGAGGGCACCGACCTTTACCTCGCGCCAGAGGCATTCCGCGAAGCCTTCGCCGCTGATGTCGATCCTGAGACGGCCGCGGTGATGGCCGCGGCACAGCGGCCCTATGCCGCCGCCGCGTTCGCAGCCACGCCGTCGGCCCCGCCAGCCTGGAATACGCTGCCGTGCTGGTATTTGCTCGGTACCGAGGACCAGGCGATCCCGCCGGCCCTCCAGCGGTTCATGGCTGAGCGCGCGAACGCCACGATCGTGGAGATCCCGGCTTCGCACGTCTCGTTCGTTTCCCAGCCTGAGGCCGCGACCGAACTCATCCTGCAAGCCGTCGAGGCCACCGCCGCAGCCGCCTGACCAGCGCCTGAGCAGGCGCTCGCCCATGGGAGCCGACCGTGGGCGCACGCTCAAGGGACATTCCCGAACACTCGCGCACGGGAGGAAACCACTCGTCCGCGTGAGCCTCCACCTTCGGCTGTCGCGGATTGGCCACGAGTTCATCCGAGCTGAGGCCGGGTCGTGTACAGCTACGTGATCGGGATCGATATCTCGGCGCCCGATACACCGAGTATCACGGGATCGGAAGCGTGCCGCCGCCGTCGACGCAGTCGGCGAGGTAGAGCGCCGTCCCGAGACAGCCCGTCCAAAGTGAGTAGCGGTCGTATTGCAGCTGCTCCAGCGCATGCATGGCGAATGCGCGCGCTCGTAAGAGCCACCGCTCGTCGCCGGTCCGCTCGAACAGCACGAGAAATGCGTATCCGTTTCCGGAGGTGCCGTGGCACAGGCCGGCGCCTTTCTCAAGCGGACCGGCGCGCCACGTCAGCTCGCCGCCGGCGAGCGCGAGATCCTCGTCGAGGAGCGACCCGAGCGTGGCAACGATCCCGGGCGCTCCGTGACACCACTGCACGCGAATCCGTTTATCGCGCTTGGCGACAAGGCTCGACCCAGCGATCCCCGGCCAGTTGACGAGGCCGTCCTCCTCGACGGCGTAGCGGCGGACTATGTCCGAGACGCCTCCTACGTCACCGAGGGCGAGAACGCAGCCAGCGAACCCGTGTGCAGGCCCGAGATAGCGCACTGGCTTCTCTCCCAATCCGCGCTGTGTCCAGAGTCCGTCCTCGTCGCGCTGCGACCGTAGCCATTCGACGCTCGTGTTCACGTCGGCCCCGATTTCCCTCCCTGCAAGGATCGTGCCGGCGCTCCCTGACATCAGCTCGCAGTGCTCGTCGTGGGCGCTGGCGTCGATCAGCTCCAAGAGCCGGTCGTGGTTCGCGGTCGAGGGCGCGAGCCGCTGTAGCACGAGCCGGATGCCCGTCTCGCCGAACGAGAGGCTGCGGGTGTCGTCGCTGTCGCTCCAGTCCATCGGTGCGACGGCGGACTCCTCGAGATACGGCACGTAGTCGCGGCTCAGGTCGACGAAGTCGCGCCGCGCCAGGCGGTGCAGCGCGTCGACGACGCCCGCGCCACCCATATAGACCGAGCGCAGGCGCTTCGTCGTCAGGGACTCGTGGTCGTCAGCCGGATGCACCCGCCACCCGTCCCCGAACTCCGCCTCAACACCGGCGACGACTCCGGCGATCGCCGACCGGACGCGGTCGGCGTTCCACGCCGAACCCGTGAGCGGCTCGTGCGACTCCGGCGAGAACAGCATCAACGGCCAGCCCGGGCAACTGCGTCGTAGCGCATGGGCTCAGCCTCGCACAACCGCCTTGCGCCTACAGGCGTGCGCAACCGTGGTCACGAGCTCCAATTCCTTCTCACTTCACGCGTGGTGGTCCGCGAGAGATCGAGGAGTGCGGCTCGGTAACCCTCGCGGTGGTACATCGTCATCGGCTGGCCTGGACGCAAGACCGTCAGGTTGATGCCAAACTCGTCGAAGCGTTCCCGCTGGGTTCGTTGCGAGCGTACGCGAGCTGCCGTGGCAGGAGAACGAGCTGGGCGCGACCTGCGAGTTCGACAAGCAGCCTCGCGGGCGATCCTTGGTCATCGCGCCGTCTCCTTTCGCATGAGAGGTCCCTGCGGAACGGTTTACCAGGCCGGCGCCACAGATCCGCTTCCGCAGGGAGTTCCTCGCCGAGTAGCCGGTGCACGCCACAGGCGAGTCAAGTCGTCAGGCGTCATTCGCCAACACTCGCGCAAGCGGAGATGCTTCTCCTTGAGCGGAGGCGAATGTCTCGTCTATGCTCACGCGCGGCCGGAAAGGATGCCTGTGCCCGAGGTCACGAACGGCGGCGTGAGGATCAGCTACGACGTGGTCGGCGAGGGTCGGCCGCTCATGTTGCTGCACGGCTGGTGCTGCGATCGATCGTGGTGGACCGAGCCGGGGTACGTCGACGAACTCAGGAGCGATCACCGCCTCGTCAACGTCGATCTCCGCGGCCACGGCGCGAGCGACAAGCCGCACGACGGCGCTGCCTACAGGATGGATGCCATGACCGGCGACGTGTTCGCGGTCGCCGACGCCGAGGGGTTGGATCGGTTCGCGATCTGGGGACATTCCCGCGGCGGGTGGATGGCGTGGATGGCTGCGGCCGCCGCCCCGGAGCGGGTCGCGGCGATCGTGGCCTCGGGAGCGTGGGATCCGCGACCCGAGCCCGAAGAGCCGACGGGGACCGACGCGTGGGCCGAGGCGCTCAGGGACGGCGGGACGAGCGCGCTGGTCGACCGGTTCAAGATCGACATGGGTGAGACGTTCGACCGCGAGTTCCCACCCTGGGCGCAGGCCGTGACCCTCCGAGCCGATCCAGAGGCGCTGATCGCCGCGCGCGCGCCCGAGATCTGGACCGACGGGATCCCGGACGAGGACCTCAGGTCGTTCCCCGTCCCGGCGCTCCTCATCGCCGGGGAGTTGGAGGACGTGGACGACGACGCCGCGAAGGTGGCCGCGATGATCCCCAACGGTCAGAGTTTGCGGTTGGCGGGCCTCGGACATGCGGGGGCGTGCGCCGCGAGCGCGCTCACGGTCCCCACCGCCCGCGCGTTCCTAGACCGCTGGTTCGCCTAGCCGGGCACCTCGAGCACGGAGCGCCGGCGACTTAGTAGCTCAGGGGACATTCCCGAACACTCGCGCACGCAACCGTGCTCTCGCCGGCCCCTCATACGTCTGATTGAAATCTTGCGCGGGTTCGATTCCCGCCGCCTCCATCGGCTTGGTTGAGCGAAATATGGATCGCGACGGTGCCTTCACCGGCGAGCAGCTCGATCGGCTCAGCCTTCATCAGATCCGGCCCGTTGTCCGCGTAGTACCCGTAGACGTCGACGCAGAAGTCGATCTCGTCGAGCGGCTGCTCACTGGGCTTCCCTATCGCGGCCGGTGATCTCAGCCAGCTGCTCCCGCCGCTCGGCGTGCAGCTCCACCACGCCGCGCACTAGCTTGGCGCGCTCGAAGCGCGTGGGCTCGGAAACGTGCCTCATGCTAGGGTCGCGATCGGCGTTCGCGCGTGCGCAGCGCCCGGCGTCTACCAACGGGGGTGGATCGTGCCGTTGAAAGGCTACGGTGTTCTGCGGGGCAACGCCGTCGAACGGCGCCGAGAGGGTTCGTCGGACACGCCGCATTTCCAGATCCGCGTGGTCGACGGCGACGGCGTCGATTTCCGGATCGCCGTCAACGTCAAGTCGCAGTCGGCGCCGTCCGAACTGCTGTACCTCCTCGACGACGCCTTCCGGCATCCAGTCACGGCCGGACTGGAGTCGCTCGCCCCGGGCTGGCACGACCTTCCAACCGCCCCGGGGGCCGCCAGCCTGGACTACGTGCGCGGCAACCTGTTCGACCCGGCGCAGATGCGCCCCCTGCCCCCCGATGCCGAAGGGCCCGACAACGACCTCGCGGACGTGCTCGACGCCCACGTCACGCGGGCGATCGATGATCCCTCCGCCCGCGTCTACGCGTTCGGCCAGCGCTGGGGCCCGGAGGCCGCACGGCCGGACAAGGTGTTCGGCTTCGCGCCAGGGAACGGCGTGCACGACATCCACATGAACCAGGGCAACGATCCGCGCTTCGAGGGCGACGACGGCGTCTGGCAGGACGGCGGCCTCCTTATTCACTTCCCGGGGCTGTCGCGCTGGATCGGGATCTTCCTCGCCTTTCAGAGCCAGGCCTGGCACACCGATGACGTGACCGGCCACGCGATCGAGGGCCTGCCGCCGACGCCATCCGTGCCAAACCAGTCGGGCGACGCCATCCCGATGCGGATCCTCGCCGCGATGGTCAACCCCGTCGGGCCCGCGCCCGAGCGGGAGACGGTACTCCTCATGAACGCATCACCGAGCGCCGTCGATCTCACAGGCTGGCGGATCGCCGACCGGCTCAAGCGAACGTTCCCACTGCCGGCCGCGGGCCTGGGCCCCGGAGAGGTGCTCGAGGTCTCGGTGATCGAACCCGCGCACCTGGGCAATGACGGCGGCCTGATCACACTCCTGGACGCTGCCGGCCTGAAGGTCACCGGTGTCGCCTATACGGCCGCCGACGGGCACCGGGAAGGCTGGACCGTCACCTTCTAGCGAGCAACATTAACGCGCACACCCAGGGCGAGTCGACGAGAGGTCCGAGGAACATTCCCGCACACTCGCGCACCCAGTGCGATCAGTGCTGGCGGGCTAGGCTGAGTTGGTGGTGGGGTCCGGGTACACGATTCAGGCTCTCGACGAGTCGAGCTGGGATGCGTTCGCCGGACTGGTCGAGGCGAATAACGGCGTCTTCGGGGGTTGCTGGTGCATGGGCTTTCATCCGGATGACAGCCGCGACCCGGCGTTGAACCGGGAACGCAAGCTTGCACGGGTGCGGGCGGGCAGGGCTCATGCGGCCCTGGTGTTCGATGGCGACGACTGTGTGGGTTGGTGCCAGTTCGGCGCGCCGGACGAGGTGCCGAAGATCAAGAACCGCGCCGCCTATGAGAAGAGTCTCACGACCTTGCCGGACTGGCGGATCGCCTGCAACTTCGTCGGTAAGGGGCACCGGCGCCAGGGCGTCGCCACGGCGGCGCTCGATGGGGCGCTCGATCTGATCGCACGTCTCGGCGGCGGCAAGGTAGAGGGCTATCCCGAAGCCGCGGGTTCGGTTCCTGCCGGCTTCCTCTTCAACGGCGCCCTGTCGACCTACGAGAAGCTTGGATTCGTCCGCGACCGCAAGATCGGCAAGCACCGCTGGGTCGTCACCAAATTCGTCGAGCCAACGTCGTAGGCGAACTCGCGACGCTCAGGGGTCATTCCGGAACACTGGCCCAAGCGAGCGTCACGCGGCTGGCGGCTAGCGGTCCCCGTGGAAGACCGCTTCGACGTTGTTCCCGTCCGGGTCAATGACGAACGCTGCGTAATACCCGGCGTGGTAATGCGGGCGAAGACCCGGCGCGCCGTTGTCGCGGCCGCCGGCTTCGACAGCGGCGCGGTGGAACTTGTCAACGGTAGCTCGGTCGGCTGCGGCGAAGGCCACATGAACGGGAGCGGCCGGGGGTTCCCCTTCCCCGATCCAGAAATCTCCACCGCCCTCGATGGCGAACCCAGGCCCCTGCGAGCTCTCCACCACCTTCACTCCGAACGGCTCGAGGGCCTGCTCGTAGAAGATGCGGCTGCGCCTCACGTCACGCACTCGCAGGGCCAAGTGGTCGATGAGGGGAAGCGTCACGGGCCGCGACTCGCCCTTCATCCTAAAGCGCGATCTTCGGGGAGCATGGGCCGAGGCGATCGACGAGGAGTCGCTGGCAGGCATCTAGCTGCGCGGCGTTCGAGGCGCTGACATCAGGCACTTCTGCTCAGGGACATTCCCGAACGCTGGCCCAGGCGAGTGCGTTCTGGCCTATTTGATCCACGCTGGCTCGGCTCGTTTAGTCGAGTAACCGGGAGTAGGGACATGGTCAACGTGACGATCGACTCGTGGCCCGACGAGTTGCCCCGGGGGCCGGCGTGATGCCTTAGGCGGTGCGGGGTCGCCATGGCTCGCGCTCGTGCGTGAGCCAGACGAGCTCGGGGTCGAGCGCAAGGACCCGCTGCCGGCCTTCGGTGGGCGGCTCGTCGAACTCGCCGAACCACACCGCCACGTCGCCGCCGACGATGACCGGGCGCCCGCCAGTCTCGACGACGACCATCTGCATGCCGGGTGTGTGGCCCGGCGCCGGGACGAGTCGGAGCCCGGGCAGCAGCTCGTGCTCGCCGTCGACCGGCACGTACCGCACGCCGGGCGCCTCGACCCACTCGCGAATGGTGTAGTCGTCCTTGCTGCGCGCGTCGTCGAGCTCCCGACGCTGGACATAGATCGGCTTGCCGGCGAAGAGGTGGTTGCCGCCGCAGTGGTCGGCGTGCAGGTGTGTGTTGACGACGATGTCGATGCCGGCGAGATCGAAGTCCTGCTCGCTCAGCGGCTGGAGGCGGGGATCCATGTCGGCCATCGCCGGGTGCAGCTCCGTCATGCCGGTGTCGACCAGCACGCGCGCATCGGGATGGTCGATGACGTGCACGTAGACCGGCATCCGCTCGCCCTCGACGGAAAGGTCGGCAACGAAGACTGGCGTGATGGTGATCGAGGCGGGGGCGTTCATTGTGTACCGACCGCCACGAACGCCTCGACTTGCTTCTCCACAGCATCCATTCCGGTCATCTCATGACTCCTTGTCCGACTGCCGCTCCGGCCGTATCGCCGTAGAGACTGACAAACCACCGAGAACTCATCGGCGCGGCAAGATCCAGCCTCACTTCTTCAGGGGACATTCCCGAACGATGGCCCATCCGAGTGTGTTGTGGCCTAGTTGATCCACGCTACTTAGGTGGGGGAGGGGGTGCCGTCCCGCATTAGCCGCTCAGTCCGGCAGCAAAGCGGAGGGGTAGCAGGTCTCCCGCGGCGGCGGGACCGAGGCGTCGGCGAGCGATGACTCTTACGTGGTCGTGGAGTCCTACGATCGACCACGTCTTTCAGGGAAGGAGCATGCGATGGGCAAGTTCAAGGTGAACATCTCGATGTCGCTCGACGGCTACGTCGCCGGTCCCGACCAGAGCGAGAAGAATCCACTCGGGATCGGCGGGGAGCAGCTTCACGAGTGGGTGGTTCCGCTCAGGGCATTCCGCGAGCGCCACGGAGAGGAAGGCGGCGAGGTCAACGCGAGCACGCCGATCGCCGAGGAGGTCCTCGGCAACGTGGGCGCGGTCATCATGGGCCGAAACATGTTCGGTGGCGGGCCTGGACCGTGGGGCAGCGACCCCTGGAAAGGCTGGTGGGGAGACAACCCGCCCTTCCACAGCTCGGTCTTCGTTCTCACCCACCACGCGCGCGAGCCGCTGGAGATGCAGGGCGGGACCACCTTTTACTTCGTCACGGATGGAATCGAGTCGGCCCTCGAGCAGGCCCGGGCAGCCGCTGGCGACAAAGAGGTGTCTGTCGGCGGCGGTGCGGGCGCTGCGCAGCAGTATCTGGCGGCGGGTCTGCTGGACGAGATCGTGGTCTCGATCGTCCCCGTGATTCTCGGAAGCGGTGCACGGCTGTTCGACAACCTGGGCGACCCCAAGCCCAAGCTCGAGCAAGTCGAGGCGATCGAGGCGCCCGGAGTCACGCACGTCAGATACGCGCGCGCGTAGACCGGGCCGGCGCTGGGTCTCGGCCGCGTCCGCAATCGGGTCGAGCGGATGCGGCTCGTGAACGCCACCTGCCGCTTCGTCGAGATCATGGCATCTACGCGGACGACGCATGGCACGATGCCACGTCAGTGCGACTCAGCGATCTGGTGCCAAAGGAAAGCCGCGGTCCGGGACTCTCAGACTCCGAGTTGGCGACTGCGCAAGAGGAGGCCGGAGCCGCCTTTCCGCCGGACCTTTGCGAACTGCTGACGGCCACCCTGCCCACTGGGCCAGAGTTCCCTGATTGGCGCAACCGACCGCGGGACGCCATGGATGAGTGGCGTGCCCAGCTCGTTGACGGGATCCATTTCGACGTGCTCGACAACGTCTTCTGGCCCCGTGCGTGGCCCGCCCGCCCGGACAGCCCCGCCGAATCGCGCCAGATAGTCGCAGAACGCTTGGCCGAAGCGCCGGCCCTGATTCCGATCTACAGCCATCGTGGGATCCCGAACGAGCCGCTCGACGCTGGAAACCCTGTGTTCTCGGTCTGGCAGACCGACATCATCATCTACGGCAACGACCTGGCCGATTACCTCCGGCAGGAGTTTCACCGCGACAGCGGATCGGCCGAGCTGCCGGAGCGGACGATCCGATTTTGGACGGCGATGCTCGATCCGGACGAGCTGTAGAGGACTGCCGCACTTAGCGTGTACACCTGATCGTGTCCCGACGCACGCCGGTTGTACGATTGGCCTCGAGATGAAGGGACTGAGGGCCCGCCGCCGCGGCCGCCTGCTCGAGCTCGACGAGGTGGAGCGGCGACTGAAGCCGTTCGGGCGCCGGTACGTGGGCGTCCGCGAGGTCCCGCTCGACGCGCTCGTCGGCACCGACGGCCGCGCCAGCTCGTTTACTCGCGACTTCCGCCCGCTTCACGCTTTCAGCCGCGACCGGCTGCGCTCGCTCGAGGGCGCGTTCGCCGACGGCGCCTTCCCACCGATCGTCGCGGTCAAGCTCGGTGAGGCGTACTTCGTGATCGACGGTCACCACCGCGTCGCCCTCGCGCGGCGCGGAGGCGCAGAGATGATCGACGCCGACGTGACCGAGCTCATCGCGCGCGTCCCTCTCCCGGGCGGGGCGGACATGCTCGAGGTCGTGCTCCGGGAGCTCGAGCGGATTTTCCTCGAGGACAGTGGGCTTGCCGAGGCGCGCCCCGGCGTGCGCGTCTCGGTAAGCCGACCCGCGCACTACCTCGAGCTGCTGGAGAACATCCAGGTGCACGGCTACCACATGATGCGGGGACGCGGACGCGTGATTGAGAACGCGGAGATCGCCGCGGACTGGTACGACGCGATCTACTCGCCGACGCTCGACGCGATCGACCGCCTGCGCCTCGACCGTCTCTACCGGGACGCGCCGCCCGGGGACCTGTTCCTCGTTCTCCACCGGCACCGGCGGGATGCGTTCCCCTCGACCGGCTGCCCGCACCTCGCGCAGACCGTCGTCTCGGTGATCGGCGACGGCGGGCGGGGCCGCCGGTTACGGCTGCCGGGCCGCGGGCGCCATTCGCCGGCCTAGCGGTAGGCCGTCCGCTCCAGACCGTCGAGGATCAGACCGGCGAGTGGCAGCTAACGCCCTAGCGGAGTCCTAGCCGAATCGGCCACCTCGCCCGGGGCTATGGCCGAACGTGCCCGCGAGCGGCTCAACGGGCGCCCCTCGCTCGCGAGCGGCAAGGCCGCCGAGGTGGGCAGCCGCTGACGTTCGCGCGTCAATTGGTGTCGGGCCCGGTGCGCTTGTGGCGCCCCTGAGGCGGAAAACCCGCATGCTTGCGGGCTTTCGCTGCGATGGAGCTAGCCGGGCTCGAACCGGCGACCTCCCGGGTGCGATTCCTGCGCCTGCATGGCCGAACTTTGGCTTCGTTGAGCGCTTCTCGGACCTCCGGTGCTCCTCCCCCAGCACCTTCCCCAACAGTCTGCGGCGCGTTCTCCACGAAGCCAACAGCTGGTGGGCGCCCATGAACCCCACACCTGCGTGGGCGTGGCGCCTCGTGCGAGAGCAGCATGTCGTTCACGGTCGCGGTCCGACTATGCGACGTGCGCGGGTACCACCGGTTGGAACGGGTGCAGCTCGTCCTGACCGGGTTGGACGATCCCGTAGCTCGCCTCAGGCACTTCGTTCCAGACGCCAGGCAGATCGCCGAGTGGCTCGGAAACGACCAGCCGCGTCTCCTCGTCGAAGAGGGCGAGGCGCTGGTCGTCGGGGTAGAGCCCCTTGAGCGTCTCGTACGTGCTCGAGTAGAAGAGCGAGCGCGACCTTCCCTCGCTCGAATAGCGAAACGCCCACAGCCGCTCGCCGTTCGTCGTCACGATCGTCCCCTGGAACGGGAACTCGACGTCGTGCTGGTGACCGACTTCCTCGACCAGCCCGAGCGTGCGGGCGACCGCGGCGGGCGGATCCTCGTCGAGACCAAGCGTCAACGCGAGGAAGAAGAGCACCTCCGAGTCGGTCGTGCCCTCGATGAACGGATAGAGCTCAGGATCGACCGCGAGCACGAGGTCGCGCTTCACCTGCAGCCAATCCGACACCACGCCGTTGTGCGCCCACAGCCACTTGCCGTGGCCGAACGGGTGGCAGTTCGTCTGCTGCACCGGCGTTCCCGTCGTCGCACGGACGTGGGCGACGAAGAGGTGCGACTCGACGTGGCCGGCGAGTTGGCGCAGGTTGCGGTCGTTCCAGGCCGGTTCCATGCTCTTGAAGGTGCCCGGCCCGTACCGGCTGTACCAGCCGATCCCGAAGCCGTCCCCGTTCGTCGGCTCCGCGCCCATGCGCGACTCGAGGCTCTGCTCGATCAGTGAGTGCTGCGGCCCATAGAGGACCTTGTCCATCAGGACCGGCTTTCCGGAATACGCAAGCCAACGACACATGATCCGTCTCCCTTCTCAATGGACAATATCGAGGTCCGCTTCTTGAGACGGACAGAAGCGGGTTTGCGTAGCGCGCGAACTGCGCGACGCTGAGCAGGAAGCGCGATCCCAGGTCCTCCGTGTTCGAGGCGAGATCCTCGGCAAGCTTCGCGTTCGCCTGCAAGCCGTGCTGTCCCGACTCGTGCAGGCGACGGTAGACACCCAGCATCTCGGTTAGTGGCGTTACAGCCACAACTCACCATCCTGACGCGGCTATCGATGCGACGCCAGTCAGGCCCGAAAAGACTGACCACACCGCTCGCCACACAGCCTTGGGTAAGCGGGCTCGTGTGCTCCGAACCCGCATGAATCCTGATGGAGCTAGCCGGGCTCGAACCGGCGACCTCCTGGGTGCGATCCAGGCGCTCTCCCAACTGAGCTATAGCCCCGCGCGGCTCAAAGTGTAGCGGCGGCCTGCGAGGTTCTCAGCCGGCGCGGGTGAGCGTGCCGCCGACCACGTCGGCAATCCAGAGCGCCGTCCCGTCGTTGGCCATGCCGGTGACGCTCACCGGCTCGGTCGGAAGCACCGCGTCGCCGAGTTCGCCGCTCTCGGCGTCGATCGGGACGAGGCGCTCGAGCTCGGGCAGGCCCTGGCGGTCGGCCTCCGGCTCCGCGACCGCAACCCAGATCGTGCCGTCGATCGTGGCGAGCTCGATGCCGCCGACGCCGGTCTCGATCGCCTCCAGCGTCTCCCCCGTCGCCGGGTCGATGCGGAGGAGGTCGGTGCCGCGCCCCGTCGCCCAGAGCGAACCGGCGGCGAGGGTCAGGCGCTCGGGCGTGTCGCCCGGGAGGTCGGATAGCTTCTCCGCCGTATTCGTCGCCGGGTCGACCCGCCAGAGTGTGTGGTCGCGGTGGCAGACGACGAGCAGCGAGTCGCCGTCGGCGACGATGTCGGACGTCCCGTCGCCGACGGGGACCCGCGCCACCACCTTCATCGTCTCCGGATCGAGTCGCCCGATCTCGGTGCCGTCGCCGTAGCCGAGCCAGACAACGCCTGCCTCGGCCCAGATGTACGGCGTATCGTGGAAGAGCGAGACCGAGTCGGCTACCTCGTTCGTCTCCGGGTCGATCCGGTAGAGCTCGCCCAGCTCGCGGAAGACCGCCCAGACCGACGTGTCGTCCGCCGCCAGCGAGACCGCGCCCTCGGCCGGTATGCGGGCGACGACCTCGCCCGTCTCGGCCTCGACCCGCAGCACCGCGCCCTCCGTCCGGCAGGCGACCCAGAGCGAGTCGAACGCCACGGTCAGCGCGTACTGCGGGATCGGCATCGTCTCACCCGAGCAGATCGTGGACGCGCTGCCGCCGGGGAGCGGGGAGGCGACGGGCTCCGGCTCGGCCGGGGGCGAGACCGTCTCGGCCGCCGGCTCGCTCCCACCGCCGCCGCAGGCTGAGAGGCCGATCGCGACGACCAGGATCAGGGCCGCTGTTCTCACATCGAGACGTACACCGTCGGGACGGCCGGCGTTACTTACGATTCCCGTCATGCGCGCCGTCGTCCTGGACGGCGCCGGGCAACCGGCGCTCGCCGAGGTCCCCGAGCCGGAGGGCGCGGGGGCGCTCGTCGCCATCCGGGCGTGCGGGCTCTGCGGCACCGACGTGCAGAAGCTCGGCCGCGCCGCGCCTGGCACCGTGCTCGGCCACGAGGTCGTTGCCGAGGACGCGGACGGACGGCGGGTCGTGCTCGTCCACCACCTGCCCTGCGGGGAGTGCGAGCGCTGCCGCGCCGGGCACGAGACGACCTGCGAGCGCTTCCCGGAGCCGACCATCGTCCCAGGCGGCTTCGCCGAGCGGGCGCTCGCGGCCGAGACGGTCGCCCTGCCCGACGGGGTCGACGACGCCGACCGGCACCTTCGCCGAGCCGCTCGCCTGCGTCCTGCGCGCGGTCGAGCGCGTCCCGCGCGGACGCGTCCTCGTGGTCGGCTGCGGCTTCGCCGGGCTTCTTTTCGTCCAGGCGCTCGTCCGCCGCGGCGACGACGTGCTCGCCGCCGACCCGCTCCAGCACCGGCTCGAGCTCGCCCTCGGCTACGGCGCCGAGCCGGCCGATGGGCCCGTGGACGCCGCCGTCCTCTGCGCGCACGCCGGTCTCGAGGCCACGCTGGACGCGCTGGAGCCTGGCGGCACGCTCATCCTCTTCTCCTGGCTCACCGACGCGCCGCCGCTCGATTTCGAGCGGATCCTCCGGCGCGAGCTCAGCCTCGTCGGCTCCTGCTCGGCCACCCCGGCGGCCATGCGCGAGGCCGTGACGCTGCTGCCAGAACTCGAGGCGATCCCCACCGTGACGCTGCCGCTCGAGCGCTTCGCCGAGGGGCTCGACCTGTACTGGAGCCACGAGGCCGTAAAGGTCGTCTTCACGCCCTAGACGGCGGCTTGAAATCTCCCCGAGCGAGGAGGACACTCCCGCTCGTGTTGGCCGGATGACACTGGAGCGCAGACCCGAGGACGCGCAGGGCGGCTTCGAGACGAGCTCGGAGCTTCGGCACGACTACCCCGCGCCGGCGCCGACCGCCCCTTCTCCAGTCGACGAGGTGCAGAACACCGGGAACGCTCCGTACGCTCCGGCCCGCTCGCGACGCGGCATCTGGCTCCTCGCGCTGGCAGTCGTGGTCGTCGGGCTCGCCGTCTACCTCCTCGTCACCCTCCTCTAGGCGGCGGATCGTGCCCGAGGACACCGACCCCCGCGGGCGCGCGATCTACGCCGACTACATCAAAGAGCAGCAGGAGGCGCAGGAGGCCCGCAAGGTCTCGCTCGAGCAGCGGGGCCTGGCCGTCATCACGACCTCCGGGGCGCTCGTGACGCTGCTCTTCGGGCTGACTGCCCTTACCGTCCGGCGGGCGAGCACCTTCGCCATCCCGGACTCGTCGGCCGCGCTCCTCGTGGCCGCGCTCGTCTTCTTCGTCCTCGCCGCGCTCCTCGCGATCGTGACGAACCTCCCCCGTTCGTACGAGGGCGTGACCGTCGACGCGCTCCGCAAGGCCGTCCAGGAGCGCTGGGAGGACAGCGAGGCCGTCGCCTCGGAGATGGTGGCACTCACCCGCCTCAAGACGCTCGCATCGGCGAGGAGTAACAACGACCTCAAGGGCCGGGCGCTCGTCGCCGCGATGGCTTGCGAGATCCTCGCCGTAGCCCTCGTCGGGGCAGCGGTGGGCTTCGTCCTCTGGAACTGAGCTCCGAGCACGCGCATTCGGCAAGCTACGTCCGGTGAGGGCGCTCCGCTTCCACGGTTCCGGCGACCTGAGGGTCGAGGAGGTCCCCCGTCCGGAGCCCGGCCCCGGCGACGTGCTCGTCCAGGTCGAGGTCGCGCTCACCGACGGGACCGACGCGAAGGCGTTCCGCCGCGGCCATCCACTCCTCCTCGCCGAGCTCCCGAGCCCCTTCGGCCACGAGTTCTGCGGGATCGACGTCGCCACCGGCCGGCGCGTCGTGGCCGCCAACTCGGCGCCCTGCGGCGAGTGCGCCGCGTGCCGGCGCGGCGAGGAGACGCTCTGCGAGAACCTCCAGCCGTTCCTGAACGGCGCCTACGCCGAGTACCTGCTCGTGCCGAGGCGGATCGCCGAGCGGAACCTCCTGCCCGCCCCGTCCGGCCTCGCGCCCGAGGTCGCGGCCATGGTCGAACCGCTCGCATGCTGCCTGCGCGGAGTCGAGCGGGCCGGGATCAAGGGGGGTGAGACGGTCGCCGTCCTGGGGCCCGGACCGATCGGCCTGATGGTCTGCGCCGCCGCGAAGGACGCGGGCGCGCACGTCGTCTCGGTCGGAGGCCGCCCCGGGCGGCGCGAGCTCGCGCGCGAGTTCGGCGCCGTGCCCGGCGACGGCCGCGGGGCCGACATCGTGATCGAGGCGGTCGGGACGCCCGAGGCCTGGCAGGACGCCGTCGACCTAGTCCGTCCCGGCGGGACGGCCGTCTTCTTCGGCGGCCGCGAGCTGGGCGTCGACACGTTCCGGCTCCACTACGAGGAGCTGACCCTGCGAGGCTCGTTCCACCACACGCCGCGCCACGTCCGCGCGGCGCTCGCCTTCCTCGCGAGCGGCGCCTACACGTGGGAGCGCCTGGTCACCCACCAGGTCACGCTGGAGCAGGTGGCCGGGCTCTTCGCCGACCCGCCGGCCGACCTGCTGAAGGCCGCAGTCCTGCCCTAGGAAACGGGGCGCCGCTCGGCGGCCTCGCGCGCGAGGGTCGTGAAGTCGATCTTCCCGACCCGGGTCTTCGGCAGCTCGCTTCGGAACTCGACCTCGCGCGGGCACGACCACTTGATCAGGCGCGTTCGGCAATGCCCGATCAGCTCGGCTGCCAGCGCGTCCCCGGCCCGGCCCGGATCGGCGGGGACGACGACCGCGACGACCCGCTCGCCCTGGGCCGCGTCGGGCACGCCGATCACGCAGACCTCGGCGACCTCGGGGTGCTCGTGGAGCGCCGTCTCGACCTGCGACGGAAAGACATTGAAACCGGACGACTTGATCATCCGCTTGAGGCGCGAGGTGAAGAAGAAGAACCCGTCCTCGTCCATGCGGCCGATGTCGCCCGTGTGCAGCCAGGTGCGGCCGTCGCCGTGCACCCTGAGCGCGGCTGCCGTCGCCTCGGGATCGTCGAGGTAGCCGAGCATGACGGCCGGGCCCGCCACGCAGATCTCCCCTTCCTCTCCCGTCGGCAGCTCCTCCGTCCCGCCCAGCGCGCAAATCGCGACCGAGGTGTCGGGGAGCGGCACGCCGATGCTGCCCGGCCGCGACTCGGCCAGGGGCATTCCCATGATCCCCGTGACGGTCTCGGTCAGCCCGTAGCCCTCGAGCAGCCGCACGTGCCCCCCGCGCTCGGCGACGAGCTTCTCGAACCCGAGCCGGACGGGCTCCGGCAGGGAGTCCGCGCCGGAGAACGCCGCCCGCAGCGAGGAGAGATCGGCGTCCTGCAGGGCGGGGTGGCGGATGAGTGCCTCGTACAGCGTCGGCACGCCGGCGATCAGCGTGGGCCGCTTCTTGCGGATCAGGTCGGCGGTCGTCTCCGGGCTGAAGACGGGCACGAGGACGAGCCGGCAGCCGCTCAGGAGCCCCGCGTTGACGAGCGCCGCGAGGCCGAACCCGTGGAAGATCGGCAGCGCGGCGAGAATCGTGTCGTCCGGGCCCAGGCCGATCCACGCCCGGACCTGCAGGCCCTCGCTGACGAAGTTCGAGTGCGAGAGCACGATGCCCTTCGGCGTCCCGGTCGTTCCGCCCGAGTAGAGGATCGCCGCCGGCTCGTGCGTGTCTGTCGCGGCGGCCGGAACGGGCGGATGCTCCCCGGCCATGAGCTCCGACCACCACCTGACGCGCGGGTCGGGCGGCACCTTGGGGATCTTGCGTCCTCGCGTCGCCCAGAAGCCGAGTCGCTTGTGGAACGGCAGGTCGTCGGATATGCGCGCGAGGATGAGCGTCTCGAGCGGCGTCGGCTCCTCGATCGCCGCGAAGCTCTTGTAGAACGCGTCGAGGGTCACCGCGATACGCGAGCCGCTGCGGTTCAGGTAGCCCGCAATCTCCCCGGGAGCCGAGAGCGGATGGATCATCGAGGCGACGGCACCGAGCTTCGCGGCCGCATAGAACGGGATCACGCCCTGCGGCGAGGTCGGCATCGAGATCGTGATCCGGTCGCGCGGGCCGAGCCCGAGGGCCGCGAGCGCGTTCGCACAGCGGTCGACGGACGCGAGCAGGTCGCCGTAGGTGGCGGTGACGCCCAGGAAGTCGTAGGCGATCGACTCCGGCGTACGCCGCGCGGAGACGGCCAGTGCCTCGTACAGCGTGATCTCGGGGTAGGAGAGCGACGCCGGGACGTCGCCGTAGAAGCGCAGCCAGGGACGGTCGGCCGCGGTGGTACTCACGTGTCGCTCGCCGCTTCCAGCGGCAACCGGGGAAGGGGCGGCTCGTGGGCCCGCGGATCGTCGAGATACGCGCGCGCGCTGCGCGCGAGCTTCGCCGCGTGGGCGCCGTCGAGATAGCGGTGGTCCATGGTCACTGAGACGGTCAGCATCGGCCGGGCGACGATCTCTCCGTCCCGAACGACAGGCTTCTCCGCCACCTCCGACACGAGCGCCAGGAACGGCACGCGGTAGAAGGGCGAGAGCGGGGCGTACGCGTGCTGCACGCCGAGCATGCCGACGGAGGTGACGAGCGCGCTGCCGAAGGGCTGGCTGCGGAGGCCGAAGCGGCGCAGGTCGAGGCCGACGTCGGATGTCAGCCACGTGACCAGCTTCAGTGCGGGTCGCAGGACGGGGGTCGGTGTCCTGGCGAGGACCTTCTTCGACCGCCCGAAGTCGGCGTCCTCGGCGCTCCGGATCCGCGCCGCCCGCTCGGCGAGCTCCTGGGCGATCTCGACAGCCGACTTTCGATCCGCGTCCTTCACCTTGACGCCGGAGAGATCCTTGCCGCCGTCCACGGCAACCACGAAGAAGACGGCCACGGTCTCCCGCGGCTCGAAGCGGCCGCCGCGCTTGCGGACGTTGAGGTCGGGGTTCTCTCCCAGGGCGTGCCCGACAGCGCGGCCGACGAGGTGCGTGACCGTGACGTGGACGCCGGTCGCAGCCCGGGCGTCCTCGATGAAGGCGAGCAGCTCAGCCGCGTCGAGCTCGAGGTCTCCGTAGATCTGCGGGTCGAGCGGGCCCCGCCACGTGGCGGACGCCACTTTGCGCCATCCTTCCGCTCGCACCGGAGCGCCTCCTCCTTGCGACAAAAGTCACAGAGTCCCGGGACCGGCCGACGGTACTCCCCCGCTGTCAGCGAGTCAACCGGAGCGGCGGACGAGCGTGATGCCGTCGCGCACCGTGAGCATGACCGCGACGACGCGGGGGTCGGCGGCGATGCGGGCGTTGAGCTCGACGAACATCTCCGTCTCCGGCGTGTCGGGAGGCTCGGCGACGCGGCCGGACCAGAGCGTGTTGTCGAGCACCATGATCCCGTTCGCCGAGAGGCGAGGAACGAGCGCCTCGTAGTACGCGGGGTACGTGAGCTTGTCGGCGTCGATGAAGACGAGGTCGTACTCGCCGTCGAGCCGCTCGATCGTCTCGAGCGCCGGGCCGAGGTGGATGGTGATGCGGTCGGCGACGCCGGCCTCCTCCTGGTAGCGGCGCGCGACGGCCGCGTGCGTCTCGTCCACCTCGCACGTGTCGATGTGGCCGCCCGGCGGCAGCGCAGCAGCCATGGAGATGCTGGAGTAGCCGCTGTACGTTCCGAGCTCGAGCACCCGCTGCGGCCGAAGCGCGAAGACGAGGAACTCGAGCAGCCGGCCCTCGACCGTGCCCGTCAGCATCTGCGGCGAGCGCAGCTCCGCGCGGGTCTCCTCGGCGAGCCGCCGCAGGAGCTCCGGCGGCGGCGTCGAGTTCGCCTCGACGTAGCTCTCGATCTCGTCGGACGCGATCTGGACCATGGGGCAAGCGTACTGGCGCGCTAGCGACGCTCGACGCGGGAGCCGCCGACGATGACGTCGCGGCCGTCGCTCAGTCGCACCCAGGCCTTGCCGCCGCCGTCGTAGTCGTTGCTCCAGGCGATGAGCGTCCCCTGAGAGCCGCCGAGATGGCAGCGCTCCGAGCCTTCGGGCTCGAGCCCGCGCCAGACCCTGATGAACGGGTTCTCGTCCCACTCGCGGCCGATCGTCGTCTCCTCGCTGTGCCCGGGATAGACGGTCAGCTCGTGCGGAAGGCCCATGAGGACGTCCATCACCGAACGGCGCAGGTCGTCAAAGCCGTCCTGCGTCCCGCCCACGGAGCCCGTGAAGAGCGTGTCCCCCGTGAACACGGCCTCCGTGTCGACGACGAAGGAGAGCATCCCGCGCGTGTGGCCGGGAGTTCGCAGCGCCTCGACGCGCAGGTCCCCCGTCTCGACCACCTCGCCGTGGCCGAGCGGTTCGGCGCCGTCGATCTCCTCCTCCGGCGAGGCGAAGAGGCGCAGGCCGTAGCGGTCCTCGAGCAGCTCGAGGTTGGCGATGTGGTCCTCGTGCGCGTGCGTCGTGAGCAGGTGCGTCGGGTGAACTTCGAGCCGGTCGACGGCGGCAAGCAGCGGCTCGATCGGGGCCCCCGAGTCGACGAACACGGCGGTGCCCCCGGCCCGATCGGCGACGAGATAGGCGTTCGAGAGCCAGCGAGGATCCATGCTCCGCTCGACGATCATGAGGGGGGTAGCATGCCAGCGGAACCTTCCAGGGAGAGTGATGAGCCAATGGCCGGCCTCATGAGCCGAACCTCGAACGTCGTCAAGGCATGGATCTCGAAGCTGCTCGACCGGGCCGAGGACCCCTCGGTGACGCTCGACTACTCGTACGAGAAGCAGCTCGAGATGCTGCAGAACGTCAAGCGCGGCGTCGCCGACGTCGTCACGGCGAAGAAGCGGCTCGAATTGCAGACCGGCAAGCTCGAGCAGGAGCTGCCGAAGCTCGACGACCAGGCGCGCAAGGCCCTGGCCGCCGACCGCGAGGACCTGGCCCGCGCGGCGCTCGAGCGCAAGGCCGTGGCTCAGCAGCAGCTGCAGGGGCTCGACCAGCAGATCGCCGGGCTCGAGGCCCAGCAGGAGAAGCTCCTGGCGAACGAGAAACGCCTCTCGGCCAAGGTCGAGGCCTTCCGGAGCCAGAAGGAGGTCATCAAGGCTCAGTACTCCGCGGCCGAGGCGCAGGTGCGCATCAGCGAGGCGGCGACGGGGATCGGCGAGGAGATGGCCGACACCGGCCTCGCCATCCAGCGCGCCCAGGACAAGACCGAGGACATGCAGGCCCGCGCGGCCGCGGTCGACGAGCTCGTCGAGTCGGGCGCCCTCGAGGACTTCACGACCGGCGAGACCTCGCTCGACCGCGAGCTGGCGCAGATCTCGACGCAGAGCCAGGTCGACGACGAGCTTGCGAAGCTCAAGGGCGAGCTCGCGGCCGGCGGCGCCCAGAAGGAGCTGGAGGAGAAGCAGTGATCGTCCGGCTGATGGGCGAGGGTCAGTTCCGCGTCGAGGACGGCCTCCTCGGGCAGCTGAACGAGCTCGACGAGCGGGCACAGACCGCAGCGGACGCCGACGACGAGGCGGAGCTCGACCGTGTCCTCGACGAGATGTGGCAGCTGGTGCAGGCGCAGGGCGAGCGGCTCTCCGACGACGACCTGACCGCGTCGGACGTGCACATTCCGCCCAGCGACCTCACTCTCGACGAGACGAAGCGCCTCTTCTCGGACGACGGCCTGATCCCCGACCCGCCGGCCTAAGCACTCTTCGCCATCGTGCTCGACGCGGCGCGCCGCGCAGCGCCTCGCGGATCGAGCCCGAGCGCCCCTTGGCGAAGGCGCAGACGGCCACAGCGCCGTAGAAACCGAGCCTGGGCTTCATCGAGCAGCAACCCGGGCACCGGCAGGCGGGTGCCGCGGCAGCGTTCAGCTCGTCCGAGTAGACGCGCGGAGCCCAGCGCGGGCCGCCCCAGCGGAGGTCGAAGGTGAACGACTTGACGACGTGAGCCCAGATGAGCCACGCCGTCCACCGGCAGACGCCGTAGAAGAAGGAAGCGCGGTAGAGGGCGACGAGCGTCGACTCCGAGAGGTAGCGGCCGGCCCAGTTCCAGAACGGGTCCGCCGCCATCACCGTGGTCCTGAAATAGCCGCGTGTAAGGACGCGCCAGCTCAGAATCCCCCAGACGACGAACACGCCGTCCCAGACGAAGCCGAGACCGCTGAAGTACGCGCCGGCATCCGTGTACCGACCGGTCTGCCCGGCATACGCCCAGGCCCCGAGCGAGAAGAGGTGGTCGGTGAACGGGAAGAAGAGCATCGTGCCCACCGTGTCGCCGATGTCCGTCAGCGTGTGCGCCCACTGTCCGATCACGAAGCTGTAGGCGACGACCTTGTTGCCCCAGACGAGGTAGAGCAACAGCCCGACAAGGACGCCGAACGTCAGCGAGTGGGTGAAGCCGAACCCCGGCCAGCCCCGGTGGAACTGGGCGGGATTGTCGGCCTTCAACTCGACGCCGGCGAGCGTGACGCCGTACACGAACCACTTGGAGAGCAGGTCGGGCGCGTACGAGCCGACGAGCAGGGGCACGAACGCGACGCGCTTCCCGAGCTCCTTCTGGATGACGTAGGGCTCGAGATCGTGAGCGGCCCAGCTCACTGACGGAGGCGACGGATGGCGAAGGGCAGGACCACGACGACGAGCAGCAGGAATGCCGCCGCCACGACCCACGAGAAGAGGAACTCGGGCACGGCGACCCCGATGGCGATGTAGACGGCTGCGGCGACCAGGTAGAGCACAAGCTCACGCCGGCCGCCGACGAGCGCTTCGCGGACCGTCGAGGGGGAGCCGTCCCGCCGCACGTGCGGGAGTATGCCCTCCTAGTCGAGCGGCGCGTCGAAGAGCCCCAACCAGCGGGTGAGGTCGGGCTCGATGGGCAGCTCGCCCTGGAGCTCGTTTCGCAGGCGCAGCTCCTCGGCGTTGTCGCGCTCCTGGTCGGTCCCGGTGGGGACGAACGGCCAGAACGCGCCGCGCTTGAAGCCGTAGATCAGGTGGACGGGCTCCTCGCGATCGCGTCCCTCGAAGAGCGAAGTCGGCGGCGAGGAGCTGCTCGCCGAACCCACGGGCCGCGAGCTCGCTCGCGACGACGTGGACGCCGGTGACGACGTCCTCGAAGTCGCGATCGCGGACGACGATCCACTGGTAGCCGAGCGAGTCCAGGCGGCGCCGGACGTCCGAGCCCGAGGTCTCCTTGACGACCCCCATGAGCTCGTCGACGTCCTGCTCGGCGCGCGCGAACTCACCCGCCGAGAGCGGCTTGAAGACGACGGCGCCGACGCCGGCCGGGCGGAGACCCAGCTCGGTCTCGAGCGTCACCTGTGCCGTCGAGAGGGCGAAGAGCTTGTCGAGCTTGGCGCCCTTGAGGCGCTTGCGCCCGAAGAGGACGTCCGTCAGCCCCACTTAGTGCCTCTTCGGGTGATTCCGCCTCGCCTGGAGAGCACTAGGCGGCGATGGGGCGACCCATCTCGGCGGCGATCTCCGCCAGGCGGGCCAGGCGCTTCTCGAGCGGCGGGTGGGACATGAAGACCTCGCCGAACGACCGCTTCACGGTCGTCGGGATGATGAAGAAGGCGTTCATGCCCTCGACCTGGCGCAGGTCGCGCTGGGGAATCCGCATCATGTCGCTCGAGATTTTCTGCAGCGCGCTCATCAAGTACTCGGGCGCGCCGGTGATGAGAGCGGCGCCGCGGTCGGCGGCGTACTCGCGGTAGCGGGAGATCAGGAGGATGAGCATGTAGCTGAGCACGTAGGTGACGAGCGAGACGACGATCATGATCAGGAAGGCCGGGGCGCCGCCGCTGTCGCGGTTGCGGCCGCCGCCCATCATCCCCGTCCACATGCCCATGCGGACCATGAACGCCGCGAGCATCGAGAAGAAGCTCGCGATCGTCATCACTGCGACGTCGCGGTTGCCGATGTGCGACAGCTCGTGGGCGAGCACGCCCTCGACCTCGCGCGGCTCGAGGCGGTTCCAGAGGCCCTGGGTGACCGCGACCGCGGCGTGCTTCGGGCTCCTGCCCGTGGCAAAGGCGTTGGGGATGTCGGTCGGGATGATCGCGACCCGCGGCTTGGGCAGGTCGGACATCGCGCAGAGCCGCTCGACCATCGCGTGCAGCTCCGGCGCCTCGTCCGGGGTCACGACCTTCGCCCCGGCGGCGGCCAGCGCGATCTTGTCCGAGGTGTAGTACTGGACGAAGGCGAGGCCTCCCAGGAGCAGCACCATCGGCAGGAAGCCGAGCTGGAAGTACTCCACCAAGACCACGAAGAAGACGACGTAGAGCGCGCCCAGCAGGAAGAGCGTCAGGAAGAGGCGGGCCGACAGCCCACGGTCCCGTCCGAAAGCCTTGCGTTCCATGCCTGAATGCTAGCGGCCGGCGCCCGGGCAACCGGGCGACTTCGGTCGCCATCCGATGCCGAGAGTGAACGGTCCGGGGGCCGAGGCGACGATCTGCGTCATCGCGTCCGGCCCCTCCTCGACGCAGACGTCGCCCGACTCGACACGCCAGGTCGGCGTCCAGCGAACCGCGAGGCGGTACGTGCCGGGCGCCGAGACCTCGCCCTCGACCCGATCGTGCTCCATTGACGTGATGTGGGCCTCCCCGGGGCCCGTCAGAAGCGGCCTCGCGTCGGGCACCTCGTACACGGTCACGTTGCCCGCGCCGCCGACCTCGACGAGCCCCGCGCGCCCGGAGCGCACGAGCTCGGCCTCGCGCTCCTCCCCGATGCGCCCCAGCTGCGTGTCCGGGAGGAGCACGTAGCGGACGCCCATGGAGTCGAGCCACTTCCGGTAGGCGTCGGGCTCCAGCGGCGACTCGTAGAAGAGCGGGTTCTGGGCGATGTCCAGCTGCCGGTACCAGCCGCGGGCGAGCGGGAAGCCGGCGCGCGGCACCCAGTACGACTCCCAGTGATCGCCCGTGGGGACGACCTCGACGCGGTAGTCGGGCGTCCAGTCCTCGGCCACGAGCTCGAGAGCGGGGGCCCAGAAGGACGCTTCCGCCGAGCGGCCGTCGGTACGGTGGACGGCGGCGCCGATATACGGGACGAGCGTGAACGCGAGGGCGCCGGCGACGGCCACCCCCGCCATCCAGCGCGGACGCCAGGACGCAAGGAAGGCCGCGAGCAGCGCGAGCGGCAGCACGATGCCCCGCAGGCGGGTGACGTTCTCTCCAATGGGTGACGGCACCGTGAACGCCAGCACGGCCGCCAGCGCCCAGAGCCCGAAGACGGCTGCGAGCACGCGTCCGACCTCCACCCGCAGCGCGAGGACGATGCAGAGAGCAGCTAGAACGAGCACCGCGAGCAGCTCGGAGAACCGGTAGAACGGGTACTCCGCTTCCTGTGGGTAGACCAGGAGCAGGGCGCCCTGGAAGAGGCCTAGCGCAAGGAGCGCGATCCCGACCGCGAGTGCAGGCCGGTCGAGGCGTGGACGGCGGCCGACGACGACCGCAACCACGGTGAGACACAGGAAGAGGAAGGCGAGCGGCGAGAGGCCGAGCGTGAGCGCGGCGAGCCCGATCGCGGTCCAGCGCCGGCCGAGCTGGAGAGACTTGAGTGCCGCGAGCCCCGCAGCGACGCCGGCCGCGTACGGGTACGTCCCTGTGAAGAGCGGTCCACAGGCGACGACGGCGAACGCGCGCGCGGGCCAGCACGCGGCCTCGCCCCATTCCCGCCACGCGAGAGAGGCGAAGAGCGCGGCGGCGGCCACGACGGAGACGAGCGCCACGAGGTCGTTGCCGAGGAGCGCTGCCGGGAAGTAGTAGAGGAGGCTGTAGCTGAAGAGTGGGTAGTGCCCGGCGTACCAGAAGGTGTCCCAGACGAAGACCCCGTCCTCGACGAGGGCGGTGCGGTAGAGGTGGGCGGGCAGGTCGCCGGGCGGCGGCCCGAGGAAAACGAGCGCGAGGCCGACCGCGAGGGCGATCAGCGCCGCACGAGTTGCCTCGCTGCGCGCGAGCGCGCCTACAGTTCCCGGCATGGCCCGGACGGCGGCGCTCGCATTCGCGTTTCTCGCACTCATGGCCGGCCCGGCGCAGGCTACGACCTTCGACGTCGTCGTGGTACCGGGGTTCACACTCGATGACCTCGCCTCCGTGCAAGACCTGGGGGCGATCGGCCTCCTCAATCCGGGAGCCGGGCCGAAGACGAGCGGGGCTAGCGCGCAGGCCGCGCTCGTGCGCGGCGAGGTGCGCAACTCGCTGCGCGGGGAGATCCCCGAGGGCGAGCCGCTGATCGACCTCCGGCGGCTGGGCGAACGCGAGCTCCCCTTCCAATCGCCGGGGATCTACGTCGGGCTCCCGGCCGGGGGTCTGCAGCCGAACGACCAGCGCTACCCGATCCTCGTCGTCGGCCCTGGCTATGAGGGGCTCCTGACCTCGGATTCGACGCGCATCCCCGGGCTCGTCTCCATCGTCGACGTGGCGCCCACTGCCCTCGGCCGGGACGACGCCCTCGGCTCGGAGCCGGCGGACGACGCGGCCTCGCGCCTGCTCGAGCTCGACGACCGCATTGACGAGAACAACGGCGTCAGGCTGCCCGCGACGATCCTGGTGTGCGCGCTGGTCATCGCCCTGGCCGTGTTCGTCCCGGCGGCAGCGGTGCCCGCCTTCGCCGCCGCGCTCGTCGCCAACCTCGTCCTCGGCATCGCGGGCGTCTCCGGCTTCTGGGCCGTGCTCGTCGTCCTCGGCCTGGCGGTCGGCGTCGGCGGCCCGCTCCTCGCCGGGCTCCTCCGTTCGCCCGCGGCGCTCGGCGGGCTCCTCGTCGCGGTGCTCGCCGCCTACCTCGTCGCGTTCGGGATCGACGGGTCGACCGTCGCCCTCTCCCCGTTCGGGCCGACCCAGAACTCGCGCTACTTCGGGCTCTCGAACCTCCTGGAGACAATGCTGCTCGTCCCGGCGCTGGCCGGAGCGGCATTCCTCTTCGCGCGCCTCGGCTGGGCGGCCTTCGCCGGCACTGCGCTGCTCGCGTTTGCGACCATCGCCGGCAACCGCTTCGGGGCCGACGGGGGCGGGGCGATCGTGCTTGCCGCCGGCTTTGCCGTCCTGGCGGTGCTGCTCGCGGGCGGCGGCCGGCGCGCGCTCGCGATCGCGGTCGGCGCCTCGCTCGCGCTCGCACTCGGCCTGATCGGCCTCGACGCCGCGACGGGCGGGTCGAGCCACGTGACGAACGCGCTCGACGACGGCCCGGTCGGGCTCGGCGGCGACCTGGTCGAGCGCGTCGAGCTCTCCTGGGACCGCGCGACCTCGTCCTGGTGGGTCGGCCTGGCCGTCCTCGCCCTGATCGCGGCGTTCGCCGCGCTCGTCGTCGCCACCCTGCGTCGTCCGCTCCCGCTCGACGAGCTCGCGGCGCCCCTCGCCTTCGCGGGGGCGATCGCCGTCTCGATGGTCGTCAACGACTCGCCGACCGACGTGCTACTCGTCGGCTTGACGGGATACGTCGCCTTGACGGCCGGTATGCTTCGCGCGTCATGGCCCGCGTCGTCGCGTTCGCCCTCCTCCTCGCCGCTCTGGTCGTCGGGGCAGTCGGCTGCGGCGGCTCGGAGGACGCCTCGCCTACGCCCGAGACCGTAGTCGGCGACGTCCCGACAGAGGCGACCGACACCGGCGGTGGTGGCGGCGGCGGCGAGGGAGACGCGGCCGCCGGCAAGGACGTCTACGCCTCGGCCGGCTGCGGCAGCTGCCACACGTTCGCCGACGCGGGCTCGTCGGGCACGGTCGGCCCTGATCTCGACCAGTCGAGCATCGACTTCGACGGCGCCGTCCAGCAGGTCACGAACGGCGGAGGCGGAATGCCGCCCTTCAGCGGTCAGCTCAGCGAGCAGCAGATCGCAGACGTGGCCGCCTACGTCACCTCCGCGCGCAGCTGAGCCTCCTTCCGCCCGAGTTCCCCCGCGAGGTCGACGTCTTCGCGTGCGACCTCGACCGCACGCTGATCTGGGAGGACGGCACGCTCCGGCCACGAACGCTCGCCGCGATCGGGCGAGCCCGGGCGCACGGGATCAAGGTCGTCATCGCGACGGGCCGGATGTTCCGCTCGGTGCGCCCCTACCTGGAGGCCGCCGGGATCGACGACCCGGTCGTCTGCTACCAGGGGGCCGTCGTGGCCGACCCGGCCACCGGTGAGTTCCTACGGCACCAACCCATCCCCCTGGAGCTCGCGCGCGAAACCGTAGCCGTCCTCGAGGAAGAGGGCTTCCACGTGAACTGCTACGTGGACGACGAGCTCTACGTGGCCGAGGTCAACCCGGAGGCCGAGCGTTACGCGGGCTTCCAGCACCTCCCGATCCATGCGGTCGGGAACCTCGCCGCGTGGCTCTCGGAGCCGCCGACGAAGCTCGTCACCATCGGGGACCCCGACATGCTCGACGGCCTCGAGGCGCGGATGAAGGAGCGCTTCGCGGGGCGCCTCTACATCTCGAAGTCGCTGCCCTACTTCCTCGAGTTCGCGAGCCCTGAGGTGACGAAGGCGTCTGGCCTCGCCTTCGTCGCCGAGCAACTCGGCTTCGCGCCGGAGCGCACGGTCGCGTTCGGCGACGGCGAGAATGACGTCGAGCTGCTCGACTGGGCCGGCTTCGGCGTTGCCGTCGCGAACGCCCACGGCCGCGTCCTCGAGGTTGCCGACTGGGTCTGCCCCTCGGCCGAGGTCGAGGGCGTGGCCCAGGTGATGGAAGCGCTTCTAGACTCACGCGCATGATCGACATCCGCGCGGCGAGGGCGGAGCCGGACGCGTACCGCGAGGCGTTGGCCCGCAAGGGCGCGGCCGAGGAGTTCGACGCCCTGATGGAGGCCGACCGCGCCTGGCTCGCGTTCGTCCCCCAGGCGGACGAGCTCCGAGCGAGGACGAAGCTCAAGGGGAAGCCCACCCCCGAGCAGATCGAGGAGCTCAAGGGCGTCAAGGCCGAGCTCCAGCAGGTCGAGGAGCAGCTCGCCGCCGCCGAGCAGCGCCGCGCCGAGCTGCTCGACCGCGTCCCCTCGCCTCCTGACCCGAGCGCTCCAGACGGCTTCACCGACGAGGACGCCGTCGAGCTGCGGCGGGTCGGCGAGCCGCCGTCGTTCTCGTTCGAGCCGCGCGATCACCTGGAGCTGGCGCGCATCGACACCGAGCGGGGCGCGAAGGTCTCGGGCTCGCGGTTCGTCTACCGCGTCGGCGCCGCCGCGCGCCTGGAGCTTGCCCTCTACCGCTTCGCCCTGGAGCGCCTCTGGAGCCAGGGTCTGACCCCCGTGCTACCGCCCGTGCTCGTGCGTGAGGAGGCGATGTACGGCACCGGCTTCCTCCCGACGGACGAGGTCAACCTCTACCGGGTCGAGCGCGACGAGCTCTATCTCACGGGCACGTCCGAGGTGGCCCTCGCCGCCATGCACGGCGGCGAGGTGCTGGACGCCGACGCGCTCCCGCTCCGCTACGCCGGCTACTCGACGTGCTTCCGCCGCGAGGCGGGCGCGGCCGGCAAGGACACGCGCGGGATGTTCCGCGTCCACCAGTTCGACAAGGTGGAGATGTTCGTCTTCACCCGTCCCGAGGACTCCCCCGAGGAGCACGAGCGTCTGCTCGCGACCGAGGAGGCGCTCGTCGCCGAACTCGGCCTCCCCTACCGCGTGGTCAACATCGCCGCCGGCGACCTGGGGGCGTCGGCCTCGAAGAAGTACGACATCGAAGCGTGGTTCCCGGGCCAGGCCCGCTACCGCGAGATCACGTCGACCTCGAACACGACCGACTACCAGTCGCGACGCCTCGACATCCGCTTCCGTGCGGACGACGGGCTCCAGTTCGTGCACACTCTCAACGGGACGGCCGTGACGGCGAGAGCGCTGATCGCCGTCCTCGAGAACTTCCAGGACGAGGGCGGCGCGGTCGCGGTGCCCGACGTGCTGGTCGAGTTCGGTGCACCGGCCCGCATCGAGCCCGGCGACTAGCGGGCTACACTCGCGGCGGGCGGGGTGCCCGAGCGGTCGAAAGGGGCGGTCTTGAAAACCGCTAGACGGTGCTGAGCCGTTTCGTGGGTTCGAATCCCACCCCCGCCGCTGGTAGAGCGGAATCCCCTTGAACCCAGGGATTGAGGGACACGGACGCTCCTCTGCCGAGCGTCCGTGTCCGTGTTAGTCGGCGCTTTTCGGGCCTTACGTACGCGCGCCGTACGACGCGAGGTACGCGTGGAATGTCTACTGCCCTCGAAACGGGCGCTCCCGGCGCGTCGGAGCCGGACCGTGGCCGGAAGAGTCGGGACGCATGACGCGCTCGCGGTGGCAACCCTAGACGAACATACGTTCCCTGACATTTGACGCACATGATCAAGCCCCTCCCGGCGAAGTATCGCGTTCGTGGGGGTTCCCCCTTCCGCCCGTCGCCCAAATCCCCGGAGGGGACGAAGGCCGCGAAGAAAATTCGGCCGAAGGCCGTGTCCAGAAATCCGGGAACGCCTACTCGCGACCTAGAAGTACCGTCCGCCCGGCTCCCACCGGCGACGGCTCAGCTCGGTGATGAACTCCCCGCCGCGGGCCAGCCCGTACGTGATCGCGAGCCAGGGGACGACCACTCCGAAGGCGATCACGATCACCCAGTCCCACGTGTAGAGCGCCCCAAGCGTGACACCGAGGGCGACGTAGAAGGCGGCGACTAACAGGCGCGCCATCGCCTCCCGAGGATAGCGCGATCCCGGCCGATCAGCCGTCCGGTATGCGGCGGCGAAACGGTCGCGAAGTCGCTCGCCATCGGGCCCGAACGCCTCCGAGCAGCGCTTTTTCTCTCGGCAGTTCACGCCGACCCCGGGGGGTTGGTTCTGAGGCAGTGGGAACTGCTCCATGAGTGGCGAGGGGAAATGTCCCGGAGCCCGGTTTCTGATCCACACGCCCCGACTCTAGGATGCGCCGGATGCTCGTTGCCGTGAGCGTGGACATGGAGGGCGCGTCGCAGCTCCGCAGCGTGCGCGAGATCTTCGGGTGTATGCCGGAGTACTGGCAGACCGGGAAGCCACGGCTCGAGGCCGACGTCGCGGCCGCGTGCGAAGGGCTCCTCGCGGGCGGCGCATCAGAGCTCGTGGTTCTCGACAATCACGGCGGGAACACCGTGAACGTGTCGCCGGAGTCGCTGCCGCCCGGCGCGCGCCTCGAGACGTGGAACGTGTACGACCTCCGGGAGCATGGCGTCGACGCGATGTTCCAGGTCGGCTACCACGCGCGCGGCGGCGTCGACGGCTTCCTTTCCCACACCTACCTGCCGGGTCTGCGCTTGCGCGCTGGCGGCGAGCTGATCTCCGAGAGCCACGGGAGGGCGTGGGCCGCCGAGCTCCCATTGCTCGGTATCGTCGGCAACGACCTGCACCAGCAGACGTTGGGGTCACTCGAAGAGACGCCGTACCTCGTCGTCCAGGAGTCCATCGGACGTGACGCGATGCGCCCGGTGTACGCAGATCCACAGGACGGGCTCAAGGCGATTCGCTCGTTCGCGCACACGTGCGCGCGGCGCAGCGCATCGGCAACGGCGATCGCGGCCCCGGCCGGCGTCACGTTCGAGGCGAGCATGCCAAACGGCCGCGAAGTCGTCGAGGACATGACCGGCGCCGGCTGGACGCGCGTTGGCGACGTCGAGTTCGCCGTCGAGCTCGACACGTGGCGTGACTCGCGGGCGTCGCTCGCCGCCGCGATGAACGCCGCGCTCGCACCGTTCATGCCCTACTGGTTGAGCGGCTTCGCCAGCGCCGACGAGGCCGACGCGGCCGACCAGGAGCGCGCCGGGCACCTGGTGACGATCTTCGACGCCTGGGCAGCCGAGTCGCACCCGCAGTGGTACACGGAGGCGGCCGACCCGTTCCCGGCAGGCGTCGCCGAACGGCTCGGCGCTGCGTGACGTCAGCGAAGGCGCTCGAGAGCCAGCCAGACTGCGACACCGCCAGCTGCACCCGCCCTCGCTCATAGACCGAGCGGTTCGACCCGGCTGAGGCGCTCGCCGGCGGAAATAACATAGGTGCCGCATTCAGCGAGAGGCGCTCATCGGGTGTGGGCTGCAGCGTAGACCGCTGGGGCTGGTAGCCGAGGGCGCTGTGCCGTCGGCGGTGGTTCGGGTGACCGGCGGGCCCGACCGCTTCTCGATAAAGTTGACGTGTCCGCCGCTCTCTGAGAGCATCGGGGACAGTCGAAGGGGGTCTGACAATCACTCGACGGGGTCTAGCACGTACCACCTCTGCAGCGTTCGTTGCCGGGGGACTGCTCTTTGCCGGGCTCGGAGGAGCCGGCGCCGCCGCCGCGGAGGACTCTCCCTGCCCGCCGCCGTCCGGTCGGCAGCTCTGCGTGAGCGTGACGCACACGCCCCTCGATGTTTCGGCGGCCACCGCGGCTGGCCAGACGTTCGTCTCCTACACGGTGACCCTCCGGAACGTCGGCAAGAGCGAGCTCACCCAGACGACGGTGGCGGCTTGCCTGGTGAGCGGGTCCGGAAGCGGCAGCGATTGTGGCGCGGCTCCAGCCGGCGCCTCCTTTTATTCGGCGGTCGCGAGCAAAGGCAACTGCACGATCGCCGGAGCAACGGCACGCTGTCAGATCGGGAAGCTACCGAGCGGCGCTATGGCGACTGTCGACCTCGTCTCCCGCGCGCCGACCCAGGCCGGTGCGTTTCGAAACGTGGTCTCCACCACCGTCAAGGAGCGGGGAAGCGACAATCCAGGATCCGACCCGCAGGGGGACACGCTCACCGTCTCCGAGCCTGTGACGACCCTCGCCTTCGGCGGCCCAACGGCGAGCACCTTCGTGCCGGCGGGGATCGCCACGCAGTTGCTTGCGGCGGACGAAGGTCAGAGCGGACAGTCGAAGATTCCGTCGCAGCACGGCGACCTGACCGCTGGGCTCGCGATCACGGATGATCCGCCGTTCGTCTGCCCGGAGGACGAGATCTGCCGCGGCGGCGGCTGGGTGAACGCCACGATTCCCGGCGCCTTCGACGCCTTGCAGTTCGTGCTGCACTGGCCCGACGAGTTCGTGTCAGCGAAGCAGACGGAGAAGAACTTCGTGCTCTTCTACCTCGCTTGCGACACGTGCGAACTCGAGATCATCAGCGACCGCTGCAGCTCCGCGACGCCTTCCGCAAACGAGCGGCCCTGCCTCTGGAACGTCCGCGACCTGGGCCGTAAAGGCTTCGACGCCACTCTCATCTCCTCGCACAACGGGAAGATGCACTAGCCCTCAGCGGCGAGGGCCGCGTCCAGGTCACGCAACAACGCTCGGACGCGCACGACGGAAACCACGTCTTCCTTGCCCTCGAATCGCTTCAACGCCTCATTAAGGCATTCGCGGGCACCGTCGCCGCCGGCCAGCTCGAGCACTTCGGCGAGGTCCTCCAAGGCATCGGCCTGGAGAATCAGGGCGTCCGTACCCTCCAGGAGCGCCACCGCCTTGCGCGCGAGTTCCTGCGCGTCCGCCTCGAGGCTGCGCCGCGCGAGGGCCTTCGCACGAACCGAGCGCCACAAGGCCTGCGATGTAAGGTCGTCGTCAGCCGAGAGCTCCTCCGCGAGCTGCGTAAGCTCCTCCGCCTCGGCATAGCGGCCCTGCGCGTAGACGGCACGGGCCAGCTCGCCGGCGGTCGTGGAGAGGAAGTACCGCTCGCCCATTTCCTCGAGCACCCCGAAGTCGCGACGGAGCTCACGTTCCGCAGCGGCCGGATCGCGTGCGAGCAGTTCGACGCGGCACGACTGTTGTGAGGTCGAGCCCGCGACGACGCTGCGTCCGAACTCCTCGAGCATCAGGCGGGCGCGCGTGTAGAGGTCGCGGGCGTCGGCGAAGTCTCCCTGCATCGCTCGGAGCTCGCTGAGCAGGCTCATGACGATTCCCTGCGTCCTTCGGTCCTCGAGCGCTTCGGCGACGATGGACTCGCAGTGCTTGATCGCCTCCGGGACGGGCGTCGGTCCGTACAGCGCGGCAGTCGCATACTGCGATGCGGCATGTTGCCGCTGTCGCTCGTCCTCGCCGAGCGACGCGTGCTCCATCGCAAGTTGCGCGGCCGCGGCTGCGCGCCCGTACCGGCAAGCGGTCCCGTGTGCCCACGCGAGCATGCGTAGAGCTCGCGCGAGCTCTACGTGGTCGCCGGCGGCCTCCAGGAGCGGCAGCCCGCGGTCGGCTTCGGCGACCATCCGCCCCGTCCAGTCCTCGGGCTCGGCCGAATGGCTGCGGACCCGAAGGCGGAGGAGCCGGGCGCTGGCCCCGAGTCCTTCCTCGCCGGCCTGCGTGGCCATCTCGATCGCCTCGTCGAGGAAGGTCTCGGCCCAGGCGAACTCTCCGATCGCCATCATCGCCTCCGCCAGGTCGGGCAGGCGCGTCAGCCGGTCGCGGCTGTCTGCGGGCAGAAGCGCGACCGCGCGGCGAAGGAGGTTCGCGGCCGCCGGCATGTCGCCGCGGGCAAACGCACGCTGGCCGGCGGAGGAGAGGCGAGCCGCCGCCCGGACCCCGAGCTGACGTCCATGGTCGTCCAGAGGGCCGAGCTCGGAGAGGCACGTGTAGGCCTGCTCGAGGTGATAGCCCAGGATCTCCTCGTACTCGACGGCTCGATCGCGGTCCTGGTTCACGCGGTCGGCCCAGGCGACGAAGCTCTCGTGGAGAACTGCGCGGGAGGCCTTCAGGAGCCCGCGGTACGTCGCGTCGCGGATCAGGATGTGGCCGAAGCGATACCTCGGCTCCAGGGCGAATTCCCGCTGCTCGAGCCTAACGAGGCGTTTCTGCATCAGCGCTTCGACGAGCTCGGGGACGCTCTCTCGGACGCGCTCGGAGACCAGTTCCTCCAAGGCGTCCTGGACGAACTGCTGCCCGATCACGCTCGCCGCCTGGATGACCTCCCGCTCGTCCGCAGTGAGGCTCTCCAGGCGGGCGGCAAGAAGCGCATGAATCGTCGGCGGCATCGAGACCGTCGAAAGATCGCCTGCGGCCACCCAGACCTCACCGGAACGGCGGAGGAGACCTTCCTCGACCATCATCTCGAGCAGCTGCTCGACGAAGAGCGGATTCCCCTCGGAGGCCGTGGCGATTCGTGCGCGCACGTCCTCATCGACTTGAGCCTGGCCGAGCAGCTCTTCGATGACCGTGCCGATTTCGGCTTCGCCCAGCGGCTCGAGCGCAATTCGGACCCCGTGGGTCTGCTCACCCCAGTCTTGCCTGAACTCGAGGAACTCGGGTCGCGCGAGGCAGACGAGCAACACCGGTCCCTCGGCCTCCTGCGCGAGGTGGTCGACGAACTCGAGGAAGTTCGCCTCTGCCCAGTGGACGTCCTCGAACGCGAGCACGAGCGGCCCGCGGGCGGCGATTGCCTCGACCAGCTTGCGAGCGCCCCAGAAGACCTCGTGGACGGGGAACTGGGCGCCGGAAAGCCCGATCGCCGAGGCCACGCGCTCGACGGCACCCGCGTCCCGAGCCTCGGGACCGACGAGCTGCCCGAGCTTCTCCAGAGCGGCGTGAGGCGTATCGTCGTCGGAGATGGCAGCTGCCTGCCGCACCGCCTCGCGAAGAGGCCAGAACGTGATACCGCGCCCGTACGCGAGGCAGCGGCCGCGCAGCAGCAGGCACCCGGCAAGCGAATCGTTGAGCGCGGCGAGCAGGCGCGACTTCCCCACGCCCGCATCACCGAGGACCGTCGCCAGCCGGCAGTGCCCCTCGGCGGCTGCCAGCATGTGCTCCCGGAGGAGAAGGCGCAGCTCACGCTCCCTGCCCACGAGCGGGGTGGCGCTTCGTTGAGCGGTCTCATCGGGCTGGGCGATGCCCAGGAGCCGGTATGCAGGGAACCGCTCGGCCTTTCCCTTCAGCTCGAGCGGCTCGACGGGCTCGACCTCGATCGCCTCGCGGGCGAGACGGTAGGTCAAGGGGCCGATCAGGATCTCCATTCCGCTTGCCGCCTGCTCGAGCCGTGCGGCGACGTTGACCGCGTCCCCGACGACGAGATGCTCTCCTGCGGTCGGATCCCCGGCCACCACCTCGCCCGTGTTCACGCCGGTGCGGCTGGTCAGCCGAACGCCCCAGAAGTCCTCGAGCTCGTCGTTCAGGCGCTCGAGCGCCGCGCGCATTCCGTCCGCCGCGGCGACAGCGCGAATCGCGTCGTCCTCGCGTACGACCGGGAGCCCGAAGACCGACATCACCGCGTCCCCGATGTACTTCTCGACAAGGCCGCCGTGACTCTCCAGCACGCTTCGCATCTCTTCGAAATAGCGGGTCATCACCGCGCGCAGCGACTCCGAGTCGAGCGTCTCGCCCATGCTCGTCGATCCGGCGAGGTCGCAGAAGACGACCGTGACGAGCTTCCGCGCCGCCTGCGGGGCCTCGTCCGGGACGAGCTTCGCCCCGCAATACCCGCACAGACGGAATTTCTCGGGGTTCTCCTCCCCGCAGTTGGGACAGACCCTCACGCTGCCGAGTGTACGTTCCGTTTAGCGGACGTGGATGTTCACACGGCCCACCCGAGCGGCGAGCAGGCATTGTGGAGCGCGCATCAGTTGCCGTGCACCAAATTGGGGCCACGGTGGGACCGCCCACGAACAGCCTCCGGCGAGTTGAGGCCACTGAGGCGGCCATCACAAGAACCCTCGACTCGAGGGACGAGTGCTAGACAAACCCTTCGACCGAGGGCGATACTGGCCTGGCAACCCCGGACTCGGAGGAGGATCCCTTGCGTAGACGAATCTCAGTGCTCGGCGCTGCGGTTGCGGCCGGGGCGACCATGACGGCTCTGCTGGCTTCGCCGGGCGCGGCCGCGCCGAACGCGAGGGCGTTCACGGCGGTGAGCGGAAGGGCCGCGTCGAGCTACACGGTCCCGGCAGACATGACGCTCGTCCAAAGGCTCGCAATCGGTGACGGAACGTACGAGCGCTATCAGCAGGTCTACGGCGCCGCCGGCGCGTATGTCTTCGGCGGCCAGGTCAGCGTCTACCGGAATGCGTCCGGCGTCGTGGCGACGGTCATCGGCTCGCACTATGCGGGAATTGCGCCGCGGAACTCGGTGAAGTTCTCGAAGGCCGCGGCCCTCAGGAGGGCCGCCAGCGACGTCGGTTCCGGAGGAACTCGCACCGCCCGAGTGATGATCGATCCCGAAAACGGGCTCTACTTCTACCGAGTCGAAACCCAGGCCTTCGCGAAGCACTGGATTCATTGGATCGACGCCGAGAACGGCAAGGTGCTCGCCAAGATCGACGCCATCCAGGACGACCACGGCATCGGCGTGAAGGGCGACGTCAAGGATCTCGACGGTCAGCCAGGCCTCGCGGACGATCTCACGGTGCTTTCAGATGGGCTCTGGCACCTGATGACACGCGACGGGCGCCAGCTCACCTCGGATGCCAGGAATTCGGGCTCGACGTCGAAGGCGCCCGCGACGGACGCCGACAACCACTGGACGCTCGTCACGCCCGACCGGACCTCGCCCGGCCAGCCGGCGCTCGTCGACGCTCACTACTACGGGAACGTGACCGACGACTACTACGCCGCGCGGCAGGGCTTCGACTTCACGGACTGCTACCCCGGCGGGATGGAAGCCGTCGCCCACTACCAGAAGGGGTTCGACAATGCCTTCTGGAACGGCAAGGTGACCGTCTACGGTGACGGCAGTGGCGTCGTCTTCCGCGAGCTCTCCGGGGGCCTCGACGTCGTCGCGCACGAGAACACCCACGCGGTGACGCAGTGCACCTCGAACCTCGTCTATCGCAACGAGTCGGGAGCCCTCAACGAGTCCTTTTCGGACATGCTCGGGAACAGCGCCGAGTTCTTTGCTGCAGAGCCTCTACGCTCCAACTGCGTTCGCGCCACGGGGCAGGCCTCGTGTGCCGACTGGACGATCGGCGAGGACGTGTATCTGCCGGCGGACGCCGTGCCCGGTTTCCGGAACATGGCCGACCCCGAGGAGGACAACGATCCGGACGACTACAGCGAGCGGTTCCTGGGGAGCGCCGATCGAGGCTTCGTACACTCGAACAGCGCCATCTCGAACCACGCGTACTACCTGCTCGTGAACGGCGGCATGAACGCGAGCTGCGCGGCGCCGGCGACGCACAACGCCGCGCACTGCGGGCCGGGCGAACCGGTTGTGATCGGCATTGGTCTGACTGCGGCCGAGCAGATCATGTTCGCGGGCATCACCTCGCTCCCGGAGCGGGCCACCTTCTGCGAGGCGCGCAAGGCAACCGAGGCGAGCGCTGCCGCGATCTTCGGCTCCGCGTCGCAAGCGCGCGCCTCGACGACCGCGGCCTGGGACGCGGTCGGCGTTCCGACCGCCTGCTAACGGACATCGGAAGGGAGGGCCGCTTCGCGCGGCCCTCCCTTTCACACCCGGCTCAGCCGTCCAGCGGTTTCCCACCCCCGCCGCTAACCAGGCGGAGTGCCCCGTAGGCTCGGCCTCTCGTGCGGAAACGACGACGTGGTACAGTCGATCGGTCGACAGGGGGAACCCGATGAGTGCCGGCTGTCCCGCGTGCGGCTTTCTCAACCCGGGGGACGCGGCCTATTGCGGGCGCTGTGGCCGAACGCTGGGACGGACGTGCTCTCGCTGCGGCGCCGGACAGCTCCCGACCGACGTCACGTACTGCACGTCATGCGGTGCTGAGCTCGAGCAGTCCGAGCCCGCGCTCGAGCGAAAGATCGTCAGTGTCGTCTTCGTCGACGTCGTCGGGTTCACGAAACTCGCGGAGAAGCTCGACCCCGAGGACGTGCGAAGGATCATGGATCCGTACTACGCCTGCGTCCGGGCGGAGCTCGAACGCTACGGCGGCACTGTCGAGAAATTCATCGGCGATGCGGCGATGGCGCTTTTCGGCGCTCCTGCCGCGCACGAGGACGACGCGGAGCGCGCCGTTCGCGCCGCCAACGCGGTGCGCGAGGCAGTCTCGCGCCTCGGCGACGAAGGCTCGGCCAAGCTCCAGGTCCGCGTCGGGATAGCAACCGGAGAAGCGATCGTCGCGCTGAATATCCGCCCGGAGGACGGCTCCGCAATGGCGCACGGCGATGTTGTCAACACGGCTGCGCGGATTCAGGCGGCCGCACCGGTCGACGGGATCCTCGTCGACGAGCGCACGTATCGCGGCACGCGCTTTCAGATCGACTTTCGCCCCGGGCCTCAGCTTCGCGCGAAGGGAAAGACCGCCCCGGTTCCCGTCTGGGAGGTGGTCGCCCCCCGTGGGCGAGTCGGCGCAGACCGCTTCCGACACCCCCGCCCGCTCGTCGGTAGGGCGCGCGAGCTCCAGGTGCTCGTCGACATGCTCGACGAGGTCGTGCTCCGCCGCGAGCCACGGCTCGTCACGCTCGTGGGCCCGCCCGGAATCGGCAAGTCCCGCTTGGTCTGGGAGCTCTTCCAGCACGTTGAGCGCGGGGCGGAGATGATCTTCTGGCGCCAGGGCCGCTCCCTCCCCTACGGAGACGGGGTCACCTTCTGGGCGCTCGCCGAAACCGTTAAAGCGCAGGCGGGCATCCTGGCGACCGACCCGGCCGCGACGGTCGAGACGAAGCTTCGAATCGCTGTCGAGGACGTCGTCTCCGAGGCGAGCGAGGCGCTCTGGGTCGCGGAGCACCTCGCGCCACTTGCCGGCCTCGCGCCGGCGCACGAGCTGCGCGGCAGACCGTCGAACCGAGGCGTTCGCGGCCTGGCGGCGGTTCTTCGAGGCAATCGCCGCACGACGTCCACTCGTGCTCGTGTTCGAGGATCTGCACTGGGCGGATGACGATCTCCTCGAATTCGTCTCCGCTCTCCTCGGGGAGCGTTTCTGGGGCCCCCTGCTGGTCGTTGCGACCTGCCGTCCGGAACTCCTGGAACGAAGGATGGGCTGGGGAGCGGGCCGCGCGGGCTCGACGAAACTCGAGCTCGAGCCGCTCTCCGACGACGAGACCGCTCGGCTTGTCGCGGACTTGCTCGACGCGCCGGACATCCCGCAGGAGCTCGAGTCGGCGTTGCTTGCGGGAGCCGGCGGGAACCCGCTGTACGCAGAGGAGTACGTCCGCATGCTGGTCGACCGAGGCCTGCTGCGAACGGATCGCGCGAGCGTGGAGCTGCTGAGCTCGGCGCTCCCCCACCCTGAGTCGGTGCAGGCAATTGTCGCTGCCCGGCTCGACGCCCTGTCCCACGAGGAGAAGCAGCTCGTTCAGGCGGCCGCGGTCGTCGGCAAGTCGTTCTGGCTGGGGGCGCTCTCCGCGATCGGCGAGGAGCCGCGCTGGTCCGTCGAGCATCGGCTCCACGAGCTCGAGCGGAAGCACCTCATACGCCGCGAGCGCGACTCGGTCGTGCTCAGCGAGCCTCAGTTCTCGTTCTCCCACATTGTCGTCAGAGACGTCGCCTACGAGCAGATCCCGCGCCCCGTCCGTGCCGAACGGCATACCCGCGCGGCCCGATGGCTCGAAGCCCTGTCACCCGAGCGCGGCGAAGACCGTTCAGAGATGCTCGCGCACCACTATCTGAGCGCGCTGCAGTACGTATCGGCGACCGACCCCACGCGAGACGCCCTCGCCGAGCCGGCGCGCATCGCGCTTCGGGAGGCCGGCGACCGGTCGCTGTCGCTGAACGCATTCGCCAAGGCGGCCGAGTTCTACTCGGAGGCGCTGGTTCTCTGGCCACCGGAGGCGCCGGGTCTGCCCGACGTGACCCTCGATCTCGGCCGGGCCCGAATGCACGCCGAGAGCGGCGGCGCCGACCTGCTCGAGGAAGCCCGCGACGCGTTCCTCGCCGCCGGTCGACGCGAGAAGGCGGCGGAGACGATGGTGCTCATCGGCGAGCTTCTGTGGATGCAGGGCGATCCGAGCGCGTTTCGCAGCTTGGAGGACGCTGCCGCGCTGCTCCAGGACGCTCCGCCAACGCACGCCAAGGCCTACGTCCTCAGCAATCTCGCGCGCTTTCTCATGATCGGCGACGAGAACGAGAGGGCCATCGACCTCGGTCTCGAGGCGCTCGCGATGGCCGAGGAGCTCGGCATCGACGAGCTGCGCGCCCACGCGCTCGACAGCATCGGACGAGCACGCGCACGCATCGGCGATCCCCGAGGAATCGAGAACCTCGAAGAGAGCATCGCGATCGCCGTGGCCGGCAACTCGCTCGAGAGCGTCCGCGGCTACGCGAATCTCGGGAACGCGCTCGTGGAGGCCGGCGACCTAGCACGGGCCTTCGAGCTCTATGAGCAGGGCAGGAGCGCCGCGTCGCGGTTCGGCGACGCCGACCGGATCCGCTGGTTCGAGGCCGAGCGCGTCTACGAGTGCTACTGGCGTGGTCACTGGCACGAGGCCGGGCGGCTTGCCGACGACGTCGTGGCCCAGGCCGAAGCGGGCTTTCCGACGGCCTTCGAGCACGATGCGCGTCTGGTCCGCAGCCGGATCCGCCTGGCCCGCGACCAGGCGCCCGCCGCGCTGGAGGACTCCTCGCGGGCGCTCGAGCTGGGACGGCGGGCGGGCTACCCCGACATGATCGTCCCGGCGCTCGCGCTCCACGCACGCATGCTGGAGGCCACCGGGGGGTACGAGGAGGCCCGGAGCCTCGCGGAGGAACTCCTCTCCTTCTGGCCCGAGCGCTTTCCGACCTCGTACTGGGTCGCGGATCTCGCCTTCGCCCTGCGCGGGCTCGAGCGCTCCGAGCGGCTGCTTGCGGCCGCCAAACACGCTCGGACGTCGAGTCGGTGGCTCGAGGCCGCACGCGCCGTGGCACTGGGTGAGTATGCGCGCGCGAGCGAGGTCTACGCGGCGATCGGATCGCTCCCGGACGAGCTGCTTTCCCGAATCGGTGCGGCTCGGGAGGCGCTCGCCGCCGGCCGGCCGCACGAGGCCGAAGTGGAGCTTTCGCTCGCACTGCCCGCCATGGGCCGGATCGGCGCCGGCCGTTACGTTCGCGAGGGCGAGGCGCTCCTTGCGCCCTCCGGAGAACGGGCTACCGACCTCCGCTAGCTTGCCGCGCCCCCATCCCTGAACTTCCACCGGTCGGGATCGACGTAGAGACGGAACTCGGACGCGTCGAGATCCTCGGCGAGTCGATGGAGCTGAGACGCGGGCTCGTCCGAGTCCGGCTCGACCGTCTCGAACAGAGCCTCGGCCCGGCGTCCACCAGGGGTGAAGACGAGCGAGCCCTCGATATACGTCGCGTTGTGTCTCGTCGCTATCTCTCTCACGGCTCCCTCCGGATCCGCCGGCCAGAGGTCGCTCTCGGGCGAGTTGGCTCCGAATGTCGCCTTTCCTCTCGGCACCGCATACCTCCTAGCGTCTTGGGACACGAAAGCGGCGTGATGATCCCCTTTTGTCCCTTCCGTTGCAAGCGGGGGAAGAAATCGCACCGACGGCCGTCTTGTGTGCAATAGCACAGACACTGGCGTCTGGGCTCGCGGAAAGGGAGAAGGAAATGCGGAAAGAGCGAAGGATCCGGACTCTTCGGCGCTTCGTGCTCGGCCTCGCGATCGCAGCCGTCGTCGTTCCGGCGGCGCAGGCTCGGGTCGACGAGCCCGGAGCGGGAGCGAAGGGGAGCAACGCGGGTTCGACGGTCCTCCAGGGCGACGACAAGGTCATCCTGCCGGGCGGCGGCGACTCGACCGTGCTGATCCACGGCGACGACAAGGTGATCGCCCCGGGCGGCGGCGACTCGACCGTGCTGATCCACGGCGACGACAAGGTGATCGCCCCGGGCGGCGGCGACTCGACCGTGCTGGTTCACGGCGACGACAAGGTGATCGCCCCGGCCGGCGACCCCACCGCCGTTCCGGTCGCGGATCCGAGCTCGCCGAGCACGTTCGACTGGCGTGACGCGTTCGTGGGCGCAGGCGTCGCGCTCGCGCTCATGCTGCTTGCCGGCGGCGCTGCTCTGAGCACCAGGCGGCACCAGCGCCCGACGGCTGCCTGAGACACCCGGATCGAGACAGGCGGGCCAGTCGGAGGCCCGCCTGTTGCTGGACCGGTCCCAAACAGTTCCGAGCTCTCTAGGCTGGCTCGGCGAGGCCCGCGAGGGCGAGGGTCTCCTCCAGGCCACGCACACCTTCGACCGCGCCGATCGCGGTCGTGGCGAACGCGCCGACGGCGTTTGCGAACCGCGCGGAGCGCTCGAGCCCCCAGCCCGCCAGCCGGCCGTAGAGGAGCCCGGCGACGAACGCGTCGCCCGCTCCGGTCCCGTCGACCGCCGCGACCGGAAACGCCCGGACGGCTCCCTCGAAGCCGTCACCCGAGGCGTAGCAGCCGGAGTCGCCGCACTTGAGCACAACCGCGCCGACGCCCCGCGCCCGGAGCCAATCAGCGACCGCGGCGGGCTCGTGCTCGCGGGTGATCGCACGGCCCTCGGGCAGGCTGGGCGCGAACAGGTCGACGTGCGGCAGCAGCGGGAGAACGCGCTCCCAGCGTCCCGTCGCATCCCAGACCGTGTCGAGACTCGTGACGAGCCCACGCGATTTCGCCTCCGCCAGCAGCTCCGCCGCGGGCTCGCCGTCGAGCTCCTCCAGGACGAGCGCGCCTGCGAGATGAAGGGCTCGCCCCGCGAAGAGCTGCGAACGGTCGAGCTCCTCGGCCCGCAGGGACTTGCTCGCGCCCGGGAGGTGGAGAAACGTCCGCTCGCCGGAGGAGTCCACGAGCACGACGCTGGCGGAGGTGGCGACGGCCGGATCGGTCAGGACGCCGCGCCGGTCGATGCCACGCGCGTCGAGGAGAGAAAGGACGAAGGCGCCGAGGGCATCGTCGCCGACCTTGCCGACGACCCCCGCCGAGAGACCGAACCGGACAACCGCACTGGCCGTGTTGAGCGCGCAGCCGCCCCCGTGGAGCGAGATCTCGTCGACAAGCCCCAGCGAGCCGCGGTCGGGAAGCTCGTCCACCGGGCGGGCGATGGCGTCGGCCACCAGGATTCCGAGACAGACGACGTCCATGGTGGATGGATAACGTATCCCGGTGGGCTCGGCATGAGGGCGCAGTTCGTCAGCGACGTCGAGGCTGCGGTCGGCTTCGCTGGGGTGATCTCCGAGCCGGAGCAGCTTCGCACCTACGAGTGCGACGGGCTCACGAGCCACCGGGTCGTCCCCGGGCTGGTCGCTCTTCCGGCGAGCACGGCGGAGGTTCAGGCCGTCGTCCACCTCTGCGCGCGCGACGGCATCCCCTTCGTCGCCCGCGGAGCGGGAACGGGCCTTTCCGGCGGCGCCCTCCCCGTCGCCGAGGGGATCGTCATCTCGCTCGCGCGCATGGACCGCATCCTCGAAGTCGACCTGGAAAGCGCGCGCGTCACCGTCCAGCCGGGCGTGACCAACCTCGCGATCACGGAGGCCGTCGCCCCTCACGGATTCTTCTACGCTCCCGACCCCTCCAGCCAGCAGGTCTGCACGATCGGCGGCAACGTCGCCGAGAACTCCGGAGGAGCCCATTGCCTCAAGCACGGCTTCACCGTCCACCATGTGCTCGAGGCTGAGGTCGTCCTCCCGGACGGCGAGCTCGTCAGGCTCCGCGCGGCCGACCCAGGGCCCGACCTGCTCGGCGCTTTCATCGGCTCCGAGGGGACGCTGGGCATCGCCACGGAGGTCGTGGTCCGGGTGCTCCGGCGGCCGGAGGCCGTGCGCACCCTCCTCGCCGGCTTCGATTCGACCGACCACGCGGGCGCGGCAGTCTCGGGGGTGATCGCCGCCCGCATTCTCCCCGCGGCGATCGAGATGATGGACCGACTCACGATCGAGGCTGCGGAGGCGGCCGTACACCCGGGCTACCCGGACGTCGCCGCCGTCCTGATCGTCGAGCTCGACGGGCTGACGATGCAGGTCGAGCACGATCTCGCGGCAGTCGAGAAGCTTTGCCTCGCGGCCGGCGCCGTGGAGATCCGCGTGGCGGCCGACGACGCCGAGCGGGCCCTCCTCTGGCTCGGACGCAGGTCGGCATTCGCGGCCATGGGCCGGGTGAGCCACGACTACTACGTGCAAGACGGCGTCGTCCCGCGAACGCGCCTGCCCGAGGTGCTCCGCCGCATCGCCGAGCTCGAGCGAGAGCATGGTCTCCGGGTCGGCAACGTCTTCCACGCCGGCGACGGCAACCTGCACCCGCTCGTCCTCTACGACGCCCGCGAGCCGGGCCAGGCCGAACGCGCCCAGGTGCTGGCCGAGGCCATCCTCGACGCCTGCATGGACGCAGGTGGATCGCTGACCGGCGAGCACGGGATCGGGGTCGACAAGGCCTGCGCGATGCCCCGCATGTTCGGTCCCGACGACCTCGAGGCGATGGGCCGCCTTCGGCTCGGCTTCGACCCGGCAGGGCTCGCCAACCCGGGCAAGCTCCTGCCGACGCCGCGTCTCTGCGGCGAGGTGCCGGGCCCTTACCGGGCACACCCCCTCGAGAGGGCAGGGCTTGCCGAGCGTCTTTGAAGCCGAGCCGCTCGCGATCGCCCAGGCTGCCGAGATCTTCGCGCAGGCGGCGCGTGAGGGCAGGCGCGTGTCCATCGACCGCGCAGGCGGTGACCTCGTCGTGTCGACGCGCTACCTCAACCGCCTGCTCGAGCACGAGGCCGGGGACCTCACGGCCACCGTCGAGGCGGGCATGCGCCTCTCGACACTGAACGAGCGCCTGGCCGAGCACGGCCAGATGCTCGCGCTCGATCCACCCGGGGACCCGACGGTCGGAGCAGTGGTCGCCGGCGACCTCTTCGGCCCGCGCGCCCACCGGTACGGCCGCGCGCGCGACCTCGTCCTCGGGGTGACGGTCGTCCTCGGCGACGGCACCGTCGCGAACGCCGGCGGCAAGGTGGTGAAGAACGTCGCCGGGTACGACCTCGCGAAGCTCTTCTGTGGCTCGCACGGGCGCCTGGGCTTGATCGGCCGCGTGAGCCTGCGCCTCCACCCCCGTCCCGAGGCGAGCCGCACTCTCGTCATCCCCGTGGCAGCGCCGGACGAGGTGCAGAACCTCGTGCGGGCATTGCTCCATTCGACCCTCGTCCCGAGCGCCGTCGATCTCGTCTGGAGCGAAGGCGAGTCGACCCTCGCCCTCCTCTTCGAGGGCGGCGAGGCGGCGACGGCGGCCCAGCTGGCGCAGGGCCGCGCCCTCCTGGGTGGCGCAGAGGACGGAGGGGTCTGGGACGAGGTCGCCGCCCGCCAGCTGGAATCACGTTCGCGCGGGGCATTCCCCTCGGGCGAGCTTCGGTCTGCGCTTGGGGAGCTGCCCACAGCCCTCGTTCGGATCGGCCCCACCTGCCACGCCTACCTGCCCCTGCCCTACGAGCAGCCGTGGTCGCCGCTCGCCGAGCGCGTGAGGCAGCAGTTCGACCCGGGAGGAGTCCTCGCGTGACGGGAATCGACCGCGAGCTCGTCAGCGCCTGCGTGCATTGCGGCTTCTGCCTGCCCACGTGCCCCACGTGGGGTCTCTGGCACGAGGAGATGGACTCGCCGCGGGGGCGGATCTACCTGATGGAAGGGCTTGCCGACGGGACGTTGCGACTCAATCCCACGGTGGTCGAGCACTTCGACCGCTGCCTCGGCTGCATGGCCTGCGTGACGTCGTGTCCGTCCGGCGTCCAGTACGACCGGCTGATCGAGCAGACGCGCGCGACGATCGAGCGCGAGTATCAGCGCCCACGCCGCGAGCGGGCTCTCCGCTTCGCCGTCTTGGCCGTCGTCCCGCATCCGCGCAGGCTGCGAGCCGCGCTGAGGTTCGCTCCGGTTGGGAGAAGGCTGCCGCTGCCGCGTCTCCTGCGCCCGCTCGCCGACCTGGCGCCGCCCTGGCGCTCGGGAGTCCGGCTGCCCGAGCTCACGGAGGCCGTCGGGGAGCGGGCCATGCGGGTAGGCCTGCTCACGGGCTGCGTCCAACGCGTCCTCTTCGGCGACGTGAACGCCGCCACGGCCCGCGTCCTCGCCGCGTACGGCTTCGAGGTCGTCGCGCCACGAGCACAGGCCTGCTGCGGTGCCCTGGCGGTGCATGCCGGGCGGCACGAGCAGGGCCTCGAGCACGCCCGGCGGACGATCGACACTTTCGACGAGGCGGGCGTCGATCTCGTCGTCTCCAACGCCGCCGGGTGCGGCTCGAATCTGAAGGACTACGCGCACCTGCTCGCCGACGACCCGGTCTACGCCGAGCGGGCGTCCTCCTTCTCAGCCCGTGCGCGGGATGTCTCCGAGCTCCTCGCCGGGCTCGAGCCACGCGTCGAGCTGAAGCCGCTCGCACTCCGACTCGCGCTCCAGGACTCCTGCCATCTGGCGCACGCGCAGGGCGTGCGGGCGGAGCAGCGGGCCGTCCTCGCGCCGGTCCCCGGTCTCGTCCTCGCCGAGCCGGAGGATCAGGCGCTCTGCTGCGGCAGCGCCGGCATCTACAACCTCGTGCAACCGGAAGCCGCGCTCGAGCTGGGGCGGCGCAAGGCCGACCGCATCCTGGCCGTCGAACCCGACGCCTATGCCGCTGCCAACCCCGGCTGCCTCGTGCAGGTGAGCGCGGCCCTCCGGCGGGCGGGGCGGCCGCTCCCGGCCCTCCACCCGGTGGAGCTCCTGGATGCGTCGCTCCGCGGCGCCGAGGCCGGCGAGCTACTCGCGCAGGCGCGCCGCTGACGCGAGCTCAGGCTAGGCCCGGCGTGGGGCTCACCGGCACGACCGCCGAGGTCGCCTGCGACTCGAGCGCCGCCGTGAAGAGGCGGTGGGTCGCCGACGCTTCCTCCGGCGTGGCGCAGTGGAAGGGCTGGGCCATGCCGTCCCGGCCGTGGGCGAGCTCGTCGAGGAAGGCGGCCCACATCTGCAGGACCGCGTCGGAGAAGCCGAACTCGAAGATCCCCCCGGTGATCGACGGGTACGCCGACTCCGAGCCGAGGTCGAGGACGCTCCAGGCCTGCGGCCCGCCGGGCTCGTACTCCATCCAGCGCAGTGTCTTCGGCTGCTTGGTCGTGTAGGCGATCGATCCCTCGGTTCCGTCCACTTCGATGATCCAGGTGTTCGTCTCGCCCGGGGCGATCCGCTTCGTCTCGATCCGCAGCGGAAAGGAATCGCCCTCCGCCTCCACGGCGCAGAGGAGCAGCGCGTTGTCCCATGTGTCGCACGGCACCGTTCCTCCCCGGCCGTCGGGGCGCGAGCGAACCACGTCCGACAGGATCGCGCGCACGTCCTTGGAGAACCAGCCTGCGCGCAGGGGCAGGTGCAGGGCGTGCATGCCCAGGTCGCCCATGACGCCGTACTCGCCGTTCTGGTCCGCCCGCCGCTTCCAGTTGATCGGCTTGCCCGGATCGAGGTCGCTCGAATGCAGGAAGGCCGAGCGCACCTCGAGCACGCGCCCGTAGCGACGATCGGCGATCCAGCGCCACACGCGCTGGCCGCCTGGATAGAAAGGCAGCTCAGACGAGCAGCGGACGAGGAGCTCGGGATGCGCGCCGATCTCCGCGCCGATCGCCCGGTTCGCAGGCAGGTCGATGCCGAACGGCTTCTCGCCCAGCAGGTGCTTCCCCGCGCGGAGGCACGCGACGTAGACCTCCTCGTGCAGGTGGTGCGGGACGGCGCAGTAGACCGCCTCGACCGAGTCGTCCGCGAGCAGCTCCCGGTAGTCGGAGACGAGCCGCGGCGCCGGGTCGAGCCGTTCGTACCACGCGAGCACGTCCGGGTTCAGGTCACAGACGACTGCCAGCTCGGGCCGGATGCCGGGAACGTCGAGGTGCACCCAGCGGGCGGCGGCGCTGGCGAACTCGCGGCCCATGAGCCCGCCGCCCACGAGCCCGAAGCGAACGACCCGGTCAGGCACGGGCGGTGAGGCCCGCGAGCGCCTCCTCGGCGGACGTGCCCTCGTGCACGATCGCCATAAGCGCGCGCGTCATCCCGGCCGGATCCGCGTGCTGGACGACGTTGCGCCCGTAGACGATTCCGGCCGCTCCCTGCTGGAGGACGGCCTCGGTGCGGCGCAGGATCTCCTCGTCCGAGGCCCGCCCGCCGCCCCGCACGAGCACCGGCACCCGCCCGGCTGCCTCCACGACCCGACCGTACTCGCCCAGCTCGTCGGTTGGGTCGGCCTTGATGACGTCGGCGCCAAGCTCGGCGGCCTGGCGAACGAGGGTGACGACCGTGTCGGCGTCCCCGTTCACGGCGTAGCCGGCCTCGCCCGGCTTCATCGCCAGCGGCTCGACCATCACGGGCAGGCCGAGCGGCTCACAGGCGGCCCGCAGCTTCGAGACGTTGCGGACGCACTGCCGGTAGAGCTCGGGCTCCCCGGGCAGCGAGAGGAGGTTGACGACGACGCAGGCGGCATCGAGGCGCAGCGCCCGCGCGGCGGCGTCCTCGACCAGCTCGCTCCAGAGCGTGCTCGGAGGGCTCGCGCCGTACACGTTGGCGACGTCGGTGCGAAGCACGAGCGCGGGCTTGTGAGGGCCGGCCAGCTCCTGGAGCAGCGGAGCCTCGCCGGGCGAGAGCTGGATCGCGTCGGGCCCGGCATCCACGAGCGTGCGCACGGCCCGCTCCAGGTCCTCGATCCCGGCGAGGAAGGAGCGCTCGCCGAAGAAGCCGTGGTCCACGGCGACGTCGAAGCAGCGCCCGTCGGCGGCGAAGAGTCGGTTCAGGCGCGGGCTAGCGATACGCGATCTCCTCCCGCCGGCCCGAGTCGCTCGAGCGCACGATCGCGTCGCAGACCTCGGCGGCCCGATAGCCGTCCTCGAACGTCGCCCCGTGCGGCGCAACGGAGCCGTCCTCGGCGATGGCCGTCAGAAGATGGTGCAGCTCGTGCACGAAGGAATGCTCCCAGCCGATGATGTGGCCGTGGGGCCACCAGTGTCCCCAGAAGGGATGGTCGGCCTCGGAGACGAGCACGCTGCGGAAGCCCTGTGCGCGTTCGCCCGGCGTCGAGTCGCGCAGGTGAACCTGAAGCTCGTTCAGCCGCTCGAGGTCGAAGGCGATCGAGCCTTTCGAGCCGTTGATCTCCCAGGCGAAGGCGTTCTTGCGGCCGGGGCAGAACCGCGAGGCTTCGATCGTGCCGACGGCGCCGTTCTCGAACTCGACGACGGACTCGAAGGCGTCGTCGACCTCGCGGCCCTCCTTGAAGGCCCGCGTGGCCCCGCTCACCGACCCGATCTCCCCGACGAGGTAGCGCGCGAGGTCGATCACGTGCGCACCCAGGTCGCCGAGCGCTCCCGAGCCGGCCGCCTCGCGGTCGAACCGCCAGACCTGGTCGTCGATGTCCCCCCACTCCTGGAGGTAGCGCCCTCTGAAGTGGTAGATGTCGCCCAGCTCCCCGGCCTCCAGCATCTCGCGCGCGAGGCGTACCGCTGGGACGAAGCGGTAGTTGAAGGCGCACATGTGCTTGACACCGGTCGCCGCGACGCGCTGCCAGACCTCGTGGCTCTCGTCGGCCGTCCGCGCCAGCGGCTTCTCGCAGACGACGTGCCTGCCGGCCTCGGCCGCCGCGATCGTCGGCTCCGCGTGCAGGTTGTTCGGCCCGCTGTTGTCGAAGAGCTCGATCTCGCCGTTCGCGAGCAGCTCGTGCCAGTCGGTCGTGTACTCCTCGAAGCCGTAGCGGCGCGCTGCCTCCGCGACCGCCGCCTCCGTCCTCCCGGAGACCGCGACGAGCCGTGGCAGCAGAGGCGGCGGCCAGGTCATGTACGCGATCTTCCGGTAGGCGTTCGCGTGGGCCTTGCCCATGAAGGCGTAGCCGAGCATGCCGATTCCGATCGTCCGAAGCTCGCTCGTGCCTCCGGCCTGGCCCATGGTGAGGAAGCCGACCTCCCGCTCGTCGGCCATCCTCAGCTCCTCTCGTAGGCCGCGTCGAACGCGACCGTCGACGGGGTGAAGTCGCTCCTGCGGACGAAGGACAGCGCGTCCTGGGCGCCCCATTCGCGATCCATGCCGGCATCCTCCCACTCGATCGAGAGCGGCCCCTCGTAGCCGATCCGGTTGAGGGCGCGGAAGAGCGACTCGAAGTCGACGTCCCCGTGCCCCGGCGAGACGAAGTCCCAGCCGCGCCCCGCCTCCCCGAAGTTCAGGTGCCCGCCGAGGATCGAGCTGCGCCCGTCCAGGGTCCTCTTCGAGTCCTTGACGTGGACGTGGTAGATGCGGTCGGCGAACTCCTGGACGAACGCTGCCGAGTCGAGGAACTGGTGGGCGAAGTGGCTCGGGTCGAAGTTGATGCCGAAGCTTTCGCGCCGGTCGATCGCCTCGAGCGCCTTGCGCGTGGTCACGAAGTCGTAGGCGATCTCGGTGGGGTGCACCTCGAGGCCGTAGCGAACGCCCTCCGCGTCGAAGACGTCCAGGATCGGGCCCCAGCGCTCCGCGAAGTCCCGGTAGCCCGCCTCGACCTGCTCGAAGTCGTTCGGCGGGAACGAATAGAGAAGGTGCCAGATGCTCGAGCCGGTGAAGCCGTTCACCTGGGTGACGCCGAACCTCGCGGCCGCCCGCGCCGTGTCCTTCACCTTGTCGGCCGCTCGGCTGCGGACGCCCTCTGGATCGCCGTCACCCCAGACGTCCGGAGGCAGGATCGCCCCGTGACGCTCGTCGACCGGGTCACAGACCGCCTGTCCGACGAGATGCGTCGAGATGGCAACGCACTGGAGGCCGTGGCGGTCCAGGATCTCGCGCCGGCCGTCCGCGTAACCAGGATCGGCAAGCGCCTCGTCGACGTCGAAGTGATCGCCCCAGCAGGCGAGCTCGAGTCCGTCGAAGCCCCAGGCGGAGGCCTTGCCGGCGAGCTCCTCCAGCGGTAGATCGGCCCACTGGCCGGTGAAGAGCGTGACGGGACGTGCCATTCGGGTCCTCCTTAGGCGGTTGTGGAAGCAGCGGTCGCTTGGCCGTTGGCGACGATGAGGTTGACGCCGGCCGCCTCGAACGCGTCGATCGTCTCGCGGGGGAGGCCATCGTCGACCACCAGGGCGTCGAGCTCCTCCGGACGCGCGATCGCAAGCAGTGCGGAGAGGCCGAACTTGGACGAGTCGATGAGGCCGATCGTCTTCGTCGAGGAATCCGACGCGGCGTTGAGGGTGTCGGCCAGAGCCCGCCGCGTCGTGGTCAGCCCGTTCTCGAGCGTGACGCCACCGGCCGAGACGAAGGCGGTCTCCATGTTGAGGCCTGCGAGGAACTCCGCCGCCCAGCGGCCGCCGATCATGCGGAGCGTCTGGTCGACCTCGCCGGGCGTGACCACGACGTGGATGGACTGGGCTTGAAGCTCGACGGCGATCGCCGGGGAGTTCGTCACGAGGGTGAGCGCGCGCGGCGGATGACGCTCCAGATGGCGGGCGAGAACGAGGCAGGTCGTGGACGAGTCGACGAAGATCGTCGAACCGTCCTCGACGAAATCGGCGGCGCGCGCCGCGATCGCCTGCTTCGCGGCCAAGCCCTGCTTGAGCCGCTTCGTCCAGTCGGTAGCCACGCGGAGCTCCCTGGGACCGCTGCCGGGTGGGCGCGCGCCTCCGTGCACGCGCTCGATGAGCCCGTCTCGCGCCAGTCGCTCGAGGTCCCGGTGAACCGTGATCGGCGAGACGCCGTAGTCGCGCGCGAGCTCGGCGATCGACGCGCCTCCGTCGCGCTGAATCCTCTCGAGAATGCTGGCTCTGCGAATGTCGGCCGGCATCACACCGTCCTCATCAGGTCGCGGACGTCGGCATGGAGGACAGGGCGAGGTACCGCTCGGCGACGAGGTCTGCGAACGCCGGGTCGTTCACATGCGTGTCGGCGAGCTCGAGCTGGATGTCGGGCCGAAGCGCAGTTCCGAGAGCATCCAGGAAGGCGGCATCGGCCTCCGGGAACCAGAGGTCGCCTCCCTCGACGTCGGCCAGCGAGAAGCCGCGGGTCGGGGCGAGAACGTGCACGGGCCCTTGCGCCTCGCTGAGCCGTTCGGCGACGATGCGGCCGAGCTCCGCCATCTCCCCAGGTTCGAGCCGGACGAGAGTGGCCACTGGATTGTGGTAGTAGCTCTGGCGCGTCCGGTACTCGGCGGGAAGGGTGTCGGGTGCGCCCTGGTTGAAGAAGTCGACGCAGCCGGGGACGACCACCTGCGGAACGCCCCTCTCGCCCGCGGCCCGGAGGCGATTCGGCCCTGTCGAGTGGAGCCCGTCCAGGAGGGAGTTCGCGACCTCGGAGAGCGTGTAGTCGATCACGCCGGCGAGCGCGCCCGCTTCGACGAGCTTCTCCATCGCGGGCCCGCCGACACCGTTCGCGTGGAAGATGACCGGCTCGTGGCCGGCCTGCTCGAGCGCGGTGCGGATACGCATGACCGCCGGCGTGGTGTGCCCGAGCATCGTGATGCCCACGCTCCGTCCGCCCAGGTCCTGGAGCGGGCGCCCGGCCTCCCGAGCCATGCCCGCGACCGCGGCCGCCGCGTTGTCGAACACGGAGCGCGCAATCGGGTTGAGGCCGAGGATGTCGACGACCGAATGCATGACGAGCACGTCGCTCTCGCCCACGAAGGGGCCGAACGCGCGGCGGCCCGAGGCGCTCGGCGTCACGATCAGCTTGGGGACGCCGACCGGAAGCGCGTGCATCGCGGCCGCTCCCAGGAGGGCTCCCTCCGCTCCGCCCAGACAGAGCACCCCGTCCAGGCGGCCCTCGAGCCAGAGGCGAAGGCAGACGGCCCGCACTCCCTCTGCCATCAGCTCGACCGCCGAGCCTCGGCTCCCCGCCGACCGGATGCGCTCCAGCTCGTGACCCCCCTCCCTGGCCACCTCCTCCCGCGTGATGTCGGCGCCCGTGCCCGGCTCACCCAGGATCCCCGAGTCGATCACGACCGGCCGGACTCCGAGGCCCACCAGTCGCTCGCGCACGTAGGCGATCTCGTCGCCCTTCGTGTCGAGCGTGCCGATCAGCGCGATTTGTGGCTCGTCCTTCACAGGCCCCCCGTCATGCCCGGTCGTGCCACTCCCGCGTGTGCACCTCGACCGGCACCTTCTGGAACTCCTCCAGCGCCGCCGCGAGGTGCGCGGCGTACAGCTCGTACGTCTGCTCGCCCTTCTCGGCGGTCGCCCTGAAGGGGTTGCCGATCACGCCGCTCGGCGTGAAGTCGCTGTGGTCCGTGGGGAAGAGGAAGTACTGGTACCCCTGGAACTCGACCTCCGGCGCCCCGTCCAGCTTGACGAATCCGTCAGGGAACCAGTCCGGGCGCTTGACCTTCTGGTTCACGGCCCGGTCCATGCGGACGAGCCGCTCGTCGTGCGCCATCACCTGGGCGGTCTCGAGCTCGCTGGAGTGCCAGCCCGGCGTCTCCTCGGGCGGGTTCTCCATCACCGGGTCGATCAGGCCGAGATACCGCTCGGCGTAGAGCTTCGAGAACGTGACGAAGGCGCCTGTCTCGTACCGGATCCGCCGCAGCAGCGGGTCGATGATCTTCGTGTTCGAGCCGTGGTTGTTGACGAACACGAGCCGGTTGAACCCGTGGTGGATGAGCGAGCGCGCCACGTCGTGGTAGACGTCGAGCAGGATCTGCGAGCGGATCGTGATCGTCCCGGTCCCCTCGCCCGGCCCGTACATGTGCTGCGGCGAGTAGCCGAACCAGACACAGGGCGTGTACAGGACCTCAGCCCGCTCGGCGGCGCGCCGGGTGATCTCGTCGGCCTGGATCGTGTCCGTCGCAAGCGGCAGATGGGGGCCGTGCTGCTCCAGGCTCGCGATGGGGATCATCACGATGTCCTTCTCGGCCAAGTAGGCCTGGATGTCCGGCGGGGCGAGATCGGCGATGTTGTAAGAAGGCAGCTCCATCGGACCTCCTACGCGGGCGCCGCCGCGCTCGCGGCCTGGCGCAGGCAGTCGATCGACTCCTGCACGTACCGGTCGTACAGCTCCTCGGGAACGGCGCCCGTGCCGTGATCGCGCAGGAACTGCTCGAGGCCGACGCTCGCGTCGGCCTCGGACGCGTCGCCGATCTCGGTGCGCTCGGAGATCCGGCTGCGATCGACCGTGGCCACGAACTCGACGGTCACATATCCCTCGTAGCCGACCTCGCCGAGCGTGCGCAGGATCAGCTCCCAGTCGATCGCGCCCTGGCCGGGGGGCATGCGGTTGTTGTCGGCCACGTGGAAGTCGACGAGCTTGTCGCCGGCGGCCCTGATGGCGGAGGGCCAGTCGGCCTCCTCGATGTTCATGTGGAAGATGTCGAGGCAAACGCCGCAGTCGCCGCCGACGTCCTCGGCCAGCGCGAGCGCCTGGTCGCAGCGGTTCAGGAAGTAGGTCTCGAAGCGGTTCAGCGGCTCGAGCGCGAGCCGGACTCCGCTGCTCTCGGCGTGCGCCTGGCACTCCTTCAGGCTCTCGACCGCCCACTTCCACTCCTCCTCGGGAGTGGACATGGGCGTGACCTTGCCGACGGTCGACGGCACGACGGTCAGGATCGAGCCGCCGAGCGCCTTGATCAGGTCGATCGTGTCCTTGACGTACTGGACGCTGCCGATGCGCACGTATTTGTCCTCGTGCAGCAGGTCGCGTCCGCCGACCATGAGCGTCACGGAGCCCCAGCACTCGAGGCCGTGCTCGTCGAGCAGCGAGCGCACCTGCTTCGCGTCGTAGAGCGCCGGCTCGCCGGAGATCTCGATTCCGTCGTAGCCGGAGCGAGCCAGCCGCCGGATCGTCGTCTCGATCGGCTCGGGCCGCATCCAGTTGTGCATCGCCACCTTCAGTGCCATTCGGTCCTCCTCGCGTTGCCGACTGCGTTACAGATCGAGCTTGCCCGGGTTCATGATCCGGTTCGGGTCGAGCACCTCCTTGATCCGGCGCAGGACGTCGAGCGCGGGCCCGTGCTGGGCTCGCATGTACGGCGCGAGCTTGAGCCCGACGCCGTGATGGTCGTTCATGACGCCGCCGGCGCCGAGCATCGCCTGCACGGCGTCCGCCCAGATCCGGTCGTGCAAGTCGATGGCCTCGGGCCCGCCGTCCGGGACGATGAAGCGGCCGTACATCATCGTCCCCCACGGGTACCAGTGGCTGAAGTGGACCTTGAGCGCGAGCCCGTGCTCGGCATACGGCGCCTCGACCGCCGCTTTCACCGCCCGGTAGACGTCGTAGATGCGCGCGTAGGGAGCGACCGCCTCGATCGTCCCCCAGATGGCGGGCAACTGCGGATGGTGCGGCGGCTTGTAGAACTCGTAGCGGCGCTTCCACCAGGTCTCGCCGAGCTTGCCGTCGAGGACGACGGCGCCGCGCTCGCGGGCGAGCGCGAGCAGCGTCTCCGCCTCCGCGTCGGCAACGGCGGACTCGCCCTCGAAGCAGAACACCGTGCAGACACCCTCCAGCTCCTGCTCGACGACGGGCCCGAGCGACGTGCGGGTGGCCACCTCGTCGTACATGCGCACGACGGAGGGGCGCAGGCCGCGGGCGATGATGGAGCGCACCGTGGCGATCCCCTCGGGCACCGATCCGAACGAGACCGCCTCGAAGCGGCGCGCCGCCGGGAGGGGCGCGAGCTGGAGGCTCGCGCGGGTGACGACGCCGAGCGTGCCCTCGGAGCCGATGAAGAGCTGCGTCAGCTCGGGCCCCACCGCGTGCCTGGGGACGCCGACGGTCTCGATCACGGTCCCGTCCGCGAGGGCGACGCGGAGGGAGAGGACGAGATCCTCGATCTTGCCGTAGCGCGTCGAGAGCACCCCGGAGCCGCGGGCGGCGACGTAGCCGCCGACCGTCGCCAGATCGACCGAAGCCGGATAGTGCGGGAGCATGAGCCCTCGCTCGTTCAACGCGCGCTCGAGCACCTCGCCGTTGACGCCCGCCTCGGCCGTCACCGTCAGCGATTCCTCGTCCACCTCGACGATGCGGTCGAGGCGTGTGAGGTCGAGGAGGATGCCGCCCCCGACCGGAACCGCTCCTCCCTGGCTTCCCGAGCCGCCGCCTCGGGGGACCACGGGGAGACCTCGCTCGTTGGCGAAGCGGAGCACCGCGGCGACGCCGGCCTCGTCAGCCGGCAGGACAGCGACGTCCGGGACGCCGAGCGGGCTCCCGCTCGCTTGCGCCGCGAGCGCCTTCCAGTAGGTGTCGGCGGCGTAACGCTCGAGGCCGTCCGCGTCGGCGATGACCGCGTCGTCGCCTACGAGACCACGGAGGTCTTGCACGAATGTCTCGCTCCTGGGCGTCCCGACGCTCATGACGACCGCAGCGACCTCCAGGGCTCCTCGCCGGAGACGTCCACGAGCTCGTAGCCTCCCTCACCGGCGCACGGACCGAGGGCGACCGTCAACCGCGCCGTCTCCTGCGCCGTGTTGAACGAGGCGTGGACGGTGCCCATCCCGATGAACACGGCCTCGCCGGGCCCGAGGGTCGTCTTCTCACCCTCGAGCCACTGCTCGATCTCGCCCGCCTGGACGACGATCACCTCTTCCTGCTCGGGGTGCGTATGGAAGTCGTGGCCGTGGCCCGGCTCCAGCGAGACGTCGAGCACCGTGAGCTGTCGCGCACCCGTGGACGGTGGCCGGCTGATCCACCCGAGGCCACCCCAGTCGAGCTGCTCGCGCTCGATGTCGGTCTCGTGGACGAACCTCCCGTTCATACGTGTTCTCCTTCCCGCCTGCGGGCGGGGATCGCCTTGAAGCGCTTGACGGTCTCGGTCAGCGCGATTTCGGTCGGGAGCCGCTCCATGCTCGAGGCCCCGAAGAAGCCGACGACGCCCTGCGTGCGCTCGAGCACGTAGGCCGCGTCGTCCGGCTCGGAGATGGGGCCGCCGTGACAGAGGACGAGGACCTCGGGCGCGACCTCCACGGCCGCGTCGTGCATTGCCTGAATGAGCTCGACCGACTCGTCGAGCGTCCTGGCGGTCTCGGCGCCGATCGACCCGCCCGTCGTCAACCCCATGTGGGGAACGAGCACGTCGGCGCCCGCCCCCGCCATCGCCCGGGCATCCTCCGGCGTGAAGACGTACGGGCAGGTGAGCAGGCCGAGCTCCCGCGCGGCGCGAATCATCTCCACCTCGAGCGCGTAGCTCATGCCCGTCTCCTCGAGGTTCTGACGGAAGATCCCGTCGATGAGGCCGACGGTGGGGAAGTTCTGGACGCCCGTGAAGCCGGCCTCCTGCACCTGCCGGAGGAAGACCGGCATGAGCCGGAAGGGATCCGTGCCGCACACGCCGGCGAGGACAGGCGTCGACTCCACGACCGGGAGCACCTCTCCCGCCATCTCCATGACGATCGCATTCGCGTCGCCGTAGGGGAGGAGGCCGGCGAGGGATCCGCGGCCCGCCATGCGATACCGCCCGGAGTTGTAGACGATGATGAGATCGGCGCCGCCGGCCTCCGCGCACTTCGCCGAGAGCCCCGTCCCGGCGCCGGCGCCGATGATCGGCCGGCCGCCCTGCGCCTGCGCCCGCAGGCGCGCCAGCGCTTCCTCTCGCTTCATGCGCGCACCTCGCCGGCCGTCCAGGCCTGGTAGTGCTCGTGGAGGGTGTCGACCATGGCGTGCGCGAAGGCCGGATCGTTGACGTCGGTGTCGAGCTCGCGCACGTCCACGCCGGGGCCGAGCGTGTCGCGGAGCGCGTCGAAGAGCGCCCGGTCGGCCTCCGGGTCGTAGAAGACCTGTCCCTCAACGTCGATGAGCGACACCCCGCGAAGCGGGATGAAGAGCGTCACCGGTCCGGTCGCAGACGAGAGCTTGCGCCCGATGCGGCGTCCCAGCTCGGCGGATTCCTCCGCGGTCGTCCGCATGAGCGTGACGGTCGGGTTGTGCTTGTAGAGGAGTCGGTCCCGGAACTCGGCCGGCACCGTCTCGACGGGGCCGAAGTTGACCATGTCGAGCGCGCCCAGCGAGACCACCTGCGGGATCCCGAGCTCGCCGGCGGCCTCGAGCCGGTCAGGGCCGGCGGAGAGGACGCCGCCGACGAGGTCGTCGGCCAGCTCGGTCGTGGTGGCGTCCAGCGAGGCGGTGATGAAGCCGCTCCGCATGAGCGCTTCCATCGACTGTCCGCCCGTGCCAGTCGCGTGGAAGACCAGCACCTCGTAGCCGAGCTCCTCGAGGCGCTCGCGCGCCGCGGTCACGCAAGGGGTCGTGACGCCGAACATCGTCGCCCCGACGAGCGGCTTCCCGCCCTCGACCGTGGGCGGGTCCGCGGTCGCCATGCCCGCCATCGCAGCCGCCGCATTGGCCAGGATGCGGGCCGAGACGGCGTTGATCCCGGAGATGTCGACGACGGAGTACGTCATCGTCACGTCGGTCGCGCCCACGTAGGGGCGCGTGTCGCCGGACGCCATCGTCGAGACCATCAGCTTCGGGACGCCGACCGGGAGCGCTCGCATCGCCTCGGTGGCGACGGCCGTTCCACCCGACCCCCCGAGGGCGAGGATGCCGTCGAGGCGGCCTTCGGCGTGAAGCCCCGCCACGATCTTCGCGGCGCCGCGCGCCATGGTCTCCACGGCGGCCCCGCGGTCGCCCGCGTCGGCGAGCGCGCGGACGTCTGCTCCCGCCGCCTGCGCCACCTCCTCACGCGTCACGTCCGCGGCAGCGCGAGGCTCGCCGAGCACGCCGGCGTCGATCAGGATCGTCTCGACCCCGTGCCCGCTCAGGAGGGAGCGGAGGTACGCGTACTCGTCCCCCTTCGTGTCCAGCGTGCCGAGCAGGACGACGGTGGCCATGATCTACGCGGCCGCTCCCTCGACGCGGGAGACGCCAAGGTAGCGCTGCTGCGCGTCCGGGTCGTCGAGCAGCGCCTTGCCGCTCATCTCTGTCGCGATCTCGCCGGCGACCATGATCAGCTGACGCTCGGCGAGCGAGGTGGCAACGCCGAGGTTCTGCTCGACCAGGAGAAGCCCGACCCCCTCCTGGACGAGACCCTGGCAGGTGCCGATCAGGTTCTCGACGATCGCCGGCGCCAGGCCCTCGGAGGGCTCGTCCATGATCAGAAGCTTGGGATTGCCGAGGAGCGCGCGGGCGATGGCGAGCATCTGCTGCTCTCCGCCCGAGAGCTGGGCTGCGCCGATCTTGCGGCGCTCGGCGAGGCGCGGGAACAGCTCCCAGATCGCCGCCTTGTTCCAGCGGCCGCCACCTCCGGCGCCGAGCATGTCGAGGTGCTCTTCCGTCGAGAGCGAGGGGAACAGTCGCCGGCCCTGGGGCACGTAGCCGATCCCCGCGCCGGAGATCTTGTAGGGCGCCCGGCCCATGAGCTCCTGCCCTTCGAAGCGGACGGAGCCGTCCGCGCGGGCCATGAGGCCCATGATGGTGAGGCAGAGCGTCGTCTTCCCCATGCCGTTGCGGCCGATGAGAGCGACCGGCTCGCGACCCATCTCGAAGCCGACGTCGTGCAGGACGCGTGCACGCCCGTAGTAGGCGTTGACCTTGTCCAGGATGAAGACGGGGTCACTCATCGGCGTAGTGATGGCTCCCCAGGTAGAGGTCGTGCACGAGCTGGTTGGCGCGGATCTCGGCCGGCGTGCCCTCGACGATCACGCGGCCGTCGTGCATCATCGTCACCCGCTCCGCCACCGTGAGCGCGACGTCCATGTCGTGCTCGATGAGGATGAGTGTGATCTCGCGGTCGAGCGTCAGCAGGAGATCGGTCAGCAGGACGCGCTCGCCCCGGGAGAGGCCGGCAGCCGGTTCGTCGAGCATCATGATCTTCGGGTCGCCCGCGCGCGCCATCCCCACTTCGAGCTGGCGCTGCTCGCCGTGCGAGAGCGAGCCCACCTGCGTCCCGAGCTGCTCCTCGAGCCCGACCCGCTCGGCGAGCTCGCGGGCACGCTCGCGGAGAGGAGCGTCGCGGCCGGGCAGGCGCACGGGGCGGAGGTGTCCGCCCCGTGCGCCCAGTGCGGCGAGGTAGAGGTTGTCCTCGACCGACAGGCCGAGGAAGAGTCGTGAGGTCTGGAACGTGCGTGTGAGCCCGAGCCTGGCCCGCTTGCGGGCGGGCATGTTCGTGACGTCGCGGCCGAACAGCTCGACGCGTCCGCTCGTGGGCGGGAACTCGCCGGAGATGACGTTGAAGAGCGTCGTCTTGCCGGCGCCGTTCGGCCCGAGCAGAGCACGACGCTCGCCGGGATGGACGTCGAGGTCGACGTCGTGGACGGCGTGGACGCCCCCGAAGCGCCGGCCGACGCCGCGGAGGCGGACGATCGGCTCGGCGCTCTGGGGCTGTGCTGCTGCTGCTGTCACGGCTCTTTCCGGCTCGCCTAGCTTCCTCCGCCCTGCTTGGTCCACGGAGGCGGCGTGCCCTCCTCGCAGGCCGGGTTGGTCCGGTCGGGCGAGGGCGTCTCCGGGCTGAAAGCGCCCGCGAACGTCTGGTCGACCTCCGGGATCGTCTTGAGGGTCTTCACGTCGGGGACGCCGTCGCCGTTCTGGTCCTCGACGATCTGCTGGAGGAAGTTGTCCATGATCGCCTGGCGGTTCTCATCGAGCTTGATCGTCCCGAGCGGGGCGTCGAGCTCGAGGTTCGCCAGCGCGTCATTGAAGGCCGCGTGGTCGTCCGAAAGGTCGCCGTCGACCTGCTCGAGCCCCTGCGCGATTGCCTCCATGGCCGTGTAGTAGCCGTAGAGGAACACGCTCGAGCCCGTTCCGGCGAGATCCGGATAGGAGTCTTCGATCTGCTGCGTGTACTCGAGGTAGGCGGGCTCCTGCGAGTCGCCCGACGTCATGCCGGCCGTCACCACTCCGACGACCTGGTCCCCGAGCTCCTTGAGGATCACGGGGTCGGTCATGAAGATGCCGCCCATGATCTTGTCGGCGAGGTTGCCGCGCAGCTGCTCGTACTGCTTGACGAAGGCGACGGTCCCCGTTCCGCCGACGCCCATGAAGAAGCCGTCGACGTCCTCCGGGATCTGCGTGATGTACGAGGAGTAGTCCTCCTCGCCGAGAGGCGGCCACAGCCGCTTCGTCACGTTTCCGCCGATCGAGCAGAACTCGGCCACGAAGCCGGCGATCTGCGAGTACGGGAAGTCGTAGTCGTCACCGATCGTGACGACGTTCCGCCACCCGAGCTCGTTGTAGGCATAGTCGCCGAGCCCGGCCGTCCACTGGGTGCCGTCGTTGTGGAAGCGGAAGAAGTTCGGAGACCGCACCTTGAGGGTCGTGTCCTGCGCGCCCGAGATGCCGTTCACGAACGTGACTCCGGGCTGCTCCTTCGAGTAGTTGGCGACGGCGATCCCCTCGCTCCCCGACAGGGGCCCGACGAGGATGTCCACGCCCTCCTGCTCGACGAGACGCCGTGCCTCCTCGACCGCCTTGTCAGGGGTCGAGTCGGAGCCGCCGTAGACGATCTCGATCGGGTGCCCGGCGATCGTGGCGTTCTCGACGCCGTCCGTCGGGTCGCCGCTGACGGGAGTCGCGCCCCGGTTGATCAGCGGGAGCATCGCACCGCCGAAGGTCTGTCCTTCGAAGGGCGCGAACGCACCCTCGTTGTTCGCGAAGACGCCGATCTTGATCGGCTCGCCGGTCGCCTCGCCGCCGGTCTCCCCGCCGCCTGTGCCGGTCGTCGCGGTGGCCTGGCCCTCGTCGTCGTCGTCACCGCCGCAGGCTGCGACGGTCGCTACCAGAACGAGCACGAGCGCGGCGAGCAGGGCCCAGAACCGGACCCTCCCGCCCTCCGTGGAAACTCGCATTCCTACCTCTCCTCCTTTTGGATCAATCCGAACGCCCGGTTCCCCACCGGAGGTTCCCGTCGAGCGGTTGGCGCGCTTCGTTCCTCCCTTCTTCGTCATGAAGGCTGTGGACTGTTCGAGGCCGGGCCCGGGGAGGGCCGAGCGGGGGGTTTGCGTGAGAACTGACGCCCGATGTAGTCGGTGATCGACTGCCAGATACCCATCAACCCTCCGGGCGACAGGAGGACGATGGCGAGGAAGATCACCCCGATCACGGTGTTGAAGCGCTGGCCGACGATGTCGAGGCCTCGAGTCCAGTTGTCCAGCGCAACGAAGACGAACGCTCCAATCCAGGCTCCCTCGAGGCGGTAGAGCCCACCGATCACTGCGATCACGAGCAGGTCGATCGTGCGCGATAGGTCGATCGAGCCGGGCGAGATCCGTGTGTTCCACCAGACGGACAGAATCCCAGCGAACGAGGCGATGAGCGCTCCGAGGCCGAACGCGAGCATGCGCAGAAGCGGGACGTTGTATCCGAGCGCGCGCATCCGGGACGGGTCGTCCCGAACGCCCTGCAGCGCGAGGCCGAAGGGCGTGCGGGCCAGGTAGCGGACGAAGACGAAGACGACGGCCGAGACTCCGAGCGCGATGTAGAACAGGTTCTGGGGATCCGTGACGGGATTCGAGACGATGCCGGGCCGGGCGACGTTGTTCACGCCGCCGAAGCCCGAGAGCTCGGTCACCTGGGCGAAGAAGTAGTAGGTGAGGACGGCCACGGCGAGTGTGATCATCAGGAAGTAGATGCCGTAGCTCCGGCTCGCCATCGCGCCGAAGAAGAGACCGACACCGACCGCGACCAGGATGCCCGCCAGGGTCGCCACCCACGGGTTCCAGGCGATCGTGGAGCCGCCGTCGGCCTCGACGAGGTTGGCCATGGTGAAGCCGGCGACGCCGTAGAGCGCCACCTGGCCCAGCGAGACCATCCCGACGTAGGCGGCGAGGAAGATGAGACTGGCCGCGGCGATCCCGAGCCAGAGGGCCTTGGTGATCACCTGACTGAGATAGAAGTCGGTGAAGAGGAGCGGGGCGAGGACGAGGATCAGCACGAGCGCCAGTCCCGGCCCCCACCAGAGGGCGCGCTCCACGGTCAGAGCCGACCGGTTCACGCAGGTCTCCCGAAGAGGCCGAGAGGTCGCACCGCCAGGACGAGCACCAGCAGCCCGAAGATGAGGAGGATCGAGTAGTTGGTGTAGCCCTCCGGCAGGTAGACGTCGCCGAACGAGTCGACGAGACCGAGGGCGAGCGCCCCGATGGCCGCTCCGGCCAGGCTCCCCATGCCGCCGATGATCACCACGATCAGCGAGATGAGGAGGTACTGCGAGTCGTTGGCCTTGTCGACCGAGATCATCGTCCCGCCGAGCACTCCGCCGAGACCGGCGAGCACCGCCCCGAGGAAGAACGCGCTTGCGAAGACAAGTTGGATGTTGATCCCGAGCGCCGAGACCATCTGCCGATCGTCCACTCCGGCACGCACGATCATTCCGAAGCGCGTGCGCTGAATCATCGCCCAGAGGGAGAGCCCGACGGCGATCGCGACCAGGAGGACGAAGATGCGGAAGAAGGGATACGCGAGGTCGGAGAACGGGAGGTCGATGCTCTCCGGAAAGACGTCCGGCGCCGCGAGCGACTCGGCGATCCCGCCGAAATGCGCCAGGGTCTGGTCGGCGATGATGATTCCGATGGCGATCGTGATGAGCGCCTGGCGGAGATCCTGCCCCTGGTTCCAGCGGAGGAAGAGCTGCTGCATGACGAGGCCGATCAAGCCGACAGCGAGCGAGGCGACGACCAGCGGGATGATCCAGTCCCCGAGCCCTGCCTCCGACGACCCGAAGGCCGAGGTTGCCTCGCCGCCGGTCAGGGTCGTCTGGAGCTCGAGCGCGAAGAAGCCGGCGAGCATGTACAGGGAGCCGTGGGCCATGTTGACGACCCGCATGAGCCCGAAGATGAGCGTGAATCCGCTCGCCACGACGAAGTAGAGCCCGGCAAGCGTGAGGCCGTTGAGCCCCACGATCACGAACGTTCGCGGATCGCCCCATGCCTTGTAAACGACCCAGACGGCGACGAAGACGAGGATGAGAGCGATGGCGGCGCGGAGCACGAGCGCGCCGAGTGGAAGGGCGGCCAGGCGCGAGCGCCAGGCCGGTTCCGCTGCGGTCGTCGCCGCCGGCCCGCTCACGTGAGTCGCGCCCCCGCGCTCCCGCAAGATGATTGCTTTTGAAGGAACATGAACGGTTTTGCAGCGCGAACGTAACAGGATGAAAGATCGGTGTCAACGACGGCGCTAGACTGGGCCGGGGTGACCGAAGTCAGGCGTCTTCAACACGTGTCGACGCCGTATCCACGGGGTCGTCAGGACGAGGTCCGCAGCTTCTACGGCGGCGTGCTCGGCCTCGTCGAGAAGCCCGTTCCCGCAGCCCTGGCCGACCAGGAGCTGGTGTGGTTCGAGGGCGGGCCGCTCGAGCTCGAGCTCCACTTTCTGCCGGATCCGGTGCCGGCCGACCACGCCGCCCAACGGCACTTCTGCCTCGAGGTCGACGATCTCGGAGCCTGGCGCCGTCAGCTGGAGGCGGCCGGCGTCGAGACCAGCGACGACACGCCCATCCCCAACCGGCCGCGCTTCTTTTGCCGCGATCCCTTCGGCAATCTCATCGAGCTAACCACGATCCTCGGGGACTATCGAACGTGAGCAACGGACAGCGACCGTGAGCCCGCAGTTCTAGCGGGTCGAGCGCCCGGGCTTCGGGGCACGATCGATGAGTTCGCGGCGACGGCGGCGTCTACACGGCAAGCATCGACACGGAGGTGAGTCGTGGGAGAGATACACGTGCACGAGTTCATCAGCCTCGACGGCGTCATCGACGCGCCGACGTGGACGTTCGACTACGGCTTCCACCCCAGGATGGGCGAGGCCATCGGAGCGGTCACGGCACGCTCCGAGGGAATCCTGCTCGGGCGCACGACCTACGAGATGTTCGAGCCGGCGTGGTCGACGCGGACCGTCGAGGACGATCCGGGGGCGCCGTTCTTCAACGACACCACCAAATACGTCGTCTCCGGGACGCTCTCGGAGGGGACCTGGACGAACTCGAAGATCATCGGGCCGTACGACCCCGACTCGATCCGCCGCCTGAAGGACGAGGTCGACGGCGACATCTACGTCAGCGGCAGCGGCATGCTGGTGCGGGCACTGCTCGCGGACGGTCTGGTCGACGAGCTGCATCTGTTCGTCTATCCGCTAACCCGCGGGCCCGGTCCGCGGCTCTTTCCCGACGACGCCGCCCCCGGCAAGCTGTCGCTCGCGGCGAGTGCGTCGTACGAGAACGGCGTCGTCTACCTGGCCTACCGACCCGAGGCGTGAGGCGCCTCGACAGGCGCGGCGTCAATCCAGTTCGGCGCCCAGAGCCTCGAGCAACCGTCGCGCAGCGCGGCTGCCGCGCCCCCAGTCCGTGATCGCCCACGTTTCGCCGGTCGTGACCATGACGTCCGTCTGCGACGGCGAAGCTGCCTCCAGCTCGACCCTGAGCTCCGAACCCCACGACGTCGCGGTCGTGCCCTTCTTGAAGACCAACACGGCTGGTCCGCTTTCGCCCTCGGCGAGCGACCATCCTTCCGCGGCTGCCTCTTGGCGAAGGGAGGTCCCGACCTCGTCGAGCGGCTCGTCCAGAGTCCCGCGCACAGTGGCCATGACCTTCTCCTTTCGGAGCGTGTTTCTGGCGCCTTTCGGGCACCGTCCGATCAGCTCGCCCGTCTGCACCGACCCTTCCGTCCCATGCCGATCCCGAAACGTGTAGCCCGCTTCAACAAACGCGTGACGAACCGGATCACGCGCCACATCGCGGGCTGGATGCCCGGGTTCGCGATCGTGACGCACGTCGGACGCCGGTCCGGACGCACCTACCGCACGCCCGTGAACGTGTTCCGCCAGGGTGACGGCTTTCTCTTCGCGCTGATGTACGGGGCCGACAGCGACTGGGTCCGGAACGTCATCGCGACGGGCGGCTGTCGGATCGAGACGCGCCGCCGGACGTACGAGCTGCGCGAGCCGCAGCGGTTCGCGGACCCGACCCGCGCCGGGGTGCCCGTTCCGGTCCGCTGGATCATGCGGCGCCTCGACGTCGAGGACTTCATGACGCTGCGCAAAGCGTAGGCGTGGCACAGTGGCGACATGGCCACGATGGCCGACCTCGACGAGCTCGCCCTCGCGCTGCCGCAGACGACGAAAGAGGTCACCGACGACGGCCGGCCCAAATACCTCGCCAACGGGAAGCTCTTCTGCCTCCACCGGAGCCGCCGGCCCGACGCGGTCGATCCGCAGTCCGGGAAGCGGCTCGCCGACGTCGTGATGTTCCGGGTCGCCGACTTGGACGTGAAGGACCTGATCCTGGCGGACGACCGCGGCATCTTCTTCACGACGCCGCACTTCAACGGCTACCCCGCCGTGCTCGTCCGCATCCCCGACCTGGAGAGGCTCGAGCGCGACGAGCTCGAAGACCTGGTCGTCGAGGCATGGCTGACGCGGGCGCACAAGCGAGTCGCCAAGGCCTGGCTCGCCGAGCACGGTGAGAAGCTGGATTAGAGCGCCTTCTCGAACCAGTGGTCGGCGAACGGCTCGTCGTTGAACGCCGCCACCTCGACGTAGCCGGCCGATTCGTACAGGGCGATCGCCTCGACGAGCGCGCGGTTCGTCTCCATGCGCACCACTCGTGAGCCGTGCTCCGCGGCGCGCGCCTCCAGCTCGAGCAGGAGCCGGCGGCCGATCCCCAGCCCGCGTGCCGATTCGGCGACCCACATGCGCTTGATGTCGGACGCCCCACCCGGGAAGTGCTTGAGCGCCCCGCAGCCGACCGGCGCGTCGCGCAGGTACGCGACGAGAAAGAGACCGTGCGGAGGTCGGATCTCGTGCGGCTCGGCCGTCGAGCCGACCTTCGGGTCGAACGGCTTGTCGGAGCGCCGGTTCAGCTCTGCGTAGTACGAGCGCAGGCACTGCTTGGCATCCCGCCTGGCAGCGTCGATTTCGCGGATCTCGACGAGCGCAGCCGTGAAGAGCCTCTCCACCTCGCGCATCGCCCCGACGAGGCGCTCGCGCTGGCCGTCGGTCAGCGGCTCGAGGAAAGAGCGCGCGAGCTCGTCGCTGCGCCGGTCGAGCTCGGCGCGCTCGACGAGCCCGGCGGGGGTGAGGCGCGCCGCGCGGGCCCGGCGATCGGTCGTGCCCGGCGAAACTTCGACCAGGCCGGCGGCCTCGAGTGAGCGGAGCAGGCGGCTGGCGTGTCCCGAGTCGAGGGCGAGGCGGGAGCGGAGCGCCCTGACCTCGCATCCTTCCTCGCCGATCTCCCAGAGCACCCGCGCTTCCGCCAGCGGGCGGTCGCGCGCCAGGAAGTGGTCGTCGAGTGCGCCGACCCGCTGGGTGACGGCCCGGTTGAAGCGGCGGACCTGGTCCACCATCGCCGCGTCCATTATCTGATCTTAGTCAGAGGTTCTCAGATGCGCCAGCTTGTCCGGGTTGAGGATCGAACGCACGGCGACGACGACGCCGTCGGCGATCTCCAGTCCCGCCACCCACAGCGGGTTGCCGTCCTCGCCGTAGTAGACGAGGCCCGGGTCGCCGTTCACGACCGCGGGCCGGTGGACGATCCCGCGCTCGCGGGCCTGGCGGCCCCAGCCGATCAGCGCCTTCGCGACCCGCTCGGCGCCGACCATCGGGTCGCGCATGGCGGGCGCCTTGCCGCCGCCGTCGCCGTAGATCGTCGCGTCCGCAGCCAAGAGCTCGACGAGGCCCTCGGTGTCGCCCTCCTCCCAGGCGGCGAGGAAGCGACTGGCGACCTCCTCGCGCTCCTCGCGCGAGACGTCGAAGCGCCTCCGGCCTTCCTCTATGTGCGTGTGCGCGCGGGAGAGGATCTGCCGGCAGTTCTCGGGGCTCTTGCCGACGATCTCGGCGACCTGCTCGTAGGGATAGTCGAACACCTCGCGCAGGAGGAAGACGGCGCGCTCGACCGGCGAGAGCTTCTCCAGCAGGTGGAGGAAAGCGAGCGAGAGCGTGTCGGCCGTCTCGGCGTGGCGCGCGGCCTCGTCGTCCACGATCGGCTCCGGCAGCCACTGGCCCGGGTAGACCTCGCGCCTCGCACGCGCCGAGCGCAGCTCGTCGATCGCGAGCCGCGTCGTCACCGTCGCGAGATACGCCTTGGGCGACTCCGGATCGGCGTCCGCCTCGTGGTAGCGGAGATACGCCTCCTGGACGACATCCTCGGCCTCCGCGACCGATCCGAGCATGCGGTAGGCGATCGCGAAGAGGTAGGGACGCAGCTCTTCCTGGCTCTCCATGGCTCTTTGAAGACGGGCTCGGCCGCCGTCCCGTGACACCGTCACAACCGGCGGCGGCATCTCGTCTCCTTTCCAGAGAGCGAAAGGAGAAAACCATGAGAGTCTTCGTTGCAGGCGCAACCGGCGCCATCGGCTCCAGTCTCGTCCCCCAGCTGCTCGAGCGGGGCCACGAGGTGATCGGTACGTCACGCTCGACGGAGAAGGGGAGCCGGCTCACCGCCCTCGGCGCGGAGGCCGTCGTCCTCGATCTCCTCGACCGCGACGCCGTCCTCGAGGCCGTGCGCGCCGCCCGGCCGAACGCGATCGTCCATCAGGCGACCGCCCTCTCGGGCCTGTCGGACTTCAAGCACTTCGACCGCTCGTTCGCCGTGACCAACCGACTCCGGATCGACGGGACCGACCATCTGCTCGCCGCGGCCGCCGCGGCCGGCGTGGAGCGCTTCGTCGCGCAGAGCTTCACGAGCTGGCCCTACGCCCGGGTTGGCGGGGCCGTCAAGACCGAGGAGGACCCGCTCGACTCCGACCCGCCTGACGACCTGCGCGAGACGCTCCAGGCGATCGAGCACGTCGAGCGCGCGTCCGTCGCTGCCGGGGGCATCGCCCTCCGCTACGGCGGCTTCTACGGTCGGCCCGACGACGCCCAGCTCGATGCAGTCCGCAAGCGCCAGTTCCCGATCGTCGGCGACGGCGGCGGGATCTGGTCGTTCATCCACCTGGACGACGCGGCCGCCGCCACCGTCCTCGCGGTCGAGCGCGGCGCGCCCGGCGTCTACAACGTCGTCGACGATGCGCCGGCGCCCGTGCGTGAGTGGCTCCCGTTTCTCGCCACCACGATCGGCGCGAAGCCGCCGCGCAAAGTGCCGCGCTGGCTCGCGCGGATGCTCGGCGGCGAGGCGGGCATCGTGCTGATGGTCGAGAGCCGCGGCGCCTCGAACGAGAAGGCGAAGCGCGAGCTCGGCTGGACGCTCCGCTACCCGAGCTGGCGGCAGGGCTTCCCCGCCTCCTACGGGCACGCGGAGGCGCTGGCGGCGTGACCCACCTCCTCTGCACGCTCCGGCGGGCTACCGTCGGGGCGTGCAGAGGCTCGCGGACCGGCTCCCGATGCTCCCGGCGGTGCTGCGGGCCGCCCTCGTCCTCTTCGTGCTCGCCTGGATCTTCGGGCCGTACGACCTGCGCTCGGCGATCCCGGTCTGGGTCGCGTTCCTCGTCGCGCTCGGGCTCGAGGTCAACTTCCTGCTCGGCGCCCTCGGCCGGCCCCCTGCTCCACGCCCCGACCGCGGCCCGCAGGAGATCGACCGAGAGCGCTTCGGCTACCTCGGCTGGCCCGAGGACGAGGAGGACGAAGAGGACTGGGCCGAAGAGGACGAAAGCATCTGGCCGCCGGTCCGCCGCTTCCTGGTCGGCCTGGGCCTGATCGCCGCGCTCGCACTCGTCTTCTGGTTCGTAGAGAGCCGCAGCGGCTGGGGCTCGCTCTCCGTCGACACGCGCACCGAGGCCCAGAACCGCTTCTCGGAGGAGGCCTCCCGGATCGTCGGGAAGCCCGTGCGGATCCGCTGCGACGAGGAGGGCGCGTTCGTGGGCGCCATCCAGCACGCCGACGGCGTCGCGACCGTCGGCGGCGAGCTCTCGTACCTGACTCCGGAGCGGTGCTACGACCTCTACCGGCTCGCCTTCGACGGCGAGGTCACGTTCAGCCAGACCGCCCGCGCGATCGCCGTGCTCGCCCACGAGTCGTGGCACCTCCGCGGCGTCGCCGACGAGGGGACGACGGAGTGCTACGCGCTCCAGTCGGGCGTCGAGCTGGGGCAGCGGCTCGGGCTCTCGGAAGGGACGGCGCGCCAGATGATGCGGCAGCAGCTCGCGGAGAACGCCGGCCGCAGCGGTTCGAGCTCCGAGTATCTCGTGCCGCCCGAGTGCAAGGACGGCGGCAGGCTCGACCTCGACCCGGAAAGCTCGGACTTTCCCTAGCGAGCCGACCGGGAAGCCCAGCGGCGCTCGAGCAAGAGCCAGGCGCGGCGGGCGACCCAGAGCAGCACGACCCAGCGGAAGCGGCGAATCATGCGAACACCCTAGCCGCCGCGCGTGGCCTGGAAACCTCTTGCGAAAAAGGTGTCAAGTCCGGCGGCTCCACTGCCGATACAGGTCCCGAGAGAACGAGGAGCACGGTCATCCTCCGGCGGTCGCCGCAGCCTGCCGAGGTGAGAGAGCCGAGCTCCTCGTTTTCGTTAATCGGGGTGCGAGCGGAAGCGGCCGCTCGAGCAGGCGGGCGGCGACGCCGCGGATCGTGTCGGTTCCGTAGCCGTGGCTCGGGTTCGCGAGCGTGAGCACCGAGAGGGCGATCCGCATCGTCCCCTTGCGCAGGAGCGCCGACTGGTGCGTGACGCTCCCGGTGCCCGATCCCCAGCCGCCCTTGAAGTGGATCGACCAGCTCGGCGGGTGCACCGGCGGGATCCCCCACCGTTGCGAGGGCACGATGCTGGCGAGCACGGCAAGGGCGTAGCCCCGGTGCCGGCGAGGGACGAGCCGGTCGATCTTGATGAAGAAGCGCGCCTGGTCGCGCGCGGTCGTCGTCGAGTTGCCCCAGATCGGCCAGGCGAAGCTGAAGTCCCACATGTCGGCGCGGTCGGCCACGCGGTACATCGCGTGCGAGCCCACGGTGCGCAGCACGGCGCTCGCGGCCGCGTTGTCCGAGCGGCGGATCATCGGGCCGAGCAGCCCGCGCTCGTAGTCGTTCAGGGGCCGGCTGCGGACGGACCGCAGGTTGAGGTAGGCGACGAGCGCCATTGCCTTCAGCAGGCTGGCCGAGGGCGCGCGAGCGCGCAGCCGGTAGCCGTGGATGTGACCGCGGTCGTCGACGAGGGCGAAGCTCTCCACCCCGGCCCGCGTCTGCACGAAGGCCCTCGCCGCGGCCGTGCGCTCGTTCCAGGTTGTCGCGGCTGCGGGCGCCGCGACGACGGCGGCAAGCAGAAGCCCGATGACCAGCGCGCGGAGCCGCATCGTCGGGGTCAGACCACGCCCTGGAGCGCGGCGATCTCACGGCGCACCGCCAGGCGCTCGAGCGCCTCGGACTCGATCTGACGCACGCGCTCGCGCGTGATGCCGAGCCCCTTGCCGATCTCCTCGAGCGATTCGGGGTCGCGCTCGCCGTTGAGGCCGTACCGGCGCTTCAGGACCTCGCGCTCGCGGTCGGGGAGCTCCTCGAGCGCATCGCGGAGCGCCTCCTGCGCGAGGTTGATGGTCACTTCCTGCTCGACGGCCTCCTCCTCGCCCGCCAGCAGCTCCTGGAAGGTCGTCGCGCTCGCCTCCGAGATCGGCTTGTCGAGACTGGTCACCGCCCGCGCGGCCGCGCGCACCTCGATCACCTGCGGCACGGTGATCCGCGCCGCGTCGGCGACCTCCTCGTCGGTGGGCATGCGGCCGAGGCGCGGGGCGAGGTCGCGCTCGGCACGCGAGATGCGCTGCTCACGCTCGACGATGTGCACGGGCACGCGGATCTCACGCGACTTGTTCGCCACCCCACGCTGCACCGCCTGGCGGATCCACCACGTCGCGTAGGTCGAGAACTTGAAGCCCTTGCGCCAGTCGAACTTCTCGACGGCGCGGATCAGCCCGATGATGCCCTCCTGGATCAGGTCGAGGAGCGTGAGGCCGTGGCCCTGGTAGCGCTTCGCGATCGAGACGACGAGCCGGAGGTTCGAGTTGATCATCTGCTCCTTCGCCTCGATGTCCCCTCGCTCCACGCGCTGACTCAACTCGATCTCCTGCTCCTTGGTGAGGAGCGGATAGCGGCCGATCTCCTGCATGAAGAGCTGGAGGGCGTCCGTGGTCGCGACCGCCAGATCGCCGTTCACGTACGTGGGTGACTTCGACTCCCGACCGCAGTTGTCGCGCAGCTCGATGCCGCGGCGCTCGATCTCCTCGTAGAGGTCCTCGATGTCGTCTTCGCCGAGCTCGAGGGCTTCGACGAGGTCGTTGACCTCGGAGTATTCGAGGCACTCGTGCTCCTCGCCGCTGTCAAGGAGCGCTTGGAGCTGGGGATGCATAGGTTCCTCCTCTCCAACGATACGCGCCGCGGCGAGCGGCCGTCAGGCCGCGGCCAGATCGAGCCAGTGTCCGAAGAGGCTTCGTCCGTGCCCGAGCAGCTCCTCGCTCCGGGCCGCGAGCTCTTCGGCGAGGGCCCTCGCCGAGCCGGGGCCGAGCACCGCCGTGAGAGCGTTCGCGTACTCGGGCACCCTCGCCCACTCCTCGGCCATTTCCCGCGAGACCTCGAGGTGAAACTGGACACCGTAGGCGCGCGTCCCCCAGCGAAAGGCTTGGTGGGCGTACGCGGGCGAGCTGGCCAGCAGGACCGCGCCGTCCGGCAGCGAGAAAGTGTCGCCATGCCATTGAAGCGTTGGCAGCTCGCCGGGAAGCCCGCCGAAGACGGGGTCGACCGCGGCCGCTTCGGTCAGGAAGACCGGAAGGAGCCCAACCTCCGGCGAAGGCCCCGGCGCCACACTGGCGCCTAGGCTCGACGCCAGGAGCTGGCTCCCGAGGCAGGCGCCGAAGAAGGGTGTGCCGGCGCGCACGGCGTCAGCGATCAGCTCTTTCTCGGCGCGGAGCCAGGGAAGCTCGTCTTCGTCGTTGACGCTCATCGGACCGCCCATGGCGACGATCGCGCCGAACTCACGCCAGTCCGGAAGAGGGTCGCCCTCGTCGAGCTCGACGCGATGGAGCTTGGCGCCCCGCTCGTCGAGGACATCCTCGTAGACGCCCGGGGGCTCGCACGCGATGTGCTGGAGAACGAGGACGTCGAGGCTCAGCTCGGCTCCACGGTGACCTCGACGCCGTGGACGGATGTGCTGTCACCCATGTCCGAGCGTTCCCCGGGGTTGAGGGCGTTGACGTTCTGGCGCGCCGGCTCCCGCTTCGGCCACCGCCCCTTCGGCGAGTACACCACGCCCGCCGGTACGGCGTCGGACAGGGTCACGACGAGCCGGAGGCTTCCCGTCTCGTTGGCGACGTCGACCTCGTCGCCCTCGCGCAGGCCCCGCTCGGCTGCATCGTCCGGGTGCACGGCAACCGTCGCCGGGCCGAGGCGGCGGGCAATCTTGGCGTCGTTTGCAAAGCTGTCGTTCAAGAGCCACGGCGACGCAGGAGACAGGAGCCGCAGGCGCCGGCCTTTGGGCCTCGAGTCGACGAGCGGGAGGGGCACGCGCGGCAGGCCGTCGGCCGCGGCGCCCGCCGAGGCGAGCTCGACTCGCCCGCTTGGGGTCGGGAACCGCCGGCCGGCGAACTGCACGACCGGCTCGTCGGCGATCGGCACGGTCCCCTTCACCGCGAGCGATTCGAAGCTCTCGCCGATTCCCGACCGCTCGAGCACAGTTGCGAGCAGCTCGGCGTCGCTCTCGAAGAGCTCTGGCTCGGCGTACCCCATGGCACCAGCCAGCCTCCGGAAGATCTCCATGTTCGGCAGCGCCTCGCCCAGTGGCTCGACCACCCCGACCTGGGCGGACAGCGTCAGGTTGAAGTACGAGACCACGAGATCGTCGAACTCGAGGAAGCTCGCCGCCGGCAGGACGTAGTCGGCGAAGTCGGTCGTGTCCGTGGGGAAGAGGTCGACCGCTACGGTGAACAGGTTCTCGCGAGCAAGCGCTGCGTGCAGGCGCCCCTGCTGCGGATTTGAGGCAGCGATGTTGATGTTCCAGCAGAAGAGGCCGCGCGACCGGTCCGGGTCCTCGAGGCAGTCCACGAGGTCCATGTGGCTTATCGGGGCAGGCGCCGCAGCGCCGAGGTGCACTCCGGCCAGATAGTCCTCGTCGATCCCACGGGACTGGGCGCCGTTGAGATAGAGGAAGCCGGTGCCGGGACGGGAGAGGTTGCCGGTCACCGCCGGGAGGAGCGCGCAGGCGCGCACGACGTTCCCTCCGGTGCGCTGGCGCTGGAGGCCCTGGCCGAGCCACAAGAGCGATGGGCCGCGGCCGTAACGCCGGGCCGCCTCCTCGATCAACGCCGCGGGAACCCCGGTCACTGATTCCCCCCACGCCGGCGTGCAGTCGGCGAGCAGGGGCTCGAGCTCGTCCCAGCCGACCGTGTGGTTGCGGACGAACTCCTCGTCGACGAGGCCCTCGCGGGCGATGACATGGAGGAGGGCGAAGGCCAACGCAGCGTCGCTTCCCGGGAAAGGCTGCAGATGGAGGTCGGCCTGCTCGGCCGTCGGCGTGCGCACCGGGTCGACGACGATCACCGCTCCCGGCGCTTCCGGCAGCCAGTGGTCGTGGGCGTGCGGCGCGGAGGCCGAAGGGTTTGCGCCCCACACGAGGATGCAGGCCGAATCGCGCGCGGTCGCCGGGTCGAAACCGTGCACGGACGTCCCGTACACGTACTCGAGCGCGACGTGCCCCGCCTTGTTGCAGATCGTGTCCGGGTCGATCTCGGTAGCGCCGAGGCGGTGGAAGAAGCGCAGCGGGAAGAAGTAGGAGAGCAACGCGAACGTGCCGGTGTAGTGCGTGTTCAACAGCGTGTGCGCACCTGCGGTCGCGACGATTTCCTGGAGACGGCCGGCGACCGCCGCAAGCGCCTCGTCCCACGACACGGCCTCGAAGCGGCCCTCGCCCTTCGCGCCGACGCGCCGGAGCGGTCGCGTCAGGCGCGCCTCGGGGTCGAGGAAGGCGCCGTTGTAGCCGATCGAGCACTTGCGGCAGAGCTTGCCCCGACTCACCGGGTGATCCGGGTCGCCCCGCACGTGCCGGATCGCCCCGTCCCGCTTCACGACCGCGATCCCGCACGCGTCGTAGCAGTCCCGCGGGCACGTCGTCAGCACCACTTCGTCCACGCGCGTCGCCACATCGTGAGGTCTACCACCCCTCGGAGGGCGTGTGAAGGAGTCTCACCGGGAATACGAACATATGTTCTATACTCGAGGAAGACGTGGCCCGCGCCCAGTACCTCGAAGACACGTGCAAGTCGGCTCTGAACCGGGTCCCGGAGATGAGCCGCATCCCCTTCCGCTGGACTGTGAACCCGTACCGCGGGTGTACGCATAGCTGCCACTACTGCTTCGCCCGCGCGTTCCACAGCTACCTGGACCTGGGGGTCGGCGACGACTTCTCCTCGAAGATCGTCGTCAAGACGAACGTCGTCGAGGTGCTGCGGCGCGAGCTCGCGTCGCCGCGCTGGGACGGGGAGACGATCGCCATGGGGACTGCGACCGACCCCTACCAGCATTGCGAGGGCCGCTACCGGCTCACGCGCGGCCTCGTCGAGGCGCTTGCCGACTTCGAGAACCCGCTCTCGATCCTGACGAAGTCGACGCTGATCGTTCGTGACCTCGAGGCGTACCGCCGGCTCAACGAGGTCGCGCCGCTCACCGTCTCGATGAGTGTCGGCACCCTGGACGAGGAGGTGCGCCGCGTCGTCGAGCCGGGGACGCCGCCGGGCCGCAAGCGCCTCGAGATCCTCAGCCGCTTCGCGGAGGCAGGCATCCGGACGGGCGTGCTCGTCGCGCCGGTCCTGCCGGGCCTGACCGACGACGAGGAGCACCTGGACGAGGTTCTGGCCGCCTGCTCCGATGCGGGCGTCTCCTGGGCGTCGGTGATCGTCCTGCACGTGCGGCCGGCGATCAGGGAGCACTTCATGCCATGGATGAAGCAGGCCTATCCGTGGCTCTACCCGCGCTACGTCGAGCTCTACGGCGGCCGCGCCTACGCCCCGAAGGCATACCAGGAGGGCGTGAGCGAGCGCTTCGCCCGTCTGCGCCTGCGTCACGGCCTCTCCCCCACGGGCGGGGGGAGACCCGTCCCGCGCCGACGGCAGGAGCAACTAGCCTTGGCGCTCTGAGCGCCCCAATTCGCATCGGCACGTGCTCGTGGGCGGACGACGCCCTCACGAAGCACTGGTATCCCAAGGAGGTCAAGTCGGCCGAGGCCCGGCTCCGCTACTACGCGGAGCGGTTCTCGACGGTCGAGGTCGACTCCACCTACTACCGGCTACCCGACGAGACCATGGTCTCCCGCTGGGAGCAGCGGACGCCGGACGGGTTCGTCATGCATGTGAAGGCCTTCGGCGTCATGACCCGCCACCCCGTGAAGGCCGAGCAGCTCCCGCCGGACATGCGGGAGGCGGCCCCGGTCGACGACCGCGGCCGGGTCGACCGTCCGCCACGCGAGTTCCGTGCCGAGGTTTTCCGCCGCTTCCACCAGGCGCTCGAGCCGCTGCGCGAGACCGGGAAGCTGGGCGGCATCCTCCTCCAATTTCCCCCGTACGTCGTCTACAAGGATCTGTCCTTCGACTATCTGCGGTGGGCCGTCGAGCAGCTCGACGGCGATCGAGCCCTGGTCGAGTTCCGCCACCGGAGCTGGCTGGACGAGGAGAATCGCGACTCGACCCTGGCCTTCCTGGAGGAGCTCGGCGCCTCGCACGTCGTCGTCGACGCGCCGAAGACGGACGCCAAGAACCTCGTCCCCACGGTCATCGCCGCCACCAGCCCGCTCGCGTACGTGCGCTTCCACGGCCGCAACGCCGGCACCTGGAACGCCCGCGGCGGCAGCGCCAGCGACCGCTTCGACTACCTCTACTCCGACGAGGAGCTCGAGGAGTGGGTCGAGCCCCTCCAGCAGCTCGGGAAGAACTCGGACGAGGTGTACGTCCTGTTCAACAACAACCGGTGGAACCGGACGCCGCAGGGTGAGCTCATGGCGCAGGCGCCGGCGAATGCGGCAACGTTGCAAGGGATCCTGAACTTTTCAGGGGTTCCAACCGTCTAAGCCGTGGACTACCGTTCAAGTCAGAGGGAAGTTCAGCCGATGGGAGTACGGTGGGGAGCCGTCTAGGCACACACGCTCTTTGGACCGTCGCGCTCAGCGCGGTCATCACGCTGCTTGCGCTGGCGCCGATGATCCTGCCGGGAGATCGGCCTCTGGACAGCCTTCCGGCCCCGCTTCGCGGAACCGCGCAGGCGGGCGAGATCGTCGCCGACGCTCTGACTGCCTCCCCACCCCCGAAGTCGGCCTCCGAAGCGCCCTCGCCCCCACCGAGCGCGCCCACGACGTCGTCGAACGGGATCCTCGGAGACACCGCTTCGTCCGGCTCTTCAGGCGGCTCGGTGGACGGCCCCGACCGCTCCGGCGGCGGTGGCACGTCCGGGCGCCCAGGCGGCGGTCCACAGCCTCCCCCGAACGAGCCGCCGCTGCCTCCGCACGAACAGCCGCAGCCCGGTCGGCCCCCGACCGGCGGCAAGCCCGATCGCGCCGCCGAGAAGGAGAAGCGCCGGGAGGAGAAGGCCGATAAGCGCGAGGAGCGCAAGGCCGAGAAGGAGAAGCGGCGCGAGGAGAAGCAGGACCGGCGGGACGAGAAGCGGGCCGAGAAGGACAAGCGCAGCGGCGAGAAGCAGGCCGACAAGGAGAAGCGGAAGAACCGGGACTAGCGACTGCGCGCTCCTCACAGGCGGCCTGTCTAAGCTCAATTCGTGAGCGTCGAGCGAAGTTCCATCGTCCACCGCGTGCGTCCGGCCGCCGGCACGCCGGCCGGCGCACTCGTCCTCATGCACGGCCGCGGAGCCGACGAGCTCGACCTCGCACCGCTCGTCGACATCCTCGACCCGGAGCAGCGCCTCGTCGGGCTCGTGCCGCGCGGGCCGCTGGCGCTTCCCCCGGGCGGCGCGCACTGGTACATCGTCCGGGAGCTCGGCTACCCGGACCAGGCGACTTTCCTGGACACGGTCGCGCAGGTCTCGGACTGGCTCGACGGGGCCCTGACGGAGGTCGGCGTCGGGCAGGAGAGGACGGTGTTCGGCGGCTTCTCCCAGGGCGCGGTCATGTCGTATGCGCTCGGCCTGGCTGCGGGACGGCCGCGACCGGCCGGCATCCTCGCGATGAGCGGGTTTATCCCCACCGCGGACGGATTCGAGCTCGACCCCGAGAGCCGGGCGGGCCTGCCCGTCTCCATCTCGCACGGCACCTACGACCCGGTCATCGGCGTCGAGTTCGGCCGCGAGGCCCGCGATCGGCTCGACGAGGCGGGTCTCGACGTCACCTACCGCGAGGACCCGGTGGCGCACCAGATCGCCCCGGCCGCGGTGGCCCAGTCCCGCGCGGTCCTGCAGCAGGCGCTGCCCTAGGCGCGCCAGTAGGCCCGGGTCAGGAGCGCGACCACTGGCACGATCTCGAGCCGGCCGAGCCACATGAGCCCGGTCATGATCCCGATCGAGACGTCGCTGAACGGCTCGAAGGAGCCCATCGGCCCGGCGAAGCCGAAGGCCGGCCCCACGTTCCCCAGCGTGGTCGCAGAGGCCGCGAGGGCGTCGAAGGGAGAGAGCTCGAGGTCGACCCTGTGGGCATCGAGCAGGAGCAGGAGCGCGCCGGCGACGAAGATCCCGACGTAGATCAGCACGAACGCGATCACGGCGCGCACGGTCCGCTCGTCGATCGCCACGCGGTTGAGGCGGATGGGCGCGACGTACTCGGGGTGCATCGCCTGATCGAGCTCCCGCCGGAGGACGCGGCCGATGACAAGATGGCGGACGACCTTGATCGACCCCGCCGTCGACCCTGCGGAGCCGCCGGGGAACATGAGGGCGACGATCAGCATGGCCGCCGCCGGCGCCAGCAGGAGCCACTCGTTGAAGTCGGTGTTGGCGAACCCGGTGGTCGTCATGATCGAGACCGTCTGGAAGGCCGCCTGCCTGATCGCCTCCTCGCCCTCGCTGATGCCCGCGTCCCAGAGGATCACGGTGAGGACGACGGAGGCCAGCAGCATCAGGCCGACGTAGAGCCGGAACTCCTCGTCGCGGGCGAGCGCGACGGGCTTCCGGCGCACGAACGCCTTGTAGAGCAGCGCGAAGTTGGCGCCGGCGATCGCCATGAACACGGCGATCACCCACTGAGAAGCCGGCGCGTAGGGCTCTATGGACCTGGGGTCGACGCCGAAGCCGCCCGTCGGCATAGCCGCGAAGGTGGTCCCGACCGCGTCGAACAGGTGCATCCGCTCGTCGATCCCGGTCCATCCGAACGTGGCGAGGATGAGGATCATGAGCGCCGTCAGGCCGACGTAGAGGAACCAGAGGCGGCGCGCCGTGTCCCGGATCGATGCCGTCAGCGTCTCCAGTTCTGGGCCCGGAGCCTCCGACTCCATCAGCTGGCGCCCGCCGACCCGGAGCCGCGGCAGGACGGCGAGCGCGAGGACGATGATCCCCATCCCGCCGAGCCACTGGCTGAACTGCCGCCACATCAGCAGCGAGCGCGGCAGCCCGGGGATGTCCGTGAGGACGCTCGAGCCCGTCGTCGTCATCCCGGACATCGCCTCGAAGAGGTCGTCGACGGGACGCGCGTACTGATCCTCGCCGGAGAGCAGGTAGGGCAACCCGACGACGGCCGCGCCCAGGAGCCACGTGAGCGCGACGACGAGGAACCCCTCGCGAATGCCGACCTGCTGCTTGCCCCTCGTCGCGAGCTCCAGGCCCCAGCCGCCGAGCCCCGCGACGGCGCCCGAGGCGACGAAGGGCCAGACCGGCTCCGAATACCCGATCGCGAGCGCGATCGGGAAGAGGAAGGCGAGCGAGAGGTACTTGAGCAACGCCCCGACGAGGTTGAGCGCCGCGCCGACCTCGACGTTCACCCGGCGACGCACTTAGAGCGCCTTCTCGACCTCGGCCACGCGGCGGGACTCGGTGAAGATGATCGCCCGGTCGCCCGGCTCGAGCTGGTCCTCGCCGTGAGGGAAGATCACCGTGCCGTCGCGGACGATTGCGCCGATCAGCGAGCCCGTCATCGGCAGCGACTTGAAGGGCGTGCGCACGAGCTTGCTGGTCTCGCGGACGGTGATGTCGAGGATCTCGAAGCGGTCGCCTTCGAGCATCGCCAGCTGGCGGATGCGCGGGTCGTGCGCAAAGCGGACGATCTCTTCGGCTGTGACCGAGCGCGGGTTGACGGCCACGTCGATCCCGGCCCGCTCGAACACCTCGACGGACGCCGGCTCGTGGACGATCCCAATCGTGAAGCCGATGCCGTGCACTTTCGCGAGCATCGCCGCATAGAGGTTCTTCGAGTCCTCGCGCATCGCGAAGACGGCCGCGCTCGCCTGGCCGATCCGCTCGCGCTCGAGGAAGTCGGTGTCCACGCCGGTCGCGTAGTAGACGCGGGCGCCGCGGCAACTCCTCGGCGACCTCGCGCGCCCGCTCCTCCCGCGACTCGACGAGGCGGACGCGGATGCGCTGGTCGAGGAGAACGCGGGCGATCTCGAGGCCGGTCGCGCCGGCGCCGAAGATGACGACGTCGTCGAAGGTCTGGTCGCTGCCGGGCCATGATCGTCCCCCACTCCCGCGCGGCGTCGGGCGAGCCGATGACGATGATCCGGTCGCCGGGCAGGATCGACTCGTCGCCCCGCGGGACGAGCACCCGGTCGCTGCGGATGATGCTCGCGACCTTCGAGTCCACCGGGATCGTCGCCTCTTTGAGCGGCACGCCGACGAGGCGCTCGTACGCCTCGCTCGTCGATTCGGGCGGCCGGTCGCGAGGGACGTCGAACTCGACGATCTGCACCTGGCCTTCGGCGAAGACGTCGGTCTGCTTCGCGGCCGGGACGCCGATCGTCTGGGAGACGGCGCGCGCGGTCTCCAGCTCCGAGGAGACCATGAAGTCGACCTCGATCTGGCGCTCCTGCCACGCCTCCAGGTACTCGGGGTTCGAGGTACGGACGATCGTCTGCGTGTCCGAAAGCTTCTTCGCAAGCGTCGCGGCGACGAGATTGATCTCGTCGCGGGAGGTGCAGGCGATCATCAGCGCCGCCCGGTCGATGCCCGCCTCCTGGAGCACCCGCCTCGTGGCGCCGTTCCCCTTCACCGTCCGCACGTCGTAGCGGTACGAGATGGACTGCAGCCGGGCGGCGTCCAGGTCGATGACCGTGACCTGGTGGTCTTCGTGCAGGGCCTCGACGATGGTTGCGCCGACCTGCCCGGCGCCGAGCACGACGATCTTCATGGCCTGCGAGAGCCTACTCGGAGCCCCAGTCGGGCTCGCCCTCGATCCCGACGGCCTCTGCGACCCGGTTGACGTAGTTGAAGTAGGAGATCACCTGGATGGCGTCGTGGACGGCCACGTCGTCCCAGCCGTGGCTCCTCAGCAGATCGGCGTCGGCGAGCCCCACGGAGGACGGCGAGCCGGTCAGCTTGATGGCGAAGTCGCAAAGGGCGCGAACCTGCGGCTCCAGGTCGGCATTGCGATAGTCGTGCATCGCGTGCTCGGCCAGTTCGTCGGGTGCGCCCTCGGCACGGAGGTCGTCGGCGTGCGCGTGCAGTCAGTAGTGGCAGTTGTTCGCGGTCGAGACGACGACGGCGAGCAGCTCGCGCTCGGCCCGGGACAGCTTCGAAGGCCCGAACATGATCGCCTTGTACAGCTCCATCGAGCGGTTGAGGACGAGCGGATTCAGGCACATCGCCTTGACGATGTTGAAGACCTTCCCTGCGCGGCCCATGGCAGCGGCGTACTCGTCGGCGAGCGGCCCGGTCGCCTCGTCCACCTCGATCAGCCTGATGTACGGCACGGCAGTCAGCCTTGCATCTGAGCCAAGGGGATGCAATAAGTTTCCTCCGCTGTCGGGCAATCTCCACCCAAGGAGGGTGACATGCGACGTCGGTCAAATGACACCGAGCGCGGGGTCGAAGAGGTCACCCCGTTCGCGCAACCGCCTCAGCAGGCGACCGCCTCCGCCGACGTCGGCGAGGCAGTCACCGGGATTCTGCGCGCCGCCGAGGAGACCGCGGAGAGAATTCGTGGCGAGGCGAAGAACCAGGCCCGCGAGATCATCGAGGGCGCACACGCCGACGCGTCGGCCCGGATCCAGGAGCTCATCAGCGAGGCCGAGCGCACGCGCTCGGAAGCGGACGACTACGCGCGCGACGTCCGCGTGGCCGTCGACGGCTACGGGACGCAGCAGCGGCGCGAGGCCGACGAGGAGGCGCGCCAGATCCTGGCCGACGCCGAGGAGCAGGCCCGCGCGACCAGCGAGGCCGCTCAGGACGTGGCCGTGCAGATCGAGGGCGAGGCGCGCGGCCGCCTCCACGAGGAGGTCCGCTCGCTGGAGGAGCGCCGCGCCCAGATCGTGCACGAACTGAGCGAGCTGGCCGCCCACCTCAGCGACCTGATCCCGGAGCTCGATCCGACCGCGCGCGAGACCGAGCTCCTCGACGCGCTCGAGGTCGAGCGGCCCAGCTGACGGACATCGGAGACGAGCTCCGCTCGCTCCTGCGCGGCTTTCCGGCCGGGGTGGCCGTCCTCACCGTGGACGCGGAGGGAGAGCGCCTCGGCCTGACCGTCGGGACCGTGCTCTCGCTCTCCCTCGACCCGCCGCTCGTCGGGGTCTCGATCAGCCGGCAGGCCGCCATGCACGAGCTCCAGCGCAGTGCCGGCGCCTTCGCGCTCAGCCTGCTCGCCGGCGATCAGGAGGCGGTCGCACAGCACTTCGCCCGCGGGGTGCCCCCGCTCGCGCACTGGCACGGGATCGAGTGGCGCGAGGGAACGCTCGGCGCACCGCTCCTGGAGGGCGCCCTCGGGTGGGTCGAGGCACGACTCGTCGACGAGCACCAGACGGGCGACCACACGCTCTTCGTCGGCGGCGTCACCGCAGTTGAGCGCGGCCGCTCGGGCCCGGCCCTCGTCCACGTCGGCCAGGGGTACGCCGCGCTGTGATCGACGCCGTCGTCTTCGACCTCGACGGGATCATCATCGACTCCGAGCACGTCTGGGACGACGCGCGCCAGGCGCTCGCCGGGGAGCGCGGCGGGCGCTGGCACGACCAGGCCTCGCGAGACATGATGGGCATGAGCTCGGTCGAGTGGTCGCGCTACATGCACGACGTCATCGGCCTCGAGGAGACGCCGGAGGAGATCAACGCCGAGGTGGTGCGGCGGCTGGAGGCGATCTACCGCGAGCAGGTCCCGCTCATCCCCGGCGCCGTCGAGGCCGTCGAGGCCCTGGCCGCGCGCTGGCCCCTCGGGCTCGCCTCCTCCTCGAACCGCGAGCTGATCGACTTCGTGCTCGAGGTCTCCGGGCTCGACCGCCTCTTCCGCGCGACCGTGTCCTCCGAGGAGGTCCCGCGCGGGAAGCCGGCGCCCGACGTCTACCTGGAGGCCGCGCGGCGGCTGCGCGCGAGCCCCGAGCGCTGCGTCGGGATCGAGGATTCCGAGAACGGCATCCTCAGCGCCAAGGCCGCCGGCATGCGGGTGATCGCGATCCCCAACCCCCAGTACCCGCCCGCGGAGCACGCCCTCGCCGAGGCGGACGTCGTCCTCGACTCGATCGCCGCGCTGACCGCGGAGGTCGTCGAGCCGGAGGGTTAGCCGCCGCCGGCCGCGGCCTTGATGGCCGCGATCGTGACGCGAAGCTGCTGCACCGAGATCAGCTGCTCGGTCGCCGTCTTCGCAGTCTCGAGATCGTCGTTCGCGAGGAGGCCTTCCACCCGCCCGAGCTGGGTTCGGAGCGAGCGCAGGCGGTTGGCGAGCTGGTCGCGCTGCGAGGTCAGGTTCTCGGGCGCCTGCGTCTGCTCGACCTCCTCCTGGAGCGTCTGCACCTCCTCGCGCAGCGGCGCGAGCTGCGCCGAGAAGTCCTGCGCCGAGGTCGCCGTCGTCGGCAGCGCGTCGATCTTGTCGAGGAGAACCTCGATCTGTGCCGCCTGGGCCTCGAGGTCGGTCGCGTCGCCGCCCTCTCCCTCGCCGCCACCGCCGCTCCCGCCGCCGCAACCCGCGACGAGGAGGAGGGCGACGAGCATGCCCGCGAGAACTGCCCCAAGACGAGTCCGGCGAGTCAGCGTGCGCGGGACTGTAACGCCCAGCGCGGACAAATCAAGGTCCTACCGGCGGATGCGCCACGTGTCCGTCGCCGGTGTCGGATCGACGTTGCCGTTTTTGTCGATCGCCCGGACGGCAAACCGGTGCATCCCCGGCGCCAGCCCGGAGTAGAGCTTCGGGGACGAGCAGGCGACCCACGGGCCGTACATGTGCCGGCATCGGAACGTGGAGCCGGGCTCGTTGGAGACGAACCGGAACGTCGCCCGGCGGTTCGTCGTCGAGGCCGGCGGCCGCTGGATGATGGTCGTCTCCGGCGCGATGTGATCCATGGCGATGTTCAGCGAGTTGTTCAGGTTCAGCCGGCCGCCGCTCGAGACGTGCTTCGTGAGCGCCGTCTTCTTGTCGACCCCTTTCAGGAGCGCGTTCTTGAGCTTCTGCGGGGTCATCGCCGGCTCCGCCGCGAGGAGCAGCGCCGCGGCGCCGGCGACGTGCGGCGTCGCCATCGAGGTGCCGGCGAAGGACTCGTAATCCTCGCCGTTGGGCTGGAGGCACTTGACGACGACGTCGTCGACGTGCGCGCCGTCGTCCACGACCGTGTTGTCCGTGTGCACGAGGAAGCGGATGTACGCGGTCCCCATGCCGTCGAGGCTGGAGAGGTCGTCGGTGACGGCCTCGAAGCCGCCGCCCGTGCTGCCGAAGTAGAACGAGATCTCGGTCCACGGCCCGGCGGTGCCGGTGGCGCGCTCGATCGCAAACCAGTCGAAGACGTTGCCCGTGCTCAGGTTGAAGTCCCGCATCAGCAGCTCGAGGTTGTAGTCCACGAGACAGCCTGTCCGGCCCGTCAGGTTCAGGGCGGCGCTGTTGCGGATCGTGTAGTTCCTGTTGTTCGAGTAGTTGCCGCCGGGCGAGTCGGTCATGCTGGAAGTGCCCGACTCCGAGAGCTCGTCTGTCCACTGCCAGGCGCCCGTGCCGCCGGCCTGCGTCCAGTTGTCGAAGTTGGCCTCGAGATCGTCGGAGAAGACGTTCGACCACTGCGGGAGCGAGCTGAGGATGTCGACGCCCGGCGCTCCGAGGTGTACCGCGGACCTGCCGCGGTTCGAGAAGCCCGCGAGCGCGTCGAGCTTGCCCGTCGCGGCGACGCAGACGAGGTTCGTGGCGCCGGCGCCGTAGGGCGCGGGCCGCCAGTACTCGCACGGGTAGGCGTTCGTCGCGGCCGTGTTCTTGTTGAGGACGTGTCCGGAGTTGCCGGCGGCGAAGACGAAGAGCGTGTTCTTGCAGGCCTGCGATTTGATCGCGTTGCTGATCGCCGTCGACTTGCCCGAGCCGCCGAAGCTGCCGTTCACGACGTCGGCGCCGTTCGCACACGCGTACTTGATCGAGTTGAGAATCGCCGAGCCGGGGAGTTCCCCGTAGGCGTTGGCCGCGCGCACCGGCATGATCGAGACGTCCCAGTTGACGCCGGCGATGTCGTCAGTGTTGTTGCCCTCGGCGCCGATCGTCCCGGCGACGTGCGTACCGTGGCCGTTGGCGTCGAGCGGCGCGTTGTCGTTCTGGATGAAGTCCCAGCCGCGGACGTCGTCGATCCGGCCGTTGAGGTCGTCGTCGATGCTGTTCCCGGGGATCTCGTCGCCGTTCACCCAGATGTTGTCGTTCAACTCCGGGTGGTCGTACGCCACCCCGCTGTCGATGACTGCGACGACAACGTCCGAGCTGCCGGTCTCGGTGTCCCAGGCCTCGGGCGCGTCGATGTCGTGGTCGCCGACCGGGTCGTGCAGGCCCCAGAGCTGGTTGAAATCCGCGTCGTTCGGGATGCCCGTGAGGTGGTAGAGGTAGTTCGGCTCGGCGAAGTCGACGCTCGGGTCGCGCTCGAGCGAGGCGACGGCCGCCTGCACCGACGCCCCGCCGCGGAGGCGGACGAGCGTCAGGCCCGGCTGGCCGAGGGCGCGGACGGCGTGGGCGCCGCGCGCCGAGAGGGCCCTCGCCCGGCTCGCGACGGAGACGCCGGAGCGGAACTGGACGACGACCTGGCCGGGGACGAACTCGGCATCGGCGGCGTTCGCGCCACGGTGGAGCTTGCCGTCACCGGCAAGGGTGCGCGCGCTCGCGCTCGACGCGCCCGCGAGCAGCGCAACGAGCGCCGCAAAGAGCGCAAGCCGCATGAAGGACGACCCCATCGAATTGATCTTGCATCGCGGCGCGACAAAACGGAAGGGGTGGGGAGCTAATTCACCCTTCCGAGGAGCACGCAGCCGTTGTGGCCGCCGAGCCCCATCGCGTTCGAGAGCGCGACGCGGATCTTCGCCTCCCGCGCCTCGTTCGGCACGTAGTCGAGATCGAGGTCGGGATCGGGGTTCTCGTAGTTGATGGTCGGCGGGATCTTCTCCTCGTGGATGGCGAGCGCGCAGGCCACCGCCTCGATCGCGCCGGCCGCGCCGAACATGTGCCCCAGCATCGACTTGGTCGAGGAGATGGCCATCTCATAGGAGTGGTCGCCGAAGACCTCCTTGATCGCCTGGGTCTCGGCGAGGTCGCCGAGCGGCGTCCCGGTTCCGTGCGCGTTGACGTAGTCGACCTGGTCGGGCGAGACCCCGGACCGCTGGAGGGCCGCGCGCATCATGGCGACGACGCCGCCGAACTCCGGGTCGGGCTGGAGCATGTGGTGGGCATCGTTGGAGGCTCCGTAGCCGAGCACCTCCGCGTAGATCGTCGCGCCCCGCGCCCGGGCGGCCTCGAGCTCTTCCAGCACCATGATCGCGGCGCCCTCCCCCATGACGAATCCCTCCCTGAGCGCGTCGAAGGGGCGGGCCGCGCTCCGCGGGTCGCCGTTTCCGGCGGCGAGCCCGCGCATGGTGCAAAAGCCCGCAAGGATGAGCGGGTGGATGCAGCCCTCGGTCCCTCCGGCGAGGATGACGTCGGCGTCGCCGTGTCGGACGAGCTCGGCGCCCTCGCCGATCGCGTGCGAGCCGGTGGCGCAGGCGGAGACGACGGCGTAGTTGGGTCCCCGCATCCCCAGCTCGATCGCGATCTGCCCGCTCGCGGAGTCGACGAGGACGTTGGCGAGGAACGTCGGCGAGACCCGGTCCGGCCCTCGCTCGCGCAGGACGTCGTGCTGGCGCATCAGCTCGTTGAAACCGCCGATGCAGTTCCCCACGACCACGCCGACGCGCTCGGGGTCGAAGCCGTTCAGGTTGGCGTCCTCGGCCGCCTCCTTCGCGGCAGAGAGGGCGAAGAGGACGTTGCGGTCGAGCTTGCGCAGCTCCTTGGGCGCCGCCGCGCCGCTCGGGTCGTAGTCGTCCTTGACCTCGGCGGCGATCTGAACCGGGAACGGGCTCGGGTCGAACGCCTTGATCCGGTCGACGCCGCTCTCGCCCGCGAGTAGGCGAGCCCACGTCGTCCGCAGGTCGTTCCCCAGGGGCGTGACCGCCCCCATGCCGGTGATCACCACGCGTCGCATCTCGTTTAGCGTTAGACGCGCGAGATGGCCTCCGAGGTTGCGCCCCCGAAGAAATTGCCCTTCCCGCCCATGGAGGCGGAGCTCGTCGACGAGCTCCCGCAGGGCGAGTGGCAGTACGAGCCCAAGTGGGACGGCTTCCGCGGGATCGCCGAGAACCTGGACGGCGAATTCCACCTGTGGAGCCGCAACGCCCGGCCGCTGCTGCGCTACTTCCCGGAGCTGGCCGAGCTCGGCGAGCGGCTGCCGCCGAAGTCGGCGGTGGACGGCGAGATCGTCGTCGAGCGCGACGGCGCCCTCGACTTCGACGCCCTGCAGATGCGGCTCCATCCGGCCGAGAGCCGCGTGCAGAGGCTGTCGGCCGAGATCCCGGCCGGTTTCGTCTGCTTCGACGTGCTGCTCTGGGACGGCGAGGACTTCCACGGCAGGCCCTTCGAGGAGCGGCGGGCGAAGGTGGAGACCCTGCCGTTCGACGTCTCGCCCTCGACCCGCGACGCCAAGGAGGCGGCCCACTGGCTCGAGCGCCTCGAGGTCGCGGGCTTCGACGGCGTCATCGCCAAGCGCCTCGGGATGGCGTACCTGCCCGGCTCGCGCGAGGCGGTGCAGAAGGTGAAGGGCGAGAAGACCGCCGACTGCGTCGTCATGGGCGTGACGTGGAGCGAGAAGGGCACCGGGATCGCGAGCCTCTTCCTCGGGCTCTACGACAAGGACAAGCTCATCCCGGTCGGCTCGGCCCCGGCGAGCGGGAAGAAGCGCGCCGAGATCCTCGAGCGCGTCGAGCCGCTCCTCGGCTCGAATCCCGAGCGCCTGCCGCGCGGCGCGCCGAGTCGCTGGAAGCCGAAGGCCGACCTTCTCGAATGGAGCCCCATCTCCCCCGAGCTCGTGGTCGAGGTGCGTTACGACAAGTGGCAGAAGGGCCGCTTCCGCCACAACTCCCGCTTCCTCCGCTTCCGCCCCGACAAGGACCCGGACCAGTGCACGGTCGCACAGGTCCGGCCCCGCCCGAAGAAGGGCGACCCCACGGTGCCGGGGCTACTGGGCCGCTGACCACGGCGAATCCCCCTTCGAGGGGACGGCGCACTTGCACGCCGTAGGCATGATGGGGGTGCCGGCTCCCCTCACATATCCCCCGGCGTCTGGCGAATGCCCGTTTCGGTCGTGCGGCTCCTAACCCACCGAGGCGGGCTTCGTCTTGTGTGGAGTCGGGTTGACCGGGAAAAGACGCTGGTACCATGGCCCGGCACGGAGAAGTGGCCGAGTGGCTGAAGGCGGCGCCCTGCTAAGGCGTTAGGGGGGTGAATTCCTCCCTCGAGGGTTCGAATCCCTCCTTCTCCGCTCCGCAGAGCGCTCGCACCAGTTCGACGGAGGGGTGGCAGAGCGGACGAATGCGGCGGTCTCGAAAACCGTTATCCGTCGTTAGGCGGATCGAGGGTTCGAATCCCTCCCCCTCCGCTTTCTCCTGTCGTCTCGAGAACCGCCTCGGCCGCGCGCTGCCGGCAGGAGAACTGGGAGGAGCCTCCGGGGCGAAGCGGCGGGGGGATGCAGAGCTGGCTGCGCCGCCACGACGAGCACGAAGACGACCAGCGCCCCTTCGCCTGGCCCTTCCGGTTGGGCTGGCCGTCGTCGCGCTCGCGGCGGCCGGATGCGGCGACGGCAACGACGAGGCTGCAGGCCTGCCGAAGCTAATCGCGACCGTAGGATCCGCCGACGCTCCGGATGCCTACGAGATCCACCTCACAACCGAGGATGGGGCCGAGGTCACCACCGTCCTTCCGCCCGGCGAATACCGGCTCGAGATCAACGACCTGTCCACCATCCACAACTTCCATCTGGCCGCGCGGCGCGAGGGGGTCGACGTGGCCACCGAGGTCCCAGGCACGGGGAGGAAGACAAGCATCGTGCGGCTCCAGGAGCCGGAGGCGTACATCTACTTCTGCGACGCGCACCCGGACAGGATGCAGGTGACCTTCAGCATCCACGACCGGATACGGACGCAGAACTAGACATCAAACTGGCGGCCCCTCGGCGGGCTACTCGGCCGTGTGCAGCAGGTTCTCGACGCCCTGGACGCCGTGCACCTTGCTGACCTTCTGCTCGAGCTCCTCTACGAGGTCGGACGACTCGACCTGGCCCCGCAGGACGACGACGCCGTTCTCGGCGTTCACGTTGATCTGGCCCTTCGGGATCGAATGGTCGCGGAACACTTCGCTCTCGACCTTTTGGACGAGCGTCGCGTCGTTCGGCTGCGGCTTGGGCTCCTCCTCGCGGTGCGCGGCCTTGATTCGCACGGCGCGCAGGTCCGAGGCCACGCGGTGCCCGAGCCAGCGCGCTCGTTTGCCGAGATGTCGGGCGGAGGCGGCCGCCCGGTCGGCCGTGACGTGCCGGCGCCGCCTGCCGCCCTGTGGGTCGAAGAAATACGCGAGCGCCGCTCCCACGGCGGTGAAGAGTACAAAGCGTCTCATGATCCTCCCTTGGTCTCTCCCTCGACGGCTACCCGTCGGAGTGGAGGCGAAACGTCGACGCGGTAGGTTCGGCGCGTCGTAGACTGGACGCATGGTGGTGCTCGTCGAGGATGCTCACGTAGCTGCCGGCACGCCGGCGAGGAGCCTCGATGACGTGCTCCAGCGTGTAAACCGCATCCGCACCGAGCACGGCGTCGACCCGCTCTACGAGCTCCCCGCCGCCTGCACGGCCTGGGACGACGGGGGCTGCGTGCTCGAGCGCGCGTTCGAGGACCTCGGCGTAGTCGTCGTCGACTACGCGCGAGCCTACGGACGAGACCTGGAGTTCAAACACGGCCTGGGCGGCTTCATCTGCGACTTCGACGCCGGCCGCTATCCGGAGTTGCTCGGCGGCCGCTAGGGCGCGGCCGCAGGATCATTCGGTCTTCGGACTGATGAGCACGATCTGCTCGTAGCGCACGAAGAGCTCTCTCCCGGCCTTCTGCAGCGGAACCCAGTCGCCCGCGTACCGGCCCTCGCGCTTGAGGAACAGCTCGAGCTCTCGGTCCACCGAGTTTTGCTCCTCGATCGGGATCGAGTAGTTCTGTCCGTTCGTCAGGGTCACTTCCAGATACATGGGTTCCGACCGCTACCCTGCCCGCCCGCGCCGGCCCGACATTGCAGAGGCGACGACATTGATGGCCTCGTGGCCCATGCCGCCGTCACGCCACTCGAACTCGACCCGCTCGCCTGCCGTCGCGAGCACGCTCTCGTCGAGGCTCGCTCGATGCACGAAGAGTGTGTCTCCGCCTCCGTCGGGCTCGATAAGCCCGAATCCGCTCGCTCGGTTGAACCATTTGACAGCGCCATTCGCCACGAAGATCACCCTTTCTTCGGCCTCGGTGGGGCAGGCCCGTCCCGCGGGCCTGCCCTGCCCGGGCTGGAGCTCTAGACGGCGGCGACTACGCCGTTCGTCTTCTGGGCAACGACCTCGCCGAAGGTGATCTTCGGCGCGTTGGGAAGTGCGCCCTCGAGCTGCTCGTCACGGATCCAGGTGGCCGCAATACGAGTCGACTCGTCGGCATGCTCCTGCGAGTCGAACAGGCTGATCGAGGTCATGACCCCGGTGCCCGCCTCGACCAGGTAGTAGCCGCTGAAGCCCGGCAACTTGCTCAGGCGGGGGATCAGTGCCTCGTTGACCTTCTTGGCGAGCTCGTCCCTGCGGGACTCATCGACGCCGTCATAGCGCCCTACGGTTGCATGCATGTGCTTCTCCTGACTCATAGAGAGGGTGGGAGCTCGGAATCGAGCTCTCCTTGAAGCACGTAGACCAGATGTGACAGTCGGAGAGGAACCTCGGAGCCTCAGCGGCTTCCGCGTCCAGGCCCCGCGCTTCCATCACCCTAGCAGCGACCCGGCCAAAGCAGAGTCCCGGCCTCCGTGCTACCGAGGATCGTCCGCGCTTTCGTCCGCGGCCTCGCCCGACTCCCGATCGAGCGAGCCTCCCTCGTTCTCCGAGTCGTCCTGCTGCTCGTCGGGCCCGCGAGGAGCGTCCGGGGACTTGTCTTCCTCCTCCGCGCCGGCCTCGGCTGCCCGCCAGTGGGCCTCTTCAGACCGGTCCCGATTCCGGTCGGCGCGCTCTCGCTCCTGCCTCTCCTCATTCATCTGCTCGGAGGATAACGCGACCGGATCCAGCCGTTCGGCCGTCTCGCCGGCTCCGCAAAACCCGAGCGCCGTCAGTCGGGCTCCCAGGCCAGCTCGACGACGTAGCCGTCCGGGTCCCGGCACTTGACGCTCACGTAGCCGGGCTCGTCCGACTGCTCGGCGATGGGGACGCCTTCCCGCTCGAGTCGCTCGCGGAAGGCGCGCACCTGCTCAGGGCTCTCGGCGCCGCCGAAAGCGAAGTGGAAGAAGCCCGGCAGGTCGATGGGCTCGTCCGTCTCCTTGAGGGCGAGCGCGTAGCCGGCGGCGTCGAAGAGCATCAGCACGCCGTCGTCCATCCGCTCCGCGGGAACGGCGTCGAAGCCGAAGTAGCGCTCGTAGAAGCGGCGGGAGCGCTCCTCGTCGTGCACGGCCAGAGCCAGGTGCGCCACGGCGGCATCCTAGGCCCGCCTCTCGGTAGGCTCAGGGGCATGTGCCGAAACATTCACACGCTCTACAACTTCGAGCCGCCGGCGACCGACGAGGAGATCCGCGACGCCGCCCTCCAGTACGTCCGCAAGATCAGCGGCTTCAACAAGCCGTCGCAGGCAAACGGGGAGGCGTTCGAGCGCGCGGTCGACGAGGTCACCGCCGCCTCGGCCCGCCTCCTGGGCTCGCTCGTGACGTCCGCGGCGCCGAAGGACCGCGAGGCCGAAGCGGCCAAGGCGCGGCAGCGCTGGCTCGACCGCCAGGCCGTCGCCTAGCCCGTCAGAGCACGATGCCCGCGGGCGAGTCGCGCTCCGACGTCGCAGCGAAGTCGGTCGCGCGCTCGACCGTCCTCAGCCACTCGTAGCCGAGGCCCTTCAGGCCGATCAGCTCGACTCCGGCGCGGGACATTCGCGCGAGCCCCTGCGCATGCGCCGGCCCCGGCGAGGCGACAGCGTCCTCGACGACGACGACGCGCTTCCCGACGTCGAGGAGCCCGAGCGCGGACTGGAGGATGCAGACGTCGGTCTCGAGCCCGCAGAGAACGACGGTCGCGCGGTCGTGCCGCGTGACGTCCGCGAGGATCGACGGGCACGCGGAGAGGTCGAAGGCCGGCTTGACGTGCCTGGCCGTCCCGGCGGCGAGCACGGCCGCGACCGCCGGCGCCGTCTGGCCGTTCCTCTCGGGCTCCTCCTCGGTGACGACGACGGGCACACGAAGCCACTCCGCGAGTCGGCACAGCCACCGGACTCGATCCACGATCACCGAGGCCTCATCCTCCGGCAGCTTCCCGAGGAAGCCGTCCTGTGTGTCGATCACGGCCAGGACGCAGTCGTCGGCAGCGAGGAGGCGGCTCACCTGCCGGATCTTGCCAGGCTAGGGCTCGGCGGCCCAGCCGTGCCGGTCGTCGACGTCGACCGCGAGCACGGGGAGTCCCGGCGCGGCCTCCCGGTACTGCTGGTACTTCGCGGTCAGGGCCGCGAGAGCGCGTTCGGCCTCCTCGCCGTCGTCGAGCACGCGGGCACGCCCGCGGAGCCGGACCCACCAGAGCTGCGTCCAGTCGTCCTCGTAGTGATCGACGAGCACCGTGACGTCCGGCCGCTCGCGCGCGTTCTCGATCCGCCTGAGCGTTCGTGACCGCTTCGGCTTCGCGTCGACAGCCGAGTAGAGCGTGTCGCCGAGGAGCACGAAGACGATCGGGACCATATGAAGGCGACCGTCGGGGTCGACGGTCGCCAGCCGGGCGACTCGAGCCGCCTCCACCCGGCCACGGAGGCCTTCCACGAGGTTTTCGGCGCCTAGCGGGCGCCGGCGGCTGCCCGCCGGCGCTCGAAGCGCTCGATCCGGTCGCCGCGGCTGCGAACGCTCCGCTCCACCCCGGTGTAGGCGGGGTGGCACGCCGAGCAGACCTCGACCTGAATCGAGGGCCGGCTCGAGCGCGTCTCGAAGCTCGTGCCGCAGGTCGTGCACGTGACCGTGGCGACCTGGGTCTGAGGGTGAATCGTCGTCTTCATACGTTGTCCTTTCGCTCTACGCGGAGAGCGCGAGCTCGCCGTCGTCGCCGAGGGCCCCGGCGAGCGACGCGAGCGCTTCGCCCTCCAGCCGGCGGATCCGCTCGCGGCTGATCCCCAGCTCGGCGCCGATGGCCTCGAGCGAGTGCGGCTCGCCGTCGATGCCGTAGCGCAGCTCGAGGATGCGCCGCTCCAGCTCGGGCAGCTCGGCCAGCGCGAGCCGCACCTCGCGGCTCCGCATGACCTCGCCGGCCAGCTCCTCGGGATCTTCCGCGTTGTCGTCCGCGAAGAGATCGCCGAGCTCGCCGTCGTCGTCGCTGCCGACGGGCCGGTTGAGCGACACGCGGGCCTCGGCGACGTCGAGGGCCTCGTCGACGTGCAGGAGCGAGAGGCCGGAGGCCTCCGCGAGCTCCTCGTGCGTCGCCGGGCGCCCCAGCTGCGTCTCGAGCTTCCGCGCGGCTGCCGCCAGCTTGTTCCGGCGCTCGTGGACGTGCGTCGGCACCCGGATGGTGCGCGACTGCCCCGCCACCGAACGCTGGACGGCCTGGCGAATCCACCAGGTGGCGTACGTGGAGAACTTGAAGCCCTTGCGGTGGTCGAACTTCTCCACCGCGCGGTTCAAGCCGATGACGCCGTCCTGGATCAGGTCGCCGAACGGCACGCCGCGGCCGCGGTAGCGCTTGGCGATCGAGACGACGAGGCGGAGGTTCGAGTTGATCATCCGCTCCTTCGCCGCACGGTCGCCGCGCTCGACGGCCTTGGCGAGGACGACTTCCTCGGCCGCCGTCAGCAGCGGGTACCGCCCGATCTCGTTCAGGAGGAGGTCGAGCGACCCGGCCGAGCTGGGCAGCTCGACGGCCTCGATCTCCTCGTCGACGTACTCCTCCACGACGGCATCGGCCTCGTCTGCATCGACCAGGCCATGCTCCTCGTCGTCGAGCAGCATGGTCGTTCCAGGGTTCTCCAAGATGGTTTGGATCGGTAGTCCTTTCGTTTCGTTAGATCGGCCGCCGCCCCCGCGGGACGGGTTGCGTGGCAACGGCTCCCGAAGCTTTAAACGGCGGACGGCCCCGGGAAATTCCGCGAATCCACAGGGATTCCTACCGGGGAAACCTGGGTGCGGCCGTCGCAGCGGACGACCAGCACGGGAACCGGGCTCCGGTCGAGGACGGCTTGGCTGACGCTCCCGAGCAGGAGTGTGCAGAGTGGCCCTCGCCCCCGCGAGCCCATGACGACGAGGTCGTGCTCGCCGTCGCGGACGCGGTCGAGGATCGCGGCCGCGACCGGGCCGCGCCTGGTGACCGTCGACACCGGCACGTCCTCGGGCACGAGAGACTCGAGACGCTCGACCAGAGCCTCGGCCTGCCGCGCGAGCTCGTCCTCGCTCGGGAGCGGGACGAGGTACGGGCCCGCGGTGACCGGCCAGCGGGGCGGCGTCGCCACCGAGATGAGGGTGAGCCTGCCGGCGACGGCCCGGGCGAGCTCCACGGCCTCCCGCAGCGCGCGCTCCGAGGACGGAGAGCCGTCGACCGCCACGAGGATGCTGTGGAACAGCGCTACCCCTCCCTAGCTCGTCTTTACGAGACTATATAGTCTCGTAAACAAAGTAGCAAGGAGCATCGCACTGAACGCCGGCTCGACCAAGCTCGAGGCACCCCGCCCCCGCGGCCGTCCGCGCCGCGCAGCCACCCGCCGGGCAATCGTGGCGGCGACCTTGGAGCTGCTCGCCGAGCGCGGCTTCCAGGAGACGACGATGGAGGCGATCGCGGCCAGCGCAGGCGTCGGCAAGAACACGATCTACCGGCGCTGGGCGTCGAAGGAGGACCTGATCGCCGACGCGATCCGCGAGCTTTCGGCGGAGCTCGACGTCGAGGAGGAGGGTGACGTGCGCACGCTCCTGCACGAGCGCCTGAACGAGTTCGCGCACGTCTTCGCCGATCCGCTCCTCGGCCGTATCCTGCCCGGCCTCCTCGGCGAGCTCGAGCGCAACCCGGCGTTCGCGGCCGTCTATGCCGAGCGCGTCGTGCGCCCGCGGCACGAAGCGCTGGTCGAGCTCCTGACGCGGGCCCGCAACCGAGGCGAGCTGCGCGGCGACGTCGACCCCGGGGTCGTGGCCGACCTCATCATCGGGCCGCCACTGCTCCGGCTCCTCTTCCCGTTCGGCCTGCCGGACCTCCCCACCGGCTGGGCGGAGCGGCTGTTCGAGACGATCTGGGCCGGGATCGAGCCGCGGCCCTAGCCCCGTCGGCGCTCTTCCTCGACAGTGCGCTCGGCGAGCGGGTAGGCCTCCAGGCGCTCGTCCGGAATCGGCTCGCCGCTCTCCACCGAGAGCCCGTAGGTGCCGTCGGCGAGCCGCTGCTCCGCCCGTTCCAGCGACTCGAACTCCCGAACGAGCTGCTCGCGCAGGCCGTCCTCCAACTCGCGCTCGTAGAGGTCGCTGCCCTTATCGGCCGGCTCGTCCTGGTTCGCCAGCTCGTCCTGCCCCACCGGCTCGCCGAGGTCGCCGAGGCCACGCTCGATGCGCAGCCGCTCGGCGGCGAGGAGCTCGCGGGCACGCTCAGAAGTCACGCGGGAGATCCTACTGGCGAGCTGCGTCAGGGCAGGATGTACACGGTCGCGCCCTGGTTCCAGCGCGCATAGAGGCCGGGCGCGAACCAGAGCGGCAGCCGCACGCAGCCGTGGCTGGCCGGGAACGGCGGGACCGAGTGGTAGCCGTGGATGGCGAAGCCGCCGTGGAAGTAGAGCGTGTAGTACATCGAGAGGGAGTTGAAACCGGGCGACTTGCGGTAGACGCGCCAGCGGCCGAGCGGCGTGTTGCCGGTGGCGCCCGTCGACACGTGGATCACGCGTGCGACCTTGCCCTTCCGCACCTCGTAGAGGACCTGGCGCGACTTGTCCACCTCGATGTGGTTCCCGCGCCGAATCGCGGCCCTCGGCGTATGCGCCGTCAGCAACCGCCGCCAGAGCCGTGGGCCAACGGCGCCGTCCCGCGGGAGGCCGGTGACCTTCTGGAAGGCGTAGACGGCGTCACGGGTGTCGTAGCCGTACGACCCGTTCGCGCCGAGCATCGCATAGTGCATCTCCCGCAGTCGGCGCTCGAGGAAGCGCACCGCCGGCCCCCGCGAGCCGATCCTCAGCGTCGGCGCCTCGACCAGGCGGGAGAGCCTGCGCTTCGCAGTCACGAAGCCTGCTGCCGGCGCGAGCTGGAGCGTGACCCCCAGGCGCCCGGCGCGGCGCGTCGAGACGCGAGCGCGAAAGCGCCCGTCGCCGTCGAGATCGAGGGTGCGGTGCCTCCCGCGGACGACAAGGGTGAGGACGCCGGCACTTGCCGGCCGCACGCGCCCCTGCACGAAGAGCGAGCCGCCGAGGAGCGCGAGCCCGCCGAAGCGCGCCCGGACGGCCGGTCTGATCCGGAGATCGACCGGCGCGCTCTCGGCGCCGTCCGCACGCGCGACGACCTGCCCCGGAAGCCGGACGACGCTACGGAGCCGATAGGTCCCGTCCGCACGTGAGCTGCCGTCGACGACCAGCACCCATCCGGATTCCGTCTGGTGGTAGATCTCGACGTGAGTCACGGCCGCGGGCGTGACTGACCCGGTGAACGTGACCGTCGACCCGACCGCGGCGGTCGCCGGGGCGAGGGCGAGGGTGACGGCACCGCTCGCGGCCGCCGTCGGCCCCGCCGCGACCCCGAGGACGACGAGCGCGAGGAGCCACGGCAGTCGCTTGCAGTCAACGCTTGGCATCCGGGCCAAGTATCGCGTTCCGATCGGCTTGATTTCGACGGCTCCGGTGCGAGACCAGCGGCCGTCAACCCCGGCCGCGATGGCTTACACACACGCAGCGCCCTCAGCGAGGGCTACCGGGCGATCCAGGACGTGACGGCCCAGGGATCGACAGCCAGACATCGGCTCCGCGAGCGGCCCGGTTGGCGGCCCCCGCGGAGCCGCCGTGGGCGACCGCGATCGCCTGGGCGAGCGCCAGGCCGAGACCGGCTCCCTGGCCCGCCCGAGCCTCGTCCGGGCGGCTGAAGCGCTCGAAGGCGTGGGGAAGGAACCCGGGCGGGAAGCCGGGACCCTCGTCGAGCACGTGCAACTCGACGGCGCCGTTCGCGGCCCTCGCGCTGAGCAGGACCGGGGCGCCGCCGTGGCGGATCGCGTTGTCGACCAGATTCCCCAGGGCCTGTGCCAGCCGGGCCTCGTCACCCACGAGCTCGAGCCCGTCGGCGGCACTCACGTCGACGCCGCCGAATCGGCCCGCCACGTTGTCGAGGAGCGCGGAGGCGGCGACGGTCTCCTCGCGGAGCGCCAGCCGGCCCTGGTCGGAGCGGGCGAGGACGAGGAGGTCCTCGGCCAGGCGCACGAGGCGGTCGGTCTCGTCCGCGGCCGAGCGCAGCGACTGCTCGAGCTCCGCCTGGGAGCGCGGGTGCCGGAGGGCGAGCTCGAGCTCCGTCTTCAGCAGCGCGATCGGCGTGCGCAGCTCGTGGCTCGCGTCGGCGACGAAGCTCCGCTCCCGCTCGATCGCGGCCTCCAGCCGTCCGAGCATCGCGTTCAGCGTCTCGCCCAGACGCCGGATCTCGTCGCGCGCCCGCGGGAGCGGCAGCCGCCGGCCCGGATCGGCGCCCGAGACGGCCTGGGCCTCGGCGCGCATCGCCTCGACCGGTCGGAGGGCTGCCGCGGCGAGCGCGTAGCCGAGCAGCGACGCGGCGAGGAGCGCCGCCGGTCCGATCAGGAGGAGCTCGACGAGGAACCCGGACAGCGTCTCGTTGCGGTCGCCGAGGGACCCGCTGACGACCACGGTGACACGCCCGTTCGGCCCGGCGACGGGGCGCTCCAGTGTGCGGGCGGGGCCGTCGAGCGCCTGCGGCGTCTCCTCGAGGACCCGGCCGTCCGGCGCGACGACCCGGATGGAGCGCTCGTCCACCGCGAGCGGTGTGTCAGCGATGGGATCGCCTCGCTCGACGTCGACGGCGGCCTGGGTCGCGAGCGCCTGCAGCGACTCGTCGAGCGCCTCGTCGAGCGACGACTGCAGACGGAAGTAGAGGAACGCCCCGGTCGCCGCCAGCACGGCCGCCATCGCCACCGCAAAGGCGAGCGTCAGGCGCAGGCGGATCGGTATCCGGCTCATGCCAGGCGGTACCCCGCCCCGCGGACGGTCTGGAGCGACGACCGCCCGAAAGGGCGGTCGATCTTCTCCCGCAGATAGCGGACGTAGACGTCGACGACGTTCGAGCGGTTCTCGTACCCGTGGTCCCAGCAGTGCTCGAGCAGCTGGTAGCGGGAGAGCACCTGGCCCGGCCGGCGCATGAAGGTCTCCAGGAGCGCGAACTCCTTCGCCGAGAGCTGAACCTCGACCTCGCCGCGCCAGACCCGGCGCCTCGCCGGGTCGAGGCGGAGATCGTCGACCTCGAGCACGGTCGGGCGCTCCAGCGGGGACCGGCGGACGAGCGCGCGCAGACGGGCGAGCAGTTCGGCGAACGAGAAGGGCTTCGTCAGGTAGTCGTCCGCCCCCGCGTCGAGGCCCTGAACTCGGTCCTCGACGGCATCCCGGGCGGTCAGCATCAGGACCGGCGACCAGGTTCCCCCCTCGCGCAGTCGCCGGCACACCTCGAAGCCGTCGCTGCCCGGGAGCATGACGTCGAGGACGATCGCGTCGTACTCGGTCGCCCGCGCCATCCAGAGCGCGTCGTCGCCGGTGCGGGCGACGTCCGCGGCGAGGCCCTCCTCCTTCAACCCGCGCCGAAGGAGGCCCGCCATTTTCACCTCGTCCTCGACGATGAGGACCCGCATCCCCTCATTGTCGCTCCGAAGATGAGAGAGAGATGAGGCGTCGCTCTCACGGCGCCCTCATCCGGCTCTCACCAGCGCTTCATGTGCCCTCCCTAGGTTGGTTACATCAGCCAAGGAGGCTCACTCATGACTCGCTCGCACGTGAAGTTTCAGCCAATGCGCGGCCTCGCGCTCCTCGCGTTGATCGGGCTCCTGGTCCCGGCTGCCTGCGGCGGAAGCGAGGAGGGGGCCCCGAGCACGACGGGCGGCGGGGAGCCCGCCGAGCCCACCGCGCCGCCGCTCCCGCAGGGCGCCGAGCCGGCGAACCTCGATCCAGCCGACTTCGTCGCGACCATCGACAACCAGTACTGGCCAATGGCCAAGGGAAGCCGCTGGGTCTACAAGGAGACGGACGGCGAGGGCAACGTCCAGCGGGTCGAGGTCACCGTGACGCCGAAGACCAAGACGATTCTCGGCATTCAGGCGACGGTCGTGCACGACATCGTCACCGAGGAGGGGAACGTCATCGAGGACACGTACGACTGGTACGCCCAGGATCGGTGGGGAAACGTCTGGTACCTCGGTGAGGACACGAAGGAGTACGACGGCACCGAGGTGAGCACGAAGGGCTCCTGGGAGGCCGGCGTCGACGGCGCCGAGGCCGGAGTCGTCGTGCCTGCGGCACCCGAGGTCGGGCTCGCCTACCGGCAGGAGTACTACGCCGGCGAGGCGGAAGACGAGGGTGAGGTCGTCAGCGTCGACGAGCGCGCCGAGGTTCCGTTCGGGTCGTACACGGGCGTGCTCATGACGAGGGACACGACACCGCTCGAGCCCGAGCTCGTGGAGCACAAGTTCTATGCGAAGGACGTCGGCCCGGTGCTCGCCGTGACCGTATCCGGCGGAACCGACCGGGAGGAGCTGGTGAGCTTCGAGCCGGGCGGCGCCGGGTAACCTCCCGGCGGTGGCGGAGCGGACGAAGGAAGAGCTCAACCAGGAGTGGGGCGAGCTCGTCGAGGAGCACCGCCTGGCCATGCCCGGGGTCCAGGTGCTCTTCGCGTTCCTGCTCATCCTCCCGTTTCAGAACCGCTTCGAGCAGTTGACCACAGACCAGGAGTACGTCTACTTCTCGGCCCTGATCTGCGCGACGATCGCGATCGTGCTGCTCATCGCCCCGACGGCTGCGCACCGGATCCGCTGGCGCCAGTCGGACAAGGAGGCGCTCATGGTCATGGCTACCCGGTCCGCCATCGCCGCGACCGTGTTCATTGCGCTCGCGATGACAGCCTCGGTCTTCCTGATCACGGACGTGCTCTTCGGCGAGCCCGCGACGGTGATCGTCTGCTCGCTCGTCGCGCTCGCGTTCGTCGTCCTCTGGTACGCGTTTCCGCTGTACCGCCGCTTCAAGCACCAGTAGCCGCCGGGGGCGCGAGACGAGCGAACGCTTGGGGCAGACGCCCGCCCCGCTCCTACCCGGGCCCGGCCGCCGCATCTGCGCCCCAGCAGCGACCGGTGTGCCTCCCGGCGGTCTAGGTGAGACTAGCTTTAGTGACGCTAAACAGCGTGTGGCGCGCTGTCAAGGCGCCTCAGCTCCTCGCGGACGAGGCGGAGCGCCTCAACCAAACGTCCGCGGTTGGCCGCGTCGTTGAGCCAGCCGCTCGCCCCCGACGGGTGCGGCAGGGGAATCGCGACCGCGCCGCCGAACTCGTAGCGCGAGCCGATGCACTCGGTCAGGCGGGCCCGTCCGAGCAGACGCCGCACGGCCAGGCCGCCGACGAGCAGGACGAGACGCGGCCGGAGCAGCCGCAGCTCCCAGTCGAGCCAGAAGGCGCAGAGGTCCCGCTCGACTGGTGTCGGCGGGCGGTCGCCCCGCCCGGACGGGTGCCTGCCCGGGTAGCAGCGGGTGATCGAGGCGCAGTAGAAGGTCTCGTAGAAGGGCTCCTCGTCGAGCTCGAGCCAGCTGCGGAGCGTGCGCCCGGCACGGCCGCGCCACGGGCGTCGCTCCAGGCCCTCGACGACACCGGGCGCCTGACCGACGATCAGCGCGACCTGACCCGGGCGCCCCTCGAACGCCGGCGGCGACTCCAGCGGGTAGCCGGCCTCGGCGCAGGCGCGGCAGGCCCGGTTGTCCCGCTGCAGGGAGGCCAGCGAGCGGTAGGACGAGCGCCGGCGCGTCACCGGCCCAGTATGTGCCCGGGCTAGCGCTTCTTGCCCGCCACCGCGCGCTGGAGCTGCGCCTTGCTCATCTTCGAGCGGCCCTTCACGCCCAGCTTCCTGGCCTCGGCATACAGCTGCTCCTTCGTGCGGCCCTTGGCCCGGTTCGTGCCGGAGCGCAGGCCGCCGCGCCGGCTCGAGGACAGGTCTTTCGTGGACGTGCGCGAGCGGGTTCGCGACTCGCCCGAGCGGGCGCGTTCCTTGTTCACGGTGCGGGCGGCGATCTCCTCGGCCCGGTCGGTCGAGGCGCCCTGCTCCTTGGCGCTCTTCTTGATGTGCTCGTACTGGCGGGCACGCTTCGTGCCCTTCTTGACTCCGCGTGGCGGCATGGATTCCTCCTGCGTTGGGTGCTCTCACCCCTTGCCCGGGGCGGCGAGCGCGAAACCGGCGCGCCGCTACGATGGGCGGGCCGCGGAGAGGTGTCCGAGTGGCCTAAGGAGCGCGACTGGAAATCGCGTACTCGCTGAAAGGTGGGTCGCGGGTTCAAATCCCGCCCTCTCCGCCTCCAAGAGCAGGAGGGCGCAGGAGACCTGCGCCCTCCCGTGCGCCGCAGCCAGCTGTCGTGACGGACGGAGAAGCCTCCGTCCCCGGTTGCCGGCTAGCCCTCCGAGGCGACGACGAACGCCGCGACGTCCTGGATCTGCTGCTCCGAGAGCGTGCCCTGGAAGGCCGGCATGCCCCCGCCGCCGTTCGTGACCTGCTGGACGACGCCGTCGAAGTCCACCGAGACATCGTCGAGGACCGGGCCGATGTTCCCGCTTCGTGCCAGCCTCCTCGAGCGTGTGGCAGCTGCCGCAGTTGGCGACGAAGATCTCCTTGCCGGCGGCCGCGTCGCCCTGGCCGCCGCCTCCCCCGCCGCCACCGCCCCGCCGCCTGTGGTCTCGCTCGGTGTGCTCTCGTGGCCCGCCTCCTCGCCCTCACTCGAATGCGACTCGCCGAAGATCTCGACGGACGCGAGCGTGAGGACCACGAGCGAGGCGGCCACCGCGACGAAGACGCCGATGCTGCGCCCCGGGAAGCCCGGATCGCGTCTCGGGATGACGATCGAGACGACGAGGCTGAACACAATGAGGACGAAGGCTGCGATCCCGATGAAGGCGTCGTTCCGGCTCATCGGCGCCTACGATAACCCGTCCATGCGTCGTGTCGGCATCCTTGTCGTCGCCGGCGGGGCGCTTCTCCTCGCCCTCGTGACTCACCCTGGCCGGAGTCGGCGAGGTGCCCGGCGCGCTCTCCGACTGGCAGGCGTTCGTGCTCGGCATCGTCCAGGGCGCCACCGAGCTGCTGCCCATCTCCTCCTCGGGCCACCTGATCCTCGTCCCGTGGCTCTTCGACTGGGACTACCTGAAGACGAATGACGAGTTCAACCAGACCTTCGACGTCGCCCTGCACGTGGGCACGCTCGTCGCCGTCGTCGCGTACTTCTGGGCCGACGTCAAGCGCCTGATCGCGGCGTGGGTCGGGAGCGTGCGCCGTCGCCGCATCCAGACCCCGGACGAACGGATTGCCTGGTTCGTCGCGGTCGCGACGGTGCCGGCGGCGCTGATCGGAGCGCTCGGCGAGAGCTTCATCGCCGACCACCTGGGCGAGCCGTGGCAGATCGCCATCTTCCTGGCGTTCTTCGGCGTCCTCCTCTGGGTCGCCGATCGCACGCCGCCCCGCCGGGAGATGAGCGACCTCGGGCTCGGCACGGCGCTCGCGGTCGGCCTCGCCCAGACGCTCGCGCTCATGCCGGGCGTCTCGCGCTCCGGCATCACGATCACCGCCGCTCGCTTTCTCGGCCTGGACCGCGACTCCGCCGCCCGCTTCTCCTTCCTCCTGCTGATCCCGATCGTGTTCGGCGCCTCGCTGTGGAAGGGGATCACGGACGTCCTCCTAGGCGACCTCCCGCCGGGCTCGGCAGGACCGTTCGTGGTCGGCATGATCGCCTCGGCCGGGAGCGGCCTCTTCGCCATCTGGGCGCTCCTCGGCTACGTGCGCAGCCACAGCTACACGATCTTCGTCATCTACCGGCTCGCGCTCGCGGCGTTCATCATCTTCCTGATCGCCGCGAATATTCGAGAACCGACGTTCTAAACTTTCGGAAGAAAGGAGAAAAGACGGCAACGCTGGCGAGATTTGCACCGCGAGCGGCCCGCGGTCGGCTCGCTCTGGCGCTCTGGGCGCTGCTGCTGGCAGCGGTCGTCGTCGTCCTCGCCACCTGGGCCGCGGGCAAGATCGCCGAGCGCCAGGAGCGCGACACGGTCGACGCGCGCCTGACCACCAACCTTCGCGTCGGCCGCGAGGAGTTCGCCGACGCCCTCGCGGACGCCCAAACCCACGCGGAGCGCGTGGCCGGCTCGCCCGCCGTCCAGCGGGCGCTCGCCGACGAAAACCGCGCGGCCGCGGAGAGAATTGTCCGCAATGAAGGCGACATCGGCCTGATCGCGGGCGCCGAGCTCCTGGCAGGCGAGAACGACTGGGCCGCCAGCAGAGTGGTCGACGTGCTCGACGACGACGGCAAGGTCGTCGGCCGCGTCGTCGCCGGCGTGCCCCTCGACGACGAGCTGGCCGAGCGCCTGGCCCAGGCTGCCGGCCTCCTGGAGATGGACGTCCTCGCGCTCACCGACGACGGCGAGACGCTCGGCGCATCCGGGCCGCTGCCCGCCGACGCGGCCATCCCCACCGGCGAGGAAGGCACCACCGACCAGGGCGGCGAGTCGTTCCGGTACGTCTCCACCCCGCTGCTCGAGGGCACGGGGGTCGCGCTAACGGCACTCTCCTCCGAGACGCCGATCACCACCTCCGTGGACGACACCCGCAGGCGGGCCTTCATCGCCGCGCTGGCCACTGTTGCGCTTGCGCTCCTTCTCGTCTTGACGGTCACCTGGATTCAGCGGCGCCGCACCGCCGAGGCGGCGGCGGCCGAGGAAGCCGACCGCGGGCGGCGCGCACGCGACGTGCGCCGAAGCGTGGACGAGCAGCGCGTACGCGAGGCCGTCGCCCTCGTCGGGGAGGCGCTCGCAGCCACCCACGATCCCGAAGCGCTCCTGCCCGTCATCCTCCAGAGCGCGATCGAGGCGACCGGCGCCACGGGCGCGCGCCTCGTGAGCGGCGGCACCGAGGTCGTGCGCGCCGGGCATCCGGAGGACGGCGGCGGGCCGCTCAGCCTGCGGCTCGGCAGCGACGAGGACGGAATCGGACGCCTGCTCCTCTACCCGCCGCGCGACGGCTCCTTCGACGAGGAGGCCGAGCAGCTCGCCCACTGGCTCGCGGCGCAGGCGTCGATCGCGATCGAGAACGAGCGCCTCCATCGCACGGTCAAGCGCCAGGCGATCACGGACGAACTGACCCAGCTCGCCAACCGGCGCCGCTTCACCGAGACCCTCTCCGTCGAGGTGCGCCGGGCCGAGCGGTTCGACGACCCGCTCGCGCTCGTCCTCGCCGACCTCGACGACTTCAAGCTGATCAACGACCGCTACGGCCACCAGGTCGGGGACGAGGTGCTGCGCCGCTTCTCCGACGTCCTGCGCGAAAACGTGCGCGACTTCGACCTCCCCGTGCGCTACGGCGGCGAGGAGTTCGCCGTCCTGCTCCCCGAAACCGGCCTGGACGGGGCCGAGCAGCTCGCCCGCCGGCTCCAGACCGCGCTCCTGCGCCTGCGCCTGGCCGAGATCGGCGGCGACAGGGCGCCCGTGACCGCGAGCTTCGGCGTCGCGGCCTTCCCGGCCGCCCGCAGCGCCGAGGAGCTCCTCTCCGCCGCGGACGGCGCCCTCTACCGCGCCAAGGCGGCGGGCAAGAACCGCGTCGCCTCCGCCTGACGCTGGAAAATCCGGGCAGAAAGTCAACGCCCGGCTTGATATAAGAAAGGCCGTGAACTGCCGGGTATGCGGCCGCCAGTTCGACCCCACGGGGTTCCAAGTCATGGTGCCCGGGATCAAGGACGGCTTCGACCGGGTCGACTGCGCGCTCGAGGCGAGCGCCCTCGGCTTGCCGCCCGCCCGAAGCGTCGACCCGCTGCCCACGGCCGTGCCGGCGCTGCCACCGGCTCCGGCCGGGGTGCCCGTCGCTCGCGGGCGGGCCACCGGGCCTGACCATGGCGGCGAGCGCACGCCCGCAGCTCCTCGTCGGCGCGAACCTCGCGCTGCTCGCCGCTGCCGCCGCGGCGACGATCTACCTCTGGCTCCGCGTCTTCGGCCCGGACGCCGGCCTGCTCTCTTTCCCGGCGGCGAGCGCGTCGCCGGCGTTCGAGCGCTCGACCGTTGCGGCGACGATCGACCTCTCGCCGGCGCCGGCCACACGGCCTCAGCCCGAGAGCATGGTCGTCGGCGGAGGCAGCCAGCCCGCCTCACCGGCGCTCGCAGCGACGGGCGAAGACGGCGCGACCCTCGTCTCGAACACGTCCAAGCCGCGCCGCGCACGCCAGGACGGCGGCCCGGTCGTGCGGCCGAGCCCGCCGGCACCCCCGCCGGCGCCGCCCGCCGAGCCGGAGCCGACGCGATCGGCGCCCGTGCCGACGTTCCCCGTGCCGACGTCTCCGCCCGGCGACCGCGTTCCCGGCCCGAGCCTGCCCGGGGGCGGCGGTGGCGGGAACCGAGCAGCCGGACCTGCCGGGCAGCGGCGCCGGCACCCGCGGCTAGCGCTTCCTCGTCGCGCCCTCGCCGGTTTGTGTAGACAACCGGGGGATGCGTTGGCTGGTCGTCCTCCTCTTTGCAGGCGCCGGCGTCGTACTGGGCGCGGCTGGGCTGCTCCTGCTTCGCGACGACGGGCCCGGCGAGCTGCTGCCCGACCTCGACCAGGCCCTCCCCTCGAAGCTCGAGATCGTCGAGAACGGCGACACGTACCGCCTTGTCTTCGCCTCGGCGGTCGACAACGTCGGGACAGGACCGCTCCTGCTCGAAGGGACGCGGCCGGACAGGACGTCTGCGGCGATGGCCGTCCGCCAGCTCGTGCGCCGCACCGACGGCTCGACCCGCTCGCGCACCCTCCCCGGCGAGCTGACCTACGCAACGTCGGAGACCCAGGCGCAGTGGCGTCCGCAGGGCTTCGAGTCGTACGAGCTGCGGCGCGTGCCGGGAGGCGAGCGGGTCCGTCCCGACCGGAAGACCGGCTTCTGCCTCGGCGACCGCTACGAGACGGCGCCGGGTGAGCCCGCGGACGGCAAGCCCGACCGGCCGGTCTGGACGGACGAGTGCGGCCGCGACCAGCCGGCGCTGCTGCTCGTGCGCGAGGGCATGTCGCCCGGCTACGGGTACGACTCCGACCCGGAGCTCGACGGCCAGTTCATGGACGTCACGAACCTTCCGGCGGGGCGCTACCTCCTCGTCCACCGCACCAACCCGGGACGGACGATCGAGGAGAGCGACTACGACAACAACGCAGCCTCCGTGCTCATCCAGCTCCGCCGAGCCGGCGCCATCCCTTCCGTGCGCGTCCTGGCTCGCTGCCCGGACGCGGAGACCTGCGCGCGCTCCTAGATTAAGTTCGCGTTAGAAGGCTTGTCGGGCCTCAAGGTGCGTTCGCGCGCGTCGTTACGGTGAGAAGGCAGGCAAGCGACCGAAGGCGCCCATGCTCGACCCCCTCATCGATCTTCTCAACTCGAAGACTCCCGTGTACCCGCCGATCGGGAGCTTCCTCGTTATCGCGGGCCTCTTCGTGCTTGCGTGGCTCGTCGCACGCTCGAGCGGCTGGCTGGCGATGCGCGTGCTCGACTGGCACGACCGGCATCAGAGCACGACCGACCTTGCGGCGACGGGCAAGATGCTCAACCTGAAGCGGCGCGAGACGCTCGTCTCGATCATCCGCGCCGCCCTCATCTACATCGCTTTCGGCACGGCCATCGTCCTCTCGATCGGCCAACTCGCGGGCGGCGTCGACCGGCTGACCGCGATCGCCGGGGCGTCGTTCCTGATCATCGTGGCCGCGTTCGCGGCGCAGAGGGTGCTCGTCGACATCCTCGCCGGCCTGACCATGTTCATGGAGCGCTGGTTCTTCGTCGGGGACACGGTCATCGTCCACGCAGGACTCGAGCTCCAGGGCGTCGTCGAGGACCTCTCGCTGCGGCGAACGAAGCTCCGCTCGGTCACGGGCGAGGTCATCCACATCCACAACTCGCAGATCCAGGCTGTCCGCGTGCTGCCGCGCGGCGTCAAGGAGCTCGCGATCGAGCTCTTCGTCAGCAAGCGCGATGCGGGTGAGCGGCTCGTCGAGGAGGTCTCCTCGATCCTGCCCGTCGGGTCGACGACGTTCGTCCGCCGGCCGTGGGTCGAGCACGTCGACGAGCTCTCGGTCAGCCTCACCCGAATCCGCATCCGCACCACGGTCGCCCCGGGTCGCGAGTGGCTCGTCGAGGGATTCTTCTCGGACCTGCTCAAGGAGCAGGCGCCCGATTCGCTCATCGTCCACGGCCCCGTCGTCCTCGCGGTCGACGACCGCGCAACGTGGAGTTTCGCGCGCGCGAGCGGCGCCACCCGCGGTAACTTCACGCGCGCGGGCCGCACGACCGTCGGCGTCTCCTAGCCGCGAGTCGCCCCCAATCGGCACGATGCAGGGCGCATGCAAAGAGCGCTCCTCGCCGTTTGCCTGACTGCGGCCTTCGCCGCGGGCTGCTCCGCCTCGGACGCGCCCGGGAGCGAACGGCTCGGCGACCTCGGCGAGGAGCTCGTCCCGCAGAGCGCCGAGGTCGTCCAGGTCGACGAGGGGGCGTGCCCGCAGCTCGCCGGCAACCCTTCCTGCGCCCGCGTCTTCTTCACGAGCGCTCTGCCCGAGGAGCAGCGCGCAGACGCGCTGGCGGAAGCAGCCCGCGCGGCCGGCTGGAACGTCGTCTCGCGGCAGCCCCGCTCCGACGGGGTCCTCATCGAGCTCGGCCGCGAGGGCTTCCGCGCGTTCGCGGCGATCTGGGAGGACGCTCGCGCCGCACCCTGCGAGCACGAGCCGGACACGTCCTGCGCGGACGAAGTCCAGGTGATCGAGGACGTGTGATCCGGCCGCTCGCCTCAACCGACGCGAAGGCGTGCGACGCGATCGTGCTCTCGCTTCCCTACCACTTCGGCCACGAGGGGGGCCGGGCGGAGTGCGCCGAGGCGGTGAGGACGCAGCCCGGGCTCGTGGCTGTCGAACGGGACGAGGTCGTCGGCTTCCTCACACTCGCGCGCCGCGACCCCAGAAGCGCCGAGATCACGTGGATGGCGGTCCGTCACGACCGACGTCGTCACGGGCACGGACGGGCACTAGTCGAGCGCGCTGTCGCCGACCTGGCGGCGGATGGCGTCGAGCTCCTCTCCCTCCTGACCATGGCCGAGTCTGAGCCGGAGGACCGGGAGTCCGACAACTACGCCGAGACCAGGGCCTTCTACCACGCGCTCGGCTTCGTCCCGCTGCGCGAGCTCGTCCTCGACGGCTGGGACGACCGCGCTGTGATCATGGCCCGGCCCCTCCTCTAGCCGAACAGCGGGCCGATCCGGCCGATGCCCTCCCGGATGCGGTCCTCCGAGGCGCCGCTGTAGGAGATGCGCACGTTGCGCTCCCCACCGCCATCGGCAAAGAACGCCGGCCCCGGAACGACGGCCACGCCAACCTCGAGCGCCCGTCGGGCGACCTCGACGCCGTCGCCGCCGTCCAGCTCCAGCCACGTGAAGAAGCCGCCCTCCGGCCGCGTCCACGTCGCGCGGTCGCCCACGTGCTCCTCGAGGCACGCCATCGCCGTGTCCCGCCGCGCGCGGTAGATCTCGCGCGCGCGCAGGATCTGGTCGTCGAGATAGCCGCGGCGGCCGAACTCCTCGAGCAGCCGCTGGCCGAGCGCGCCGGCGCACTGGTCGGTGTTCTGCTTCGCCCAGACGAGCTTGGAGACGAGCTCGGCGGGGCCGGCCGCCCACCCGAGGCGCACGCCCGGGAAGAACGTCTTCGAGAACGTCCCCGCCTGGACGACGATCTCCGGGGCGAGGCTGTAGAGCGTCGGCGGCCGCTCGGCGCCGAAGTGCAGTTCGCGGTAGGCAAGGTCCTCGACGATGAGCAGCCCGTGGCGCCGGGCCAGCTCGACGAGCGCCTCCCGGCGCTCGGCCGTGAGCGTCACCCCGGCGGGGTTCTGAAAGTCCGGGATCGTGTAAAGGAGCTTCGGCGCCGGCCCGGCGGCGAGCATGCGCTCGAGCTCGTCGACCGCAAGACCGTCCTGGTCGACCGGGACACCCTCGACGAGCGCCTCGAAGCTCTGGAACGCCATGATCGCGCCCAGGTAGGTGGGCGCCTCGACGAGGACGCGGTTGCCCTTGTCGACGAGCGCCTTGCCGAGGAGCTCGAGCGCCTCGATCGCGCCGCTCGTGAGCATGAGCTCGCCCTCCCCCGGCCGCCGGCCTTCCCGCTCGATGCGGTCGGCCACGTACTCGCGCGGGCCGGCGAGCCCGTCGGTCGGCGCGTACTGGAACGGTGAGGCATCCCCCTGCTCGGACAGGTCACGCAGGATCTCGGCCACCGCCGCGCCGGGGAACGTGGCCGGGTCCGGGAACCCGCCTGCAAACGAGATCACGTCTTGCGCGCCAGCGAGGGCGAGAATCTCGAGCAGTCCCTCGCCCGCACCGCCGCGCGTACGCGCTGCAAACAGCGCGTCCCATCGACGAAGCTCCGGCTCGACCGCCACCCGGGGATTGTTGCCGATCGAGCCACTAGGGGCGTGAAGGCCGTCATACGCCGCAGGCCGCCGGAGCCGTCACCGCCGATCCCCATGTGGGAGTGTCGCGTGTGGGCTAGGTGGGCGTGACGGGGGCGGGCTTGTCCAGGATCGCTCGCCGCTTGCGCTTGCGTACCTGCTCCGCCGCGAAGTAGCTGCCGAGCACGAAGACCGTCGCTGCCCCCTGGGCCAGCAGGCCCTCCCACGTCGGGAAGATCCCGAGCCAGAGACCCGCCCAGTACGGCAGCTGCAAGCGCTCCACCGGAGTGACCGGGACCCAGCCGACGACCTGAAGGGTCTGCACCGTCGTCCCGACCATGACGACCAGCACCCAGAGAATCAGGAGCCCGGTCGCCATCAGCATCTTCTTGTGCGGCAGCCTGCGCTGGAGGCGGATGGTGAGGAAGCCGACCGCGAGCGTCGCCGCGAGCCCGATGGCGACGCCGACCAGGACCGTGCCGGCCCCGGCCTCGAGCACGATCGCCTGCAGGAAGAGGACGGTCTCGAACCCCTCGCGGTAGACGCTCGTGAACCCGAGCATGACGAGGCCGATCAGCTGGGCGGCCGCAACGCCGACACCGATCCCGAGGATCTTCTTCTTCTTCCCGTGGAGCTCCGCCAGGTGCTCCTGCCAGTAGACGCGGTGGTAGAACCAGTTGAGGATCAGGAGCAGGACGGCGATGGCGACGAGGGAGACCATCGCCTCGAGCTTCTCGCCGTAGCGGCTGAGGCTGCCGAGCACGGTCTGGGCGATCCCCCACGTCGCGACGCTGGCGACGAAGGCCGCCCCGGCCCCCAGGAGGAGCGGCCGGCGCAGGCGCGCCTGGGCGCCCACCATCCCGGCCATGAGCGCCGCGAGGATCAGCACCGCCTCGAGCCCTTCCCGGAAGACGATGATCGCAGTGTTCGAGACGACTGCGAACGTCGAGGTCGGCCCGGCGCCGACCGCCGCTTCCGCGTTCGCCAGCGCCTCGTCGAGCTTCTGGCGGGTCTCGGCCACCTCCGCCGGCGACGCCTTGCGCTTCACGAGCTGGGCGAGGCCTGGCAGGCCGTCCGCGCCGTACCAGAAGAGCCCCTCTACCTCGACGAAAAGCCCCGACGCGAGCCCGCGGAGGCGCTGCTCCGGACCGAACTCGAAGAACGCGTAGGCCTCGAGCCGCGCCTGCTCGGCCTGGGCGAACTGCCCGGCGGCGATGGCGCCCTCGAGCCGGTCGAGCGTGGCGGAGATCACGTCGAAGTCGGCGGTCGCCCCGGCCTCCTTCCACTGGTCGGGATAGAGCGAGTCGATGATCCCGAGCGCCTCGTCGGTCGCGGCCTGGATGTCGTCTGGGTCGGCGACCGCGTCCTGCCGGGCGGCCGCGGCGAGGTCGGCCGAGAGGCCGTCGAGGATCTCGCCGAGGCGCTTCGTGTCCTGCGCGTTCTGCTCGGCGAGCAGGTGCTCGAGGTCGCCAAGCGCCTGCCCCGCGCCATCCCGGAAGGTGACGGCCTCCTGGATCTCGAAGTCGAGCGTGACCCTTCCGTCGTCCACGCCCCGGCCATACTCGATCGGGACGAGGGCGAGGAAGCGCTGGAGTTGGCCGGCGCGGCGCAGCTGCTCCTCCTCGCTCAGCGGGGCAGCGCGGAAGCCCTCGAGGGCATCGTCGATGTGCCCGAGGGCGCTCTCGAGCGCGGCGGGATCCTGCGCCTGCGCGGCGGCCACGAGCTCTTCGAAGAGGCCGGTTGCCGCGTCGCCCGCGGCGGCGCTCCGCTGCTTCGCGTAGGCGTCCTCGAGGATGGCGAAGTAGCCGCGGGCGAGCGAGGCCGCCCCGGCGAGCCGCACGGCGAAGTCCTGCTCGGCGGCGCCTGCGACGTCTTCGAGCGCTACCCGGAGGCGTGCCTGGTACGTGTCGAAGAGGTCGGCCCGGACCGCGGCGGCGGCCGCGGCAGCGGCCATGCGGCCCTGCTCCAGCGCCTGGAGTGCGAGCGTCCCGTCGGCGCCCGGCCGGGTGAAGCGGGTCGGGGTCCGGAACTCGCGGACCAGGAGCCAGGCCCTCGCCTCGGCCACGTCGCCGGCTACGGCCGCCGCGACCGCACGCGAGCCCGCCTCGGCCAGGATGGCCGTCCACGTCGCCGCCCGCGCGATTTCCAGCGCGACCGGATCCTCCGCGGCGACGGCTTCCGTCGCGTCGGCGAGGCCCGGCTTGGCGGCCGGCCCGAGCGGGCCGAGCTGCTGCCCGGCCGCCTTGCCGACGAGCTCCTTCGCCTTCTCGGGCTCGCCGAGGACGAGGGCGCGCTGCGCCTCGGCGAGGGTCGTGCGCACGTCGGCCGCCGCCTCCCAGGGCTCCTGGGAAGCTGCTGTCGCAGTCCCCGTGAGGGCCAGGAAGACGGCGGCCGACGCCGCGACGATGAGCGGCCGAAGCGCCATCGGCTACTGCTCGATCGTCACCCCGAGCTCTGCGGCCGCCTGTGATACCTGCCCGGCGATGGCGGTCGCGCGCTCCTGGGCCTCGGTGCCGAGCACCTCGGCCTGTTCGGGCTCGAATCGCTCACCTCCCTGCTCGCGCGAGTGGAGGTCCTCCACGAACGCGCGCAGGTCGGTGAGCTCCCTGCCGGTCTGCTCGGCCTGAGCCGGGTCGACGCCGGCGAGGCGGCGCTCAACCCCGGCGTAGATCACCTCGAGCCCGGTGAGGATGTCGTTGATGTCGGAGAGCCGGGAAACGACGTTGAAGGACTCGGCCGTCGAGCTGTCTCCCAGCACGAAGCGGGACTCCTTCCACTGGCCGAAGTACTCGCTCATCGTCGGCACCATCACGACCAGGGCCGTGAAAGCGTCGGATTCGGACGGCTCCCAGGCCTCCGCGGACGTCGCGAGCTCGCTCGCGTACTTGTCGAACGCCTCGGCGGCCGCGAGGAGGAACGCGGCGTCCGGCAGCACCTCGCCGAAATCCTCCGAGCCGTTGCCGTCGAGATCGGCGGGGGTGCTTTGCGGCAGCTCCTCGGGCAGGGTGCCCCAGAGGGCGCCCTCCGTGAGGTTGTAGAGGTTGCCCGGCTGCTCGAGCGTCGTCCCGTCCGGGAGCTCGAGATCGAACGGCACTGCGCTCTCGGGGTCCTCGGCCGCGCTCGAGCCGGCATCGAGGATGACGTCGTACTCGGCCAGGGACGGCGTCCCCGCGACGACTCCCTCCATCCGCTCGTAGAACGGGTTCCCCTCGACCCAGTCGTTCTTCATGCCCTCGAGGAGGGGGGTGAGCTGATCCGCGTGGTCGGCCCAAAGCTGCTCGTAGTCGAACCCGGTCGACTCCGCGAGATCGTGGTACGTCTGCGCGTCGGCCCGGAAGTGCTCCGTGAAGCCCGTCAGCTGACCGGTGTGGTCGAGCAGGTAGTCCTTGACGCCGCTGAGATCGGCCATGGACTCCATCTCGCCCGTCGTCGTAGCGGCCGTCGTGTCGTCGGTCGCCTGCTCGTCATCGCCTCCCCCACACGCCGCCAGGGTGGCGGCGGCGAGCGCCGCTGCTGCGAGCGACGCGATCACTCGTCGAGTCACCGTGTTTTCCCTTTCTCCCGCTTGAGCGTAAGGGGCACCTTACAACACTCGTAAGGATCGGAGAACGTGACTCGTGGTGCATACTCGCGCCTATGCCGCTGGACGCCGACGACAGGCTGCGCCTCGATTACGAGCAGACGACGCAGTACCTGCGGACGCTCATCGACGTGCGCTTCAGGCTGCTGGCGTTCGTCCCGACCGTGTCGGGCATCGCGGTCGCGGTCATCGGGCGCCCGCGTCCGGCCGCCGAGCTTCTCGGCGTGGGTGTCCTCGGCCTCCTGGCGACCCTCGGCATCTTCGTCTACGAACTGCGGAACACGCAGATCTCGGGCACGCTCATCCGCCGCGCGGCCGAGCTGGAGCGTCAGCTGGCGCTGCCGTCGGCGCTCGGCGTGCACCCCTCGGGCGGCCTGTACACGGAGCGCCCGGGCATCACGGTCAACCTGCTCGGGGTCCTCCCCGTCTCGCACGGCCTCGGCATTGGGCTGGTCTATTCCGCCGCGATCGCCGGTTGGAGCTACCTGGTCGCCTGGGGAGCCTTGAGCGCCGTCGACGCGCCCTCGGCGCAGGCCGCGGGCGCGGCGCTCGGCGCCGTCGCCGGCGTGATCATCCTCTTCGAGGTCGAGCGTTTCCACCGCCACGCCGGGTGGCGCGCCGAGAAGACCGCCTAGCCCTCGCAGCCCGTCAGCTTGCGAGCTCGGCCGCCTCGAGGACGAAGTCCGTCCCGAAACCGAGGGCGAGACCGAGCAGGAGCGCCCACGCGACGAGCACCGGGTATCCGAACTTGCGGTTCACGTTCAGGACCTCCTGGAGGACGTAGAGGATCGAGCCGGCCGCGAGCGCGAAGAAGGCGACCGACACCGCCTCGTTGACCCAGGCGTTTCCGACGACCGTGCCCAGGAACGTCGGGCCGCCTCCGATCAGCCCGAGCAACGCGAGGAACGCCCAGCTCGGCCGCTCGGCGTCGCCCGACATGGGGCCGACGATGGCGAAGCCCTCGGTGGCGTTGTGGAGCCCGAAGCCGATGATGAGCGCGAGGGCGAGGCTGATCTCCCCGGCCGCACCGGCTTGCCCGATCGCCAGCCCCTCGGCGAAGTTGTGCAGGCCGATCCCGATCGCGATCAGGAACGCGAGCCGGTGCGCGGGTGTCAGGCGCTCGAGGAGCGAGGGCGACGCGAACTCGTCGATCGCCGCAGCGCCGGGTCCGACGAAATCCGACTTGCGGCGGAGTTTGATCCAGCGGTCGTAGTACACGAGGCTCATCAGGCCGACGACGACGCCTCCCGCGAGCAGGGCGGCGTACCCGGCGAAGTCAGCCCAGGAACCCCCTCCCTCTACCGACTCCTCCAACGCCTCTTCGACGGGGGCGAGCCCGTGCGCCAGGATGTCCCAGAGCAGGAAGATGAGGATCCCGGCGGCGAGACCGCTCAGAGCGGCATGGAGGCGCGGCGTCGACTTCTCGACTCGAGCGAGCGGGAGCCCGAGGAAAATGGTCAGCCCAGCGATCGCACCGAGAACGAAAATCTGAGCTGTCGACATCCCTGGGGTCCTCCTCTACGTCGCAGTAAGGAGCACCTTACAAGCGTTGGATGGCCTACGCGAATTGGCTCGGCGCCGCGCTTGAAGCCACTCACGGTCCTTTCATCTGACGCCTGTACCGTGAACGAGCGCGTTCATATCCGGCGGAAGGGAGGTCCATCCCGTGAAGAAGAGACTTGCGCTGATCGGCACGGTCGTCGCGGCACTCGCCGCGGCGTCGGGCGGCATCGCAATCGCCGCGGGCGGTGACGATGACGCGACCGACACTCCGATCTCCGGGACCGACCTTCGGAAGGCCAGCGAGGCCGCGCTCGCCAGCACAGGGGGCGGCCGAGTCACCGGCACCGAGGTCGGCGACGAGGAAAGCTACTACGAGGTCGAGGTCACGCTCGACGACGGTAGCCAGGTCGACGTCCAACTGGACAAGAGCTTCAACGTCGTCGGCTCCGACGCCGACGACGACGGATCGAGCGACGACTAGCCCAACTCCGTTCGCGAGGTGTCAGCCTCTCGGGGCTGACACCTCATTGCTTTCGTCGGTGGGTATGGGCGCCGCTGCTTGCGCTGGAGCCGCTGCGCCCGCCGGGGCGCCTCCCCTGGGGCCGATCGGCACCGTCTGCGTTCACGGGACCGCCACGCTCGGGCAGCTGCATGCTCCCGCTCACGCTCCAGAGGCGACCGCGACGGCCTAGCCTGTTGTCAGGAGCTCGCGGCGAATCGAGAGAAGGAGACCATCGTGGTTTCGAGAGTGAACTTCCTTGAGACGGCGTCCGAACGAATCGACGACGTGGCGCGGGTCGTGCGCGAGGTTGTCCATCCCGGCATACGCGACGAGGGTGGATACGTCGGCTACATCGTCCTCGGAAACCGGGAGACGGGAAGGGCACTCGGGGTCACGCTGTGGGAGAGCGACGAAGCGAGGGAGGTGAGCGACGCGAAAGCGCGTCAGATCCGTCCTCGCGTCGAGCAGGAGACCGGCGGAACGATGCGGGCAGTCGAACGGTACGACGTCCTGTTCTTCGACGTCCGAGGACAGTAGGAAGCCTGAGGCGCTCGTCCCGGAATGGGCGCAGCTGGGATAGAACAAACCTGCAAATCGCAGGTTTAACGGCCTCGGTGCACGCACCGCCCCGACCGTTCGAGCCATTTGGGCCCTCCGCATCGACGCTGCAACCGCGTGGCGGGCGGTCACGAACCGGGCCCGTCGCGGCGGCGGCGAGTACGTGGGCTCGTGGTCGCGGTTATGGGAGTGTCCGATCCCGCCCGATGTCTACGTCGACCCCGAGACAGTCCAGGCCTACCTCGAGGAGGAGGCCACGGCGATAACCCCTGACCGGCTCAGGAGAGCGCGCGCTCGAGGGCGGCCCGATCGCTAGGCCCACCGTGCGTGGCGAGCACATGCTCGACCGGGCGCTCGAGCAGCGGGCGCAACCCCTCGCTGACCTGCGCGGGCGTCACGCCGTCAGGTAGCCACTCGGGCGGGATCTCGAGGCCCTGGCCGAAGTCGACGAGCGTGTCGCCGGCGATGACCGCACGGCGGCTCTCGACCCAAAGCACGACGTCGTTCGGCTCCTTGCCCGGGAACGCCTCGACTCCGACGGGCAGCCGATCGCCCGCCGAGAACAGATGCCCCTCGACCGTGTCGCTGGCTAGCAGCCAGGCCACGTCCGGGCTGCCCTCGTCGGGCGGAGGCACGAACACCGCGGCGCTGTGCCGCTCCGCCAGGCTCCGGGTGTCGCGCTCGTGCCACGGGTTCGTCAGCACGATCGCCGGCTGGCGGTCGGCCGCAAGCTCGACGATCTCTCTCGGCACGGCCAGCGGATCGAACAGCAGCACCTGGTCGCCGTCGTCGATCGCATAAGACGAAACCACTCCCGCCTTACTCGGCGTCTCAGCGGTCGCCGCAAGGCGCTGGCGAAGCGCCTCGTTCTCAGGCCCCGACCAGTCCGGGTGCGGTGCCTCCCAATGCCAAAGACCAGGCCGCAACTCGCGCACTGCCGCATGCTAAATCACATGGGACGCAATCGACGCGCTGTGCTCGAACGAGCTTCGAGTGACATTCGCCGGCCCCGGGGGCAGAGCTCGCGGGCGCATCCGGCGTGTAACTACAGAGTTGTCTTTATCCCTGACTAGCTCCCAAGCGACTCTACGCTCGCCCACGTCAGCGGGAGAGGAGCGAACAACGAAGCCATCGTGACGACGGCGCAACCATCGGCCGGTACGCTCGTCGGGTTTTGCGTCTCCAAGCGACAACACGACTAGAGGGGGCCGCGTGACGCTTCAACGCATGGACAACGTCGGGATCGTGGTGGAATCCCTCGATACCGCTATCTCCTTTTTCGCCGAGCTGGGCCTCGAACTCGAAGGTCGAGCGATGATCGAAGGAGACTGGTCAGGGCGCGTCACTGGACTGCGCGACCAGCGCGTCGAGATCGCCATGATGCGTACGCCGGACGGCCACGGCCGGATCGAACTCTCGCGCTTTCTCACGCCGCCCGTGGTTGCCGATCACCGAAACGCCCCGGTGAACGCGCTGGGCTATCTGCGTGTCATGTTCGCCGTGGACGACCTCGACGATACGCTCGCCCGGCTCCGGAAGCACGGCGCGCAGCTCGTCGACGAAGTAGTCCAGTACGAAGACACGTATCGGCTCTGCTACGTCCGAGGCCCTGAGGGCATCCTCATCGGGCTGGCAGAGCAGATCGGCTAGCGGATTGAACTTTCGCGACGGGAGAGCCCCTCAGGCGTCACTCCCGAACGCTGGCCCAGACAAGGGTCCTCTCTTAACTACTGAGCGTCGATAATCCTCGACTGGCCTGGAGGTCGCGTCCGAGCGAGGAAGAGCCAGGGTTACGAGACGCAGTCCTCCAGCGCCTCGGTCTGCTCGTCGGTGGGGATCTCGCCCCACTCGACCACGACGTTGCCGTACCGCTTGAGCAGGTCTTCGGCCCGTCCTTTCAAGCCCATCTCGGCGACTGAGAAGGCCAGACCGGCTTCGTCGCTGCCCCCCGTCACGGAGACTCCCTCCCCCGTCACCGCGAGCACCGCCACATCGTTGTCCCCGATGGACGCCGCGAGACCCTCACGTTCCCAGACCGGCTCCGGGACTGCGGAATAGAGGTAGAAGAAGCCGTCCTGCTTGTTCGTCGATACCTCCGCGTCGGCCTCGCGCAGGCAGGACGCGATCGACTCACGACTGATCTCGCCGCCGCCGCAGCCCGCCACAAGCGCAAGCGCGAGGCCTGTCACGCAGGTTCGCCCGCCGACCATCGGGCAGGAGTATTCCGCCGTCCCGGTAGGGCCACAAGGGCGGCGATCGAATCGGTCACGGGCTCCACGACGTCGGCGAGGACGAAACGGCCGGCCGGGTCGAGCCTGCTGGCGATGCGTCGGAAGAGATTGGCCTTGCCTGTGCCTTCGAGATGATGAACTGCAAGAGCCGATACGACGAGGTCGAAAGACCCTTCCGGCAGGGGATCCTCCAATCGGCCTACAAGTAGCTTGACTCGATCGGAAGGCAGGCTGTCACGGGCGACGTTGACCATTCCGAGGCTCGCGTCGATGCCGATTAGCTGCGCGTCGGGGTGACGGTCAAGAACTCGCCGTGCCGTCTCACCCGTCCCAGTCCCGAGCTCGAGAACCGACTTTGCGCCCACACCCGTCGCGGCCAAGGTCTCGTCCTCGAGGCGGTCGTAGCCAGGTACGGCCTCACGCATCATTGCTAAGTAGCTCTCCGGCGTGAAGTGATAGTCGCGCATCGCTCACGAGCCTAACGGGCGGACATCCCGATACCCGACCCTCCGCTCCGGAACGCTAGCGGCAGTCTGAGAGACCGCCCTCCTCTGCCGTGAACGCCGTGACGCTAACGCGTTCGACCCCTTAGCCGATCCGCTCGGCCACGCTCAATGCAAGTCCCAGGCGAGAGTCGTTCGCAACTACAGAGCAGACTGACGCCGGGGTGGGCAGGAAGTCCTCGGGTCACCTTGCGGCCCGCGCCCCGGCCGAGTTGTCGCCTTCCGCCCGTTGGCTTACGCGCGGATGACGACGGGAGTGCCTTCCGGGTTCGCGTGGAGCATCCGCGTCAGGAGGCGGTTCTCGATCCGCAGGCAGCCGTACGAGGCGGCCTTGCCAATCGAGGACGGGTCGTTCGTGCCGTGGATGGCGATCGGGCCTCCCTGCGTCCAGCCGGTGAGGACGGTTGAGAACGCGCTGATCCCGATCGCCCCGGGGCCGAAGGGGCCCGACTGGTCGGAGGCGAGTAGGCGCTGGTTGACGTAGTAGTGGCCGACCGGCGTCGGCGTCGCGCCCTTGCCGATCGCCGCGCGCGCGCGAAGAACCCTGCGCCCGTCGCGGAAGAAGTCGATCCGGCGCTCGGAGAGGTCGACCTCGATGCGGGTGCCCACCGTGAACAGCCGGACGCGGTCGGCCCGAACGTAGCCCGCCGCGCCGTTGGGCCGCAGCGGGAGCTGGGCGCGGTACCACATGGGGCGGCACTCCCGGTCTCGCACCACGGCGACGAGGCCGAAGACGGTGTCCACGCCGTTCTCGTTCGTCCGCTGGAAGACTCGAACGCGCTGGCTGCCGGGCCGGCGATACGCGGCCACCGTGCCTCTCGCCCGCGCCGCGTAGGCGACCGACGCCGTGCCTAGCCTTTTCTCGCGGGTCGGGTCGCAGCTCTCGGGGACCGGATCCTGCGCCACCAGCGCGGGCTCGCCGCCGCCCTCGACGACCACCGGCGGCTCGCCGGGCGCGCCCTGGACGCTGAGCTCGTCCTCGAGCTCCTGCGCCCCGCACCCGCCCGCGAAGATCGCGACCGCAACGAGGATGGGTGCCCGCATTCGCACGCCGACATGGTACGAGCAAGCGCTCTCGGATGACCGACGCGCGGAGGCACGCCGAGCCGGCAGAAACCTCTCGACTCAGCGTCATGCGAGATGCCGCTCGGTCGAGTAGGTTGAGCACAAGATCGAGGCCGCCGGCAGAGCACGGCGCGATCGACCGCTCACGTTCTGCGTGCAACGGTGCCCGCCTTCCATCGAGGTCGGTTATCGCCGCAGTCGGCGCCCCGCCCAGAAACGAGGAGGATCCATGCACCGTCGACCGACAACGATTCGTTCTCATTCTCTGCTTCTGCTCGCGTTCGCACTCGCGATCGCGCTGGGCGCAGCCAACGCTGGATCTACCGCGAGCGCAGCCCCTCTGGCCGGCGTGTCGGGAAACAGCCCGCCTGGCTTCGGCCCGAACGTCACCATCTTCGACCCGAGCATGCCGGTCAGCGAGATTCAGGCAACCGTCGACGCGATCTATGCCCAGCAGGTCGACGCCGAGATGGGCACGAACCGTTACGCATTCCTGTTCAAGCCGGGCGTGTACGGGACAGCCGCCGAGCCGCTGCAGATGAAGGTCGGCTACTACACCGAAGTCGCCGGGCTCGGTGCCTCCCCGACAGACGTGACGATCAACGGCAAGATCGAGGTCTACAACCGCTGCCTCGGGACCGGGGGCACGAGCAACTGCGTCGCCCTGGTCAATTTCTGGCGCACGCTGTCCAACCTGACGCTGAACATCAACAGCCTCAACCAGGACGGCTGTCGCGCCTCGGCAAACTTCTGGGCGGTCTCGCAGGCCGTGTCGATGCGCCGTCTCAACATCGGCGGCGCCAATCTCTCGCTCATGGACTACTGCACGGCCGGGCCGCAGTTCGCCAGCGGCGGCTTCATCGCCGACTCGAACCTCCCGTTCGTCATCAACGGCTCTCAGCAGCAGTGGCTGATCCGCAACAGCCAGGTCGCCGGCTGGTCGAACGCCGTGTGGAACCAGGTCTTCGCCGGCGTGGAGGGCGCGCCGTCGGAGGCGAGTTTCCCGAACCCGCCCTACACGACCCTCGACACGACGCCCGTAAGCCGTGAGAAGCCGTACCTGTTCATCGACGGGCAAGGTGAGTACAACGTCCGCGTACCCTCGGCCCAGACCGACACGCGCGGCATCTCCTGGGCCGACGGCATGACTGAGGGGCGCACGATCCCACTCCGCGACTTCTTCATAGCGAAGCCGTCTGACTCGGTACAGACGATCGACAGCCAATTGGCCCGCGGCATGAACCTCCTGCTCACCCCCGGCGTTTACGACGTGGGGAAGAGCATCTCGGTAAAGCGCGCGAACGCGGTCGTCCTCGGCGTCGGGCATGCGACGCTCACCGCGGTCGCCGGCGCGGTCCCGCTGACCGTCGACGACGTCCCCGGAGTCATCATCGCCGGCGTCACGGTCGACGCAGGGACCATCCAGTCGCCGATCCTTATGCAGGTCGGCAAGAAGCCCAAGAAGAGCACGAAGAGCGACCCGTCCAACCCGACCACGCTGTCAGACGTCTACTTCCGCGTTGGCGGACCGCACATCGGAAAGGCCGACGTGGCGCTCGAGGTCAACAGCGACAACGTCTTGATCGATCACACCTGGGTATGGCGTGCCGACCACGGCGTCGAGGGCTTCTCCGGCGACACTGAGCGGTGGAACACCAACATCGGCCGCAACGGCGTCGTCGTCAACGGTGACGGCGTGACGGCGACCGGCCTGTTCGTCGAGCACTTCCAGCAGTACAACACCATCTGGAACGGCCAGGACGGCACGACGATCCTGTACCAGAACGAGCTGCCCTACGACCCGCCGACCCAGGCGGATTGGATGCACGACGGCATCGAGGGCTGGGCCGGGTACAAGGTCGGAGACGAGGTGACGACGCACAGGCTCTACGGCGGCGGCGTCTACGTCTTCAACCAGAACAACCCGTCGATCCACACCGAGAACGGCTTCGAGGTTCCCGTGACCCCGGGCGTCCAGCTGCATCACATCATGACGGTCAACCTGAGCGCGGGCACGATCGACCACGTGGTCAACGGCGTCGGCGACGCGGCCGATACGAGCAAGATCGGCGTGCCTGTCTACATCGTCGACTACCCGTGACTCATCGTTCCGGCTGACCCCGGCCGGCCCGGAGGATGGGCGGGCACGGTCGTAGCGAGAGGCCCGCTCCGGCAGATGGAGCGGGCCTCTCCGTCCGTCGCAAGGCGCGCCGAGATGGGCGCAGCTGGGATCGAACCAGCGACCTCCCGCGTGTGAAGCGGGCGCTCTCCCGCTGAGCTATGCGCCCGAGCCGCCCCAGTCTAGCGGCGTGCGATTGCTACGATCGAGACGCCCGGTCGCGCTAGGCGGGGAGCTAGCGGTTCCCTGAACCCACAATCCGCTCCAGCGGGGCTGAACTCCCTCCCGAGGGGTGAGCAATCGGGGCACGGGCTCGCGCACGCGAGTGTTGACGGCCAGGTTCCGCGCACCGGGAGCCTGTGAACCGCGTCAGGTCCGGGAGGAAGCAGCGCTAAGCAGCCTCTCCCGGGTGCCGCGGGTCGACCTGGTCAGAGCGAGCGTCGTGGGCACCGCCCCGAGAGCGTCTTCGACGGAGGGTGCGCGACCGGGCTTTATCTGTTAGTGCTTACCCTCCCCGCTCGTGACTGCCCTCTACCGCAAATACCGGCCGCAGGACTTCGACGAGGTCGTCGGCCAGGAGGCGGTCGTGCGCACGCTGCGGAACGCGATCGCGAACGACCAGGTGCGGCAGGCCTACCTCTTCGCCGGGCCGCGCGGGACCGGCAAGACCTCGCTCGCGCGCATCCTCGCCAAGGCGCTCAACTGCGAGCAGGGGCCGACGGCGACGCCGGACAAGACCTGCAACTCCTGCGTCACGATCGCCAACGGCACCTCGCTCGACGTCGTCGAGATGGACGCCGCCAGCCAGCGCGGGATCGACGACATCCGCGAGATCCGCGACCACGTCGTCCTGCAGCCGGTCGAGGGCCGCTTCAAGGTCTACATCCTCGACGAGGCGCACCAGCTCACCGACGCGGCCTGGAACGCCCTCCTCAAGCTGATCGAGGAGCCGCCGCCGCACCTCGTCTTCGTCTTCTGCACGACCGAGCTGCACAAGGTGCTCCCCACCGTGCGCTCGCGCTGCCAGACCTTCCTCTTCGCGCGCCCGCGGCTCGCCGAGCTGACCAAGCTCCTTCGCCGCGTGGCCGACGGCGAGGGGATCGAGGCGCCCGACGCAGCCCTTTCGCTGATCGCGCGCAGCGCGCGCGGAAGCTTCCGCGACGCCGTCTCGACGCTCGACCAGCTCGCGGCCGCCACCGACGGCAAGGTGACCGTTCAGGCGGTGCTCCAGCTGCTTGGTGCGGTCGACGAGGAGGCGCTCTTCCGCCTCTGCGACCTGATCGTCGACCGCGACACCGCCGGCCTCCTCGCCTTCGTCGAAGAGCTCGCCGACCAGGGCCAGGACCTCTCCCGGCTCGTCAACGACCTGCTCGAGCACCTGCGCCACCTGCTGCTCGTCCAGCACATGGGCGAGGTGCCGGACTCGCTCCCGGTGACGCCGGAGACGCGCGATCGCCTGCGCTCCCAGGCCAACCAGCTCGCCGAGGCCGAGGTGCTGCGCCTGATCGACCTCCTTCACGTCGCCGTGGACGACGTCAGGCAGGGTGGCGACCCCCGGCTTCCGCTCGAGCTGGCCCTCGTGAAGGTGACCCGGCCCGGCGCCGACCTCTCGCGCGAGTCCACGGCCTACCGGCTGGAGCAGCTCGAGACCCGCCTGCGCGGCGAGACTCCCCGGCCGGCCGCGGCGCCGGCGCCCGAGCCCACGGCACGGCTTGAGTCTTCGGACAACCCGGCGCCCACGCCCACGCCCGAGGCCGAGGCCGCGGCGCAGGTGGACGAGGGCCCGCCGCTCGACCTCAACGAGATCCAGGCGGCCTGGAAGCAGTCGATCCTCCCGACGGTGTCCGAGAAGTCGATCCCCACCGGCTCGGTCCTGGCCGAGGCGAAGCCCGTGGCCCTCGATGGTGATCGGCTCGTGCTCGAGTTTCCGCCCGCGGCCTCGTTCCACCGGGGCCTGGCGGAGGATCCGAAGAACGCCAGCGTGCTCGCCGGAGTCCTCCACGAGGTGACCGGCCGCAAGCTTGCGGTCGCGTTCGAACTCGGCGAGGGCGCAGCCGAGGAGCCCGAGGCCGAGGAGGAGCCCGCCACCGAGGAGGAGATCATCTCTCTGATGCAGACGACGTTCGACGCCCGCAAGCTTTCGAAGGAGACGGAGTAGCCATGGGCATGGACATGAACAAGATGCTCCAGCAGGTGCAGCAGATGCAGGCCGACATGCTGAAGGCGCAGGAGGAGCTCGCGAACGAGCGGGTCGAGGCCTCGGTCGGCGGTGGCATGGTCACGGTGACGGCGAGCGGCGGCGGCGAGATCGTCGGCGTCAAGATCTCGCCCGAGGCGATCGACCCCGACGATCCCGAGACGCTCGAGGACCTCGTCCTCGCCGGCGTCAACGAGGCGCTGCGGAACGCCCAGGACCTTGCGCAGTCCAAGCTCGGCGGCGTCGCCGGTGACCTGAAGGGCCTCGGCCTCCCCGGCCTGTAGAACTACGGGCTGACGTGTTCAGCCCTGTCGTCGAGAACCTGATCGCGCAACTCTCGCGCCTCCCCGGCATCGGGACGCGCACGGCGCAGCGCCTGGCGTTCCACCTCCTCCGCATGCCCGAGGAGGAGGCGCTCGCGCTCGCGAACGCGATCAGGGAGGCGAAGGAGCGGATCGGCTTCTGCAAGGAGTGCGGGAACCTGACCGAGGAGGAGCTCTGCGTCGTCTGCCTCGACGCGCGGCGCGACAAGACGCTCGTCTGCGTCGTCGAGCAGCCCGCGGACGTGCTCTCGGTGGAGCGCACCCACGAGTACCGCGGCGTCTACCACGTGCTCGGCGGGGCGCTCTCGCCGCTCGACGGCGTCGAGCCGCAGCACCTCCGCATCGACGAGCTGCTCGCGCGCGTGGAGCGCAACGGCGTCGAGGAGGTCGTGCTCGCGACCAACCCGAACATGACCGGCGAGGCCACTGCCGCCTACATCGCCGACCGGCTGCGGGGGCGCACCCGGGTGACCCGGCTGGCGAGCGGCCTGCCGGTCGGCGGCGACCTCGAGTACGCGGACGAAGTGACTCTCGGACGGGCGCTCGCAGGCCGGCGCGACATGTGAACGGAGGCGAGTGGCCAGGCCACCCGCGTCCTCCAGGTCAGCCTGTGCGGCTAGCGCCGCCGCTCCGACACGTGAATTTCACTTCTCGCTTGCATTGAGAAGTGGTGTCTGTATAGAGTTGTCGCGTTGAACCGGGCGGCCTTCGGGTCGGCCGGTTCAACATTTAACGGGACGGTTTCGACGGCGTAGCATTGGCCCGTGGCGACCCTCACCGCCGACCCGGAAGACCTGTTCGCGCCCGAGGTCATCGCCGACCCGTACACGTACTTCGGCCGACTGCGCGAGACCGATCCGGTGCACTGGAACCCGCGCGCGGAGATGTGGATTCTCACGCGATACGAGGACCTCGTCTGGCTCCTACGCCATCACGAGCTCTTCTCGTCGGCGGTGATCAGGACCGACCGGCGCCCGCCGCACCCGCCCATCGACGCCGCGGACGAGCCGCTCTTCGAGCAGGTGCGCGCGTTCCGCTCCGACCAGCTCGTCGAGAACGACCGGCCGCCGCACCAGTCGATGCGGAGCGCCGTGCACGAGTACTTCACGCCCCAGGCGATGGAGGGGTGGCGACCGTTCGTCCGCGAGGCGGTCGCCGAGCTGCTCGACGAGGTGGAGCCGGACGGCCGCATGGACGTGCTCGAGGCGCTGGCCGCCCCGCTGCCGGTGCGCGTGATCACGCAGATGATGGGCGTCCCGGAGGAAGACCGGGAGCACCTGCGCCACCTCGCCGACCGGCTCCTCTACATCAACCGCGGCGAGCCGTATCGGATGCGCCTCCTCATGGAGGGCATCGAGGGAATGATCGAGTACGTCTCTCCCAAGGTCGACGTGCGGGCCAAGGAGCCCGGCAACGACTTCATCTCCGTGCTCGCCCAGGCGGAGAAGCAGGGCGTCTTCACGCGCCACCAGGTGCTCGTCAACACAGCTCTCCTTCTTTTCGCCGGCCACGAGACGACCATGAACCTGATCTGCAACGGGACTCTCGCCTTCATCCGGCACCCCGACCAGTGGGAGCGCCTGCGCGCCGACCCCGCCGGCGCGGCCCGTGTCGCCACCGAGGAGTGCCTCCGCTACGACCCGCCCGTGAAGTCGACGCAGCGCATCGCCGCCGAGGACGTCGAGCGTCACGGCAAGGTCATCCGCAAGGGCGACCGGCTCCGCTGGATCATGGCGGCCGCCAACCGCGACCCCCGCGCCTTCGACGACCCGGACCGCTTCGACGTCGCCCGCCAGCCGAACCCGCACGTCTCCTTCGGCGCCGGTATCCACTACTGCCTGGGCGCCTCGCTCGCCCGCATCGAGGGGCAGGAGGTCTTCCGCGCGCTCGCCGAGGGCTTCCCCGCTCTCCGGCTCGAGACCGAGGAGCTCGAGTACCAGCCGAGCATCCAGTTTCGCTCCCTGACGGCCCTGCCCGTCGCCTGGGACTGACGGTGGCGCGGGAGCTCAACGTCACCGTCGACCACGACCTCTGCGTCGGCAACGGCCAATGCGTGTTCCTGGCGCCCGAGGTGTTCCGGCACAACGACGCGCGCCAGTCCGAAGTCGTCGACCCAGCAGGGGCGCCGGAGGAGGACGTCCTCCAGGCCGCCGGCTCCTGCCCCACCGGCGCCATCGCCGTGGCGGATGCCGCCACCGGCGAGGCCCTCTTCCCCTAGGGGGCCGGCAGGGCGCCGGAGGACCCGGCGCCCTGCTCGACGGGCTTTCTAGAGCGGACAGTCCGGCCCAGGAGAGGGCTGGTCGATTCGAAGCGGCAGCGCCGGCGTCCTCTTCGGAACGAGGTAAGTCGCGTAGATGATCAGCGTCTCCGTCCCCTCATTGCGGGCCAGGTGCACCTCGTCGGGAGACGTGCTGAAGCCGCTCCCGGCGGCGTAGTTGAGCTCGGTCATGCAGTGCTTGGCGTGGTAGAGGCTGAGCGTTCCCTGGGCAACGACGTTCACGTTCTCGCCAGGGTGGTAGTGCCAGCCGAACGTGGCACCCGGTTCCGCCACGATCTTCTGCGTGACGATCTCGAACGCGCCCTTCGTTCTGATCCGCGCGCTGACGCCAGGCTCGAAGCGCGTGAACAGCTTCAGCTGCCCCTGGACGTCACCGCGGTAGGTCTCGGCCGTGACGCCTGAGGACGGGGTCGCGATCGCCACGCCCACCACGACGACCGCGGTCAGAAACGCCAGTCCGAGAGCGGGCACGAGGCGGGTGTGCCGCAGCATCCATCTCATCTCCGATACCTCCGTTTAGTTGTCTCCGCCAGTCCCTTGTGGTCAACTGGACAAGCAGGAGGCTTACATTGGGGCGTGTGAGCGAACGTGTGAGAAATCTGGCGGTGGAGCCGGCGGCGGATCTGACGATCCAGCTGCTCGGTGCGCCGAGTGTCTTCCGCAGCGGCCTGGAGGTCGCGGCCCCGCCCGGACGCAAGCACTGGGGCCTGCTCGCCTACCTCGTGAGAACAGAGGTTCCTTCGTCTCGCGAACGGCTCTCCGGCCTTCTCTTCCCCGAGGCCGACGACCCATTGGGAGCTCTGCGGTCCGCGCTCTCGGCGCTCCGACGCCAGCTCGGCCCGCACGCCGAGGTAGGTGGAAATCCCGTTCGCCTCATGCTTCGCCAGGGAGCCTTCGTCGATGTTGCCATCCTCGGGAAGGGCTCGTGGGTGGAGGCCGTCTCGCTCCCGGGCCTGGGGCACGAGCTCCTCGACGGCATGGCCTTCCGATCGAGCCCGGCGTTCGAGAACTGGCTGGAGAACGAGCGCCGCCACGTTGCCGGGACGACCGCCGCGGTGCTGCACGAGGCGGCGCTCACACTCCTTGCCCGCGGAGACGCGCAAGGGGCCCGCGACCATGCCGCCCACCTCGTGCGGCTCAATCCCTTCGACGAGAACGCGCATGTCCTCCTGGTCCGATGCCTGCGGGCAGGCGGGGAATCCGACGCCGCCGTGCGTCAGGTCGAGGCGTGCACGCAGCTCTTCCGCCTCGAGCTCGGCGTGGACCCGAGCCCGGCCCTCCGGTCGGCGGCCGACGACCCCGTCGCTTCGGTCGGCGTGCGAGTGACGGGGCCGGCTGCGGTGGGCGTCCTGATCGAGGCGGGCGCCGCCGCCGTGGCCGCGGGGGCGCCCGAGGCCGGCATCGCGCGGCTCCGGGGTGCGGTCTCCCTGGCCCGCCGGCACGACGATCCGGAGCTGCTTGCGTGGTCGCTGATCAGCCTCGGGCGGGCGCTGGTGCATTCCGCCCGCGGGAGGGACGAGGAGGGCGCGGCGGCGCTCCACGAGGGGAGCGCGCTCGCCGAGGAGGTCGGCGACCGCCGCCTCGCCGCGACGGGCTGGCGCGAGACCGGATGGATTCAGTTCCTCCGTGGACGCTACGAGCGCGCCGAAGCGACGCTGGCCCGCGCCGCAGAGCTCGCCGACGGCGACGAGGAGGAGCTCGCGTGGATCGAGGTCATCCTCGGAAGCTGCCGCAGCGACGTGGGCGACTACGCGACGGCGGCCGAGCTCCTGCGCTCCTCGATCGCGCGCTCAAAGGCCATTCGCCGCGCGGACGCCGAGGTGTTCGGACGGTCGATGCTCGGCAAGCTCCACCTCCTCCGCGGCGAGATCGCGCAGGCCACCGCCCTCCTGGACGAGAGCCTCGACCTCGTCGAGGCCCACGGGCTTACCTCGTTCCGGCCCTGGCCGGAGTCCTTGAGAGCCGAGACCGACCTTCTCCAGGGCGACGTCGACGCGGCCGAACAGGCCTTCGAGCATGCGTTCGCACTGGGCTGCGAGGTCGGCGACCCCTGCTGGGAGAGCATCGCCGCCCGCGGACGCGGGCTCGTGGCCGTCGAGCGCGGCGAGGTCGCGCGGGGTCTCGAGCTGCTCGTAGAGGCGCCGCGGCTCTGCCGCCGCCTGCCCGACACCTACCTCTGGATCGAGGCCTACGGCCTCGACGCCCTGTGCGGCGTGGCGGTCGAGCACGACCCCGAAGCCGCCGGCCGCTGGATCGGCGAGCTCGAGGCGATCGCCGCGCGCCGCGGCCTCCGCGAGCTCCTGGCGCGCGCAGCCGTCCACCGCGCCCGCCTCGGCGAGCCCGGCGCGGGCGAGAATGCCCGCGCGCTCGCCGCACAGTTGGACAACCCGGCGCTCGACGAGCTCGTCGACTCGGTCTAGAGCGCCGGAGAGGGTCCGTACAATCGGGCCATGACCGAGGCGGCCTACGAGACCCTGCCCGAGCTCGAGTCCTCCGAAGCGAGGATCGGGGCGAGCACGGTCGTGATGAAGTTCGGCGGCACCTCCGTGGCCGACCCGGAGAAGATCCGGCGCGTGGCCGCCCGCCTCGTGGACACGAAGCGCGCCGGCGTACGGGTCGTCGCCGTGGTCTCGGCGATGGGCTACCACACGGACGAGCTGCTCGACCTCGCCCACCAGGTCTCGCCGCGGCCGAAGCCGCGCGAGCTGGACATGCTCATCTCGGTCGGCGAGCGGATCTCCTGCGCCCTCGTCGCCATGGCGATCTCAGATCTCGGCACGGACGCCATCTCGCTGACCGGCTCGCAGGCCGGGATCGTCACGGACACCGTCCACGGCAAGGCGAAGATCGTCGAGGTGAAGGCGCACCGGATCCACCAGGAGCTGGACGGCGAGCGGATCGTCCTCGTCGCCGGCTTCCAGGGCGTCTCCACCGAGTACGACGTGACCACGCTCGGCCGCGGCGGCTCCGACACGACCGCGGTCGCGCTCGCCGCCGCCCTCGGCGCCGACGCCTGCGAGATCTACACCGACGTCGACGGCGTCTTCACGGCCGACCCGCGGCTCGTTCCGGATGCCCAGAAGCTGCACGCGGTCAGCTACGAGGAGATGCTGGAGATGGCGGCCTCAGGCGCGAAAGTCCTTCAGCTACGCTCGGTTGAGTTCGCCCGCAACCACGGCGTGAAGGTGCACGTTCGCTCGACCTTCACGGACGAGCCGGGCACGTGGATCAGGGAGGAGGACGAACGGATGCTGGAGAAAGCGTTGATCTCGGGCGTGACGCACACGGTCGACGAGCTCGTCTACGAGGTGGACGGCGTCCGCCCGGCCGACCTCTTCGAGGTGCTCGCGGCCGCCGAGGTGAACGTGGACACGATCATCCAGATGGACTCCCGCATCGTCTTCTCTGCGCCGGTGGAGGACCGCCACCAGGCCGAGCAGGCGCTCGACGGGCTGCAGGCGCGCTTCACCGAGCAGCAGGGCCTGGGCAAGGTGAGCGTGGTCGGCGCCGGGATGAAGAGCCATCCGGGCGTGGCCGCCCAGACGTTCGCGACCCTCCGCGAGCTCGGCGTCGAGCCGAAGTTCGTGGCCACCTCGCCGATCAAGATCGCCTTCTACGTGCCTCGGGGCTCCGTCCACGAGACCGTGCGCGCGCTCCACGCTGTCTTCGACCTCGGCTCCCCCGCGGCCGAGAGACACCATGGCTGACGTGCGCATCGGCGTCGTCGGCGCGACCGGAGCTGTCGGCACGGTCACGCTCGAGCTCCTCGCGGAGCGGAGCCTCGGCGACGTGCGCGCCTTCGCCTCGTCCCGCTCGGCAGGGCGCACCGTGCGCTTCGGCGAGCGCGAGCTGCTCGTCGAGGAGGCGACGCCCGAGGCGCTCGCCGCGGGCGGGCTCGATCTCGTCTTCTTCTCCGTCGGGACCGACGCGAGCCGCGAGCTCGTCCCCCACGCCCTGCGCGGCGGGGCGGTCGTCATCGACAAGTCCGACGCGTACAGGCTCCAGGACGGGATCCCGCTCGTGGTCGCCGGCGTCAACGACCACGTCCTCGACGGGAACGAGATCGTCGCCAACCCGAACTGCTCGGCGATGCAGCTGGCCTGCGCGCTCAAGCCGCTGCACGAGGCCGCCGGCCTCGGCCGCGTGCGCCTGGCCACCTACCAGTCTGCGTCCGGGGCGGGCGACGCCGGCATCGAGCGGCTGCGGAGCATCGGGCCGGCCGAGGGGAATCTCGGGATGGACTGGGAGCTCGAGGGCGAGGAGTTCACCGAGGAGTGGAAGCTCCGCGCGGAGACGCGCAAGATCCTCGAGCTGCCGGAGCTGCCGCTCCACGCGACCTGCGTGCGCGTGCCCGTGCTCGTCGGCCACGCGCAGGCGGTGTGGGTCGAGACCGAACGGCCCCTGTCGCCGGACGAGGCGCGCGAGGCGCTGGGCGCCTCCGACCAGATCGAGCTGGCCAACCTGCCGACCCCCGCGGATGCGGCGGGGCAGGACAAGGTGCTCGTCGGGCGCATCCGCAGAGACACGGCCGGCGACGGCCTTTCGCTCTGGATCGTCAACGACAACCTGCGCAAGGGGGCGGCGCTGAACGCGGTCCAGATCGCCGAGCTCCTGCTCGCGCGGCGCCTGCTAGCGGCGTAGCCGCTGGGCGAGGCCGACTGCAGCCAACCCGGTGAGGGCGACGGCTGCGGCGAGCTCGACCAACCACCAGTTTCCGAGGTGATGCTCGGAGGCGCGGCAGTTGACCGCAAGCGCGATGCCGAGCGGGCCCGCGAGGGTCGCGGCCGCGAAGCCGATCCTCGAGAACATCGGCCCGACCGCGGCCGCGCCGAGCAGTAGCCCCAACTGGGCGAGGGAGACCGCGGTCGCCCAGACCGGCCAGGTCATGCCCGGCTCGGGCGCCGGCTGGAAGGTCAGCGCGACGAAGAAGAACGTGGCCCAGCCGCCCGCGACGAGCGCGCCCGGAACGAGCGGGAGGCGTCGGCTCGGGGCCTGTAGCTCGCCGGCGGCCGGAGCCGCCCATAGCTCCTCGAGCGCGCGAAGCTCCTCCGTCCGATCCCGTGTCGTCGTCGGCATCCCAGCCTCCTCGGTCGACTCACACTAGGGTAGCTTGTCGCCGGTGACGCCGACGACGGAAGAGCTGGTCGCCGAGGCCGTTCGCCTCGCCTGCGAGAACGCCGACGCCGGGCAAGGCCCGTTCGGTGCGCTCGTCGTCCAGAACGGCACAATCCTCGGCAGAGGCGTGAACACGACGGTGCGGGACTCCGACCCGACCGCACACGCCGAGGTCGCGGCGATCCGCGCGGCCCGGGACGCCGACCTCACGGGCGGCATGGTCGTCTCCAGCTGCGAGCCGTGCCCGATGTGCCAGGCGGTCGCGGCGCTGGTTGGCGTGTCGCGGGTCCTCTTCGCCGCCTCGTCCGCGCAAGCGGCCGAGGCCGGCTTCGAGCTCGGGCCCGCCGCCGCGGCCATGGCCTCCGCACTCCGCGACGCCGGGACACTCCCGCTCGAGCACGTCCCCGTGCCCGACGCAATCGAGCCGTTCGCCCGCCTCGCCGCGAGCGGCGCGACCGGAGCCGCCAACCCGGTGCGCGAGCTGCGGATCGCGCTGACCGTCGAGGACTTCGAGCAGGCTGTCGGCTTCTACCGGGACGTGCTCGGCCTGCCCGTCCGGCTCGCGTGGGACGAATCGACAGGACGCGGCGCGATCCTGGAGGCGGGCGTGGGCACGCTCGAACTGCTCGACTCTGCCCAGGCTGCGCTGATCGACGAGATCGAGGTCGGCCGGCGCGTCGCCGGGCCGATTCGCCTCGCGCTCGGAGTCGACGACTCCGAGCAGACCGCCGAGCGCCTGACCGCCGGCGGCGCGGATCTGATCGCGCCCGCCACGGTGACGCCCTGGCGCGACCGCAACGCCCGCGTGCAGACGCCGGACGGCATGCAGCTCACGCTCTTCACCTCGCTGGAGGATTAGGGCCGCTGGGGCACGGGGGCCGGGACGAAGGCCTCCTTCACCCTGCGTAGCGCCCGCGACGTGAGCGCGTCCTCGACCGGCTGCAGCCCGGCCAGCTCGAGGCGCGCGAGGCAGACGTCGCCCTCCCAACGCCTGGCGACGAAGCCGAAGTCGGCGAGGAAGTCGGCCGGGAACACGGTGCGGTGGACGAACACGCGCTCGTAGCTCGTCTCCCCCTCCGGATAGCGGAAGCCGAAGGTCTCGATCGCCTTGATCCCGCGGTCCCGCGCCTCGCCGATGGCCGCGAGGAAGAGGCTCTGCAGCACCCAGGGCGCGGAGAGGTCGACGAGGTAGGCGCACGTGACCAGGACGGCGTCTGGCGAGGGCGGGCCGGCGGGTAGCTCGTTCGCCCGCGGGAACTGTCCGGCCGGCCCATACTGGACGAAGCCGACGAGGCGGTCGCCCTCCGCGTGGTAGAGCGTCCCCCAGGCGCCCCAGTCCTCCTCGACGCGCTCGGCCCAACGCTCCTTCGTCGCCGGCCGGCCGCGGCGGGACTGCCAGAAGACGCAGTCGACGCAGACCGGCGGGGCGCCGTCGAGCGACGCCTTCGTCACCGGCGAGAGGCGGTAGGCCATTCCCGCCCCGAGTCTACTCGGGCGTTCGTAGCGTCAGGATGGTCGCCTCGGGCCGGGCCAGGAAGCGGAAGGGGACGAAGCTCGTCCCCAGGCCACGGGAGACGTGGAGCACGCCCTCCGGCAGCTCGAAGACGCCCTCCCACCAGGGAGCGCGCAGGTGCTCGAGGCGTACCTTCCCGTGCGGGGTGGGGACGCAGATCTGCCCGCCGTGGAGGTGCCCTGCGAGCACGAGGTGGAACTCGCCGGGCGCGAGCCTCCGCATCGGGTCCGGGAAGTGCACGAGGAGGAGCCGGAACTCGGCCTCGGGAGCGACCAGCGCCCCGTGCGGCTCCCACGCGCGGCGCGGGTCACCGCCGGCGACCTGGACGCGGACGCCCTCGACGTCGAGGAGCTCGGACTCGTGCTCCAGGAGCTCGCCGGCCTCGACCTCGCTCAGGTCCGCGGGACGGCTGAAGGGATCGCGCGTGGCGGCGACGTCGTGGTTCCCGAGCACGACGTACGTCCCGTAGCGCGGGTGCAGCCGCGCCAGCTCGCGGGCGAGGACGGCGACACCGCGCTGGCGGCTGACCAGGTCTCCGGTGACGGCGACCAGGTCGAGCTCCTTCCCGGCCGCCCAGGTGACGGCCTTCCTCAACGCCCGCCCGTTGAGGGAGGCCGTGCCGAGGTGGAAGTCGGAGATGTGGAGGATGCGGAGGCCGTCGAGCGGCCGGGGCAGGCCGGGGACGGTGACGTCCCGCTCCACGTACTCGACCCACTGCGCCTCGAACAGCGCCCACACGAGCCCGGCCACCGCGACCAGGACGGCGGCCGCGAGGATCCAGATGAGCATCTACTGGTGCTCGAGCTCGCGTCGGAGCTGCGCGGTGTGCCGGCGCGAGCCTCCGTTCTGCGACCCGTCGCCGGTCGCCGCCCGGCGACGGGAGGCGACGACGGCCGCGGCTGCGGCGGCCAGCAGCGCGAACGCGACGAAGCGCCTGGGCACGGGTCGGATTCTAGACCCGCCTACGGCGCCTGGAGCTTCTCCAGGGCCGGCCCGACCGGGACGACATGGCGCTTGAACATCAGCTCGGACTCCTCGAGCCCGGCCGCCACGCCGACGAGCTGGGAGAGGTGCAGGATCGGCATCCTGAAGGCCTCGCCCGTCTGCGCCTCGAGCTTCGACTGCCACGCGTCCAGGGAGAGGTGGCAGAGCGGGCAGGGCGTGACCATGGCGTCCGCGCCGGCCTCGATCGACTGCCGGATCGGCTGGACGAGCTCGCCGAGCGCAGTCTCCTCGCGCGCCTGGATGATCGGGAAGCCGCAGCACTTGATCTTCGCCGGGTAGTCGATCGCCTCGCCGCCGCAGGCCTCGATGATCGCCTCGAGCGAGTGCGGACGGTCGGGATCCTCGAAACCGAGCAGCTTCGAGGGCCGCAGGATCTGGCAACCGTAGAACGGCGCCACCTTGAGCCCCTTCAGGCCCTTGTGGGCGACGCCCTTGAGCAGCTCGTAGCCGTCGCCCTCGGCGATCAGCCAGAGCAGGTGCTTGACGTCGACGCCGCCGTTGTACGGCGGGGCGCCGACCTTCTCGAGGTTCTCGTTCACGCGCACGCGCAGCGCGTCGTCGTTCTGGAGGGCGAGGTTCGCCTGCCGGAGGTTGAGCGTGCAGACGTTGCAGATGGTCATGAGCGTGTCGCAGCCGGTCGCCTCGGCGTAGGCGAGGATGCGCGCGTTCAGGTGGAGGTAGTAGTCGGGCTCCGCTTCGTGGATGTCGCCGGCGCCGCAGCACGTGACCGCGTCCAGCTCCTCCAGCTCGATCCCGAGCTTGGGGACGAGCGCCTGCGTCGACGTGTCGAGCTCCTTCGCGGAGAGCGAGGCGAGGCAGCCCTTGTAGTAGGCGACCTTCATTCCACCGCCTCCTCCGCGATCTCCCCCTCGTGCCCGGCGCCATGCTCGAGGCGTCCGAGCGCCCGCTCCGCCTGGACGATGCCGGCGGCGCCGCCCTTGTCCTGCGACTTGACGACCTCGTAGAGGGCGCGCGCCTCCTGGACCTCGTCGGCCACGTGCGGGATCAGCGGCACCTTGCCGTGCTTGAAGAGGTTGAGGGCGAACTTCATCTCCTTGAGCGCGCCGAGGACGCCCTGGGTCTTGGGGACGAGCTCCGTCTCGCGCAGCCAGCCCGTCGTCTTCGCCGAGTGCACGAACCAGAGGGCGTGCTTCGCGCCCATGTCGCGATCGATGCCGAGCCGGATCGACTCGGCGCCGAGCTTGGCGATGGCGTCGCGCGGGTCGACGCCCTTGGGGCAGCGCTCGTTGCAGAAGTAGCACCGGGTGCAGTCCCAGATCCCGTGCTCGTCGTTGTAGCGCTCGAGCCGGTCGACCGCCGTCTGGTCACGCGGGTCGCCGACGAAGCGGAAGCCCTTGGCGAGAGCCGCAGGCCCGAAGAACTCCGGGTCCGACTCCATCGAGTTGCACTCGGAGACGCAGCAGCCGCACATGATGCAGAGCGCTTCCTTCTGGATGGGTGCAATCTCGTCGGGCGAGACGATGAACTCCGTCTCCGGGACGTCGCGGTAGCCGGTCTCGACCCACGGCTTCATGTCGCGGATCTTCGTCCAGAAGGGCTTCATGTCGACGACGAGATCCTTGAGGACGGGCATGTTGCCCATCGCCGAGATGACCGGCACGTGGCCGCGGTCGACGATCGGCTTCATGCGCTCCTTGCAGGCGAGGACGGCGCGGCCGTCCATGCGCATGCCGCAGGAGCCGCAGATCATCATCCGGCAGCTCTTCCGGTACGAGAGCGACCCGTCGACCTGGTCCTTGACGATGTCGAGCACGTCGAGCAGGCAGGCCCACTCGGGAGCCTCGACCTCGTAGTCCCGGAGCATCCGCTCGCCCGTGTCCGGGTCGAACCTCCAGATTTTCAGTGCGACGTCCAACGCGCTCCTTCCTTGCTCACGGAAATCGAAGTGCGCACGGCCCTAGTACTTTCGCTCCTGGGGTTCCCACTTCGTCACTCTCACCGGCGCCCAGGTCAGCTGCGGGCGATCGTCGGCCCACCCAACGAGCGTGTGCTTCATGAAGTTCACGTCGTCCCGGTCGGGGAAGTCGTAGGGCCGGGCATGTGCGCCGCGGCTCTCCTTGCGCGCGATGCCGGCCTCGACCATGCAGGCGGCGAGCTCCAGGAGGAACCCGAGCTCGAGTGCCTGTGTCAGGTCGGTGTTGAAGACGTCGCCCTTGTCCTCGACGACGACGTGCTCGTAGCGCTCCTGCAGGCCGGCGATGATCTCGCCCTGGAGCTTCATCTGCTCGTCGCGGCGGAAGACGCCGAAGTTCTCGTGCATCGTCGAGGCCATCTCGTCCCGGATCGCGTGTGGACGCTCGCCGTCGCTGCGGTCGAGCAGCTCGCTCAGCTCGCGCTCGGCATCCGCGAGCGCCGATTCCGGCGGCGCGACGACCGTGTTGGCGATCGCCCAGTCTGCCGCGGCCCGGCCCGCTCGCTTTCCGAAGGTGATCGTCTCCATGAGCGCGTTCCCGCCCAGGCGGTTGGCGCCGTGCACCGAGACGCAGGCGCACTCGCCGGCGGCGTACAGGCCGTCGAGCACCGTCTTGCCAACGAGGTCGGTGTCGACGCCGCCCATGTGGTAGTGAGAGCCCGGCCGAACCGGGATCGGCTCGTGGATCGGGTCGACGCCGGCGAAGACCATGGAGAGCTCGCGGGTGCCGTGCAGACGCTCGATGATCTTGTCCGCGCCGAGGTGGCGCAGGTCGAGGAGGACGTTGCCGTCCACGCCCCGACCCTCGTCGATCTCGATCTGCTCCGCGCGCGAGATGACGTCGCGGCTCGCCAGCTCCATCGCGTTCGGCGCGTAGTTCTTGAGGAAGCGCTCGCCCTCGGAGTTGAGGAGGTACGCGCCCTCGCCGCGGCAGCCCTCGGTGATGAGCACGCCCGACGGCGAGAGCGTCGTCGGGTGGAACTGCATCATCTCCATGTCCTTCAGGGGCACGCCCAGCCGGAGGGCGAGGGCCATCCCGTCGCCGGTGCAGGAGTACGCGTTCGTCGTTCCCGTGTAGAGCCGGCCGGCCCCGCCCGTGCAGAGAATCACCGTCTTCGCCCCGACGAGCTTGAGGCCCCCGTTGATCAGGTCCCAGCAGATGACGCCCTGGCAGCGCCCGTCGTCCTCGACGAGCTTCCAGGCGAACCACTCCTCATACGTCGTGATGTCGCGACGCATCACCTGCTCGTAGAGCACGTGCACGAGCACGTGGCCGGTGATGTCGGCGGCGTACGCGGTGCGGGGCTCGCCGGCGGCGCCGAAGGGTCGCTGCGCGATCTTCCCGTCCTCGGTGCGCGAGAAGACGGCGCCCCAGTGCTCGAGCTGGTAGACGTCGCCCGGCGCCTCCTGACAGAGCGCCTCGATCGCGTCCTGGTCGCCGAGGTAGTCGGAGCCTTTGACCGTGTCGAATGCGTGCTTCTCGGGATCGTCCTCGGAGGCGTTGCCGAGCGCCGCGTTGATGCCGCCCTCGGCCGCGCCGGAATGGCTCCGCGTCGGGTGGATCTTCGAGATGAGGGCGACGTCCACGCCCGCGTCGAACGCCTCGATCGCAGCGCGCATCCCGGCACAACCAGCGCCGACGATGAGGACGTCGTGCTTCGCTTCCACCGCTAGGGAAGCTATACGAAACGCGCGCCGGAACGCGTCAGAGCACAGGTTCCGCGCAGGCCCTGTAGCGTCCTTCGGACACGAGCTCGCGCGCGTGTTGTCGGACAGTCACACCCGATAGGATCCTCGCTCATGGCCAAGATGGCATTCCAGCTGCCGCAGGCAGCTTCCGTCGTCCGTAATCCCGCCGCCGACGAGCTCCAGCAGCTCGCGGCGAAGATGCCGACGGCCCGCTGGACGAAGTACGAAAACGTCAATGTCCAGACCGAAGTCCTGGCGCGCTCGACGCCGTCGACCTTCATCGTCACCGACGACCCCGATCCCGGCGTCTCCCGCACGGTCTCCACGGAGCAGGCCCAGGAGTGGGCCGACAAGCAGGACGCCTACATCGCCGGCCAGGAGATGATCCTCCTCGACGGCTGGCTCGGCGCCCAGCCCGAGTTCCGCGTCCCCGTGCGCCTCTACATCGAAGTGGCGAACGCGAACATCGCGGGCATGCAGCAGCAGCTCTGGTTCGCGGTCGAGGATCCCGATGACTTCGAGCCCGAGCTCACGGTCGTCTACACGCCCAACCTGAAGGCGCCCGGCTGGCCCGAGGAGCGGCTCATCCTCGTCGACCTCGAGCAGGGCGTGAACCGGGTCTTCAACTCCGACTACTTCGGCGAGTCGAAGAAGGGGATCCTGCGCATGTGGAACAAGCTCGTCTACGACCGCGGCGGCATCCCGCTCCACGCGGGCGCCAAGGTCATCCCCACGGACGCCGGTGAGCGCGTGGCCATGATCGTCGGCCTCTCAGGGACGGGGAAGACGACGACCACCTTCACCCGCCAGAACGGCTCCCTCCCGATCCAGGACGACTTCGTCGCGTGGATGCCCGACGGCAGGGTCTACGCGACCGAGAACGGGTGCTTCGCGAAGACCTTCGCGCTCAACCCCGAGGACGAGCCAACGATCCACGGCGCCGTCACGCAGCCGCGCTCCTACCTGGAGAACGTCTCGCAGAAGGGTGACGAGGTGGACTTCTACGACCAGAGCTACACGAAGAACGGGCGCGCGACCTTCCCGTTCGAAGTGATCGAGTCGGCCGCGACACGTCCGATCGACGAGGCCCACTTCCTGCTCATCCTGAACCGGAACGAGGGCATCATCCCGGCAGTCGCGAAGCTCGAGGGGCCGCAGGCAGCGGCCTTTTTCATGCTGGGGGAGACGACGGGCACCGCCGCGGGCGGCGCTGCCGAGGAGGGCAGGTTCCTCCGCGTCCCCGGCACGAACCCCTTCTTCCCGCTTCCGCACGACTACCAGGGGAACCGCTTTCTGGAGCTGCTCGCCGAGCACCCGCTCGAGGTCTATCTCATGAACACCGGCAGCGTCGGCGGCCCGGCGGCGGAAGAGCGTTCGCGGAAGGTGCGGATCCCGCACTCGTCGGCGATCGTCAAGGGCATCGCTGAGGGGACGATCGAGTGGGAGCTCGACCCCGACTTTGGCTACAAGATCGCGCGCCACGTCCCCGGAATCGAGCCCGAGGACGAGGCCGTGCTCCGGCCCCGCGAGCTCTACGAGCAGCAAGGGCGCGCCGACGAGTACGCAGCGCAGGTCGAACGCCTGCACCGGGAGCGGCGCGAGTTCCTCAGCGGCTTCGACAGCCTCACGTCCGAGATTGTCGACGCCGTCGGGTAGCCCGACCCTCGGATTCGTC
>CAWESB010000007.1:0-107114 GCA_963811635.1 uncultured Actinomycetes bacterium
CTTGAACCTCCACGGGCTTTCGCCCACACGGACCTGAACCGTGCGCGTCTACCAATTCCGCCACATCCGCGCGGACCGCGAAGTCTAGCCTGGGGCTAGCGTCGCGGACGGTCTTCGTGCTCGTCGAGCACGGGGAGATCGGCGAGGTCGCGCTCGACGCTCTTGACGAACTCGTCGTCGGCCTCGTCACCCCTGATCAGGGTCAGCTTCTCCTTGCGGCGCCGGCGGGAGCGGGAAGCCCACGCGTCGGCGCCCACGCGTTCGGACAGCCTCGGCCATTCCGCAGCCACGACGACGAGGACGGCGGCGACGAGCAGTCCGATCGCGATCCACCCCACGTATTCCATTGTAATGCGGGGTCAAGGGTCCCCCTCGAAACTCCCGGGGTTCTCCAGCTTCATCCGAATGGGGGCTCAAACGCTAAGGCGCGGGCGGATCGCGTCCGATATGTGAGCCATGCCCTGGGATGTGCCGCTTTCATTCGCGCTCCTCACCTTCCTCGCCTGGGCCATCGTCGCCCGCGCGGTGCTCGTCTACACGCGTGTGCTCCCGCCCACCTGCGGGCACTGCGGTCTCAAGCTCGAGCGCCGCTACCTCGGCGAGTCCGTCTGCCGCTGCGGCCACTAGCCCGCGCGCAGTAGGAACTCCTCCAGCCGCTCGTTGAACGGCGCCCCGGCGCGCTGGACGCTGTGGCCGGCGCCGGCGATCACCGCGCTCTCGGCGCCCAGGCGCCGCTCGAGGACGTCGCAGACGCAGTCAAACGCCGGGTCGTGCGCGCCCGAGACGACGAGCTTCGGGAACGGCGCCGCGGCGAGCCCGTCGAGTGGGATCTCCGCCTCCCACGGCCCGCGCTCGGTGCGCAGGAGCTGCGCGCCACGCTCGAGCTCGGGAGGCAGGCGCACCGGGCCTGCTCCAACGACGAGCGAGGACCCGACGAGAGCGAGGAACTGCGCGAGGAACTCGACTGCGTCCTCCGGCCCCTCCGCCCAGAGCCTCTGCGCGTCCGCGACGAACCGAACCGCCGCCAGGTCGTCGGGCGCGAGGGCGAACGCGGGCGGCTCGATCACCGTGAGGGAGCGCACCGCTTCGGGCCGCTGCGCGGCGGCGAGCAGCGAGATCACGCCGCCGTAGGAGTGCCCGACGAGGTGCGCGCCCTCGCCGAGCGCCTCGGCGACCAGCGGCGCATCGACGTCGAAGTCGACGCGGCCCGTCGCCGGCGCCTCGCCGAATCCGGGGCGATCGACGACGAGGAGCGTCCAGCGCTCGGCCAGGGGAAGCTGCTCGCGCCAGGTGCTCGCACCGCCGATGACGCTCCCGTGGACGAGCAGGACGGGCGGCCCGTCGCCGAGCCGCTCGACGTCGAGCTCAGGCAGCGGGAGCCGGCGGCGGGGACGAGCGATCGTCCGGGCCGAGCCCGCCGATCGCGACCCGCCGGAACGCCTCGAAGCCGAGCACGATCAGTCCACCGAGGAGGAGAATGCCGACCCAGTTGCGAAGCGAAGGGACCGGCGCCCAGAGAATCAGCAGGAGGTAGAGGCCGGCGAGGATCCCCCAGCCGATCTCGGGCCGTTCGCGGAGGTTCGGCGCGATGGCCGTGCGGGCTCGGGTGGCGTAGCGGTTCGGCCCCGCGAACCAGGTCCCGATCAAGATGACGAGGCCGTACACGAGGGCGGCCCAGGCAACCTGGCTGAGCAGGCTCGTCCCGATCAGCCACGTGTGGGCGACCGCGTCCCGCACCGACTCGCCCGACGAGAGAGCATCGACGATGTAGTTGCCGACGAGGCGCCGGACGACGAGCAGCAGGATGCCGACGAGGAGCAGCGCCGCGCCGACGTTCCGCAGCATGCTGCGCCGTCCCCGGGCGAGCCAGACCGCTCCGGCGAACAGCGCGATGGCGACGAAGAGGATCACCCAGGTCAGCACCTTGATGATCTTCACGCCTGTCTGGGCCGCCTCGAGCTGGTCGGACTTGAGGATCGTGATCTGGCCGGCGTCGGGCGGGAGCCGAGAGCCGAGGGACTCGAAGCCAATCTCCTGGCCGATGTTGACGAGCAGCGTTTGCAGGTTGAGCGTAACCGTGCCGTTGCCGGTCGTGATGTTCCCGCGCGTCTCGTTCTCGAGGAGCGCGATCAGCTCCTGGTGCATGACGCGGTTGACGTCCTCCCAGAGCTGCTGGACGCGCGGCCGCTGGAGCAGCCGGTCGACGCCCTCGACCGCCGGCTGGCGCAGCGCGCCGGCGATAGTCGGAGCTAACCCCTGGAGGTTCGTCGGGAGCTCGTCTTCGAGCAGGCCCTGCGGGTCGGCGTAGGTGTAGAGCTGGTCGACGATGTACGTCGACAGCGCCATCCGGATGTCGTCGTCCTCGAGGAGGTTCGCACTCGTGTCGACCCACGCGTCCGTGTCGAGCGCCTGGCGCTTCACCCAGACCGTGAGCGAGCCCACGAACACGATCAGCGTGCCGAGCGCCAAAAGCACCCAGGCGGCGATAGAACGCATGCGCGGGCTCATGGCGGGATCATGACCGACCTGCTGGACCGCTGCATCATCCTCAATGGACGATGGCGGCTCTAGGAGACGAGGCGCCCGACGGCTCGGGCAAGGACCCGGGCTCCGAGCTCGCAGTGCTCCGGGCTCGAGAACTCCTCCGGCGTGTGGCTGAGGCCGCCCCGGCTGGGGACGAACAGCATCGCGGCAGGCAGGTGGTGCGCGAGCACCATCGCGTCGTGACCCGCGCCGCTCGGAAGGCGGAGCGTCGTCGCTCCCTCCTCCGCTGCCGCGACCTCGAGGCGATCCTGCAGGTCGGCGTCGAGGGCGACCGGCTGCTTGCGGTGCGTCTCGCGCAGCTCGAGGCCGAGCTCCTCCTCCGCGGCGATCCGCTCCAGCGTGCCCCGGACGAGCGGCTCCAGGCGCTCGAACCCGTCCGGCGTCGGCGAGCGGACGTCGATGGTGATCTCGGCCGCGCCCGGGACGACGTTGAAGCCGCCCGGCTCGGCCGAGATGACGCCGACGTTCGCGGTCATGTCGTCGCGGGCGCGCGCCTCCGCGCGGAGCTCGAGGACGGCGCGGGCCGCGCCCGAGAGCGCGTCGCGCCGGAGCTCCATCGGGGTAGTCCCCGCATGGTTCGCCTCCCCCAGGAAGCGCGCCCGGAATCCCACCATCCCCGTGATCGCCGTGACCACGCCGAGATCGACGCCGGCCCGCTCCAGCACGGGCCCCTGCTCGATATGGAGCTCGAGATAGGAGCCGACGCGGTCGAGCCCGCGGGCGTCGACCAGCCGGTCGAAGGAGAACCCGGCCTCGGCCATCGCCTCCGGGACGCCGCGCCGCCCCCAGTCCTCCAGGTCGAAGTCCCCGCAGAACGCGCGGCTGCCGAGCATTCCGGTCTGGAAGCGGCAGCCTTCTTCGTCGTTGAAGGAGACGACCCACAGCGGCCGTTTCGGCTCGCTGCCAGAGGCCTTGAGCCGGCGAACGACGTCGAGGGCGGCAAGCACTCCGAGGGCCCCGTCGTAGCGGCCGCCGTTGGGGACTGTGTCAAGGTGGGAGCCGAGGAGCACGGCGTCCCCCTCTCCGGCTGACCAGCGCCCGATCACATTGCCCGCCGGGTCGAGCTCGACGTCGAGCCCGAGCTCGGTCAGGCGCTGCGTCAGCCAGTCATTCGCGCGCGCGAGCTCGGGCGTCCAGGCAAAGCGGCTGACGCCGCCGCGCTCGTCGGCGCCGATAGCGGCTGCGGCCTCCAGGTCAGCTGTCAGCGACTGCACGGCGCTTCCGGAGCCAACGATACGCCTCGATCGCGCCCGCGATGCCCAGCGCGACGACGAAGGCGAGCAGGAACCCCTTGAACGGGTTCTCCTCGAACGTGCGGCCGCCGACGTAGCCCAGCATCGTCGCGTAGGTCGCCCAGACCAGCCCGGCGACGACGTCGAAGGCGAGGAAGCGACGCCAGCGCATCTCCAGCATCCCGCACGAGAACGTCACGGCGGTGCGCCCGCCCGGGATGAAACGGCCGATGATGATCAGGTAGCCGCCGCGCTGCTCGACCTGCCTGTGCGCCCAGTCCACCTGTTTGCGCCGCTCTCCCTTGAAGAAGCGGTCGACGATCCGGTGGCCGACCTTGCGGCCGATCCAGTAGGAGAGGTTGTCGCCGGCGATCGCCCCGGCCGCGGCGAAGAGGATGACGAGCACGAGGACGAGGTCGCCCGTCGAGGCGAGCACGCCGGCGAGGATCACGGACGTCTCGCTCGGCACCAACGGGATGACCGCGTCGAGCGCCGCGATGACGAAGAGGAACAGGTACGTCCACGGGGAGCCCGAGACGTACTCGGTCAGGGACTCGAACACTGCTCGGAAGGCTAGTGGCTGTGCTCGGAGGGGAGGCCGAAGCGGCGGGCCGTGCCCTCCTCGGAGTCGAACTGGATCAGCACCGCCTCCTCGTCGCCGACGACCCAGGCGTCGTGGCCGGGCTCGATGGTGACGAACTGCGGGGCGACGAACTCGAACGTGCACCCGTCCGCGTACTCGCCCTGGATGTGGCCGCGCGCGAGGAAGCCGATGTGCGCGTGCATGCAGTTCTCGCTGCGGACGGCTGGGGCCATGTGGGTCGACCAGCGGAAGCCCGGCGGGTAGATCGCCCGCTTCACCCGGCCGTTCCCGGCCTTGCCGATCTCGACGATGACGCCGGCGACCTCGCGGCGCTCGGCGCCCTCGATCGGCTCCAGCAGCGGATCCATGGCGCCTATCGTAGTTCCTCCAGGAGGTACTGGGTCTCCGTGCCCGCGGGCCGGTAGCCAAGGCTTCGGTTGAGGTGGAGCATCCCCGCGTTGTCCTGGTCGCTCTCCGTGAGGATGGCCTCGTAGCCCTCCTCCCGCGCCCAGGCGATCGTGCCGAGCTTGGCGAGGCGCGCGAGCCCCTTGCGGCGTTGGTCGGGACGGGTTCCCGTCATCTCGTTCGCGGCCGTCCGCGACGCGGGCGCGATGTGCAGGAACGAGTAGGCGACCGGCTCGCCGCGCCGGAGGACGACGGTGCTCCCCTCATGCGAGAGCTGCGGGTGCGCGATCGCCTCCGCCAGCCAGTCCTCGGGCCTGACGTCGTCCTCGGCGAACGTGCCCGGGACGTCCGCGGTCGCGCCGGCGTCGAGGGCGTAGAGCTCGTCGACGCGGGCGGCAACCGAGCTCAGCGGCACGAGCTCGTAGCCGTCGCGTTCCAGCCGCGCCCGCAGGCCGTCCAGGCCGGAGAGATCGGCGGACGCGACGTCGAGCCTGAGGATCTCCTGGGTCCGGCTGGCCGCGTAGCCGCGTGCGCTCAGAAAGCGCGCGCCCGCCTCGGCCGTCGTCCACGAGCCGAGGACGCGAGCGCCGACGTCGAGCAGATGCCCGTGCGCGACCTCGTAGAGCGCCCCGCCGAGCCCGCGCCCCCGCGTGCGGGGGACGACGAAGGCCCAGATCTCCCCCACTCCCTCCTCGCTGATCGCCCAGCGGAGGCGCGCGCGCACCCAGCCGACGACCTCGCCGTCGGGCTCGGCCACCCACGCGGCCACGTGCCCGCGCTCGGGCTGGCTCGCGAACCAGTGGCGGATGCCGTCACCCGTGACGGCCTGGGGGAGCGTGTCCTCGTCCAGCAGGGCGGCGAGGACGGAGGCGTCATCCGGACGGAAGGGCCGGATCACGCCGGCGGCGGTGTCGGCCAGCTCTAGCCCTCCGTCGACTCCGTGCCCCCGGAGCGCCGCTTGCGGAAGAACACGATGCCGCCGATGGTCGCGCCGGCGGCCGCCATGGCTGCCGCGATCCCGCCCATCATCTTCCGCTTCTTCGCCGTCTCGGCCTGCTGCTGCTTCAGCTTCCGCTTCGCCAGCGGCTTGCCGACGGTGTAGACCGCGTAGCCGATCAATGCCTTCCGTTTGCTGAGCATGGCGCCCTCCTTAGGCCTCGGCGGCCGCTCGCCTCCGGTTGGGGATGTGAATCGCGCGGCCGAGCGCGACCAGCCCGGCCTCTTTGATCGCCTCCGAGAGGGTGGGGTGCGCGGTCATCCCGTCCGCCACCGTCTCGACCGTGGCCTCCGCGTCGAGCGCGACGACGCCGGCCTCGATCAGGTCGGTGACGTGCGGCCCGACCATGACGAGCCCGAGCAGTTCGCCGTAGCGGGACTCGTGGATGGACTTGACCCACCCGACCGTCTCGTTCTGCATCATCGCGCGCCCGTTGACGGAGAACGGGAACTTGCCCACGAGGACTTCGTCGCCGTGCTGCTCGCGCGCCTCGCGCTCCGTGAGCCCGACGCCCGCGATCTCGGGATCGGTGTAGATCGGCCGCGGCACGCCGCGATTGTCGACGACGGCGTCATGGCCCGTGGCGTTCTCCGCAGCCACCTCGCCCTCGCGGAACGCCGTGTGCGCGAGCTGCCAGTAGCCGGCGCAGTCGCCGACCGCAAAGACGTGCGGCACGGTTGTCCGGCGGCGCTCGTCGGCTGCGATGCCCTTGCGCGGATCGAACTCGACGCCGATGCCCTCGAGGCCGAGGTCCTGGGTGACCGGGCCACGCCCGGTGGCGACGAGCATGAGGTCGCAGTCGACGGTCTGGCCGGCGAAGTGCACCCTGAGGCCGTCGGCGGTCTCCTCGATCCTGTCGCACTGCGACTCGAGGTGGACGGCGATCCCGCGCTTCTTGAACTGCTTCAACAGCTCCTTGGCCGCATCGTCGTCCTCCTGCGGAATCAAGGTCGGGAGCATCTCGACGATCGTCACCTCGCTGCCGAAGCGCTGGAAGATCGAGGCGAACTCGCACCCGATGATCCCGCCGCCGAGGATGACGAGGCGCCTGGGCACCACGGTCTGGTCGAGGAGCCCGGTCGAATCGACGCAGCGGGCCGAGTTGATCCCGTCGATCGGCGGGCGCAGCGGGTACGAGCCGGTCGCGATGATCGCGCTCTTGAAGCTCACGTCCTCCCCGCCCTCGACCGAGATCGTGTTCACGTCCTTGAAGCGGCCCGCCCCGCGGACCCACTCGACGCCGTTCGCCTTGAACAGCTGCGCGACCCCGCCGGTCAGCTTGTCGACCACCGCCGCCTTCCACTCGTTCGACTTCCCGAAGTCGAGCTCGGGCGGCCCGACGTTGACGCCGAGCTTGGCGAACGTCTCCTCGGCCTCCTTGATGGCGAAGGCGGTCTGCACCCAGGCCTTCGTCGGGATGCAGCCGATGCGCAGGCACGTGCCGCCGAGGCGCTCTTCCTTCTCGATGCACGCGGTCTTGGCGCCGAGCTGCGCTGCCCGGATCGCCGCCGAGTAGCCGCCCGGGCCGCCGCCCAGGACGGCGACGTCGAATTCCATGATCTGGCCCTTTCCGTTCGGTTCGCGTTCCTAACCGCGATCCTATCCGCGGGAGGGCCGCAGCCGGGCTACGCGGGCAGCGCGCCGAGCCGGATCGTCCAGGAGTCGATCGACTCGATCACGAGATGCGACTCGCTCCAGGGGTCGCGGCCCAGCGTCTCGCGGATCTCCCCCTCCGACTCGGCGTCGATCACGAGCAGCGCGCGCGTCTCGTCGCCGACCGGCCCGCCCAGGACGACGAAGCCCTCGGCCTCGAGCGCGTCCATGAACTCGGCATGCGCCGTCCAGCCGGATTGCTCCTCGAGCGACAGCGAGCGGTCCCATTCGGGCCCCGAACGACGCTGGACGACGAAGAAGGTCGCCACGCTTCCGTTCTACCACACCCTTAAAGACGGGAGGGCGGCCCCTGTGCCGCCCTCGCCGCTGACCCGGGGTTGAATCCGGTTCGCACGAGGTAACGACCGGCGGCGGGCTCGCGGCGATCCCTCGAACGGGTAGGGCGGCGGTCAGTCCTGCTCGATGCGCACGTCGAAGCCGGCCGGCGCGTGCACGTTGACGAAGCGGGCCGGGTTGTCGCCTCGGTTGAAGAACGTGTGCTGCACACCGGGCGGCACGAGGACGAAGGTGCCCGGGCCCGCGACGACCTCCTCCCCGTCGACGACGAAGACGAGCTCGCCGTCGAGCATGTAGAAAGCATCGTCCTCTGCATCGTGCGCGTGCATCTCCGGCCCTTCGCGCCGGGGCTGGATGGTGATGATCGCGAGGTTGAAGCGGGGGGTGTCCCGTGTGCGGGCGAGGAACTCGACGTTTCCAACCCGGTGTCCCTCCCCCGGCCCGACGACGACCGCGCGCTCCAGCCCCACTAGAGGTCCTGCGAGAGCTGGAGGCGGTTGCCGTCGAGATCGAAGACGTCGAGGAGCCGGATCGTCCCGGGGATCTCGAGCACCGTCCCGACCTGCACGCCCTGCTCGCGCAGCCGCTCCGCCTCGGCCTTCACGTCGGCGACGTCGAGCGTCAGGACCGCCTCCCCCTGTTCGGGATCGCCCTCGGCGATCGCCACCTCGGCGTTCCCGCGCGTGAGGCGCGCCCAGCGGTCTTCCTCGTCGACGTAGGCCTCGTCGAAGCCGAGTTTCTGGCAGTAGAACGTCCGCGCCGCTTCGAGATCCCTGACGCGGTACCAGATGCTCACGGCGCCCTCCTTAGAGGGCGAGGCCCGGCTCTTCGAGGAACTGCTTGACCGTGCGCAGGAACTCGGACGCCGTCGCCCCGTCCACGGTGCGGTGATCGCAGCTGAGCGTCAGCTCGAGCACCGGCCGCGCGGCGAGCTCGCCCTCGCGCACGACGGCGCGCTCCTCGATCGCTCCGACCGCGAGGATCGCGGCCTGCGGCGGGTTGAGGACGGCGACGAAGCGCTCGACGCCGTACATGCCGAGGTTCGAGATCGTGAACGTGCCGCCCTCGAGGTCGTCCTGCCGAAGCCTGCCGTCGCGCGTGCGCGCGACGAGGTCGGCGCGCTCGTTCGCGAGCTGGGGGATCGTCTTCGTCTCGCAGTTCCGCAGCACAGGCACGACGAGCCCGTTGGGGATGGCGACCGCGATGCCGACGTTCGCGGTCGGGATCAGGTGGACCTCGTCGCCGGCGAAGAGCGCGTTGACGGCGCGGTGGCGCATGAGCGCGACCGCGCAGACCTTCGTGAGGATGTCGGAGTAGGTGGGCTTCGCGTCGCCCTCGCCCATGCGCGCGACGAGGCCCTCGCGGAGCCGGATCGCCGCCGTCATGTCGGCCGTCATCGCGATCTGGAAGACGGGCGCCTGCCACGCCTCGGTCATGCGGCGGGCGATCGCCTTGCGCATGCCGGTGAGCGGGACGACCTCGACCTCACCGGAGGGCGGCGCGGCTGCTGCCGCAGCGGGGGCGGCGGCGGTCGGCGCGCCCGCCTTCTCGGCGCGCTCGACGTCCTCGGCAACGATGCGGCCCTCGGGGCCGGTGCCGGTGAGCGCGGCCAGGTCGATGCCCCGTTCGCGCGCGATCCGCCGCGCGAGCGGCGAGGCCTTGACGCGGCCGCCGTTCGCAGCCGCAGCGGGCGCGGGCGCCTCGACCGCCGGTTCCTCGGGCTCCGGCTCCTCGGCCTTCGGCTCCTCGACCTTGGGCGCCTCCGCGGGCGCGCGCTCCTCGGCCTTCGGCTCCTCGGCCTTGGGCGCCTCCGCGGGCGCGGGCTCCTCGGCGACCTCCTCGCCCTTCTCGCCGATGACGGCGATCGCCGTCCCGACCTCGATCTCCTCCCCCTCGCCGGCGAGGATCTTCAGGAGGACGCCCGAGGCCTCGGCCTCGACCTCCTGCGTGGCCTTCTCCGTGTCGAGCTCGTACAGAACCTCGCCCTTCTCGACGGTGTCGCCCTCGGCCTTCAACCAACGCACGATCGTGCCGGACTCCATGCCCTGGCCGAGCCGCGGAAGCGTGACCTGGCTGGACATGAACCGGTTATTCCTTGCCTACGGTTCGTCGAACCGCGGCGAGGACGTCCTCGGCGTGCGGGATGACGTACTGCTCCATGACCGGGGCGAACGGGACCGGCGCGAACTTGGCGCCGACGCGCTCGACGGGCGCGTCGAGGTAGTCGAAGGCGCCGTGCTGGACGACGGCGGCGATCTCCGCGCCGAAACCCATGCGCACGACCGCCTCGTGGGCGACGACGCAGCGGGTCGTCTTCCGCACGGAGCCGACGATCGCGTCCTCGTCGAGCGGAAGCAGCGTCCGCGGGTCGACAACCTCGACGGAGATCCCCTCGGACTCCGCCTCCTGGGCGGCCTTCAACGCCTCGTGGACGAGCCGGCCGGTGGCGACGACGGTGACGTCCTCGCCCTCGCGGTGGATCCGGGCCTTGCCGAGCTCGATGCCGTCGATCTCGTCGGGCACGTCGCCCTTGAGGTTGTAGAGGGTGCGGTGCTCGAAGAAGACGACCGGGTTGTCGTCGTAGATCGAGCTCCACAGGAGCCCGCGCGCGTCCTCCGGGGTCGAGGCGAAGACGACCTTGATCCCGGGGACGTGGACGAACCACGCCTCGACCTGCTGCGCGTGCTGGGCGCCCGGCGACCAGCCGGCGCCGCCCTGCGTGCGCAGGGTGACGGGAACCTTGATCTGGCCGCCCGACATGTAGCGGTGCTTCGCGGCCTGCTGGACGATCTGCTCCATCGCCAGCGTCATGAAGTCCTGGTACATGATCTCGACGATCGGCCGCATGCCGGAGACGGCCGCGCCGATGCCCGCGCCCACGATCGCCATCTCGGAGATCGGCGTGTTCCGGACCCGCTCGGGCCCGAACTCGTCGAGCATCCCCTGCGTGACGCCCATCGAGCCGCCCATCTCCGCAATGTCCTCGCCCATGACGAAGACGTCGTCGTCGCGGCGCATCGCCTCGCTCATGGCGTCGCGCACGGCCTCCCGGTACGTCATGGTGGCCATCAGGCGTACACGTTCTTGAGGGCGTCTTCCGGCTTCGGGTCGGTTCCGTTCTTGGCGAACTCGACGGAGTCCTCGGCGATGCGCGTCGCCTCGCGGTCCATCTCGTCGAACTGCTCGTCCGCGAGCTCGAGGCGGGCGCGCAGGAGCTCGATCGGGTCTCGCGCCTTCCGCAGCTCGAGGATCTCCTCCTTGGGCCGGTAGACCTGGGGATCGCCGACGTAGTGGCCGGAGAGCCGAACGCAGTCGGCGACGACGAAGACCGGCCCCTTGCCGTCCCGCGCGTGCTTCAGCGCCCTCCTCGCGGTCTCGTAGACCGCCTCGACGTCCTGGCCGTCGACGGTCATCGAGGCCATGTCGTACGCCTCGGCGCGCTTGCTCATGTCCTCGAGCGGCAGGTGCTGCTTCGCAGGCGTCGACTCCGCGTAGCGGTTGTGCTCACAGACGAAGATCGCCGGCACCGTCCAGAGCTGCGCGAGGTTCAGCGACTCGTGGAACGTGCCGATGTTCGTCGCGCCGTCGCCGAGAAAGGCGACGGCGACGCGCGGCTCGCGGCGCAGCTTGAACGCGAGCCCGGCGCCGACGATACCCGGGAGCCCGCCGCCCACGACGGCGTTCGCGCCGAGGTTCCCGCGCTCGAGATCGTAGAGGTGCATGGAGCCGCCGTACCCGTGGCTGCAGCCCTCGACCTTGCCGTAGAGCTCGGCCATCACCTCGTTCGGGTGCGTGCCCTTGGCGATCGTGTGCCCGTGCGCGCGATGGGTCGACGCGATTACGTCGCCCTCCTCGAGCGCGCGGCAGACACCGACCGCGACGGCCTCCTGGCCGATGGCGACATGCAGGAAACCGGGCAGCTCGCCGGCGCGGAACCGCTCCTCCACCTTCTCCTCGAACCGGCGGATGAGCAGCATCTCCCGAAGGAACTCCTTCAGGCGCTCGCTGGACACTGCCTGCCCCTTTTCCTCGAGGGTTGCCACGGCGCCGACAAGCTAGCAAAGCGAGGGCAATACAATGGCGTCCCGATGGCACTCGCAGAACGAGCCGCCGAGATCGTCCGCGGGCTCCCGCGCGACTGGGAGCGCGCCCGCCTCGACCTCACCGTCGAGGAGGCGGACGAGGCCGACCGGGCGGCGCTGATCCTCGCACCCGCCACCCCGGGCCGCGCGGGCGCCTCGTTCACGCTCCACGTCCACGACGGCACCAAGGGCCTGGCACCCACCCCGGAGACCGTCAAGCGCGTCCTCTCGCGCCTCGACGAGGCCGGGATCCGAGGCCGGCTGCGGCTCGCCGCCGCGGAGCGGCCGCCCGCGAAGGCCGCCGCAGCTGCTGCGGCCGCGCCGGCGGAGGAGCAGGCGACGCTGGCGGCCTCCTGGGACGCGCTCGTGCGGCGGCTGCCGCCCGACTGGAGCGACCTCTACGGCGAGATCGAGCTCGACTCCTCGGACTTCCTCGACCGCGGCGCCCTGCTGCTCGCGCCGATCAACCCGGCCCGTTCGGGCGCTTCCGCCGGCTTCCGCTTCCGCGCGGCGCGGTTGAAGGGCTACGGCGTCGCGCCCGTGATGGCGCGGCGCGCGTTCGCCCGCCTCGACGACGAGCGGCTGACCGGTCGCCTTCGCATCCTGCGCGTCCTCTCCGACACGAACGCTCCGTTCTCACAGGGGCCGGTCTGGCGCGAGGACGGGCGCGCCGTGTGACGACGGAGGAGCCCGAGCCGCAGGTCTCCTGGAAGGCGATCGAGCGCAACGCGGCCGTGGTCGGCAACGAGGGTGCCGAGATCGCACGCGTCGTCGAGATCGCCGGCGACCGCGCGGCCGACATCTTCAGCGGCCTCGTCGTCAAGCTCGGCACGCTGGATACGAAGCGCTTTCTCCCGGCCGAGCATGTCGCTGAGATCAGGCCACAGCGGGTGCGGGTCGATCTGACGGCCGAGGAGGTCGGGGATCTGCCGCCCTACGAGGAACCGGTCGTCGAGCGCCTGGCGCCCGAGGGGTTCCTCAGGCGGCTGCGCCGCCGCCTCTCCGGCTGACCCGGCGCGCCCGCCGGAGCTGGAGCGGGACGAGCGGGAAGACGACGACCTCTCGCGCGTAGTTCTTCGGGGAGCCGGGCGTCGGCGCGCCGACGACGGTCACGGGCACGTCGGGGAGCAGCGAGCGGAAGAGCACCCCCGTGCGGGCTCGGTGCCAGGACGACGTCACGACCACGACCTCCTCGACGCCCAGGTCCCGCGCGTGCGCGGCGGCGTTGGCCGCGTTCTCCGCGGTGATGCGCGCGTCGGGATCGCTGATGAGGACGTCGGCCGGCCCCGACCAGGCCTGTTGCATGAGCTCGGCCTCCGCTGGCCTGTCGCGGCGGCGCGACCAGCCCGAGAGCAACACGGCATCGCCGTCCTCGACCAGGCCGGCCGCGTGCTCGAGCCTGGCGGCGCAGATCGGGTGGAGCCCGTCGCCGCGACCCGCGGAGTAGCCGAGGACGACGAGCAGCCTACGCGCGGAGCTCGGCACCGAACTTCTCCGCGAGCGCGTCGACGATCCGCTCACGGATCGCGCGGGCGTCCTCGTCGGAGAGCGTCCGCTCCGGCGATTGGAAGGACACATGCAGCGCCACGGACTTCTTCCCCTCCGGGATCGGCTCGCCTCGGTAGACGTCGAAGATCGCCACATCGCGGAGCTCGGCGCCCGCGGCCTCGCGGCCGGCGGCGACGAGATCGCCGGCGAGGACGTCCTCGGGGACGACGAAGGCGAGGTCCTGGTGGACGGCGGGGTAGCTGACGACGTCCTCGTACTCGACGCGCTCGGGCACCTGGGCGAAGAGCGTGTCCAGGTCGAGCTCGAACACGCCCCAGGAGCCCTCGAGCAACGCCGGGTGCAGCTCGCCGACCCAGCCGGCCTCGAGCGCCGCGGCCTTGCCCGGATGCAGGAACGGCCGCTGCGTCCGCTCCAGCCGCAGCTCGATCCCCAGCGCCTCGTGGAGGGCCTCGACCCCGCCCTTCGCGCGCAGGTAGCCGCCCTGGGCGATCGCGCCGACGCGCCAGCGCTCGTCCGGGAGCTGCTCGCCGCTCGGGAGGTAGACGCGCGCGAGCTCGAAGAGCGCGATCTCCTCGTTCCCGACCGCGACGTTGTGCGCGGCCGCGGCGACGAGACCGTCCAGGAGCGTCGTGCGCAGGACGCCGTGCTCGGAGGTCAGCGGCACCGGCAGGCGCAGCGCCTCCGGGTCGGGGTCGCGCGCGACCAGGCTCAGCGTGTACGCCTCGAAGAACCCCGCGCCGACGAGCACGTCCTCGACCAGCCGGCGCAGGCGCTGGCTCTGCGAGAGGCGCCCGGACATCGCGCTCCGGAGTGGCAGGGTGAAGGGGATCTTCTCCAGGCCGTGGACGCGCGCGACCTCCTCGACGAGGTCGATCTCGCGCGTGACATCGCGCATTCGCCAGGTCGGCACGTGGACGTCCCAACCCGGCACGACATCGAAGCCGAGGCTCTCGAGGATGTCCTTCTGCTCCTGCTCCTCGATCTCGATCCCGATGATCCGGTCGGCCCGGCCCGTGCGGTAGTGGGTGACCGGCGGCTCGGGGAGATCGCCCTTGACGTCGGAGTCCCCGACCCACCGAGCGCCTGTGAGCTCGACCATGAGCTCCGTCGCGAGCCGGGCCGCGTCGGGCGCGAGGTAAGGATCGACGCCCTTTTCCCACCGGTTCGAGCCCTCGGTGCGAAGCGCGTGGCGCTCCGAGCTCCAGAGGATCGTGCCCGGCTCGAAGTTGGCAGCCTCGAGGAGCACCGACGTCGTCGACTCGGTCACCTCGGTGTCGAGCCCGCCCATGATCCCGGCATAGGCGATCGCGCGCTCGGCGTCCGCGATGACGAGGTCGGCGGGGTCGAGCTTGCGCAGGTTCCCGTCGAGACTCGTGAACTCCTCCCCGGCCCGGGCGCGGCGAACGACGATCCGGCCCCCGCCGAGCGTCTCGTAGTCGAAGGCGTGCAGCGGGTTCCCGAGCGCGAGCATGACGTAGTTGGTGATGTCGACGACGTTGGAGATCGGGCGCATCCCGGCCGCGGTCAGACGGGCCTTCAGCCACGGCGGCGACGGGCCGAGCCGGACGTCCCGGAAGCGCCTCCCGATGTAGCGCGGGCAGCCCTCGAAGTCCTCGACGGTCACGTTCGGATGCTCGTCGCCGGTGAGCTCGGGCTCCTCGCCGGGCACCGGCTGCAGCTCGGCGCGGAAGAGCGCAGCCACCTCGCGCGCGATGCCGTAGACCGAGAGGCAGTCCGGGCGGTTTCGGGTCAGCTCGATCTCGAGCACCTCCTCCCCGAGCGGGAGCACGTCGCGGAGCGGCGTCCCCGGGTCGTAGGGCTCGCCGAGCACGAGGATGCCCGCGTGCTCGCCGCTCAGCTCGAGCTCGGACTCGGAGAGGATCATCCCGTCGGAGACCGTGCCCCGGAGCTTGGCGCGCTCGAGCGTGCGGCCGTCCGGCAGCACCGCGCCGGGCAGCGCGACGGCGACGGTCGCCCCGGCGCCGAAGTTCCAGGCCCCGCAGACGATCTGGCGCGGCTCGGCCTCGCCGACGTCGACGCTGCAGAGCTGCAGCCGGTCGGCGTTCGGGTGCTTGCCGGCCTCGACGACACGGCCGACGAGGTAGCGGCCCTGGTTGCCGTCATCGTCGGCGACGCCGCGATAGGAGATGCGCTCGACCTCGCCGGTGGCAATGGCAAGCCGGTCGGCGATCTCGGCCGTCGTCGCGTCGACGTCGACGTACTCGCGCAGCCAGGAGACGGGGACCTTCATCTCAGAACTGCCGCAGCACTCGGAGGTCGTTCTCCCAGAGAAGGCCGAGGGCGGGAAGGCCGTGGCGGAGCATGGCGACGCGCTCCAGCCCCATTCCGAAGGCGAAGCCCGACCAGTCCTCGGGGTCGAGACCGACGAACTCGAAGAGCGCGGGCTCGACCATGCCCGAGCCCGCGATCTCGATCCATCCCGAGTACCGGCAGACCGGACAGCCGGCGCCGTCGCAGAGGAAGCAGCTGACGTCGGGCTCGAGCGACGGCTCCGTGAATGGGAAGTCGTGCGTGCGGAAGCGCATCTCGCGCTCCTCGCCGAAGAGGGCGCGCATCATGTGCAGCAGCGTCCCCTTGAGGTCGGCCATGGTGATGCCGCGATCGATGGCCAGGCCCTCGATCTGATGGAAGATCGGCGTGTGCGTGGCGTCGGGTGTGTCCCGGCGGTAGACGCGACCGAGCGAGACCATGTAGATCGGCGGAGGCTGCGACTCCATCACGCGGATCTGCGACGGGGACGTCTCCGTGCGGAAGAGGACGTCGCCGTTCAGGAAGACCGACTGCCGAGGGGACCGCGTCGGATGGTCGGCCGGGAAGTTGAGCGCGTCGAAGTTGTAGTGCGTCGTCTCGACCTCGCGGCCGTCGACGACCTGGTAGCCGAGTCCGAGGAAGATGTCCTCCACCTCGCGCCGGATCTGGGTGATCAGGTGCAGGTGGCCGCGCTGCTTTCGCTCGCCCGGCAGTGTGATGTCCATGACCTCGTCGGTGAGCCTCCGGTCGAGGTCGGCGCGCTCCAGCTCGGCCTGGCGCTCGGCCACCGCGTCCTCGAGGCCCTCGCGCAGGGTGTTGAGGACGCTGCCGGTCTCCGCGTCGCGAACCTCGCGGAGCGCCTGCTTCAGCTCGCTCTTCCGCCCGAGGTAGCGGACGCGGGCCTCATCGAGGTCAGCAAGGGTCGAAGCGCCCGCAATCGCGCTTCGCGCCTCGCTTTCCACGGCCTTGGGGTCCATCGGCGGAGCGTATCATCGGGTCCGTGAGCGCCTACGACGCAATCTCAGACCTCTATGACCCATGGAGCCGGAGCGTCACGGAGGATGTCGGCTTCTACGTCGCCGAAGCCCGCAAGGCGCAGGGAACGGTCGTCGAGCTCGGTGTCGGCACCGGCCGGATCGCCGTGCCGGTGGCTTCGGCCGGCGTCTCGGTGATCGGCGTCGACTCGTCCGCGGGGATGCTGGAGGTGTGCAGGCGGCGCGCGGAGGCGGCCGGCGTCGGGCGCCTCCTCGACCTGCGGCTCGGCGACCTCCGCCATCCGCCGGTCACGGAGCGCGTGCGCCTGGTCCTCTCGCCGTTCCGAGCCCTCCTGCACCTGGAGACCGACGCGGAGCGCCGCGAGGCGCTCGCCGCCTGCCACAGCCTGCTCGTTCCGGGCGGGCGCTTCGTCTTCGACGTCTTCGCGCCGAGCAGCGACGACGTCGAGGACACCCACGACCGCTGGCTGGAGCGGGAGCCCGGGATCTGGGAGCTCGCGCACTGGGACCTCGAGCGCCGGGTCCTCACCCTGCGCGTCCGCGGCCCCGAGTCGGAGACGTCCATGCGGCTCGCCTGGCTACCGGTCGACGAGTGGCGCGCCCTCCTCGAGCAGGCGGGCTTCGAGGTCGTTGCCTGCTACGGGTGGTTCGACCTGCGCCCGTACGCGGGCGGCGAAGACTCGATCTGGCTCGCCCGGCGCCCCGATGCACGGTCGAGCTCAATGCGCGAATAAATCTTTCGACACGCATTCTCGCCTGCATTTCAAGGCCACCGTCGCTGCCGACTGCGCGTTTCTGTTCCTGGATCCCTTGCAAGGTCCGCCGCTCTACGCTATCCTGCCGTGCGGAGTAAAACGATTCAATGCTCATGACCCTCGACATCCACTCCTTCCTTCCCCGCGCAGCCGAGGCTGCGACGGCGTCGCCGTGCCGGCACAAGCCCGTCAATGACGGTCGCCAGGCCGGTCAAGAGCCAGCCCTCGCCGAGAGGTGTATGCGCTAGGAAACTAGCCGCGTAGCAGCTCGAAGCGAGGGCGACCGGAAGGTCGCCTTCGTCGTTTCGGAGGCGAATCGGACATAGCAACAGAAGGGTGAAGCTCAGCTTGGACAAGGACTAGATCGAATCGAGGCCCCGCCTGAGAGAGAAAGTGCTCGGCGCGTCCGCGAGTGAAATTGCGCTTTGACAGGTGCATCGGCTTTTGCATGCCGTTTTTCACACGACGCGCCGCAATCGGGCTCCAAAACCTCTCCACGTAGGACGGCTCCGTCGGCTGTGCGCAACTCGGCGGGAGACGATCCAGGGTCGAAGGGTAGGCGAGTGGCTTGGAAAACACCGTTGGGCTTGTGCTCGACGGGACAGAAAGGACGGCCTGCCTCGCCGCTGCGCGGACTCCTGTCGATTCGGGGGTGCGCGGAGAAGCGGGGCCGCTCCGGGATCGTCTAACGCGGAAGGACGCCACGCTCTGAACGTGGAGATCAGGGTTCGAATCCTTGTCCCGGATCCAGGGCGAGTAGCTCAGACGGCAGAGCGCTTGTCTTACACACAAGAGGCCGCTGGTTCGATCCCAGCCTCGCCCACTTCGTCTCGACGGCGGCGAAGCCGCAAAGGTCGAGACATGAAGGAAGGAAGCGGCTCCGCCGCTGCCTTCCGGTCACACGCTCGACGGCGGCGAAGCCGCAAAAGGTCGAGGCATGGTGGAACAAGTACACGTGGCCGTAGCTCAGCGGGTAGAGCGCCCGTCCGAAACGCGGGGCGCCGCAGGTTCGATCCCTGCCGGCCACATCGAGGCTCCGTAGCTCAGAATCGGCAGAGCGCCCGGCTCTTACCCGGGACGGCGCAGGTTCGAGGCCTGCCGGGGCCACTCGTATCGTTCCGGCGTAGTCGAGTCGGTAAGACGCGCGGCTGTTAACCGCGAGGCGCAGGTTCGATCCCTGCCGCTGGAGCTCATGCCCCGCGCGCGGGCCGCGCGGCACTCGTTGGACACCTGGCTGTAGGGGAGCTGGCCACCCCGCCGGCTTCGGGAGCCGGAGACCGCAGGTTCGACTCCTGCCAGCCAGACTCGTCTCGACGGCGGTCAAGCCGCAAAGGTCGAGACATGGAGGAAGAAGCGGTTGAACCGCTTCTTCCGTTTACATCCCTGAAGGGGGCGTAGCTCAGAGAGCAGAGCGCTCGCTTGTCAGGCGAGAGGCCGCCGGTTCGAGTCCGGTCGTCCCCGTCCCAGTTACGGCTCGAAGGCGGCAAAGCCGCCACGAGAAGTGCCCACACGTGGTGACCGTGGTGTAGTGGGAAGCATCCGGGGCTGTGATCCCCGCGGCGCCGGTTCGAGCCCGGCCGGTCACCCCTTCGCGCGGGCGCTGAGCACCCGGCGAGCTCACCCGGCTGTAATCCGGGCGCCTCGAGCTGTGGTGGTTCGACTCCACCCGCCCGCACCTCGCCGCACCGGGGCCCGCCGCGGCCTCGCTCGGGGACGAAGCTCTGGTGGCGGAGCACCTCGCTTGCACCGAGGAGGAGCGGGTTCGATTCCCGCCGTCTCCACTCGTCAAGGCCTCCGTAGTGTCAACGGCAGCACGCGCCCTTTGTACGGCCGAGGTGCGGGTTCGACTCCTGCCGGAGGCTCCTAGGTCGACCAAGAGGCCCATGGTGTAACGGAAGCACGGCGAGCTCCAACCTCGCCGGACCGGGTTCGACTCCTGGTGGGCCTGCTCGTCGCGGGCCGGCGCGAGCCGGTTATCTGGACTCCGCGGTTCGACTCCGCGAACGGGTTCGCACTCCACGACCGCGACGACTCTCGCTGCGGGCCCGGTCGCCACGCAGCACGTTCGTACCCACAACGACGCGAAAGGAGGGACGCCGATGTCTTATCTCGTCGAGTACGCCGTCCGGCGTCCCGCCCCGGCCGGACGCCGGCGACGTGGCATCCGCGTCGACGAGCGGATCGTCCTGAACCGGCCGAAGTTCGACGGCGGCGCCCATGTCCGCGTCTACGTCGAGGACACGTCGGCTCGTCGGGCCCGCTTCCGACGGTCGCCGCCCGCTCCGCATCTACGGCTGCGGATCGCGGACTGCGTCAACGAGATCACGCTCGAGTTCTCGGTCTCCTCGCCGGAGTTGCGCGAGAACTCGCTGCACAAGATCGAGACCCTGCTCGGAGCTCTTTCCCGCTTCCGAAGCGGCCTGGAGGCGGAGGCCGAGCTGTACGCGGCGCGCGAGCGCCGCTGAGAACGCTGCGGGCCGAAGCCGGCCGGTTACCCCTGTCCGGTCAGATCCGGCCGGCAACCCACACGACCGCAGCAACACACACGAAAAGGAGGTGTCAGATGTCCTATCTCAAGCGCCTGCGCCCGCGGCGGCCGCCCCAGTCGGCGCCGCTGACGGGCACGGGTCAGGTTCCGAACTCCGCGAGCGGCTACGCCTGGGCGGTCGACCCCTGGACGCGACTGCGTCGCTTCCTCGTCCTCGGCTCGGAGGGCGGCAGCTACTACGCCTCGGAGGCGGCGCTGACGCGCGAGAACGCCCGCGCGGTCGAAGACGGCCTTGCCGAGGACGGCTTGCGGACGGTCGAGGAGATCGTCAGCGTCAGCACGGATGGCCGGGCGCCCAAGAACGACCCGGCGCTCTTCGCCCTGGCGATGGCCGCGGGCCTCGGCGACGACGCGACCCGGCGTGCGGCGCTCGACGCACTGCCGCGGGTCGCGCGCACGGGCACACATCTCTTCCAGTTCGCGACCTTCGTCGAGGGCTTCCGCGGCTGGGGGCGCTCGCTTCGGCGGGCGGTGGGTCGCTGGTACGCGGCGAAGCCGGTCGACGCGCTTGCCTACCAGGCGGTGAAGTACCGGCAGCGGGACGGTGTGTCGCACCGAGACCTGCTGCGACTCGCTCACCCGGCCGTCCGCGTCAGCTCCGGAAACCCGACGCTCGAGGTGAGCCCCGACCACGGACGGCTGTTCGACTGGATCGTCCGCGGCGGCGCCACCGATGGCCTACCGCCGTTCGTCGAGGGCTTCGTCCGCGCCCAGGCGACGCGCTCGGCCGCGGACACGGCCGCGCTCGTCCGCGAGCACGGACTGCCCCGGGAAGCGCTGCAGAGCGAGCACCTGACCTCGCCCGAGGTCTGGGAGGCGCTCCTCGAGGACATGCCGATGACGGCGATGGTCCGCAACCTCGCGACGATGACGCGAGCGGGCGTGCTGGCCCCGGGCTCGGTTGGAACAGCGACGGTCGCCGAGCGGTTGGGCGATCCGGAGCGACTCCGGCGCGCACGGGTGCACCCGATCGCCCTCCTCGCCGCCCTGCGGACGTACGAGGCCGGCCGCGGTGCGCGCGGCCGCCACATCTGGAACCCGGTGCGGGAGGTCGTCGACGCGCTCGACGCCGCGTTCTACGCCGCGTTCGCGAACGTCGAGCCCGTGGGCATGCGCCTGCTGCTCGCCCTCGACGTCTCGAGCTCGATGACGACCGGCTCGGTCGGCGGAGTGCCCGGCCTCACCCCGCGCGATGCCTCGGCCGCCCTCGCGCTCGTCACGGCGGCGACCGAGGCACGCTACGAGGTGGTCGGCTTCTTCGCCGGCAAGGGCGGCTGGAAGTCCGGCACGAAGAGCCAGTGGAGCTGGGCGACGCAGGGTCTGACCCCGCTGACGCTCAGCCCGCGGCAGCGTCTCGACGACGCCGTGAAGGCGGTTTCGGACCTCCCGTTCGGCGGCACGGACTGCGCGCTGCCGATGCTCTACGCCCAGGCGCGGGAGCGAGAAGTCGACACGTTCGTGATCTACACCGACTCGGAGACCTGGGCAGGCGGTGTCCACCCCGCCCAGGCGCTCGCCGACTACCGTGCCGCGTCGGGCATCGCGGCCCGGCTGGTCGTGGTCGGAATGGTTTCGAATGGCTTCTCGATCGCCGACCCGGCAGACCCGGGGATGCTCGACGTCGTCGGTTTCGACACGGCGACGCCGCAGCTCATCTCCGACTTCGCAGGCGGCGCCCTCTGACGGGCAGGGGGCGCCGCCGGCGCCTCGACGTGCGGGCGTGGCGGAACCGGTAGACGCACCGGCCTCAGAAGCCGGCGGGCCTCGGCTCATGGGGGTTCGACTCCCTCCGCCCGCACCTTGCCTCCGTAGCTCAGCTGGAAGAGCACCGGGCTTCGAACCCGGGCGCAGAGGTTCGAGTCCTCTCGGGGGCGCTGAAGCACAGCACCGTTCAGAAGTCGGTCAAACTGCAAGGAGGAAGCGATGAAGATCAAGACCTTTGGATCGGTCGACACACGCAGCCTCGCGCAGCTCGAGCGCTGCATGGAGGCCGGCGACGCCGAGTTCGGCGTCCTGTGCGCCGACCACCACCCGGGCTACTCCCAGCCGATCGGCGGCGGCATCGCGTACGAAGGCTACGTCTCGCCCTCGGGCGTCGGCTACGACATCGGCTGCGGCAACAAGGCGGCCCGGACGGAGCTCACGCGCGTCGATCTGGACGCTCTCGGCGGCGTCGAGAGCCTGATGGGCGAGATCACGCGGCGGATCTCCTTCGGGATGGGCGTCCCGGCCCAGGAGCGAGCCGACCATCCGGTGCTCGACCGGATCCGCAGCGCGGAATTCGCGCCCCAGCGCAAGCTCGCGCAGCTGGCGGAGTCGCAGCTCGGCACCGTCGGCTCGGGCAACCACTACGTCAACCTGATGGAGGACGAGCAGGGCTTCGTCTGGGTCGGCGTCCATTTCGGCTCCCGGGGCTTCGGCCACCGGACGGCGTCGGGCTTTCTCGCGCTCGCCCAGGGTCTTCCGTTCGACGGCAAGGCGAGCGAGGGCGAGATGGACTCCCCGCCCGTGCTCTTCGAGATCGACTCCGAGCTCGGCGAGGCGTACGTGACCGCGATGCAACTCGCCGGCGACTACGCATACGCCGGACGCGACGTCGTCGTTGCAACGGTGCTGGAGATCCTCGGCGCCGAGGCCGTCCACAAGGTTCACAACCACCACAACTTCGCCTGGCGCGAGGAGCACTTCGGACGCACCTACTGGGTGGTCCGCAAGGGGTGCACGCCGGCCCGACCGGGCCAGGAGGGGTTCGTGGGCGGCTCGATGGGCGACGAGTCGGTCATCCTCGAGGGCGTCGCCTCGGAGGAGGCGACCGAGTCGCTCTATTCGACGGTGCACGGCGCGGGACGTGTCATGAGCCGCTCGCAGGCGGCAGGCCGCTTCCGCTACCGGAAGCAGGTGGTGGACGGCCGCAAGGTTCGGGTGGCAGAGCTGGTGAAGCCCGGGGTCGTCGACTGGCCGGCGGTTCAGGCCCGCCTGCGCGAGCAGGGGATTGTCCTCGTCGGCGGGGGAGCCGACGAGGCGCCCGAGGTCTACAAGCGCCTCCCGGACGTCCTCGACGCCCATGCCGCCTCGATCCGGGTGAAGCACACGCTCCGCCCACTCGGCGTGGCGATGGCCGGGCGGGACGTCTACGACCCGTACAAGGACTGAAGGGCCGCGCGAGCGGCCCTTCAGTCGTTCGAGGGGTGTTACCGGCCCCAGTCGGGAGGCGGCTCATGCCGGCCGTCCTCGACGTGCCAGTACTCGCGGAGCTCCTCGCAGCGCCCGTCGGCCGCGAAGCGAAGGAGGAGGCAGCCGGGAAGCGTGATCCAGGCGCCCTGCTCGCGCATGATCGCCCACCACTCGACGACGGCTCTGTTCCCCTCGACGACAGCGTCGCCGAAGCGGAGCTCGAGCTGCTCTTGCGTCGAGGTCGCCCGCGTCCAGTAGTCGCGGACCCCTTGCGAGCCCGTGTGCGGCGTCCGGAAGGGATGCGACCGGTAGACGGCGTCGTCGGTGAAGAGGGCGACGACGGCCTCGGCATCGCCTTCGACCCACGCGCGGCCGTACGCGGCGATCCACTCCCTTGTGTTCATGCGCCTCGACCCCTCCTCAGCTCGTAGAGCGCGATCGCGCCCGCCGTTGCGACGTTGAGCGACTCCGCCGGGCCTTCCTGTGGGATCGTCGCGGCGGCGTCCGAAGTCCTCGAGCACGTCAGCGGGCAGACCTTCCCTCTCGGCGCCGAGCACGAACATGACCCGTTCCGGAAGGTCGAGCGCGGAGAGCGGCACGCCGTCGCGCGGCACGAGCGCGACGCGGAAGCGCCCCTCCGCCTCGTCGAAGCGGCCGAGCGGCACGCGGAAGATCGCGCCCGCGGAAGCCCGCAGAGCCTTCGGGCCGGTCGGGTCGGCACATCCCTGCGAGAGGAGCACGAACGCGGGGCCGAGCGCGTCCGCGGTCCTGATCAGCGTGCCGACGTTCCCCGGATCGGCGACGCGCCAGAGCGCGAGACCGGCCGGTCGGTCGAGGTCTCCAGGCAGGTCGGCGCGGCGGAAGACGCCAACGACCCGGGCGGGGTGCGGCAACGTCGAGAGCGCCCGCATCACGTCGGGCGCGGCGAGCTCGGCGCCCGACAGCCGCTCGACGAGCACGGGACGCTCCGCGTCGACGAGCGCCTCGACCGGCTCCACGCCGGCATCGAGCCCGGCGGCCACGAGGTCCTCCCCCTCGCAGACGAAGAGCCCGAGCTTCTCGCGCTGGCGACGCGACTCGAGCTTCCGGACGAGCTTGACCCGCGGGTTGGCCGCGGACGTGATCACGATGGGAGCGCTCGGCGGAACGCTGCTTCCCGCGGGGGTGCGATGGTCGTTCCGAGGCAAGGACGCAGGGAGCGTTCGTAGCCGGAGGCTACGAACGCGACTGAGGACGCCGTCCTCGGGGCGAGCAGCGCGGCCCCGCGGCTCAAGCGGCGTTCCGTCGTGCGCTCCCTAAATCAAGCCTCGAGGGCCGCCTTGGCCCGCTCGGCGATCTTCGAGAACGCGGCCGGGTCGTGGACCGCGATGTCTGCGAGCGCCTTGCGGTCCAGCTCGATCTCGGCCTTGCGGCAGCCGGCGACGAACTGGTTGTAGGAGAGGCCCTCTTGCCGGGCCGCCGCGTTGATGCGCACGATCCAGAGGCGTCGGAAGACGCGCTTCTTCTTCTTGCGATCCCGGTAGGCGTGGTTGTCGGCCTTCTGGACGGCCTCCTTGGCCTTCCGGTACGAGATCGAGCTCTGGCCGACGTAGCCCTTGGCACGCTCGAGGACCTTGCGGCGCTTCTTGCGCGCGTGAACGGATCGCTTGACGCGGGGCATTCCTTCCTCCTCCTACCTCTACCGCCCGAGCAGGCGCTTGACCTCGCGGACGTCGCTCTCGTCCACGGAGTGGTCTGCGCGGAACGCGCGATGACGCTTGGCGGACTTCTTCTCGAGATTGTGGCTCTGCATGGCATGGCGCCGCTTGAGGCGGCCGGTACCGGTGATCTTGAACCGCTTCTTCGCGGCGGAGTTTGTCTTCTGCTTAGGCACTTTGAGCTGCTCCCACTTCTCGTCCGACGTTTCTGTGCGGCGCCAGCACCATGACCATGTTGCGCCCGTCCTGGAGCGGCGGCGACTCGATCGATCCGAGCTCCTTCACGTCCTCCGCGAGGCGCATCAGCAGGTCGCGTCCGCGCTCCGGATGCGTCTGCTCGCGGCCTCGGAACATGATCGTCACCTTCACCTTCGCCCGGTTGCCCAGGAATCGCGCGACGTGGCCCTTCTTCGTCTCGTAGTCGTGCACGCCGATCTTGGGGCGGAGCTTGATCTCCTTGACCTGGATCTGAGACTGGTGCTTCCTCGCGGTCTTGGCCTTCTGCTCCTGCTCGTACTTGTACTTGCCGTAATCCATGATCCTGGCCACCGGCGGGTCGGCGCCGGCCGCGACCTCGACGAGGTCCAGATCCTTGGAGTAGGCGTACTCGAGCGCCTCGGCCGTCGGCTTGATGCCGACCTGCGAGCCGTCCGAGTCGACCAGCCGTACGCGCGGGACACGGATCGACTCGTTGATCCGGGTCGTGTCCTGCTGCGGCCTGGCTTGCTCGAACCTGCGCCGCGGCCTCACTGAAACGTCACCAAGTTGTGCGACTTCCTCCTCTTAGAACAATGAAAAGCTGCACGCAGGCAGCTCGTCAATTCCCCGATTCGGTTGAACCCCCGATGAGCCCGTGGCTCCGGAGGTGAGGAAACAAACGACGCTCCTGCTTGCAGGCTCAGAGTCTAGCAGCGGCTCGAAGCTCCTCGGCAAGGGCGTCCGCCGAGGACACCGACTGTTCACCACCGCGTCGCCGGACCGACACGGCGTCGAGTGACTCCCGGTCGCCCCAGACGAGGACGTACGGGATCTTCTCGAGCTCGGCGTCGCGGATGCGCCGGCCCAGCGTCTCGTCGCGCTCGTCGACCCGGACCCGGAAGCCCTCGCCGCGCAGGCGGTCGGCCAACGACTCGGCATCTGCCCTGTGCACGTCCGACACGGGCAAGATCCGCACCTGCTCGGGCGCGAGGAAGAGCGGCAGGTCACCGCCCGTGTGCTCGAGGAAGATGCCGATGAAGCGCTCGAGCGAGCCGAGCAGCGCGCGGTGGATCATCGCCGGCGTGTGCTCGGCGTTGTCGTCGCCCTGGTAGGCGAGGCCGAAGCGCTTCGGCATCTGCAGGTCGAGCTGCACCGTCCCGAGCTGCCAGCTGCGGCCGAGCGAGTCGGACATGTGCAGGTCGATCTTCGGCCCGTAGAACGACCCCTCCCCCTCGCTGTCGACGTACTCGAGCCCCTTCGCGGCGAGCACCTTGCGGAGCTCCTCCTCGGCGAAGTCCCACTCCTCCTCCGTCCCCAGCTTGTTGTCGGGGCGAAGGGAGAGCTCGACGCGCATGTCGAGGTCGAAGAGGTCGTACAGGTAGTAGGCGTAGTCCAGGCATGCGAGCAGCTCGTCCTGGATCTGCTCGTGCGTGCAGTAGATGTGCGCGTCGTCCTGAACGAAGTGGCGCACCCTCAGCAGGCCGTGGAGGACACCGGACAGCTCGTTGCGGTGGAGGTTCCCCGCCTCGGCGATCCGGAGCGGCAGCTCGCGGTAACTGTGCGGCGAAAGCGAGTAGAGGAGGCAGTGGCCGGGGCAGTTCATCGGCTTCAGACCGAAGTCGCGGCTCTCGATCTCGAGCCGGAACATGTGCTCCTGGTACTTCTCCCAGTGGCCCGAGGTGCGCCAGAGCTCGGAGTCGTAGAGCTGCGGCGTGCGCACCTCTTCGTAGCCGCGGCGGGCGTTCTCGCGGCGGCGGAGGTCCTCGAGCACGTTCCAGATCACCATCCCGCGCGGGTGCCAGAACGGCATCCCCGGGGTCATCTCCGAGAAGTCGAAGAGCTGGAGATCCTTCCCGAGGCGCCGGTGGTCGCGGCGCTTGGCCTCCTCGACCCGGTGCAGGTACGCCTCGAGATCGGCCGGATCGAAGAACGCAGTCCCATACACGCGCGTGAGCTGGGGCCGGTTCTCGTCGCCGCGCCAGTACGCGCCGGCGAGCGAGAGGAGCTTGACCGCCTTGATCGGCGCGGCGTTCTGGAGGTGCGGGCCGCGGCACAGGTCGACGAAGTCGCCCTGCTCGTAGATGGAGATGTCGCCCTCGGCCGTGTCGACGAGCTCGACCTTGAAGGGCTCGCCCTCCGCCTCGAAGTAGCTCCGCGCCTCGTCCCGGCTCGACTCGCGGCGCTCGAAGACCCGCCCTTCGGCGATCTCGCGCCGCACCTCCTCCTCCAGCCGGCCGAGCGCCTCCTCGGTCACGGGCTCGGGGAACTCGAAGTCGTAGTAGAAGCCGTTCTCGATCGGCGGGCCGATCGCGACCTTCGTCCCCGGGTAGAGCCGCCGGGCAGCCTCCGCGAGCAGGTGCGCGGCCGAGTGGCGGAGGACGAAGAGGGCGTCGGGATCCTCGCGATCGCGCGTCGTCAGGATCTGGATCTGCTCCCCGTCGGCGAGCGGCAGGCGCAGATCGCGGACGCTGCCGTTGATCCGCACGGCGACAGCCTGCTCGGCGAGCTTCGGGCCGATCGCGCGCGCGGCGTCGAGGCCGCTCGCGCCATCCGGGAGCTCGAGCTCGGTGCTGTCGGGGAGGATCACGCGCATGGACAGAGAGAATACTGAGCGCGCGCGGGCCCGAAACGCGGTCTAGACCGCGTCGAGCGCGCGGGCGATCGCGGGGCGCCCGTCCGCCGGTACCGGCGCCCCGTGGGAGACGAGCACGAGCTCGACCGGAAGGTCGAGCAGCGGCCGGAGTGCGACCGCGAGGCCCTTCCGGCGCATGCCGCTCGGGAGGTAGCGCAGCCAGCGCTCGTCGGGGAGGCGTAGGCCGCCGGCGTCGTCTCCGAGCAGGCGGTCGCCGGGGATCAGCGCCTGCGGCTCGGGAAGCCAGACCATCGTCTCGCCGGCGCCGCGGATCGGCAACGTGACCACGCCCGCCGGCAACGTCGCGCGCGCGCGCGAGGTTGAGGCCTGGTAGCGCGCGGCAAGGTCGTCGCGGCTCCGGCGGTGGAACTTCAGCGTGGTCAGGATGGCGACGCGCCGCCCGTGCGTGCGGACGAGCGCGTCGAGCTCCTCCTGGAGCCCCGGACGCTCGGCGGGGACGAGCGGGTCGACGAGCACGAGCGCATCCGGCGCGGCATAGGCGACGGAGCCGACCTCCGGCCCCCAGTCGGCCGGGCTCCCGGGCACCGGGTTCGGCTCGGCGTCGGGGTGGATCGCGGACCAGCGGAAGAGCCCGGGGCGAAGCTCCGCGAGCTCGCTCACTCGCCCTCGACCGCCGCGCGCAGGTGCGGCGGGGCCTTCAGCCAGTAGCTCTCGCGCAGCCATTCGAGGGCGGCCTCGAGGGACTCGTCGTCGGCGACCTCGGCCGTCACCCAGCCGTAGCGGCCGACATAGCGCGCCGTGCTCACGTAGGGCAGGAGCTGGGCGATCTCGCGCTCCTCCGGCGTGAGCTTGACCGTCAGACGAACGCACCGTTCCGCGACCGACATGAGCGCGAACATCTTGTTCTCCGCGACCTTGAAGACCGGCGTCTCGGCGCCCCACGGCTCGTCCTCGTACGTCTCTGGCAGGGACAGGGCCAGCTGGCGCAGACGCTCGGCCAGGTCCTCGAGGTCGGGCACGCGGCCAGCCTATCGCCTCGGCTCCTGTTCGCTCCTCGCAGTCAATTGTGAGGATTCTGCAAATTTTTCCAGCCTCCGGCACACCTCCGCCTCCGAGAGGCGTACCCTCCTCCGCCACGGGCCGGAGGCCCCGGAGCTGGCCGCAGGCTCCCGGGATCTCTCCCCTGGCTCGTAGCCCACGGACGCCGAGGCGGAGCCCCGCCGCAACGGGCTCCGCCTCGCGTGCCGCCCTCTTTCGGACGCGAGTCGGCTAGGGCACCCTGCTTCGAACCGGCCGCCTACGGCGGGAGTCGTGTCTCGTTGCACGTCCGCCCTCGGTCGGATCAACGCAGGACGGCGGACAAGGCCCGCGCCCCCGGGAGGACGCGGGCCTTTTCGCAGGGAGCCTGGGGCCTAGCGGCCCGACGGCACCGGGGCCGGGGTCGACCGCGGGGCCTGCTCGGTCTCGTGCGAGACCTGCGGCAGCCACTCCAGCCAGCTCGGCAGGTACCAGTTCCAGTCGCCGAGCAGCTTCATCGCCGACGGCAGGAGCACGGCGCGGACGATCGTCGCGTCGATCAGGATCGCCGCGGCGAGCCCGACGCCCGCCTGCTTCATGTCGATCGTCGAGAGGGTTGCGAAGATCGAGAACACCGCGACCATGACGACGGCGGCAGCGGTGACGACGCCGGCCGTCGACTTGATCCCGTGGGCCACGGCCGCGTCGGTGTCGAGCCCACGGTCGAAGGCCTCGCGGATCCGGCTGAGGATGAACACGTGGTAGTCCATCGAGAGGCCGAAGAGGATCACGAACATGAACAGCGGGAGCCAGGCGGTGATCGCGCCGGTCGACTCGAAGCCGAGGAGCGACTCGCCCCAGCCCCACTGGAAGACGACGACGAGGAGCCCGTAGGCGGCCGCCACCGAGAGGAGGTTGAGGATGACCGCCTTCGCCGCGATCACGATCGAGCGGAAGGCGACCAGCAGGAGCCCGAAGGCCAGGAGCAGGACGAACGCGAACACGTACGGCGCCCGGTCCTTCGTCAGCTGGCTGAAGTCGTACGAGGACGCGGCCTCGCCCGTCACGGCCACCTCGGCTCCGTCGACGGCGCCGATCGTCGCGGGGATGACGTCCTCGCGGAGCGTGAGCAGCGCCTCGGTGGAGGCGTCGTCGGTGCCCGTGCCGGCGAGCGGCACGGAGATGACCGCGACGGTGCCGGCGTCGCTCGCCTGAACCTCGATCGGATCCTCCATCTGGCCCGTGGCGAGCGCCTGCTTGCGGAAGTCGGCGAGCGCGGCCTCGAACTCGGGCGAGGTGACGTCGTCGGCCTCCACGGCAACCACTGCGGGCAGTGGACCGCCCGGGAAGGCTGCCTGGATCTTGTCGTAGGTCTGCATGATCGGGATCTCGCGCGGCATGCTCGAGATGCCGGGGAAGGCGGTGTGCATCCCGAACGCCGGGAGCGCCAGCACGACCAGCAGGCTCGCCGAGGCCACGGCGGAGACGAGCGGGCGCCGCAGGACGCGGTCGAGGATGGCGCCCCAGACGCGGGAGTCGCCGCCCTTCCGGCTCAGCCGGTGGAGGAACGGGATCTTCCCCTTCTCGACGCGGTCGCCGAGCCAGGAGAGGAGCGCCGGGAGCACGGTCAAGGAGCCCGCGACGGCGATGGCGACGACCATGATCGTGCCGATCGCGATCGAGGTCCAGATCGCGGTCCCACCGAAGAAGAGCCCGGCGAGGGCGATGATCACGGTCAGACCGGAGATGAGGACGGCCCGGCCGGAGGTGGCCGCGGCGGCCTCGAGTGCGGCGGCGGAGCCCTTGCCGGCCGCCCGTTCCTCGCGCTCCCGCTTGAGGTAGAAGAGCGAGTAGTCGACGCCGACCGCGAGGCCGATCAGGAGGATGATCGAGGCGGAGGCGTCGTCCATCGGGGCGACCTGGCTCGGAATCGCCAGGAGGCCGAGCGCCGCGGCGACGGCCGAGAGGCCGAGCAGCAGCGGAATCCCGGCGGCGACGGCGGCGCCGAAGACGATCAGCAGGATGCCGAGCGTCAAGGGCACGGCGGTGAACTCCGCCCGCTGGAAGTCGGAGGCGATCGTCTCGTCGACCGACTTCTCGCCGCTCGCAGAGCCGAAACCGTCCACCGTGAAGCCCGGGTTGGCGGCCTCGACGGCGGCGACGGACTCGAGGATCGGTTCGATCCGGTCGACTGCAGCGACGCCCTGGTCGGACAAGTCGTACTGGACGAGCACGGCGTGGCCGTCGGGCGAGACGAGCGCGGGGTCGTCGACCGGCGACCGAATGCCCGAGACGCCGTCGGCCGCGGAGAGCTTGGCGACGACGTCGGCGACGACCGCCTTGAACTCGGGGCTCGAGGCCACGAGCGAATCGCTTTCGACGAACACGGACTCGTCGACCGTGTCGCCGAACTCGCCGCGGTCGATGATGTGCAGCGCGCGGCCGGAGTCGCCGGCCTCGGCGTCGGCGGGGTCGAGGGACTTCGCGCCGATGACGCTTCCGAGCGCGACGGCGACGAACACGAAGGCGAGCCACCCGAAGATCGCGATCTTCCGGTGGGCTGCGCTCCAGCGGCCCATCCGGGCTGCGAGGTTCTGGGACTTGGCGAGCGGGGTCATGGCTTCTCCTTGGACTTCTCGTTCAGGGTTGCCTCAGGCTCGCAGCCCAGGCCCCGAGCGGGAATGAGGCCACCCCGCGTCTTGAGGTGGTGCTAGCCCGAGCCGGGACTAGGCGGCCAGCGCGAGGTCGTCGACCGCGGCCGTGACGGGCACGTTGAGCTCGGCAACGGGCTCCGGCTCTTCGCTGCGGATCGCGTTCAGGAAGGGCAGCGAGAGCAGGATCGGGACGCCGATCGCGACCCACATCGCGCCGTAGCCGTTCGTCGCCGGGAAGACCGGAGAGAGAACGTCGATGGCGACGCCGACGACGATCGGTCCCAGGACAGCGCCGAGCGCGCGGGAGAAGCCGAAAAGCCCGGAGAGCGCGCCCTCGGCTCCGGCCGGCGCCATGCCGGCCAGGATCCCGTACGGCAGGGTCATCACGACGGCGCCGGCGAGCGCGATGATGGGCAGGCCGATCAGGAACGAGCTCAGCGAGGAGAGGCTCGCGCCGACGAGGAGCCCGACGCCGTAGACCCAGATCGACGCGCGCATGAGCCGGTGGATGCCGACCCTGTCGGCCAGCTGGCCGGCACCGAAGGAGGCGACGACGTAGGCGCCCGCGACGACGCCGATGACGGCAATGGCCGTCCCGACCGACTCGCCGAGCCCCTTGACGACGAAGAGGACCATGAAGGTCTTCAGGCCCATGAAGGACAGCTCCCAGAGCGCGTTCGCGGCCACGAAGGCGCGCACGTCGGCGCGCTCGCGCACGAGCTGGAAGACGCCCGGGCCGGAGGAACGCGGGTGCCGGACGACCGGCGTCGCGCGCTCCTTGCCGCCTACCTCGCGCACGAGGACGACCGTGGCGAGCACGGCCGCGCCGGCGGCGAGGAGGAAGGGCAGCGGTGTCCACACCGACAGAAGCAGGCCGCCGGCGACGAGGGCGACCCCGAGGCCGAGCCCGCGCATGACGCCCTGCCAGCCCTGCGCCCGGCCCTGGTGGGAGGCGGGCACAAGCTCGGCGAAGAGCGCCTGGTACGGCGGGTAGTAGATGTGGTAGCCGACGAAGAAGAGCGAGACGAGGGCGACGATCTCGGCGTAGCCGTGCGCGAAAGGAAGGATCACGAGCGGCGCTACCAGGAGCGGCACGCCCAGGAGCGCGTACGGGATCCGGCGCCCGAAACGGCTCTGGGTGCGATCGGAGAGCGAGCCGACGAGGAGCGGCAGGAAAAGCGCGAAAGCGCCCTCGGCGCCTACCGCGATCCCGATCGCCCCCGCCGACGAGGTCGCCTCGCCGAGCAGGAGCGGCGCGTAGGTCGTCAGGACGCTGATCCCGAGCGCCAGCGCGAAGGTCGGCAGCGCGAGAGCGCCGAGGAACCGGCCGAGGCGGGGCTCGGGCTCCATGCCCTACCCCGCGACGGCCCAGCGCACGCCGCGAACCGTCCAGCCGCCCAGGGCGAGCACGAGGATTCCGACGATCACTGCACCGATGAGAACTGTTCGCTTCATGTCCACCACTCTCCCTCCTCAGCCACAGGACGGACATGGGGCCAGCCTGCTTCCATCGGTGGGGTTTTCCGTACCCCGGCGGCCTTGAGTTCGGCGCCGCCAGATACGCCGACGAGGCTTGGGCCGAGTTCGTGCGGTCGCAGACATCCAAGAGGGAGACACTCGCGACGGTCGAAGGAGCCGAAGTTCGCGAGTTTCGTGCAGCGGCTCCACGCGTGGAACGTGAAGTACACGCAGGAATGGCTGGCCGAGCTCGCCGACCAGCTCGTGTTTCAGGACTTCATCTCCGAGCTCGGCGATCCGTCGGTGGCCCCGTCCTCGTGACGGGACGACGACGGCCCGCCGGTTGGGAGCGGCCGGGAGTCGTAGGGGCTGCGAGGCCCGTGACGATCCGGGCGACGCGCGCTTACTGCCGCAGGTACGTCAGCACCGCGAGCACGCGGCGATGGTCCTCGGCTGCGGGCGGCAGCCGGAGCTTCCCGAAGATGCTCGTCACGTGCTTCTCGACGGCCCGCTCGGTGACGACGAGCTGGTCGGCGATCCCCTGGTTCGAGCGCCCCTGGGCCATGTGCTCGAGCACCTCGCGCTCGCGCGGGGTCAGCTGGTCGATGGGGTCGTCGCGGCGCCGCCGGCCGACGAGCTGCGAGACGATCGCCGGGTCGAGCGCCGAGCCGCCCTCCCCCACACGCCGGACCGCGGCGGCGAACTCGCCCACGTCGGAGACCCGGTCCTTGAGCAGGTAGCCGACGCCCTCGGCGCTCTCGGCGAGCAGCTCCATCGCGTACGTCGGCTCGACGTACTGGGAGAGGACGAGCACGCCGATCTCCGGATACGTCTCGCGGATCTCCTGCGCGGCCCTGAGGCCTTCGTCCGTGTGCGTCGGTGGCATGCGGATGTCGACGATGACGACGTTCGGCGAGTAGCTGCGCACCTTCAGCATCAGGTCATCGGCGGTGCCGGTCTGCCCGACGATCTCGAAGCCCTGGTCCTCGAGCAGCCGCGCGACGCCCTCGCGCAGAAGGACGGAATCCTCGGCGAGGACTACCCGCACGGGATCTCCACGCGGATGCGCGTCCCCTGGCCGCGCGGGCTTTCGACGTGCAGGCGCCCGTCGAGGGCCTCGACCCGGTCGACGAGGCCGCGGAGTCCCGAGCCCTTGGTGGGATCGGCGCCGCCCACCCCGTCGTCCGCGATCTCGACGACTGCATGTCCGTTCACGGTGGCGATGCTAACGGCGACCGAGGATGCCTCGGCGTACTTGGCCACGTTCGCGAGCGATTCGGAGACGACGTAGTACGCGGCCGCCTCGACCGGCTCGGGGAGGCGCTGGTCGAGAAGCTCGAGGTCGACCGCGAGCGGCGTCCGCGCGACGAGCGCCTCGATCGCGGCGGTCAGGCCGCGGTCCGAGAGCACCGCGGGGTGGATGCCGCGCGCCAGCTCCCGCAGCTCCTCGAGTGCCTGCGCGAGCTCGTCGGAGGCCTGGCCGAGCAGGCGGTCGGCCGCCTCGGGCTCGGCGTCCACACGCGCCTGCGCGAGGCGCAGCATCAGGGAGAGCGAGACGAGGCGCTGCTGTGCGCCGTCGTGGAGGTTGCGCTCGAGTCGGCGGCGCTCGACGTCGCTCGCCTCGACGATGCGGGCGCGCGAGCTGCGCAGCTCGTCCTCGTGCAGCTTGCGCTCGGTGATGTCCATCCCACAGATGAGCAAGCCGCGGGTCCCCGCGGTCGTCGCGGAGAGGCGTCGTCGACCAGGTGACGCGCCGCCGTTCGCCGTCCGCTGTGATCCAGTTGTTCTCGTACTCGCCACGGCCGCCCTCAGCGACGACCTCCTCCATTTGGCGCCGGACGACCTCGCGGTCCTCGGGCGCGATGAAGACGTCCCAGAATGCGTTCCCGCGCGTGACGTCGTTGTCGGGACGGCCCGCCAGTCGCTCGAGCGACGTGTTGAAGCGGACGATGTAGCCCCCCGGCGTCGCCAGGCAAAGGAGACTCGGAGTCGAGTCGACGACCGTGCGGATGAAGTCGCGCTCGTGCTCGAGGTCGCGGTGACGCTGGCTGAGCTCGGCGTGCAGCCGCTCGAGCTCCGCCTGGGCCTGGTTCCGCTCCGTGAACTCGCGGCCGATGATCACCGCCTCGTCGCCGGCCTTGACGATCCTCGCCTCGAAGTCGCGCGGGACACCGTCCAGCTCGAGCCGGTACTCGCCCGTGACGATCTCGTCCGTGTCGATCGCGCGCCGGATCCCCGCGAGAAGTTGCTCGGCGACCTCGATCGGCAGCACCTCCTGGAGGGTCGCTCCGATCAGCTCCTCCGGCGGCACGGCGAGTTGCTCCGGCGGGCCGTTGAACTCGAGGTACACGCCGTCGCGGCTCATCCGGAAGATCAGGTCGGGGAACGCGTCGAGCAGCGCCTGGATGCGGGTCTGTGCCTTGGCGAGCGCCGCGAGCCGCTGTTCGTTCTCGAGCGCGAGCGCAGCGGCAGCCGCGGCAGCCTCGACGAGGAGCGGGTCCTCCTCGAGTGAACGATGGTGGATCAGGGCCGCGACGATGCGGCCGTTGTGCTCGACCATCGTCGAGAGCACCTCTCCGCGCCCCTCCGGGAGCTCGATCGGGCTCCCGTCGATGTCGGCGAAGGATTGGGTCTCGGGGATCCAGTACGCGACGCGGAGGGTCGGATCCCCGAGCGCGCGGGCGAGCGCGTCCCGCAGCTCGCCTGGCGCCGGCGTCCGCCCGAGGTCGAGCACGAGCTGCCCCACGCTCGCGCGCCGCAGGCGACCGCTCAGCAGCCCGACGATGAAGGCGATGGGGACGCTCGAGAAGCTGAAGATCAGAAACCAGGAGAGGATCGTCCCGGCCCGGTCCGAGAAGGACTCAATGAGGATCGCGGCCGCGAGGAGGACGATCGTCGTGCCCGCGGCCAGGTAGACGGGGAGAAAAACGCGCCGCATCGGCTCCGAGGCCTCCCGCCAGCGGCGGCGGAACACGTGCAGCGAGGCGAGCAGCGCCGGGATCCCCGCGATCACGAGGACCGCGTCGATCACGCTCACTGTGGTCGGCGAGTCGACGATCAGAAAGGCGTTGGGTGGGCACCCGGTGCAGTCGTCGGAGAAGTCGTCGAAGAACGACGCGAGCAGCGAGCCGGCCGTGAGCGCGACGTACGCGACCGCGACGATCGAGAAGACCATCCTCGTCTCGAGGTAGCCGCGCGGGAAGGCGAGCAGCGCGTGGATGAAGACCGCGACGAAGACGCCGCCGAACACCCAGCCGAGCGTGAACGGGAGCGAATGGTTCGACTCCTCGAGAGCGCCAATGAAGACGGTCATCCCGACGGCCGTCAGGAGCGGGCCGAAGCGGTTGTCCGGCCGCCGCGCCCAGGCGACGAGCCCGCCGAGGATGAACGACCAGGCGCCCAGGAGCTGTGTGACGGCCGCGAGGGCGGGCTGTTCCTCGTGGTCGCTCGTAACGATCAGCAGCAGAGCCCCCGCGGTCAGCAGGAGCCCGAGGGCGAGGACCCCCGCGACGGTCAGCTTGCGCATGGGGCTATCGAAGCACAGCGCGCAGGACAGCGCCCGTCAGCTCGGCCTTCGGGACGAAGGCCGCGGCGCCGCACCGGACCACGATCGAGCCGAAGTCCGTCGCGTCGTGGCTCGAGGTCAGCACGACCTTGGGCGTGTCGCCGTTCATCTTCGCCAGCTCGTCGATCACCGCGAACCCGTCCATGTCGGGGAGCTGGACGTCGAGCAGGACGAGATCCGGGCGCAGCTCGCGCGCCGCCGCCAGGGCAGAACGGCCGTCCTCGGCCTCGCCGACGACCTCGAACCCCTCGGCGAGAAGCAGGGTCTTGACCGTCGCCCGGAAGCTTGGATGGTCGTCGACGATCAAGATCCTGTTGGGCATCGTGGAGAAATGGTGGCAAAACGATGTATTCCCGGGAATACGGCTAGCCACACCCTGCAGGGGTGGCGGGCAGGTGAAGTCGACACCTCAATCGCCTAGCTGAAACCGCCTGACAGGCGGAGTTTGGCGTTCCAGGGATCGATCCGACGCTCCGCCCAGAACCGCCTAAGTACGCAACGCGCCGCCGACATAGGAGTCGACGTCCGAGCTGCAGGGCCTAGCCGCGCCTGATCGCCGGCGCGCTCGCAAGGCTCTCGCTGATGGCCGCGGTGAAGCGCTCGAGACTGCCGGCGCCTTGCTCGGTGTGGTCGGGGTTCAGCTCCGTGATCGTCATTCCCGCCAGCCGGGGGCTCGCCAAGAGGCTCTTGAGTGCACTCAGAGCGTCGTCGTAGGCGAGACCCTCGTTGCGTCCCGTGTTCTCCGAGAGGGGCACGTCCGTGAAATCGATGACATCGACATCGAAATGCACGAGCAGTCGGTCGCAGCGATCCTCGATGAGCGCTCGCGCTCGACGGGCTGCCTGCTCCGGGTCGGCGGCAACTTCGTCGACCGGGATCAGCGAGATGGCGCGGCTGTCGATGACGGAGCGCTCGAACGGCGTCGACTGCTCGCTGCCCCAGGCGAACAGGATGACTTGATCGGCTTGCAGGAGCGGGCTGCCTGACCCCACGTTCACCAGGGCCGGGGCGGTTCCCACCTCGCCCAACATGTGGGCCAAGCCCATCCAGTCCAGGGTGCCCTGGCGAACGCTGCTCGGGATGTTCAGGTCGGCGTGGGTGTCGAAGTAGACCAGCCCGATCCGTTCTCCGGATTCGCAATGCCCGGCGACCGTGCCGATACCCACCGTGCAGTCGCCACCGAGCACCAAGGTGGCCTCGCCCGCCCTGACGGCTTCGGCCACGCGCTGAGCGGTGTCACGCACGATCTCCACAACGTGGTCAAGGTTCTGGGCGCTTCGGTTGTCGCGGTCGGGACGCCAGCGCCAGGCTTGGCGATCTCCGTGATCGAACACGAGAACGCCCGCTTCGCGCAGCGACTCGAGCAGGCCCGCGTCGCGGAGCGCGCGCGGGGCCCGCTCCTGGCCGGGAGCGAAGGCACCCGCGCTCGTAGGCACGCCAAGGACCCCCAAAGGCCGACTCAACGTCATGACGAATCGACGGCGATGCGCACGCGCTTGTTGGCTTTGCCCTTGGACTCGGTCTTGACGACCCGTACGCGGCCAACCTCGCCCGTCGCGGCGACGTGCGTCCCGCCGTCGGCTTGGCGGTCAAGGCCGACGATGTCGATCACGCGCAGCGGGTCGATCGACCTAGGGATGAGGTTGGCCTTCAAGCGGATGAGGGACGGGTCGCGGTCGGCCTCGGCGCGCGGCAGCCAGAGCACTCGCACCGGCAGGTTCTCGTGGATGACATCGTTGATCGCCGCCTCGAGAGAGCGGGCGAACTCCTTCGACATGGCCCCTAGCTCGAAATCGAGCCTACCCTCAGGCGGTGTGATCTGGGCGCCGGTGACATGCGCGCCGTGGTCACGCCAGATGATCCCGTTCATGACGTGCTGTGCGGTGTGGAGGCGCATGATCAGATGGCGCCTGCGCCAGTCGATGAGCCCGTGCACCCGAGACCCGATGTCGGGAAGCGGGCTCCCCGCCGAGAGCCTGTGCCAGACGATGTCCTTGCGCTTGACGACGTCGACGACCTCAGCCCTAGTCCCGGCGAAGGTGAGCTCGCCAGTGTCGTTGGGCTGCCCGCCACCGGTCGCGAAGAATGCCGTCTGGTCGACCGCCAGAGCGTTCGCCTCCGAGTCGAGAGCGACGACCGTGGCGGCGAACTCGCGCAGATACGCATCGTGCAGGTAGAGAAGCTCAGTCATGACGTTGCTGTTTTCGAGCAGCATGTGAGTCCTCCGTCACATCAACGACGAGTCGAGCGTTCGAACCATCGCAGCGCACCCGTGAGCCTGCTGGCCTAAGCCGCCTCGGGCCGCGGCTCGGGCTCGCTCTCCGCCTGGGCGTGCTCGCCCGCGAGCGCCCGGGGGCGGAGAAGCACGGCAGCCAGCAGGGCGGCCGTAAGCGCGAACAGCGCGCCCACGAGGAATGCAAGGTGATAGCCGCCTGTCAGCGCCGCGAGCTGGCTCTCTCCCGAGGCGACCAGACTCTCCGTCCGCGATGCGGCGAGACTGGCGAGCACGGCGAGTCCGAGCGCCCCTCCCATCATGAACGAGGTGTTGACGACACCTGAGGCCAGACCCGCTTCCTCAGGCTTGACGTCGTTCATGGCGGCGAGGAGCACCGGATTGAAGGCCATCCCCGCGCCCAGCCCGAGCAAGATCATGCTCGGGAGGACATCCACCGCGAAGGTCCCGTCGACGGGTGCACGCGCGAAGAGGAGGAGGCCGACGCCGGCGAGCACCAGCCCTGTCGCAAGTGGCGGCTTGATGCCGAAACGAAGGACGAGCTTCGCCGAGAGACCGATCGACAGCGCTCCCATGATCAGGTTCGCAGGCAGGAAGGCTAGGCCGACTTCGAGCGGGCTGAATCCGAGGACGAGCTGGAGGTAGAGCGCGGACATGAAGAACCACGCGAACATCGCGGCGGCCCAGAGCACACCTACTCCGTTTGCAGTCGAGACGTTGCGAAGGCGGAAGAGAGAGAGCGGCATCAGGGGTGAGCGAGCCCGGGCTTCGATGCCGAGGAAGATGGCGAGAAGCACGGCGGCTATCGAAAGAAGGCCCAGAGTTCGCGCAGACAGCCAGCCGGCCTCGTTCCCGTTGACGATGGCGTAGACGGCGATCATGAGCGAGACGGTCACGGTCACCGCGCCGGCCACGTCGAGGCGCTGGGCGGCGGTCGGGACGCGGGCCGTGGGGATCAAGAGCACTGTGAGGACCACGACCGCGATCCCGACCGGGACGTTGACGAGGAAGATCCAGTGCCAGTTGAGGACGTCCGTCAGGATCCCGCCGAGGAGGACGCCAATCGACCCGCCGCCCGAGGCGACGAACCCGAAGACGCCCATCGCCTTGGCCCGCTCGGTCGGCTCCGTGAAGAGGGTCATCATCAGCGAAAGTGCGACAGCGGAGACAACGGCGGCGCCGAACCCCTGGACGGCGCGCGCTATGACGAGCATCTCCTGCGATGTCGCCAGACCGCAGGCCGCCGATGCGAGCGTGAAGACCACGATCCCGGTTAGGAAGAGGCGCCGGTGGCCGAAGAGGTCGCCGAGCCGGCCGCCCAAGAGGAGGAACCCGCCGAAGGTGATCAGGTACGCGTTCACAACCCAAGCGAGCGAGGCTTCGGAGAACCCGAGATCCTCACGGATGGATGGAAGCGCGACGCCTACGATCGTCACATCGAGCACGATCATCAAGTCGCCCAGGCAGAGGACGATGAGAGCGAGCCAGCGAGCCCGGGAGTCCATTTTCATGAGCCTCTTCCCTTCATGAGCTTGTCGTCTCCTAGGTCAGACTGCCGCTGAGCGCGAAACTCATCGGCTTCGAGGGAGCCGCGAGGCGTGCTCGCGGCGAGTGGCCGGGCTTACGCGCCCTCGCCTGCAGTCGGTGACTGATCGACCCGTACGTGCTTCCGCCCCAAAAGATTAGGGCCTGGTTCGGGGAGCTCCCCGACGCGACCGCCTGGGGCTCGGACGTACGGTCGGGACAACTTCATGAGCACCATCGAGACCAGTCCAGGTCACGAGCTGGACCCGGTTGTCGCTGCGGCCACGGCCGGCGACGAATCCGCGTTCTCCGAGCTCGTCCACCGCTACGAGGCCGAGCTCCATGCTCACTGCTACCGGATGCTCCGCTCGCACGCGGATTCGGAGGACGTCACGCAAGAGACGTTCCTGCGCGCCTGGCGCAGCCGCGCGAGCTTCCAGGGACGCTCCTCGTTCAGGGTCTGGCTGCACCGGATCGCCACCAACAGCTGTCTCACCGCGCTCGAACGACGGACACGCCGGCGAGAGGCTGATCGGGCAACGGACCTCACACCGTCGCCGACTCGTCTGCTCGAAGGCATCCCCGCGACAGAGGCGGGGCCGGACGACGACATCGTTTCGAAGGAGTCGGTCGAGCTGGTGTTACGCGCGCTACGACACCTACCGCCCGCACAGCGGGCCGTCGTGTTCCTACGCGACGTGCTCGGATGGTCGGCAAGGGACACCGCCGAGCTGCTGGATACCAGCCTCGCCTCGGTGACGAGCGCCCACCAACGCGCACGGGCGAAATTGAGGAAGCTCCTACCCGAGCGCCGCCTCGAGTGGTCGACCTGGTCGGCTGCGACCACGGACCGGCGCGCGCTGCTCGGCCACTATCTCGACACGGCCGAGCGAAAGGACGTATTCGCAACGGTGCTGCATGACGACTCGCGCTCGACGCCCCAGCCGGAACTTCAATGGCTGGGAGCACCGTGTGACCGTCGCGCTTCTACCCGGCAAGAAGCTCCTGCAGCTTGAGCGTCGTATTGAGGTTGCGCACGGTCAGCTCCTTGTAGGCGGCCCCACCGATGAGCTTACGCATGACGCTCCGGGTCAGCGCATCGCGTTTCGTCGCCCAGAGAATCGCGCCGTCAATCGCCTTGACCTCTTCGACTGCGGCATCCGGCTTCAGCTCCCGCACCACCTGCCTCGCGTCGATGCCGCGGCGGACGAAGGCCACATTCGCGCGCAGGCCCTCGTCGCCCACCCATGATTTCGGGATCGCCTTGACGATGCGTCCGTACGCGGCGCGGTCGAGCACGACCACCTTCACGGGCAGCTGGAAGCGGCGCTCGATCGCACTCTCGATCTTCGCCTCGAGTTTCGCAGCGCTCCGCTGGCTTGTCTCGAAGAGGACGTTCCCGCTCGCGATGTAGGTCGAAACGCCGTCGAGCCCGAGCGCTTCGATGCACGCCCTCAAGTCCTCCATCTTGATCAGCGTCTTGCCGCCAACGTTGATTCCTCTCAGGAGCGCGACGTACCTCACGGAGACAACGTACTCCCGGTGCGACCGGCGCGGCAAACTGGCACGCTGGGACGCTAGCCCGCACGGCTAAGCCGAACTCGTACACCTAGCCACCCTCTTTTCGCGGCTACGATCCGACGGTGGCGAAGCTCCGCGAAACGCACGAGCGCGAGCTCAAGCTCGCCGTCCCTCCGGGATTCGTCCTGCCAGAGATTGCCGGCGAGCCGCTCGCGCCGAAGACCTTCACTTCGACGTACCACGATACGGCCGACCGGGCCCTCACGCGCGCGGGGATCACGCTGCGCCGCCGCGTGCAGGAACGGCACGGTCTCTGGCAACTGAAGCTGCCCGGCGAGGGCGAGCGGCTCGAGCTCGAGATCCCTGGTGGCCCAGCAGCGGCCCCGCCCGAGCTCGCCGATCTCCTCGTCGGGGTCCTGCGGGGCCGCGCTCTCGAGCCGGTGGCAGTCCTGCGCACCAGCCGTGCCGGCGTCCGCGCCTACGACAACGGCCGCGCCGTCGCGGACGTCACCCTCGACCGGGTGGCGATCCTCGAGGGCCGCCGCATCCGGGAGCGCTTCGTCGAGCTCGAGGTGGAGGCGCTCGAGGGTGGCGCCGACGCACTGCCCGGCCTCGGGCGGGTGCTGGCAGCGGCCGGCGCCGAGCCGGGCGACGGACGGTCCAAGGCCTTTCGGGCACTGGGCTACTTCCCCGTCGAGCCGGCGACGCCGCCCGAGTGGGCGCCGCCGCTCGAGCACGTGCGCGCCATGCTGGCGCGCCAGGTCGCCGAGCTGCTCGCCCATGACCCCGGCACCCGGCTCGGGCGCGATCCTGAGGAGTTGCACCAGGCCCGCGTCGCCACGCGACGCCTGCGCGCCGTCCTCCGCGCCGCGAAGCCCCTGCTCGACCCGGACTGGACGCAGGCGCTCCGCACCGAGCTCTCCTGGCTCGCCGACGCGCTCGGGCCCGTCCGGGACCTCGACGTGCTCCTCGAGCGTCTGCGCGGCGAGCTCGAGGACTTCGAGCCCGCAGAGCAGGAGGCGGGCGCGAACTTCGTGAAGCTGCTCGGCGATGAGCGGGACTCCGATCGCGCGGCCATGCTCGAGGTGATGACGACGTCGCGGTACGGGCGGCTGCTCACGCTGCTCGAGGACGCCGCCGCCGCCCCGCGCGCGCGGGAGTCGGACGTGTCGCTGCACGACATCGCCGGGGGCGAGTTCCGCAAGCTCCGGAAGGCCGTGCGGGCGCTGCCCGCCGATCCGACCGACGACGAGCTCCACGCCGTCCGCATCCGGGGCAAGCGCGCGCGCTATGCGGCCGAGCTGGCCGAGAGCGCGGTCGGGAAGCCCGCGCAGCGGTTCGTCCGAGACGCGAAGCGCTTCCAGGACGTCGTCGGCGAGCATCAAGACGCCGTCGTCGCGGAGGAGCGCATCCGCGCCCTGCTCGACCGGCAGGCGAGTTCGCTCGCGTATCTCGCTGCAGGGCGGCTGATCGAGCGCGAGCGCGAGCGCAGGCGCAACGCGAGGGCACTGTTCCCCGAGGCCTGGGCGGCGCTCGAGAAGAGCGGAAAGCGGGCCTGGAGCTGAGCTCGGCCGCCGGGACCGTCCAGGCCGCCGGCGGGCTCGTCTCCCGCCTCGACGACGCCGGCTCGGCCGAGCTCTTGCTCGTCCACCGTCCTCGCTACGACGACTGGACGCTGCCCAAGGGGAAGCTCGACCCCGGCGAGACGCACGAGCATGCGGCGCTGCGGGAGGTCGAGGAGGAGACCGGGCTGCGCTGCGAGCTCGGCCGTGAGCTCGCGTCGACGAGCTACCACGATCGCAAGGGCCGCCCGAAGACGGTGCGGTACTGGGCGATGCGGCCCCTCGACGGCGCTTTTCACCCACACGACGAGGTCGACGAAGTCCGTTGGCTCTCGCTCCCCGAGGCCGAGCAGCTGCTGACGTACGGCCATGACCGCGAGGTGCTGAGGGCCTTCACCGAAGGCAGCGGCTGATGCCGTTGCACCTCCTGCGCCACGCCACGGCAGGGCACCGGCGGCCGGGTGACGACGCGGACCACCTCCGGCCTCTCGACGAGCGCGGCCGCCAGCAGGCCGAGGCGCTCCCGGCGCAGTACGCCCGCTTCGGCATCGAGCGAATCCTGACCAGCCCCTTCGTCCGCTGCCGTCAGTCGGTCGATCCGCTCGCCGACGCGCTGCGGCTGCCGGTCGAGGAGCGGGCCGAGCTGGCCGAGGGGACGACGGAGGCGGCGACGCGCGCCCTCGTCGACGAGGTGGCGGGCGTCGCGGCCGTTCTCTGCACCCACGGGGACATCCTCGGATGGCTCCTCGGCGAGGAGCCGGAGAAGGGGTCGACGTGGGTGGTCGAGCTCGACGACGGCGGCTTCCGCCGTCTCGAATACCTGCCGCCGCCGGCCTAGCCCGTCCTCGGCCCTGCGGGCAACCCGCCCGCCCCCAGCCGGATCCCGCGCTCCCCCACCTCCACGTCGTCGACCTGGTCGACCGGGACGTGCACGAGCCAGCTCCCGAGCAGACCCGCGCGCACGAGCAGGAGCCCTGGGGTGGCCGTCGCGCCCGCTGCACCGGATCTCCTCGACCTCGCCGATGCGGGCATTCGGCCCGGGCCTTGTGACGCGTGGGTTTCGAGGACGTGAAGAGCGGGTGTCTACGCGGCCGAGGCCGCGACCTCGTCCAGCACCATCAGGGCGGCGCCTTCGCGAAGCCCCGCCCGCGAGACCTCCATGGGCACGCCGAGGCGCGCGTGCAGGCCGCTGAGAATCACGGTCCCGGCGGCGAGCGTCCTCGCGCGGTGCTCGTGCAGCCCGAAGGTCTTGGCGACCTTGGACGACGACCGCTTGCCCAGGATCAGGAGCGCGGCGGCGAACTCGCCCTGCTCGAGCTCCCCGCCGACGATCTTGCGGAGTGCCCGGGCGGTCCCGCCCGTGGCGAGCGCGGCCTGCGGGAGCGGCGGCGCGAAGCCCTCGAGGTGGCGCTCGACCTCGTCGCGGGCGGCGGCGAGGGCACGCTTGCCGGGCGGATCGTCGCCGAGAAAGCGCTCGGTCAGCCGCACGGCGCCGATGTCGAGAGAGCGCGCCCAGGCGGGACCGCCCTGCGGCGGTGCCCACGACCGCTTCGGCCGAGCCGCCGCCGACGTCGCAGACCGCGACGCTGCCCGGCAGGGACAGCAACGCGGCGACCGCTCCGAGAAACGCGAGCCGTCCCTCCTCGTCCGCGCTGAGGATGCGAACCGGCGCCCCCGCGGCGGCCTTGAGCTCCCGGACGAGCTCGGCGCCGTTCTCACTCTGGCGGCCCGGCGCGGTCACGATCACCTCGGTCGCACCCACCCCGGCGCCGCGCGCGATCCGCGTGTAGCCCTCGACGCAGCGGGCCGTCTCGGCGATCCGCTCCGCGGAGAGGCGTCCGTCTCGCTCGACGTCCTCGCCGAGGAAGAGGTGCGCGCGCTCCTCCCGAATCGAAAGGAGGGTCGCGCCGTCGCGCCGCGCGACCAGCAGGCGGACCGTGTTGGAACCGACGTCGACGATGCCGACCTTCATCCGTAGGCCATTCTCCAGTCGGGGTCGGCTGTAACCCTCTAGCGCGGGCGGCGGGCGACCCGTCGGCGGGCGCGCGACTTCGCTTTGCGCATCAGGGCGTCGTGGCTGCCTCTGGCCGCCTGGTCCTTCCGGGGCTTCAGCCGCTTCCAGCCGCCGTCCGGCTGCAGCGTCCACGCCGTGTTGTCGTCGAGCAGCACGTCGAAGGCCGTCGCGAGCTGCGCCTGCACCCTCGAGTCCTCGACCGGAACGGCGATCTCGATGCGGTGGTCGAGGTTGCGGGTCATCAGGTCGGCGCTGCCGAGGAAGGTGGCGGCCTCCTCGCCCGCCTCGAACACGTAGAAGCGGCTGTGCTCGAGGAAGCGCCCGAGGACGCTGCGCACGCGGATCGTCTCCGAGAGCCCCTGCACCCCCGGCCTGAGCTGGCAGATGGAGCGGGTCACGATGTCGATCTCGGCGCCGGCCTGCGAGGCCGCGTACAGCTCCTCGATGATCGTCTGGTCGGTGAGCGCGTTCGTCTTCAGGCGAATGCGGGCGGGCTCGCCGTCCGAGGCCGCCTTGGCGACCGCGCGGATCTGCTCGACGAGCCGCCGGCGCAGGTTGAAGGGCGCCACGAGCAGCTTGCGGAAAGCCTGCGGGCGGCCGAAGCCGGTGACGTAGTTGAAGAGGTCGGCGACGTCTGCCGCGATCTCCTCGTCAGCGGTGAAGAGCCCGAAGTCCTCGTAGATCCTGCGCCGTGAGCGCGTGGTAGTTGCCCGTCCCGATGTGGACGTAGCGGCGGAGAGTGTTGCCCTCGCGCCTGACCAGGAGCGTCGTCTTCGCGTGGATCTTGAGGTTGGGGAAGCCGTAGACCACGTGGACACCGGCACGCTCCATCGCCCGCGCCCACTCGATGTTCCGGTGCTCGTCGAAGCGCGCCTTCAGCTCCACGAGGCAGACACTCTGGCGGCCGTCCTCCGCAACCTCGATGAGCGCGGGCACGACCGGGGAATCGTCGCTCGTGCGGTAGACCGTGGTCTTGAGCGTGATCACGGCCGGATCGCGCGCGGCCTCGCCCACGAAGCGTTCGAACGTGGTCACGAAGGAGTCATAGGGATGGTGGACGAGCACGTCGCCGCGCCGGATCTCCGAGAAGAAGCCCTCGCCTCCGCGCACGGCGGCGAGTCGCGCCGGCGTGCTCGGCACCCAGGCCTCGTCCTTGAGGTCGGGCCGGTCGAGCGCGGCGAGCTGCGAGAGGTCGGCGAGGTCGAGCGGCCCCCGGATGGGATAGACCTGCTCCTCGCCCGCCCCCAGGCCCTCGGTCAGGCGCCCCAGCATGCGGTTCGAGACCGAGCCCGAGACCTCGAGCCGGACGACATCGCCGAAGCGGCGGCGGCGCAGCTCGAGCTCGACGGCCTCGAGCAGGTCGTCGGCCTCGTCAGAAACCTCGAAGTCGGCGTCGCGGGTGACGCGGAAGACGGCGCGCTCGACGACCTCCATCTGCGGGAAGAGCCAGTCGAGGAAGTGGGCGATGACGCCCTCGAGGGGGACGAAGGCGCTGCGCTTGCCGACCTCGAGGAAGCGCGGGAGGCCTTCCGGCACCTTCACGCGCGCGAAGCGCTCCTCCCCGGTCTCCGGGTCGCGGACGAGCACGGCGAGGCTGTTCGAGAGGCCCGAGATGTACGGGAAGGGCTGCCCCGGACCAACCGCGAGGGGCGTCAGCACGGGGTAGATCTCGCGGTCGAAGCGCCGCTCGAGCTCCGCGCGCTCCTTCTCCGAGCACTCGTCCACCTGCGCGATCGCGATGCCCGCCTCGGCCAACGCCGGCACGAGGTCCCTGCTCCAGAGGCGCGACTGGCGGGCGGTGAGCGCGAGGACGCGGTCACGGATCTCGGCGAGCGTCGCGGACGGCGTGCGACCGTCAGGCGAGAGCACGGCGATGCCGGCGGCCTCGAGGCCCATGAGCCCGGCGACACGGACCATGAAGAATTCGTCGAGGTTCGAGGAGAAGATCGAGCAGAACTTGACGCGCTCGAGCAGCGGCACCGTCGGGTCCTCTGCGAGCTCGAGCACGCGGGCGTTGAACTCGAGCCAGGAGAGCTCGCGATTGAGGAGTCGCTCGCCTTCCTGGGAGATCTTGGCCGCTGCGCGCATGAGTAAAGAGTGCATCATCTCCGGGATCGGTGCATAGCGGGGTTACGGTCCGGTGAAGAGATGGAGAAGCGAGACGGGCGCCGCCGGCCCCGTCATCCTGGCGCTGGCCGCGCTCGATGCGGCCGGCTACAGCGTGATCGCGCCCGCGCTACCGGCGATCTCCGACGCGACGGGCGCCGGGCCGGCGCTGATCGGCGCGCTCGTCGCGACGTTCCCCGCCGGGGCACTCGTGGGCTTCGCGCTCGCCGGCCCCGGAGTCCGACAGGGCCGAACGCGGGAGGTGCTCGCGTGCGGACTGGTGGTCGTCGCCGTCGGCTGCCTCGGCTTCATCGCGAGCGACGACCTCGCCGTGCTCTTCCCCGCGCGGACGCTGATGGGGCTCGGCTCGGGCGGCCTCTGGATGGGCGTCACATTCGCGACCCTCGAGCGGTCGCGGGGCCGCGAATACCTGGGCATGTCCCGCCTGCTCGCTGCGTACTCGGCCGGGAGCCTGATCGGGCCGGCCCTCGGCGCGATCGGCGGCATCCGCGGGCCGTTCGCCGCCTATCTCGCGCTCGTCCTCGCAGGGCTGCTCGCCCTTCCGTTGCTGCGGCCGCCACGCGAGCGGCGCACGTTCGCCTCGGACTGGAGCGCCCTGCGCCTACCCGGCTTCTGGTTCGCCTGCGCCGCCGGGCTCGTCGCCGTCATCGGCCTGGGGATCATCGAGGGCGTCCTTCCGCTGCATCTCGACGCGGAGCTGTCCCAGGCACAGATCGGCGGTCTCTACGCCTGCCTGGCCCTCCTGCTCGCCGGCACCGCCGTGGCCGCCGGCTACGCGTCGCCCCGCGCCGTGATCGCAGCCGGCACCGGGCTGCTGGTCGCCGGAATCGCGCTCGCCGGCCTCACGGAGACGCCTACGGCCTGGATCGCGAGCCTGGCCGTGGCGGGCATCGGCTTCGGCCTGACCGAGACCGGGTCCGCCGGAGCGCTCTTCGAGGCGGTCGAGACCGAGCGGATCGTGACGGCCATGATCGTCTGGTCGCAGATCGGGATCGTCGGGTACCTGATCGGCCCGCTCGCCGGGGGCGCGGTCGCCGAGGGCCTCTCCTTCGCCTGGATCGGGATCGTCCCGCTCGCGGCGGCGGCCGGCCTGGGGGCGCTCGTCCTCGTGCTGCGCGGCCGCTACGCGGCGGCGGCGGGCTCGACCGCTGTTTCTGCCCGGAACGGCACGAGGTAGGCAGATCTCGGAGAGCGGAGGAAGGCCACGATCTCCTCCTCGTCCTTCCCGCACGGGAGCAGCGTCTTCCACGAGGAGACCTGCTCGCGCCGGTGCGTGTCACCACTCGCGATCGCCGGCACGCCGCAGCCGGCCACCCAGCTGTAGACGTCGGCGCCGTTGAAGAGCTCGGCGCGATGGAGGAGCGGCGAAAGGCTCTGCCACTCCCGCCAGAACCGCCTCGTCGTCCGCGCGGGAACCGGGTCGCGGTCCGGCCCGTGCGGGTGGGCGCCGACCAGGGCCGCTCCGGCCTCCCGCGCGGCCAGCAGGGAGCCGACCAGGCCGAAGTCCGGCGAGACGAACTCGCGCAGCCCGACCGCGACTGCGTGCGCGGCGAGGTCGGGGTCGAGATGGTTGTGCGTCAGCTCGACCCCCGGGAGCACCAGCAGGTCGTAGAGCGCCCTTGCGCGCTCGGCCTCGGCGTCGATCGCGGCGAGGTACGAGGCGAAGGCCCCTTCGTGGACGCACGACTCGGGCACGCGCCAGGGGTCGTCGGAGCGGATGACGTGATCGGTGACACAGAGGACGTCGAAGCCGTTACGGCCGTAGAGATCGACGAGCTCGCGGAGCCCAAGCTCGCCATCGCTCCACGACGTATGGGTGTGGAGCTCGGACAGCAACGCTCTCTCCATGCCCGGAGTGTCCGGCTCGGCCGCCCGCGAATGGGCAACGGTGTGGTGAACGTCGTGGGAAAAGGCGGCAGCCCGCCTGCGAGGGTCGGCGGGCTGCCTGGGCGTGCGCATGGGAGCTCGGGGCTACTGGCGCCTGCGGTCGGGACGGCGGACGGCGCCGGCCTCCTGCACGGAAAGGCCGCGACGCCGAGCCGAGCGGAGCTCCCGGGAGGAACGTGTCCGCATCCGCGCCCACGGATCGCCGAGGATTCTCGACTGCACCTCCCGAGTCTCCCGTCGGACGCGCGACCCGTGGGAACCGGAGTGGTGAACTTCCTGGGTGGAGGTGGTTGGCTAGACGCCGCGCGGCGTGGAGTCGTCGAGCGTGACCCGCATCAGGTCGCGGATGGAGATGATCCCGGCGACCGTCCCGCCGTCGAGGACGGGCAGGTGCCTGAAGCCTCCGTGGATCATCAGCGCAGCGGCGTGGCCGGTCTCGTCCGAGGCGTCGATCGTCTCCGGGCTCCTGGTCATCCAGTCGCGGACGCGCGCGCCCTCGGTGAGCCCGACGGCGACCGCATTGAGGATGTCGCGCTCGGTGAGGATGCCCTCGAGGCGGTCGCCTTCCATGACGAGCACCGCGCCGACGCCGCGGGCGACCATGTGCTGCGCCGCCTCGGCGATCGTCTCGTCCGGCGCCGCCTTCAGCAGCTCCCGGGACATGTGGTTGGCGATCACCGGCACCGGGCGATCTTAAGGGGAGGACGCCGCCGGCCGCTACTTCGCGACCGCTTCGAGCTTGTAGCCGACGCCGTAGCGCGTCTGGACGAACGTGTGCGCGGGCCCGAGCGACTCGAGCTTGTCGCGGATCTTGCGCACGAACACGTCGACGGTCCGGTCGCGGTGCGTCAGCCGGCGGCCCCAGACCTTCTGGAGAAGCTCGTCCCGAGTGACGACGCGCCCGTACTCGAGCGCGAGGGCGTAGAGGAGTCGGAACTCGGTCGGCGTCAGCTCGGCGCTCTCGCCGGACACGTACGCCTGCACGTTCAGCGGGTCGACCTTCAGCTCCTCGATCTCGATTGGCTCGCCGCGGCGCTCGTCCTGGACGCGGATGCCGCGACGAGCCGCCGCGCGCACGCGCGCGACAAGCTCTTTCATGGAGAACGGCTTCACGAGGTAGTCGTCCGCCCCGATCTCGAGGGCGTGCACGCGGTCGTGCTCGGTGCCGCGCGCGCTGACGACGACGATCGGCGTCCCGATTCCCTCGGAGCGCGCCGTCTCGATCAATTTCCAGCCGTCGATCCCGGGCAGCATCAGGTCGAGCACGCAGACGTCCGGGCGCTCGTAGCGCAGCCGTGCGAGGCCGGACTCCCCCTTGTTCACCCAGAGCGGGTCGAAGCCCGCCGAGGTGAGGTGCCGTGCCATGCCCTCGGCGATGACGTCGTCGTCCTCGATGATCAGCACCTTCGACATGCCTGCCTCGATTTTGCCCACCGTCCGGCAATGCGGGGGTCGCCCAACGGTAGCGAAATGGTGAAGAAGTGGTGAACTCCCCGTCCTGCCGCGGGGAGCCGGGGGCAGTGTGTGCCCGATCGCAATCAGGCCGCTTGACCAGCGGGCTACGATCCCGGCGAGGTGCGGCGCTTCCTCCGACGCAGCGACGGCCCGCGGGAAGACCCGCGCGTGGAGGAGCTTCGCCTCGAGGCGAGGCGGGGGCGCGCGCTCGTCGAGGAGAGTCGCGAGATCGTCGTCGTCCTCGACCAGAACAAGCGGGTCGTGGCGGCGAGCAGGCGCGCGCGCGAGCTCGTCACCGGGCTGGAGGAGGGCGCGCTCGCCCCCGCAGCCCTGCGCGAAGCGCCGCTCTCGATCCCCTACGAGGTGGACGGGCGGCAGGAGACGATCGTCTACGCGCGCGACTCGGGCGACATGGCCGCCTACGAGGAGCTGCGCGCGGGCTTCACCGCGGCCGTCTCCCACGAGCTGCGCACACCGCTCGCGCGCGTCCTCGCGCTGCTCGAGATGGCCACCCTGCCCGGGTCGGACGTGATCGAGCTCGTCGAGCAGGCGCAGGGGGAGATCGACACGATCCGGGAGCTGATCGACGACATTCTCTTCCTGTCGGAGCTCGAGTCCGGGCACGAGGTGGTCGGCCTGGGCACGACGACTGTCTTCCCGATCGTGGTCGAGGTGGCCGAAAGCCTCGAGGAGCAGGCGGCCCGCGCCGGCGTGACCATCGAGGTCGAGGCGGACGAGGACGCCGAGCTCCCGCTCAGGCCCAGGATGATCCGGGTTGTGATCCAGAACCTCGCGCAGAACGCCGTCCGCCATGCCGGCCCCGGCGCGCGCCTCCTCCTCTCCGTGCGTCACGAGGAGGGCGGCGTGGAGCTCGTGGCCGCCGACGACGGCGTCGGGGTCGCGGAGCAGGACGCGGCACGGTTGTTCGAGCGCTTCTACCGCACCGACCGGGCGCGGGCCTCGCGGGGAACCGGCCTCGGGCTCGCGATCGTGAAGCACGTCGTCACCTCCGCAGGCGGTTATGTGGAGGCGTCCGGCGCGCTCGGGCGGGGCCTGACGATCCGCTGCTTCTTCCCGGACGTTTGAGCGGGCTCGTGAAAGCATCGCGCTCTTCTACCGCGCTGCTCGGAAGCGCCGCGGCGGTGGCGGTCGTGACCGGCGTGATCTTCCTCTTCCGCGAGGCGGTCCCGGTCCTGAGCCTCGGCGTGCTCTACGTGTTTGCCGTCCTGCCGGTCGCCGCGCTCTGGGGCCGCGCGTACGCGATCGCCGTCGCCGTGGCGAGCATGCTGGCCTTCAATTTCTTCTTCCTGCCGCCCCGACACACGCTCGACCTCGAGGACGGCGCCAACTGGTTCGCGCTGGCCGTGTACCTCGTCACGGCGATCGTCGTCAGCGATCTCGCGACCGGGGCCCGCCGCCGCGCGGCGGAGGCCGCCCAGCGCGAGCGGGAGGAGGCGCTCCTCGCCGAGCTCTCGATCGCGCTCCTCCAGGGTGAGCGCCTCACCGGCGAGCTCGACTCCATTGCCGCAGGCGTCGCGCGCCTGCTCGGGGTGGACGAGGCCCGGCTCGAGCTCGACGGCGCCGGCGAGCAGCGCCCGGGCGAGCAGGCCCTCCCGCTCACGATCGGCGGGCGAGGGGTGGGGACGCTCTTCGTCCCGGCCGGGCGCGACCTCGACCCAGCGGTCGTCGAGCGATTCCTCCCGGCGTTCACCTCACTGCTCGCCGTTGCGCTCGACCGCGCCGAATTGGAGCGCGAGGCTCTGGCGGCGGAGCGGCTACGACTCAGCGACTCGGTGAAGACGACGATCCTCCGGGCGGTCAGCCACGATCTCCGCTCGCCGCTCACTGCGATCAGGGTGGCCGCAGAGAGCCTCGCCTCGCCCTCGGTGCAACTCGATGCCGAGGATCGCCGCCGCCAGCTCGAGACGGTGCGGAAGGAGTCGCAGCGCCTGGACCGCCTCGTCGCGAACCTCCTCGACTTCTCACGACTCGAGACGGCCCCGGCCACGCCCAACCGCCAGCTGATCGCGACCGACGACCTCGTCGCGTCGGCGCTCGCGGAGCTGGAGGCGGACGAGCAGGCCGTGCGGGTCGAGCTGGGCGAGGACATCCCACTGGTCGAGGTCGACGCGGTGCAGATCGAGCGCGCCCTCGTCAACCTCCTCGAGAACGCGCTCCGCTACTCGCCGCCGGGCCAGGCGGTCACGGTGACCATCGCACTGGACGCGGGGCGAGGCGGTGCTCGCGGTCACCGACAAGGGACGCGGCATCCCTCAGGACGACCTCGAGCGGGTTTTCGAGCCCTTCGAACGCGGAGAGAGAAGCACCGGAGCGGGTCTCGGGCTCGCGATCGCCCGCGGGTTCACCGAGGCGAACGGCGGCCGGATCTGGGTCGTGTCCGACGGCGCGTCGGGTACGACCTTCTCCCTGGCCTTTCCGATCGCCGAGGCCATGGTCGAGGCGCACACGTGAGCGGCCCTCGGGTCCTCGTCGTCGACGACGAGCCGCAGATCCTCCAAGCGCTCCAGACCATGCTGCGCGGCGCCGGCTACAAGGTGGAAGCGGTCGCGACCGGCGAGGACGCGCTCGCCCGCGCGGCGCTGCAGCCGCCCGACGCCGTCATCCTCGACCTCGTGCTGCCGGACAGGAGCGGGACGGACGTCTGCCGGGAGCTGCGAACGTGGTCCCAGGTCCCCGTCCTCATCCTCTCCGCTGTCGGGGAGGAGCGGGAGAAGGTCGCCGCGCTCGACGCCGGGGCGGACGACTACGTGACGAAGCCGTTCGGGATCGACGAGCTGCTCGCCCGCCTGCGTGCGGCGTTGCGGCGAACCGCTCCGGATGCCGAGCCGGTCGTGCGGCTCGGAGACGTCGAGATCGACCTCGAGAAGCGCTCGGTCACGCGAGGCGGCCAGCGCGTCTCGCTGACCCCGCGCGAATTCGCCCTGCTCGCCCTCCTCGCCCGCAACGAAGGCCGCCTGCTGACCCACCAGACGATCTTGCGCGAGGTCTGGGGGCTGGCGTACCAGACCGAGTCCCACTACCTGCACGTCTACATCTCCCAGCTTCGCCGGAAGCTCGAGCCCGACCCGACGCGCCCGCGCTACCTGCTGACCGAGCCCGGCGCCGGCTATCGTCTCGTCGGTCCCGGCGACGCTTTTGAGGCGTTAAGCTCCCGGGCCTCGCCCTTACGCCCCGCTTCAGTCTCGTCGGCCTAGCTTGGGTGCAATGAGCGAGGCGGGCACCCAAAGGCTCGACTGGATCCTCGTCGCCACGGACTCGGGACGGGCTGAGGGGTGACCAAGGTGGTCGTAGCTCTAGACGGGACGGGGCCGACGCCCCGGTGGACGACGACGCCGTCGCTCTGGCGCGGCGGCTGGGAGGGACTGTCGTCGCGGTGGGCGTCGTCCGCCCCAACGCGTCGTCGAGCGCGAGCACCCGGACTTCTTGGGATGCCCGGTTCGAGCACGCAGTTGCCGCTGGCCGGCACGTAGGCGTCCTCGTCCAGACCGAGCTCGTAACGGCGAGCGATTCGGCGCAGGCGATCGCCCTGGTGGCCGGACGCCATCAGGCGTCCGTCATCCTGCTCCAGCACCGCGGGCGAGGTCGCCTCGATCGGTTGCGCGCTCGTCGTCTTCGAAACCGTCTCCGCAAGCTCTCGCACGCACTCGTCTTCACCGTCGGCGGACGATGATGGTCGACCTCGCCTCACTCGCGATCGCCGCCGCGTGCCTCCTGGTCGCGTTCGGCTTCATCTACCTGCTGGACCGGGTCTGATGACAGCGGCGACAGATCTTCGGGCTCGCGATCTCCCTGGCCGTCTTCGCGTACCTCGGCTACGCGCTCTTCCGCGGGGAGAAGCTGTGAGCGGCCATCTCGATCGCCCAAATCGTCTTCTACGCGGTCGTCCTGATCGTGCTCGGCGCTGCCGCTCGGCCCTACATGGCGCGGGTCTACTCGGCGGGGGCACGGCGTTCCGGCGCTTCGGCTCGGAGCGATCGAGCGCGGCTTCTACCGCGCTCGTCCGCACCGACCCGGCCCGGGAGCAGGACTGGAAGAGCTACGCGAAGTCGGTCGTGATCTTCACGCGCCGTCTTCACGCTCCTGCTCTACGCTGCTCCTCAGCGCTTCAGGGCTCGCTCTTCCTCAACCCGGACGGGCTGCCCGACGTGCCCTCACGCATTTCGCTGAACACCACGGCGAGCTTCGTCACGAACACGAACTGGCAGTACTACGGCGGCGAGTACACGATGTCGTACCTCAGCCAGATGGCCGGCCTCGCCGTCCAGAACTTCGTCTCGGCAGCGGTCGGCATGGTGGTCCTCGTCGCCGTGATTCGAGGCTTCACTCGCCGGTCGAGCAACATGCTCGGCAACTTCTGGCAGCGACCTCTACCGCTCGCTCGTCGTACATCCTGCTCCCGCTCTCGGTCGTCCTCGCCGTCGTCGCTCATCTCCCAGGGCGTCCCGCAGACGTTCGACGGGGCAGGCGACCGCGACCACGCTCGAGGGCGCGGAGCAGTCGATCGCGCGCGGCCCGGTGGCCAGCCAGATCGCCATCAAACAGCTCGGAACCAACGGCGGCGGCTTCTACAACTCGAACTCTGCCGTCCCCTTCGAGAACCCGAACGGCTTCACGAACATCCTCGAGATGCTCTCGATCCTGCTGATCCCGGCGGCGCCTGGTCTTCATGTTCGGGAAGATGGTCTACGCGCCGGAAGCAGGGCTACGCCGTCTTCGCCGCCATGTTCGCCGATGTTCGCCATCGGCGTGGCAGTCGCCCTACCGCTCGAGCAGCACGGCTCGCAGGTCCTCCGCGCACTCGGGAGTCGACCTCGCCGCGGGCAACGGTTAGAGCGGCGGGAACATGGCCGACAAGGAGGTGCGGTTCGGCATCGCCAACACGGCTCGTCTGGGCGGTGGCGACGACGAACGCCTCGAACGGCTCGGTCAACGGCGGGCACGACGCGCTCACGGCCGGCGGCGGAGCTGTGCCGCATCGTGAACATGTTCATCGGGCGAGGTGAACTTCGGCGGCGTCGGCTCCGGCCTCTACGGGATGATCTTCTACATCGTCGTCGCCGTCTTCGTCGCCGGCCTGATGGTCGGGCGGACGCCCGGGTACCTCGGGAAGAAGATCGAGGCGCGCGAGGTGAAGCTCGCCGCCGTCGGCGCGCTCTTCGTCCCGACCATGGTGCTCGATATGGTCGCCGTCTCGGTCGGCACCGACGTCGGCCTCGCGTCGATCTTCAACCCCGGCGCGCACGGCTTCTCGGAGGCGTTCTACGCCTACGACTCCCAGGGGAACAACAACGGCAGCGCCTTCGCCGGCTACGGCGCGACGGACTTCTCTGACGCGCTTCGGCACGGTCGCGCTCTACCTCGGTCGCTTCGCCCCGCTGCGTCGCAGCGCTCGCGCTCGCAGGCTCGCTGGTCGGCGAAGAAGATCGTCCCCGCCTCGGCCGGCACGTTCCGCACCGACGGCCCCACATTCGTCGGTGCTGCTCGATCGGCGTGATCGTGCTGACCGCCGCCTCATGATCTTCTCGGCCCTGGCGCTCGGCCCGATCGTCGAGGCGCTCTCCTGATGCGCGATCGCTCGTCTCGCTCCGTGATCGCGGTCGGTCGTCTTCACCGCCGTTTTCGGCTTTGCCTACCCGGCGATCATGACCGGCTTCGCCCAGGTCACGTTCCCGGAGAAGGCCGACGGCAGCCTCGTCGAGCGCGACGGCCAGGTCGTCGGCTCGCGCCTCGCCGCGCAGGCGTTCGCGAAGCCGGAGTACTTCCATCCGCGGCCCTCGCGCCGTCGACTACAACGCGGCCGGGACAAGCTTCGCCAACCTCGGCCCGACGAACCCGGACCTCGCCGACTGCGGTGGACGCGCAGGCGCAGGCGATCCTCGACCCTCGAGGCACCCTACAACCCGGGGCTCGAGGTCGGCGACATTCCTGTCGACGCGGTCACGACCTCCGGCTCCGGGCATCGACCCGCACATCTCCCCGGCGTACGCGCGAGCTCCAGGCGAGCGCGCGTCGCCGAAGTGCGCGGCCTTCCGCTCGAGCGAATTCGCGAGCTGATCGACGACGCGACCGACGGCCGCTCGCTCGGCTTTTTCGGCGAGCCCGGCGTCAACGTGCTCGAGCTCAATCTCGCGCTGGACCAGGAGAGCGGCCAGATGACCACCCGCAGCGAGCAGCCTCTTCACGCGCGAGATCGTCTTTAGCGCGATCCGCGACTCCTTCCGCAAGCTCGACCCCCGGACGCTCTTCCGCAACCCCGTCATCTTCATCGTCGAGCTCGGCAGCATCATCGTCACGGCGATCTTCCTGCATCGACGCCGTGCGGAACGAGCCGGGCCAGGAGCCGCTGTGGTTCAGCGCGAGCATCGCGTTCTGGCTCTGGCTCACCGTCCTGTTCGCCAACTTCGCGGAGGCGATGGCCGAGGGCCGCGGCAAGGCGCAGGCCAAGGCGCTCCGCGCGACCCGGACGACGACGGTCGCGCATCGGCGGCTTGCCGACGGCGGCGCTCGAGGACGTGCCTGCGCCCGACCTGCGGCCGCGGCGACCTCGTCGTCGTCTCCGCAGGCGAGATCATCCCGGCGGACGGCGAGATCGTCGAAGGCGTCGGCTCGGTCGACGAGTCGGCGATCACCGGCGAGTCCGCGCCCGTGATCCGCGAGGCCGGCGGCGACCGCTCCGGGTGTCACCGGCGGCACGCGCCTCCTCTCCGATCGGCTCGTCATCGAGGTGACCCAGGAGCCGGGCCACTCCTTCCTCGATCGCATGATCGCCCTCGTCGAGGGCGCCGAGCGGCGCAAGACCCCGAACGAGATCGCGCTCAACATCCTCCTCGCCGGCCTGACGATCACATTCCTCGTCGCCGTCGTGACGCTGCTACCCGTACGCCGCTCTACGCCGGGCACGCGACATCTCCATGCACCGTCTCATCGCGCTGCTCGTCGCGCTGATCCCGACGACGATCGGCGGCCTGCTGTCGGCGATCGGCATCGCCGGCATGGATCGGCTCGTCCAGCCGGAACGTCCTCGCTATGTCCGGGCGGGCGGTCGAGGCCGCCGGCGACGTCGACGTCCTGCTCCTCGACAAGACCGGCACGATCACGCTCGGCAACCGGCAGGCCAGCGAGCTCATCGCCGCCGACGGGGTCGACGAGACGAGCTCGCCGACACCGCCCAGCTCGCCTCGCTCGCCGACGAGACGCCCGAGGGCCGGTCGATCGTCGTGCTGGCGAAGGAGCAGTACGGAATCCGCGGAGCGCGACGCTCGCGGAGGTCGAGGCGGAGTTCATTCCCTTCACGGCGACGACGCGCATGAGCGGCGTCGACCTGAACGGGCATCAGATCCGCAAGGGCGCTCCCGACGCCGTCAAGGCGTTCGTCGAGTCGAACGGCGGCCGCGTGCCCGCCGAGCTCGACGCGGTGGTACAGCGCATCGCCGAGGACGGCGGGACGCCGCTCGTCGTCGCCAAGGACAACTGGGCGCTCGGCGCGATCCACCTGAAGGACATCGTCAAGGGCGGCATGGAGGAGCGCTTCGTCGAGCTCCGCCGCATGGGCATCCGCTCGATCATGATCACCGGCGACAACCCGGTGACCGCCGCGGTCATCGCCGCGCGAGGCCGGCGTCGACGACTTCCTCGCCGAGGCGACGCCGGAGCGGAAGATGGAGCTGATCAAGGACGAGCAGGCCAAGGGCCGGCTCGTGGCCATGACCGGAGACGGCACGAACGACGCTCCGGCGCTCGCCCAGTCCGACGTCGGAGTCGCGATGAACACCGGCACGCAGGCGGCAAAGGAGGCCGGGAACATGGTCGACCTCGACTCGAACCCGACGAAGCTGATCGAGATCGTCGAGGTCGGCGAAGCAGCAGCTGATCACGCGCGGCGCGCTCACGACCTTCTCGATCGCCAACGACGTCGCCAAGTACTTCGCCATCATCCCGGCGATCTTCGTCGACGACCTACGCCGTCGGCGGCGGCAGCGGGCCCGCTCGACACCTTGAACATCATGGACCTCGGCTCGCCGCAGAGCGCCATCCTCTCGGCGATCATCTTCAACGCGCTCGTCATCCCCGCGCTCGTCCCGCTCGCGCTCCACGGCGTGCGCTACCGCGCCATCGGCGCGACCGCCCTGCTGCGCCGCAACCTGCTCATCTACGGGCTCGGCGGCGTGATCCTGCCCGTTCGTCGGCATCAAGCTGATCGACCTGGTGGTTCACAACCTCCTCGGCGCGTAGATTCCGGGGGTGCGCGGCCGCTACCGCATCCTTCTCGGAGCCAACGGCCGGGCGTCGGGAAGACCTACCGGATGCTCCAGGAGGGCCAGCAGGCGAAGGCCGAGGGCACCGACGTCGTCATCGGCTATCTCGAGCCTCACGCCCGGCCCGAGACCGCCGCGCAGGCCGAGGGGCTGGAGGTCGTCCCCCGCCGGCAGGCGCGAGCAAGGCGAGCTCGACGCGTGGAGGAGCTCGACACCGACGCCGTCGTCCGCCGCGCCCCGCAGCTCGCCCTCGTCGACGAGCTGGCGCACACGAACGCGCCCGGCTCGCGGAACGCGAAGCGCTACGAGGACATCGAGGAGATCCTCGATGCCGGCATCGACGTCATCTCGACGGTCAACGTCCAGCATCTCGAGAGCCTGAACGACCTCGTGCTACGAGCTGACGGGCGATCCGCGTGCGCGAGACCTTCCCGGACCGCGTGCTGGACGACGCCGACCAGGTCGTGCTCGTCGACCTGACGCCGGAGGAACTGCAGCTGCGGCTCCGGGCGGGCAAGGTCTACCCGGGACACCAGGTCGAGCACGCGCTCCTCAAGTTCTTCAAGCACGAGAACCTCGCCGCCCTGCGCGAGCTGGCGCTTCGGGAGGTGGCCGAGGACGTCGAGGCCCGCCGTCATCCGACCGTCCTCGACCCGACGGGCGAGAAACCCGTCGCCGAGCGGATCCTCGCGCTCATCACGCCGCAGGAGCGCTCCCAGCGCCTGATGCGCCGCGCCTGGCGCTCGTCACAGCGCCTCGGCGCCGAGCTCGACGTCCTCTGGGTGCGGCGGCCGGACCGGCGCCTCACCGAGGCGCAGCGAGAGCAGCTGGCGGCGCTGCGCCGGCTCGGGGTCGTGTTCGGCGCGCACTTCCTCGAGGAGGAGTCGGAGGACTTCGTGGAGGCCGTCCGCGCGGTCGCCTCCGATCGCGGCTCGACGTACGTCTTCATCGGCACGCCGGACAGCCGGCGCAGCGAGGAGGTGCTAAGAGCTCGCTCGTCAAGCGGCTCGTCCGCGCGCTCCCGGGCGTCGACATCCGCATCGTCGCCGACCCGGCCGAGCGTCCTCGGCGCCGTTGCACTGTACGGTTCGACAGATGCCCGCGTGCTGGTCGCGGTCAGAGCTGGTCTGGCCCAGCCGAGCTCGCCTTCGCGTAGCCCCTGTCCGGGGCAGCGGAGGGTTGAGGCCGTTCCCCGAGGAGGATGTGCGTTGTCATCTCGCCCTTACCCTTGACGAAGACGTTCGTGCGCGGCTCGAAGATGAAGCCCTGTTCGAGCCGGCGATACGTTCGCTCGGTCACCTGGATCGCACCGGGCGGGGCGTGAGACTCCATCCGGCTCGCCGTGTTGACGGTATCGCCCCACAGGTCGTAGCCGAACTTCGTACGCCCGATCACCCCGGCGACAACCGGTCCCGAGTCGATTCCCACGCGAAGGCTCAAGCCGGAGGCGGCCGGAACCTCTGCGAGCGCCTCGCGCATGGCGAGCGCCAGTCGCGCGGCCGCCTCGGCGTGGTCAGGCCGCGGCGTCGGAATCCCGGCGGCGGCCAGATAGCCGTCGCCGATCGTCTTGATCTTCTCGAGACCGTGAGCCGCTACGAGATCATCGAAGGCCGAGAAGACGTCGTTCAGAAGGAACACGACATCTTCTGCGGGCAGGCGTTCTGCGGCAGGCGTAAAGCCGGTGATGTCGGCGAAGAGGACGGATACCTCGTCAGATCGCTCCGCGATGACCTCCTGCGAAAGCTTGAGCCGCTCGGCGATTGGGCGCGGGAAGATGCTCAGAAGCAGAGTCTCGGACCGCTCCTGCTCCGCAGCCAGCAGGCGGTGCGCACGGTCGCGGGAGCGGACGAAGTGCTCGAGTAGCGCGAACGTCGTGATCGACGGTCCGAGGATGTTCAACGTGAAGAAGGCGACAACAAGCCAGGTTGGAATGTCCTCAGCCGGTTGCGGCAAGACGCCGTCGATTGCGGCGGAGAGGACGACGAGGCCGAGAAACGCTCCGAACCAGGAGATCGCCCCACGAGGCCCGTAGAAGACGAGGGCGCTGAGAGGAGCGACAAACGCCCAGAGGGCAACGGCGCCCGATTGGACGAATCCGCCGAGGCTCCACTGCAGGAGGAACGGGAGAAGAAGCATCATCGTGACCTGGCTCGCACAGAAGACGCCATAGCGCTTCGTCCTGGCTAGGAACACGAGTCCGATGAGGGACGCGAGCTGGTAGGCCAGCGGGATCAGCGCGGAGCGCCAGAGCCCTAAGGCGGCATACGTCCCGACCCAGATGAACGAGAGGGCGGTGATCAGCAGCGAAGACAGGACGAGGGCCGACTTGCGCAGCCGCTCGTCCGGAGTGTCAGACGGCAGCGCGCCTATCGCGGCCGCCTTCGCAACGGCCGTTCGCAGCCTCAAGCTCATCCAGGGACTCTAGGACAACCTGCAGTGGCGCCTTCGCCAGCGCCCTTCGGTCGCCGCGGCGCGATCGCTTCACCACCTCTTCACCAGTCGTTTACAGCCTTTCAGCCCACTCGGCGCCAGGCCAGGGCGACACTCGCCTCGATGCAACCTGTCGAAAGGAGAACCGTGGGTAATCGTCCCTTCTCGAGGCTTGTACTCCTCCTGCTGGCGCTTGCGGTCCTGGCGCTCGGCGCGGCCGGGTGTGGCCGGGGCGACGACGAGGGCGACGCGGGATCCGACACGAACACCTCCGCCAGTGAGGACACCACGACAGCCGAAGAGCTCTCGGGCGATGTCATCGCCGACGGCTCGAGCACGGTTGGCCCGCTGACCACGGCGGCCGCCGAGGCCTACCGCGAAGAGCAGCCCGGCGTCAACGTCGAGGTCGGCATCTCCGGCACCGGCGGCGGGTTCGAGCGGTTCTGCGCGGGCGAGACCGACATCTCCGACGCCTCGCGCCCGATCAAGGACGACGAGGAAGCGCCGCTCTGCGCGGACGCAGGCATCACCTACGTGGACTACACGGTCGCGATCGACGCCCTGACGGTCATCGTCAATACCGAGAACGACTGGGTCACGTGCCTCACGGTCGAGCAGCTCATGAAGATGTGGGAGCCCGGCGCCGAGGGCAAGATCGACAACTGGAACCAGATCGACCCGAGCTTCCCGGACGAGCCGCTGACACTCTCCGGTCCGGGCACCGACTCCGGCACGTTCGACTACTTCACCGCCGAGATCAACGGCGAGGAGGGCGCGAGCCGCGCCGACTACAACGCCAGCGAGGACGACAACGTCATCGTGCAGGCGGTCGCCGGCGAGAAGGGCGCGCTCGGCTACCTCGGGTACACGTACTACGAGGAGAACACGGACACGCTCAAGGCCGTCGAGGTCGACGGCGGCGACGGCTGCGTGGCTCCGAGCGCCGAGACGGCCCAGGACGGCTCCTACACGCCGCTCTCCCGCCCGTTGTTCATCTACGTCAAGGACGAGTCCATCACCGGGCAGCCGCAGGTAAAGGGCTTCGTCGACTACTACCTCAACAACGTCGTGAGCCTCGCCGAAGGGGCGCAGTTCATCCCCATCACGCAGGACGTGATCGACGAGAACCTCTCGAAGCTCGCCACGCAGGAGGGCTAGCCCGAACCGTGGCGGCAACCGATCTGACCGCAGGCGCGCAGCCGGGCCCCGTCCGGCTGCGCGCCGAGGGTCGGCGCTGGGGCGAGCTGGTGGTCAAGATCCTGCTCGGCCTTTGCGCCTTGGTCTCGGTCGCGACGACGGTCGGGATCATCATCGCGCTGGTCGTCCCCACGTTGGAGTTCTTCAACGAAGTCTCCATCCTCGACTTCTTCTCAGGCGACCGCTGGGCGCCGCTCTTCTCGCCCGCGTCGTACGGCGTCCAACCGCTCCTCGTGGGAACTCTCGTCGTGACCTTCTGGGCGTGTGTCGTCTGCCTGCCCTGTGGGCTCGGAGCCGCGATCTACATGAGCGAGTATGCGAGTCCGCGCGTCCGCAACATCATCAAGCCGGCGCTCGAGACGCTCGCCGGGATCCCGACGGTCGTCCTCGGATTCTTCGCCCTGACGTTCCTGACGCCCAACCTCCAGGACCTCGGCCTCGACGTCGGCGTGTTCAACGTCCTCGCAGCCGGACTCGCGGTCGGGATCCTGCTCATCCCAGTCGTGGCATCCATCTCCGAGGACGCCATGGCGGCCGTGCCGCAGGAGCTCCGCGACGGCGCCTACGCGCTCGGGGGCACGCGCCTCCAGGTCTCGACCAGGATCGTCGTCCCGGCCGCGATCTCCGGAATCGTCGCGAGCTTCGTCCTCGCGATCTCGCGGGCAGTCGGTGAGACGATGATCGTCCTCATCGCCGCCGGAGGGATCGCCCAGATCGCCTTCGATCCGCGCGAGCAGGCCCAGACGATGACCGCATTCATCGGCGCGACCGGCATCGGCGACGTCGCCACGGGCTCGATCGAGTACAAGACGATCTTCGCGGTCGGCCTCACGCTCTTCGTCATCACGTTCGTCATGAACATGGTCGCGATCCGACTCGTGCGGAAGTTCAGGCAGATCTACGAATGAGCGTTCCAGAGGCACTGGGAAGCCGATCCCCGGGCACCCGGATCCGCGGGGCCGCCTTCTACGTCCTGCTCCTCGTCGCGGTGACGATCGGATTCATCGCGCTCGCTGCCCTGCTCATCGACGTGTTCCGGAAGGGCATCGGCTACGTCGACTGGACGCTGCTCAACGAGCCGAACTCCTCCGACCCGAACAAGGCCGGGGCCGGACCCGCCATTCGCGGGACGATCTACATGATGGTCCTCCTGCTCCTGTTCGTCGTTCCCATCGGCGTCGGGACGGCGCTCTACCTCGAGGAGTACGCGAATCGCGAGCGCTGGTACAACCGCCTGCTCGAGATCAACATCCAGAACCTCGCCGCGGTGCCCTCGATCGTCTACGGGATCCTGGGCCTCGCGTTCCTCGTCCGCGGCATCGGCCTCGGGCGAGTCCTCCTCGCCGGCGCGCTGATCCTGACCCTGCTCGTGCTCCCGACGGTGATCGTCTCGAGCCGGGAGGCGATCCGTGCCGTCCCCGACTCGATCCGCCAGGGCGCCTACGCGCTCGGTGCGACCCAGTGGCAGGTGGTCTGGCGCCAGGTCCTCCCTGCCTCGATTCCCGGCATTGCCACGGGCTCGATCCTCGCGCTCGCCCGCGCGATCGGCGAGACGGCCCCGCTCCTGCTCGTCGGCGCCCTCACGTTCGTCGCGGTGGACCCGACCCTGCTCGGGTCGTTCACCGCGCTCCCGATCCAGATCTACCAGTGGGTCGGGCGGCCGCAGGAGGAATTCCGCCTCCTCGCCGCTGCCGGAATCATCGTGCTTCTTGTAATCCTCCTGACCATGAACGCCTTCGCGATCTGGCTCCGAAACCACTACCAGAGAAGGTGGTGATGTCCGACATGGAAAGCGCTTCTGCCGCACCTGCGAAGATCCCCGGCATGGACGAGAAGCTGCTCGAAGAGCGGACCCGCGAGACGAGCTCGGCGAAGCGCGAGGTGCTCTTCGACGTCGAGGGCCTCACCGTCGCCTACGGCGGCGTCCCCGCGCTGAAGAACGTCTCGCTCGAGATCTACAGGAATTACGTCACGGCCTTCATCGGCCCCTCCGGGTGCGGCAAGAGCACGTTCATCCGTTGCTTCAATCGCATGAACGACCTGATCCCGAGCGCCTCGGTCGAGGGGACGATCCTCTACCACGGCACCGATCTCTACGGGCCCGAGGTCGACTCGGTCGAGGTGCGGAAGCGCATCGGCATGGTCTTCCAGAAGCCGAATCCCTTCCCGAAGTCGATCTACGACAACGTCGCCTTCGGCCCGCGCATCCTCGGCTGGAAGAAGAACCTCGACGAGCGCGTGGAGCGCGCGCTCCGGCACGCGGCGCTCTGGGACGAGGTAAAGACTCGACTGAAGGCGAGCGCCTACAGCCTCTCGGGCGGGCAGCAGCAGCGCCTCTGCATCGCGCGCTGCCTCGCCGTCGAGCCCGACGTGCTGCTCATGGACGAGCCGGCCTCCGCCCTCGACCCGATCTCGACGACGGCGATCGAGGACCTCATGCACGCGCTCAAGCGCGAGTACACGATCGTGATCGTCACGCACAACATGCAGCAGGCCGCACGCGTCGCCGACATGACCGCCTTCTTCAGCGTCGAGGTCGACGAGGAGCAGGACCGGCGCACGGGCATCCTCGTCGAGTACGACCAGACGCCGACGATCTTCACCAACCCCTCCGACAAGCGGACGGAGGACTACGTCACCGGGAGGTTCGGATGAGGGTCACCCTCCAGGAGGAGCTCGACCAGCTCGAGGCCTCGCTGCAGGAGGAGGGGGCGCACGTCCTCCGCGCGCTCCGCGGCGCGCTAAACGCCCTCCTCCAATCCGACGTTGAGCTCGCAGACGAGGTGATCGCCTTCGACGACGAGGTGGACGAGACCTACCTCGGCATCGAAGAAGGGATCCAGTCGCTCCTCGCCCGGCAGACCCCGGTGGCCGTCGACCTCCGGCTCGTGCTCGCCATCCTCCACAACAACCTCCACCTCGAGCGCATGGCGGACTACTGCGTCACGATCGCCAAGCTGACGAAGCTCGTCCAGGACGCGCCGCATGAACAGACGATCCTCGAGGGGTTCGAGGAGATGGGGCAGCGCGCCGAGGAGATGATTCGGGTCGCGCTCGACTCCTTCTCCGACCGCAACGCGGCGCGCGCCGAGACTCTCGTCGACCTCGATGAGCTGATCGACCGGGCCAACCGGCGCGTCGTCGGCCACGTCCTCTCCCTCGGCGGCGACCCGGCGCTCCGCGAATGGGGGCTGCGGATGATCATCGTCTCCCGCTGCCTCGAGCGGATCGGCGACCATGCCGTGGACATCGGCGAGCAGACTGCGTTCCTCGTCAGCGGCGAGTTCCGCGAGTTCACGGACGCGTCGCACCACGACGGCACGACGCCGCGCGACCTCAGCTAGCGGCTAGGCCTCGGCGAGCGTGACTCGGCGGGTCTGGCGCGCCCGCGCCGCGCCGAAGAAGCCGGCGGCGATCACCGCCGCGATCCCGAAGACGACCGCGTCCCCGGCCGGCATGCGCGTGATGCGCTCCATGCCCGCGCCCACGAGGGCCGCGGCCGGGAGGGTCATGACCCACGCGAGGAGGATGTTCCCGGCCACGCCCCAGCGGACGGCGTTGAGGCGGCGGGTGGCCCCGGCGCCGAGGACCGAGCCGGAGATCGTGTGGGTGGTCGAGACGGGGAAGCCGTAGTGGGCGGTCGTCCACAGGATGGCCGCCGTGGTGGTCTGGGCGGCGAAGCCGCGCGGCGGGTCGAGCTTGGCGATTCGCGTGCCCAGCGTCTTGATGATCCGCCAGCCGCCGGCGTAGGTGCCGAGGCCCATGGCGAGCGCAGCGCTGACGATCACCCAGATGGGCGGCCGGTCGAAGTCGGCGCTGAGGTGCCCGGAGGCGACCAGCGCGAGGGCGATGATCCCCATCGTCTTCTGGGCGTCGTTCGTCCCGTGCGTGAAGGCGACGAAGCCGCCCGAGATCAGCTGCAGCCGCCGGAAGACGCGGTTGACGAGGCCCGGGGCACGCCGGCGCACGATCCACATGAGCGCGACCATCAGCGCCGCGGCGCCGACGATGCCGAGGAACGGCGCCAGGAGTGACGGGATCAACACCTTGTCGACGAGGCTCTGCCACTGGACGACCGCGAAGCCGCTCGCCGCGATGGCCGAGCCGACCATGCCGCCGATGAGGGCGTGGCTCGAGCTCGAGGGCAGGCCCAGGTACCACGTGATCAGGTTCCACGTGATCGCGCCGACGAGGCCGGCGAGGACGACGTCGAGTGTGATGACGGCCGGATCCACGATCCCCGTCGCGATGGTCGCGGCGACCTTGAAGGAGACGAACGCGCCGGCGACGTTGAGGATCGCTGCGCTGATGACCGCGAGCCGCGGCGACAGCGCCCGCGTCGAGACGCTCGTGGCGATCGAGTTCGCCGTGTCGTGGAATCCGTTCGTGAAGTCGAAGAAGAGGGCAGTAGCGACGACGGCGACGAGGGTCAGGTCCTCCACGGAGGCCCCTAGACGTTCTTGACGAAGATGTTGCCGATCACGTTGGCCGCCGTCTCACAGGCGTCGAGCGCGTCCTCGAGCGCCTCGAAGATGTCCTTCCAGCGGATGACGATGAGCGGGTCGATCCGCGGGTCGCGGAAGAGGTCGGCGATCGCGTCACGCACGACGCGGTCGCCTTCGTCCTCGAGCTCCTTGAGCGCCACGAGCTCCTTCTGGACGCCCTGGAGGGTCTTCAGCCCGGCCAAAGCCAGCGCGAGATGCTCGGCGGCGCCGACGAGGATGCGGCACTGCTCGATCGCCTGACGGGTCGGCGACTCGACGCCGTAGAGCTCGAGCAGGTCGGAAGCCTCGTCCATGTGGTCGACGACGTCGTCGACGCTCGTCGCGAGCTGGTAGATGTCCTCCCGGTCGAACGGGGTGATGTACTGCGTGTTCAGGAGCTGGATCAGGTCGCGCGTGATCGCGTCGCCCTCGTGCTCAGCCGCCTTCACCTCAGCCTGGATGACCGACGAGCTCGGGTACTCTCGGAAGCGCCGTTCGACCAGCCGCGCGGCTTCGAGCGCGTTCGCGCCCGCCTTCGTGAACAGGTCGTAGAACTCGGACGTCCGGGGAACGAGCGACAGCTTCAAGCCGCGCAGGATGGTACAGGTTCACCATTCGGACACACGCCGGTCACATTTGCGCGCTCGCCCTCGCCGGGTCGACGCTGCTCGCGGCGGCGCCCGCGGCGGCCGACACCGGCGTGCTCGCCATCGGCGACTTCGGCGTCGGGGGGCGCTCGGAGCGCCTGACCGGCGCCGCCGTCGAGCGCTTCGCGGCCGCCCGGCAGGTCGACGCTCTCGTGACGCTCGGCGACAACGACTACACCGAGCGCCCGGCCGCGTTCCGCTCGAACTGGCGCGACTCCTTCGGCTGGGCGTTCGCCGACGGGATCCTCGTCGCCGGCACGCTCGGCAACCACGACGTCCGCGTCGATCGCGGCCGCTACGAGTTCGGGCTTCTCGGCATGCCTCGCCGCTTCTATCAGCGCCGGGTGGGCGACATCGGCCTCTTCCTCGTCGACTCGACCGGGCTCGGCGACGCGCAGCTCCGCTGGCTCGACGCCGCCCTCGCGGCCTCGGACGCGCCGTGGACGGTCGTCGCCATGCACCACCCCGCCTACAGCTGCGGCGGCTACCTCGGCGACGCGGGCGTCCGGCAACGCCTCGTTCCCATCTTCGAGCGCAACGGCGTCGACCTCGTCCTGGCCGGGCACGACCACAACTACCAGCGCTTCGCGGCGCGCCACGGCGTCACGTACGTCTCGCACGGAGGCGGAGGGGCCGAGCTCTATTCGCTCCGCGGCTGCCCCGGCTGGTTCCCGCACCGGGTCGCCGCCCGCAAGGCTCGCGGCTGGCTCTACATCCACGCTGACGCGGATTCGCTCCGCGTGCGCGCGATCGGACGCTGGGGCGGCGTCCACGACGACTTCGAGCTAAACCCCTAGGGGGTATAGTGAGAAGGTCATGACGACCCTGCAGCTCGAGCTCGAGGGCATGACCTGCGCCGCGTGCGCCGCGCGGATCGAACGGGCGCTCAACAAGCTCGACGGCGTGGACGCGACCGTCAACTACGCGACCGAGCGGGCGGCCGTCCGCTACGAGGACGACGTCGCCGTCGACGATCTCTTCCGAGCGGTCGAAGGAGCCGGCTACAGCGCCTCGCTCACCCGCACCGAGAGCGGGCCCGGCGACCGGCTCGGCCTGCGCCTGGTCGTCGCGGCGGCGCTCACGGTCCCCGTCGCGCTGATCGCGATGGTGCCCCCGCTCGGGTTCGACGGTTGGGAATGGGTCGCGCTCGCTCTGGCCACCCCGGTCTGGGCCTGGGCGGGCTGGCCCTTCCATCGCGCAGCCCTCAAGAGCCTGCGCCACGGGGGCGCCACGATGGACACCCTCATCTCGCTGGGGACGACCGCCGCCTACGCCTGGTCGGTCGTCGCCTTGCTCGTCCTGGACGACGCCGAGGTGTACTTCGAGGTCGCGAGCGTGATCACGACGCTCATCCTCCTCGGACGCTGGCTCGAGTCCCGCGCGCGCCGCCGCTCCGGCGCCGCTCTGCGGGCGCTGCTCGAGCTGGGAGCAAAGGAGGCGCACGTGCTCCACGACGGCGCCGAGGTCGCGGTCCCGCTCGAGGAGCTCGCCGTCGGCGACCTGTTTGTCGTCCGTCCCGGCGAGAAGATCGCGACCGACGGCGTCGTGGTCGAGGGCCGCTCGGCGATCGACCAGTCGCTGCTCACCGGCGAGCCAGTCCCGGTGGACGTCGGCCCCGGGGACGAGGTGGCCGGCGCGACCGTCAACGCGTCGGGCAGGCTCGTCGTCCGCGCCACGCGCGTCGGCGCGGACACCGCCCTGTCCCAGATCGCCAGGCTTGTCGCCGAAGCGCAGGCGGGGAAGGCGCCCGTCCAGCGGCTCGCCGACCGGGTCTCGGCCGTCTTCGTCCCGGTCGTGATCGCGCTGTCGCTCGCGACGCTCGTCGGCTGGCTCGTCCTCGACGGCGACGCCTCGGAGGCATTCACGGCGGCCGTCGCCGTCCTCATCATCGCCTGCCCCTGTGCGCTCGGGCTCGCCACGCCCACCGCGCTCATGGTCGGCACGGGCCGCGGCGCTCAGCTCGGGATCGTCATCAAGGGCCCCGAGGTCCTCGAGCAGACGCGGCGCGTGACCACGGTCTTGCTGGACAAGACCGGCACCGTCACCGAGGGCCGCATGGAGCTCGTCGAGGTGCTGCCGGTGAACGGCGCCGTCAGGGCCGACGTCCTGCGCCTGGCCGGCGCGGTCGAGGACGCCGGCGAGCACCCGATCGCGAGGGCCGTGGCCGCCGCAGCGCGAGCGGAGCTCGGCGTGCTGCCACCCGTCGAGGAGTTCGAGAGCCGCCCCGGCATCGGGGTGGTCGGACGGGTCGAAGGCCGGGTCGTCGAGGTCGGGCGAGGCGCGGCGGGGATCTCCGTCTCGTGGGACGGCGAGCCGCGCGCGACCCTCGTCGTCGCCGACGCAGTCAAGCCTACGAGCGCCGAGGGCGTGCGGGAGCTCAAAGAGCTGGGGCTGACGCCCGTGCTCCTGACCGGCGATCGGGAGGAGACCGCGCGGGCCGTCGCCGCCGAGGTCGGGATCGACCGCATACTCGCCGAGGTCTTTCCCGCCGACAAGGCGGCCGAGGTGCGCCGCCTGCAGGCCGCGGGCGAGGTCGTCGCGGTCGTGGGCGACGGGGTCAACGATGCGCCGGCGCTCGCGCAGGCCGACCTCGGCATCGCCATCGGCACCGGCGCCGACGTCGCCATCGAGGCGGGCGACCTGACTCTCGTCTCCGGCGACCTGCGGGCGGCACCGGACGCGATCCGGCTCTCCCGCCGCGTGCTCGGCACGATCAAGGTCAACCTCTTCTGGGCCTTCGCCTACAACGTCGCAGCCATCCCGCTCGCGATCGCGGGCCTCCTGAACCCGATGGTCGCGGCGGCCGCCATGGCGGGCTCGAGCCTTTTCGTGGTCTCGAACTCGCTCAGGCTCCGGCGCTTCCGCAGCCCGCGCGAGACCGTCTAGCGCCCATCCAGCGGGTGATGGCGCCCGTGGTAGGAGATGAGCGTGCAGAGGAGGCCGGTCAGCGCGACCCCGGGCCCGACCTCGAGGAGGAGCCGAGCCTCGTCGGAGCGCTCGACCCCGGTGACGAGGCCGCCGACGCAGATCCAGACCGCCGCCAGGATCGCCGGGAGAACGAGCAGGATCACCGTCCAGTCGTGCCACGGCCGGTTGCGCCGCTCCCAGAGCGCGTAGTCGGCGACGGCGAGGACGAGGACCACGACCGCAGGCAGGATCCCGGTCAGCACCTCTCCGGAGGCCGCCACCACCCAGAGCGCGAGGGCGGCGGCGCCGATCGTCAGGTAGCGCGGCGCGGCTGGAGCTCCTCCTCGTGGCCTTCCACGTGGACGTCGGGCAGCCACGCGAGCCACGAGGGCAGGAACCAGTTCCAGCGGCCGAGGAGCTTCATCGTCGCCGGCACGATCACCGAGCGGATGATCGTCGCGTCGATGAAGAGGGCGACGGCGATGCCGAAGCCCATCTGCTGGAACATGACGAGGTCGCCGCGGGCGAAGCCGGCGAAGACGGCGATGATGATCAGCGCGGCCCCGGTGATGAGGCGCGCGGTCGAGCCGACCCCGAACGCGATCGCGTCGTCGGTCGACCCGGTCTCCGCGTAGCGCTCGCGGATGCGGCTGAGCAGGAAGACCTGGTAGTCCATCGAGAGCCCGAAGAGGACGGCGAAGAGGAAGAGCGGTACCCAGGCCTCGACGATGGCGACCTGCTGGAAGCCGAAGAGCTCGTTCCCGACGCCCTTGACGAAGACGAGCACGAGCAGCCCGTAGGCGGCGCCGACCGCGAGCAGGTTCATGGCGATGGCCGTCGCGGGAACGACGATCGAGCGGAAGGCGATCGTCAGCAGGACGAAGCTGAGGCCCAGCACGAACACGAACACGATCGGGAGCCAGGCGTCCATGACGTCGTAGTAGTCGATGTCCTCCGCGGTCGCCCCGCCGACGAACCCCTCGGCGCCGGAGCCTTCGAGCGCGGCGGGGACGACGTCTGCACGGAGCTGGCGCACGGCCGCCACCGCCGCGGGTGAGACGGAGTCGCCGGCGACCGGGACGGTGAGGACGACGATCGCGCCGTCCGGGCTCGTCTCCGTCCGCGGCGGCCCGAAGATGTCGCGCTCGGCGAGCCCGTCCTCCAGGCGCGTGACGGCCGTCTGCACGCCGGGCGAGGCGGTGTCGCCCTCGACGACGATCCGCACCGGGTCGATCGTCTGCCCGGGGAACTCCTCGTTCAGCAAGAGGAAGCCCTGCTTCGACTCGAAGCGGTCCGGCAGCGTGCTGATCCCCGCCGTGCCGCTCTTCAGCGAGAGCACGGGGAGCGCGGCCGCGAGCAGCAGCGCGACCGCGGCGACCAGGCTCACGACCGGCCGGCGCATGACGGCCCGGACGATGCGACCCCAGAAACGGCTCTCCGTTCCGGCCGTCGTCCTACCGAAATAGGGAACGCGCATCGAGTCGATTCGGTCTCCCAGGAGGCTGATCACGGCCGGGAGCAGCGTCAGCGCCGCGACGACCGAGACGATCCCGACGAGGATCGCGCCGGTGGCGAGGCTGCGCATGATCGTGTTGGGGACGAGCTCGAGGCCGGTCATCGCAAGGACGAACGCGGCCCCGCTGAAGAGCACGGCGCGGCTGGCGGTCGCGCCCGCCGTCTCGATCGCGTCCAGCTTGTCCCGACCCTGCGCGCGCTCCTCGCGGAAGCGGCTGAGAATGAAGAGGCAATAGTCGATCCCCAGCGCCAGCCCCATCCCGAAGATCATGTTCGTGACGAAGACGGAGAGGTCGAACGCCTGGGCGACGATCGATGTGAGCGCGAGCGCGACGACGATCGAGAGGATCGCCAGGACGAGCGGGATGACGCCCGCCACGACCGTCCCGAAGACGAGGAGGAGGACGATCAGCGCCGCCGGCGCGCCGAAGAAGAGCTCGCCCTTCTGCAGATCCTCCTCCGAGAGCGTGTTGAAGTCCTCGTCGACCGTGAGGTCGCCCGTCATCGCCGCCTCGACGCCGGCCTCTTCGTCGAAGCCCTCGACGGTGGCGATCACGTCCTCGAGGTTGTCCTCGTTGCGCCCCATGCCGACCAGCACGATGCTCGCGCTCCCGTCCCCGGAGTCGAGCCGCTCCTGCCCCTCGTCCGCCGAGGTGATCACGGTGGCGGCGCCTGCGTCGCGGATCTCGCCTGCGAGCTGTTGCACCCGCCCCGCATCCACCGAGCCGCTCTCGAAGCGCACGACGACGACCTCGCTCACCCCCTGGTCGGCGAGGTCGGGCGACGGCGGGAAGTGCTCGACCAAGAGCTCCTCGGCCCGCTTCGAGTCGGTCTGGCTCGTCACCTCGCCCTCGGTCGTCAGCGAATCGCCGAGCAGCAGGACGACGACCGCCATCGAGAGGACGACGAGCGCGATCCAGAGGCCGACCGTGCGCCAGGGATGAAGCGCGGACGCGCGGGCGAGCGATTCGGTGGAGAGGTTCACGGCCGGACCGAAACTACTCGGTCCGGCCGGATCCCGCTAGCGGCGCTGTTCCTCGAGGTCGGGATCGAGCTCATCGGCCCGCTCGACGTGTGCCTGCGCGGCGCTGCGCTCGCGCTCGGCCCGCTGGAGCTCGTCGTTCGCGACCTGCTCGCGCCGGGCCGCACGAAGCGCCTGGAGCTCCGCCTTCTCCCGATGGTCGGCTGCCTCGACTCGCCGCTCCTCCAGTACGCGCTGCTTGCGCGAGTGGTTGATCGCCCAGAGGGCGATGCCGACGAGCACGATCACAGCGATGACCACGGCCACAATGACCCAGGTTCCCATTGGTTCTTCCTTTCCCGAAGGCCGAGAAGGGCCTCCGTTCCTGCCTGGTGTGCCCCGTCGCGGGCAGAGGCAAACCGGGCGTGTAAGGTCTCGCCGTGCTCGCCATCACCGCCGGCAGCTTCCGCTTCACGGCGCGCCTCGAGGAGGGCGCCGCGCCGAAGACGATCGCCGCGCTCCGCACCCTGCTGCCGCTGCGCAGCCAGCTCGTGCAGGCGCGCTGGAGCGGCGAGTCCGCCTGGGTGCCGATGGGCTTCGAGCTCGACCTTGGCATCGGCCCGGAGAACGCGAACAGCTATCCCGCGCCGGGCGAGCTCCTCCTCTATCCCGGCGGCGTCTCGGAGGTCGAGATCCTCTTCCCATACGGGGCGACCTGCTTCGCGAGCAAGATGGGCCAGCTCGCCGGCAACCACTTCGCCACGATCGTGGAGGGGGCCGAGCAGCTGCAGGAGCTGGGGCGGGTCGTCCTCTGGGAGGGCGCCCAGCCGATCGTGTTCGAAGCGGCCTGACCTTCGACACCAGATCTTCTCCGCGCAGACACCTCCCTTTGGCGCATCATTAGGCCATGAGGCTCTTCGTGGTCTCCTGGCGCGACGCGCCGGTCGCAGTGTCCCTCGCTGCCGCCGGCGAGCGGATCAGCCTGGAGACGGCTGTCCTCGCCCCGCCGGAGGCAGCACGCCGCGCACAGTCCGGCGACCTCGTGCTCGCGTATCTCGACGTCCGCCCGACCCTGGACGGCGTCGAGCCCGGCGCGGCGAAGCTCCGGGGCATGCGCTCGCGCGGCGTCAGCGTCCTCAACGGCCCGGCTGCCATCCGGGCATGCCACGACAAGCTCGTTACCGCCCTCCGGCTCGGCCGCGCCGGGCTCCCCCATCCCGTGACCGCCTATCTGAGCGCCGCCTCGACGCGGCGCGACGTGTCGCGGCTCCGCTTCCCGCTCGTGGTCAAGCCGCGCTTCGGGAGCCGGGGCGAGCATGTCTACCTCTGCAGCGACCCGGACGCGCTGGGCGCCCTCCTCGGCCGCCTGCGGCCACTGGGCTGGTTCAAGCGGCAGGGAGCGCTTCTCCAGGAGCTCGTCCCCCCGGCCGGCTACGACACGCGGATCCTCGTCGCCGGCGGTCGCGCCGTCGGCGCGATCCAACGGGTGGCGGCCCCCGGCGAATGGCGCACGAACGTCGCGCTGGGCGCGACGCGGCGGCTCGTCCGCCCACAGCCGCGGGAGTGCGAGCTCGCCGTTGCCGCCGCGGCCGCCGTGGGCACGGACCTCGCCGGCGTCGACCTGATCCCCCGCCCGGACGGCAGCCTCGCCGTGCTCGAGGTGAACGGCGCCCCCGAGTTCACGGCCGCCTACTCGCTCGACGACCGCGACGTCTTCGAGACGGTCGTGATGGCGCTGCTGCTGCCCGAGCCCGCCGTGGGCGAGCTCGTCTCCGCGCGCCTGTCCTAGCCCGTCGAGAGCTTGAGCCGGCCCTCGAGCAGCGCCCGGCCGACGACCGCGCCCTCCAGCCCGAGCGAAGCGAGCACGTCGAGATCCTCTTCCGAGCGGATGCCGCCGGCCGCGAGCACGGGCAGACCCGAACGGTCGCGCACGCGCCCGAGAAGCTCGAGGTCGGGCCCGGCCATCGTCCCGTCCCGGTCGACCGCCGTGCAGAGCAGCCTGCGGACGCCGGCCTCGGCACAACGCTCGGCGAACTCGTCGGGCGAGAGCTCCGTCATCCGGCTCCAGCCTGCGACCGCGACGCGGCCGCCGCGGGCGTCGACGGCGACGACGAGCCGCTCGCTGGAGCGCGGCGGCGAGCTCGGCGAGCGCGTCCGGCGCGTCGAGAGCGGCCGTGCCGACCACGATGCGGGCCGCCCCTGCGGCGAGCAACGCCCGCGCGTCGTCCAGCGAGCGGATCCCGCCCGACGCCTGCACCGGGGTGGGCGACGCGGCCGTCGCCAGGGAGCCGATGAGCTCGGGCCGGATCCGCCCGGTCCGCGCGCCGTCGAGATCGACGACGTGCACGAACGGCGGCCGGGCGGCCGAGAAGCGGCGAACGAGGTCCGCGGGGTCGCCGGCTCGCGCCACGATTTCGTCGAATGCGCCCTGGTGCAGCCGCACCGCTTCGGTCCCGACCACGTCCACAGCCGGGATCAGCTGGAAGCCGTCCCTCTCCACTTGCGCTGCCATATTAACATGATAATATGCTGCAGAAGCGGATGGCGGACCGATCACACCCATGGCGAACGAAGGAAATGGAGGATCTCTTCGAGGCGATCCACGCCGTCGAAGGGGAGGAGGAAGTGGGGAGCTTCCTGCGGGATCTGTGCACGCTGAGCGAGCTCGAGGCGATGGCGCATCGCTGGGAGGTGGTCAAGCTGCTCGACCAGGGGCTCCCCTATCAGGAGATCTCCCGGCGAACGGGCGCGTCGACCACAACGGTGACGCGCGTGGCGCACTGGCTGCGCCACGGCGAGGGCGGCTACCGGGCGGCGCTGGATCGCCGGACGCCACTCTCCCCGAGAGCCTGAAGGTCGCCGTCCCGGTCAAGGGCAGGCTTCGCGAGCCGGCGATCACGCTGCTGGAGGACGCCGGCCTGGGGCCCGAGCGGCCCGGCGAGCGGGCGCTCGCCTTTCCGTGCCGGAACGCGCCGGTCGAGGTGCTGCTCGTCCGCGCGGCGGACATCCCCGAGTACGTGCAGGACGGCGTCGTCGACTGCGGGATCACGGGCGCCGATCTCGTTGCCGAGCGCGGAGCGCGAGTCACCGAGCTCCTGCGGCTCGGTTTCGGAAGCTGCAGGCTGGAGGCCGCCGTCCCGCAGGAGTCGCCGGTCGGTGACCTCGCCGGGCTCGCAGGCCTCCGCGTGGCGACGGTCTACCCGCACCTGACCTCGCGCCTGCTCGGCGAGCGCGACGTCCCCGTGGAGCTCGTAGACGTCACGGGCTCGGTCGAGGTCGCCCCGCGGCTGGGGCTCGCCGACGCGATCGTCGACCTCGTCTCCAGCGGGAACACGCTGCGGACGAACGGCCTCCGCTCCCTGGGGGAGCTCTTCTCCTCCGAGGCCGTGCTCGTGGCCGCCGAGCAGCCCGACGACGCCTCGCTCCGGCTCCGCCCCATCCTGGCGAGCGTCGTGCAGGCCCGCGAGGCCCGCTACCTGATGCTGAACGCGCCGGAGAGCGCGCTCGGGCGGATCTGCGACCTCGTCCCCGGCTCGGGGGCGCCCAGCGTCATCCCGCTGGCGCAGAGCGGCATGGTGGCCGTGCACGCGCTCGTCCCGGCCGCGGACGTCTGGCACCTGCTCCCGCAGCTGGAGGACGCCGGTGCGAGCTCGATCCTGCTCGTCCCGGTCGAGAGGATGTTGGCGTGAGCGACGTCGCGACGATCGTCGCCGACGTCCGCGAACGCGGCGACGCCGCCCTCGCCGACTGGTCGCTCCGCTTCGACGGCGTCGAGCCGGCCCGGGCGGTGCCGAGCGGCGACGTGCCGGAGGAGGCGATCCTCGCGCTCGCGGACGCCGTCCGCCGCTGGCACGAGCGCCAGCGGCCCGCCGACATCGTCGCGGAGATCCTCCCCGGCGTCGTGCTCGAGCGGCGGTGGACGCCGATTGCATCCGTCGGGGTTTACGTGCCACGAAGGCTCGTGTCTACTCTCGTGATGTGCGCGGTCCCGGCGCAGGTGGCGGGCGTCGGTCGGGTTACCGTCGTGACGCCCGCGGAGGGCGCCGGGACCGTTGCACGGGCGGCCGGGGTTCTCGGTATCGACGACGTCTGGGCCGTCGGAGGGCCACAGGCGATCGCCGCGCTCGCCTACGGCACCGAGTCGATCACGGCCGTCGACAAGATCGTCGGCCCGGGGAATGCGTTCGTGAACGAGGCAAAGGCGATCGTCTCGCGCGACGTCGAGGTCGATCTTCCCGCGGGGCCGTCCGAAGTCGTCGTGCTCGCCTCGGACGGCGCCGACCTGGAGCTCGCGGCCCTGGAGCTCGCCGCCCAGCAGGAGCACGGGCCCGACGCCCGTTGCCTGCTCGTGGAGGCCAACGGCGACCTCGACGCGGCGCTCGCCCGCGTCGAGGAACTGGCGCCCGAGCACGTCGTGCTTCTGGGCGAGGACGCGGAGCGGCTCGCGCCGCGGGTTCGCAACGCCGGCGCCATCTTCGTCGGGCGCTGGTCGCCCGTCGCGGCGGGCGACTACGCCACGGGCGGGAATCACGTCCTCCCGACCGGCGGCCGTGCCAGGGCGGTCGGTGGGCTCGGTCTGGAGGCGTTCCTGAAGCCCGTGACCGTGCAGCGGCTGACCGCGGACGGGCTCGCCCGCGTACGCCCGGTCGTGGAGGCGCTGGCGGAGCTGGAGGGCATGCCCGCGCACGCGGAGGCGGTGCGGCGGTGAGGACGCTGCCGCCCGAGTTCGCAGCCTACTCGTGGGCACCGTCTACAGGCGACCTCGCAGCGCGGCTGGACCTCGACGAGAGCCAGATCGTGCGCTTCGACGGGAACGTGCCTGCATGGCCGCTCCCCTCCTCCCGACCGGGCGCGCTCGCCTCGGCCCTCGCCGACGTGCAGAACTATCCCCACGGCGGCTACCGGGAGCTGACCGCAGGCGTGGCGCGCTACGCGGGCGTCGCGCCGGAGAACGTCGTTCTCGGCGCGGGGGCCGACGACCTCATCCTTCTCTGCGCCCGCGCCTTCGCCGGCCCGGGCGACCGCGTCGCCATCGCCGACGAGCCGACCTATCCGCTCTTTCGCATCGCCGCGAACCTCGCAGGCGCGGAGATCGCCGAGAACGACCCCGTGGTCACGTTCTGCTGCATGCCGAACAACCCCAGCGGGGCCCTCGGCGATCTTCCCGCCGCGAGGCCGCTCGTCGTCGACGAGGCGTATTTCGAGTACGCGGGCGAGACGGCCGCGGGCCTAATCGGCGACGGTGTCGTCGTGTTGCGAACGTTCTCGAAGGCCTTCGGCCTCGCAGGCGGGCGCGTCGGCTATGCGCTCGCCGACGCCGAGACTGCGGCCGAGCTGAACCGCCGCCAGGCGCCCGCGCAGATCTCCACGCTCTCCGCCGCGCTCGCGGTCGCCGCGCTCGCGGACCCACCCGACGTCTCGGCTCAGGTCGAGGAGCGGGAGCGCCTCGCCCGCGGCCTGCGGGCACTCGGGCTCGAGCCGCTTCCATCCTGGACCAACTTCGTGTTCGTGCCGGTCGACGCCCCGGACGAGTTGGGCGCGGCGCTGCTCCGCTCCGGGCTGGTCGTCCGCGTCTTCCCGGACGGCATCCGGGCCTCGGTGCGCGACGCCGAGGACGACGACCTCCTGCTCGAAGGGATCGCGCGCGCCCTCGACCGACCTGCGCCCGTCGCCGAGGCGGGCGCACGAAGGGCGCGCCACGTCCGCGCGACCGCGGAGACGCGGGTCCGGGTGCGACTCGCGCTCGACGGAGCGAGCCGCGTCCGCGTTGCGACCGGCGCGGGCATCTACGACCACTTCCTGGAGCAGCTCGCCTTCCACGCCGGCTTCGACCTCGTTCTCGAGGCGGCCGGCGACCTCGAGACCGGCGAGCACCACACGACGGAGGACGCGGCGATCGCGCTCGGCGAGGCGCTCGACCGCGCGCTGGGCGACCGCCGTGGAATCGCGCGCTTCGGCGACGCCGTCCTGCCGATGGACGATGCGCTCGCCCGGGCCGCGGTCGACCTCGGCGGGAGACCCGCCGCCGAGCTTCGCCTCGAGCTCGACCCGGGGCTCGCGGAGCATGTGCTGCGGAGCTTCGCGCAGGCGGCCCGTCTCGGCCTGCACGTCGACGCGGAGGGCAGGGACGCGCACCACGTCGCCGAGGCTGCGTTCAAGGCCGTCGGGCGCGCGCTCCGCACGGCCGTGAAAGCCGAGGGCGCCGGTATTCCGTCCACGAAGGGCTTGCTGTGAGGGTTGCCGTCTGCGAGTACGGCGCCGGGAACGTGCGCTCGGTCGTCCTGGCCTGCGAGCGCCTCGGAGCCGACGTCTCCGCAACGAGCGACCCTGAGATGGTGGCGCGCGCCGACCTCGCCGTTCTCCCCGGCGTGGGGTCGGCGCGCTCCGCCATGAAAGGTCTCGCCGCCCGCGCGCTCGACGACGCGCTGCGCGAGCGGGTTGCCGTGGGAAAGCCGACACTCGGGATCTGCCTGGGCCTCCAGCTGGCTCTCGAGTCGTCGGACGAGGACGGTGGCGTCCCTGGACTCGCCCTCCTGCCTGGACGCGCCGTGCGGCTCCGTCGGGGGCGGATTCCCCGCATCGGCTGGGCGCCGGTCGACCCGGGCGGCGAGGAGTTCTACTTCGCACACTCGTTCGCGGCGGAGACGCCGGCCGCGACGGCGACCTCCGAGGGGGTGGTCGCCGCCGCCGAGTCCGGCAGCTTCCTCGGCGTGCAGTTCCACCCCGAGAAGAGCGGCCGCGCGGGCGCGCGATTCCTCGAACGATGCCTCTCCCCCGCCTGATTCCCTGCCTGGACGTCGCCGGCGGCCGCGTCGTCAAGGGCGTCCGCTTCCAGGGGCTGCGCGACGTAGGCGACCCGGTCGAGCTCGGCGCGGCGTACTCGGACGCCGGCGCGGACGAGCTCGTCTTCCTCGACGTCGCCGCGACGATCGAGGGGCGCGAGACCCTCGTCGGCCTCGTCCGCCGGGTGGCGGAGCGGCTGGCGATCCCGTTCACCGTCGGCGGCGGCATCCGCACGGTCGCACGACGCCGAGGCCCTGCTCGAGGCCGGCGCGGACAAGGTCTCGGTCAACTCGGCGGCCTTGGCGACGCCCGACCTGCTGACCACGCTCGCCGAGCGGCTCGGCTCGCAGGCGGTCGTCCTCGCGATCGACGCGACCGGCGGGGACGTCCGCTCGCACGCCGGTGGTGTCGAGACCGGGCGCCGCGCGGCCGACTGGGCCCGCGAGGGCGAGGCGCGCGGCGCCGGCGAGATCCTCCTCACCTCGATCGACACCGACGGCACCCGCGACGGCTACGACCTCCGCCTGACCGACGAGGTGGCCGGCGCCGTCTCCGTGCCGGTGATCGCCTCCGGCGGCGCCGGGTCGAGCGCTGACGTGGCAGCGGCGCTGAAGGTCGCCCAGGCGGCGCTGCTCGCGTCCATCCTGCACGAGGACCCCGCGCGCCTGGCACGACTCAGGGACGAGCTTCGCGGCCTCGGGGTGCCGCTCCGCGATGCAGCCTGAGCTGAGGGCGGCGATCGTGCAGGACGCCGAGAGCGGTCGCGTCCTCATGCTCGCCTGGATGGACGACGAGGCGCTCCGGCTCACCCGGGAGACCGGCGAGGCCCACTTCTTCAGCCGCTCCCGCAACGGGCTCTGGCACAAGGGCGAGACGTCGGGGAACACGCTCACGGTCGATGAGCTGCGCGACGACTGCGACGGCGACGCCTATCTCCTGCGCGTGCGCCCGAACGGGCCCGCGTGCCACACCGGCTCGGTCTCCTGCTTCGCGCCGTGGCTCTGGCGCCGCGTCAGGGAGCGGGCGGAGACGAGACCGGACGGCTCCTACGTGGCCAAGCTCCTCGACGGCGGACCGGGCGCCTGCGCCCAGAAGCTCGGCGAGGAAGGAGTCGAAGCGGCGCTCGCCGTGGCCTCCGAGGACGACGAGCGCGTCTTCTCGGAGATCGCCGACCTGTGGTTCGCGAGTTACGTCGCCCTCGCCGCGCGCGGCCTCGACCCGGCCGCCGTCGAGGCCGAGTTGGAGCGCCGCGCCAGGTAGGGATCGCTACGCCAACTCGTTCAGTTCGATCAAGAGACTGCGCAGCTGGTCAAAGCGCTCCGGGCCGAGCCGTTGCCCCCACGCCGCCTCCATCTCGGCCACCGCCTCGCGGATGACGCCGACCGCGGAGACCCCGCGCCGGGTGAGGGCGACACGCTTGGAGCGCAAGTCGTCGGGATCCGGTCGCCGCTCGAGGTAGCCGAGTCGCTCGAGCTCGCCGAGCAGGTAGTTGAGGGCCTGCTTGCTGATCTGAAGCCGGGCGGCCAGCTCGGTTGGCCTCGAGCCTTGCGGTCCCGGGTACTGGAAGACGTGCAGGTGCGCCGCGTCGAGGTCGTCGAAGCCGCGCTGGTGCAGCCGTTCGAGCATGTGCTGCTGGACCGCCTCCCAGGGAACGCGGAGGAGCGCACCGACGAGCGGTGGCCCGAACGGTTCCTCCACTGCACCACGTTTCATAAAGTGACTTGACGATTCGATGGCGGCCATGTATCGTCAAGCGACTTTACCATACACAAGGAGGGCACGATGGCGACGAGCACACGCGAAGAGATCAGGGTCGGGCCGCTGGCGATCAGGTTCCTGGTCGAGGGCGAGGAGTCGGGAGGGTCGGTCGCCGTCTTCGAGTTCGACGTGCCCGCCGGCGCGAAGGTCCCGGCCGGCCACAGCCATGACGGCTACGAGGAGACTGTCTACGGGCTCGAGGGCGTCCTGACCTGGACCATCGACGGCGTGCCGACCGATGTCGGCCCGGGCGAGGCGCTCCTCATCCGCCGGGGCGCTGTCCACCGGTTCGACAACACGCACGATGTCGACGCCAGGGCACTGGCGGTCGTAACCCCTGGGATCTTGGAGCCTGCCTACTTCCGCGACGTGGCCGCCATCCTCGACGCGGCGGCCGGTGGGCCGCCCGACCTCACCGCGCTGGGCGAGGTCATGCAGAAACACGGGCTCACCCCCGCTCGGTAAGGAGCCCGCGGGTCAGTCTCGGGGCTCGGCTGACCGTCGTCGAGGCCGAGTTGGAACGCCGCGCGCGCTAGAACGGTTTCGTTGCAATCGGCACACACGTGTGCTTTCATCCGGGCCTGCGCTGGGAGGTGCCATGCCCGGAAGGATGCGGATGGCCACGGGGGCGCTTGCTGCAAATGCCGCTGCACTGCTCGGCGTGGGCTGCATGGGTGGCGACCCGTCCGAGCCCGAGCCCGGCGTGGGAGCTGCGAAGGCATCCGAGCCGGCGGGCGAGCTCTTGCCGCCCTCGGACCTCGTCGCAACCTCGGAGCATTTCCGCGTCACACTGACCTGGGCGCCTCCCGACGCGGCAGTCGACGGGTTCACGATCTACCGCGACGGGTTCCGCTATCCGAACCTCCCTGCGACCGCGACGAGCTACGTCGACGACACCGCGGTTCCCGGCGAGACGTACGTCTACGAAGTGGGGTCGGTGAGGGGCAAGGAGAACTCGGAGGACCGTGCCTCGACGACGGTCGCGCTGAAGAGCCCCCCGCTTCGCGCGGCCCGTCTCCAGGGGTGGTTCAGCCTGAAGGCGCCTGTCAGAGCGCTGAGCGGCTTCAGCGAGCTGGAGCGTACGAGGTTCTCGATGCACTTCCGCCCCCGCTGCCGCGAGGGGGCGTGCGACGTTCGCTGGAAGGTCTACCACCGACGCGCGCGGGGCACGCTCACGCGCAACGGCGCGCGCTACACGGGCCACTACTCGGGCGTCTTCGGCTCCACGTGCGAGGGATCGCAGATCGTTTCCGACGTGACGATCGAGCTGCGCGTCAGCGCCGCCAGGGCAATCGGGCGCAGCTGGCGGGCCGTCCGGCTCCGCGGCTGGCTCGAAGAGAAGGTCGCACAGCAGTCTTCCTGCCGCAGCGGCCTGCTGCGCTTCGGCGTGCGCGCGCGGCTGACGGACGGCTAGGCAGCGTCCGTCTCGGGGCTGCCGTCCTCCGTGCCCTCGTAGGCGCTCTGGAGCGCCGCGACATCCTCCTTCGGCCGGACGTGCCAGAAGTCGTGCACCGCGGTCTCCCACGCGTCCAGGAGCTGTTGCGCCTTCGCCGACCCTGTGTAGCGCAGGTGCCGCTCGACGAGCTCCCGGAGCGGCTCGGCCTCGTGGAGCTCCAGGCGCCGCGCGGCGACGAGCTGCTCGTTGAGCCTGAGCGGGAGGCGCTCCTCGGGATCGTGGACGTAGACCTCGCCGCCGGTCATGCCGGCCCCGAGGTTGACGCCGTGGCGGCCCAGGATCGCCACCGTGCCGCTCGTCATGTACTCGCAGGGATGGTCGCCGACGCCCTCGACCACCGCGACGGCGCCCGAATTGCGGACGGCGAAGCGCTCGCCCGCGCTCCCGGCGCAGAAGAGCTCGCCGCCGGTGGCGCCGTAGAGGACGGTGTTCCCGAGCAGGCAGGGCTCGCCCGCGTCGTCCGCCGGAGGGCGCAGGACGATGCGGCCGCCGCTCATGGCCTTGCCGACGTAGTCGTTCGCCTCGCCGGTCAGGTCCAGCTCGACCCCGGCGGCGAGGAAGGCCCCGAAGCTCTGGCCCGCGACGCCCTCGAAGCGCGCACGGACGCGCCCCGGAGGCGGGCTCAGCCCGAACTCCCGCCCGATGCGCCCGCCCAGCCGCGCACCCACGGTGCGATCGCCGTTGCCGATCGGGTAGGCGAGCTCGACGAGACTTGTGGTCGCGAGGGCCGGTGCGGCGTCCTCTGCCAGTTGCGCACCGAGCTCCCAGCCGGAGGCCGAGGAGCCGTGCTCGCCGGTGTAGCTCGCCGCGCCCTCGCCCGCGCGCCCGAGCAGGGGCGCGAGGTCGAGTGCGTCCGCACGCGAGTCGCCGGTGACCCGCTGGCGCAGAAGCTCCACCCGGCCGACGGCTTCGTCCAGCGAGCGTAGGCCCAGCGAGGCCAGCAGCCGCCGCGCCTCCTCGGCGACGAGCAGCAGGTAGGTCTCCACCATCTCGGGCGTCGCCTCGAACTTCGCGCGCAGCTCCGGCCGCTGGGTGGCGATGCCGACCGGGCACGTGTCCATGTGGCACGTGCGCACCAGCAGGCAGCCCTCCGCGATCAGGAGCGCCGTCCCGAAGCTGACCTCGTCGGCGCCGAGCAGCATCGCGACGACGACGTCGCGGCCCGTCTTGAAGCCGCCGTCGACTCGCACCCGCACTCGGCCGCGAAGACCGCTCGAGACCAGCGCCTGCTGCGTCTCGGCCAGCCCGAGCTCCCAGGGGACGCCCGTATTCTTGATCGACGTCAGCGGGCTGGCGCCGGTGCCCCCGTCCGCGCCGGCGACGTGAACGACGTCCGCGAGCGCCTTGACGACGCCGGCGGCGACGATCCCGACCCCGGCCTCGGCGACGAGCTTCACCGAGACGTCGGCGCCCGGGTTGACCTGGCGCAGGTCGAAGATGAGCTGCGCCAGATCCTCGATCGAGTAGATGTCGTGGTGTGGCGGCGGCGAGATGAGCGCGACGCCGGGCCGCGTGTGGCGCATACGGGCGATCTCCGCGGTCACCTTGTGCCCGGGGAGCTGGCCGCCCTCGCCCGGCTTCGAGCCCTGGGCGATCTTGATCTGGAGCTCCTGCGCGAACGCCGCGTACTCGGGCGTGACGCCGAAGCGGCCTGACGCGATCTGCTTGATCGCCGAGTTCGACTCCGAGCGGAAGCGGGACGGCTCCTCCCCGCCTTCGCCGGTGTTCGCCTTCGCGCCGATGCGGGCGAGGGCGATGCCGATCAGCTCGTGCGCCTCGGCGGAGAGGGCGCCGAGCGACATGGCGCCGCCCGAGAAGCGGCGGACGACCTCGTGGACGGGCTCGACCTCCTCGAGCGGGATCGGCGGGCCGGCCGGGACGAGCTCGAGCAAGTCGCGCGGCTCGAGCGGCGCACGGTCGTTGACGAGGCTCGAGAAGCGCTCGTAGAGCTCCCAGCCGCCCCCGTCGACTGCACGGCGGAGGTGGTGGGCGGCACGGACCTCCTGGAGCGCCGAGACGACCTCCGGCGTCGTCGCGTGCGGCTCGCCGCCTTTGCGGAACTTCACGTAGCCGGGGTTCTCGAGCTTCGGCGCCGCCTCGGCTGCTGCGGCCACCCGGGCGAGCGCCTCCGCCTCGAGCTCGGCGAAGCCGATGCCGCCCAGCGGCGACGCCGTGCCGGTGAACGCGACCTCGATCACCTCGGGCGCGAGCCCGACGGCTTCGAAGATCTGCGCCCCGCGGTAGCTGGCGACGTCGGAGATGCCCATCTTGGACATCACCTTGAGGATCCCGTCCTCGACGGCGTGCCGGAAGCGCGCCTGGGCCTCGGCGGGCGAAGGATGGTCGCCGCCGATCTTGTCCGCCGCGGCGAGTGCCGCCATGGTCTCGAGCACGAGCGTCGGGCAGATCGCATCGGCGCCGTAGCCGAGCAGCGTGGCGAAGTGATGGGTCTCGCGGGGCTCATCGCTCTCGACGACGATGGACGCGCCCGTGCGCAGGCCGCCGGCGACGAGACGCTGGTGCACGGCGCCGGTCGCGAGCAGCGCCGGGATCGGGGCGCGCCCGTCCTCACGATTGCGGTCGCTGAGCAGGAGCAGCTCGGCCCCGTCGGCGACGGCAGCGGCGGCCGCACCGGCGAGGCGCACGCAGGCGGCGGCCAGGCCCTCCCCGGCGTCGAAGGTCGCATCGAGGACGGCGGCATCGAGCTGCTCGACAGCCGAGGGATAGAGGAAGAAGCTCTCCAGCTCGATCAGCCGCGCCGCCTCGGGGCCTTCGGAGAGGAGCGGCGCCCGAGCGCCCAGCAGCGTCCGAAGCGACATGACGAGGCGCTCACGCAGGTGGTCGATCGCCGGGTTGGTCACCTGCGCGAAGCCCTGGCGGAAGTAGCTCGCGAGCGGCCGCGCCCGCCCCGCCAGCGGGGGCAGCGCCGTGTCGTCGCCCATCGACGAGACCGGGTCGTGCGCGCTCGTCCCGATCGGACGGAGGACGAGGGAGAGCTCCTCGCGGGTGTAGCCCGCGACGACCTGGCGAGCCGTGAGATCTTCGGCGGACGGCGCGACGGGCTCACCCGGCGCGACGACGCGAATCCCCTCGGCCAGCCACTGCCCGTAAGGGCGCCGGCGGGCGAGCTGGAGCTTGATCTCCGGGCCCACCTCCACGCCGCGGGCGGGATCGACCGTGAGCATCTGGTTCGGGCCGAGCTTCCCGCGGAAGATGGGGCCGCCGTCCGGGAGCGGGACGACGCCCGCCTCGGAGGCGCAGGCGACCAGGCCGCCGTCGACGACGGCGTAGCGCAGCGGCCGCAGCCCGTTGCGGTCGAGGGTGGCACCGACGACGCGCCCGTCCGTGAAGACGATGCCGGCGGGCCCGTCCCACGGCTCGACGAGCCCCGCGTGGTAGCGGTAGAAGTCGCGGATCTCCTCCGGCATCACGGGGTTCAGCTCCCACGACTCGGGGATCAGCATCGCGATCGCATGGCGCACGTCGCGGCCGCCGCGGACGACCGCCTCGAGCGCGTTGTCGAGGATGGCCGAGTCCGAGCCCGACTCGTCCAGCGGCAACGCGTCCAGGAGGGGGTCGCCGAAGCCGAGGTGTCCCGCCCGTGCCCGCATCCAGTTGACGTTGCCGCGCACGGCATTGATCTCGCCGTTGTGGCAAAGGAGCCGGAAGGGCTGCGCCCGCTCCCACGTCGGCCCCGTGTTCGTCGAGAAGCGCTGGTGGAAGATCCCGAACGGGACGGCGACGGCCGGGTCGCGCAGGTCGGCGTAGAAGTCGGCGAGGTGGTCGGCCGCGCAGAGCGCCTTGTACGTCACCGTCCGAAACGAGAGGGAGGCGACGTACGCGCCTGCCACGGCCTCGGTGCGCCTGCGGGCGCGATAGGCGCGCAGCTCGAGCTCGTCGTCGTCGAGCCCCACCGGACGGAGAAGGACGAGCTGCTCGATCGTCGGCAGGCAGGCACGCGCCTCGCCCCCGAGCGCCGCCGGGGCAACCGGCACGGGCCGCCATCCGGCCGGCACGAGGCCCTCTGCGGCGCAGGCCTCCGCGATCCCGTCGCGGGCACCCTCGTCGCGCAGGAAGACCATGGCGAGCCCGCAGCCCGGCTCGGGCCGAAGCGCCTCCGGGATCGGCAGGAGCACCCCGGCGCCGTCGCCGGTCAGACGGTCTGCGGCGGTCGCCCCGCGGTGGCGAACGTTGGTGAGGCCGGCCAGCAGCAGGTCCACGACCTCGCGCGAGGCCCGGCCGGTGGGATCGGCGACGAAGCCGATGCCACAGGCGTCGCGTTCTGCGTATGGGTCGTGGAGGAGTGCGCCTGGGCGCATTCGCGGCCTCCGAAGTCGATGGTGGGATCCAACTCCCCGCCTCGGCTGTTAGCTAGTCGGCGGAGGCGGGAGGAGCGGGAGGCCGACTAGCTGGAGCTGGCGCGCGCGATGATCGGACGAATCGTCCGCTTCGTAAATCCGAGGAGGTTCGCGCGCGTCACGTGAGCTGCCAAGAGTATGAGCGTCCGCTTGCAGCGTCAAGGCTTCAATCGGTAAAGTTTTCGCGTCGAGCGGGCCACCCCCGCTCCGCATCGAGAGAGGCTGAGGGAACCGGCCCTGTGAAGCCTCGGCAACCTGCCCCAAGGGCAAGGTGCCAAGCCCGGCGGGCTTCGGCCCGAAGGATGTCGAGCGAAGTTCAGAGGAGGCTCCCGTGCCCGCTACCGCACTCCGTTGCACCAACTGCGAGACCGAGCTCGAGCTCGAGGCCGTCGGCTCCTGCCCGCGCTGCTTCGCGCCCCTGGTCCCCGTGTACGACCGCGACGAGCTCGTCCGGACGGTCACCCGCGAGAGCATCGCGGCCGGGCCGTCCTCCATCTGGCGCTATGCGCCCCTGCTCCCCGTGGCCCCGCCGCCGGAGCAGCTCCTCGCCCCCGGGCTGACGCCGCTCGTGCGCGCTCCCCGGCTCGCCGAGGCCGTCGGCGTTCGCGAGCTCTGGCTGAAGCTGGACACGGCGAACCCGACGCATTCCTTCAAGGACCGGGTCGTCGCCGTCGCCTGCGCGAAGGCGCAGGAGCTCGGGCTGCGCACGCTCGCGTGCTCGTCCACCGGGAACCTCGCCAACGCGGTGGCGGCGCGAGCGGCCGCGGAGGGGCTCGAGGCGGCGGTCTTCTGCCCGGTCGACCTCGAGCCGGAGAAGCTCGTCGCGACCGCCGTCTACGGCGCGAAGCTCTACGCGGTCGACGGGAGCTACGACGACTGCTCCCGGCTGACCGTCGAGCTGTCCTTCGAGCTCCCCTGGGCCTTCGTCAACGTCGGCCTGCGCACCTACTACGCCGAGGGGTCGAAGACGCTGGCCTTCGAGATCGCGGAGCAGCTCGGCTGGCGCGCACCGGACGCGATCGTCGCGCCGATCGCCTCCGGGGCGCTCTTCTCCAAGGTCCACCGTGGCTTCGACGAGCTCCTCGACCTGGGGCTGGCCGAGGGGAGCCTCCCCCGGCTCTACGGAGGCCAGGCCGAGGGCTGCTCGCCCGTCGCGACGGCGTTCGCCGAGGAGCAGCGCGTCGTCCCGGTGAGGCCGCGGACGGTCGCCCGCTCGCTCGCGATCGGGAGCCCGGCCGACGGCGACGCGGCCGTGAGGTCGGCCCGAGAGTCCGAAGGCGCCGTCTACGCGGTCGCCGAGGACGAGGTCGGCGAGAACATGGCGCTCCTGGCAGAGCGCGCCGGAGTCTTCGGCGAGACGGCCGCCGGCGTGACGCTCGGCGCCCTGCTCGAAGCAGTGCGCCGTGGCGAGGTGGGCGTCGACGACGAGGTCGTCCTCCTCGTCACCGGCGACGGCCTGAAGACGCCCGAGCCGGTGGCCGCGCGGCTTCAGCCGGTCGAGATCGAGGCGGACGCCGACGCGGTCCTGGAGCGGCTGGGCGTGACGGCCTAGTCGCTACAGGAGCTCGGCCGCGGCGAGCTCGGCGGCCGTCACCGGCGGACGGACGACGCGATAGACACCGTCCTCGCGCAGCACCTCGGCGCACAGAGGCCGCGCGTTGTAGGCGGACGCCATCACCCGGCAGTAGGCCCCCGCCTGGCCGATCGCGAGCAGGTCGCCCGGCTCCGGAAGCGGCAGCTCGACGCCGAGGGAGAAGAAGTCGCCGGTCTCGCACACCGGCCCGACGACGTCGACGAGACCCCGCGGCCGCTCGTCGCCGCCGAGGAGCGAGATCGGGTGGCGCGCGCCGTAGAGCGCCGGGCGGATCAGGTCGTTCATGCCGCCGTCGCAGACGACGACGCGGCGGCCCGGAACCTCCTTCACATAGAGGACGCGGGTGACGAACGTCCCCACCGGCCCGACGAGCCAGCGCCCGGGCTCGAGCACCAGCTCGGCACCCAGGTCGGCGGCCAGAGCGGCGAGGGCATCGGCGTACGGCTCGACCGCAGCGTCCTCGCCATCGTCGTACGCGATCCCAAGCCCGCCGCCCACGTCGAGGTCGCGGAGCTCGACCCCGTCAGCCGCGAGCTCGTGCCAGAGCTCCGCCGCCCGCTCGGCGGCGGCGAGCGCGGGAGCGGGATCGAGGAGCTGCGAGCCGACGTGGAAGGAGAGGCCGACCGGCTCCAGGGCCGGGTCGGCGACGGCGCGCGCGTAGGCGGCCCGCGCGTCGTCCGTGCCCAGGCCGAACTTGCTCGCAGCCGAGCCCGTGGAGACGTAGGCGTGCGTGCCGGCCTCGACGTCCGGGTTGAGGCGCACGGAGATCCGGGCGGTGGTGCCGAGCGACGCCGCCTCCGCCGCGACCACGTCCAGCTCCCCGAGCGACTCGATGTTCAGCGAGCGGACGCCGGCTTCGAGCGCCGCGCGGATCTCGTCGCGGCGCTTGCCGACGCCCGAGAAGACGATCCGCGCCGCCGGCATCCCGGCGCGGATCGCCTTGGCGAGCTCGCCGCCGGAGACGATGTCGGCGCCCAGGCCCTCGTCGGCCGCGATCCGGATCAGCGCCAGCGCGTCGTTCGCCTTGAGCGCGTAGCAGACGAGGGGGTGCGTCTCGCCGAACGCGGCCCGGAAGCGACGGATCCGCTCGCGGAACGCAGTGGCCTCGTACGCGTAGAACGGCGTGCCGACAACGGCGGCGACGTCCTCGAGGGTCTTCATCGCGCTAAGTGTTCGCGAAACGCGCCCGCGCTGCGGCGCCGTCCCGGCACAATCAGGGCATGAGCCCCGCCACCCTGGCGCCCGCAGAGGTCGAGCTCGAGCAGCCGGCCGGGGAGGAGATCCCCGAGCATGAGCGGCCGTGGATCGTGATCGTCTGGAACGACCCGATCAACCTGATGTCGTACGTGACGTTCGTTTTCCAGAAGCTGTTCGGCTACGACCGGGAGAAGGCGACGAAGCTCATGCTCCAGGTGCACAACGAGGGGAAGGCGGTGGTCTCCGGCGGCCCGCGCGAGAAGGCCGAGCACGACGTCGCGCGCCTTCACGCGCACGGCCTCTGGGCGACGATGCGCCAGGACGACTGATGTTCGTCCCGAGCCCCATCGAGCGCACGCGCGAGGGCGACTATCTCCTCCGCCTCTCCGACGCCGAGCGCGAGCTCCTCCGCAGCCTTCCGCTCGAGCTTCTCCGCCTGCTCGCAGAAGACCCCGGCGACCCGACGCTCCGCCGGCTTCGCCAGTCGGCGTACGAGGACGACGAAGAGGCCGACGGCGAGTTCCAGGAGCTCATGCAGCGCGAGCTCGAGGACGGACGCCGACAGGCGCTCACGCTCCTCGTCGAGACCGCATCGCGCGAGCGGCTGACCGCCGAGGAGCTCGACGCCTGGCTGCGGGCCCTCACCGACCTGCGCCTCGCGCTGGGCACGAGGCTCGAGGTCACCGAGGACACGTACGACCGGGACATCGACCCTCGTGATCCCGCGGCCTACGAACTGTCCGTCTTCGCGTACCTGAGCTGGCTCCAGGAGCAGGCGGTCGAGGCGGCCCTCGGCTAGGGCGCCCCGGACTGAAGCCCCTCACGGCGAAGCCTGAGCGCCGCCGCGACCACCTGATCCTGCAGCTCGGTCAGCGTCTCCCGTCCGGCCCCTGCGGGCGCCGGCTCGAGCAGTGTCTGCCGGTATGTCTCCTGCTTCCACTCGGCGACGCTCTGGACCAGGGCGTCCGTCGTGCGCTCGGGCGGCCGCGGGCGCGGCCTTGCGGTCGACCGGGTCAGCAGATGCCCCAGGTGGTTCGCATGTGCGACCCGCCGCCCCATCGCCTTGATCGCAGGCTCGGGCTGCTTGCAGAAGCGGAGCAGGATCGTCTTGAGGAGCGACGTGTGGTCGAAGACGGTGTGCGAGACGCCGGCCTCGACGAAGGGCGAGACGACCAGGGCCGGCACCCGGACGCCGTACCGGCGGAAGGCCGGTCGGTCGTCCTCGGGCGTGAACTGCCGGGGGTCGACGTGGTCGAAGAAGCCGCCGTGCTCGTCGTAGACGATGACGAGGAGCGATTTCTTCCAGAGCGGGGAGGCGGCGAGCGCAGTGAGGAGCGTGAGCACGAGCTCCTGGCCGGCCATCATCGGCGAGGGAGGATGGTCGTCGTTCGAGCCCGGAGGGCCGAAGAGACGGAAGTCGACGAAGTTCGGGTCGATCCACGAGACCGCCGGGAGCGTTCCCTCGCGGGCATCGTCGAGGAAGGTCCGGCGCTCGAACAGGGTCTTGCGGCTGAAGTACGCGAACTCCTCGTCGTGGAAGAGGCGATAGCGGCTGTCGATCGAGCGGAGCGTCCCGGGATCGTGCGAGTACCAGCGCCAGGAGACGTCGTCCCGATCGAGGTGGCGCACGAACGCCTTCAGGTCGTAGATGGGAACCTGCCGGTTCGCGCTCTCGCCTCCCGAGCCGCCGGTGACCGAGTAGAGGCGATTCGGCCAGGTCGGCCCGGGGACGGAGCTGAACCACCTGTCGCACACCTGGAACTCGCGGGCGAGGTAGTCGTAGACCGGGACGTCGGCGCCGGTCAGGTAGGCGAGGACGAGCGTCTGGTCGAACGTGCGGTTGGGCGGCAGCGGATGGTCCTTCGAGTTCCGCTCGAACGCCCGGACGTAGTTCCGGATGAAGCCGCCCATGTCGCCGGCCAGCTGCTGGCGGACGTCGCCGGGCCCGTGGCCCGGGTCGAGGGCCTTCTCGTCGATCTTCCGCGCACCCAAGGGCCTGACTCGATGGAACGTCCCGGTCGGATCCTCGTTCCCCATCGACGGCTCTAGCCCGTCGACCTCCGCGTTGATGCCCCGGAGCTTCAGGTAGCCGAGGACGTGGTCGAACGACCGGTTCTCGAGCATGAGAACGATCACGTGGTCGATCTTCTCGAGGTTCGCGGCGCCTGCGTCCGGGTCGGGACTCATATGTCCTCCTGAATCGGAGCACGCTCTGCTGAACGGCGCCGCGACCGTAGAGCCGATCGCGGGAGCTGTCAAGAACGGCTGGAGAGGGCCGGCTCGTAGCCGGCCTCGACGATCGCCGCGCGCACCGACGCCTCGGCGACCTCGCGGCCGCGGACGGCGACCGTCTTCGCCTCGATGTCGACGTCGACTGCCGTGACGCCGGCGACCTTCTCGACCTCCGCCGAGATGGCCTGCCCGCAGTGCGCGCAACTGATCCCGGGAACGCTGTAGCGGAGCTCGTCCATCGCCTACCCATGGGGGGTATACCATGCGGGCATGGCCAAAGCCACACCTACGCGCGGCTACACCGCGTCCAAGGAACAACTCGTCGCCCGCCTCCGGCGGATCGAGGGCCAGGTTCGAGGCGTGCAGCGCATGGTCGAGGACGACCGCTACTGCATCGATGTCGTCACCCAGATCAGCGCGATCGAGGGCGCACTCGAGAAGGTCGCCCTCGGCCTACTCGACAGCCACACGCGCCACTGCGTGCTCGGGCCCGAGGCGGAGGAGCTCCGCGAGGAACGCACCGAGGAGCTCGTCGCCGCCTTCGGGCGCCTGCTCGGACGAAGCTAGGAGCCAGCCGTTCGGGGGGTTGACCTCCTCCAGGCTCCGAACCACGCTGCGTCCATAGAACTGCGGCCCGACCGCTTCGGCGGTCTTTCGCGTCACGGACGCGACACAACTGAGGAAGGACGAGGCGTGACGGATATCGGCGTACCCGATCCGCTCGAGCCCGAGATCGACGTGATCCCGGCGCTCGAGCCCGTGCCCGGCCCCGTGGTGGTGCCGGCCCCTGCGCCCGACCGTGAGCCGGAGCGGATTGCGGCATGAGCCGGTCCGAGCCGATCCTCGCCTGGCGCAGCTGGCGGCTGCGCATCGACCCGGACACCTACACGGTGCAGCCGGTGCTGGAGTCGTGCGTCTACGGCGAGCCCTGGCCCGAGCGCGAGGCATTCGCCGCATACTGCCCCGAGCACGAGCTGCCCGAACCGACGTGCGGCTGCGGCATCTACGCGGTGACCACGCGAGCGGGGGCGCTCGAGTGGGCGAGCTGGGCGCAGTCGGCCCTGCCCAACCCGATCGTGCTCGGGCGCGTGCAGCTCTGGGGACGGGTCCTCCCCCACTCGGCCGGCTACCGCGCACAGCTCGCGTACCCGTACGAGCTGGGCGTGCTCGCGAGCGAGAGCCTGGGCGTCGCCGACGCGCGGCGTCTCGAACGGCTCCTACAGGCCGCCTACCTCGTCGACATCACCGAACGCGCAGCCTAGACGCGACTCTCCTAACCGGACCGCGCCGCTTCCGTCTTAGCCTGCGTGAGGCAGCTGCTTGGGGGAGCGATCGCCGTCCTCTTCCTCGCCGGGTCGCTCCCGGTCGGATGCGGGGGCGGCGATCGCGCCGGCCCGTCCGAACCGGAGGCAACGCTCGCCCCGGAGCTCCTCTCGCTCTACGACTATGAGCCGGGGGCCCTCGACGTGCAGGAGGGCGAGTCGAGGGAGCGGGACGGCGCGGTCGTGCGCGACCTTTCCTACGCGGGGCCCGAGGGGCGCATCACCGCGTACTACGTCACGCCCCAGGGCGAGGGGCCCTTCCCCGCCGTTGTCTTCATGCACGGGAGCCCCGGCCAGCGCGTGACCTTCCTCGGCGAGGCGGTCGAGCTGGCCCAGCGCGGGATCGCGTCCGTGCTCCCCGATGCGCCATTCGCCCGCTCCCCGCGCCCGCCCGACGTCGACTTCACCGACGGTGATCCGGCCCGGCTCAGCCAGCTTGTCGTCGAGCTCCGGCGCGCCGTCGACTTCCTCGTCGAGCAGGACGAGGTCGACCCGAGCCGCCTCGGGTACGTCGGCTTCAGCTGGGGCGGCTCCCTCGGCGCGAACTTCGCCGCCGTCGAGCGCCGCGTCGGCTCGTTCGTCCTCATCTCGGGCGTGCCGCGGCTCAGCGAGCGCCTCGTGGAGATCGGCGAGGAGCGTGAGATCGAGGGCCTCGAGGGCTACGTCGACGTGATCGAGCCGTACGACGCCGTCAACTACCTCGGGGACGTCGCCCCGAACGCCCTCTACCTCCAGTTCGGCGAGCAGGACACCGCGCCCTCGCCGGAGCAGGGCCAAGAAATGATGGACGTCGCGAGCGAGCCGAAGGAGATGCACCTCTACGACGCCGGCCACGAGCTGAACGACGAGGCCAAGGCCGACCGGGCGAACTGGCTCGCCCAGCGCTTCGAGCTCGAGGAGTAGCCCGGGTGGCGGAGCCCGAAGGCCCCACCACCCGTGATTCGACCTAGCGCCTGCCGACCGACTCGGCGGCGGGCTCCGGCTCGACCCCGAGCGGCGCGTCGGTGTCGTGCGGCGACTCGATCGTGACGTTCGGAAGGATCCGGTCGAGCCAGCGCGGCATGTACCACGTCTTCTCCCCGAGCCAGGTGAAGAACGCCGGCACGAGCGTCATCTTCACGACCAGCGCGTCCGCAAGGATCGCGACCGCCAGCACGAGCCCGAACTCCTTCGAGATGCGGTCGGACGTGAGGATGAACGCGGCGAAGACGGTGCCCATGATGATCGCCGCGGCAACGATGACCCGCCCGATGGCCGCGATGCCGTGCTCGACGGCGGCTCGCGTGTTCAGGCCGTGAACGTGCTCCTCCCGGATCCGGCTCATGAGGAAGACCATGTAGTCCATGAAGAGGCCGAACAGGATCGCGAAGGCAATCGGCGGCACGAACGTCTCGATCGGGCCGGTGCGGTCGAGCCCCATGAGATCGAGCAGGTAGCCCTCCTGGAAGACGAGCGTGAGCACGCCGAAACCGATGAACGCCGACAGGATCGTCGTCACCGCCGCGGTCAGCGAGACAACGATCGAGCGGAACGCCATCGCGAGCACGAGGAACGTCACGCCGATGATGTAGAGCAGGAACAGCGGGAGCCGCTCCATGATCCGGTTGCCGATGTCGATGAACGCCGCGTTCAGCCCCGAGACGTACACGGCAGCGTCGCTGCCCTCGGTCGCCGCCGGCACCACCTCGTCGCGCAGCCGATCGACGAGGTCCGCGGTCTCCTTGTCCTGCGGTGCCGAGTCGGGCGTCACGAAGACGATGGCAACGGTCTCCTCGTCGTTGAACTGCGGCTCGCCGGCCGATGCGACGCCCTCCAGGTTGCGCACGCCGTCGTAGACGCGCTGCGGCGCCTGCTCGTCGCCGTTCACGTCGACCACGATCGGGATCGGTCCGTTGAAGCCGGGGCCGAAGCCCTCCGCGAGCAGGTCGTACGCCCGCCGCGCGGTCTGCTCGGTCGGCTGCGTGCCCTGGTCGGAGGCGCCGAGCCGGACGAACGCCGAGCCCGTCGCGAGCAGGAGCCCGGCGGCGAAGAGGACGACGAACACCGGCTTGTGGTTCCGTGTCACGAACCGTCCCCAGCGCGCGATGAGCGTCCGCTCGCGCGCGGTCTCCGAATCGTCGATCGGCTGGAGCGCCGCGTGCACGTCCAAGCGATCGAGGGCCCGCTGGATCTTCACGAACCAGACGATCGCGGGAACGATCAGCACTCCGAACGGGAAGAGCCAAAGCCCCGTCCGCCCACTGACGGGCGATTCCCGACCGGCCTTCTCGTGCATCCGCCGAACCTCCGACGGGATGACGAACGCGCTGACCGGCAGGAGGATGATCCAGAGCAGCAGGCCGAGCGGGCCTCCGAGCCCTTGACCGGTCTGGCGCCTGGCCTCGCGCTGGGTCCTGTAGACCCAGTACCAGCCGTAGAAGCCGAGCGTGATCACGAAGAGCACGACGTGGAACCCGACACTCATGCGGTCGACCCGGTGTCCGAGCTTCGCCAGCGCGGCGATGAGCAGCGAGTTCGCCATCAGCACTGTCGTCAGGACGCCGAGCGCCGAGCCGATGCCGAGCTTCGTCACGAAGTCGAGCCCGAAGAACGCGAGCCCGCTCACCGAGATGGCGACCGTGAGCCCGGCGAAGAGCGTCGCGCGCCCCGCGGAGGCGCCGGCCTCTGAGGCCGCATCCGCGGGCGAGAGCCCCTCGTGCAGGAGCTGCCGGAACCGCGTGACGATGAAGAGCGAGTAGTCGATCCCGACGCCGAGCCCGATCATCGACACGAGGAGCGGGGTGATCGTGTTGACGTCGGTGAAGCCCGCGACGATGAAGAGCAGGATGAAGGCCGTCGCGACGGCCACTATCGCGAGCACGATCGGAATCGCGGCCGATACGAGCGCTCGGAACACGAGCAGCAGCACGACGAGCGCCATGAGCAGGCCCAGGACCTCCTGGATCCCCTGTTCGATCGGCGGGAACTCTGCGTCACCGTTGAACTCGGCGGTGATGCCCGCGGGCTCGACCGTCTCGCGGACGGCGTCCTCGACCGCCACGACCTCCGAGCGGTCCTCGGTCTCGATCGTCTCGTTGAACTGCGCCTCGGTATAGGCGATCCGGCCATCGTCGGAAATGGTGTCGTCCTCGAACGGATCGCCGACGCTCTCGATCCCGGCCTTGTCGTCGGTGGGCGCGAACTCGTCGGACTGGAGCCGGGCAATGGCGTCCTCGATCGCCGCGCGCCGCTCGGGCGTGTCGAGCGTCTCGCCCTCGGGCGCGGCGAAGACGAGGTTGAGCACGGCGCCCTGCTCGGCCGTGAACTCCGACTCGATCAGGTCGGTCGCTCGCTGCGTGTCCGAGCCCGGGATCGAAAACTCGTCCTTGAGACCTCCCCCGACCCCGATGACGAGAACGACCAGGAGGACGATGATCCCGCCCCAGGCCAGGAACACTCTCCCCGGGTGGGTGGCGCATGCCCGCATCCAGCGTGCCAATGCGCCTGTGGACAGGCGCTGGTGCGCCAGTCGCCGCTCGGGCGGCGGCTGGGGCATCTCGTGGTGCCCGTCGCTTCCGTCTCTGCCGTCTGTCCCCGGTGTTTCGTCCGTCATCCGCGCCTCACTCCTCTTTCGCCTCGGGTGTCGCAGTTAGAGACCTGCCGGCGCCCGGAAACTCATCGCTCGCACGGCGAAGCCGTCGTGCGAGCCACCTCCTGACCGGCGGGACTGGTCTGTTCTGTGCCCCTGTTCAGTCTCGTCAGGCCCTCCTTTACCAGTTTTCGGGCACGTGCGGAGGATTTCTTGCGACCTCAAGACCCGCTCCAGAGCCAAAAACCGGCGCGTAAGCGGGAGTTATTCGAGAAAGTGGTCGAAATGAGACACCGAGCCCGTGGGAAGGAAGCTCGGCAGGCGCCTAAGAGGTGAGCACCGAGCGCGACTCCGCGCGGGCCTCGCGCCACAGCACGAGCTCGTACGTGTGCAACGCCAGCCACACTGCGGTGACGAGCGCCAGCGCGGCGAGCGCCGGAACGATCGTCGCGACCGGGAGCAGGAGGAGGAGCAGGAGCGCCGCGACGAACCGGCCGCGGCTCACCCGCCACCGCCGTTCGATCCGGATCCGTATCGCGGAGTAGGTCAGCAGGTAGAGGGCGCTCCCGCCACAGAGCGCAAACGCCACGACCGAGTCGAGCTCGTCGCCGGCGTGCCCGACGATGTTCTTCATCGCGAACGCAAAGAGCACGATCCCGACGATCATCGGAAAATGGAGGTACGTGTACGTGTCACGGGCAAGAGCAACGCGCTCCGGGCCCTGGGCCTCCCCGAGGATTCGCTCGCCGCGGATCGAGAAGAAGTCGAAGTACGCGAGCCAGAACGAGGTCGCGACGAGGAGCCCGAGGATTGCTGCCACGACCTCGCCCGGCCCAATGCTGATCCCCGTCGCACCGATTCCGATCGCGACGAACGCCTCGCCGAGCGCGATGATCAGCACCAGGCCGTGGCGCTCCGCGAAGTGCGACGGGTACACCTGCCAGCCCGTCGATCCGCTCAGTACCGCTCCCCCGTAGGTGCAGACGAGCGCGGCGATCCAGAGCCATGTGCGCGCGCCGTCCGCGATGCCCGCGACGAGGATCATGGTCGCGCCGAGCAGCGGCCACGGCGCCAGCCGGAGCACCGCGCCGAGCAGATCGCGGTTCCCGCGGCCCGCGAGCGCATAGAGAGCTGTGTGCATCACGCAAACCACGAGGAAGGCGACGCCGAAGAGCACGCCCTCGTCGCCGAACACGCCCGGCACCGCGAGCGCCGCGATGAACATCGCGATCAGCGCGACGAGCAGCGCGGCTCCGACGACGCCCTCCTCGGGGTCGACGATGTTCGTCAGCCAGGCGTATGCCGCCCAGGCCCACCAGAGAGCGGCGAGGACGAGCACACCCCGGCCGATCCCTGCGAACGTCGGGTCGTCGGCGAGCAGCGTCGCGACCTGTGTGAACGCGAAGACGAAGACGAGGTCGAAGAAGAGCTCGCGTGGCGTGACGCGGTGCTCATGATCGACGGCCACGGCGACGCTCATCGGTCGCGACCCTAGCGCAGTGCCGCGCGGGCGACCGCTCGATCCGCGGTACCGCAGGCGTCGGGGGCCTGACCGACTAGACCGATGTCGCTTCAGAAGTAGAAATGGGCCGGGGCGGCGAGCCGAACACGCGGCCACCTGCTGCGGCTGCCCGCGTGCCACTCGCCGATGCCTGCAGCGTCAGAAGCGGGAGCTAGGCTGACCGACGTGGCCAAGGAATCGGAAGCCCCGAGGGAAGCTGTCTGAATCCCTCTGACGACTTCCCGCCGTCGCGCATGAGCGGCCACGCTCGGCGCGTCACGCCACTGCTCGTTGTCGCCGCGGTTGCGGGCTACCTCCTTGGTGGTTGCGGAGGCGACGGCTCGGGACTTCCGTCGCTGAGCGGCGTGACCCTGCCGACAGGGTCGCTGACGCTGCCGACGCGTCCAAGCTCGACCGAAACGTCGCCCGCGACGACGTCGGCGTCTCCAACGACCGTCACCGAGCCCACGACGACGACGCAACCCGAGACCACCACCGTGATCGAGACCGTGACGACCGACACGGCACCCACGACCACGGAGGTCGAGACGGAGACGACCGACACGGCGCCGACCGAGCCTCCGACGACGACCACGGTCCCCACCGACACGTCCGGTGGATCGTCGGAGGACGAGGCCGCCTTGCGCCGGGCCCTCGTCGCGCTCGGCGTTGCGCTGGGAAGGCTGACGGAACCCGAGACTCCGACCACGACGAGCGAAGCCCCGACGACGACAGCCCCGACGACGGCGACGACGCCGGACACGAGCCCGGCGGAGACAATGGCGGCTGAGCCGACGCCGTCCGAGAGCGACACGCCGTGGGGCTGGATCGCGCTCGCCCTCGGGCTCGGGCTCGGGCTCGCGGCGACGATCGCCGGCGTCGTGTTCTGGAGACGGAAACGGCGAGGCCCGCCGGAATCGAACATCCCGTAAGCGGTCCAGCCGCTCCCGTCACGCGGTCTCGTACTCGTCGTGCCGGCGGATCCAGAGCTGCCATGCCTCGCCCTCGTCGCGGCCTTTCGGTGCGCGGTCGAGGATCGGGTAGTAGCCCATGACAAACTCCAATCCACGCCAGGTCGTCGAGTAGGTGTGGTAGACGGTCCCGTCGTCCTTGACGAAGCTGCTGAACCCGGGGCTCTCGGTGAGGTAACCCACGGCGTCGGTGCCCGACGAACGGGCGTTGTGCTCGACGATCGGCGGTAGTCCCGTCCCCGTTCCTGACTTCGAGCCCTGGCGCTCGAGCCCGGTCGCCCTCATCTGCGCCACGGCCTCGCGGGCCTGCTCCTCGGTGTACGAGAAGCCGAGGTCGAAGTTGAACTCGGTGGGAGCGGCCGAGACCCAGGGAAAGCTCCAGCCCATGCGGCGCTTGTATGCCTGCAGCTTCTCCAGCGGCGCTTGTGAGACGAAGAGCATCGTCACGTCCCGCGCGTGCAGGTGCGGGACGACGCCGTCGACGGAGTCGGCAATCGACGAATTCACCGGGCAGCCTGCCTCGTAGCTGGGGCCGAACATGAAGTGGTAGACGAGCAGCTGGGATCGCCCTTCGAAAAGCTCGCCGAGGCCCTTCTCACCATCGTCGGTGTCGAAGCGATACTCCTTCTCCACCGACACCCACGGCAGCTCGCGTCGCTGCTGCGCGAGCTCGTCGCCCAGCCTGGTGTGCTCCTTCTCGCGGACGAGTAGCTGCTCGCGTGCGGCAATCCATTCCTCACGGGTCGCGATCTTGTGTTCAGTCATGGCTTTCTCCTTGGTGTCGTCTGGTCATCAGTCAGCCGCGGGTGCCGGGGCCGACTCGAGCTCGACCTGCTTCGGCGCCGCACCGGGCGGGCGCCCGAGTAGTAGGAGGGCGAGGACGACGCCGACCCCGGCGAGGAGAGCCGCGGCAAGGAAGGCTGACTGGAAGCCCTCGGTCAGGGCGACGAGCGGATTCGCGTCGCCGTCGGCCGCCAGATAGTCCTTCGTCTGGGAGACGGCCACGGTCGCGACGACGGCAGTGCCGATGGCAGCGCCCATCTGGAAGGCGGTATTGCTGAGGCCCGACGCGAGCCCGGACTCATCCTCGGCGACGCCTGCGAGCGCCGCGACCGTGGCGGTCACGAATGCGAGGCCGATGCCGGGCCCGAAGACGAGCAGCCCGAGGAAGATGTCGCCGAAGTAGCTGCCGCCGACCGAGACCTGGGTCAGCAGCAGGGAACCTACGGCCATCAGCGCGAGGCCGGCTGCCGCCACAGGGCGGAAGCCGATCCGAAGCACTACCGCCTGGCCGACGATCGAGCCGACGGCGGCCATAGCGGGGAAGACGACCGAGGTCAGGCCGAACTTGACCGCGGAGTAGCCCAGCACCTGCTGCGCATAAAGCGTCAACGTAAACGGCATGCCGAAGGCGACCGTCGCGAAGAGGAGCATCACCGCGTTCGCGCCCACAAGAGTGCGCGAGCGGAGGATTCGCAGCGGGACGAGCGGCGCCGGATGGCGCGACTCGATGATGGCGAAGGCGCCGAACAGCGCCGCCGATCCTGCGAAGAGGAGCAGCGTCTGCGCCGACGTCCAACCGGTGTCGGGAGCTTCGACAACTGCGTAGACGAGCAGCACGAGCGCGCCTGTGATGGTCAGCGCGCCGGCGGGGTCGTAGCTTCGCCGTTGCGTCGTCGCCCGGCTCTCGCGCAGGAGGAGCGGGCACAGCGCGAGCGCGGCGAGGCCGACCGGGATGTTGATGAAGAAGATCCACTCCCAGCCGAGGCCGTCGACGAGGAGACCGCCGATCAACCAGGCCGTCGTCGCCCCGAAGCCGCCGAGCGCCCCCCAGATTCCGAGCGCCTTGTTGCGCTCGGCTCCCTCCGCGAAGAGCGTCGTGATGATCGAGAGCGCCGTGGGGGTCATGATCGCGGCGCCGACGCCCTGGAAGGCGCGGGCTCCGATCAGCGCCCCGTCCGACCAGGCGAGCCCACAGAGAAGCGAGGCGAGCGTGAAAAGAGCGATGCCGACCATGAACACCCGCCGCCGCCCGAGCAGGTCGGCAGCCCGTCCTCCGAGCAAGAGAAGGCCCGCGAAGGTGAGGGCGTAGGCGCTCACGACCCACTGCAGCCCCTGCGCCGAGAACCCGAGCTCCTCCTGGATCGAGGGGAGCGCGACGGTCACGATCGCTGCGTCGAGGATGACCATGAAGAACGCGCCACAGAGGAGCGCTAGCGCCCACCAGCGGCGGGGATCGGGCGCGGGCGCTGACGCTAGGCGCGCGACCTGCGCGGATTCCGTGTTGTCAGGGAGTGCACTCATGGTTACCTTCCGATTCGTTTCAGTCGTCGCCGTACGATCCGGCGACGCGCAAAAACTCATCGGTCCGGTTCGGCAGGCGCTCGCGAGACGGCCACGAGGACGAGCGCGGAGGGGCCGACGCTGCGGAGGCGTGCAACGGAGAGCCCCGCGATCGGGATCATCGAGCCGCGCCCGAAGCTTCGGCACGTCCCCGCGCGGCACTCGAGCTCGAGCCCTCCCTCCTCGACGCGCACGATCGCATCGGGTACGCCACTCGCCCCGAAGTCAACCTCGAGCCCGGGCGCAACTCGGAAGACGCGCCTGGTGAAGCCCTCTGGGAGCGGACCGTGAAAGAGCGCATCGCAGGCGCTCTCGTCAGCGGTCATTGAGCGTGTCGGGGAGACCGAAGGCCGGGAAGAGCTCGGGGTACTTGAAGAAGTGCATTCCCGCGATCAGGCCGGACTCGATCTCGACCACGTTGATCGCGAACGGTCTGGCGTCGGCGCCCTCGCCCCGGTAGACGCCGAACGCCGGCTGCCTGTTCGCGCGCGTCGGCACCAGCCGGTGCGCCTCTGAGCCGTGCCTGAACGCAACGTCGGCGAGGAACGCGGCGACCGCCGCACGTCCCTCATACCAGGTCGGGTGGGGCGGCATCGCCAACCGCACGTCCTCACGCAGGAGCGCGACGAGCCGACGGTCGTCGTGTCGCTCGAACGCCTCCACGTACGTCTGGAGCAGCGACCGCTCGGCCTCCTCTGCGTCCGCGGCTGTCGCCCACTCGAGTCGAGCCGCCGGAAGTCGGTCCTGCATCGTTGCCCGGGCCCGCTGCAACGCGCTGTTCACGGCGGCCACGCTCATCTCGAGCACCGCGGCGGTCTCGTCAGCGGACCAGTCGAGGGCGTCGCGGAGGATCAGGACTGCGCGCTGGCGTGCCGGCAGATGCTGGATCGCGGCGAGAAACGCGAGCTCGATCGTCTCTCGCGCGACAACCACATCGTCTGGCTCGGGGCCCTCGTCGAGCAGGAGGTCGGGGTACGGCTGCAGCCACGGGAGGTCGGCCGGTGGCAGCGGCCGGGAGCCGACCTCGGCTGCGGGGACCACCTCGTAGGGCACGAACCGCCGAGGACGGCGCTCGAGGATCCTGAGGCAGGCGTTGGTCGTGATCCGATAGAGCCAGGCTCGGAACGTCGAGCGACCGTCATATGTCTCGCGGCTGCGCCAGGCGCGGAGGAGGGCGTCCTGGACGGCATCCTGGGCGTCCTCGAGCGAGCCGAGCATCCGGTAGGCGTGTACCTGGAGCTCGGCGCGATGCCGTTCGACGAGCGCCGAGAACGCCGCAGCGTCGCCGCTCGTCGCCGCGGCGATCAGTCGTTGCTCGAGCCGGATTGACGTCACAGCAGTTGAGATCCCTTCTGGGGCCGAAACTCATCGGTGAAAGGCTGAACGGCTGAGTACGCTCCGCAGCGTTGACATACGAGGCACGGGTTAGTACCTTGTAACGCATGGTAGACGCGCGGCAGAACGCACTGCTCGCGCAGATGCGGCGAGGAACGCTCCAGTACTGCGTTCTCGCCCTCCTTGCCTCTGAGGAGCGGTATGGGTTCGACCTCGTCCGCGGCCTCGCCGACGAGCACGGCATGGTGACGAGCGAGGGGACGATCTACCCCCTCCTCAGCCGGCTGCGCCGGGACGGGCTCGTCGAGTCGCGTTGGCGCGAATCGCCATCGGGTCCTCCGAGGCGCTACTACCGACCCACCGCCGCCGGGAAGTCGGCACTCGACGACTTCAGACGTGAGTGGATCCGGTTTCGCGACGCAGTCGACACATATGTCGGAGGAAAGGACGAGACATGAAAACCACCGCGGACCGCCTCGTCGACGACTATCTGAAGCGGCTGACCCACGAGCTGCGAGACCTGCCGCGGACGCGTCGCCGAGAGCTCGTCGACGATATCGCGAGCCACATCGACGAGGCACGCGGCGGAATGGAGGCCGAGAACGAGGTCGAGATCCGCAATCTCCTCGAGCGGCTCGGCGACCCGGCCGAGATCGCCGCCGAAGAGCGCACCCGCCACGGGGTGGGCGAGCGCCGTGCGGGCTGGCGCGAGATCCTGACGCTCATCGGGCTTCTGGTCGGGGGCTTCGTTTTCGTGATCGGCTGGTTCGTCGCCCTCGTGCTCCTCTGGGTCTCCGACGCATGGACCACGCGGGAGAAACTCGTCGGGACGCTGGTGGTGCCTGGCGGCCTTCTGCCCGCGGCGTACTTGGGGCTCGCCACCGGCTACAGCGAGACGTGTGTCAGTCAGGGCGACCCGGCCACGGGAGCCGATCTCGGAATGGTGTGCACCGGCGGACCCTCTCTCGCCGCACGGATCTTCGGTATCACGCTCTTCGTGATCTGCGTCGTCGGGCCGTTCTTCACGACTGCGTTCCTCGCCCGCCGGATGAGGCGACCGGCAGCTGCCGGCTACGAGCCGAGCCCGAGGTCCGTGTAGGCCGCTTCGCGCTCCCGGTCGAGGTCGACCAGGCCCCCCGGGTGCTCGCTCCTTCGGCCGATGAGTTTTCGCCGGCCGCACGGTCGTAACGGCAATGGAGACAGTCGATGCACGGCACTGGAGGAGCACGATGAGCGAGCCCAAGACACAGACCCTGGACGTGCCGGGCGCCGTCCTTCACTACGACATCCGGGAAGCCGAGGGCGGAAGCGGCGAGCCGAAGCTCCTGATGATCGGGCTGCCGATGGGCGCCGAAGGGTTCGCCACCCTCGCCGGGCACTTCCCGGACCGGGCGGTCGTCACCTACGACCCTCGCGGCGTCGGGCGCAGCGAGCGGACCGACGACGCGAAGGAGTCGAATCCCGTGCAGCACGCGGAGGACCTGCGCCGGCTGATCTCCGCGCTCGGCGATGAACCCGTGGAGATCTTCGGCAGCAGCGGCGGAGCGGTGGTGGGCCTCGAGCTCGTGGCCCGGCACCCGGAGCAGGTGCGGACCCTCGTCGCGCACGAGCCGCCGTCGGCGCCCGTGCTGCCGGACCGCGAGGAGGCGCTCGCCGCGACGACCGACATCGGCGCGACCTACGAGCGCGACGGCTTCGGGCCCGCGATGGGCAAGTTCCTCGCGCTCACGATGCTGAAGGGACCGATCCCCGCGGACTTCCCTGAGCAGCCGCCCATGGATCCGGCGATGTTCGGGCTGCCGACCGAGGACGACGGTCGGCGCGACGACCCGCTCCTCGGACAGAACATCGTCGGCACGACGCACCACGAGCTCGACTTCGACGCGCTGCGCGCGGCGTCGACGCGGATCGTGATCGGCGCCGGCGCCGAATCCGAGGGCGAGCTGGCCAACCGGGCGGCGTACGCGGTCGCGGAGCGACTCGGCACCCAGGCGGTGGTCTTCCCGAGTCACCACGGCGGCTTCGTCGGCGGCGAATCCGGCTGGAAGGGCGAGCCCGAGGCGTTCGCAGTCACTCTGCGCGAGGAGCTCGCCGAGAGCTAGCCGGACGTGGCCGGGACTGACTAGATGCGCCCCGCCGACACATCTCGGCGGGGCGCAGCATCTTGATCCGGACACACGGATGCGGCCGGAGTCGGCATCGCTAACCCGCTGGGCGGATGATGCCGAGAAGGCCGTGCGTCTCTTCATCGGGACCGGCGCTGAACCAGACCGCGTTGGTCCCGCCGCTCGTGGCAGTTCCGGGCAAAAGCGCCCAGAGGCCGTCGATCGAGAGAACGTCGTTGTTGCGGTCGCGCAGGAAGCCGAGGAAGTCCCCATTGTCGGCGTACGCTCCGATCTTCCCGTCACCGAAGTTGCCGACCAGGAGCGAACCTGCGAACTTGCCGAAGCTGGTCGGCGCGATAGCCAGGCCCCACGGCGCGTTGAGGTTGCCACGGCTGGCGATCCGCTGCACGGCCTGGCCGAAATCGGTGAACTTGTTCACGAACCCGAGGTTGTGACCGGCGATCTCCTCCTCGCCGTCGGCGTCCTGCTTGGCGTAGCTCACGTAGACCGACGAACCCACGACGGCCACGTTGAACGGTGCGTAGCCCGACGGCAGGTTCGGGTCGGTGAACGCCGAGCCGACGTCGACGGGGTTCCAGTTACCGTCGAACGACGTCGATGCGCCCGTGGTGGAAGTCGGCCGCCAGCAGGAACGGGCCGGTGGCCGTTTGCAGCAACGCCAGCCCCGTGTAGATGGCATCGTCGGAATGCGCGGCGACCAGCGCGGTGACCGGGCTCGCGGCCGGGTTCCACCCGGTGATGTCGCCCGTCTGGCTGTCGAAGATAAATCGCGCCGGTCCACCGGCGGGTGGCGTCCCCACCACGAAGCTCCCGGTTCCGTTGAAGACCTGGCCGGTCGGGGCGCCGTTCGTCACGGCGACCTCGAGGGGCACCTTTGCGAACGGGGTAGCGCTACCGTCGCCGCGGTAGAGGGTCGCGGTGCCGCTGCCGTTGTTGGCAACCCATAACGGGCTCGTGGGTGACAGCGCCAATCCCCACGGGTTGACCAGCAGCGGGTCGAGGATCGGCGCAACGCCGGGCAGGTCGGACACGACGTTGACCTGGTCGAACCGGTTAGCCGTCGGCGCCGCCGTAGCCGGCCCGACGAGCGCGGCGAGGGCTGCAACAAAGCGAACGGCAACAATGGCCCGCAGTTCCTCCCGAGGCGAAAAGGATGGACCAGGCATAGGTCTCCTCCCTTTTCGTGAACTGGGTCTGTGCAAGAAATGACTACGGATCCCAGTCCTTCGCGCTTCATGTACGCCGTCGAGCGCGTCTCGGTGAGCGCCCGCAACCTCACCCGGACGACCGCCGCCGCGTCACCCGCTCGCCGCGTCACCTGCTCGCCGCCGACGCGTGGGAGGCGCTCTGCGAAGGTGGCCAAAAACCGGCCAAACCCGCATCCGCCGGTGCCTTCCGAAGAGACGAAAAGCCTCGATTACCGGGGCTTTTCTGTGTGGGCGGGCACTGGGTTCTTACCAGTGACCCCCAGCTTGTCGATACGGCCGCGCCGTTCGCGCCTGTTCGGCTAGGTTCGCTTATCCCTGCAATCGGGCGCTTTACGCTTTGTGCCCTTTGTGATGAGCGAACCCGAGCGAACGGTGGCTGCGAGCATTGCGAGCAC
>CAWESB010000008.1:0-141436 GCA_963811635.1 uncultured Actinomycetes bacterium
ACGACGGTCGCCTCGGTAGCCATCCCCGTACTCTAAGACTCCGGGGGATCGCGTGGCGAGCCGGGTGGCTAGCCTGACTCGCCCCAGCGGCGCAGCAGGAGGGCGAGAACCGTGGCTACATCGGCGATCGAGGCGAGGTCAACCCACTCGTCGACGCCGTGCAGGCCGCCGCCGGTCGGCCCGTAGCAGACGGCTTGACCGGGTCCGAGCGGAGGGGCGAAGAAGCGCAGGTCGGTCGTCGCCCGGGAGGGCACGGGCCGCGGTCGCCGCCCGTGCAGCTCCTCATGGCAGCGGCAGAGTAGGTCGACCAGCGGCGTCTCCGCGAAGGCGTACCCACGTGCCCGGAAGCCGCGGAACTCGACGCGCGCGTCAGGAGCGGTCGCACGTACCGCGGCGGCGAGCCGCTCCTGGCCGGCCGCCGGGTCGAGGCGGATCGGTAACCCGAGGCGAACGTCCAGCTGTGCCCTTCCGGGGGTCGTCGACGGCCAGTCGCCGGCATGCAAGGCGCCGACGTTCAGGAGATAGGGGCGCTCCACCCCCGCGAACTCCGGCTCGGGCTCGGCGTTCAGCTCCGCTTCGAGCCCGCGCAGGGCCTCGACCACGGCCACCGCAGTCTCGATCGGATGAGAGCCCTCGTCCGCGGCGGAGGCGTGCCGCGCTCCGCCCTCGATCGTGATCCGCGCCCAGATGACCCCCACGGCGACGAGATCGATGTCGCCGTTCGTGGGCTCTGCGATGACGACGCCGTCCGCCGAGGGCCCGGCGAGGCAGGCTGTGAGGGCGCCGTTCCCGCCGCACTCCTCCTCGATCACGCTCTGGTAGACGACGCCGCCCGGCAGGGGCCCCGCCGCGAGCGCTGCCTCGACCGCGAGCAGCATGGCCGCAATGCCGCCCTTCATGTCGCACGCGCCTCGCCCATACAGGCGGCCGCTCTCGATCACCGCGCCGAAGGCGGGCCGCGTCCAGAGGTCGGCCGGCTCCTCGCTGACGACGTCCACGTGCCCGTTGAGGAGGAGCGTCCGCCCATCCCCGCCCGCCAGGGTTCCGACCAGACAGCGACGGTTTCGGTAAGAGGCGAGAGGGAGACCGCTCTCCGGGTGCTGCGCGAGCTGTTGCGTGTCGGGCTCGAGCGACCGCACGGCAAACCCGAGGTCACGCAGGCGATCCTCGACCAGCCGCTGCGCGCCCTCCTCCGCACCGAGGACGCTGGGGACCCGGACGAGGCGCTGCAGGAAGTCGAGCGTGTCCGGGAGTCCAACCTCGACGGCGCGACGCAGGGATGCGTACGCTTTCACCACGGAATGCGGAACCGTCCGTCCCTCAGCTCGGCGCGCACGGGGTCGTTCGCTCGTCGAGAACTGTCATTGCGGCCAACCTTATGGCTGCACGGCGCCGCAGGGTGAGCGGACACTCCAACTTGAACGAGGACGCGGCGCGTGAAACCCTGCCGTTCTCGCTGAGGCCCTCGATCGACTTTACCGAGGAGGTTTGAGGATGACCCATCACCCGAAGGAGAGGTACGGCGGCCTGAACAGGAGGGACTTCCTGCTTCGGTCGGCGGTGGCCGCCTCGGCCCTTTCGGGAGCGGGCGGACTTCTCGCCGCGTGCAGTTCGTCGACCACGCCCGAGCAGCAGGGAGCCACGACGGTCGTCGGCTCGACCGGCGAGACGGAAGTCCAGCTGCTCGGCCCAGGCGGGCTTCCGCTTGCGCGCCCGGACAAGCGCGTCGAACTGCCTCTCTGGGAGGATCCGATCGAGTCCGGCCTCGAGCCCGAGACGGGCGGGACCTTCACGGTCTACAACTACCCCGACTACCTCTACAAGAAGCTCCTGAACGAGTTCGGGAAGGAGTACGGGGTCAAGGTCCAGTACACGCCCTTCGACAACATCGCCTCCGGGATCCAACGCCTCGCGTCGGGCGCGGTGCAGCCCGACGTCATGGAGATGACCCCGGACAACCTCGACCTCGCGGTCGCCGGCAAGCTGATCAAGCCGATCAACCTCGACTACGTCCCCAACCTCGCCAAGAACATCTGGCCCGAGCTCGTCAGCCCGTTCTACGACGTCGACTCGCACTACACCGTGCCGTACACGTGCTACGCGACCGGGATCGCGTGGCGGAACGACAAGGTCTCCGAGGACATCGCCGCAATGCCGCAGCCCTGGGACATCTTCTGGCAGGCGGAGGCGTACAAGGGTAAGACCGCCCTCCTGAGCGAGGAGCGCGAGACGATCGGGATGGCGCTCCTTCGCAAGGACCACCTCGACATCAACACGGAGGACCCGGCCCTGATCGACCAGGCGGTGGCCGACCTCAAGGAGCTCTACGACATCTGCAACATCAAGATCGGCGACCTCCAGTACCAGACGATCCCCGAGGGGACGGCCTGGCTGAACCAGGCTTGGTCGGGGGACATGATCGCCGCCTACATCTACTACCTGCCCAAGGGAACGCCTCCCACGGTGCTGTCGTACTGGAAAGCCGAGAAGGGCAAGGTGCCGGTGCAGAACGACTGCTTCTCGATCTGTGCGACGACGAAGAAGCCCGTGCTCGCCCACCACTTCCTCAACTACATGCTCGACAACGGCGTCTCGTACGAGAACTTCGTCGACTTCAACGGGTACCAACCGCCGCTCAACGAGATCGATCCGGCCACGCTCGTCACGGACGGAGTCGTGCCGGAGAACCTGGAGAACTGTGTCCTCACGAACGACGACTTCGGCCCCGACTCGCTGCAGTACATGACGCTGACCCAAGCAGGGCAGAAGCTCTGGCAGGACGGCTACTCGGACTTCCTGGCCGGAGGAAGCTAGAGGGAAGCCGTGTACCGGCGCTGGCTCTGGCCCGGGTTCGCGCTCCCGGGCGTCGTTTGGCTGATCGTCCTCTTCGTCGTGCCGTTCTACACGGTGATGGCGGTCGCCTTCGGCACGGTCGACCCGATCCTCTTCCAGGCCGTTCCGATCTGGAACCCGCTCGAGTGGAACGTCGGCTGGCTGAACGAGGTCCTCCACCGGCTCGGCCCCGGCGGGAACCTCACCGATGTGGCGTTGCGGACGCTCGAGTACGTCGCGATCGCGGTCGGGCTCAGCCTGCTGATCGGCTACCCCGTCGCCTACTACATCGCGCGGCTCGCCGGGCGGACGAAGGCCCTGCTCCTCATCCTGGTGATCGCCCCGCTCTGGATCAACTACCTGATGCGGATGCTGGCCTGGGTGAACCTGCTCGCGCCGGACGGCTACGTGAACCGCTTCCTCACCTACACGCACATCCTGAGCGAGCCGCGGGACTGGCTCGGAGGGCAGGCGTCGACCGTGGTCCTCGCTCTCGTCTACGGCTATATCCCCTTCTTCATCCTGCCCCTCTTCGCGGCCCTCGACCGGATCGACCAGAGCCATCTCGAGGCCGCCCGTGATCTCGGCGCGAGCCGCTTCCGCACGTTCCTGCACGTGACCCTGCCCCTGTCGAAGCTCGGCATCCTCGGCGGTGCCGTCCTGATCGCTCTGCCGATGTTCGGCGACTACTACACGCCCAACATCGTCTCCGGGGCGGCCCAGACGTCGATGATCGGGAACCAGATCGACTTCTACTTCCACGGCGGGCCCCAGCCGACGATCGGCGCCGCGATCACGATCGTCCTCGCGGCGTTCCTTACCCTCCTCATGGCCTACTACCTGCGGACCATCCACCGGTCGACACGGCAGGAACGGACGAGTTGAGCTCGGTCGCCGAGGCCCCGGTCGCACCGCGGCCCTCTGCGTGGAGCCGGTTCCGCGGCTGGCTCTCGAACCCGTGGGGGCGCCCGCGCTTCCTGACCCTCGTCACCTGGGGGTACGTGGTCTGGTCGATCGTGCCCGTGCTGATCGCGGTGCAGTTCTCCTTCAATGCCACGCGCTCGCGGACGGTCTGGCAGGGCTTCTCGACCCGCTGGTACTGGGGCGACCCGGTCGACTCCGTCTGGCACGACCCGACACTCCGCAACGCGCTCGCCCAGAGCCTCAAGCTCGCGGTCGCCGACGTCGTCATCGCGGTGCCGATCGGCGTGCTCCTGGCGATCGGCCTGGCCCGCTGGCACGGCCGCGGATCCGGGAGCTCGAACTTCCTCATGCTCTTCCCGCTCGTGACGCCGGAGATCGTCATGGGGGTCGCGCTCCTGCTCGTCTTCACCGAGGTGTTCACCTTCATCGGCACCGGCACGACCGCCCAGATCCTCGGCCACGTCACCTTCTCCATCTCCTTCGTGGTCGTGATCGTGCGCGGGCGGCTCTTCTCCATCGGCAGACAGTACGAAGAAGCGGCCGCCGACCTCGGCGCCTCGCCGGCCGTGGCGCTCACGCGGGTCCTCCTGCCCCTGCTGATGCCCGCCATCGTCGCCAGCGCCGCGGTCGTCTTCGCGATCTCGCTCGACGACTTCGTGATCAGCCAGTGGCTCTCGAAGGGCGGCGAGACGGACACCGTGCCGATCAAGATCTACAGCGCCACGCGGGCGGCGCCGCTCCCGTCGACGAACGCCATCGCGACGATCATGATGCTGCTCTCGCTGGCGTCGGTCACGCTCGGCTTCCTCGTTTGGCGCGCCTTCACCCGCGGCGAGCGGCAGGCCGGAGCGTCGGTCGTGGGGGATATGGGCGCCCTGCCCCGCGTTGGGGGACGTCTGAGGCGAGATGGCACGCGGAGAGATACGCCTTGTCGGTCTGACCAAGCGATTCGCCGAGGTGACGGCGGTCGACCACATCGACCTCGAGGTCGACCCGGGCGAGTTCTTCTCCCTGCTCGGGCCGTCCGGCTGCGGGAAGACGACGACCCTCCGCATGATCGCTGGATTCGAGCAGCCGTCCGAGGGCCGGATCCTGCTCGACGGCGCCGACGTCGCCTACACGCCCGCGCACAAGCGGAACGTGAACACCGTCTTCCAGAACTACGCGCTCTTCCCGCACCTCGACGTGTTCGACAACGTCGCCTTCGGCCTCAAGCGGGCAAAGCGGCCGAAGAGCGAGGTGAAGCAGCGCGCCTTGCAGGCGCTCGAGCTGGTGCAGCTCGGGGGCCTCGAGAACCGGAAGCCCTCACAGCTCTCGGGCGGGCAGCAGCAGCGCGTCGCCCTCGCGCGCGCACTTGTGCTCAACCCCTCGGTCCTCCTGCTCGACGAGCCCCTGGGAGCGCTCGACGCGAAGCTCCGAAAGGCCCTCCAGATCGAGCTGAAGACGCTCCAGCGAGAGGTCGGGATCACGTTCATCTACGTGACCCACGACCAGGAGGAGGCGCTGACGATGTCGGACCGACTCGCGGTCATGAACGGCGGCAAGGTCGAGCAGATCGGCGCTCCGCAGAGCGTGTACGAGGATCCGGAGACGTTGTTCGTCGCCGACTTCCTGGGCGTCTCCAACCTGATGGACGCGATCGCGCAGGGGCAACGCGACGGGCGCTGCCGGGTCCGCGCCGACACGTTCGAGCTCGCTGCCGGGAACGGCGCAATCGACCTCACCGGTCCCGCAAGGATCGTGATCAGGCCGGAGCGCGTTGAGCTCGAGGCCCGCGAGGCCGCCTCCGGCCCCAACCGGCTCCCGGGGATGGTCGAGCGCCTCGTCTATGTCGGCTCGGCGGTCCAGGTGATCGTTCGTGTCGCCACCGGCGAGGTGCTCCAGGTGCTCGTGCCGAACAGCGGCAAGGCGCTTCCCTACGAGCAGGGGACGCCGGTGCAGGTCTACCTGCCGGTCGATGCGCTCCGGGTGCTCGCGGCTCCGGCGGGAAGTGAGCCTGAGCCGCTGGAGCCGCACGCTGTCGCGGACGCATCAGGGGAGAGCTGAGTCGAGCCGCGGAGGGAGCTGGCTGAGCGCGCCTGCCAGCTCGGCGGCGACCCGCTCCATCAAGGGCACCGAACCGGTCGTGATCCTGACGCAGCCGGCAAGACCGAACTCGCTCCCCGCGCGGACGAGGAACCCGCGGCGCGCCAGCCCCTCCGTCAGCTCGACGTCGTCGACGCCCACGTCGACGAGGAGGAAGTTCGCCTGCGACGGGTACGGCCGGGCGCCGGCCTCGCAGAGGAGATCGGCCAGGCGCTCGCGTCCGGCGTCGTTCGCCAGCCTGCGAACGTCGACCAGGTCCGTGCGCCGCAGACTGGCCCGCCCCGCGGCAAGTGCCGCGCGGTTGACGTTGAACGGCTCCTGAACGACATCGAGAAGCTCGGCGAGGGCCTCGCCGACGACCGCGTACCCGAGGCGCAGGCCCGCAAGCCCGAAGATCTTCGAGAACGTCCGCATGACGACGATCGGCCGCCCCTCCTCGACGTCGTGGAGGCGGTCGAGGCGCACGCTCGGGTCGACGTACTCCACGTAGGCCTCGTCGACGACGATCGCACACCGCCCGGGGACCCCGGCGAGCAGGTGCTCCCACTCGTCCTGCGTCACGAGGGAACCGGTCGGGTTGTTCGGGTCGCAGAGCCAGAGGAGGCGGGCGCCGTGCTCCCGGGCCGCTGCCGCCAGCGCCTCGACGTCGTGCCGGAGGTCGCGGTTGGGCACCTCGACGACGCGCGCGCCCGCGGCGGCGCAGGTCGTCGCGTAGAGCCCGTACGTCGGCTGGGTCAGGACGACGGCGTCGTCCGTCTCGAGGAAGGCGTGCACGACGGTGGCGATGAGCGCCTGGATGCCGTGGCTGGGGACGATGCGCTCCGGTGAGGTGCCGAGCCAGCCGGCGACGCTCTCGCGCAGCTCGCTGTAGGCCTCGGCCGGGTAGATCCACGCGCGCTCGAGCTCGGCGGCGACCGCCTCGTGCACACCCGGGAAGGGGCCCTCGAGCCCTTCGTTCCAGTTCAGCTTCACGATCTCGTCGAGCCCGTAGGCCTCCTTCAGCTCCTCGAGGCTCGCGCCCGGCCGGTACGGCTCCAGGCCGATGAGGGACGGCCGGACGATCCGGCTCCAGTCGGTCACGTCCACATCTCCAGGAGGACAGGCACGTGCACGACGGCGGGGCCATCGTTGGCGAAAGCCGCGGCGAGGGCGTCGCCGAGCTCCTCCGGCCGCACCGAGACGACGGGCACGCCGTACGCCTCCACGAGCTCGCGGAAGTCTGGCTCGACGAGTTCGACGCTCGTCGTCTCCCCGAACTGGTCGCGCTGGTATTCGCGCAGGATCCCGTAGCCGCCGTCATCGACGAGGAGGAGCTTGGCGTCGAGGCCGTACTGCCGCGCCGCGGCCAGCTCGGCGATCCCGTAGTTGAAGCCGCCGTCGCCCGCCACTGCCAGCACCCTGCGGCCCGGCGCGGCGACGGACGCGCCGAGCCCGGCGGGCCAGGCATAGCCGAGTGTCCCCGAGCCCAGCGGGTAGTGGAAGGAGCGCGGCTCGTAGGCCGGGAAGTGCGCCGCCGCCCAGTAGGCCAGGATGGTCATGTCCCACGCGGTGACGGCGTCGCGCGGCAGGGCCGCGCGGACGGCTGCAAGGAGCCCGCGTTCGGTCTCCCGGCCCTGGCCCTCGAGGGACTCGGCCACGCGCGTCCTGAGCTCGTCGACCCGGGCCGGTCCGTCCTCGCGCGGCGCCCCCGTCAGCCGCTCGCCCAGCGCGCCGAGAACAGCCTTCGCGTCGCCGACGAGCCCGAGGGCCTCGTAGGTGGCCCCGATCCGCCCTGCATCGGCGTCGACCTGGATCAACCGCCCGGCGAGGCGGAGCGTGTACTGGCCGGTCGTCTCGGCCCCGAGCTCGGTGCCGACCGCGAGGAGGACGTCGGCCTCCCCGACAAGCTCCTTGAACGCCCGCTCGTCCGCGGCCGTGCCGACGGCGAGCGGGTCGTCCTCCGGGAACGCGCCCTTGCCCATGTAGGTCGTTGCGACCGGCGCGCCGAGCCGCTCGGCGAGGGCGCGCAGCTCGGCCCAGGCCCCGGAGCGAAGCACGCCGCCCCCGGCCCAGACGACCGGCGCGGTCGCACCGGAGAGCAACCGGGCCGCCTCGTCCAGCAGGGCCTCTTCCGGCAGCGGGAGCTCCGAGGGCGCGGTGTCGAGCTCGCCGACCGGGACGTCCGTCTCCGCGGCGAGCAGGTCGACGGGGATCTCGAGGAAGACGGGGCCGCTCGGCGGGGTCAGCGAGCGGCGCCAGGCTTCGGCGAGGAGCTGCGGGATCTCCGCCGCGCTGCCGGCGCGCGCGGCCCACTTGACGACCGGCTCGAACGACGCCTTCTGGTCGGAGAGCTCGTGCAGGTAGCCGCGGCCGGCGCCGATCAGGTCCTGCGGGATCTGGCTCGCGACCGCGACCACGGGAACGTGGGCGCTGGCGGCCTCCATCAGCGCCGCGAGCGAGATGAGCGCGCCGGGGCCGGTGGAGAGGAGCAGCGGCGCGGGCCGTCCGCTCGTCCGCGCGTAGCCGTCCGCTGCGAAGCCCGCGGAAAGCTCTGTCCGGAGGCCGATCGCTCGGATGGAGCTCGTGCGCAACCCGTCCCAGATCGCCAGCGCGTGGATTCCGGGGACGCCGAACGCCGCCTCCGCGCCGAGCGCTTCGAGGCTTTCCGCGACCAGGCTGCCGCCCGTACGCGCTTTGACCGTCTGGGCCATAGCAGCGATCCTATCCGGGCCCATGCCGCGCGATCCCCGCCATGACGTCCTCTTCGAGCCCGTCCCGATCGGCCCGAAGACGCTCCGCAACCGCTTCTACCAGGTGCCCCATTGCACGGGCTTCGGGAGCGAGAAGCCGGGCTCCCAGGCGCGCTTCCGGGGCATGAAGGCAGAGGGCGGCTGGGCCGCCGTCTGCACCGAGGAAGCGCTCGTCAGCCCCGACTCCGACTTCTGGCCGGTGGTCTCCCAGCGGATCTGGGACGAGGACGACGCGCGCAACCTCGCGCTGATGGCCGACGAGGCGCACCGGCACGGCTCGCTCGCCGGCGTCGAGCTGACGCACGGCGGCGGCCACGGCAACACGCGCGAGTCGCGGTGGCCGGCGATCGCGCCCTCGCAGCTCGCAAGCGACTACTACTCCTCCGTCGTTCCCAAGGCGATGGAGCGTGAGGACATCGAGCGGGTGCGCGGCGACTGGGTGCGGGCGGCGAAGCTCGTCCGCGGCGCCGGGCTCGACATCATCTACGTCTACGGCGGCCACTCCTACCTGCCGCTCCAGTTCCTCTCGCCCTTCTACAACAAGCGCACCGACGAGTACGGCGGCCCGCTCGAGAACCGGGCGCGCTTCTGGCTGGAAACCCTCGAGGCCGTGCGCGAGGCGGTCGGCGACGACTGCGCGATCGCCGTACGGCTGTGCGTCGAGGCACTCGGGCCGGCCGGGGTCGAGCTGGAGGAGGGTCTCGGCTTCGTCAGGCTCGCCGACCACCTGGTCGACCTCTGGGACGTCAACGTCGGCTCGATCATCGAGTGGTCGAAGGACTCAGGCGCGTCGAGGTTCTTCCCGGAGGGCTACCAGCTGCAATGGACCGGCCGGGTGCGCGAGGCAACGGCGAAGCCGATCGTCGGCGTCGGCCGGCTGACGAACCCCGACCGCATGGCCGAGATCATCCGCTCCGGCGCCTGGGATCTGATCGGCGCGGCGCGGCCCTCGATCGCCGACCCGTTCCTCCCCAAGAAGATCGAGGAGGGCCTCTACGGCGAGGTGCGCGAGTGCATCGGCTGCAACATCTGCGTCATGAAGGCCGAGGAGGGCAACCACATCGGCTGCACCCAGAACGCCACCGCCGGCGAGGAGTACCGTCGGGGCTGGCACCCGGAGCGGTTCGAGCCGGCGGAGAACCGCGACCGCGACGTGCTCGTCGTCGGCTCGGGGCCCGCGGGCATGGAGTGCGCGATCGTGCTCGGAAAGCGCGGCTTCCGCCGCGTGCACCTCGTCGAGGCCGAGGCCGAGATCGGCGGCATCACGCGCTGGGTGCCCCGCCTGCCCGGTCTCGGCGAATGGGGGCGACTGCTCAACTGGCGCTCCGTCCAGCTCGCGAACCTCGGCAACGTCGAGATGATCACCGGCGCTCGCCTCTCGGCTCAGGACGTCCGCGAGTACGGCGCCGAGATCGTCATCGTCGCCACGGGCTCCCGCTGGGCGGGCGACGGGCTCAACTTCGTCACCCACGAGCCGATCCCGGGAGCGGACGCCTCGCTCGCGCACGTGCTCACGCCCGAGCAGGTGATGCTCGAGGGGAAGACGCCTCCGGGCGAGCGGGTGCTCGTCTTCGACGCCGACGGCTACTTCATGGCCGCGGGCCTCGGGGAGAAGCTCGCCGCGGAGGGGCACTCGGTCGAGCTGGTGACGCCGCACGAGCGGATCGCGCCGATCTGCGACGAGACGCTGGAAGGGCCGCTGCTGCGCCGGCACCTGCACGAGGTCGGAGTTCACGGCCGCACGGGCACGACGCTGACGGGGATCGAGCCGGGGCGCGTCACCGCCGTCGACGAGTTCGGCGAGGCGGTCGAGCTGGACGCGGACGCGGTCGTGCTCGTCACCCAGCGCCGCTCCGACGACGCGCTCTACCGCGAGCTGAAGGCGGGAGCCGAGACCCTCGCCGACGAGGGCATCGAGGCGCTCTACCGGATCGGGGACTGCGTCGCGCCGCGCATCATCGCCGAGGCGATCTTCGACGGGCACCGGCTCGCCCGTGAGATCGACGCCGAGAACCCGGCGCTGCCGCTCCCGTACACGCGCGAGCGGCTCGTGCTCGAGTCGGTGACGACGGCCTAGTGGCGTCGGTCCGGACGGACTTTCCGCGTCGCGTCCGCGAGATCGAGCACACCTGGCTCCACCTCTCCGACGGGACGCGCCTCGCCGCGCGGATCTGGCTGCCCGAGGACGCCGAGGACGACCCTGTGCCGGCGATCCTCGAGTACCTCCCGTACCGCAAGACGGACGGGACGGCCGTCCGCGACTCCCAGCGCCAGCCCTACCTCGCCGGCTTCGGCTACGCGGCCGTCCGGGTGGACATGCGGGGCACCGGGGACAGCGACGGCGTCATCACCGACGAGTACACGCAGCGGGAGCAGGACGACGCCGTCGAGATCCTCGCCTGGATCGCCGAGCAGCCCTGGTGCGACGGGAAGCTCGGCATGTGGGGCATCTCCTGGGGCGGCTTCAACTCCCTCCAGATCGCCGCCCGGCGGCCGCCGGGCCTCGGCGCGATCATGACCCTCTGCTCGACGGACGACCGCTACGCCGACGACGTGCACTACCGGGGCGGCTGCGTGCTCGCGCTCGACATGCTCCACTGGGCTTCGTCGATGCTGGCGTGGAACGCGCGGCCGCCCGACCCGCGGCTCTACGGCGACGGCTGGCGGGAGGAGTGGCTGCGGCGGCTCGACTCGATCTCGACCTGGATCGATCCCTGGCTCGCCCATCAGCGGCGCGACGCGTACTGGCGGCACGGCTCCGTCTGCGAGGACTACACCGCGATCGAATGCCCGGTGTACGCGGTCGGGGGCTTCGCCGACGGGTACACGAACGCGGTCCCGCGGCTCCTCGAGGGGCTCTCGGTGCCGCGCAAGGGCCTGATCGGGCCCTGGGCCCACGCGTTCCCCGACGACGCCTCGCCCGGCCCCTCGATCGGCTTCCTGCAGGAGTGCGTCCGCTGGTTCGATCACTGGCTGAAAGGGATCGACACGGGCCTGATGGACGAGCCGATGCTGCGCGTCTGGATGCAGGACTCCGTCGAGCCGCGACCGAGCTACGAGGTGCGGGCGGGGCGCTGGGTGGCGGAGCCGACCTGGCCGTCCCCCGACATCGGCTCGCGCGTCTGGGAGCTGCCGCTCGTCGAGCCGCGGGAACTGCTCGGCGTCCAGTCCTGCGGCACCGAGGCCGGCGCGTGGACGGCGGAGGGGCAGTCGGCCGACCTCGCGGGCGACCAGCGGCCCGACGACGCCGTCTCGCTCACGTTCGACTCCGACCCCCTGACGGAGCCGCTCGAGCTTCTCGGGCTGCCGGAGGCGACTCTGGAGCTGGCCGTCGACCGGCCGAGCGCGCTCGTCGTCGTGCGCCTCTGCGACGTGGCCCCTGACGGCACGTCCGCGCTGCTCACCCGCGGGCTCCTCAACCTGACCCACCGGGAGAGCCACGAGCAGGTCGAGCCGCTCGAGCCCGGGCGGCGCTACGAGGTCACCGTCCCGCTCGACGTGATGGCGTACTCCGTCCCGGCGGGCCATCGCCTCCGCCTCGCCGTCTCGCCGACCTATTGGCCCTGGGCCTGGCCCTCGCCGGAGCCGGTGACTCTGACGCTCTTCTCCGGAAGGGTCGACCTGCCCGAGCGGCCGCCACGCACCGACGACGCCGATCTGCCGGAGTTCGGCCCGCCCGAGCATTCGCCGAAGCTCGAGCTCGAGACCGTGGAGGGCTCCGCCGAGGGGCGCACGATCCGCCGCGAGCTTGCCACCGGCCTCGTCGAGCAGGTCTTCGACTGGGACCTGGGCGGCTCGGTGCGCTTCGTCGACATCGACCTGAGCTCGGCGGACACGAGCCACACGGTCTTCGCGGTTCGCGAGGGCGACCCGCTCTCGGCCGAGGTGCGCTTCCACGCCACCTCGAGCATGGGCCGGGGCGACTGGAGCACACGCTCGGAGGTGACGAGCGCGATGACCTCGGACGCCGAGTCGTTCCACGTGTCGACGACGCTCCAGGTGACCGAAGGCGAGGCGACGGTCTTCGAGCGCAGCTGGACCCACCGGTTTCCCCGCGACGGGGTCTAGGGAACCCGGTAGTAGGCCTCGCCGGCCAGGGTCGCGCGCAGCGCCTCGCCGTCCGCGATCGCGTCGAAGCGCAGACGCTCTGGCGACCACTCGTCGTCGACCCGGAACCAGCCCTCGTCCAGCTGCGTGAGCGGGAGCTCGGATCCCCAGGCCCAGATGAGCACGAGCTCGCCGGCGCGCAGGACGACGTGGAAGTTCGAGTACCAGGGGTTGTACGCCCGGTAGTGGCCCGTGTAGGCGCTCCACTCCGGCGGCGGGGCGGGAACGAGGACTTCGGCTGCCCCCTCGCGCCGGTAGACGTCTCCGCCGTGCAGCGCCTCGACCACCTGCCCCTCCTCGCGCCGGAAGCCGAGCAGGAAGTGCCAGAGGTCTGCGCGGTCGGCAAGAAAGCGGTCGCTCCCGCGCGGCTCGAGCGGCTGTCCGTCGAGGAGGAGCCGGTCGCCCTCGGCGGTCAGCACCAGCCGGCGTCCCTCCCCCGTGTATGCGCCCGCGTACTCGGCGGCCTGTGCGACCGACAGTGGATCTTCGACGCTCGGCTCGGCGCGGTTGCGCTGGAGATCGAGGATCGCGGCGGCCACCTCCTCGGTCAGGTCGCGCTCGTCGGTGGCGTTGACCGCCACGGCGACTCCCAGCCCCGAGTCGAGATCGCCGAGCATTGTCGCGCCGAATCCCGGCATGGAGCCTCCGTGGCGGATCTCTCTGCGCCCCTCGCGCTCGCGCAGCTCGAGCCCGCAGCCGTACCACCAGCCGTCGTCCGCCTCGATCGCGGGTGTGGTCATGAGCGCGAAGGACTCGGCGGAGAGCAGCCCGCGCCCACCGTTCAGAAGGACGCGCAGGAACGTCGCGAGATCCTCCATCGTCGCCGCCGGCGAGCCGTCGCCGGTGTTTGTCTCCAGCCAGGTCGCGGGCACCCACGGGTCGCCGCGCCGCGCCGGCCGGTCGTCGTAGCGGCGCTCGTGGGCGACCGCGAGCCGGTGGCGGGCGGCGTGGGTTACCTCCGGCTCGGTGCGCTCGAGAGCCAGCGGCTCGAGGATCCGCTCCCGGAGAGCGTCCGGGTACGGGCGCCCCGTCAGCTCCTCGATGATGAAGCCGAGCGTGCGATAGGCGACGTTCGAGTACAGGTAGCGGGTCCCGGGCGCGAAGCCGGCATCGGTCTCGCGCAGCGCCCAGACGTCGTAGCGCGAGCTCGCGCTGAGCTCGGCACCGACCATCAGCCCGCTCGTGTGCGTGAGCAGGTGCCGGATCGTGATCGGGGCGTGCTCCGAGTGCACCTCGAACCAAGGGAGGTAACCCGTGACCGGCGCGTCCAGCTCGAGCCGGCCCTCGTCATGCAGCTGGAGCGAGACGGCCGCCGTGAACGTCTTCCCGATCGAGCCGATCTCGAAGAGCGTCTCGCGGGTCACCGGGGCGCGGGTCTCGATGCTCGCCAGCCCGAACGCCTCCGACGTGACGATTCCCCCGCGGTCGGTCACCGCCACCGAGAAGCCCGGGAAGCCCTGGACGGCGATCAGCTCCTCGACGTAGACACGGAGGGCATCGGCGGACACGAGGCCGATCCTAGGCCGTCGTGCCCGATACTGTGAGCCCGTGATCGACTGCGACATCCACCCGCAGGTCGCCGACCCGGAGGAGCTCCTCGCCTACGTCGACCCGGCGCAGCGCGAGTGGTTCCGCGCGCAGGGCGCATCCCTGGGACTGCCGGGGTACTCCTGGACGCATCCGTCCTCGTGGTTCCGGCAGGACATCGAGCAGAACGGGCACCCGCCGGCCGCCGACGTGGAGGCAGTCCGTCGCGAGCTGCTCGACCCCAGCGGGACGGACATCGGCGTCCTCAATGGCGACGACGCCGTGCTCGTCTCGCTCATGCCGAGCCCGTACCGGGCGGCCGAGCTGGCGCGGGCGCACAACGAGTGGCTGCGCGAGCGCTGGCTCGACGCCGAGCCCCGGCTGCGCGCGTCGATCCTCTGCCCGGCGCAGGACCCGGAGGCAGCGGCCGCGGAGATCCACCGTGCCGCCGACGACGAGCGCTTCGTCCAGGTGCTCCTCTGCGGCGGCGCCGACAGGCCGTACGGCGAGCCCCGCTATCTGCCGATCTTCGAAGCGGCCGTCGAGCACGGGCTGCCGGTCGCGATCCATTCCGGCGGCGAGGGCATGGGGATCGCGGCACCCCCCGGCGGCGCCGGGCCGGTCACCTTCTACATCGAGTGGCACACGATCGGCTCGGCGTGCAGCACGATGTCTCACCTCGTCTCCCTGCTCTGCCACGGGACGTTCGAGCGTCTCCCCGCTCTGAAGGTGCTCTTGATCGAGGGCGGCCTCGCCTGGCTGCCGGGGATGCTCTGGCGCCTGGACACGAACTGGCGCGCCCTCCGGAGCGAGGTGCCGTGGCTCGAGCGCAAGCCCAGCGAGGTCGCGCGGGAGCACGTGCGCTTCTCGACCCAGCCGCTGGAGCACACCGACGGCCACGACGGGACGCTCTTCGAGATGCTCGAGGCCGCGGGCGCCCCCGACAATCTCTGCTTCGCGTCGGACTACCCGCATTGGGACTTCGACGACCCCGGCTTCATGCTCAACCGCCTGCCCGAGGCCTGGCGCGCCAAGGTGCTGCACGCGAACGCCGCCGAGCTGTACGGCGCTCGGCTCGGCCTGCCCACGCGTGGCTAGCGACTGGGTGGACGTCGGCGCGGCCGACGACCTCGAGCGTGACGGCCGCGTGGTCGCCCGGGTCGACGGCCGCGAGGTTGGGGTCGTTGCCGAGCCGGGCGGGCGCGTTCACGGGATCCGCAACCGCTGTCCTCACCACGGCGGCCCGCTCTGCCTGGGTCAGGTGGGGGAGCGGGTCGAAGGCGAGCCCGGCGTCTACGAGCTCACCGGTCGGCGCACGCTCCGCTGCCCCTGGCACGGGTGGGAGTTCGACCTCGAGACCGGCGTCTGCATCGACGAGCCGTCCCTACGCACCGCGGTCTATCCCGCGCGGATCGAGAACGGCCGCGTGCTCGTCCAGGCCTAAGCGAGCGCGGTATGCAGATCTGCATCATGCCGCGGAGCATACAAGAGGTATGCAATACTGCGTAAGGCAGTGGCGCATACGAATCCGTTCACCTTCGGCGCCCTGGCGCTCGACAAGTCCTTCACCAACCGCGAGCCCGAGATCCGCGAGCTCGTTCGCGACATGGAGAACGGCCAGGACGTCCTCGTGTACGCGCCCAGGCGCTACGGCAAGTCCTCGCTCGTGCTCCGGGCCGGCCAGCGCGCCACCCGCAAGGGCGTACTCGTCGGCTACTGCGACCTCATGCGGACACCGACGAAGGAGCGCTTCGCCGCCGCGCTCGCGAAGACGATCTACAGCGACCTCGAGTCGGCGGCCGGGCAGGCCATCGAGCGCGCGACGAGGCTCTTCCGCGGCCTTCGCATCGTCCCGACGGTGGAGGTGGACCCGATCGACGGGAGCCTTCGCTTCGTCTTCCACGCCGGCCGCCAGCGCGCGGCCATCGACGACACGATCGAGGCGCTGCTGATGCTCCCCGGCCAGATCGCGGCCGAGCGAAAGCGCCGCGCGGTACTCGTCTTCGACGAGTTCCAGGAGATCCTCACGCTCGACCGCCACTTCCCCAACCTGATGCGGTCGGTCTTCCAGGAGCAGCCCGAGGTCGGTCATGTCTACCTGGGCAGCAAGCGCCACGTCCTCGAGCGGATCTTCGACGACGAGAACGAGCCCTTCTGGCGCAGCGCGAAACGCATCGAGATCGGGACGATCGAGTCGGGGGCATTTGCCCGCTTCCTGCGCAAGCGCTTCGAGGAGACGGAGAAGGGCGTCGACGACGAGGCGCTCTCCCGGGTGCTCGAGGCCACCGGCGGCCATCCCTACGGGACGCAGGAGCTGGCGTACTTCCTCTGGGAGCTCGTCCCGACCGGGCACTTCGCGCGCATCGGTGACGTCGAGGCGGCGCTCGAGCAGGCCCTCCGCTCCGAGCACAACCACTTCGCCAAGCTCTGGGACGACGCGCCGCACGCCCAGCGCCTCGTCATGCTCGCCCTCGCCGACGAGCCGACGCGCTCGCTGTATGCGGCGGACTACGCGGAGCGCCACGAGCTGCCGGCCAAGCCCGCGCTTCAGCGCGCGATCGGCGCGCTCGTCACGAAGGAGATCGCCGGGCGCGAAGAGGGCCGCGTCTACCGGATCGTGGAGCCGTTCTTCGCCGACTGGCTTCGCACCGAACAGGCGATCTGAGCTACCAGCCCAACCCGGGATCGGCGTAGACCGCCTCGCCCTCGACGAGGGTGAGAAGCACGCGGGCATCGCCGATCGGGCCCGACCCGGGGTCGAGAATGTCGCGGTCGAGGACGACGAGGTCGGCGAGCTTCGACGCCTCGAGGGTCCCGGTCTCGTCGTCGAGGAAGTTCACGTAGGCGGAGCCGTGGGTGAAGGTCGCGAGCGCGGTCGGGAGGTCGATTCCCTCCTCTGCAAGCAGCGGCTCGAGCCCGCGCGTGTCCGGTGAGATGCGCGTGACCGCGACCTCGAGCTGCGGGAGCGGGTCGGCGGTGGACACCGTCCAGTCGCTCCCGAAGGCCAGGCGCGCGCCGGCCCGCAGCAGGCTTCCGAACGGGTACATCCGCGCCGAGCGCTCCGGGCCGATGAACGGCTCTGTCAGCTCCTCGACGTAGCCGCTGCGGCAGGCCCAGTAAGGCGAGACGTTGCCGATGACGCCGAGCTCGGCGAAGCGGGGCAGGTCCTCGGGGTGGATCAGCTGGAGGTGCGCGAGGTGGTGGCGCGTGTCGCGCCGGCCGTTGGCGCGTTCCGCCGACTCCAGGGCGTCGAGGGCGTCGCGCACGGCCCGGTCGCCGATGGTGTGCATGTGTACCTGGAAGTCGTGCGAGTCCAGGAGCACGACGACGCGCTGCAGCTCGTCGGCGTCGAGCATGGAGATCCCGTAGTTGTCGGTGCCGACGTACGGCTCGAGCAGTGCGCCCGTGAAGTTCTCCAGCACGCCGTCGGCGAAGATCTTCGCCCCGCGAATCCGGAGCCGCCCCACCGATCCGTTGGCGCGCAGCTCGACGAGGTCGTCGATCTGCTCGTCACCACGGGTGCGGTCCCAGAGGAGGTTCCCCTCCACCCGCATGGTCAGCTCGCCGCGCTCGGCGACGGCGCGGTAGGCGGCGAGGGCGACGGGCCCGTCGATCCGCGCGTCCTGCCAGGCGGTGATCCCGAGCGCGTGGTAGGCGGCCTGCGCGCGCAGGATTCCGGTCTCCCATTCGTTCTGGGTCGCCTGCGGCATCAGGTCGCGGACGAGGTTCATCGCGTCTTCGTGGAGCGTCCCCTGCGGTTCCCCGGACGCCTCGCGCTCGATGCGCCCGCCCGGCGGGTCGGGCGTGTCGGGGCCGATGCCGGCGAGCGCGAGGGCGCGGGTGTTCACCCAGGCGCCGTGGCCGTCGCGGTTGTCGAAGAACGCCGGCCGGTCGGGCACGATCGCGTCGAGGTCGGCGCGGCTCGGCGTCCCGTGCTCGAAGGAGTCGATCGACCAGCCGCTGCCGGCGACCCAATCGAGCCCGGGATGCGCGGCGGCGTAGCGGGCGATCTCCTCGAGGCACGCCTCGCGCGTGTGGGCGTCGTTGAGCGTGCAGCGCAGCGACTCCGCGCCACCTTCGGCCGGATGGCAGTGCGCATCCTGGAAGCCCGGCAGCGCAGTCCGCCCCTCGAGGTCGAGCACGCGTGCGCCGGCACCCGCCTGGGCCAGAGCCTCGTCGTTCGAGCCCACCCAGGCGATGCGGCCGTCGCGGAGCGCGACCGCCTCGGCGACCGTCAACGCCGCATCGGCCGTGAACACCCTTCCCCCGGTGAGGACGAGATCCACCCGCTACGCCCTGATGCAGGCTGCGAGGTGGTCGGCCCGTGCACCGCTCGGAGGGCGCAGCTCCGGGTCGATCGCGCGGCACTCCGGGATTGCGATCGGGCAGCGTGGGTTGAAGCGGCACCCGGGCGGGATCGCGATCGGATTCGGCGTCTCCCCGCGCAGGATCTGCGGTGCGACCGACGAGCGCGGGTCCCGCTGGGGCACGACCGAGATGAGCGCCTTCGTGTACGGGTGCTTGGGGTTGGTGACGACCTCGCGCGCCGGGCCCTCCTCGACGATCCGGCCGAGGTACATGACCGCGATCCGGTCCGCGTAGTGGGCGGCCGTCGAAAGGTCGTGGGTGATCATGAGGATGCCGAGGCCGGCCCGGCGCAACTCGTCCAGGAGCGCGAGGATGCCGGCGCGGACGGAGACGTCCAGCATCGACACGGGCTCGTCGGCGACCAGGAGCTGCGGGTCGAGGACGAGGCTCGCCGCGATGGCGACGCGCTGGCGCTGGCCGCCGGAGAGCTCGTGCGGGAAGCGGTCGAGGAAGAGGTCGGGAGGCGTCAGGCCGGCGCGCGTGAGGGCTTCGCGGACACGCTGTTCGCGCTCGTCGCGGGAGCCGCCCTCGCCGTGGATGAGCAACGGCTCCTCCACGGTCGCGCGCACCCGGAAACGCGGGTCGAGCGACTCGTACGGGTCCTGGAAGATGAGCTGGGCGTGGCGGCGCAGCTCGCGCATCCGCTTGCCCGAGGCGGAGGCGATGTCCTCGCCCTGGAAGCGGATCGCCCCCGAGTCGGCCTCGAGGAGCCGCAGGATCGTCTGGGCGGTCGTCGTCTTGCCGCTCCCGGACTCGCCGACGAGGGCGAGCATCTGCCCCTTCTCGAGCGAGAACGAGACGCCGTCGACCGCCCGCACGGCCTGTTTGGGACGGCTGGAGGCAGTGCCGACGATGCCGCGCGGGACGGGGAAATGGGTGACGAGGTTCTCGACCTCGAGGAGTGGCGGACCGCCGTTCTCGCTCATGACGCGGCCCTGACCGCGTTGTCGTTGAGATGACAGGCCGCGGTGTGGTTCTGCGTCGTCTGGATCAGCCGCGGCTTCACCGTTGCACAGGGCGTGAAGGCCCGGTCGCAGCGCGGCTGGAAGGGGCACCCGGTGAGCTCGTGGTCGAGCCGCGGCGGCGCGCCCGGGATGGACACGACCGCGTCCTCCCCGTACAGGTCGGGCGTCGCGGAGAAGAGCAGGCGCGTGTACGGGTGGCGCGGGTCGTGGAAGAGTGTGTCCGTCGGCCCCTCCTCGACGATCTCGCCGGCGTACATGACGGCCGCCCGCTCGCAGACCTGCGCGACGACCGGGAGGTCGTGCGTGACGAGCACGAGCGCGAGCCCGAAGTCGTCCGCGAGCCCGACGAGGAGCTGGAGGATCTGTGCCTGCACCATCACGTCGAGCGCCGTCGTCGGCTCGTCGGCGAGCAGGATCCGCGGCTTGCATGCCAGTGACATCGCGATGGCCGCGCGCTGCCGCATGCCGCCTGAGAACTCGTGCGGGAAGCTGCTGGCGCGGGCGGCCGGGATGCCGACGCGCTCGAGGAGCTCGCCCACCTGCCTCTTCGCCTGGCGGCCGTCGGCGATGTCGTGCAGCTTCATCGGCTCGGCGATCTGCTCGCCGATCCGCTTCACGGGGTTGAAGGCGTTCATCGCGCCCTGGAAGACCATTGCGATGTCCTTCCAGCGGTGCGGGCTGACGCTTCGCTCACCCTCGAAGAGAATGTCCTCGCCGTCGAGGAGGACCCGCCCGGCAACGCTCGCCGACGAGGGCAGCAGGCCCATCAGCGAGAGGATCGCCGTGGTCTTGCCGCAGCCGGACTCGCCGACCAGGCCGAGGCGGTCGCCCTCACGGAGCTCGAAGCCCACCCCCTGGACCGCGTGCAGCTCGCCGCCCCCGGCCAGGTCGAACCAGACGTGCAGGTCCTCGACCTTCAGCAGCGGTGCGCTCATTCCGCCTCCAGGGCGCCCTTCATCGGTCGGAGCCGGAAGCGGCGCACCGAGAGATGCCCGACCCGCAGGCGCGGGTTGAGAGCGTCCTCCATCGCCATGCCGATCATGGTGCAGGCGAGGATCACGAGGGTGACGCAGACGCCGGGTGGGACGATCGCCCACCACGCCTCGTTGAGCACCGCGTCACCCTTGAAGGCGTTCTCGATCAGCTTGCCCCACGATGTCAGCGACGGGTCGCCGAGGCCGAGGAAGGTGATGTACGTCTCCGCGAAGATGGCGATCGCGACCGTGAGCACCGTGTTGGCGATCAGGAGCGGCATCACCTGCGGGAGCACGTGCTTGCCGATCAGGCGCTTGTTGCCCGCGCCGAGCGCGCGCGCCCGCTTGACGTAGGCGCGCTCGCGCACGCTCTTCGTCTGGGCCCGGATCAACCGGGCCGTGCTCGTCCAGTAGATGATCCCGATGATCAGGATGATGTTCGTCAGGCTGCGGCCGAAGAGCGCCGCGATGATGATCATCAGGGGGATGTCGGGGATGACGAGGACGTAGTCGGTGATGCGCATCAGCACCGTGTCGCTCTTGCCCCCGTAGAACCCCGACCACAGGCCGATCGTGCCGCCGATCAGCATTGCCACGAGGGCCGCGGCGAAGCCGACTATCAGCGAGACCCGAGCGCCCTCGATGACGAGGGAGAGCATGTCCGCGCCGCTGTCGTCGGTACCGAGCCAGTGCGCGCTGGAAGGCGGCTCGTAGACGGCGCCGGTCTTCGTGTTCGGGTCGTACGGCTCGATCCAGGGGCCGAAGAGCGCGAGGAAGATGAAGAACGCGAGGACGGCAAGGCCGACGATCATCGCCGGCCGGCGCAGCACCGACGAGCGCAGGAAGCCGAGCGGCCCGCCACGCGTCTCGATCCCGGTCGATGTCGGCGACCGCCGCCTGCTCGTCGAATGCGGTGGGCGGGAGGGAGGGGACGCTCATGCTTCGACCACTCGTGGATCGAGCTTCACGTAGAGGAGGTCGGCGATCAGGTTGAAGAGGATCACCGAGAACGTCAGCAGCAGGAAGATCGCCTGCAGCACGGGCCAGTCGCGCTGGTCGATCGCCTCGACGGTCTCCAGCCCGAGGCCGGGGTACGAGAAGACGTACTCGATGGTGATCGAGCCGCCGATGATGAAGCCGAGCGACAGCGCGATCAGCGTCGTGATCGGGAGGAGCGCGTTGCGGAAGCCGTGCTTGCGCACGATCTGCCAGTTGGAGAGCCCCTTCGCCCGAGCCGTGAGCACGTAGTCCTCGCCGAGTGTCTCGAGGAGGGCCGAGCGCGTGATCAGCGCGTAGTCGCCGTAGAGCACGAGCCCGAGCGTCAGCGCCGGCAGGAACATGTGCTGCAGGCGGTCGTAGACGATGTCCCAGGTCGAGGCATCGCCGAGGACGCCGAGCGTGGGGTCCTCGATCCCCGACGTCGGTAGCCCGACCGCGCTGGCGACGAACAGGACCATGAGCAGGCCGAGCCACTGGGTCGGCATCGAGTAGAAGCCGAGGGACGTCCACAACCCGGCCTTGTCGATCGCGGTGTCCCGCCGCCAGGCCGAGATCACCCCCGTGAGCGTCCCGAGGACGATGGCGAAGAGCGTGCCGAGGGCGATCATCGGCAGCGTGTTCTTGATCGGCTCCACGAGCTCGTCCCGGACCTCCTTCTGCGTGCGCAGGGACGTGCCGAGGTCGCCGTGGAGGAGGCCGGTGACGTAGAGCCGGTACTGCGTCCACGTCGATTCATCCAGGCCGAGCTCCTGGCGGACCTGCTCCTTGAACTCGGGGCTGCACTGGCGGCAGCGGAGCGCGTCGACCGCGTCGCCCGGTACCGCCCGGAAGAGGACGAAGTTGAGCGTGATCGCGATGAACACCGTCACGATCGCGAAGAAGACGCGCTTGATGACGTAGTCGGCCGACCTCACGCCCGAGCCTCAGCTCGTCCTTCGTCTGTGTCGGTGCCTATTCGACCATATGCGGGGAGGTCCAGTACTTCTTGGAGTAGGCGTTCAGGTCAGTCTCGATCCCGGCCCACTTGGCCGAGTGCGCGTCGATGTACTCGTGGTTGGTGAGCTGGGTGTAGACGAAGTCGTCGTAGATGACCTGCTGCATCTCCCAGACGAGCTGCTTGCGCGCCTCGGGGTCGACGAGCGTGCCCTGCCGCTGGTACATCTCGTCGTAGTCCGGGTTGTCGTAGCCCGTGTCGCTCCACGAGCACCACTGGCCCTTCGTGACGACCGAGAGCATGAAGTCCGGGTCGATGTAGCCGACCCAGTCCCACATGGCGATGTCGAAAGTGGCGTAGCCGGTCGACTTCTCGCCGTCGCAGTTCTCGTCGGTCTCGAGCGCGTAGGAGGCGGTGGTGTCGCCGCCGACCTTCTGCGTCACCTTGACGCCGGCCTCGGCGAAGCCCTCCTGCACGATCTCGAACGAGCGGTCGACGTTGAAGTCGGTCGAGGTCGGCGTGACGATCTCGTACTCCATCGGATGCTCCGCCTGTGCGTTCTCGCCCGTGGTCGCGGGCGCCATGCGCGTCCCGTCGGACCCGCGCGTGTAGCCCAGGTCGTCGAGCATCTGGTTCCCCGCGTCGCAGTCGTACTCGAGCGGCCCGAGGTTCGGGTTCTCCATCTCGCCCGCGATGTGGCCCGGGAGGCTCTCGACCAGTGTGGCGTAGCCGTTGAAGACGACGTCGATGATCCGCTCGCGGTCGACGCACATGGAGAGCGCCTTCTTCACCTGCGGATCGAGGAGCTCGCGGTTTTTCGGCTTGCGCGGGTTCGAGTTCCAGGTGATGTTCGTCGTCTCGGCGCCCGGGACCTTGTTGACGACGATGCTGTCGTCCTCCTCGAGCACCTGGACGGCGTTGAACGGCACCTGGTCGACCCAGTCAAGGTTGCCCTGGCGCAGCTCGGAGATCATCGAGTCAGCGTTGGTGAAGTACGTGAGCGTCACCGCCTCGGCGTTGGACGGCTCGCCGTAGTACCCCTCCCACGGGATGAAGACCGTCGTTCCCTTCTTCTCGTACTCCTTGATCGTGTAGGCGCCCGCCGAGACGACCGGGAGATTCTGCTCCGGATGGTAGGTCTTGAGGCCCTTGCCGTTCGCGCCGGCGAGCGGCTCCCAGATGTGCTGCGGCACGATGAAGAGCTGCTCCAGCTGCGCGAGCACGTTCCCGACGGGGGCGTCGTAGTGGATGACGAGCGTGTTGTCGTCCGTCGCCTCGGCGCCGGACACGTGCGTGAGGGCGGGCGCGGCGACCGCCGTGGGCCCGTTCGCGTACTTGACGATGGTGTTGATCGTCCAGGCCGCGTCGTTGGCGGTAAGCGGCGTCCCGTCCGACCAGGTGCCGCCCGGCTTGAGGGCGAAGGTCCAGTCCTTGCCGTCGGCGGAGGTCTCCCAGGAGTCGGCCCAGTCGCCCTCGATCACGAGCCCGTCGTCGCCCGGCGCGTACTGCACGAGCTGCGGGAAGAGCATGATCATGGCCTGGTAGGCCTGCGACTCGATGTAGTTGAAGGGGTTGAGCGAGTCGATGTAGTTCTGCGAGCCCACGCGGAGGATGCCGCCCTTGACGGGCGTGCCTCCCTCGTCGGTCGTCCCCGTTCCCTGCGGAGCCCCACTAGGGGAGTCGTCCCCTCCACACGCCGGAACCCCGACGAGCAGGGCCAGGACTGCGATCACCAACAGCGCTCGCTTCGTCATGCTCTCACTCCTTCTTTCTCAGTCGCCAGGCCGGACTGTTCGATTGTGAGCGTCCTCGCGTCGGCATCGAGCGTCGCAGAGACGCCGAGCGGAATGGTCGCGAGGTGTTTTCCGTGCCCCAAGGGAAGCTTGTATAACACGGGGACACCCAGAGGCTCCAGATGGACCTCGAGCACGTCCTCGAGGGAACGTGTCCGGGCCCAGCCGGGGTGGTCCTTCCAGTCGCTCTTGTCCATCTCCCCTACTACGACTCCGCGCACGGCCGCGAGTTTGCCGGACTGCGCAAGCTGCGTGAGGTGCGCATCCGCCCGATACGGCTCGAGCTCCACGTCCTCGAAGAAGAGGATCGCGCCGTCGACGTCCAGTTCCCAGGGCGTCCCCATCGTCTGCAGGAGGAGGGAGAGACAGCCGCCGACCAGCGGCGCGGTCACCTTGCCGCCGTGGAGAGGGCGGACGTACGGGTCGTCGGGATTGGGCGGGACGTCGCCGCCGCCGCCGCCGCGCAGCACGCGCAGGAGCCGCTCCCGCGAGAAGGCGGTCGTGGCCGGGTCGCCCATGCCCAGGAAACCGTTCCCGTAGAAGGTGGCGAGGCCCGTCTCCTGGCGGATGGCGACGTGGAGCGACGTGATGTCCGAGAACCCGATCAGCGGCTTCGGGTTGGCGGCGATCACCCCGAAGTCGAGGTGCGGAAGCAGCTCCCCGGAGCCGTAGCCGCCCTGGAGGCACTGAACGACGTCCACCTCCGGATCGGCGAACATGGCCAGGAGGTCGGCCGCCCGGTTGCGGGCGTCGCCGGCGAGGTAGTCGTCGCGGGCGTGGACGTGCTCCGAGAGCTTGACCCGGTAGCCCTGGGACTCCCACCACTCGAGGCTGCGAAGGATGTCGGAGCGGCTCTCGAAGGGGCTCGCCGGCGCAGCGACGCCGATCGTGCCGCCGTCGGGGAGCGGCCGGCCGAAGAGGGTCGCCGCCGTCACCTGCGCTCGAAGCGGTAGACCTGGGCCTCGGAGTCGCACGGGTTGCCGCGGCCGTACGTGATCTCGCCGGCGGTGACGTCGGCGACGCACCAGAAGACCGTCTTCACCGTCTTCGGCTCCTCCCCGTGGCGGCAGATCGAGCTCGGGGCGTTCTCGTGGTCGGAAAGCGCCGCGCGCAGGAGCTCCACCGTGAATCCGTCGCCGTGGGAGAGCTCGGCGGCGCGTTCGAGCCGCGTGCACGAGCCGCCGTAGTCCCCGGTCCGCTCGAAGGGCTGCATCTCCTCCCGCGCGTAGTGGTTCGTGTGGACGATGGCGCCGTTGCGAGGCCCGTCGGTGACGGCGCTCGTCGCCGAGGCCTCGACGTTCGCGGCGCTTCCGTCGGCGTGCGCCAGCACCCAGTTGTAGGCGGAGGACCGGGCGGGATGAAGGCTGGCGTCGACGGCTTCGCCGAGCGTGCGCCGGGCGAGCACATCCCGGACCTGGAGCAGCCGCGGGATGCCGACGCGCTCGTCGTTCGGGGAGACCTCGTTGCCGGTCACCGAGAGGCCGGCGTCGTTCCAGCCGACGCTGATCCAGGGGCCGAGCCCGAGCGTGAAGACCGTCGGCTGCTCGGGAACGCGCCATTCGATCGCGACGATCGCGCTCTCGTCCTCGGCATAGAGATCGTTCGTGTGCGCGACGAGCAGGTGGCCGTTCGCCGTGCGCGAGCCCGTCACGAGCAGGTCGCTGCAGCCGGTCGGGGCCTCGGTGGGCGCGAGCTCCTCGATGGAAGCCGCGAAGAGGGCCAGCGGGTCGAAGCCCGTCGCGTCGGCGACGCCCTCCAGCTCCTCGACGACCCAGGGGATGTGCTCGGCGGTCACCGCGCGGTAGCGGGCGATCAGCTCGGGGTCGAAGGCGTAATCACCGATCCACTCTAGGTCCCCGGCTGTTGCCTCACCGATGCGCCGGCCCGCCTCCCGATGCGTTCCGTGGGCGCGGATCAGCGGGATCGGCGGCGGCGTCACACGGTCTCCCTCGGCTCGCGCCGCTCGGGCAGCGGCCAGGATAGAAGCTCGCGGACGAAGCCGACGCACTCCTCGACGGCGGCCTCGAGCAGCGCCATGCCCTTCTCTGCGGTCGCCTTCGTCGCGTCGCCCTGCACGCCGGTCGCCGAGAACGATGACCACCAGGGCATCACCTTCAGCGGGCCGTCCGCCCAGTCCATGAAGGCGTACTCCCCGTCGGGGTAGCCGCGCTCGTCGACCGCCTTCTCCATGTCCACGGCGTCCGGGTCGATGGCGAGGTAGATCGAGGTCTCCAGCTCGCAGGCGTGCCCCATTCCGCCACGCTCCGACTCGCGCAGCTCGCCGACGCGCGCCAGCGAGGCCTTGCCGGAGAGGTAGAACGCGGCCGCTGCGAGCACACCGGGATGCTCGACCCCGACGAGGCGGGCGGCGGCCTCGACGAAGTTCTGGTTCGAGCCGTGCCCGTTGAGGAAGAGCATCCGCCGGAAGCCGTGCCGGGCGAGCGACGTGCCCACGTCCGTGCAGTAGCGCGTGAACGTGTCCCAGCCGATCGTGATCGGGCCGGGGAAGTCCATGTGGTGCGGCGAGTAGCCGTGCGGGATCGGTGGCAGCAGGACGATCTCGTCGGGCGCGGCCTCCGCCGTCAGGCGGCACACCTCGGCCGTGATGCGAAGGTCGGTGTCGATGGGCAGGTGCGGCCCGTGGTCTTCGAGCGTGGCGACCGGAATGAGGCAGACGCGCTCCTCCGAGGACGCCCGGCGCACCTCCGGCCAGGTCAGGCGCTCGTAGAGGAGCGGGCTACCCCACATCCGGGCGATCGTATATCGCTAGGGAGAGCGCGGGACGACGAGGCCCGACTCGTAGGCCACGATCACCGCCTGGCTGCGGTCGCGCAGGCGGAGCTTGCCCAGCACGCGGCTGACGTGCGTCTTCACGGTCTCCTTGCTGACGACGAGGCGCTCGGCGATCTCGTCGTTCGAGAGCCCCTCGGCGACGAGGCACAGCACTTCGGTCTCCCGCGGCGTCAGATCCTCGAGCAGCTCCGGCCGAGCCGGGGCGCGAGGGCGGAGGCGGGCGAACTCGTCGATCAGGCGGCGGGTCACGGTCGGGGCGAGCAGCGCCTCTCCCGCCGCCACCACCCGCACCGCGTCGAACAGCGTCTCGGCGGCCACGTCCTTGAGCAGGAAGCCGCTTGCGCCCGCGCTGAGGGCGTCGTACACGTACTCGTCCAGATCGAACGTCGTGAGCATGAGGATTCTCGGGCGCTTGCCGCCGTCGGCCGCCAGCAGCCTGGTCGCCTCGATCCCGTCGAGGCCGGGCATGCGCACGTCCATGAGGACGACGTCGGGGCGCTCGGCCCGGCACAGCTCCACCGCCTCGACGCCGTCCGCCGCGGTGCCGGCCACGGCGAAGTCGACCTGGGTCTCGAGCAGCGCCGCGAAACCGGCCCGCACGATCTCCTGGTCGTCGGCCACGACCACCCGCACCGTCATGGCGCGGGCCTCGAGAGGGGGAGCTCGGCCTCGACGACGAAGCCGCCGTCGCCGCCGGGGCCGGTCTTCAGCCTGCCCCCGACCATGGTTGCGCGCTCCTGCATGCCGAGTAGGCCGTGGCCGCTCGTGTCGGCCGCCGGCGGTCCGGGCCCGTCGTCGCTCACCCGCAGTCGAAGCGCGTCTTCCTCGTAGCCGAGCTTGACTTCGACCGACGCGCCCGGAGCGTGTCGCCGCGCGTTCGTGAGCGCCTCCTGCACGATCCGGTACGCCGTCAGGTCGACGCCAGGCGGCAGAGGAGTCACGTCGCCTTCGAGCGTCAGCCGCACCGGTGTTCCCGCCGTACGGGCGCTGTCGATCAGCTCCGCGAGACGCCCGAGCCCGGGCTGGGGCGAGCGGGCGGCCTCGGGGCCGCCGTCCGCTCGGAGCACGCCGAGCAGACGTCGCAGCTCCGTGAGGGAGTCCCGGGCCGTCTGTCCGATCGCCGCCAGGCGCTCCTTGCCCTCGTCGGGCATGTCCGGCGTGGTCAGGCGGGCGGTCTCGGCCTGGACGGCGATCACGGACACATGGTGGGCGACGACGTCGTGGAGCTCGCGGGCGATCCGCGCCCGCTCTTCCATGATCACCTGGTCGCGCTGCGTCTCGGCCATGGCGTGCCGCGTCGCGTCGCGCTCGGCGATCGCCTGGCTCCGCTGCCGCCGCGAGTCGCCCAGGACCTGCGCCGCGACCACGAGCACGAGGAGCATGACGCCCGCGAGCGAGTCCTCGTCGGACCAGGCGACGGCGGCGACGAGGAACGGCGCCGCCAGGAGCACCGACCAGCGCCGGCGGTAGCGGTTGGCAACGAGGTAGACGACGATGAGCTGAGCGGTGATGCCGGACAGGGTCAGGAGCGTCGGGTCGCTCGCGACCGCGACGAGCGAGGCGAACGTGACGACGCCCGCGACCCAGGGAAGGCGCGTGCGCCAGAAGACGAGCGGAAGCGTCGCGAGCAGGTTGGCGATCAGGCAGCCCGCGCGGTCGCCCGGGTCCGCCGCGTACAGGAACGTCTCCACGATGGCGCCGAGCCCGAGCGCGAGGGCAAGGGCGATCGGTCCGTCGGGGCCGGACAGGATCCGGCGCACATCCGAGACGAGATCGTCGAAGGTCACGTTCACGAGGCTCATTGTCGCCCCGGCGCACCCGCGGCGCATCGCTCCGGGCCACGACTTTCGCCCTCCCTCCCGGGGGTGACGCGGCGCATGCCCTTCACCGCGAGGGGGGTCGTGAAAGACGGCTCCGGGGCGCGATGCGCCGAACGCCGGCGCCTCGTACCTTCAGGTCATGAGCGCGTCGGCGTCGCGTTCGCCTATGCGTTCCCGTCGCTCGTGGTCGCGCTCTGACTGGTTCGCTTGCGAGACGCCTAGGCGAGCGCCGCGTCGAGCGCGATCTCCGGCACTGCGGCGAGGGCCTGGGAGACCGGGCAGCCTTGCTTCGCCGCCTCGGCCGCCGCGCGAAAGCCGTCCTCGTCGAGGCCGGGGACTCGTCCGCGCGCGGTAAGCGCGACCTTCGTGATCCCCTCTCCCGGCTGGAAGGTGACGGTTGCGCCGGTCTTCAGCTCGTCGGGAGGTGTGCCGGCGCCGGCGAGCTCGTGCGAGAGCGCCATCGCGAAGCAGGCGGCATGCGCGGCCGCGATCAGCTCCTCGGGGCTCGTGCGCCCGGCGGGCTCCTCGGCGCGCGAGGCCCAGGTGACATCGAGCGGGGCAAAGGCGCCGCTGCCGACGCTGTCGATGGTTCCGCTTCCTTCGATCAGGCTGCCGTGCCAGGTGACGTCGGCGTGTCGGTCGGTCGCCATGCGTTTCCCCCTTCTCGTCGTTGACGAATTTCGACTGTACCGCGGGCCGATCCGCCGCTGCTGCTACCGTCCTTGACAACAGGTCGGCACTCGGTCGACCGTGAGATGAGCTTCTCGTTCCTCCTTCGGACGTACGGGCCAGGCGAATCTCGACCCGAACGAACAAGGAGTAGAACAGCGTGTCTCAGCAGTCTTTCCATGGGCTTGGCGTGTCGCAGCCTGTCGTCGACGCCCTCGCAGCCCGTTCCATCCACGAGCCCTTCAGCATCCAGTCGCTCGTCCTCCCGGACGCGCTCGCCGGGCTCGACGTCCTCGCGAAGTCGCCGACGGGGTCGGGCAAGACCCTCGCCTTCGCGTTGCCGATCGTCGAGCGCGTCGAGCCGCGCGACGGGCAGCCGAGCGTGCTCGTCCTCGTCCCCACCCGCGAGCTCGCGCAGCAGGTCACCGACGCGCTGTCCATCGTCGCGAAGCCGAAGGGCCTCCGCATCGCCGCGGTCTACGGCGGCGTGCCGCTCCGGAGCCAGGCGGCCAAGGCGCGCGAGGCGCACGTCGTCGTCGCCACGCCCGGCAGGCTCGAGGATCTCGCGCAGCGGCGGCTGCTCGCCCTCGACCGCATCCGGATCCTCGTCCTCGACGAGGCCGACCGCATGCTCGACATGGGCTTCAAGCCGCAGGTGGACAAGCTCGTTCGCCGGGTGCCCAGCAACCGCCAGACGATGTTCTTCTCGGCCACGCTCGACGGGGAGGTTGGCATCCTCGCCCGCGCCTACACGTCCAGCCCGTCGCGCTTCGAAGCCGAGCTGCCTGCCGAGCTGTCCTACGGCGAGATCGAGCACCGCTTCGTCTCGGTCGACCAGAGCACGAAGGTGCAGACCCTCGTCGAGCTGCTGGCCAAGAACACCGGGCTGACGCTGGTCTTCGTCCGCACGAAGCGCGGCGCCGACCGACTGGTCCACCGCCTCGCTCGCCAGGGTGTCAAGGCGGAGTCGCTCCATGGCGACATGTCCCAGTCCTCGCGCCGGCGCGCGCTCGACCGCTTCGAGCAGGGCAGGGTGTCCGTGCTCGTGGCGACCGATGTGGCCGCGCGCGGCCTCGACATCGACGACGTCGAGCACGTGATCAACTTCGACCCGCCGGAGGAGGACAAGGGGTACCTCCACCGCACGGGCCGCACCGGCCGGGCCGGGCGTAGCGGTATCGCCGTCACCTTCGTCCTGCCCGAGCAGCAGGCCGACACGAGCCGGGTCGCCAACCGCCTCGGACACAAGGAGCAGTTCGAGAGCGCCGGCATGAAGTCCGCGCGCGCGAAGGTCGTCTACTCGAGCCGCCGCGGCCGCCGTTCGAAGTGGTAGGTCGCGGCACGCGCTAGAGGGGCTCCCGGCAGGCAAGCTTCCGGGGTGGCAGGACGCAGCAGATGGAATTTCTCGGCCGGCGACGCGCCTGAGCGCCCCGCCGACCCGGAGGTGCGCAAGGCGAACCTCCACCGCATAGTCCGCCTCTTCAAGCCGTACAAGCGGACGCTCCTCGCGGTCAACGCGCTGATCTTCCTCTCGGCAGGGCTCGGCGTGATCCCGTCCTTCCTCCTCCGGGAGGTGCTGGATGTCGCCATCCCGGACGAGCGCGTCGGGCTCCTGACCGCGCTCGTCGCCGGGATGATCGCGATCCCGATCGCCACCGGGACGCTCGGCGTCTGGCAGACCCTGCTCTCGAACCGGGTCGGGCAGGCCGTCATGCACGACCTGCGCACGGCGGTCTACCGGCACCTGCAGCGGCTCTCGCTCGCCTTCTTCACCCGCACACGCACGGGTGAGGTGCAGAGCCGGATCGCCAACGACATCGGCGGGATCGAGAACGTCGTCACGTCGACGGCGACCTCGGTGATCTCGAACGTGACCACGGTGCTCGCAACCGTCGGGGCCATGATCCTGCTCGACTGGCGGCTCGCCGTCTTCGCGCTGGCGCTCCTGCCGCTGTTCGTCTGGCTGACGAAGCGCGTCGGCGACCAGCGGCGCATGGTCACGGCCGAGCTCCAGGCCTCGCTGGCGGACGTCTCCTCGATCGTGCAGGAGTCGCTCTCCGTCTCCGGGATCCTGCTCGGCAAGACCATGGGCCGGTCGGACGATCTGGCCGAGCGCTTCGGCGCCGAGTCGAGGAGGCTCGCGGATCTCGAGGTGCGGAGCCGGATGACAGGCCGGTGGATGATGGCCGCGATCCAGACGACGTTCGCGGTCATGCCCGCCCTCGTCTACTGGTTCGCGGGCTGGACGATGGCGAATGGCAGCGGTGCGATCTCGATCGGCACCCTGGTCGCCTTCACGACCCTGCAGGCGCGGCTCTTCTTCCCGATTGGCTCGCTGCTCGGCGTCCAGGTCGACCTGCAGAGCTCGCTCGCCCTCTTCGACCGGATCTTCGAGTACCTCGACCAGCCGATCGACATCGTCGAGGGGACGCGGACGCTCGAGCGCCCGCACGGCGACGTCGCGTTCGAGAACGTGCGCTTCCGCTACGGCGACGAGCGCTGGACGCTCGAGGAGGTCGCATTCGCGGTTCCCGCCGGGACGAAGACGGCGCTCGTGGGCGAGACCGGCTCCGGCAAGACGACCTGTGCGTACCTCGTCGCGAGGCTCTACGACGCCACCGAGGGCAAGGTGACCATCGACGGCGTCGACGTGCGCGAGCTGACCTTCGAGACGCTGGCGGCCGCCGTGGGCGTCGTCTCCCAGGAGACGTACCTCTTCCACGCGACCGTCCGCGAGAATCTCCGCTTCGCCAGGCCGGAGGCCACCGACGCCGAAATCGAGGAGGCCGCGCGCGCCGCGCAGGTGCACGACCTGATCGCCTCGCTCTCGGAGGGCTACGACACCGTCGTCGGCGAGCGCGGCTACCGCTTCTCGGGCGGCGAGAAGCAGCGGATGGCGATCGCCCGCACGATCCTGCGCAACCCGCCGATCCTCGTCCTCGACGAGGCGACGTCCGCCCTCGACACCCAGACCGAGCGCGCCGTTCAGGACGCGCTGGAGCGGCTGGCCGAGGGCCGCACGACGATCGCGATCGCACACCGGCTCTCCACCGTCCAGGACGCCGACCAGATCGTCGTCCTCGACCACGGCCGTGTCGTCGAGGTCGGGACGCACGAGGAGCTGCTCGCCCGAGCCGGGCGCTACGCCTCGCTCGTCTTCCGTGACGCGGACGCCCCGGACCCGGTTCTCACCGAGTCCTAGAGGCCGACTCGGCCCCATGGTGGCTGCCGGGCGGCTCGTCCGGGTGGTTTTGTGACTAAAGCTTCTTAAAAAATTGTCGATGAGGGGCGGATGAGCGTCTTCCGTCCGGACGGCCACCGCTCGCCGTCCGCATCGCCACGCTGGATCGACCGCTGGCTGGCCGCCTGCAGCGAGCTGGCCGAGCTCGAGCGATCCCATCCGATGACGGACGCCGTCATCGACGAGATCGACGGCCGGATGATCCGCATCGGCGATCAATGGCTCGCCGACTTCGCCTCCTGCAACTACCTGGGCTTCGACCTCGACCGCGAGATCATCGACGCGGTCCCCGAGTACCTCGAGAAGTGGGGTACGCACCCGAGCTGGTCGCGCATGCTCGGGAGCCCGATCCTCTACCCGCAGATCGAGGAGCGCCTGATCGAGCTGCTCGGCTGCGAGGACGCGCTCGTGATCCCCACGATCACGTTGATCCACCTGTCCGTGATCCCGGTCCTCGCGGGCGACGGGACGATCTTCGTCGACAACCGCGCCCACAAGACGATCTACGATGGCTGCCAGTTCGCCTCCGCGCGCGGCGCCACCGTCAAGCGCTTCCGCTTCGAGGATCCCGACGACCTGGAGCAGCTCCTGCGCCAGGACACCTCGAGCACGCGCCTCGTCTGCATGGACGGCGTCAACAGCATGACCGGAAACGCTCCGGACCTGAAGGACTTCGCCCGGGTTGCGAGGCTCTACGACGCGATCCTCTACGTCGACGACGCGCACGGCTTCGGCGTCATCGGCGAGCGCAGCACGGACGAGACGAGCCCGTACGGGGGGCGGGGCAACAGCGTCGTCCGCTACTGCGGCGAGTCGTACGACGGCATCGTGCTCGTCGCCGGCTTCTCCAAGTCGTACTCGTCGCTCGCGGCCTTCGTCGCCTGCCCGACCGACCTGAAGGAGCTGCTGAAGACGGCCGCGCCGCCCTACCTGTACTCGGGCCCTTCGCCGACGGCGTCGCTCGCGACCGTCCTCGCCGGCTTCGATGTCAACGAGGCCCGAGGCGAGGCGATCCGCGCCGACCTGTGGCGCAAGACCGACCAGATCCTCGCCTGCCTCGACAGCCTCGGCGTCCACACGCCGAACCGGTCCGGCTTCCCGATCATCGAGGTCCCGCTCGCGCGTCACGAGGACATCGACGCGGCCGGCCGCTTCCTCTTCGACAACGGGATCTACGTCACCCTTGCTGCCTACCCGCTCGTGCCCAAGAGCGAGGTCGGGTTCCGCATCCAGGTCACGGCCGCGAACTCGCAGGCCGAGATCGAGCAGCTCCTCGACGTGCTCGGCAAGCTCGCGAACGCCTTCGACCTCCGGCCGTCGCGGCCGCAGGAGTTCGCCGCGTGAGCACGTTCGCCCACTTCGACTGGCGCGGGCGCGCGTGGGTGATCTACCTCGCGGTCGGCGGCCTCCTGACGGCTGCCTACCTCTGGTTCCCGCCGCTCAAGGGCAACGGGCCCCTGATCAACCTGCTGGGCCTCTCGGGGACGGTCGCGGTCGCGATCGGCATCTACATCCACCGTCCCAAGGCGCGGCTGGCCTGGGTGCTCTTCATCGTCGGCCTGTTCCTCTTCTTCGCCGGCGACCTCTACACGTACAGCTACCCCAAGCTGACGGGCGCCGAGGTCGAGTTCCCGTCGATCGGCGACGCCATCTACCTGGCCGTCTATCCGCCGCTCGTGGCCGGGCTGCTTGTCCTCGTCCGCCGTCGTAACCCGCAGGGCGACCGCGCAGGCGTCATCGACTCGCTGATCATCTCGGTCGGCATCGCGTTGCTCTCGTGGGTCTTCCTCGTCGCGCCGAACATCCACCTTTCAGGTCTAACGGTGCTCGAGAAGGCGGTCTCGGCCGCCTATCCGCTCGGCGACATCCTCCTCCTCGCCGCCACGGTCCGGCTCGCGGTCGACAACGGGAAGCGGGCCCCCGCCTTCTACCTCCTGGTCGGGAGCATCGTCTCCCTCCTCGCCGTCGACTCGGCGTACAACTATGCGCTGCTCACGGGCACGTACAACCACCAGCTCAGCTACGACGTCGGCTGGATCGCCTTCTACCTCCTCTGGGGCGCGGCTGCGCTGCACCCGTCGATGCGGACGCTCGAGGAGCCCGCGCTCGACTCCCGCACGCGCCTGACCCCGCTCCGCCTCGGCCTGCTCGCCGGCGCGTGCCTGATCGCCCCAGGCGTTCGCGCCTGGCAGGCGTTCGGCGACACCGACCGCCTCGTCCTCATCTTCGCCTCCGCCCTCCTCTTCCTGCTCGTGGTGGCCCGCATGGTCGGCCTCGTCCGCCAGGAGGAGCGCGCGACCTCCCGCGAGGTGGCGCTCCGGCGGGCCGGCGGCGACCTCGTCGCCGCTGCCGGTCGCGCGCAGATCAACGAGGCGGCCATCTCGGCCGTCCTCGCCCTCGTCGACCACCCGGTCGACGTCCGGCTCGTCGTCCTGAGCCCGGAGGGCTCCTTCGTGGCAGCCTCCTCCGGCGACGACGGCGATTGGGGGGTCTCGAAGAGCGCCGGCGCTTGGCTGCGCGAGCCGACGAGGATCGGAACAGAGGTCGCGCTCGCGAGCGTGCCCGGGGACGTGCGCAAGGAGCTTCGCTTCGACGGCGGCCAGTCCGTGCTGGTCCTTCCCCTCACGGTTCGCGACGCGACGCGAGGGCTGCTCGTCCTCTGCTCGCCGGTCGCCATGTCGCGCGAGCTGTTCGACTCGCTCGAGTCGCTCGCCTCGCAGGTGTCGCTCGCCGCCGAGGGCGCATCTCTGGCCGAGGATCTCCACCGCCGCCAGAGCGAGGCGCGCTTCCGGTCGCTCGTCGCCCATTCCAGCGACCTCATCACCGTCCTGGACGCCCACGGCGCGGTCACCTACCAGAGCCCGTCGGTCGAGCGCGTGCTCGGTTACCGCGTCGACGAGGTGGAGGGGAGCGACTTCGCGCGCTTCCTCGCCGAGTCCGACCGCCCGCGGCTCGCGCAGATCGTCGCCGGCGTCGGCGAAGCCTACGTCGGCGGCGGCTCGGAGACGCACGTGATCGAGTGTTCGCTCCGGCATCGCAACGGCAACTGGCTCCAGTTCGAGGTGCAGCACACGGACCTGCTCCAGGACGAGCACGTCCGCGGCGTCGTGCTCAACAGCCGCGACGTCAGCGAGCGCAAGGCCTTCGAGGACCAGCTCGCGCACCAGGCGTTCCACGACCCGGTGACGAGCCTCGCCAACCGTGCCCTGTTCGCCGACCGCGTCCAGCACTCGATCATGCGCTCCAGCCGCGGCGGCCCCGCGATCGGCGTCATGTTCATCGACCTGGACGACTTCAAGACGGTGAACGACAGCCTCGGCCACGCGGCCGGCGACACCGTTCTCCAGGAGGTCGCGCGCCGACTGCTCGGCGCCGTTCGCCCGGCCGACACGGTCGCCCGCTTCGGCGGCGACGAGTTCGCCGTCCTCCTCGACGGGATCAAGGACTCCGAGGAGGCGGCCGACGTCGCCGGCAGGATCCTCCGCGCCCTCGAGCTCCAGTTCGACGTCGACGGCAAGCACGTCTATCCGCGCGCGAGCGTCGGCATCTGCCTCGCCGATCACGGGCTCGGCTCGTCCGACGCCGAGGAGCTCTTGCGCAACGCCGACGTCGCCATGTACATGGCCAAGCGCGACAGCAAGGGCGGCTACCGGGTGTTCGAGCCGGCGATGCACGAGCGCGTCGTCGAGCGCCTCGAGCTCCAAGCCGAGCTTCAGCAGGCGCTCGAGCTCGACCAGCTCGCGATCCACTACCAGCCGGTCGTCCGCCTCGACCAGCGCAGCGACTACGGCGTCGAGGCGCTCCTCCGCTGGATGCACCCCACACGCGGGGTGATCCCGCCGCTCAACTTCATCCCGCTGGCCGAGGAGACGGGTCTGATCGTCCCGATCGGCCGCTGGGTGCTGCAGGAGGCCTGCCGCCAGGGCGTCCGCCTGCACGAGCGCTTCCCGCGGACGCCGCCGCTGACGATCAGCGTCAACCTCTCCGTCAAGCAGCTCCAGTCGGAGTCGATCATCGACGACGTCCGCGAGGCGCTCGAGCTGACCGGGCTGCCCCCGTCGGCCCTCGTCCTCGAGATCACCGAGACGGTGATGATGGCCGACACGGATCTGGCGGTTCAGCGGCTGCACGAGCTGAAGGCGCTCGGTGTCCTCCTCGCGATGGACGACTTCGGAACGGGCTACTCGTCGCTCTCCTACCTGAGCCGGTTCCCCGTCGACATCCTCAAGATGGATCGATCGTTCCTCTCGTCGGAGCACGACGAGTCGGGCCTCGCCGCTGCGATCATCGCGCTCGGGAACAGCCTGAGCCTCGACGTCGTCGCGGAGGGCATCGAGCTCCCGGAGCAGATCGCCTCCCTGCGCGACCTCGGCTGCGAACTCGGCCAAGGCTTCCTCTTCGCCAAGCCGATGGACCACGAGACGCTCATCGCGTACCTCGTGGACGGCGGCGAGGAAGCCAAGCCGAAGTCGCATGCAGCATAGTCACGAGTCGCTCGACCGCCCGGGCGGCTTCTCCCGGGTCAACCTCCTCGCTCCGCTCCGCCACCGGGACTTCCGCCTGCTCTGGGCGGGGATGACCGTTTCGCTCGTCGGCGACGGCATCTTCCTCATCGCCATGGCCTGGCAGGCCTACGAGCTCTGGAACGCGCCCGCCGCCCTCTCGCTCCTGGGTATCGCCATGACCATCCCGACGATCGCCTTCCTGCTCCCCGCAGGCGTCCTCAGCGACCGCCTCGACCGGCGGAAGCTCATGCTCTTCGCCGACGCGGGCCGCGCGGTCGTGATCGCGGCAGCTCGCGGCGCTGTCCCTGACCGGCCTCCTCACCTTCTGGGAGCTGGCGATCATCGTCGCCCTCTACGGCGTCGGGACGGCGTTCTTCACGCCGGCCTTCGAGGCGGTCGTCCCCGACATCGTGCCCGCCTCCGACCTGGCCGCGGCCAACTCGCTCGACCAGTTCGTGCGCCCGATCGCGCTTCGCCTAGCGGGGCCGGCGCTCGGGGGCGTCCTCGTGGCCGGGTTCGGCACCGGGACGGCGTTCGCCGTCGACGCCGCGTCCTTCGCCGCCTCGACCGTCGCAATCTTCTTCATCCGCCCTCCGGCTCATCCCCGCTCCGAGCACGCCGACTCGTCGCTGAAGGCGGTCAAGGAGGGCCTGCGCTTCGTCCGTGCGCGGACGTGGCTCTGGGGGACGCTTCTGTCGGCGACGATCGCCTACCTCGCCTTCATGGGCCCGGCCGAGGTGCTCCTGCCGTACGTGGTCAAGAACGAGCTGCACGCCTCGGCCGGCGACCTCGGGCTCGTGTTCGCCGCCGGCGGGATCGGCGCGATCGGGGCCGCGCTGATCATGGGCCAGCGCGGCCATCCGAGGCGCGACGTGACGTTCATGTACGCGACGTGGACGCTGGCCACGCTCGCTGTGGCGGGCTACGGGCTCGCGACCTCGTCCTGGCAGCTGATGGTCGCCTGCCTCCTGTTCAACGGGCTCGAGACTGCCGGGACGATCGTCTGGGCGACGATCAAGCAGCGCCACGTCCCGGCCTCCATGCTGGGGCGCGTCTCCAGCCTGGACTGGCTGATCTCGATCGGCCTGCTGCCGCTCTCCTTCGCGCTCACGGCTCCGGTGGCGGGGCTCGTCGGTGTCAGGGCCACGCTGATCGGAGCAGCCCTCATCGGCACCGTCGCCACGCTCGGCGCGCTCTTTCTCCCCGGGATGCGGGACATCGAAGGCGAGGCTGCGGAGCAGGACCGGAAGGCCGAAGGCGAGAAGGTCGACCTGCTCAGCCCGCCGGCGATCGTCGACTTGCGCAGCTGACGCGCCGTCTCGGGTTCCGGCTGCTCGAAGGCTCGGCGACCGGCCGCGCCTAGCGCTGGGCGTAGGGCTCGGAGACGTACTTGGGCACGCACATCGCCCAGGCGTTGAGAACGAGCTCGCGCATCTCCTCCTCGTCGATCGCATCGAGGTGCACGCAGACCCACTGGAAGCGCATGTCGGACTTGCCGGGGAGGAAGAACTTCTCCGGCTCGTTCTCGACGAGTGCGTGGCGCCACTCCCTGGGGAAGCCGAAGCCCATGTCCTGCTCGTCGCGCGAGAAGGCGATAAAGACGATCTGTCCGACGCGGAACTTGATCCGACCCCGGACGAACACCTCGTAGGCCCGCGGGAGCGTGAGCACGTAGGCGCGCACGTCGTCGACGGTGACGCCGAGCGATCGCTTGCCCATACGGGAACTGTACGGGCCCGGAACCGATGAGTTTCGGTGCTGGGGGCGGTCCTACCTCGAGACCAGCGACACAAGGTAGGTGGGACATGTTCAAGGAGACCAAGGCATTCAGCAGCTTCTCCGTCGACGACCTGGAACGCGCGAAGCAGTTCTACGGGGGGACCCTCGGGCTCGACGTCGTCGAGCGGGACGAAGGGCTCGAGCTGCACATCGCAGGCAGCACGCCGGTGTTCGTGTATCCATCGAGCAACTACACCGCCCCGAAGCACACCGTGCTCAACTTCCCGGTGGACGACATCGAGGCCACCGTGGACGAGCTCGTCGCGAGGGGCGTCACCATCGAGCAGTACGACATGCCGGGCCTGAAGACGGACGAGCGCGGCATCTTCAGGGGCGACGAGGGCCCCCGCGCGATCGCCTGGTTCAAGGACCCGGCCGGGCACATCATCTCGGTGCTCCAGGTGGACTAGAGGTGATCCTCGGTCGGGCCGGTGAGAATCGCGCGTATGCGGCGGAGCAACTTCACCGCCCGCTCGAGGTCGGCGAGACCGACCTCGGCGCCGTGGCGGTCCGCCCACTCGCGCTGGGTCCGCTGGATGCTGCTGAGCACCCCGCGCCCGGCCGGCGTCAGGCGGGCCAGTTTCGCACGGCGATGGCGCGGATTCGTCTCGTAGGCGACGAGCCCGTCGCGTTCGAGCAGATCGGCGACACGCTGGACGCTCTGTCGGGCGAGCCGAAGGCGCCGGGCAACCTCCGCGACCGGCCGGGGGCCGCCCTCGAGGGCCTCAAGCACGAGCCAGCGCGCGAGCGTTTGCCCTTCCGACCTCGCGAGCTCCTCGCCCGTTCTCGTGAAGTACTCCGCCAGCCGGATCACCTCGACGAGGACGTTCGTGATCTCCGCGCCCGCCGGCGTCCGCTGCGCCACTTTGACAGCATCCTGTCGTGTGGGTAGCGTACCGCTCATGACAGCATTGTGTCGAATCCGAGGTGAGGAGCTGCGAAATGGGTGAACTCAAGGGCTTCGCGAACGTCGTCTTCCCGGCACGCGACCTCGAGGCCGGAGTGGCGGCGTGGACCGCGGTCCTGGGGCGCGAGCCCGCGTTCGTCGGCGACGACTTCGCGGCCTTCGTCGGCGACGGTGTCGAAGTCGGGCTCACGGCGCTCCCCTGGGTCGACCACCCGCTCGTGTTCTGGAAGGTCGACGAGATCGACGAGGCCCACCGAGCGCTTGTTGCCCGAGGGGCGACCGCGCTGGGAGAGACGGCGGACGGCTCCCTCGCCGAGCTCGGTACGGCAGAGGTCACGAACGGCGACCCCGCCACCGGCATCGTCGACGTCCCGGGCGGCCGGCTGGCGGTGCTCAGAGCCTCGGACGGCAGCCTGATCGGGCTCACGGAGAAAGCGGGCTAGCAGTTGCGGCGCCGACGGCACGTCGCCCTTGTCCTTTTCGCGGCCTTCGGCTTCGGGGTGCTTGCCGCCTTGGTGAAATGACCGGGCGGGTAGACACGGAGGCCGCGGCTGCCCAGCGCCCGGCCCGGGCCCTGCGTTCTTAGCCCGGTAAACACCAGTCTTTCCGCTGCTTAACGCGGCCTTAACCTGGCTCAATGAGGACTTCATGGGGGCGGGGCTATAAGAAGAGCATGGATGCAGGCTCCGGCTGGACCCGCATGGGTTCACTCGTCTTCGCGGCCGTCCTCGGTGGAGGAGCCGCCGTCGGCATCGGCGCGGCGATCGATTCGGGCGACGACACCCTGACGGTCGTGCGAACGATCTCGCAGAGCCCGCCCGCGGCGTCGTTCAACGCGAGCGAGGACGGAGCCAGATCGGTTCAGGAGATCTACCAGCAGGCGGGGCCCGGAGTCGTGCAGGTGACCTCGACCTCCGTGGTCTCCGACAACCCTTTCTTCGGCCCCCAGGCCGCCACTTCACTCGGCTCCGGCTTCGTGGTGGACAAGGACGGCTTCATCGTCACGAACTACCACGTGATCGAAGGCGCCTCGAGAGTCGAGGTCAATTTCTCGGGCGACGACCGCGTCCCGGCGAAGGTTGTGGGAAGCGACCCCTCCACCGACCTCGCCGTCCTTCAGATCGACGCGCAGGCCAGCGCTCTGACTCCCCTCCCCCTCGGTAACTCAGACGCAGTCCGCGTCGGGGATGCGGTCGTCGCCATCGGGAATCCCTTCGGACTGGAGCGGAGCGTCACCGCCGGGATCGTCAGCGCGCTCCAGCGCGACATCACGGCGCCGAACGGCTACGCGATCGACAAGGTCATCCAGACCGACGCCCCCATCAACCACGGCAACTCGGGCGGGCCGCTTCTCAACGCCCGGGGCGAGGTGATCGGCGTCAACTCCCAGATCGAGAGCGAGACCGGCGGCAGCGTCGGCATCGGCTTCGCGGTGCCCGTCAACACGGTCAAGGAAGTCGTCTCCCAGATCAAGCAGAGTGGCAAGGTCGAGCACTCGTACCTCGGCCTCGAGATGCAGGCGGTCGACCACAACCTCGCGGACAACTTCAAGCTCCCGGTCGACGAGGGCGTCCTCGTCGTGAACGTCGTCGACGGCAGCCCGGCCGCCCGTGCCGGCCTCAAGGGCGGCGACCGGCAGGTGATCGTCGACGGCACGAGCTACGTTCTCGGTGGCGACATCGTCACCCAGGCCGACGGCCAGCAGGTCGAGAGCCCGGACGACCTCCGCCGCCTGATCATGGAGAAGAATCCCGGAGATTCGATCACGTTGGACATCCACCGAGGCGACTCGCAACGAACTATCAGTGTCACGCTCGGGCGCCAGCCCGCCCTGCCCGGCGGCTAGCGCGCCCGCGGCCCCTCCCCCCAGGGGCCTGACCGGTCGGAGGCCCGCACTGCCTGCCCGGGCCTCCGACCACCCTTTTCCCACCGCGTAGATTTCGGCCGTGGTTCCGCATCGATTCGGCCGGTCGGCCGCGTTTTCTGTCGGGCTCGAGGAGGAGCTCTTCGTCGTCGACGCGGAGACGCTCGCCCCGGCCTCGGTCCCGGAGGGCGTTCTCGACGGCGAACGCTTCAAGCCAGAGCTGTTCACGACCATGTTCGAGCTGAACACCGGCATCCACGCCGGCGTGGCGGGCGCGGTGCAGGAGCTCGGGGTGCTGCGCTCGGCGGCGCGCGCCAGGCTCGCAGAGCACGGCCTCGCGCTGGCTGCGTCGGGAACCTGGCCGACAGCGGTGCTCGGGGAGCAGCCGGTGACGCCGTCCGAGCCGCTCCAGGCATTCGCCGCGTACGCCGGGCCGTCCGCGCTGCGTCAGCACTGCTCCGGCCTCCACGTGCACGTCGGCGTCGCGAGCCCCGAGGAGTGCATGTGGCGGCTCGAGGCCGTGCTCCCATGGCTGCCGCTCGTGCTCGCGCTCTCGGCCAACTCGCCGTACGCCGGCGGCGGGGAAACCGGGCTCGCGTCCACGCGTGCCGAGCTGCTGCTGCTGCTCCCGCGCGCGGGCGCCCCGCCTGCATTCGCGAACTACGAGGACTGGGAGGCGTTCGCCGAGCGGCTCGTCGAGCTCGGGCTCGCCGACGACCTCATGCGCCTGTGGTGGGACGTGAGGCCGCACCCGCGCCTGGGCACGCTCGAGATCCGCATGCCCGACCAGCCGACGACCCTCGCGGCCACCGCCGGCCTCGCTGCGCTCGCCCAGGCGCTCGTCGCCGGGGCGCAGCCGGCCCAGGAGATCGCGGATCGCGGCGTCTACGCCCAGAATCGCTGGGCGGCGTCGCGCTTCGGCGCCTCCGCCGGTCTGGTGCACCCCGAGACCCTGCAGCTCTGCTCGCCGCACGAGCTCCTCGCCGAGCTCCTCGGCCGCGTCGAGCCGGTGGCCCGGCAGCTCGGGAGCGCGGCGTTCCTCGGCGAGCTGGACGGCCTCGACCAGGCGGGCGCCCAGCTCGAGACGGGGCGGGCGGCGGGGCTCCGGGGCCTGTGCAAGCGGCTGGTCGCGCTCACGTACGATGGGCTCTGATGGTCAGATCGGAGACGCTGCAGGTGAGCGGCGTGCGCTGCGAGCGCTGCGTGCTGCGACTCGGGGGCGCGCTGGGCAAGCTCAACGGGATCGAGTCGGCGAACGCGAACCTGCTTGGCGAGGTGACGCTCGCCTGGGACGACGAGCGCGTCGGCCGCGACGAGATCGTCGCCGCGCTCGACCGCGCCGGGTTCCGTCAGGTCGCCACCGTCTAGGAGGGGCCGGCGAAAAACTGCTGTGCCGCCAGGCCGCGCTGCTCGCCCCGAGAGCTGCGTCCTCGGTCGCGCCCGTAGCTCTTCGCTACGAGCGCTCCCTGCGTCCTTGTCTCGGAACGACCATCGCACCCCGGCGACGAGCACAATTCCGCCAACCCCTCCTAGCGGGCGCCGACCGTCCGGAATACCGGGCGGGAGCGGGGCGTTTGCTTGTTAGTGTCCGACGGATGGCAGAGGCCGAAACCGACGCCCGCCGCTTGGCGACCGAGGCCCGTGACCGCGTCCGCTTCGAGGAGGAGGCTCTCGAGCTGTCGGATCAGGTTTATCGCGTCGCGCGCCGGCTCGTGCCCACCCGCGAGGAGGCGGAGGATCTCGTCCAGGAGACCTATGCGCGGGCTTTTCGCGCCTGGCGCTCCTACACCCCGGGCACGAACCTCCGCGCCTGGCTCATGCGCATCCTTACGAACCTCAACATCGACCGCGGGCGTCGGGAGCAACGCGCTCCGGACATGCAGCCGATGGAGGAGGGCGACTACTTCCTCTACAACCGGCTCGAAGAGGCCAACGGGCCGGCCGACGAGGAGCGCATCGTCGAGCGTCTCTCGCAGGATTCGATCGTCGATGCCCTCTCGAACGTCCCGCACGACTTCCGCGACGTGATCGTCCTGGTCGACATCGGCGACTTCTCCTACCAGGAGGCCGCGCAGATCCTCGACGTGCCCATCGGAACGGTGATGTCGCGCTTGCATCGCGGACGTAGGATTCTCAAGGGCCAGCTTGCCGAGGCCACGGTCGGGGAGGAGTCGTGACGCAGTTCGACCCGATCTGCGAGAAGTGCGAGGAGCTGATCCAGCCCTTCCTGGACCGGGAGCTGAGCGAGTCCGAGCGGGCGGAGGCCGAGGGGCACCTCTCCGGCTGCGGGTACTGCAACAAGCGCTACCGTTTCGAGGTCAACCTCCGCCGCTACGTCCGGCAGGCATGCTGCTCCGAGGAGATGTCGCCGGAGCTGAAGGCGAAGCTCGCCTCGCTCCGGACACCACTGCAGTAGGTCAGCCCTTTCCGCCGACGATGACGACGAGCCGGTTCGGGTCCTCGCCGCCCGGAAGCGCGGTGATGCCGACTCCGAGCTCGTCCGCGAGGCGCCGTGCGACCGCCTCGGCGCCCGGCGGGTAGTAGACGGAGGTCTCGGCGTAGTTGCGCCGGTCGGCGTCCTTGACGTCGCCGATCCCGTAGGCGAGGCCGGCGATCTCGTTCGCGAGGGAGGAGGCGGCGTTCCCGCGCCGGGTCCCGTTGTAGACGTCGACCTGGATCTCCCAGCGTTCCGGCAGCGGCGCGGCAACGGCCGGCTTCGTCACCTGCGCCTGGGGCGCGACCGCCGGTGCTGCCGGGAAGAACTGCGGCCTGAGCGCGGCGATGAGGAAGGCGGCAACGACGAAGACGAAACCGAGGACGATCGCCCAGCGCCTGAGCGACCAGCGCTCGACTACCGACTCGACGGGCAACCCGGCGAGCTCGCGGGCCTCGCGCTCCGTGATCCCCAACGCAGAGGCGTAGACGACGGTCGCGGCGATGGCGTCGGCGGGCGAGGGGAACCGGTATGTCCGGCTCTCCTCGAGCGACTTGATGTCGTCGACTTCGAGGCTCGTGAGCGCGGCTGCGTCCTCCAGCGTCAGTCGCCGGCGCATCCGTGCCGCCACGAGCGGCGAACCTGCTGCGTGTGCCTCCATCTCGGACCCTCAGTGTTCGGCGGTCGGCTCCTCCACCCTGCCTTTCTCATCGGCAGGAGGGCACGCTCCTTGAGGGCTACGCGGGAGGCGGGCAGGGCCCGTCGCCGCTCTGCGCGGAGAGCACGAAGGTGGGCTCGCCGACGTGGCCTTCGGCCATCCCGTAGGTGAGCAGGCTCAGACAGTCGTCGCCGCGCGAGAAGTCGACGCGGAACGACGTCGGCGCGGTCTCGTCCTGCTCGGGCCCGCTGCCGCTGATCACCCGGGTTCGCGGCTTCCATTCGGGCTCGAGGCTCGTGACGTAGAAGGAGACGACGTCCTCCTGCTTGGCGCCGGCAGGGGGCGCGATGAGGGCGCTCGTCACGACCTGATTCGGCACCGGAAGCACGTCCTCGCCGTTCGAGGTCTGCGTCAGCCGCTGGATCTCGCTGGCGCCGGGATAGAGGGGCACGGAATCGAGGATCTCCATGTTGGCGTCGACCCGGCTCGAGTCCAGCTGCGTCCAGGCCGCATAGCCGATGCCGGCGCCGAGCGTGCAGATGACGAACGCCGGGATGAGCACGGCCGGCCGGAGGAGCCTGCCCCTCACGGCAGCTCCTCGGGCGTGTCCACGTCGCCCGGGACGCCGAGGTCGTCGCAGGGAACGAGCACCGGCTCGAGCGCGCGTAGGCCCTCGTCGGGGACCGACCGCCAGAGCTCTCGGGCGACGACGATTGGATGCCCGCGGTCACCGTCGTAGCTCGCGGCCACCAGCGGTGCGTCGCCGGTGCGCCACGCCTCGAGGACGCGCGCGACCGCCTCGGGTGCGAGCGTGGGGCCGTCCGCAAGTACGACCACCGCCGCCTCCACGTCCGCGCCGAGAGCCTCGAGCCCGCAGCGGAGCGACCCGCCCGGCCCCAGCTCCCAGTCGGGGCAGTCGACGATGCGCGCGCCGTCGACGGCGAGGGGATAGGCGCCGGCGACGACCACGACCTCGTCGACGGGCGCGCCCTCGAGGCGCGCGAGCACGTGCGGGAGGAGGAGGACCTGCTTGGGCGCGCCGAAGCGCGTCGCCGCGCCGGCCGCCAGCACGACGGCAGCGACAGGCATCTATCCCGCCGGGGCGGGGGCCCGACCGGCGTCGACCGTGAGGGTGAGGATGTCGGCGAGGTGAATCAGCCGGAAGGTCGCGCGGCTGACCGTCCGCACCTCGGCCTCGCCACCGGCCTCGGGCAGGGTCCGCCACAGGTCACGGGCGGTGCTGACGAGCTCGGCGATCCGATCGCGCTCGTCCGAGTAGCCGTCGCGCTCGGCGCAGGTGTTGAGGGCGAGGCCGAGGACGCCGATCGTGTCGGCCTGGCGCGTCCACAGGAGCGGGGTCGCCATCGCGAGGTAATGGTGGATGCGGGCGAAGGTCAGCGGCTGGTCGAAGCGGCGCGGACCGCGTGGCTCGACCAGCGGGGTCGGCTCCTCGTCGTCGGCGATGCGCGCCGCCGAGCGGCCCAGCATGTCGCGGACCTCCTCCTCGGAGAGGCCGGCGCTCATCGCCGTCCGCAAGGCGAGCAGCAGGGAGCCGGGCTGCTGCCCGTACGGGTAGTCCGATGCGTACAGCACCTGCCCGGGCGCGACGCGGCCGAACATGTCCAGGAGGTCGATCGCGCTCCAGACCGAGGTGTCGAAATAGACGCGCGGCCGGCCGGCGAAGCACTCGGAGAGGGCGGCGAGATCGGCGATGCCGGCATGCGCGATGATCAGGGACGCCTCGGGGTAGGCGTCGTGGAGCCGGCGGAGGTGGTCGGCGATCGGCGGCAGGCCGCGCCCGCCGTGGATGAGGATGGGGACGCACCGCTCGGCGGCGAGCGCGAAGACCGGCTCGAGCCGCTGGTCGTTCAGGAGGAAGCCCTGCGCCCGCGGGTGGAGCTTGATCCCGCGCGCCCCCAGATCGAGGCACCGTGTCGCCTCCTCGATTGCCTGCTCCGCCAGGTCGAGCCGGACGAAGGGGACGAGGAGGCCCTCGGAGCGCTCGGCGGCCGCGAGCGTGCGGTCGTTCGCGGCCCGGAAGGCGGGCTGGCGGTCGGGCTCGTCGAGGCAGAAGGTGAACGCGCGCTCGACCCCCCAGCGTCGCAGGAAGTCGGTCAGCTCCTCGAACGGGGCGATCATCCCGTCGATGTCCCGCCCGACGTGAACGTGGGCGTCGAGCAGCTTCGCGCCCTCGGGGACGAGCGCGCGCGTCTCGGCCTCGTACCGGTCGACCAGCCCGCGCGCTCGTTCGAGAACCTCGTCCACGGCAATGAATCTACCCGGAGCGGCTACCATCGGGAGCCGTGCCCGACGTTCTCATCTTCGGCGACACCATCCGCTCGCCCGAGCTGCGCCACGAGGTTCCGATCACCATCGGCGACCCGTTCGTCTACGTGGAGCGGAACGGCTCCCGCACCGCCTACGTCGGTTCGCTGGAGCTGCCGCGGCTCGAGCCCCTCGAGGGCCTCGACATCGTGCCGCTCGAGGAGCTCGGGCTCGACGAGCTCGTGGCGGGGGGCCTCAGCTGGCACGAGATGACGACGGAGCTCGTCCTCCGCGCCTGCCGGGCCGCCGACGTGCAGTCGGCTGTGACGCCGCGCGACTTCCCCCTGGGCGTCGCCGACTACCTGCGGGCCCACGAGGTCGAGGTCGAGGCGGACGGCGGGCTCTTCGACCGGCGCCGCCGGGTCAAGTCCGAGGCCGAGCTGGAGGGAATCGGGCGGGCGCAGCGCGCCTCGGAGCGCGCCATGGACGCGATCCGCGCGCGCCTTCGCGAAGGCGGCCCCGTCACGTGCGAGGAGCTTCAGACGCTGGCCATGCGGATCTTCAGCGACGAGGGCGTGATGGTCGACGACCTCATCCTCGTATCGGCCGGGGCGCAGACGACGATCGGCCACGAGCCCGGCCAAGGCCCCATCGGCGAGGGCGAGCCGATCGTCGTTGATCTTTTCCCGCGCGATCCCGCATCAGGGTGCTACTCGGACATGACGAGGACGTTCTGCCTCGGCGAGCCTCCCGAGGAGCTCGTCCGCTACCACGCGCTCGTCCGGGAGGCGCTCGACCTCGCGTACGCGACCATCCGGCCCGGGATCAGAGGCTCGGAGGCCCACCGGGTCGTCTGCGACCTCTTCGAGGCGCACGGGTTCAAGACCCAGCTCTCGAAGGCGCCCGGCGAGGTCCTGGAAGACGGCTTCTTCCACAGCCTCGGCCACGGCGTCGGGCTCGAGGTGCACGAGCTGCCGTCGCTCGGCCGGGTCGGCGAGGAAATCGTGGTCGGTGACGTGCTCGCGGTCGAGCCCGGCCTCTATCGGACGGGGTTCGGCGGCTGCCGCCTCGAGGATCTTGTGGTCGTCACCGACGACGGCTGCAGAGTCCTCACCGACTACCCCTACGATCTCGCCGTCTGAGCACGGCACCGTAGAGATTCGGGTCCTGGGACGCTAGGCCGCCAGGTCGAGTAGCGGCTCGAAGCGCACCGGGTCGTCGAACGGCCCGATCACCGCGAGGTTGAGCCGCTCCGCGCGGATGACGTCCTGGGCGACCCGGTGGAGGTCATCCAGCGTGACGCGGTCGAGTGCGGCGAGCACCTCCTCGGGCTCGCGGATGCGGCCCTCGAGCACCTCGTCGCGGAGCCCGAACGAGATCGTCCCCTTCGGGTCCTCGAGCGACAGCACCAGGCGCCCCTTGGCGAAGTTGCGCGCCTTCTCCAGCTCGTCGGCGTCAACGGGCTCCGAGGCGATGCGCCCGAACTCGCGCACGATCGTCGCCACGGCCTCGTCGATCCGCTGGATGTCGACGCCGCCCTGGGCGAAGAGCGTCCCGGCGTCCGTGTAGCCCTGGTTGTAGCCGTAGATGTAGTAGGCAAGCCCGCGGCGCTCGCGCACCTCGGTGAAGAGCCTCGACGACATGCCGCCGCCCAGCACTGTGGCGAGGAGCATGAGCGGATAGCGGTCCGGGTGGCCGAGCGGGTAGCTGTGCACGCCCATGCGCACGTGCGCCTGGTCGGAGGTCTTCGTGTGCACCTTCACCCGCGGCGCGTCCTGCTCCCAGCTGACGGGATCGGGCGTGCCGCTGGCACCGTCCGGAACGTCCCCGAGGAGCGCGGACACGCGCTCGACCGCGTCGGCACCCACCGCGCCGGCGAGCCCCGCGACCATGCGGGGCGCCCGATACCAGCGGTCCAGGTAGTCGAGGAACGTCTGGCGCGTCGCGCCGCGCACGGTCTCCTTCGTGCCGATGATGTCCCAGCCGAGCGGCTGGTCGCCGTAGAGGAGCTCGTCGTAGACGCCGTCGACGTAGTCGCGCGGCGTGTCGTAGTACATGTTCATCTCCTCGACGATCACGCCCTTCTCGCGCTCGATCTCCTCGGCGTCGAACTTGGAGTGGCGGAGCATGTCGACGAGGACGTCGAGCGCGGTGTCGCGGTGCTCGGCGGCGCACTTGACGTAGTAGCCCGTGTACTCCTTGCCGGTGAAGGCGTTGAACTCGCCCCCGATGGAGTCGATCTCCCCCGCGATGTGGCGCGCCGTCGGACGGTTCGCCGTCCCCTTGAAGAACATGTGCTCCGCAAAGTGCGCGATGCCGTTGGTGTCCTTCGTCTCGTAGCGCGAGCCCGCGGCGAGCATCACGAAGCAGGCGACCGACTTCGCCTGGGGCATGTCGGCCGTCACGACCCGCAGGCCGTTCGGGAGCGTGGTCTTCTCGAACGTCTTTGCCATCAGGTGGCCACAGAGCTCCTCTCTTCATAGGCGTCGAGGCGGGCGCGCCAGTCCTCGGGGACCGCCATGGGCGCGTTCGCCTCGTAGTCGTACGCGACGAGCACCGACGAGGCTTCCAGCACAAGCCGCCCGTCGCTGCTTCGGATCTCGTGCTGCATGTCGAAGCTCTTGTTCCCGACACGCGTGACGCAGGCGCCGATCTCGAGCGCCTCCGGGAAACGTGCGGGGGAGCGGAAGTCGACGCTGATGTGCGCGAGGATCAGCGACAGCTCGTACGCGAAGTCGGGCCCGAGCACGTCGATCAGGTAGCGGACCCGCGCGGTTTCCAGATAGGTGAGGTAAACGGCGTTGTTCACGTGCTCGGCGACATCGACGTCCCGGAACTCGACGTCGCGCGGCATGACGAAGCGATAGCCGTCCATCACCGGCATGGTACTTTCGCCGTTCACGTGCCCGGCGACCTCACCCGAAAGGCGGTCTTCGCCCAGCCCGACTGGCTCCGCGGCATCCCCGAGCGCATCGGTGAGCGGCGCCTGCCGACGGGGCGCGTCGTCTTCACGGGCTGCGGGACGTCCTTTCACGCCGCCCAGACAGGCGGCGAGGCGCTCCAGTCCTTCGAGGCGGTGCTTTCGGCGCCCGAAGCCGACCTGCTCGTGGTCCTCAGCCACGAGGGCGGCACGACGCTCGCGCTCGAAGCCGTGCGGGCCTTCTCCGGCCCGAGCTGGCTCGTGACCGGCAAGGAGGAGAGCCCGCTTGCCGAGGCCGCCGACGAGGTGCTTGTCGTCACGCCGGAGATCGAGGAGTCCTACTGCCACACGGCGAGCTACACCGCCGCCGTCGCGGCGCTCGCCGCGCTGCGAGGCGACGACGTCTCCGGCCTGCCGGCCGCGGTCGAGCGCGTCCTTGCCGAAGAGCCCTTCCCGGTCTTCGACCACGAGCGCGTGGTCGTCGTCGGCGGAGGCCGCGACTGGCCGACCGCCCAGGAGGCCGTCCTCAAGCTGCGCGAGGGCGTCCACCTCCCGGCGGAGGCACACCACACCGAGCAGATCCTCCACGGTCACCTGGCCGCGATCGACGAGGACGTGAGGGTCTTCGTCCTCGAAGGCGAGGGGCGCGCCGCCGAGCGGTCGGCGGACGTGGTCCGTGCGCTCGGCGAGATCGGCGCCGAGACCACGCTCGTCCCGACGGAGCACCCCGCCGTCGACATCGTCCGCTTCCAGCTGCTCACCCTGGCGCTCGCCGAGCGCAGTGGCGTCAACCCGGACACGATCCGCTGGGACGAGCCGCGCTGGGACGCGGCCCGGCAGTCGTACTCCTAGCGGCTACCGCGACAGGAGCCAGAGCCCGGCGATGGTGTAGACGACCATCAGCGCCAGCATGGCGTACTGGCTGATCGCCGCCTTCCGCGGCGACCGGAACAGCTCCACCGCCTTGTCGTGCGCGAGCACGAGGCCTGCGACATGGCCGATCACGAGTGCGGCGACCTGCGCGTACCAGATCGTCTTCGACGCGAGCGGGTTGAGATTGGGTCGGTAGTCCTCGCTCCCGAACAGGTTCCAGCCGAAGCCGAACGGATCGGACGCGAAGCGGACGAGATACTGGCTCTCGCGCACGAAGAACGAGAAGTAGTGGGCGACCACGTAGGCGAGCGCGATGGGGACGAGGCTCCCGAGGAACGCGCCGACCAGATCGCCGTCGTAGTCCACCGCCCTGGAGGCGATCTTCATCGCGGCGATGTAGGCGAGGGCGACGAGCACGACCATCCCGGCGAGGCCGGCGACCGCCAGCAGGGTTCCGAGCACGCGCGCGAGATCGGGCGACTCCTCGATCACCGGGCGCATCAGCCGGGCACGGAAGTCGACCGCCCAGTACTCGGTCTGACTGAAGCCGTCGAAGGCGACGGAGCCGAGCATCACCGCCACGAAGGCGAGCGTCCCCGGACGTGCGTCGAAGTTCGCGAGGCCGGTGAACGGCCAGCGGACGATCGGTCGGCCGTCCCGTTGGGCGAACGGCGCGATCCGCGCGAGGAGCCCGAAGTAGACGGCGAAGGCCTCGCCGTTCTCGGTCCAGGCATCCCGCCCGAACGCGAGCATCGCGAGCCACGTGATCGTGCTGTAGATGAGGATCGCACCGGCGAGCGCACGAGGGTCGGCCGGGTCCCAGTACGCGAGCTCGAGCGCGGCGAAGGCGAAGAGGAGCACTGCGCCCGGCCACCGGCCCAGGCGCTCGGGATACGCGAACGGCGTCTCCCAGCGGACGCCGGTGCGCTCCGACACCCAGGCAGCGGCGTCCGCGGCCGCCCGCCACGGGCTCAACACCGTCCAGACGTTCCCGAGGAGGATGCTCAGCGCGGGCAGGCCGAGCCAGAAGATGACGAAGATGAAGCGGGGGGCAACATTCTCTTCCGGGGACGTGTCCCCGATGGCCGCCGCGACGACGACGAGCACGAAGAGCGCGAACGAGAGCCCCGCGGCGACCACATGGACCGCCCGGCTCCCGACGACTCGCGCCAGACCCTCGGGAAGCGGCCGGCCCCGGCTCTTCTCCGCCAGGATCGGCCGCTTCCAGAGCAACCAGAGGGCGACGAACGAGAGGACGAGGACGAGCGCGGCGCCGTAGTAGAACAGCCAGAGCGGAACCGGCAGGGCCTTGATCCCGCCGATTCCGTGCGCGAGCGGATAGGGCACGCGGTCTAGCTGACGACGAGCTCGACGATCGGCACTGCCCGCTCCTCCAGCTCCGCCTCGAACTCACCCACGAGGTCGGCGGTGAAGGTGATGCGGGCCGGCTGTCCGGGAGCGACGTCGGCAGAGAGGTCATAGCCGTGGAGATGCACCTCGTCCTCGACGTCGGCGTGGACGATCAGGACGACCTGCGTGCCCTCCTCGACCGGCACCTGCTTGACGCCGCCGACGGGCTGCGCGTTCTCGACGTTGACGACGATTCGCTGGGGCTGATCGGCCGGAGCGGTCGTGGTCACCTCCTCGGTCGTCGTCTCGACCGTGGTGGTGGCCTCCGTCGTCGCCTCGGTCGTCGTCTCGACGGTGGTGGTCGTCGCGACCGACGGCGTGAGGTCCGCCGCGTTCTCGCTGTCGTCGTCGGGCCGCAGGAGGAAGAAGAGGACGACGGCGAGGACGACGATCCCGGCACCGACGCCGGCGTAGATCCAGGGATTGCGTCCGCCTCCGGACGGGCCGTCGGTCGTCGTCGGGCCGTCGGGCGGCGGAGGGCCGTCCGGCGGCGGGGGCGGGGTGCTCGGGGGCTGTGTCGGCGCTTCGCTCATAGTGCCTCCACGTTCAGGGATGGATGGGGTACCGCGCCTCGAGACGGGGGCCGGGCGAGAGCCCTCCGTGCCCGGGGATATTGCCAGCGGCCCCTACCGGACCGCGAGGCCACCGTTCTCGGCGGCGCCGGCGAGGAAGGCGAGCCAGTCGTGCCAGAGCTTCTCGTCCTCGAGGACCTCGGTCTCGGGCGAGGCCTGCGAGAGGGCGAAGTCGACCGCGCCGGCCGGGACGAGCGTCCCCGGCTCGAGCCGATCGAGCTGGATCCAGCCGGACATGCCCTGGGCGTTCATCTCCTCCAGCAGCCGCTCCAGGTCCTCGAGGCCCAGGAAGACATGGCCGCCAAGGCCGTCGTTTCGTGCCCAGTAGAGGCGGAGCATCGATCTAGACGAGGTCGTGCAGGCCGGCGAGCAGCCGGTCGACCTCGTCCGTGGTGTTGTAGTGGATGATCCCGAGCCTGACCGCGCCGTCGGGCAGGCCCAGGCGGTTCATGACCTCGACCGCGTAGTAGTCGCCCCACCAGACGGCAAGATTGCGCTCGGCCAGCCGGGTCGCGGCCTGCTCCGTCGTCAGGCCGGGGAGCGTGACGGCGAAGGTGGGGACGCGTCCCTCCATGGTCGGGCGCCCGTAGAGGCGGATCTCCTCGGGCAGCCCGGCGAGCAGGCGCTCTCCCAGCTCGCGCTCGTGGGCCAGGATCCCGTCCCAGCCGACGGACTCGATGTAGGCGACGGCCGCCTCGAAGCCCGCGAGCGCCTCGTGCGAGAGGGTCCCGGTCTCGAAGCGGGCCCCGATCGGCTCGTCGGGCGCGGGCCGCACCTTGTAGGGGCGCCAGCGCTCGAGCAGCTCGCGGCGCCCGTAGAAGAGGCCCAGGTGGGGCCCGAAGAACTTGTACGGCGAGCAGAGCAGGATGTCGGCGCCCACCTCCCTGACATCGATCGGGCCGTGCGGCGCGTAGTGGACGGCGTCCACCCAGGCGAGCGCCCCCGCCTCGTGGGCGAGCTCGACGATCCGGCGGACGTCGGTGACCGTGCCGACGGCGTTCGACGCCCAGGGGAACGCGACCACCTTCGTCCGCTCGCTGAGCTTCCGCTCGAGATCGTGCACGTCGAGCGTCGCGTCCTCCTCGTTCAGGTCGACGAAGCGGACGACGAGGTCGAGGTCGGCGGCGAGGTGGAGCCAGGGAGAGACGTTGCCGTCGTGGTCCAGGCGCGTGACCACGATCTCGTCGCCGGCCCGCAGCTCGCGGCCGACCGTCCGCGTCAGCGCGAAGTTCAGCGTCGTCATGTTCTGGCCGAAGCCGACCTCGTCTGCCTCGCAGCCCAGGAAGCGTGCGGCTGTGTGGTGCGAGGAGACGATCAACGCGTCGCTGCGTACGCTCGTCTCGAAAGCGCCGCCGAGGTTCGCGTTCGACTCGCGCAGGTAGCCGGCCATCGCCTCGATGACCGAGTCCGGTGCCTGCGTTCCGCCGGGCGCGTCGAAGAAGGCGGTCGGCCGGTCGAGCGCCGAGAACCGCGCGCGCACCGCGCCTACGTCGAAGGCGACTGCGCTCACAGCGTCAGGAGCTCCCGCTCGCGCTCGGGGTCGAGGCCCGCCTCGAGCGACGGCTCGGCCTGCTCCAGCGTGTCGCGGACGGTTTCGGCGAGCGGCCGGAAGCGGAGCCCGGCGGCGACCGCCTTGCTCGCGTCCACGGCGAGGAAGTTGGCCGACTCCGGGTTGGTCCCGGGTGCAAGCCAGAGCGGCAGGTCGCTCCAGGCCTCGACGCCCTCGGCGAGGAGCGTGCGTTCGCCGACCCACGTCAGGCTGGCATCGCTGCCGGTCGCGTCCCGGATCCCCATGAGCAGATCTTCCATGGTCAGAGGACGCTCCGGGCCGGTAGCGTTGAAGACGCCCGCCTCCCGCCGCTCCGCCAGCGCCAGCATCCAGTCGGCGAGGTCGCGGCCGTGGACGAGCTGCACCGGCTGGTCGCGCGGCTCCGGGACGAGCACCTCGCCGCCCCGCGCGATCCGATGCACCCAGTAGGTGAAGCGGCCTGTCGGGTCGTAGGGGCCGACGATCAACCCGGCGCGGACCGAGAGCGACCGTCCGGGCAGCGCCCGCTCGGCCGCCTGCTCGCAGAGCACCTTGAGGCCGCCGTAGACCTCGGGGCTCGTGATCTCCTCGACCGTCTCGTCTTCGAGCCCGTGCACCGGCGAGCGCTCGTCCGTCCCCGGCGAGCTCGTGTCGGCGTAGACCGAGCAGCTCGAGACGAAGGCGTAGTGCTCGACGCGATCGGCGAGCAGGCCGGCCGAGTCGCGCACCCACCGCGGCACGCGCGCCGACGTGTCGACTACCGCGTCCCAGCTGCGGTTGCGCAAGGCATCGAGGTCGCCCGCCTTGCGGTCACCGTGCAGGTGCTCGACCTCGGGGAAGAGCTCAGGGTTCGTGCGCCCGCGGTTGAAGAGCGTGACCTCGTCGCCGCGGTCGAGCGCCGCCTCGACCAGGTGCCGGCCGAGGAAGAGCGTCCCGCCGAGGACGAGCACCCTCACCGCGCCACCTCGCCGTTCACGCGCCACTCGTAGCGCGGCGCGGGCCTGAGCGAGGCGCCGACGAAGCAGTCGCGCTCGGCCAGGTCGAGAAGCTCGGCAAGTGCCGGGCCCTCCGGAAGTGGGTCGAGCTGCACGTCCAGCCCGCACTCGATCTCGACGAACGCGAAGCGCCCGTCCTGCTCGCGCTTGGTCACGACTCCCTCGGCCGCCGCGCTCCCGCGCACGGCGACCTGCGCCCGCTCGGCGTGGAAGCGGAGGCTCTTGAGCGTGCAGCGCATCAGGCCGGCGAGCACGAGGTGCTCGGGTGTCCAGGCCTCGCCCGGCTCGAGCGCGTCGCCGTCGGCCAGGAGCCTCCCCTCGACGTCGAGGCTCGCCGCGTACTCGAATGTCTTTGCCAAGAGCGTCAGATCTTGGGCCAGCGCGTGATGACGACCTTCTTCTCGGTGTAGAAGTCGATCGCGTCGGAGCCGTTGGCGTGCAGGTCTCCGAAGAACGAGTCCTTCCAGCCGGTGAAGGGGAAGAACGCCATCGGCGCAGCGACGCCGATGTTCACCCCGAGCATCCCCGCCTGCGCGTCGTGGCGGAACCGGCGCATCGCACCGCCGCTCGTCGTGAAGATCGAGGCGGCGTTGCCCTTCGAGGAGGAGTTGAGGATCTCGAGCGCCTCGTCCATGTCCGCCGCCCGGAGCAGCGTCAGGACGGGGCCGAAGATCTCCTCGCGGGCGATCTCGTCGCCGGGCTCGCACTCGATGATCGTCGGGCCGATGAAGTTGCCTTCCTCGAGCCCGCGGCCGCGTCCGTCCAGGAGGAGCGAGCCGCCGTCCTCGACACCCTTTTCGATCCACCCATGGATGCGCTCCTGCGAGGCGCTGGAGATGACAGGCCCGACCTCGGCCTCGGGATTCGAGCCGACGTCGACGACCATGGCCGCGCCCTTGTCCGCGAGCCCCGCGCGCAGCGGCTCGTAGATCTCGCCGACCGCGATGCAGACCGAGTTGGCGAGGCAGCGCTGGCCGGCGGCGTGGAACGCAGAGGAGAGGACGCCGTCGACGGCCGTGTCGAGATCGGCGTCGGGCATGACGATGACGTGGTTCTTCGCCCCGCCGAGCGCCTGCACGCGCTTCCCGTTCTTCGCGCCGACCTCGTAGATGTAGTGGGCGACCGGCGTCGAGCCGACGAAGGAGACGCCGTCGACCTCGGGGTGCGTCAGGATCGCGTCGACGGACTCCTTGCCGCCGTGCACGAGGTTGACGACCCCGGGCGGCAGGCCGACCTGGTCGAGCAGCTCGAATGTGCGCTCGACGGCGAGCGGATCCTGCTCGGAGGGCTTGCAGATGAACGTGTTCCCGCACGCGATCGCGTAGGGCAGGAACCACATCGGGACCATGAAGGGGAAGTTGAACGGCGTGATCGCCGCGAAGACCCCGATCGGCTGGCGGATCATGTCCGAGTCGATCCCGCGCGAGACGTCCTCGAGGTTGGAGCCCTGCATGAGCGACGGGATGCCGGTGGCGACCTCGACGCACTCGATCCCGCGGCCGACCTCGCCGGTCGCGTCTCTGATCGTCTTGCCGTTGTCGGTGGTGACGAGGAGGGCCAGCTCGTCCTTCGCCTCGTCCAGGAGGTACTTGAGCCGGAAGCATGCCCGCGCCCGCTCGAGGGGCGGCGTCGCGCGCCACTCGGGGAAGGCCGCGCGAGCGGCCTGCACGGCCGCGTCGACCTGATCCGGCGTGGAGAGCGGGACCTGGCCGAGAACCTCGCCGGTGGCGGGATTCGTGACGTCGATCGTCTCGGCTCCCTCGGCGTCGACCCAGCGTCCTCCGATGTAGTTCTTCAGGGTCCTCGTCGCGACCCCGGGCTTGTCCTCGACCTGCGCCATCTCGTCCTCCTGTTCGCTCCGGCGTAGAGTATCGCCGTGGCAGCGCCGTCGGTTTCCGCGGTGCCCGACATCCTCGCACCCGGCCTCCGCTGCGTCTTCTGCGGCATCAACCCGGGTCGGCGCTCGTCCGCCGCCGGGCACCACTTCGCCAACCCCCGCAACGACTTCTGGCGGCTGCTCGCCGACGCCGGGCTGACGCCGAGCCGGCTCGATCCGAGCGAACAGTGGAGCCTGCTCGAGCTCGGGCTCGGCTTGACCAATGCCGCCTACCGGACGACGAAGGGAAGCGGCGACCTGCGGCGCGGCGACTTCGAGGGCTCGCGCGAGCGGCTGGAGGCCCTCGCCGAGGAGCTGCGGCCCGGAATGATCGCCTTCGTCGGCAAGTCCGCCTTCCAGGGCGGCCTGGGCGTGCCCCGCTGCGAGCTCGGGCTCCAGGAGCTCGCCCTCGGCGCGACGCGCCTCTTCGTGCTGCCGTCCACGTCTCCGGCCAACGCGGCTGTTCCCTACGAGGAGCGCCTGCGCTGGTTCCGCGAGCTCGCGGGGTCCCTCGTCTAGCCGCGCCAGCGGTTGGTGATCGGGATGCGGCGGTCGCGGCCGAAGGCCTTGGGCCGCAGCTTCACGCCCGGCGGGGCCTGTCGGCGCTTGTACTCGGCCCGGTCGATCATGCCGAGGGCGCGCTCGACCACATCCGGGTCGAAGCCGTCGGTCGTCAGCTCCTCCCGCGAGCTGTCCAGCTCGACGTACGCCTCGAGGACCTCGTCGAGCTTCTCGTAGGGCGGCAGCGAGTCCTCGTCGCGCTGGTCCGGGCGCAGCTCCGCGCTCGGCGCCCGCGCGATGATCGACTCGAGGATCAGCTCGCGGCCGGCGCGGTCGTTCAGATGCCGCGCGAGCCGGAAGACGTCCGTCTTGTACACGTCCTTGAGGAGCGCGAACCCTCCGGCCATGTCGCCGTAGAGGGTCGCGTAGCCCACCGACAGCTCGCTCTTGTTCCCGGTGGCCAGCGCGAGCCAGCCGAACTTGTTGGAGAGGGCCATGACGATGAGGCCGCGCGCCCGCGCCTGGACGTTCTCCTCGGCGAGTCCCGGCACCGTTCCCTCGAAGGCTCCGGCCAGCGCTGCACCGACCGAGTCAACGACGGTGCCGATCGGGATCTCCAGGTAGCGCGTGCCGATCGACTCCGCCACGGCCCGGGCGTCGTGGCGCGTCTCCGGAGAGGAGTAGCGCGACGGCATCGACACGCAGACGACGTGCTCCGGCCCCAGCGCCTCGGCGGCGAGCGCCGCGGTCAGCGCCGAGTCGATCCCGCCCGAGATGCCGAGGACGACGTCCGTGAAACCGTTCTTCGCCGCGTAGTCGCGCAGGCCGAGCTCGATGGCGAGGCGCATTTCCTCGAGCTCGCCCACCGGCTCGGCCACGACCGTGCGAAGCCGGCCCTTGGCGGCTGGGTCGCCGAGGGGCACATCGACGATCGTGGCCTCAGGCAGGTCTCGGCGCGCCCGCGCGAGCGAGCGGCGCCGCGCGTCGCGGAGGCGGCGGGCCACCGCGGTGGTCGCGTCGACGTCGACCAGCAGCAGCGCCTCCTCGAAGGCAGGCCCGCGCACGACGACCTCGCCGTTCTCGTCGAGGACGAGGCTCTGGCCGTCGAAGATCAGCTCGTCCTGGGCGCCCACGGCGTTCACGAGCACGATCCAGCACGAGTTGTCGCGGGCCCGCGTCGCCAGCATCTCCTCGCGCTCGGCGCCCTTGCCGACGTGGAAGGGCGAGGCCGAGATGTTCGCGACGACGTGCGCGCCCGCGAGCGCGAGATCGGTCGCCGGCGGCCCTGGCTGCCAGATGTCCTCGCAGACGGTCGGCCCGACGAGCGTGTCCCCGCAGCGGAGCAACACGAGACCACGCCCGGGCTGGAAGTAGCGGTCCTCGTCGAAGACGCCGTAGTTGGGCAGGAACTGCTTGCGGTAGATCGCCTTCACCTCGCCGTCGACGCAGACGGCGCAGGCGTTGAAGAGGTCGCGGTCGAGATGCGGCGTGCCGACGAGCGCTGCAATGCCCGTCGTGGCCGACGCGATCTCGTCGAGCGTCCCCGCGGCGGCCTTGAGGAACCCCGGTCGAAGGAGCAGGTCCTCGGGCGGGTAGCCGGTGACGGCCAGCTCGGGGAAGAGGACGAGGTCGGCGCCACCCGCCCGGGCCTCCTCGAGCCGGCTGAGGATGCGGTCGCGGTTGCCGTCGAGGTCGCCGACAACGGTGTCGATCTGGGCGAGGGCAAGGCGCACGCCCTCATTCTAGCCGTTTACGCCTAGAAGGCGAAAACTAGTCTCGCCGTTCCTCCATGTACTTCCGGAGGCCGAGGAACGGGAGGATGAACGCCGCCAGGACGGCCGCGAGCCAGACGATCACGGTGGCAGCGATCCAGGTACCGACGCCGTTGATGTTGAGGCCGTCGGAGAGGAGGTCGGTGACGATCAGCGAGATGAGCGTCGCCAGCAGCGCCGCGGCGACGAACGCGGCCGCTCGGAGCCGGCGAAACTGCTTGAGGAAGAACGGCTGCAGCAGCGCGAACGCGACCGTGAAGATGACGACCGCAACCAGGAAGGCAACGCCGTCCAGGTGCACGCCGTCCAGGACGGCCGCCGCGACGAGCAGTCCGACGGCGTTCGCGGCGACCGCCACCGCGGTGCGGACGAGCAGGCGGATCACGCGCGGGAGCCTACAGCAGCCGCCGGTTAGGTCGCGAGCGCCGCGACGGCGAGGTCGACGTCCTGCTCGTCGTTGTAGAGGTGGAACGAGAGCCGGACCGACCCGGCGCGCACGGCGCAGGCGATACCGGCTTCGACGAGGTTCCGGGCCGCCTCGTCGGCGTTCGCGACCTGGAAGCGCACGATCGGCGATTCCGGTTCCGGCAACCCGAGCTTCGAGGTCAGCGAGCGGGCGAGGCCGAGGTTGTGCTCGGCGATGCGGTCGTTCCCGAGCGAGACGAGCAGCTCGAGGCTCTTCCGCGCCCCGGCCGCCGAGAGCCACGGCACCGAGACGTCGAGGCGCCGCGCCACGTCCGCTATGTCGGGCATCCCGTAGTAGTCCTCGTAGGGGTCGACGCGCGCCTTCCAGCCCGCCGTCCAGAGCCCGAGCTCGTCCCGGCGTTCGGGGCTGACGTAGAGGAACCCGAGCCCGCGCGGGCAGAGCATCCACTTGTACCCGTGCGCGACGAGGTAGTCGACCCCGGTGAGGTCGATTGGAAAGGCGGCGACGGCCTGCGTCGCGTCCAGGCAGATGCGGGCGCCAGTGGCCCGCAGGGCGTCCAGGTCGACGACGCGCCCCTCGGCCGACTGCACGAGGCTGACGCAGACGACGGCGGTGCGCTCGTCCACCGCGTCGGCGAGCCCCTCCAGCGGGACGAGCCGCAGCTCCACCCCCCGGGGCTCGAGCGCCTGCCAGGGGAGCATGGCCGAGGTGAAGTCGCGCTCGTAGAGGACGACGTTCGAGCCGGCATCGACCGGGAGGCTGGCAGCGACCAGCCCGACCCCGACGGAGACCGCCGGCATCAGCGCGACGTCGTCGGCGCGGGCGCCGACGAGCTGCGCGAAGAGCGCACGGCAGGCCTCCCCGTCCTCCTCCCAGTCGCGCCAGCGCCTGCGGGTGCGCCAGCCCTCGCCCGCCTCGGAGAGCGCCTCGAGCGTCGAGTGCGGCGGCAGGCCGTACGTGGCGCTGTCGAGATAGCCGCGGGTCGGCGTTCCCTGGTACTCAGACGGCGCGAGCAATGTCCTCCAGCACCTCGGGATTCTCAACTGACGACAGGTCGCCGGGGTCCTGGCCGAGGGCCTGCGCCCGCACGGCCCGGCGGACGATCTTGGCGCTGCGCGTCTTTGGAAGGGCGGGGACGAACACGACCCGGTCGGGCTTGAAGGCCTTGCCCAGCTCGGTCGCGGCGTTGGCGGCCACTTCGGCGGCGAGCGCCTCGCTCGGCTCGTGGCCCGGCGCGGCCACGCAGAAGATCCAGGCGACCTCGCCCTTGACGTCGTGCGGGACGCCCACGGCCGCCGCCTCGGAGACCGCCGGGTGCGCGACGGCCGCCGACTCGAGCTCGGCAGGGCCGATCCGCTTGCCGGCGATGTTCAGTGTGTCGTCGGAGCGGCCGTGCAGGAACCAGTAGCCGTCCTCGTCCACCGAGGCCCAGTCGCCGTGCACCCACACGCCGGGGAAGCGCCGCCAGTACGCGTCGAGGTAACGCTCGGGATCGCGCCAGAAGCCGCGCGTCATCCCGGGGGAGGGCCGACGGCAGACGAGCTCCCCCACCTCGCCGGTGCCGACGAGCGACGCGCCCTCGCCGTCGACGACGTCCACGGCCATCCCCAGGGCGGGCCCGCCGAGCGAGCACTCCTTGATCGGGATCGCCGGCGTCGGCGAGAGAAAGCAGGCGGCCACCTCGGTGCCCCCCGAGCAGTTGATGATCGGGCGGCGGCCGCCGCCCACCCGCTCGAAGAGCCAGCGGTATGGCGCCGGATTCCAGGGCTCGCCGGTGGTGACGAGCACGCGCAGCGAGGAGAGGTCGGCCACCGGGTCGCCGTGCGGGATGAGCGCGCGCACGAGGGTGGGCGAGAGGCCGAGCACGGAGACGCCCTCGTCCTCGACGAGGCGCCAGAGCCGGTCGGGCGGCCGGTCGGGCGCCCCCTCGGCGAAGACGAGTGTGCAGCCCAGCGCGCCGCCGCCGACGACGGTCCAGGGGCCCATGATCCAGCCCATGTCCGTGGAGAAGTGGAGGACGTCCTCGGGGTGGACGTCGGCCTGGTAGGCGACCTCGCGGGCGATCGAGACCAGGAAGCCGCCCTGGACGTGCAGGACGCCCTTCGGCCTTCCGGTCGTGCCCGAGGTGTAGGTGAGCAGGTACGGGTGCTCGCTGTCGACCTCGAGCGGAGCCAGCTCACCGGGGCTCTCGTCGACGATCGCGCCCCAGCCGGCGTCCCGCTCCCAGGTGACCACGTGCTCGACGGACGGGGCACCGCGGACGGCCTCGTCCACGGTCTCACGCATCGGCAGTCGGCTCCCGCGCCGCAACGAGTAGTCGGCGGTGATGACCACCTTCGCCTCGGCGTCACGCAGGCGCTGCAGCACGGCGGGAGCCGCGAAGCCGGAGAAGAGCGGCATCTGCACGGCGCCGATGTGCGCGCATGCGTGCGAGGCGACGACGACCTCGGGGCACATCGGCATATAGATCGCGACCCGGTCGCCGGGATCGACGCCGAGCCGGACGAGGCCCTCGGCCAGCCGGGTCACGTCTCGTGAGAGCTCCGCGAAGGTGAGCTCGCGGCGCGAGCCGTCCTCGCCGGCAAACACCGCTCCGACGCGGTCCGGGTCGCGCTCGGCCCAACGGTGGACGCAGTTGCGCGCGATCGACACCGTCGCGCCATTGAACCAGGTCGTCCACTCGGGCCCGCGCGAGTCGTCGTAGACCGACTCCCACGGTCGGGAGAACTCGAGCCCGAGGTCCTCGACGACCGCGGGCCAGAACCAGTCGGGGTCGTCCTGCGAACGCCGGACGAGCTCCCAGTAGCCGTCGAGGCCGTGTTTTTGCAGCAGCCGGACGACGTTCGCGCGGGCGAGCGTCTCCTCGTCCGGTGTCCACACGACCTCGGCCACAGCACCGTCAAGTCTACGAGTGGGCAGGGTTTCGACGGTTCGCCCTTGACAATGAGTGAACGCTCACCCATAATGAGCGAGCACTCACTCATGGTCGAAACAGTCGAAACCAAGCCAACCCTGCGCCGCCGAATCATCGAGGCTGCGGACGCACTCATCCGCGAGCACGGCCTGGGCGGCGCCACCACACGGGAGATCGCCAAGGCTGCCGGGTGCGCCGAGGGGTCGATCTACGTCCACTTCGAGGACAAGATCGACCTCGTCATCGCGGTGATCGTCGAGCGGGAACCCTTCTTCGCCGAGCTGCTCGAGCTGCCGGCGAAGGCCGGGGAGAACGCCGTCGAGGACAACCTCGTGCCGTGGGTGGAGGAGCTGCTCCAGCTCCTGCGCGACAACCAGCCGATCTTCTATGCCCTCATGGGCGACCGCAACGTCTTTGCCCGGTTCAAGGAGCGCCTGCGGGAGCGGGAGACGGGACCCGTGGCCGTCTTCAAAGCCGCCACCGAGTACGTGCGCGCCGAGCAGGAGCTCCGGCGCCTCGACCCCGGCGTGCCGCCGGACGTCGTTGCCTCGATCCTGATCGGCGCCTGCCGCGACCAGACGTTGACGCGCGCGCTCGCCGGAGTCGAGCCGACCGCGTCCGAGGTGTTCGCGCGGGCGCTCGTACGAACCGTCGTCTTCGGCCTCGCGCCCGACCCGGCGCGTGCGCCCTCACCCACGAACGCCGAGGAGGAAGCCTCGTGAAAGCAAAGATCTTCGCGGACGAGAACCGCAAGTGGTGGACCCTGGGAGCGCTCGCGTTCGCGCTCTTCATGATCATGCTCGACAACACCGTCGTGAACGTCGCCCTCCCGTCGATCCAGCGCGACCTGGGGATCGGCCTCTCGGAGCTCGAGTGGACGGTGAACGCGTACGCCCTCACCTTCGCCGTGCTGATGCTCTCCGGCGGGAAGCTTGCCGACTTCTTCGGCCGCAAGCGCGTCTTTCTGATCGGCCTCGCCGTCTTCACGCTCTCGTCGCTCTTCTGCGGCTTCGCCACCTCCGGCGACACGCTGATCGGCGCGCGCACGGCGCAGGGCGTGGGCGCGGCGCTGATGCTGCCGGCGACGCTGTCGATCATCTCCGCGACCTTCCCGCCGCACCAGCGCGGCATGGCGATCGGCATCTGGGCCGGCGTCTCCGCGATGGCCCTCGCGATCGGCCCGCTCATCGGCGGGCTCATCACCGAGCACATCGACTGGAGCTGGATCTTCTTCGTGAACGTCCCCATCGGCGTCCTCGGCCTGATCGTCGGCTGGTTCGTGATCCGGGAGTCGCGCGACACCTCCTCCGACCAGCGGCTCGACATCCCCGGTCTCCTGGCGTCGGGCATCTCGCTCTTCGCGCTCACCTTCGCGCTGATCGAGGCCAACTCGTACGGCTGGACCGACCCGGTGATCATCGGGCTCTTCGTGACGTCCGCGGTCGCCATGGCTGCCTTCATCCTGCTCGAGCGGCACCAGCGCTCGCCGATGCTCGACCTGACGCTCTTCCGCAGCTCCACCTTCGCCGGCGCGAACGTCGTGGCGCTCCTTGTCACGCTCGCCATGTTCGGCGTCTTCTTCTTCATGTCGATCTACATGCAGAACATCCTCGGCTACTCCGCGACGAAGACGGGCGCGGCCTTCCTGCCGATGACGATCCTGATCATCCTGATCGCCCCGATCGCCGGGAAGTCCTCGGACCGGATCGGTTCGCGCGCGCTGATGACGGCCGGGATGCTGTGCCTTGCGACGTCGCTCGCGATCTTCTCGCGGCTCGGCCTCGACTCGACCTTCTGGAACATCCTCCCGGGCCTGATCGTCGGCGGCTTCGGAATGGGGCTCGTCATGACGCCGATGACGGCCGCCGCGCTCGGCTCCGTGCCGGTGGAGAAGTCCGGCGTCGGCTCCGGCGTCCTGAACACGTTCCGCCAGGTCGGCGGCGCGCTCGGGATCGCGGTCATGGGCGCGATCGTCGCGTCGTACGTCGACCTCGGTTCGGGCCGCCCCAACCCGGCCGACTTCATCGACGGCTTCCAGGTCGCTCTCCGGGTCAGCGCGGTGTTCGCTCTCATCGGCGCGGTCGTTGCGGTGACCACGATCCGCAAGCACCGCCACATGGACGCCGGCGAGCTCGCTGAGGTGGCCGCCTAGGTACGCACTGCGATGATGAAGCGCCGTTCGCCGGTAGGAGGTAAGTAGGCGATCGGTATGACCGCTTCACCGGCGGTCAAGAGGCTCCGAACGAGGGATGGAAAGAACACGGCCCCGCGCCGACAATTCCTTCCATGCTTCAGAAAAGGCGACAACCCGGAGACTTCGGCTCTGCGGCCCAGCCGATGCCTCCGGGTTGGTGTCGCCGGGAATTGGCGCGCCTCCCGCACCCCTCTTACCTGGCGTCTGGCAGAAGTGCGGAACGGTCTGACTATAGCCCAGGCCTCCTGGAAGTCAAGTAGCCTTGTGAAGTAATTTTTCACTCGTATAGTTCACCTTAGGAGCCAATGTCCGAGTACGCCGCACTCACCCGCCCTTCCGCACCCGCCCGCACCTCGCTGGGCGACCGGGTGCGCCAGCTTCGCATCGCCCACGGCCTGACCCAGACCGACCTGGCCGGCGAACGCTTCTCGAAGGAGTACGTCAGCCAGATCGAGCGCGGCAAGACCCGTCCGACCACCGAGACGATCGAGTGGCTGGCGGCGCGCCTAGGCGTCGACTCGAGCTTCCTCGAGACCGGCGTCTCCTCGAGCGAGCGCGAGCGCGTCGAGAGCGTGATCGCCCGCGCCGAGGCTTGCATCGAGAACGCCGAGTTCGCCGAGGCGGTCGAGGCGCTCGACAAGCTCGCCCCGGGGCTGCAGACGGTCGCCGCTCCCGAGCTCGAGCTCCGGGCGCTCCTCGCGACCGGCTGGGCGCGCATGTACATGGGCGAGGTCCGCAAGGCGATCGAGGCGCTCGATCGCGGCCGCGGGCTCTCCGAGGCGCCGACGTTCTCCGACGTCGACCGGGCAGAAGTTCTCTTCCGGCTGGCGACCTGCCGCTACAAGCTCAACTCGATCTCGACCGCGGTCGCGCTGTACTCCCAGGCGCTCGACCTCGTGGAGCGCTCGGGCCTTCCGTCCGACCGGCTCCGCTCGCACATCTACGCCTGGCGCTCCCGCTGCTACAGGCGGCAGCGGGACTTCGAGGGGGCAAAGGAGGACATCGAGCGCTCGCTCGAGCTCGCACGGGGCCTCAACGACCCCCGTGCCATGGCGAACGCCTACTTCCAGGCCTCGCTCGTCGCCGAGCGCACCGGCCACTGGGTCCTCGCGCGCTCCTACGCGGAGAAGGCCCGCGCGATCTACGAGGAGCTGCGCGACCAGTCGAACGTCGGCAAGCTGCTCAACGAGATCGGCGCCCTCAACTTCCAGCTCGGGAAGCCCGAGGATGCGGTCACCTATTTGAAGGAGTCCTTCAAGGTACTCCTGGATGTGGGCGACGACGTTGACGCCGCCCGCGTGATCTCGTCGCTCGCCCAGGTGCACCTCCGCACCGGGAAGGTCGACCTCGCCGAGGAGCAGGCGCGTCAGGCGCTCGACATGCTCCACGACCGGGAGGACCACCTCGACGAGATCGGGAACGCGCAACTCGTGCTGGGACGCGCGTTGCTCGAGCAGGACAGGCTCGACGAGGCCGAGGAGATGCTCGCGGCCTCGGAAGCGAGCTTCGACCAGCTGTCCTCCATCAGCCACCGCGCCGAAACCTGGATCGCGCAGGGCGATCTCGTGGCGCGGAGGGGAGACGATCGCCAGGCGGCCAAGCAGTATCGCCGGGCCGCGGCGGCGCTCCAGGACTTCCACTTCTAGAAGGAGGTGACGACTATGAAGGTGAAGGCTCTTCTGACGCTGACCGCCCTGGTCGCGTTCCTCGCGCCGCTGGCCGGCTTCGGCCATTTCGACGGCCACTAGTCCGCGGGCTCTGCCCGTCCGCTAGCTCAAGGGAAGGGTTCGACGCGCGAGGTCAGGCCTCACGCGCTCGAAACCCCTGCGGCACAAACGTCGGCACCGCCTGAACCCCTCGTGGGTTGGCCTCCTCGACGGCCGCCAGAACGGGGGGGAAGGATGCGGAACGTGGATGTCGAACTTCTCCGGCGCGCGACCCGAGATTTCGTTCCATCCATGGAAGAGCGTCCTTCCCTCCGTCCACTCGCTCCGCTCCTCGGCGTGCTGGGGGCCATGTGGCTCGCAGCCCTCGGGCTGATCGCCCAGCAGCTCCTCTAGCGAGCTAGGCGGGCTCCGAGCCCAGCCGCACGCCCGGAACGGCCCGCACACTCGCGGCCATCACGTCGCGGATCGACACGATCCCGACGACGCGCCCGTCCTCGACGATCGGCAGGTGGCGGAAGCCGTGCATCATCATCGTCTCGAGGCTCTCCGCCGCCGTCGTCTCCTCGCCGGCCACGATCGGGTCCTCGGTCATCCACTCGCGCACGCGCGCGTCGCTCGAGTGCACTCGGCCGGCGACCGCACGGAGGACGTCGCGCTCGGTCAGGATCCCGATCAGGCGTCCGCCGTCGAGCACGACAGCGGAGCCGACGCCCTCGTCCGTCATGCGCTCCGCGGCCTCGCCGAGCGTGTCCTCGGGAGCGACCGCGAGCAGGTTGCGTGACATCAGCTCCCCCAGGATGGCCATCCAGCGAGGATAGCCAGCGAGGTTCTATACTGTCGCTTCACTTTCTGAAGCGATAAATCACGTTGGAGGTGCTGCATGGCGGAGAACGGATACGCCAACCCCGTCCTCGTCACGACCGAGTGGGCCGCTGAGCATCTCGGGGACGACGGCCTGGTCGTCGCCGAGGTCGACGAAAACACCGACCTGTACGAGGAGGGGCACATCCCCGGAGCGGTCAAGCTCCACTGGCGCGAGGACCTCCAGGATCCGGTCGAGCGCGACATCGTCGATCGGACGACCTTCGAGAGCGTCCTCGGCGAGCGTGGGATCGACAACGACACGACGGTCGTCCTCTACGGCGACAAGAACAACTGGTTCGCGGCCTACGCGTACTGGTACCTGAAGGTCTACGGCCACGGCGACGTTCGCATCCTCGACGGCGGCCGGCAGAAGTGGATCGACGAGGGGCGCGAGCTGACCACAGACGTCCCTCCTCCCGCTGCCAAGTCCTACTCGGCGTCCGAGCGCGACGAATCCATCCGCGCCTATCGCGACCAGGTCCGGGAGTGGCTGGCCGGTGGCGGGGTCTCCCTCGTCGACGTCCGCTCCCCGGGCGAGTACGCGGGCGAGCTGATCGCCCCGCCCGGCTACGAGCAGGAGGGCGCCCAGCGCGCGGGCCACATCCCCACGGCGGCGTCGATTCCGTGGGCGAGCGCGGTTCGCGACGACGGCACCTTCAAGCCCGCCGACGAGCTGCGGGAGCTCTACGGGAGCAAGGGCGTCACGGGCGAGCAGCCGATCACCGCCTACTGCCGGATCGGCGAGCGCTCCGCCCACACGTGGTTCGTCCTGCGCGAGCTCCTCGGCTACGAGGACGTGCGCAACTACGACGGCTCGTGGACCGAGTGGGGCAACCTCGTCGACGTCCCGATCGAGAAGGGCTCCTAGCAGCGATTCAACCTCCGGTGTACCCTCGGCTCGTCGTCGAGCCGGGGGTGCGCCGTGCTGAAAGAGTTCCGAGACTTTCTCCTTCGCGGCAACCTGCTGGAGATCGCCGTCGGGCTGGTGCTGGCGCTCGCCTTCACGATGGTCGTGAACTCGCTCGTCGAGGACCTGCTCACGCCGCTGATCGCGGCCATCTTCGGCAAGCCGGACTTCTCCGGGCTGACCTTCACGATCAACGAGAGCACGTTCCGCTACGGCGAGTTCCTGAACGCGGTGATCGCATTCCTCCTGATCGCGGCCGTGCTCTTCTTTCTCGTGGTCAAGCCGACGAACGCGCTGGCGGCACGGCGGGCGGACCGCGAGGAGGAGGCGATCACCCGGCAGTGCCCCGAGTGCCTGAGCGAGATACCGGTCGGTGCGCGGCGGTGCGCCTTCTGCACGGTGGAGGTCGTCCCGTCGGCCTGAGCGGCTCCGCGGCGGTCGCAGCGGTCGACTACCACACGGCGGGCGAGCCCTTCCGGATCGTCACCGGTGGAGTGCCGCCGCTGGAGGGCGCCACGATCCTGGAGAAGCGGCGCTTCGCGCTCGAGCGCCTCGATCCGGTGCGGCGGCTGCTCGTCCACGAGCCGCGCGGCCATGCCGACATGTACGGCTGCTTCGTCACGGAGCCGGAGGACGAGGGCGCCGACCTCGGCGTCGTCTTCTTCCACAATGCCGGCTTTTCGACCGCCTGCGGGCACGGGACGATCGCGCTCGTCACCTGGGCGCTCGAGAGCGGTGTCCTTCCCCTAGAGGAGCCCGAGTCCCGCGTCGTCGTGGACGTGCCCTCCGGGCGGCTGGAGACCGTGGCGCAGGTGGAGGACGGCGCCGTCCGCTCGGTGCGGTTCCGCAACGTGCCCGCCTATGTCGAGGCGGAGGCCCTGCTCGCGGAGGGGCTGCGCGCCGACGTCGCCTTCGGCGGCGCCTTCTACGCCTCGGTCGCGTCACCCCTACCGGTGCAGCCGCGAAACCTCCCCGAGCTGATCCAGCTCGGCCGTGCCGTGAAGGCGGGGCTCGAGGCGCAGCGCGGGTTCGTCCATCCCCTCGAACCGGAGCTCCGTGACATCTACGGGGTCATCTTCTGGGAGCGCATCGACATGGGCCCGCCGCTCCGGCAGCGCAACGTGACCGTCTTCGCAGACGGGGAGGTCGACCGCTCGCCCTGCGGCAGCGGCACCTCTGCACGCCTCGCCGTGCTGGAGCGGGCCGGCGAGCTCCCGCGCGGCACCGAGCTCATCCACGAGAGCGTCGTCGACACGGAGTTCCGCGCGCGGGTCGTCGCCGACGCCGAGGTCGCGGGCCGCCCGGCCGTGATCACCGAGGTCGAAGGCAGCGCCTACCGCACGGGTGCCCACGAGTTCGCCCTCGATCCGCGCGACCCGCTCGGCGAGGGCTTCCTCCTCCGTTAGGCCATGTCCTCGGCGGCCACGACCGGGGTCTGACCCCGGGCATGGCCCTTTCGGCGGGCCATGTCTGTGGAGCAGATCGGGTTCTCCCTGCTCGGCGCGAGGCCGGCCGTCCACACGCGGCCGTTACGGACACGGCCCGGTGGCCGGCATCTGGACGCGGCGGAAAGGGACGGGGGCTAGGCGCCGCGGAGGATGGGGCGCGTGAGGCAGGTCGGGCCGCCGTCGCCCGGGCGGGAGATGTGATCGCCCTGGTAGACGCGGACGTCGACGCCGGCCTTCTCCATGCGCCGGCGCGACTCGTCGTTGCCGGCGAGCGCGAGCGCAACGCGCGGGCCGAGCGCGAGCACGTTTGGGCCCATCGACTCGAACTCGTCGTCCGGCACCTCGACGAGTTCGATCCCGCGCCCCTGAAGAATCTCGACCAGGCGGACGGGCATGAGCGGGAGGTAGACGGCCGCGAGGTCGACATCGAGGGGCGAGAGGAAGGACATCAGGTGCATGACCTCGCTCGCGCCGTGGTAGTGGGGGAGGTCGAAGGCGATCACGTCGACGTCGGGCAGCAGCTCGCGGAGCGACCGGATGCCCTCGTCGTTCGTCCGGTAGCCCCGGCCGACCAGGAGCGTCTGCTCGTCGAGCCAGACCGTGTCGCCGCCCTCTGCAAGCGCGGGCGCGTCGAGGCGGCCCGCGATCGGGACGCCGGCCTCGACGAAGTCGGCGCCCATGGCGTCGGGCTCGCCGCGCCTTCCTTCCTTGCCGGGCCGCAGGAGGATGGCGCCCGTGTCCGCGACGATGGCCGGGTCGTACGTGTAGATGGCGTCCGGATCCGGGCCGTGCGGCGTCTCTGCGAGGACCACCTCGGCCCCGCTCTCGGCGAGCAGCGCGCGGAAGGCTGCGTGCTCCGCCACCATCGCGCCGGGGTCAGGCTCGGAGCGCCAGCCGTAGGCCTGCCAGAAGACAGCATCGTCGGCGCGCGGAGCCCGCACGAGCACCCTGCGGAGCGGGGCCGTCATGCTCTGACAGCCAAACTGACGGGCGGTAACCTCCATCGAATGGAGACTACAGCCCGCCTCACCGGACTAGAAGCGGGAGGAGGCTGCGCAGCGAAGTACTCGGCGGCCCGGCTGGAGGAGCTGCTTGCCGGCTTCCTGCCGAGTGCGCCCGAGAACCTGCTCGTCGGCCTCGCGCCCGCCGACGACGCCGCCGTCTACAAGCTCGACGACGAGCGGGCCCTGATCTTCACTACCGACTTCTTCCCGCCGATGGTCGACGACCCGGCGCTCTTCGGCGCGGTGGCCGCTGCGAACGCGCTGAACGACGTGTTCGCGATGGGCGGGAAGCCGCTGCTCGCGCTCTCGATCGCCGCCTTCCCGGAGGAGCTTCCGGTCGAGACCGTGCGCGCGATCTTCGATGCGGCGGCCGACAAGGTGCAGGAGGCCGGCGCCGTGCTCGCCGGGGGGCACACGATTCGCGACGCCGAGCCGAAGTACGGGCTCGCCGTCGTCGGCACCGTGCACCCGGAAGCGCTGTGGCGCAAGGGCGGCGCGAGGCCCGGCGACGCGCTCTTCCTGACGAAGCCGCTGGGGACCGGCCTCGTCCTCGCCGGCGTCGCGAAGGGCGTCCTCGGCGAGGCCGAGGAGGCCGAGGCGACTCATCTCATGGCCGAGCTCAACGACCGCGCGGCCGAGGCGCTCCGCGGGCTCGAGCCGGGAGCGGTCACCGACGTCACCGGCTTCGGGCTCTTCGGCCACGCGCACGAGGTCGCCCTGCGCAGCGGCGCTCGCATCGTTCTCGACGCCGCGTCCCTGCCCGCGCTCCCCGGCGCGCTCGAGGCCGCCGCGCAGGGCGTCCGCACCGGCGGAGACGCGCGCAACCGTGACTTCGCCGGCCACGCGCTTTCCCTGGACGGAGCCCCGGAGGAGCTCGTCGCGCTCGGCTACGACCCGCAGACGGCCGGCGGCCTGCTCGTCTCCCTCCCCGCCGACAAGGCCGCCGTGCTCGAGGCGCTGTTCCGGGAAGCGGGACTCTTCCTCGCCCGCATCGGCCGGGTCGAGGAGGGGAGCGGGGTGATCGTCTCCTGATGGAGGCCGGCGCGCGCACGGCGCGGCTTCGCTCCTTGACGCTCTCGCCCGCCGCGTTCACGCGGTTCGCCTTTGCGGCACTCGCGGCGCTCTTCCTGATCGTCGTCTCGGGCGCGACCGTGCGCCTCACCGGGTCGGGTCTCGGCTGCGAGAACTGGCCCAACTGCGGCGAGACCTTCCTGCCGCCCAAGGACTACAACGCGCTGATCGAGTTCGGCAATCGTGTAGCGGGCGTGATCGTCGGCCTGACGACACTCGCGGCCGCGGCGGCCGCGTTCCGCGTGCCCGGCCTGCCCCGCTGGCTCTTCTGGTGCGCGGTCGCGCTCCCCTTCACGGTGCTGGCGCAGGGGATCCTGGGTGGGATCACGGTCATCTTCGACCTGCACCCGCTCATCGTCATGGGCCACTACCTGCTCTCGCTGGCCGCACTGGCGGTGGCGGTGGCCGTCGTCCAGGGGGCGCGCGACTTCGACCGCGGCGCCGCGGCGGAGGCGCCGCTCGGCTCGGCCTGGCTCGCCCTGGCCCTCGTACCCGCGGCCGGGGCGCTCGTCGTCTCGGGGACCCTGGTCACGGCCGCCGGGCCTCATTCGGGCGGCGAGGAGATCCCACGGTTCGGAAACCTCGTCAACGCGGTCCACATCCACATCGGCGCGACGGCGATCTTCGGGGTCGCCTTCCTCGCCCTGCTTGCGCTCCTGATCGCCGAGCGCCGGCGCGCCCGTGTCGAGCTCGGGCTCGCGGGCGTCGTGCTGTGCCTCCTCCTGGCCCAGATGGCCGTCGGCGAGGTGCAGTGGCGCGAGGCCCTGCCCTGGTGGCTCGTGCTCGTCCACGTGACGCTGGCGACAGCGGTCTGGGTGGTCGTCGTCGCGCTCGCGACCCGCATCGTGCTCAGGCACAGAGCCCGCCTGCCGTAGACTGGACGCATCGCAGGGCATCTCCGCATCGAGAGCCGCCCGACGTTGCGCCGACCCGTGCTGGTGGCCGCGTTCAGGGGCTGGAACGACGGCGCTCAGGGCGCGTCCCTCGCCGCGAGCTTCCTGGCCCAGAGCTGGAGCGCCGAGCGCTTCGCCGACATCGACCCCGAGGAGTTTTACGACTTCCAGGCGGTCCGCCCGCACGTGCGCCTCGAGGAAGGCATCACGCGCACGATCGACTGGCCCGAGAACACTTTCTACAGCGCCGAGATCCCGGGGCTCGGCCGCGATGCCGTCATCCTCCTCGGGATCGAGCCGAACACGCGCTGGCGCACCTTCGCCGCGGAGATCAGCGGGCTGGCGAAGGATCTCGGGGTCGAGCTCGTCGTCACCCTGGGCGCGCTGCTCGCGGACGTGCCGCACACCCGCCCCGCGCCGGTGACCGGCTCGGCGAGCGATGCGGAGCTCGTCGAGGAGCTCGGGCTGACGTCGTCACGCTACGAAGGGCCTACCGGCATCGTCGGCATCCTGCACGACGCGTGCCGCGAGGCCGGGCTCCCCTCGGCGAGCCTCTGGGCCGCGGTCCCGCACTACGTCTCGCTGGCGGCGAGCCCGAAGGCAGCTCTCGCGCTGTCTGAGCGGCTGGGCGCGCTGCTGGGGACGACGCTCGATCTCTCCGACCTCGAGCGCGCCGCCGACGCCTACGAGCTCCAGGTCACTGCCGCGGTCGCGCAGGACGAGGAGACCGAGGCCTACGTGCACGAGCTCGAGACGAGGCGCGACGCCCTCGGCGAGGAGCTGGACATGCCCTCCGGCGATAGCCTGGCCGCCGAGCTCACCCGCTTCCTCAAGGAGCACGAGGAGCGGACGCGCGAGCTCGACGACGAGCCGCCCAACACGTAGCAGCTACCCGAACGTGAACGCGTAGGCTTCCGTCCCCGGCGAGAGGCGGAGGTCGAGCGTGTGCTCGCCCTTCTCGCCCGGGATGCGCGCCAGGGTGTAGAGGTCGTCCTGGGTCACCTTCACGGTGCCGACGCGCGTGCCGTCGACGGTCGCCTCCACGGTCTCGCGGTCACCCTCGGTCCCGAGCACGAGGAAGACCTTGCTGCCGATGAAGCGCAGGCGCAGGCGGGCGTCCTCGCCCGCGACGATTCGCTCCTCCTCGACCGTCCAGCGGCCGCCGTAGGCGAGCCCGTGCAGCGGCACGAACTTCGGGATCGTGTACTCCGCCTCGCGGTCGGGGGCGATCTGCGAGCCGATGAAGCGATCGATCCGTCCGTAGCCGAGATAGCTCTCCGGGGTCTGCGGGCCGGTGGGCGTCGCGTCCTCGATCTCGTCGGACACGAGGGAGCCGTCGCCGCCCTCGGCCAGGAGCTCGCGGATGATCTCCTCGCTCTCCTCGTAGTCGCCCTCGCCGAAGTGGGCGTAACGGATCCGCCCCTGCCGGTCGACGAAGTACTTCGCGGGCCAGTACTGGTTGTCCCAGGCCTGCCAGGTGCCGAAGTCCGGATCGAGCGCGACCGGGTAGTCGATCGCGTGGTCCCGCACCGCGCGCTCGACGTTGTCCGGCTCACGCTCGAACGCGAACTCCGGCGTGTGCACGCCGACGACCACGAGCCCGTCCTTGCGGTAGGCGTCGTACCACGCCTTCACGTGGGGGAGCGTGCGCAGGCAGTTGATGCAGGAGTAGGTCCAGAAGTCGAGCACGACGACCTTCCCGCGCAGCGACGCCATCGTCAGCGGCTGAGAGTTGATCCAGGCCTGGATGCCCTCGAACTCGGGTGCCGGCCCGTAGTCGGCGAGCACCTCCTCCTGGGCGATGCCGTCGCTGCCGACGAGCTCGTCGAGCTCGCCGCGCGCCGAGGCGCTCTCCTCGAGGCGCTGGAGCGCGCGCGTGTATTCGGGCACGCGGGTCTGCAGGTCCTTGTCGACGCCGAGGATCATGAGGACGACCACTCCGAGGATGGCGACGCCGAGCCCGCGCCGGACGGCGGGCGCGTGCGCTCTGACGGAGCGCAGGTTCATGCCGCGCCGCGCAGCGATGGCCACGCCGAGCAGGACGAGCCCCGCCCCGAGGCCGTAGGCCAGCGTGATCAGGAACGCTTCGAGCGTGAGGCTCTGCGTCGCGGCGACGGTGACGACCGCCGCGATCACGGGCCCCGCGCACGGCGTGAAGAGCAGTCCGAGGCTGAGGCCGAGCACGAAGCCGCCGCCGGTGTCGCTCGGCCGGCGCCGCGCGAGCGCGTAGAAGGGCCGGCCGAGCACGTCGCCGAGCCGGGGCCACACCAGCGAGAGGCCGACGACGGCGACGACCGCGATGGCGAGATTTCGGAGCAGGTCGTCCGGAAGCCCGAGCGCGGACAGGAGCGCGGTCGCCGTGAGCGTGAAGACGGTGAAGCTCGTGACCAGGCCCGCGACGATCGCAAACGGTCGGCGTGGGCCGCCCGTCGCCCCGCCGGCGAGAACGACCGGAAGAACCGGCAGGACGCACGGCGAGACAGCCGTGACGATGCCTGCGACGAAGGCGATGCCGAGCAGCAGCAGCATCTGCTTGCGATGCTAGCCGCGGCGCCTTAACGCGCGCTTACGCGGTCTTCTCGACTGCCTCGGCGGCGGGCGCAGCGGGAACGGGGAGCTCCTGCGGCTGCCTTTCGTCCGGCTTGCCGTTCTGGGAGTGCCTGCGCTGGGCCTGCGTCTCGTCGACCTTCCGCTTCTTCTTGCGGCGCCGGCGGCGCGACTTGCTGGAAGGCTGCTTGGGCGCGGGCAGGTTGTCGGCGAGCGCGTTCGCCACCTCCTGGACGCTGCCGATCCGCTCGCGGACGCCGTCGATCAGGCGCTGCGCGGTCGGCGTGTACGCCTCGGCCGAGGCCAGGAGCGCGGCGGCGACGTGCGTTGGCTGCTCGAGCGCGACGTTGACGAGGCGGGCCGCGTTCTCCTCGTGCCGGTGCCCTCGCGAGTTGGTCAGCGCTCCGAGAAGCCGCTTGGCCTCGGGCAGGTCGGCGCTCGCGCGCCGGTCCTGGATCTTGCGCGTCGCGCGGGCAAGGCGCCAGGTCCACCGGGCGACGATGTCGTCGGGGGCCTCCACCTTCCCCTCGCCGATGGCGCGCAGGAGGATGCGGACGCCCTGGACGCGGTCCTTCTCCCAGGTCGGCGCCGAGGTCACCATTGTGACGAGGTCGTCGAAGTCGGCTCGGTCGACGATGACGCCGACGCGATCGCCGAGGGCCGAGAGCCGCAGCCGGCGGTTCGGGTTCTCCGCCGCGCAGCTCATGAGGAACGCCTCGCGGCAGTCGCGGCTGGCCCGGGCGAGCTTCTCGGCAAAAGCTTGGCGCTCCTCGAAGCGCACCTGTCGGCCGGCGATGCGCGCCCAGAAGAGCTGCTCGTCGTCGGCGAGACGACTCGGGTCGACGCGCTCCCACTCGCGGGTGATCACCGCGATGCGCCGCCGCGGGTCGGGCGTCACGGGAACGAGCCAGGGCACCGGTGAGAGCTTGCGTTTTGCGCGCCGCTGGATCCGTCGGCGCGGCGCCGGGGTCACGCGGGCCCCCGGGCGGTAGAAGTCGGAGTCGAGCAGGCTGTGGATGGTGATCGTGCGGTCGTTGTGCGTGGCCGCGTCGTCGACGAAATCGATGACGATGCCGGCCTCCTTGCGCGGCGCGAGGCGCATGATCCGCCCGATCCGCTGCTGGTAGACGCGCCGGCTCGCGGTCGGCGCGAGGTGCATGCACACCGTCGCGCGCGGCGAGTTCCAACCCTCGGCCAGCAGCTGCGCGTTGATGAGGATGTTGATGTCGCCCCGCTCGTAGGCGGCCAGCGTCTCGGCCAGCCGCACCGGCGGGGTCTTCCCGCTGACGGCCTCCGCCTTGAGGCCGGCGGCGCGGAACTCACGGGCGAGGTTGTAGGCATGGTCGACGCCGGCCGCGTAGACGATGCCGGGCGTCGCGTCGAAGCGGTCGCGGTAGAGGCTCGCGGCCGCCTGGTTGAAGATCTCCTGGTCGAGGACCTTGGCCAGGATCTCCTGGTCGTAGTCCCCGCCGACGATGGGGACGGAGGAGATCGCCGCCGCCGGGCGCACGCGGAGCGAGCGCAGCGGCGCGATCAGCCCGCGGCGGGCGGCGTCGCCGAGGGGCAGGTCGTCGACCGAGGCCGGGAAGACGTCCGAGACCTGCTTCGCGATCAGCTGCTCGGTCGCGGTCATGCCGATGTAGATCGGCTCCGTGAGCCGGCGGATGGCAGCGCTGGTCTTCTCGCCGAGGGCGGTGTGCGCCTCGTCGCAGATGACGAGCTGGTACGCGCTGCGCGAGACCGAGTCGACGTGGCGAGCGAACCAGGCGTATGTCTGGATCGTGAGCGGGTTGTCGCGCAGCGGCTCCTGGCCCTCGAGCACGGCGGCGCGCAGCCGGTCGCCGTAGCCCTCCGCGGTCAGGTCGCGCGTGAACTGGTCGACCAGGAGGCGCCGGTGGGTGAGGATGAGCACGCCCATCGTCCGCGCGGCCTCGACGAAGCCGCCGGCGGCGATCGTCTTGCCGGAGGCTGTGGGGTGCCGGAAGCGGTAGCGGCGGACGGCTCCCGGGTCGTCCTGGGCCGCGAGCTCCTCGCCCTCCTCTCCTTCCTCGCCCTCGGGGTCGGCCTCCTCGAGCTCCTCGTCGTCCTCCCCGAGTTGGCCCTCCGGAGCCTTGCCGTTCTCGACGCCGCTCTCGTGGCCGTTCCCGTTCTCGGCCACATCCTCGTGCCGGGCGATCAGCTCGGCGAGCATCCCGGCCAGGGCGTCGACCTGGTGACGGCGGAGCTCCGTGCCGGAGGCGAGGCGCGACGGCTTGTCGGTGAGCACGCGCTCGAGCCCGAGCATGAGCGCGTACTCGACCTTCCATCCCGGGGAGGGCGTGCGCCTGCCCGATTCGATCTCGGCCAGCGCAGCGTCGAGCGCACGCCTGCGCGCGCGACCCTCGGCGAGCACCTCGGCGACCTCCTCACCCGGATGGATGAACGACTCGCCGGACCAGGCCTCCACCCGGAGGGCGGCCGCCGTCAAGGCGTCCGTGGCCTCCGACGTGGCAGTCGGATTGCCTATTGCTTCTTGCATGGACGCAGCGCTGCTGCGCTGCCTGCTTCCCAGAGAGTGTGCGCGAGTAAAACTCGCGCGGGCACTCGAATACTATCCGATTGACGCCTATGGCGGGAGCTTGGCGGCGATGTCCTTCTGCATTCCGACCGCCGTCTTCATGTGCTCGTATGCGGCATCAGTGCGCCCTTCGGCCTCGTACAGCTCGGCCATGCGGGCGTGGATGCCGGCGAGGTAGCGGTTCGGGTTGTTCGGCCGGAGCAGCTCCGCCGCCAGCTCGTAGAGCTCGAGCGCTCGGGCCCGGTCGTCCATCTCCTCGTACACCTCCGCGAGGGTCGAGTAGCTTCGCGCCGCGTCCTCCGCGTGGGCGTCGGCGATGATGCCGGAGATCTGCATGGCGAGTGCCGCCGCCTCCTCCTTGCGGCCGAGCTTCGCGAGTGCGCGGGCCTCCTCGAGGCGGTACTGCGCGCGCTCGAGCGGGTTCGCCGCTTCGAGCAGCGGCCAACCCTCGTCGAGGATCGCCAGCGCCTCGTCGGGCTTGCCGCGGTCGAGCTCGATGTGGGCCAGGAGCTGGTGCGCGCGCCCGGTGCGGTAGGTGTCCTCGGTCATGCGCAGGACCTCGAGGGCGCGACGCGCGTAGCGCGCGGCCGTCTCGGCGTCGTTGCGCTCAGCGTGCAGGCGCGACTGCGTCCAGTAGAGGTTGATGCGGACGTTCGGGTTGATGGAGTCCTTGCCGATGGCGAGCGCCCCGACGAGAACCTCCTCGGCGCGCCCGAAGTTGCCGCTGTCGATGAGCGCATCGCCCAGCAGCAGGCGGAAGCGGATCCGCTCGAGCTGATCGTCGCGCTCCTCGGCCGCCGCCAGCGAGCGCTCGAAGACGGCGATCGCCGACTCGAGCTCGCCGACCATCGCATATGCGCGCCCGAGCGAGTCTGCCAGATCGGGGTGTGAGCCCTCTCCGTTCCCGTAGAGGGCGAGCGCGCTCTCGAACTGCTGGATCGCGAGGCGCGGGTCGCCCCGGCGGTACGCGACCCGGCCAAGGCCCGCGTGCGCGTTCGCCTTGACGTCGTCGTCGGCGACCTCGCTCAGCATCTTCGCGTACACGCCCTCGGCGAGCTCGAGCTCGCCCAGCCGGAGCGCGACCTCGGCCTCGAGGACAGCGCCGTCACGCTCGTGGCGGTCGACACCGGTGGCGAGATAGTCCTCGGAGACGCCGAGCCGGCGGCCCAGCTCACGAAGGAGCTGGAGCGACGGGATCCGGTCGCCCGACTCGATCCTCGAGATGTAGGCCGGGGAGCAGCCGGTGAAGGCGAGCTGCCGCTGACTGAGGCCGGCGGCCTCGCGTGCTCCCCGGAGGCGGTCGCCGACGGCCTTCGGATCGTCTACGTGTGTTGACTTTTGACGTGGCATCTCAACACTCGCGCAGAGCCCTCACCCGTTCTCGGGCCCGGGGCTAATCCTGCGGCAGCGAGCCACCGGGCGCGTGAACAGTAATGACAATTGTCTCCATCATCAACACAGCCAGCGCCCTCCGGCGGGGGATCCACCCGCGGAGATCGGAGATCCAGCGGCCGCGTTACGCTCACGTACGTGGATTGGGACGCGCATGCGGAGCGGGAGGAAGGCCGCTACGCGGACGGGCTCGGCCGGCTCCCGGACGACCCCGACGCGCGCCAGAAGCAGCTCGTCCGCCTGGCGATGGCCGCCACCGGGGCGGGGCTCGCCCGGCTCATGCAGAACCGGCGGGCGGAGGCGGCGGGATGGTTCGCCCGGTCGGCGGGGCGGTTCCGCGAAAGCTACGTCGACGCTCCGCCCGCGAGCTGGGGCCGGCTGATCGGCGCGGTGAAAGCGCGAGTGCTCGCAGGCGACCGCGAAGGTGCGGCCGAGGACGCCGTCTGGGCGCTCGAGCAGGGCCCGGCGGACGCCGAGTCGCCCATCGGCCGGTATGCGGCGACGCTCGCCCTGCTCGTTCTCGGCCGTGACGACGAGGCGGTCGATCTCGCCGAGAGGCTGCAGCTCGAGCCCGAAGATGCGTTCCCGCGGACGGTGGCGGAGGCGCTCACCGCCCTCGCAGCCGGAGACGGCGAGGCGTACGGTGACGCCGTCGGGCGCGTGCTCGTCTCCTTCGAGGAGCGGGACGAGTACCTCGAGGGCATCCCCGTCGCCGACACGGTGATCGTGCTCGAGGCGCTGGCGGAGCGCCGCGGCCTCGCCGCGGGTCTCACCTCGGCGCTGTTGCCGAACGGCTAGCTCTCGTCGTCGGACAGCTCCGCGATGTCCACGGAGACGATCGAGTCCGGCTTGAGGAAACGCCCGTTCACGAAGGGCCACTCGGCGGCGTCGGCATCGGCGATCTGGGTCATGATCGCCTTCGCCTCTTCCTTCGCCGCGTTCTGGTCGGAGAAGTCGCCGGCCTCGACACCCTCACCGTTCGTCAGGCGGATGGTCATCCGCCAGACAACGGCGCTCTCGGCCACGGGCTCGACCAGGGGCCCGGGCTGGGGCTCAGGCGCAGGCTCCGGTTCGGCGTCGACCGGGCGCTCCGCCGCGGGGACGGGCTCCTGGGCCGCTGCGGCCGGAGGGTAGCTCGGCGCCGGAGGCGCGGGGTCGGGCTGGGGCATTGGCACGGGCTCGAGGGCTGCTGCCGGCTCGATGACCGGGGCCGGCTCGACCTCGGCGACGGGCTCGAGCGCCGGTAGGGGCGGTGTTACGGCCGGCTGCTCCTCGAAGGCCGGAGGCTCGGGCATCTCGACCGGCTCGGGCGCGGGCGCGGGGGGGGCCTCGGGCATCGGGGCAGGCTCGGGCGGAGGCTGCGTCTCGTAGGCGGCCGGGAGCTCGGGGACCGGAGCAGCGAAGGGCTCGGCCGGAGGCTCCGGCTCGGGCGCCGGCTCGGGCTCGAACGCGACGAAGGGGTCGGGCTGCGGCTCGGGCTGAGTGTCGGGCGCCGCCGGGGGCTCCGGGGCAGGGGGCTGCTCGACCATGGGCACCTGGAAGACGGGGGCCTCGGGGTCGGGGGCCGCGACCGGCTCGGAGATGAGGGCGGGCTCCGGCTCCGGCTCGACGTCGGGCTGCTGCTCGAAGGGCGGCTCGTACGCGGGCGCCTGCAGGACCTGCTCGGCGTCGACCGGGTGGTTGCCGTTCGTGTGCTCGCCGTGGGGCGCGAGCTCGGGCTCGGGCTCGACCGTGGCCTCGGGCTCGACCGTGAGCTCGGGCTCGACCGTGAGCTCGGGCTCGACCGTGGCCTCGGGCTCGGGCGCCGGCGCCGGGGCGGGCGTCAAAGGCCTGGAGTAGACGTCGGCGGAGATCTCCGCCAGCTCGCCGCGCGCCGAGACCACGAAGCGCGCGTCGTCGCGCCCGAGCGCCTCGCGGATGTTCCGGATGAGGACTTCGTCGGTCGGGTCGGCGATGGCGATGACCGGCAGCTCCCCCTCGTAGGCGTACGGGAGCGCGCGGAAGAGGCGCGACTGCTCCTCCGTGAAGAGCGACGCGGCCGAAGTGTCGACGATCTGCTCGCGGAGCGTGACGAAGTCGAGGCCCTTCTGACCGGCGAGGAGCCGCGCGAGGTCGACCTCGGAGATGAGGCCTCGCTCGGTGAGGATCTCGCCGAGGCGCTTGCCGGTCTTCACGCCCTCCTCGAGAGCGGCTTCGATCGTCTCGGCAGGCAGGAGCCCGGCACGGAAGATGAGGGTGCCGAGGGGCGCGTCGGGGCGCTCGCGAAGCGGAGTGCTCACAGGCTCTCCATCAGTTCGCGGGAGTGTGCCGCGTTGGTCGCCAGGGGGGTGAAGCTCTTCCACGTCATAGCCGCAGAGGGGGCGGGATGGCCCCGTCTAGGTCTGAGTATCGTCCGCAGCGGGTGGCCGGTTATCACCCTCCCGAGTGATACACACCGGCTCATACTCGCTTCCTACCCGACGAGCAGGCCGGTGAGGTACATGATCGCCAGTCCCGCGAGGAAGCCGCCGACCGCGTAGCCCGATCTGAGGCCGCCCGGCGCCCGCCGCGCCACGAAGCGTCCGACCTCGACGACGACCTGGAGCGCCGCGCCGGCCGCGAGCGCGAAGAAGACGACGGAGAGCACGTCGCTCGTCACGTAGCCGCCGATCCAGGCGCCGAGGATCGTCGGCGCCCCGGCGACGGCGGTCAGCACCGCGAGCCGCCCGAGGCTTGCCCGGCCGCCCTCTGCGACCGGTGCCGCGATGCCCAGGCCCTCGGTGACGTTGTGAAGCATGAAGCCGACGATGAGGAACGTCCCCAGCGTCAACTCTCCGAGCGCGAAGGACGTGCCCACGGCGAGGCCCTCGCCGAGGTTGTGGACGCCGATGCCGACGGCGACGAGGGTAGCGAGCGCCAGGCCGCTCAGCGTGCCGCCCTTGGCCGCGCCGGCTCGGCCGAGGCGCTGCGAGAGGAACGTGAGCGCGAGGTAGCTCGCGGCGACGCCGAGCAGGACGAGGCCGGTGCCGCCGAGCGCGCTCGGGAGCACGGCCTGGAGCTCGATCGCCTCGGTGAGCGCCTCGACAGCGAGGAAGGTGAGCAGTCCGCCGGTCAGGGCCATGAAGGCCGCCAGCCACTCGGGCCGCGCACGCCGGAGCGACGGGAGCCAGAGCAGGCCGAGGGCGATGGGCACGATGCCGACGAGCCCGCCGATGACCGCGTAGCCGAGGAAGCCCTTCGCGTCCGCCTGCGGGGTCTCGACCGCGGCCGCGATCGCCTCCGTCGTCTGGATGCCCGTCGAGCTGGTGATTCCGACGCTGATCGGCTCGTCCGCGACCCAGGCGTACGGGACGACGATCGTCGAGGAGCGAAGCCGTCCGAGGGTGGCCGGGCCGTCGAGCGTGTAGGGCACGATCGCGTCGTCGACCGTGACCGTGGCGATCGTCAGGTCTTCGCGCTGGGGGTTCGTGACCCGGATCCGGATCTCGCCCGGCGAGAACTCGACCCGGCGAACGTCGAAAGCGTCGGCCGCCGGCGGGTTCTCGCCGACGAGCTCGAGCAGCGCGTCGCCACGGGCGGCGAAGAGCGAGACGACGGCGACCAGCAGGACGATGGGGACGAGCGCCCAGAGACGCCAGCGGGCCGGCTCGGTGCTCCGGCCTCGCTCCTCGGTCGCGGAGTTTGCCTCCACCGCCGCTAGTCCTCGACCTCGAAGTAGCCCATCCAGCCGAGCTCGGCGAACTCCGACTGGTGCGCGTGGAACATGAACCTGCCGCTGTTTGCGAAGTCGATCTCGATGATCCCGCGCTGTCCCTGGCAGAGCATGACCGTGTCCGTGTACTCGAACTGGTCGCTCGTGCCCGTCGGGTAGTAGCGGAAGAAGTCGCCGTGGAGATGGAACGAGTTGATCAGGTCGAACTCGGTCAGGTTCGCGAGGTAGATGCGCACCGTCTGGGAGCGCTTCACCTTGATCGGATAGCGGGCGTAGTAGAAGGCGGGCCCGTTCACCGCGTAGAAGTTGTTCTCGCCGTCCCCGTCCGTGTCGAAGGCGTTCATGACCATCACGAGCTCCTGCGCGGGCGGGCGCGGCTCGGGCGGGTCGATGATGAACGCGCCGTAGAGGCCCTTGTGGATGTGCTTCTTCAGCGGGGTGGCATGGCAGTGGTACAGGTGCATCCCGTAAGGCCGCGCCGGGAACTCGTACGTGAAGCTGCCGCCCGGGTTCACGATCTCGAAGACGCCGTCCATGTTGGACGGGTGGATGCCGTGGAAGTGGATCGTGTGCGGGTGCGCGCTGGCGTTGCGGAAGTCGACGCGGAGCATGTCGTCTTCGGTGGCGCGGATCACGGGCCCTGGCGCCGTCCCGTTGTACGTCCAGGCCGGATAGAAGACGCCCTTGGCCACCTCGATCTCACGGTCCTGGGCGACGAGTGCGTACTCGCGGACGCGACCCGGCTCGTGCGGGAGCGCCGCCGGCGGGTAGGTGCGGGCGTCGAGGTCGTTCGGGCCGCCCGGGGCGGGCACGGACTCCCCGTACATGGCGGCATGCCCCATGTCCGGGTGGTTAGCACCGAGGTGGGTCGCGTCGAGCTCCTTGCGCCCGGCCAGGGCAAGACCGGCGAACGGGGCCGCAGCGACGACGGGCGCCGCGCCCACGATCAACTGGCGTCTGCTCAACCCTCGGGACTTAGACACGTCTAAACTATAGTTTCGACAGGTATGGATTCGCAAGGGGCGCCTGTCGGGACGGCGCCGGGGCGACCGCCTCCCGGGATCGGGGACGTGCTGCCGGGCGAGGCGGCGACGCTGCGCGCCGCCCAGGAGGCGCTCGCCGGCCACCGGCACGGGCTGCGGGGGCTCTGGCCCTTCCTCGGCCCGGCGTTCATCGCGGCCGTCGCGTACGTCGATCCCGGCAACTTCGCCACGAACGTCGCGGCCGGGGCCGAGTTCGGCTACCTGCTTCTGTGGGTCGTCCTTGCGGCGAACCTGATGGCGATGGTCGTGCAGACGCTCTCGGCGAAGCTCGGGATCGCGACCGGCCGCAACCTCCCCGAGATGTGCCGCGATCACTTCGGGCGGCCCGTGTCGCTCGGCCTGTGGATCCAGGCGGAGCTGATCGCCATGGCGACGGACCTGGCCGAGGTGCTCGGAGCGGCGCTCGGGCTCCACCTCCTCTTCGGCATCCCGCTCCTCCCGGCGGGGCTTCTCGCCGGCTCCGGGGCGTTCGTGATCCTCGCCCTCCAGCGCTCCGGCTTCCGGCGGCTCGAAGCGGTCATCGCCGCGCTCGTCGGGGTCATCGTCGTCGCCTTCGCCCTCCAGGTTGCGCTCGCACAGCCCGACCCCGCGAAGGTCGCGCGCCATCTGGTTGTCCCCGGCTTCGACGGGGCCGGGTCGCTGCTCCTCGCCGCGGGCATCCTCGGCGCGACCGTGATGCCGCACGTGGTCTACCTGCACTCCGCGCTGACGCAGGACCGCATCAGGGGCAGCTCGGATGCGGAGCTCCGGCGGATCCAACGCTTCGAGCGGATCGACGTGATCATCGCGATGACGATCGCCGGGGTCGTGAACATCTCCATGCTGGCGATTGCGGCCGCGGTCTTCTTCGGGCTCGGGATCGACAGCATCGAGGAGGCGTACGCGGCATTCGAAGGCCGGCTCGGGAGCGGCGCCTCGACGCTCTTCGGCATCGCCCTGCTCGCCTCGGGCTTCTCCTCGTCGTCGGTCGGCACGATGGCGGGCCAGGTGGTCATGCAGGGCTTCGTCAACCGGCGCATCCCGCTCTTTCTCCGCCGGGCGGTGACCCTGGCCCCGGCGTTGATCGTGCTCGCCGTCGGCGTCGAGCCGAGCCGCGCGCTCGTCCTCAGCCAGGTCGTCCTCTCCTTCGGGATCCCGTTCGCGCTCGTGCCGCTCCTCTACTTCACGAGCCGGCGCGACCTGATGGGCGGACTCGCGAACACGCGGGTGACGAACGCGGTCGCCGCCGTGATCGTCGTGCTCATCGTCTGCCTGAACGTCTTCCTCCTCTACGAGACGTTCGTGGCGTGAGCGCGTCGGGCACGCTACGTCGGCATGCCCGCCAAGACCATCAGGTTCTGCGACGAGAGCGAGCTCGGCTTCGGGTGGATCGCCGAGCAGCCCGAGCTCCTCCAGCGCGCCTCCCACGCGCTTTGCTCGGACGGCCGCGTCTGGCTCGTCGACCCCGTGGACGGCCCGGGCTTGGAGGAGCGCGTCCGTGCCCTCGGCGAGCCCGCCGGCGTCGTCCAGCTCGTCGACCGGCACGACCGCGACTGCGCCGCGCTCGCCGCGCGCCTCGGTGTCCCGCACCACCGGCTCCCTTTCGCGGGGGTGCCCGGCTCGCCCTTCGAGGCGCGGACCGTGCTGAGCGTGCCGGGCTGGCGGGAGGCCGTGCTTTGGTGGGAGGCCGAGCGCGTGCTCGTGTGCATGGAGGCACTGGGGACGTCGCGCTACTTCCGCGGCCCGGACGAGGAGCTCGCCGTCCACCCGTTCCTGCGGCTCCACCAGCCCAGGGGCCTTCGGGACCTGGCCAGGCGCGTGGCGCCTGGGCACGTCCTGGTGGGCCACGGCGAGGGCATCCACGACGGCGCGGCGCCCGCGCTCGTGCGCGCCGTCGACACGGCGCGGCGGGGAACGCCGCGCTGGCTCCGACATCAGCTCCGAAGGAGGCGAACGCCATGAGGGACGACCTCACACCCGGCAACCCGTTCCCCGACCTGCGACTGCCCGACACAGGCGGCCGCGAGCGCGCGCTGAGCGAGCTCGCGCCCGGCCAGCCTCTGATCCTCGCGTTCGTGCGCGGCTGGTGGTGCCCGAAGGAGCAGGTGCGCCTGCGCAACCTCGTCGACCTCCAGGACGAGATCCAGCGCGAGTTCGGCCGAATCGCCGCCGTCACCGTGGACGAGCCGTACGTCAACGGCGCCTTCCGCGCGGGCCTCGGCGGCCACTTCCCCTTCCTCTCGGACGTCGACCGCGCGGTCGCGAACGAGCTCGACCTGCTGGAGCTCACGGACGAGACGCACCGGCCGTTCCTCCCCTTCACCTTCCTGCTCGACTCACTGCTCGTCATCAGGAGGATCTGGTGCGGGTTCTGGTACTGGGGGAACCCGACGCCGGACGAGCTCCGGCTCGGCCTGCGCGAGATCGTCGCCGCGGAGCAGCCCAGTTACGACCCGCAGGCGGTGTGGAACGCTGGGGGCGCGGCCGCGGACGCCGGCATCGACGCGTCCGTCGTGTGGATCCGCGAGGACTCGCAGGGCAACGAGCTCTGGCGCGGGGCGCACGAGGGCATGACCCCCGAGGTCGGCGCCGAGCTCGGCCGCTCGTCGGTGGACGGCCGTCCGTGGATCGTCCGACGGGTCGAGGAGGCGGACGGGCGCACGGCGATTCACGTCAGCAAGGAGGGTGCGACCGGCGATCCACGGCTCGTCGGCCACGGCATCACCGCCGGCCCACGCGTGCCGTAGAGTCGCGCGCGTGTCCAGCCAGACCGCTCCGCTCGGGCGCCCGGGCCTCGCAGTCTGGCTCCGCTCGCTCGGCGGCTGCCTCGCGGCCGGGCTGATCGTCGGGATCGTCGTCGCCGGCTTCGGCTCGCGGCTCGTCATGCGGCTCCTCGCCGTGGCGGACCCCGACGCCGAGGGCGTCATCACGGAGAACGGCAACCGGGTAGGCGAGATCACGCTCGCCGGGACAGCGGCGCTCGTCGGCTTCACCGGGATCTTCTCTGGCGTCGCGGCGGGGCTGATCGTCTTCGGCGTTCGGCGCTGGCTGCCGGCGCGGCTCATCTGGCGCGGCCTGGCGCTCTCGGTCGTCCTGCTCGCCTTGCTCGGCGGGCTCGTCCTCGACCCCGACAACTTCGACTTTCGCTTCCTCGAGCCGGCCGGCCTCGCCGTCGCGCTCTTCGGCGCCCTCTTCTTCGCGGCCGGGTATGCACTCGCGCCGCTCGCCCACCGGCTCGCCCCCGACGTCCCGCGCTTCCTCTTCCGGCGGGACGTGACGATCGCCGGCGGCACGGCCATCGCCGTCGCGGTCGGCTTCGGGCTCGTCCAGGTCGCCGAGGCGATCCTCGAGCTCGTCTGACCGCCCGCCGCGTGTCCCGGCCCGGGCGTGCGGTGTACTTGTAGGGGATACGCGATGACTTACGACCGCCGCGACCTGCTCGTTCGGACGGGCCTCCTCGTCGGCGCCGGCGCGCTCGCGGCGGCCGGGTGCCGCTCCGACGACGAGGCTCGCACCGCGGGAGCGGCCAAGGGGCTCGACACGTGGGAGGGCGTCCAGGCGAGCTTCGAGCTCGACCGCGAGCGCGCCCAGCTCTCGACCTTCCTCCTCGCCCCGCACCCGGAGCCCGTGCGGGAGGCGATCGAGGGGCACCGGCGCCGGCTCGACGCCGACGCCGCCGTGACGATCCAGGACGACGAGGAGCGGCTCGAGGCGGAGGCGCTCCAGGGCGCCGCCGGCTACCTTGGCGTCGCCCCGGAGGAGATCGCCCTCACCGGCTCGACGACGATGGGCCTCGGCCTGCTCTATGCGACCCTCGCGCTGGCACCCGGGGAGGAGATCGTCACGACCGAGCACGACTTCTTCTCCACGCACGAGGCCCTGCGCCTCCGCGCCGACGCGACCGGCGCCGCCGTGCGCCGCGTTCGCCTCTACGACGAGCCGGCGACCGCCTCCGTCGACGGGGTCGTGGCGGCGATCCGGGACGCGGTCACGCCGCGGACGCGGGCGGTCGCGCTCACGTGGGTGCACTCGAGCACGGGCGTCAAGCTGCCGGTGCGCGCGATCGCGGACGCGCTGGCCGAGCGCGACGTCGAGCTCGGCAAGCGCAAGACGGTGCTCTGCGTCGACGCCGTGCACGCCTTCGGGGTCGAGCCGGAGCCGCTCTCCGAGCTGGACTGCGACTTCCTCGTCTCCGGCTGCCACAAGTGGCTCTTCGGGCCGCGCGGGACGGGCATCGTCTGGGGCCGCCCCGAGGCCTGGGCGGAGACGAGCCCGACGATCCCGTCCTTCACCGACCGCGAGAGCTTCGGCGCGTGGCTCCAGGGGCGGGAAGCGACCGCGGCGACGACCGCGGGCGCGTTCACGCCGGGCGGCTACCAGGCCTTTGAGCACCGCTGGGCGCTCGCGGCCGCCTTCGCGTTCCGCCACGAGATCGGCAGGGAACGCGCCGCCGAGCGCACCCGAGCGCTCGCGCTCAGGCTCAAGGACGGGCTCGGCCGGATCCCGGGAGTGGTCGTCCAGACGCCTGCGGCGCCGGAGCTCTCCTCGGGGCTCGTCTGCTGTGAGGCGCACATGCCCCCTGACGAGCTCGTCCACCGGCTGCGGGAGGAGCACGGCGTCGTCGCGAGCATGACCCCCTACGCCACGAGCTACCTCCGGTTCGGCCCGAGCATCGCCAACTCCGAGGCGGAGGTCGACCGCGCCGTGGAGGCCGTGCGGGAGCTAGCCGGCCGCTAGACGGTCGAGCGTCTTCGCCGCGAGTCGGTCGAGCGCCCGCACGGAAAGCTCCAGGTGCTCGGGCTTCGTGTCCTCGAGCTTCGTGTGCGAGAGGCCGCGGAGGCTCTGGACGAAGAGCATGACCGTGGGGATGCCGATGCGCGCGACTTCGGCCGCGTCGTGGAGCGGGCCGCTCGGGAGTCGGTGCGAGACCCCGGCCACCTCGGTGACGGCCTCGTCCGCGAGCTCGATCAGCCCGTCGTCGAAGAGGATCGGGTCGATGCGCCAGACCTGCTGCCACTCGACCTCGACGTCCTCCTCGCGCGCGAAGTGCTCGCTCGCCTCCTTGGCCTCGGCGAGCATGCCGGCGAGCTTCGCGCCGTCGAGATGGCGCTGGTCGAGGAGCACGGTGGCCGTTTCGACAACGGAGGTGACGATCCCCGGTTTCGTCACGCAGCTCCCCATCGTGCAGACGGCGCCGTCGCCGGTTCGCGCTGCGATCCCCCGGATCTCGAGGGCGAGCTTCGCAGCGGCGGCGAGGGCGTCGCGGCGCTTGTCCATCGGAGTCGAGCCGGCGTGCGCGGCCTGGCCGCGGAACGTGATCTGGTTGCGCTCGACGCCGAAGGTGCCGAGCACCACACCGAGCGGGAGGTCCATGGCCTCCAGCACCGGCCCCTGCTCGATGTGCAGCTCGAGGTAGGCGGCCGTGCCCTCCAGCTGCGCATGCGCGTCGAGGGCGCGGTCGAGGTCGACGCCATGGGCGGCGAGCGCGTCCTCCCAGCGGATGCCGTCGGCGTCGACGCGCTCCCGGATCTCGGCCTGGTCGGCCATCGTCCCCGAGGCTGCACTCGACCCGAAGAGGGAGCGACCGAAGCGCGCGCCCTCCTCGTCGGCCCAGCTGACGAGCCGGACCGTGAGCGGCGGCGTGCCGTCAGCAGCGATCCGCCGCAGGACCTCGATCCCGGCGACGACGTTGAGCGCTCCGTCGAGCCAGCCGCCGTTGGGCACCGAGTCGATGTGCCCTCCGATGACGAGCGTGCGCTCGGACTCGCCCCGAAGGGTGAACCACTGGTTGCCGGCCTCGTCGATCTCCTCTTCGGCGCTGGTGGGGGCGAGCTTGCCCGAGAGCCAGCTCTTGGCCGCGACCCAGGTGTCCGTCCAGGCGACCCGCTGAGCGCCGTCCGCGTCTCCGGTCAGCTCGCGCAGCTCGCGAAGCTCGTCGACGGTGCGGCCTGGTTCGAGCGGCACGGGGGGAATGTATAGAGTCCCAAGCCTCATGGGACGCGGCTCCAGGCCACTGAAGCGCTGGCGGAACGACCGCACGCGCAAGAAGAAGGAACGCGAGAAGCGGCACGCGGCGGAGGTGGGCGCGGCGCGCGGCAAGACGAAACCGGCCGCCAAGTGAGCCTCGTCACCGCGATCCACCTCTACGTCACCGACCTCGACCGTTCGATCGACTGGTACACGCGGCTTCTCGGCCGCGGGCCGGCCGCTGCCTACGACGAGGGCGAGAACGCCCACAGTGCCTTCTTCGTCCTCGAGGGCCAGACGTTCCTCGTGCTCACATGGGACCCGGAGCGCGGCCGCGAGATCGGCGGATCGGCGCGGCTCGAGCTCGCGGGCGACGACATCCCGGCCGAGATGACGCGGCTCGACCGGCAGGGAATCTCGGGCGGGCGCGTGACGCGGACGCGCTTCGGCACGGAGGTCTACGACCTGGCCGACCCGGACGGGCACCTCGTCCGTATCGGGCCGGCGTGGACGCTCCACGCCATCGAGGGCGCGGTCTAGGCTGCCGTCGCCGGCCTGACGACCACGGCGTCGCCGGGCCGGAGCCCGACCCGCTCGCACTCGCCGGCCGGAAGCTCGATCACGGCCTTCGCGCCCTTGCAGCCGGCGAGCCGCCACGGGCGCAGGTTCTCGGCGACCCGGAGCACGCGGCTCTCGCGATCGAGGAAGACCGCGTCGATCGCGAAGCGCATGAACCACATGTGAATGGACGACGCGGGGCGAAGGAGAATCCCTTCGCCCCGCTCGAGCCCGGCGCGCCCGAGGAGCCCTCGGGCCCGGGTGAGCGGCGTCTCGGCGAGGAGACACCGCTCACAAACCAGGCTGCCGTCGTGTTGTTCGAGCTTGACCAGCACGTGAGTCTCTAGAACCCCACGTGGATATGGTCGTCGTGATCTGCCAGCGGGAAGGACGGTCCGCCCAAGCCGAGCAGTGAGATGACCTGCTTCGGCTGGAGCTCGGCGGGGAGGAGCAGGATGTTCTTCACTGCGTGCTCCGTGAGCCCGCCCGGCTCCTGGTGGCCGTAGATGGACGTGTCCTCGAGCGCGGCCACGTCGACGGCCAGGCCGTAGACGTGCGCCGAGATGACGCCCGGGCGCGAGTAGAGGCGATGACCGCTGATGAGGCTGGACACGGTCACCTGCTTGTGGGTCTCCGCCAGGTAGCGGAGCAGCACGAGCACGCGGACGTCGACCCGGCCGAGCGCCACGTCGAGGCGGCCGCCCTGGTAGACGGACATGCGCTTGTCGCGCAGGACCATCCGCTGGAGCCGGCCCTTCGAGGCCTCGAAGCCGTCGACGAGGGAGCGTAGGCCGACCGCACGGTTGTAGTTGCGGAGGGCGAACGCCTCGTCGGCGAAGCTTCGGCCGCCGTAGGCGCGCAGCGCCTTCAGCGGGCGCTGGCGGGCATGGAGGCCGGACAGCTGCCGGGCGGTGCTCCGCACGGGGCCGAGGCTCATGGAGCTGCTGTCGAACCCGCGGGCGCGGAGAACGCCCAGCACCAGCGCCCAGTCGACCTTCGCGAGGGTGGCCTCACGGACGAGGTCGCGGGCGAAGGCCGCCTTCAGGCGCTTGGCCGGGGGGGTCGGGTCGGGCAGCGGGCGGTGCAGCCAGATGGTCGAGAAGAACCCGTCGGCGTCGGCCTCGGGATCGAGGTGCGCCGGGCTGCGGGTCTGCTTGTCGATGACCGGCAGGCTGCCCGGAGCGGGCGAGCCGTTGCCGGGGCCGTCGCCCACGCCGGGAGCGGGCGGCTGCGGCGTCTCGGGCGAGTCGCCGTCGTCGCCGGCCTCGTCCGGCAGGGGCGGAGGCGGCTGAGTCTCGCCGTCGCCGGGATTCTCGCTCCCGTCGCCGGGCTGCTCGCCGCCGGCCGGACCATCGCCGGGATCGGCAGGAGTCTCGCCCTCACCAGGGCTCTCCTCGCCGTCGCCGGGCTGCTCCTCGCCGCCTGCGGGCTGCTCGCCCTCGGACGGCTCCTCGCCGCCTTCGGCAGGCTGGTCGGAGGGCTGCTCGCCCTCCTCGCCCGACTGCTCCTCGCCCGGGGCCGGCTCCTCGCTCGGAGCCTCCTCGGTCGAAGTCAGCTCGGTGGTCGTTTCGCCGCCCTCGAGCGCGCCGGCCACGACGTCGCCGGCACCGGCCGAGAAGGCGGCACCGCCGAAGAACAGCGTGGCGAAGGCGAGACTCGTGGCGAGGCGGCGCTTGCTCCAGGTCGCGCGCGGGCGTGCGACCGGTGCGGTCGGGCCCGACTGTTGCGGGCTCGAGTCCGTCTCCGTGGTCTCCAGCTCGTTGCGACCGAGCGCCCAGAGCGTCCAGCCGGCGAGCGTGAACAGAACGAGCGACGTGACGAACCGCCGCGGCTTCTTCTTATGTGGCATCAGCCTGGTGCTCCCGTTGTAAGTCGGGCGCCGAGGCCGCCACTTCGGCGCGGAACGTCCTTCTTCAGATCCGATCCGCAACCGCTCTGCGGACTCCTTGGACTATCGGGTGAGGTCGGGAAACCGATCTTCCCCCGAACGGGTCATATGCCCTCGAAGCCCCCCTCCGGGGGATTCTCGGACGGCGCTGACTGCCCGATGGTGCGGGGCAGATTGAGCCAAACGGCGGAGCGGTCACGCCGGGCAGCTCGAGGAGACTCGGGAACTCTTTCCATCAACGTGACCACGCTCACCGCCCGATCGATCAGCCGCTCATGGCACACCGTTGTGCCTGCCTCGCGCTCGGCTCGTTCGACGTTCAGCGCACCGGCGTGCGTGCCTGGAGTAGGGAAGGGAGGTGAATCGAGAATGTTCAAGTCCCTCGTTGCCCTGAAGCGCGAGGACGGCCAGACCATGGCGGAGTACGGCGTGGTCCTCGCCGTCATCACGCTCGCCATCGTCGTCGCCCTCGCCGCCCTCTCGGGCGCCATCGGCGATGCGATCAACGGTGTCGCCGGAATCCTCTAACGAGGACGAAGGTCAAGAGCAGGCGGGTCCTCTTTCGCGCTTCGCAAGAAAAGGGCCCGCCTCTCACCCAAAAAGGTCGTCCCACATGCTCACCAAATTTTTGCCGCACAGGATTTCCCAGAAGAGACAACAGGGTCAGACGCTGACCGAGTTCGCGATGGTCCTGCCGCTCCTGGCGCTGCTCCTGTTCGCGGTCATCCAGTTCGGGATCGTGTTCCACCAGTACGTGACGCTCACGGACGCGGTGCGCGCCGGCGGGCGACAGGGTGCGGTCAGCCGCGACGTGTCCAACCCGCAGGGAAGCGTTGTCAACCGTGTGCGCACGTCGGCGGCCGATCTCGACCAGGCGAAGCTCGGCGTTACCGTCAGCTCCACCTGGGTCCAGGGATCCGACGTCCAGGTCGTCGCGACCTACCCCTACAACATCAGCCTCCTCGGCGTCGTCGTGAAGTCGGGGAACCTCCGAGCCCAGACGACGGAGCGCGTCGAATGAGCGGCCGACGCGCCTACGCCGTCTCCCTCCGCGAATGAGCGCTCAGCTCTTCGGCCGAGGAAGCCGATAAGGCACTCAATCCGAGACCAGAAAGACGTGGTGCAATGACGTATCGACTCCGAAATCTCGGGCTCGCGCTCGCGCTCGCCGCCGTCGCGGTCCTGCTCGTCTTCTATTACGTCTCCCAAGAGCGGGGTCGGCTCCAGGAGGATCAGGAGCTCGTCCCGGTCTGGGTTGCGTCGAAGGACATCCCCGTGGGCACGTCGGGCGCCGAGCTCGACGCCGGCGGGTTCCTGACGCAGTCCGAGGTCGAGCGCGGCCAGGTTTCCCCCGGCGCGCTCCTCGACCCGGCCGACGTCGCGACCAAGGTCGTCGTCAACCCGATCTACGAGGGCGAGCAGGTGAGCACGCTTCGCTTCAAGTCGGAGGAGCAGAAGGGCATCCGCGCCCAGCTCACCGGCACCCTCCGCGCGGTACAGGTCCCGGGCGACGAGCACCAGCTGCTGGCCGGGACGCTCATCGAGGGCGACCGGGTCGACGTCGTGGGCACCTGGAACGTGCCCGAGTCCGCCACGAACCACGTCAGTCGCACGATTCTCCGCGACATCCTCGTCCTCGAGCCCGCGATCAAGGCGGACGTACAGACGAAGATCACGGAGGACGCCGACAAGGGCCTCTCCGTCAAGCTCGCCCTCACGGACGCGCAGGAGCACAAGCTCTTCTGGGTCGTCTCGAACGGTGTCTGGACGCTCACGCTGCGGGCGCCGACCGACGCGTCCGACAGTCCCGACGCCGCCGAGTCTTGGTGGACGCTCCTGACGGACGGTCTCAAGTCGCAGCAGCTCGAGGGACTGTGGAGTAAGGAGCTGATCGGCAATGAGTAGCGATACGTCCATCTCCGTCCGCCAGAAGGCTCGGATCTTCGTCACGGGCTCGTGCGACGGCCTCGACCAGCTGCGAGACGCTCTCGAGCGCCACGCCGAGATCGAGCTCGTGGGAACCAGCGTCGCCGTGGCCGAGTCGTCCGGCGTCCTCACCGGAGGCCACCTCGAGGTGGTGCTCCACGGGACGCGGAGCTCCACGCTCCCGGCCGATGAGATCGCGACGATCCGCGAGCACACCCGCGCTCCGATCATCCTGCTCGCCTCGGGCGAGGCCTCGGTCCTGCTCGAGGAGGCGCTGGAGGCAGACGTCTCGGACGTCCTGCTCCTGCCGCAGATGACCGAGAACGTCGTCTTTGCCATCCGCAAGGCCGGCCGGTCGGGCCTGCGGCCGACCCCGTCGGCGGCGCCGACCCGGCGCGGCCGCATCGTCACGGTGTTCTCGCCGAAGGGCGGAACGGGCAAGACGGTCACGTCGACCAACCTCGCCGCGGCGTTCGCGAAGTTCGAGGGCAAGCGCACTCTGCTCCTCGACCTCGACCTGCAGTTCGGGGACGCGGCGATCATGCTCGGGCTCGAGCCCGAGAAGACCATCTACGACCTCGTCGTCGCCCCGGGCGAGCTCGACTCCGAGAAGCTCGCGGGCTACACGACCCGGCATCCGTCGGGCCTCGACATCCTCCCCGCCCCCGTGCGGCCGGAGGACGCCGAGCTCGTCACGGAGACCAAGCTGTCGCGCCTGCTGGAGGTGGCGCGCGAGTCGTACGACGTCATCGTCGTCGACACGTCGCCCTTCTTCCACGGGCCCATGCTCGCCACCCTCGACCGGACGGATGAGCTGCTGCTCGTCTGCGGGCTCGACGTCCCGACGTTGAAGAACGTCAGGCTCGCGCTGCAGACGCTCGAGCTGCTCGCCTTCCCGCAGAACCGCATCCGCGTCGTCCTCAACCGTGCCAACTCCAAGGTCGGGATGAAGCGGGCCGAGGTCGAGGGCGCCCTCGAGGTGAAGGTGCGCTTCGAGGTTCCCAGCGACCGCGCGGTGCCCATCGCCGTGAACCGCGGCAACCCGGCGGTCCTCGCCGAGTCCGGCGCGGACTTCTCGAAGGCGATCCGCGAGATGGCGAAGGGTCTCCAGCCGGCCGAGGCGGCCAAGGCGTCGCAGAAGCGCGGCCTCTTCAAGCGGAGCTGACGATGGGTCTCCACGATCGCCTCAAAACAACCGGGAACGGCAGCGCCGCTGCCGAGGCCACCGTCACGCGCATCGAGACCGCGGCGCGCGAGGCTCAGCACGAGACTCGCGCCGTCGACCCGTACGCCGAGCTCAAGACCCGCATCCACCACGCGTGCATCGCCAAGCTCGGCCCCGAGCTCTTTTCGAGCTCGACCAACGAGGACCTGACCGACCGCGTCCTGCGCGTCGTCACCGAGCAGCTCGCGCTCGACCAGACGCCGCTGACCCGGGACGAGCGCCGGCAGGTCGTTCGCGAGATCACCGACGACATCCTCGGCTACGGCCCGCTGGAGCCCCTCCTCCGCGAGGACTCCATCAGCGAGGTCATGGTCAACGGGCCCGACCGAATCTACGTGGAGCGCGAGGGCAAGATCGAGCTGTCGAAGTCGACGTTCGTCGATGACGCGCACCTCCTCCGCATCATCGACAAGATCGTCTCCCAGGTCGGCCGCCGGGTCGACGAGTCCTCGCCGATGGTGGACGCGCGCCTGCCGGACGGCAGCCGCGTCAACGCGATCATCCCGCCGCTCTCGCTGCGCGGGCCGGTCCTCACCATCAGGAAGTTCTCGCGCGACCCGTACACGATGGACGACCTCATCAACTTCGGGTCGGTCACGTCCAAGGCGGCCCACTTCCTCTCCGCCTGCGTCCAGGGAAAGCTCAACGTCCTCATCTCCGGCGGTACCGGTACCGGTAAGACGACGACCCTCAACGCCCTTTCGGCCTTCGTGCCGGGCGACGAGCGCATCGTCACGATCGAGGACGCCGCCGAGCTCCAGCTCCAGCAGGACCACGTGATCCCGCTCGAGTCCCGCCCGGCCAACATCGAGGGCCAGGGCGAGGTCCGCATCCGCGAGCTCGTCCGTAACGCCCTCCGCATGCGCCCCGACCGGATCATCGTCGGGGAGGTCCGCGGCGCGGAGACGCTGGACATGCTCCAGGCCATGAACACGGGCCACGAGGGCTCGCTGACCACGATCCACGCCAACTCCCCACGCGACGCGCTGGCCCGTCTCGAGACGCTCGTGCTCACGGCCGGCGTCGAGCTCCCGCACCGCGCCATCCGCGAGCAGATCTCGAGCGCGTTCGACCTGCTCGTCCAGATCACCCGCCTGGTGGACGGCTCCCGCCGCCTCTCGCACATCACCGAGGTGCTGCGAATGGAGTCCGACGTCATCACACTCCAGGACGTCTTCGTCGCCAAGCCGCCGGACGAGGACACCCCGGTGAGCAGCGGTGGTGCGCGCCTGCTCTCCCAGCTGAAGTGCACGGGGCTGAAGCCGCATTTCCTCGACAAGATGGCGGCCAACGGCGTCAACCTGCCGCCCGCGTTCTTCCAACAGGACACGGACGAGCACGTCCGTGAGGCGTTCCAGGCCGCGAGAACCGGCGGGTTCCAGTAATGGGCCGCCTCGGGCTTGCTTCGATCCTCGCCCTGGCCGCTCTCCTCCTGCCCGCCGCCGCGCTCGCGGCGACGGTGGAGGCCGACCCGAGCGACTTCCCCACCGTCCGGGCGATCTTCGTCACCGACCAGCCGACCTACGCCGCTCCGACCCTGACGGAGAACGGCGACCAGGTTGCCGGCCTCGTTGCCACGAACCTCGGCCGGGCCAAGAGCATCGTGCTCGCCGTCGACCGCTCGCGGTCGATGGACGGCCAGCCGCTCGACGACGCGGTCGCCGCAGCCCGCGCGTTCGTCGCGGCGAAGCCGCTCGAGGACCGGATCTCGGTGCTCACGTACGCGACCGAGCCGATCTTCCTGACCGGCTTCCAGACCTCGACCACGGACGCCGACTCGGCGCTCCGCTCCATCTCGACCGACCCGGTCCAGGGAACGACGCTCTACGACGCGCTCGTCCTCTCGTCCAACTCGCTTGCCTCCGAGAACTACCTCGGGCGTGTGATCATCATCGTCACCGACGGGAACGAGACCCGCAGCGAGGCGTCCATCGAGGAGGCGATCGCGGCCGCCCAGCGGGCGGGCGCCTCCGTCTACGTCGTCGGGATCGAGAGCAGCCAGTTCAACCCTGCCCCGCTTCAGCGGTTGGCCGAAGAGACCGGGGGCAACTACTACGGCGCCGCCGACACGACGGCCCTCGCCGAGGTCTACACCTCGATCGCCGAGGAGCTCTCCCGCACGTGGCGCCTCGAGTACACGACTTCCGCGCTCCCGAGCGAGGAGGTCGCGCTCAAGGTCAAGTCGGCAGGCGAGACGGCCTCCACGACCGTCGTCGTTCCCGGCAGCGCCATCGTGACGCGCAAGCCGCACATGGAGGGCCGGCTTCCCGAGCAGTTCTTCGGGACGTTCTGGGGCCAGGCCGCCTTCGCGGCAGGCGTCGGGCTCATCATCCTCCTCGCCGCGGCGTTCGCCTTCGCCTCGCCGCGAAGCGCGTGGCTGAAGGGACGCCTCGAGCCACACGTCGCCCAGCAGCGGCGGCGCGGCACGAAGCAGGCCGGGCGCGAGCGGCTGAGGATCGCCGCCGGGCTCTTCCACGCGACCGAGAACGCCCTGGGCAGGTTCAAGCCGTGGCACCGCCTGCAGCAGACGCTCGAGCGTGCCGATCTGCCACTCCGCACCGTCGAGTTCGTCTACCTGATGCTCGGCGCGGGCCTCCTCGGCGGCCTCGTAGCCGCCGGGCTGACCCAGTCGGTGCCGCTGATCGGGATCGGCTTGCTCGGCGGGGCCGCCCTCCCCTACCTCTTCGTCTCCTTCAAGGCGAAGCAGCGTGTGCGGGTCTTCGAGAACCAGCTTCCCGACCTCCTCGTGACGATGGCGGCCGGGCTGAAGGCGGGGCATAGCTTCCGGCAGGCCCTGCAGAGCGTCGTCGACGAGGACCAGCCCCCCGCCTCGAAGGAGCTGAAGCGCGTGCTCACGGAGACGCGCCTCGGCCGGCCGATGGACGAAGCGCTCGCCGACATGGCCGCGCGCATCGGCTCCAAGAACTTCGAGTTCGTGATCACCGCCGTGACGATCCAGCGCCAGGTCGGCGGCAGCCTGGCCGGCCTCTTCGACATGGTGGCGGACACCGTCCGCAACCGGCAGCAGTTCGCCAAGAAGATCAAGGGCCTCACGGCCATGGGCCGCGCGTCGGCCTACGTGCTGATCGGCCTGCCGTTCTTCGTGGCGGCCATGCTCACACTCCTGAACGCCGAATACATGAGCCCGCTCTGGCACACGAGTATGGGCCACAAGCTGCTCCTCACGATGCTCGTGATGATCGGGTTCGGGTCCCTTGTCCTCCGCAAGATCGTCAACTTCAGGTACTGACATGCTCTGGCTTCTCATCATCGCCGGCGGCTCCGTCGCCCTCGCGTTCTTCCTCCTCATGGAAATTGCGACGCAGCCTGCGCGCGAGCGGACGGGCTCCATCCGCCGTGCCGCCGGCTACGGCAAGAACCGTGTGATCTCGACCTCGTCGAGCGTGCTCGACCAGGGGACGTTCAAGGACCGTGCGCTCGTCCCCATGACGACCGGCCTCGCCCGCGGGGTCTTGCGGATCACTCCGCGGGCCAGCGTCGAGACCGTCTCGAACAAGCTCCTCCGTGCGGGCCTGAACCGCAAGTTCTCGCCGACCGGCTACCTGGCCTCGAAGGCGATCCTCTGCTTCGTCGGCTTTGTCGGCGGGCAGGTCTTCGCCAGCCTCGGCGGCGCGCTCGCCGGAAAGGCCCTTCTGCTCGGGATCGTGTTCGCGATCGTGGGCTTCATGGTCCCCGACGTCTTCGTCACCCTGAAGACGCGCACGCGCAAGGAGATCCTCAGGGCCGAGCTGCCGGACGCTCTCGACCTCCTGGCCGTCTCGGTGGAGGCAGGCCTCGGCTTCGACGGGGCCATCTCGAAGCTGACCGAGCACATGCAAGGGCCGCTCGCCGACGAGTTCGCGCTCGCCCTGGGCGAGATGCGCATCGGCGAGAGCCGGCAGAACGCGCTCACGAAGATGATGCACCGCGTCGACACGCCCGAGCTCTCGGCGTTCGTCCGCGCGATCATCCAGGCCGACGTGCTCGGCATCTCGCTCGGGCGCATCCTCAAAGTGCAGGCCAACGACACCCGGCAGCGTCGCCAGCTGGCTGCCGAGGAGCGGGCGATGAAGGCGCCGATCAAGATGCTGTTCCCGACGGTGATCTTCATCTTCCCGGCGATGTTCGTCGTCATCCTCGGCCCGGCGTTCATGAACCTGTCGGAGCTGTTCTAGGAAGCCGGCGCTTCGGATGGCAGTAAGCGAGGAGTCCGCCGAGGAGTCGGTGAAGCCAGAGGCCGAGACCGGCTTCGGCACCGGCCTGCGCGGGAAGCTCGAGAAGCGGCAGGAGGTCTCGGCCGAGGCGCCGGCGCCGCCGTCGTCGAACGGCGCGCCACCCCAGCACGAGGCGCGGCCGGGCGAGCCCGAGGCGGCCCTCGAGCCGCCGCCCGCCCTCAGCATTCCCGACACCGCCGAGCTCGACGCCCTCCGGGCCGAGCTCGCCGCGTCACTGGACCGCGAACGCGACCTCCGCGTTGAGCTGGCCGCGTCCTTCGCCGAACGTGACCACGGGCTCGCACTCGGTGGCGACTTCGCGACGCGCGCCTCGGAGCTCGACCTGCGCGCGGCGAAGGTCGCCTCGGCCGAGCAGGAGATCGAGCTGCGCGAGGCGCGGCTCACGGAGCAGCTGCAGATCTTCCGTGAGGAGCGCGAGCGCCTCTCCGAGCTGGAGACGCGCCTGACCGCGACCGAAGCGCTGACCGGCGAGCGCTCCGAGCAGGTCGAGAGCAAGCTGCACGAGTTGCGCGAGGCCGACCGCCAGCGCGAGAAGCTCTCGTCGGAGCTCGGCAAGCAGGCGCAGGCCCTGAACTCACAGGAGACGAAGCTCGTCCGCCGCGAGCAGGCCGTCGCGAGCCGCGAGACCGAGATGAAGGCCCGCCAGGAAGCCCGCGACCGGGCCCTGGCCGAGCGCGAGTCCGCGCTGCGCGAGCACGAGAAGGCCGCCTCGAAGCGAGAGCAGGCCATGGCCGCGCGGGAGCGTGAGCTGTCGAAGGAGCGCTCGCGGATCGAGGCGAAGGAAGAGGCGCTCGAGGAGCGCGAGGCGGACATCCGGGCCAAGCACGACCGCCTGCGACTGGACGCCGAGCGTCTGGAGCGCGGCGCCGAAGGTCGCGGCAAGGAGAGCCAGGAGACCGCGAGCCGTCTCGCCGAGATCGACCGGCGCGAGGCCGAGATGGCCGCCCGAGAGGCCGAGCTGCACCAGCGCGAGACGCACTTTGCCCGGGTCGAGTCGGACGCCTCGAAGATCCTCGATGTCGAGGCCCTGCAGGAGCGGCTGAAGGAGCGGGAGCGCGAGCTCGCCGAGCGCGAGGCCGAGTACTCGAACACCGAGGACGTCGTCGAGTCGCAGCGCAAGCGCCTCGAGCGGCGCGAGAAGCGCCTCGCCGAGACCGAGTCCGGCCTGCGCGACCGCCTGCAGGAGCTGGACGGCCGCGAGAGTGAGCTGGACGCCCGGGAGGCGCGCTCGGAGGCCGACCTCGAGATCCGGGAGGACAAGCTGGAGCGCCGCGAGCGCGAGCTCTCCGACCTCCAGGAGCGGCTCGGCCAGAAGGAAAACGAGCTCGCGACCTACGTCGAGCAGGTGCAGACCGAGCTGAAGCGCCGCGAGGACGAGTGGTGGGACAAGGTCACCGGCGGCGAGAACGCCGCCTGACGACCCGGCTCTAGGCCGGGGCGGCCCCCGGCTCCTTCCAGCGCTCCAAGGCCTCCCACGAGGCGACCGTGTCCGCCGAGACCTGCGCGCCGAGCTCGGCCGGCGAGGCCGACCAGAAGATCTGGGCCACCTTCCCGGAGTTCGGCTCGGGCTCTGCTCCGTCGCGCAGCTTGGCGTGGTAGACGACGAGCGCCGAGCCCGTGTCGTCGCTGATCACGACCGCGACCGGCTGGAAGCCGACGAGATCGCTCTCCTGCAGGCCGATCTCCTCGGCGGCGTCGGCGAGCACGGCGTCGCGCGGCGCCTCGGCATGGCTGAGGCCTCCCGAGGCGGAGGCAGTCCAGAGCAGCGGGTCGCGGCCGATCGAGGGCCCGCGCTGCTGGAAGAGCGTCAACCCTTCCCTTCGCTCGACGAAGAGCTGCACCCCGAGGGCGAACCCGAGGCGGTAGGCCTGGGTCGGCTCGGCGAAGACGACCATTGCCTCGGCATAGCGCCCGTGGCGGCGGACGACGGCGCCGTCTCGCGACACCCCGTGGCAGAACGCAATCGGCCCGTCGAAGCGCCCCTTCGTCCGTGAGAGGACGAGCGCGGCGTCGTCGACCGCCCGCATGAGCGCCGGGTCGACCGGGAAGCCGAAGGGGAACGGCCGGAACCTCGGCTCGTCCAACAGCGGCACGATCGCGTGCATGGAGCGAAGTCTGTCGCAGCGACCCGACGTTTGGAGGGCTGGCAGAGAAGGCCCCTACCCAAGCGGGTTTCAGCCGGACGGGATCTTGTTCTCGACGCCGCTCGGAACGGGGTCGAGCGTGCCGTCGTAGAAGGCGGTGTCGATGCCCATCGCGCCGCTGATCGACGTGTCCGCCTGGCCGTCGTTGGCGCGGAGCGTGTCGTCGTTGTTGCCGCCCGAGAGTGTGTCCGCGCCGGCTCCGCCGGTGATGTCGTCGTTGCCGTCGGAGCCGTTCAGCTTGTCGTTACCGCCGCCGCCCTGGATCGTGTCAGCGCCGCTGTAGGCGAAGACGATGTCGTCACCGTTGCCGCCGACGATCAGGTCGTCGAGGTTGGAGCCGGTCATGTCGTCGCCGAGGTTTCCGGCCCGCAGGGTGACGCTGCCGAGGAAGACGGTGCCTGCGCCGTAGCCGCCGCGGGCGGTGAGGATGTTCTTGCCGCCGCCGCCCTGGAGCTCGATCGAGCTCGGGAGCGGGGTGAAGGTCATGTCGACGTCGGAGTCGCTGTTCAGCGCGAGCCCCTTCGCGCCCATCGCGAGGACGTCGTCGGCCGGCGAGCCGATGACGGTGACCTGGTCGCTCGCGTCGCCGAGGTTGACTTCGAGCTCGATCTCGGAGAGGCCCGTGGTCTCGGCCGTCGCGCCTGGCGCGAACGCGCCGGCGCTCTGGTCGACGATCAGCTTCTCAGCGGCGCCGGCCGTGCCGACGACCTTGATCGTGTCCGTGTTCGAGGTCGTCGCTCCCTCGCAGGCCGTCGGGGTCTCGCCGAACCGGATCTCGCCGCCGACGACGGTGAGCGTCGCGGTCGCGGGGGGCGCGCTCGACAACGTCGCGGTCGCCGTCCTGGACGCCGCGTTGTAGGTGCAGGCGCCGCCCGGAGGAGGCGGAGGCGGCGGCGGAGGAGGCGGACCGGGATCCGCGACCTTGTTCTCCACCGCGCTCGAGCCCGGGTCGATGCCGAGGTCGTAGAAGAGCGTGTCCGTGCCGGGCCCGCCGTTGAAAGACGTGTCGGCTTCGCCGTCGTCGCCGTCGAGGAGGTCGTCCCCGTAGCCGCCCGAGAGCGAATCCGCCCCGGGGCCGCCGACCAGCGTGTCGTTCCCCTCGCTCGCCGTCAGGAAGTCGTTGCCGGGGCCGCCCTCGAGCAGGTCGGCGCCGTCCTGTGCGTTGATGCTGTCGTTCCCCTCGCGCCCGTAGAGCTTGTCGGGGTCGGTGCTGCCGACGATCTGGTCGTTCCCGGGCCCGCCGTCGATCGTCAGCGGGCCGAGAAAATGGAGGCCGGCGCCGCCCTGGCCTCGTCCGTTGATGAAGTCGTCGCCGCCGAGCGCGTAGATCTCGATGTTGAAGATGCCGGGGTTGACGGTGATGTCGAGGTCGCCGTCGGAGTCGATCGCCACGCCGTTCTGGCCGGGGGCGACGACGTCGTTGCCCGCCGTGGCGATGATGGCCAGCACGTCGCTCGCGTCACCGAGGCTCGTCGCGAGCTCGATCTCGGGGATGTTCGACTCGCTGCTCGCGCCCGGGCCGAAGAAGGACTCGGACTGGTCGAGCGTCAGGCGCTCGGTCGTCCCGACCGCGCCGGCCACCGAGACGGAGTCCGTGTTCGTCGCCGTCGCGCCCGCGCACGGCGCGGGGACGTTGCCGAAGAGGAGCTGGCCGGCCGCGTCGATCTTGAGCGTGGCCTGGGAGCCAGGGGTGATCGTCGCCGTGACCGCCTTCGTGGCCGGGTTGTAGGCGCACGACTCCGCCGCTGCCGTCGCGGGCGCGATGACTGCAAGCGCTGCGCCGCACACGGCGAACAGCAAAGAACGCCGAAGCGTGGATGGCCGCACGATCTTGGCTCCTCTCGTCAATCCGTCGGGACTGACAGCAGGGTAGCCCCAATCCCGCATGGCAACAAGGCGTTACCTGCGGTCCGGCCCCCGAACCACCCAAGAGTCTAGGTCGCTCGAATCCAGCGTTGGGAAGCCCAGAGTCCACGGATCGCCCAGGTTCCGCCACGGAGGGCTTCGGGGAGACAGGAGCTGTGCCGCGACTGCGCAGAGCGGACTGTTCCGGCCCCGGTTTCGCCAGGCGCCGGCGCGGCCGTGGGTTCGAGTACTTGGGGCCCGAGGGCGAGCGCGCTGACGAGGACACGCTCGAGCGTATCCGGAGCCTCGTGATCCCGCCGGCGTGGACGGACGTCTGGGTCTGCCCGCACCCCAACGGCCACATCCAGGCCGTGGGCACCGACGGCGCCGGCCGGCGTCAGTACCTCTATCACCCGGACTGGCGACGTCGGCGCGACCGCGAGAAGTTCGACGAGATGGTGCTGTTCGCGAGGGCCCTGCCCGGGCTCCGGGCCCGCGCCGCCAGGGATCTGCGCCGGCGGGAGCTGGTGCGCGAGCGTGTGCTCGCGTGCGCGGTCCGGCTCCTCGACCGCGGGTTCTTCCGCATCGGCACCGAGGGGTACGCGGAGGAGAACAAGACCTACGGCCTCGCTACGATCCAGCGCCGCCACGTCACCCTGCAGCCCGGCGATGCGATCCGCTTCGACTACGCCTCCAAGGGAGGCAAGCGGCGGGTGCAGTCGGTCGTGGACCGGGACGTCTACCGGGTGGTCGAGGCGCTCATGCGTCGGCGCACGGGCAAGGAGCTGCTCGCCTGGAAGGACGGTCGCCGCTGGGTCGACGTCACCTCCGACGACGTCAACGCCTACATCAAGGAGGTGACCGAGGAGGGCTTCTCGGCCAAGGACTTCCGCACCTGGAACGCCACCGTGCTCGCGGCCGTCGCGCTCGCGGTCTCCGGCGAGGCGCACGGCTCCAAGACGGGCCGCACGCGCGCGATCTCGCGCTCGGTGCAGGAGGTCGCGCACTACCTCGGCAACACCCCGGCGGTCTGCCGCGCCTCCTACATCGACCCGAGGGTCTTCGACCGCTTCCGCGACGGCCTCACCATCGGCGGGGCCCTCGACGACATCGGCGAGGTCGCCTACGGGGAGCCCGCGACGCAGGGCGCGATCGAGGAGGCGGTGCTCGACCTGCTCGAACGCGACCTCGACTCGCCCGCGCTCGAGCGGGTGGCATAGGCCGTGCGCCGAGACACCCTCGACGCGTGCGCCCTGCGGACCGAGTCGAGGCAGTCGCCCGTCGGCGCGGTCGCCTCCACGCAACGCCTCCTGGTTGCGCAGCCTGTCGTCGACGTGTCGACAGAGGGTGCGCGGACTCTCGGCGCCGTTTACTGGAAGGAGGTCCAGCGGTTCACGCAGGGAGTCGTTCGCTCACGCGTGCACGAGGGCGGCGTTGAGCTCCGGCTGGTCGGCTGCGCGGTCCTCCTTCGCCTCGGGCCGCCCACGATCCGAAGCGGTGGTGACGTCGTCATCTGCCGATACCGGATCCTGGGCGGGCTGCTCGTGCGCGTTTCGGGCGGGACGATCTCGTTCGCCCAGCTCGGTGGCGACCGTCCGGAGCTGCGGTCGAGGATCATCGGGTTCTTCCCGCGTCTCGCCGCCGGCCCCCGGCGACCCAACTGGACGGGGACGCTCTACGCCCAGGTGCAGGCGCGGGTGCATGCCGCAATCGGCCGCCGATACTTCGCCCGTCTCCTGCGGGGCGACTTGTGAGGGTCGTCGTCTTCGGCGCGAGCGGGGTGGTCGGGAGCGCGCTCCTACCGGCGTTGGCCGAGCATGAGGTCGTCGCCGTGTCGCGGCAGGCGCGGGACTCGACGAGCCCGCGGCTTCGCTGGGCGACCGCCGACGTCGCCGTCACCGCCCAGGTGAGGGAGGTGCTTCAGGGCGCCGACGTCTGCTACTACCTCGTGCACTCGCTCGGGTCACCGGACTTCGCCGAGCGGGATGCCCGCGCGGCGGACGTCCTCGCTCGCGAAGCCGAGGCTGCCGGCGTTGGCCAGATCGTCTACCTCGGCGGCCTAGGAGACGACGCGTCCCACCTCTCGCCCCATCTCCGCAGCCGACGCGAGACCGGCGAGCGGCTCTCGCGCGGCGCGGTCCCGGTGACGACCGTGCGCGCGGCAATGGTCCTCGCGCGCGGGAGCGCGGCCTTCGAGACGATCGTCGCCCTCGTGGACCGTCTACCCGGCATGGTGATGCCGCGCTGGGTCTCGACTCCGACGCAGCCGATCGCGATCGACGACGTCGTTCGCTACCTCGCCGGGGTCGCCGGGCTGTCGGAGGCGCACGGCGAGACGTTCGATGCCGGTGGACCGGACGTGATGACCTATCGGCAGATGATCGAGCGGATCGCGACGATTCGCGGTCGCCATCCACGGATCGTCGAGGTGCCGGTGCTCTCCCCGCGGCTCTCGTCGCTCTGGCTGCATCTCGTGACCCCCGTGAAGGCGGGAGTGGCCAGGCCCCTCGTCGAGGGCCTGCGGAACCCTACCGTCGCCAATGACGACAGGATCCGTCGCCTGGTGCCATTCGAGCTGACCTCGTTCGACGACGCTGCGCGCCGGGCGCTCGGCTAGGCGGCGTCGGTCGTCAGCGTCCCGTCGGCCGTGCGCTCGCGCTCGGCCTGGCGGTCGCGGCTGGCGAAGTAGTCGCGCACTGCGATCCCCGTGAGGAGGACGAACATCGCCTTCACGTCGTCCGTCCCCTTGGCGACTGGGATGAACAGGACAGCGGCAGTGATCCCGACGAGCATGATCGTCAGGACGGCCCTGACGCTGCCGTTGGGGAGTCCGAGCGGGTCTCCGGTCTTCCTTTCCATCGCTGCACCTCCGACTGGGCTAGTGCCCAACGAGACGCTCGACGGACTCGGAATCTTCCAGGGTGGTCGTCACGGGCTTGGGCAGCTCGGGCACGAACGCCGGTGCCGGCGTCGGGCGCGCCCCCTGAATCAGGTTCCGCACCTCGCGGAGAGCGACCGACAGTGTCTCGAGGCTGGAGAGGCCGCCCGTGTGGATGTCGGCGACGACCTGGAGCGCGCGGTCGACCCCGGCCTGCGAAGCTGCGTGCCACGCGTCGACGCGCGCCTCGGGGGTGAGCTCGCCCGGGCCGGTCTGGAGGGCCTCGCGCGTCAGGGCGCTTTGCACGCTGTAGAGCTCGTCGCGGAGCGCTGCGCGGGCGAGCGTCTGCCAGCGGTTGTCACGCGGGAGGGCGGTGATCTGGTCGCGGAGCCACTGCAGCTGCAGGCGCGCACCCAGGGCGTGGTAGACGCCGGCAACCTCCTCGAGCGAGGCACCGGTCGCGTCGGCTGCTTCGACGATGTCGAGTGCCGAGAACATCGTCCCCAGTCCCGCGACCCGGGCGGCCAGCTCCTCCGGCACGCCGGCGCGGACCGACTTCGCCACGGCTTCCTCGTAGGACGTCCGGTCGGGCCCGACCAGCAGCGCCCGGAGCCCCTCCGAGAGCAGCGCGGCACCGGAAGCGAAGTACGCGATCTCGGCGGCGATGTCGAGCGGGCGCTGCCGACTCCGCACGAGCCACCTCGTCGCCCGCTCCACCAGCTTGCGTCCTTCCAGGAGCAGGTCGAGCTGGACGTCGGCCGCGATCACGGCGTCCAGTTCCTCGATCGCGGTCCAGAGGGCCCGCAGGTCGTAGACCTCGCGCGCGACCGAGTACGCGCGCGCGATGTCGGCGGCCTCGGCGCCGGTCTCCTCGGCCAGCCGGAAGGCGAAGGTGATCCCGGCCCGGTTGACGAGGCTGTTGGTCACGTACGTGGCGATCAGCTCTCGGCGGAGGCGGTGTCCGTGCATCCGGTCGCCGTAGCGCTCCGAGAGAACGTGGGGGAAATAGCGGACGAGCTCGCGGGCCATGTACTCGTCGTCCGGGAGGTCGGAGGCGAGCAGCGCGTCGTAGAGCTCGATCTTCGCGTACGCGAGCAGCACCGCCAGCTCGGGGGAGGCGAGACCGCCGTCCGAAGACCGGCGCTCCGCCAGGACCTCCTCGGAGGGGAGCGCCTCCAGGTCGCGGGTGAGCCGGCCGGCCTGCTCCAGGTGCTGGATCAGCCGCACATGGACGCCGAGCATCGAGGGGGCCTGCTTCCGCGCGAGGCTGAGCGCCTGAGTCTGGCGGTAGTTGTTCCGTAGGACGAGCCGCGAGACGTCGTCGGTCATCTCGATGAGCAGCTCGTTTCGCTGCTTCTCGGTCAGGTCCCCGGAGGTGACGACGTCGCCCAGGAGCACCTTGATGTTGACCTCGTGGTCGGAGCAGTCGACGCCGGCGGAGTTGTCGATCGCGTCGGTGAAGATGCGCCCGCCGGCGAGGGCGTACTCGACCCGGCCGCGCTGGGTGAAGCCGAGGTTCCCGCCCTCGCCTACCACACGGGCCCGGACGTCGCGCCCGTTGACCCGCAGCCCGTCGTTCGCCTTGTCGCCGACGTCGAGATGCGACTCGGAGGCGGCCTTCACGAACGTGCCGATGCCGCCGTTCCAGAGCAGGTCGACTTCGGCCGTGAGCACGGCGTGGATCAGCTCGTTCGGCGCCAGCGCCTCCGCCTCGACGCCGAGCAAGCGGCGCACCTCCGGCGAGAGCTGGATCGCCTTGGCCGAGCGCGGGAAGACACCGCCGCCGGCGGAGATCTTCTCGAGGTCGTAGTCGGACCAGCTCGAGCGCGGGAGCGCGAAGAGGCGCTCGCGCTCCGCGTAGCTCGCCTCCGGATCCGGGTCCGGGTCGAGGAAGACGTGCTCGTGGTTGAACGCGGCCACCAGCTTCAGATGGCGGGAGAGGAGCATGCCGTTGCCGAAGACGTCGCCGGCCATGTCGCCGATCCCGACGGCGGTGAAGTCGGTCGTCTGGATGTCGACGCCGAGCTCGGCGAAATGACGCTTCACCGACTCCCAGGCACCGCGGGCGGTGATCCCCATCGCCTTGTGGTCGTAGCCGGCCGAGCCGCCCGAGGCGAAGGCGTCGCCGAGCCAGAAGCCGTACTCGGCCGCGATCCCGTTGGCGACGTCAGAGAACGTGGCCGTGCCCTTGTCCGCCGCGACGACGAGGTACGGGTCGTCCTCGTCGTAGCGGACGACATCGGGCGGAGGCACGGTCTCGCCGGCCACGATGTTGTCGGTGACGTCGAGCATCCCGCGCACGAGCGTGCGGTAGGACTCGAGGACCTCCTCGCGCAGCGCCTCGCGCTCGGCGGGCGGCTGCTTGACGACGAAGCCGCCTTTGGCCCCGACCGGGACGATGACGGCGTTCTTGACCATCTGGGCCTTCATCAGGCCGAGGATCTCGGTGCGGAAGTCCTCGCGGCGATCCGACCAGCGGATGCCCCCGCGCGCGACGCGGCCGCCGCGGAGATGGACGCCCTCGGTGCGCGGTGAGTAGACCCAGATCTCGTACCGGGGCCGCGGCAGCGGCAGGTCGGGGACGAGCGCCGGGTCGAGCTTGAAGGAGAGGTACGGCTTCGGCTTCCCGTCGGCGTCGACCTGGAAGTAGTTCGTCCTGAGCGTCGCCTGGACGAGCCGGAGGAAGCTCCGCAGGATGCGGTCCTCGTCCAGGCTCGGGACGGCGTCGATCTCCGCCTCGATCAGCGCGGCGAGCTCGTCGGCCTCGGTCTCGCGCCCCTCGCCGCGGGCCGGGTCGAAGCGGACTCGGAAGAGTTGGACGAGCTTGCGGACGATCCCGGAGTGGGCGGTGAGCGTCTGCTCCATGTAGACCTGGCTGAAGGTGCCGCCGGCCTGCCGCAGGTACTTGGCGAGGGCACGCAGGACGGCCACCTCGCGCCAGGTCACCCCGGCACCGAGGACGAGACGGTTGAAGCCGTCGACCTCGATCTCGCCGCGCCAGGCCCGCGCGAATGCATCCTTGAATGCCTCGCCGACGGCGTCCAGGTCGATGGGCCCGTCCTCGCTCGTCAGGCCGAAGTCGTAGATCCACGCGTCGACCGGGCCGGCGCGGTCGATCTCGTACGGCCGCTCGTCGTAGACCTTGACGCCCAGGTCCTCCAGGAGCGGAAGGACGTCCGATAGCAGGATCGGCTGTCCCGAGCGAAGCAGCTTGAGGACGAAGAAGTCGTCCTCGGCCTCGAGCGGGCGGTAGAGCGTGAGCTTGAGGTCGCCCTCGGGGTCGAGCCTCTCCATCCGCTGGACGTCGAGGACGGCCGCGGGCGGCGTGAAGTCGTCTCGGTAGGCGGCGGGGAAGGCATCGCCGTACGCCGCGAACAACTCGGTGCCCCGCTCCTCGCCCAGCTGGTCGACGAGGGCGTCCTGGAAGTCGTCCGTCCAGGAGCGCGTGGCTTCGACGAGGCGCTCCTCGATCTCGCGCACGTCGTAGTCCGGCAGCGTCCCGGGTTGGGTGTAGACGACGTAGTGGAGGCGCGCCAGCACCGACTCCGACAGGCGGATGTTCCAGTCGACGCTGTCGCCGTGGAAGACCTCGCGGAGAATCTCGCCGATCGCCTCCCGCACCTGCGTGTTGAAGCGGTCGCGTGGGACGAAGACGAGGCAGGAGAGGAACCGTCCGAACCGATCGCGCCTGACGAAGAGGCGCACCCGCTGCCGCTCGCCGAGGTTGAGGATCCCTACGGCGATCTCGAAGAGGTCGTCGACGGAGATCTGGAAGAGCTCGTCGCGCGGGTACGTCTCCAGGATCTCGACGAGGGCCTTGTCGGCGTGGCTCCCGGGCGGGAGCCCCGAGCGCTCGCGCACCTGCCGGACCTTGCGTCGCAAGAGCGGGATCTCGTCCGGGCGCGCGCTGTATGCGGAGGAGGTGTACAGGCCGAGGAAGCGCCGCTCCCCGATCACCTCGCCCGACTCGTCGAAGCGCTTGATCCCGACGTAGTCGAGGTACGACGGGCGGTGCACGGTCGCGCGCGAGTTGGCCTTCGTGAGGACGAGCGGGTCCTGCTCGCGCGCGATCTCGCTGGCCCCCGCCGGGAGCTTGACGCTGCCCGGCTCGAGGCCGGCGTCCCGCAGGATCCCCAGCCCCGTCCCCGGGACGCGCCGGAGCACGTCGCCGCCGTCCTCCCGCACGAGGTCGTACTCGTGGTAGCCGAGGAAGGTGAAGTGGTTGTCGAGGATCCACTCGAGCAGCGCGTTCGTCTCGGCGAGATCCTCCTCGTCGAGCGGGGGTGGGCTCCCTTCGAGGTCGGCGACGATCTCGCGGCCGCGCTCGACCATCGCCGGCCAGTCCTCGACGGCGGAGCGGACATCGCCGAGGACCCGCTCGAGGCCCGCGCGCACGTCCACCAGGTGCGCGGGATCGGTTTCGCGCACGATCTCGGCGTGGATGAACGACTCGAGCCAACAATCGGGCGCTCGGGCGTCGTGGGGCAGGACCTCGAGCAGCTGCCCGTCGTCGTCGCGCCGGACGCGGACGACCGGGTGGATGATCAGGTGGACGCCGCTCCCGAGGCGGTTCAGCTCCATGCTCACCGAGTCGACGAGGAACGGCATGTCGTCGTTGACGATCTCGACGACCGTGTGCGCCGACGACCAGCCGTGCTCCTCGAGCTGCGGCGTGTAGACGCGGACCCTCGCCTCGCCGCGCTCGCGGCGTGCGCCGAAGTGAAGATGGGCGAGCGCAGCGCCGTAGAGGTCGCTGACGCTGCGCTCCAGCAGGTCCTCGGCCGCTACGGCGCCGTAGTAGATGCGGACGAAGGCTTCGAGCCGCGCCGCCTGCTCCTCGGGGAGCTTGCTGCGGGCGTGCTCGATGGTCTTCTCGATCAGACCGGCCTTGGCCTCGTCGGGCTTCGAGCTCATGGTCTCTCACCCAACAGTCTGTCCGAGCCGCCACCCCCTGTCGAGCGGGCAGCGAATCGGACCGACGATCGTCACCGCTCGACCACCGCCGTGCCCTTCATGCCCGGGTGAACGGGCGTCGAGACAGTGCGGCCGGGGAGGATCGAATCGGCCTCGGGGGAGGAGCCCGGCTCGGACCCGCCGCCGCACGCGGCGAAGACCGAGCCGAGCGTGAGGAGAGCTGCGAGCGACAAGCGCCTCAATCGTCGTTGCCGCCGCTGTGGCCGCTGCGATCGTCGCCGCCGTGGCCGCCGTTGTCGTCGTCATCGTCGTCGGCGTTCCCGGGCCCGGAGTTGTCGGCGCGATCCTCGCCGCGGTCGTCGTCCTCGGCGTTGTCGGGGCCCGAGTTGTCGTCACGATCGTCGGCGCCGACGCCGGTGCAGCGGGGATCGTTCGCGTGCTCGGCCTCGTCGCAGGGGCCGCGGACGTCCTCGCCCGGCTCGCGGGCGTCATCGCCGCGGTCGTCGTTGCGATCCTCGGTCGTGGTCGTACCGGTGGTCGTGTCGATCGTGGACGTCGTGTCGTCCGTCGACGTCGCCGGGGCGACCTGGGCCGTGGGCTCGCTCGACCCGCCGCTCGCGGCGAGCGCCACGCCGACGCTGAACGCGATCACCATGGCGGGGATTGTGAGGAGCTTCATCAGGGTGGACATGGAACCCTCCTAGTCGGTTGCCAACTGCTCCTTCGAGGCTAGGAGGGGCCGGGAAAAGCCCGCCCCCAAGCAGGGTGAAGACTCTTCCGCGCGAAGGTAAAGAAGCGGTAGGGCTAGTCGTCGTCGCCCGAGCCGTGGCCGCTCGAGTCGCCGCCGCCTCCGCCGGAGCCGCTCGAGCCCGAGCCGCTCGAGCCCGAGCCGGAATTGGATCCGGAGCCGGGCCCGCTCGAGTCGTCGCTGGCGTTGCGCGGGTCGCACTCGGGGTCGAGCCCGTGCTCGGGCTCGTCGCATTTGCCCGAGACGTCCTCGTCGTCTCCGGCCGTCGTCTCCGTGGGCGTGGACTCGGTCGAGGTCGTCTCCTGCGTCGCCACGCTCGTGCCCCGCGCGACTTGAGCGGGCGGCTCGATCACCGTCGGGACCGCCGCGAGCGAGCCCGCCGAGGTGAGATAGATCCCGAGGGCCAGCCCGATCGGGAACAAGAGCCCCGCGAGGGCAAGGAGGAGTGGTCGGGCTCGGCTCATGGCTGTTTCGACGCTAGCAAGGCGACTCTTCAGGAAGGGTTAGGCGTGGGTGAGGAGTCGGTAGCGGGGCCCTGAAAGCGCGCACGGACGCGGGTCCCGGGGCCGTCGAGGAGCTCGACCGATCCACCCCAGCGCTCGGCGAGCTCTGCCACGATCGCCAGGCCCAGGCCGGTGCCAGGTCCCGCCGCGCGCCCTTCGGCGCCGCGGTAGAAGCGCTCGAAGATCCGCTCCCGCTCGGCCGGCGGGATACCCGGGCCGGTGTCGGAGACCACGAAGCCGTCGGGATCGACCTCGACCTCGATGCGGGAGCCGGAGGGCGAGTAACGAATGGCGTTTTCGATCAGGTTGTCGAGGACGTGGGCGACGTCGGCAGGAGCGGCCCAGGCGTACCCCGAGCCGTCTGCGGCGATGACGAGGTCGTGCCCGGCCGTCGCGGCCGGCTCGGCCCAGCGTCTGCCTGCCGCGCGGACCGCGTCGCCGAGGTCGACGCGCTCCGGGCTCGCGTGGTCCGAAGAAGCGCGTGCGAGCGCGAGCAGGTCATCCACCAGCAAGCTCAGCCGGTCGAGCTCGGCCTCCGCCTTGGCGGCCTCGTCCGCGGCGGCCCCGCCCTCGCCCCGGATCGCCTCGAGGCGCAGCTTGATCCCCGTCAGCGGCGTGCGCAGCTGGTGGGAGGCGTTGGCGACGAAGTCCCTCTGTGCGGCGAGGTTGTCCGACAGCTCGCCGGCCATGCGGTTGAAGGAGCGGCCAAGCTCATCGAGCTCCTGCGGCCCTTCGGGCTCGACGCGCGCGTCGAGGTCGCCGCGCCCGAGCCGGCCCGCCGCGGTGCGGAGCTTCTCCACCGGCCTGGCGATCGACCCGGCGAGGATCCAGGCGAGGACGAGGCCGGCGAGAACCACTGCGAGACCGATCAATGCGAGTGCCAGCCAGCTCGAGCGGACGCTCGCCTCGACCTCGCCCATCGGGGCGGAGACGCGGAGCGCGCCGATCGTCTGGTCGAGGTTGGTGACCGGGACGGTCACGAGCAACAGCTCCTCACCGAGCGTGTCGCTGTGCCGCCGACGTACGTCGATGCCCCCGCCCAGCGCCGCTTGGAACTCGGGCCGCTCGGCGGTCGCGAACGGCGTTCCCACTGCTGCGGCGCCCTCGGTGTCGGCGAGCAAGCCGCCCGTATCGCTCACGACGACGGTGCGGGCGGCGTCTCCGACGGTCGCGCCGTCGATCACCTCCTCGAGTCGCTCGGCCTCGCCGTCGTTCACGAGGCCGGAGACCCTCGAGGAGAGGACGGTGGCGTTGGCAACCACGTCCGACTCGAGCTCCGACGTCGCGCGCCGGTCGACGCTGAGCGCGAGCGGAACGGCGAGCGCGATCACCACCGCGGCCAGCAGGTAGGCCGCCGCGAGGACGAGGCGGGCGCGAAAGCTCACGCTTCGAAGCGGAAGCCGACGCCCCGGACCGTATGGATGTAGCGGGGCTCCGCCGGGTCGTCGCCGAGCTTCTTGCGCAATGCGCTCACGTGCACGTCGAGCGTCTTGGTCGAGCCGAACCAGGCGGGGTCCCAGACCTCGTGCACGAGCTCGTCGCGCTTCACGAGCTTGCCCGCGCGCTCGAGGAGGACGCGGAGCAGCTCGAACTCCTTCACCGTCAGCTCGAGCGGCTCGCCGGCGCGCGTCACCTCGTGGGTGTCGAGGTCCATGCGCACGTCCCCGGCCTCGAGGACAGCGGCTCCGGGCTCGGCGGTGTCGCCGGCCCGGCGCAGCACCGCCCTGATCCGGGCCGCCAGCTCGGCCGCGCTGAAGGGTTTGGTGACGTAGTCGTCGGCACCCAGCTCGAGCCCGAGCACCCGGTCCATCTCCTCGCCGCGCGCGGTCAGCATGACCACCGGCGTCCGCGAGGTCTCCCGGATCCGGCGGAGGACGTCGCGCCCGTCTCCGTCCGGGAGCATCACGTCGAGGAGAACGAGGTCGGGCGAGCGGCTGTCGAAGAGTGCAAGGCCCTTCGCCGCCGTGTCGGCGACGATCGCGTCGAAGCCCTCGCGCCCGAGCGCGGCCGCGAGCGGCTCCGAGATCGCCCCTTCGTCCTCGATCAGCAGGATCGTTCGCTTGGTCATCCCCTCGGGACAGCGTAGGCGGAAGCCCCGCCGGCCGTTGCCGGGTAGCCTCGCCCGATGCGCATCCTCGTCTGGCACGGCTATCTGCTGGCGGGCACGGGCTCGAACGTCTACACGCGCCAGCTCGTCCGCGAGTGGCGGCGCGAGGGCCACGACGTGACCGTGCTCTCCCAGGAGCCGCATCCCGAGCACTACGACCTCGGCGGCGCCGCCACCGTGCGCCCAGACGTCGGCGGTCTCCTGCCCGTGTTCGTGCTGGACGAATACGAGGGCTACGAGGTCAAGCTTGTCCAGGAATGCAGCCGGGCGGAGCTCGACGCGTGGGTCGAGGCGAACGCGGCCGCGGTGCGCGAGCGGCTGCCGGCCGACCTCGTCTTCGTCAACCACGTCCTGCTCGGGGCGCCCGTCGGCGCGGCGGCCGGCGGCCGCTACATCGTCAAGGCGCACGGGTCCGAGCTCGAGTACTCGATGCGGGGTAACGAGGAGCTGTCACGGTGGGGCGAGAAGACACTGGTCGGCGCGGCGGCCGTCGTCGTCGGCTCCGCGCACATTCGCGAGGTCCTGGGCGAGGTCTGCGGCCACGTCGAGCGCGTGCACGAGATTCCGCCGGGTGTCGACGTCGAGCTCTGGCGCCCGGCCCCCCGGGACGAGGCGCTTCGCGCGCTGCTCGACGAGGCTCGGAGCGACCCGCCCAACCCCGGGAACGCGAACGAGCGCCTTCCCGACGAGGGGAATGACGGTCGCCTGAGGGCATTCCTGGCCGGCGACCGGCCCACGGTCGTCTACTTCGGGAAGCTGATCGAGAACAAGGGAGTCCAGCTGCTGCTCGAGTCGCTGGACGGCCTGGACGCCCGCGCGGTGATCGTCGGCTTCGGCGACTACCGCGAGGAGCTCGAGCGCCTGGCCCAGGGCCGTGACGCGCTCTTCACGGGCCCGCTCGAGCACCGGCATCTCGTTCACCTCCTCGCGCTCGCGGACGCTGCCGTCGTCCCGTCCATCTTCCCGGAGGCGTTCGGCATGGTCGCCGCCGAGGCCGCGGCGGCGGGCTGCCCGCCGGTCGTCGCCGACCACAGCGGGCTCGCCGAGATCGCCGCGGGCCTGCGCGACCATTACCCGCCCCGGCTCGCGCACCTGGCGAGCTTCCCGAAGGGCGACGCCGCCGCGCTCCACGCCCGCCTCGGGGAACAGCTCGCGCTCGGCCCGGCGGAGCGTGCCGAGCTTCGCGCGGCAGCGAGGCAGGCGACCGTCGACCTCTGGAGCTGGACGAGCGTGGCCCGCCGAATCCTCGAGGTGGCCTGAGGCGAGGGGCGGCCGGCGGTCGCCGGCCGCCCCTTTCCTCGCGGCCTCAGGGGCCGCTGGCGACATTCGCGGCGCCGCGGGTGAGGGTCGTCGTGAAGACCCAGTCCGAGGCCGCGTCGTTTGCGTCCTTCCCGTCCGGAATGCGGCTGAGCGATCCAGCGGTCGTGTTCGAGTCGGCCACGGTCGCAGGCAGGAGCGTTCCCTCGACGAGGTTGTACGTCGTCCCGCCGATCACCGCTGCGGTGATCCCGCCCTCGTAGGAGAGTGCGTCCAAGAGGGCTCCGTCCGCGCCGATCAGGGCAAGGCCGTCGGGGGCGCCGTTCTGCGCGTCGCCGGCGACAACGAGGTAGCCGCCGGGAGCGAGCGTGCCCGTGAGCGCCTCGCGCGCGTACTCCGCCGAGTCCGCTCCGTCGACGTAGACGAGCGAGATTCCGGCGAGGTCGATCGGGGTCGAGCCCGTGTTCTTCAGCTCGACGAAGCCGTCGCCGTCGGCGCCGACCTGGTCGTAGTCCACCTCGTTGATGACCAGGCCTCCGGTGGGCGGAGGAGGCGGCGGGGGCGGAGGCGGCGAGCCGCCCGCGACACAGCGGAACAGCACCGTGTCGTCGCCGGCGAAGTCGAGCTCGACCGCGCCCGCCTGGCCACCGTCGGTGGCGCAAGCGATCCCGGCGAGGTCGCCGAGCTTTGACAGCCCGGCGCCCGGGTCGCCCTTCGGGCCTTGCGGCCCGGCGGGGCCGGGCGGGCCCGCGGGTCCTGCGACGTTCCAGGACACCGCCGACTCCCGCGCGCGGCAGGCGCTCGCCGACGAGACGAGGCGTACCCAGCCGCCGTTCGGGTGTCGGCAGGCGTAGATGACCTCGTCTGCGGCCGCCGCCGCGGCGATCCTGGCGTTCTTCCCCACCGCGAGCGCGCCCCCCGTGGCCAGGGCTAGCACCAGCACGGCGGCGAGGGCGACGAGCGCACGCATGCGTGTGATCCTCATGGGTCTCCTTCCGGTCGACGTGACGCGACCGGAGATACCGCGGTCCGCCTGGCTGCCACCAGTGGCCGGAACGGCCGGGTCTGCCGGGAAGCGGCATGAACACTGGGGCCTGTGGAGGGGGCGGCGCTCTCTCGGTGCGAACCCGTTACAGCTTGCCGCTGACGGGAAGCCCCGCCTCGAGCTGCCGCTGCTGGTCGGCCGTGAACGGCCCGTCCTGGAGCGCGGCGTCAAGCTGGCGCGACCGGAAGAGGTCGACGATGTAGCGCATCCGGTCGGCGAGCTCCGTCCAGTTGACGGCGGCGCTCACGGAGACCGGGCGGTCGGCGCCGTTGCGGCGGAGGAAGTCGAGCGTTTCCAGATCGTCCACCGGGTCGAGCAGCGCCGGATAGAGCGGCCCGCCCTTCGGCGCGGGGAGCTGCCGGCCGAGGACGAGCGTCTCGCCCGGAAGGTCGAGCGTCATCAGCTCCCGCGTGCACAGCTCCTCCCAGTGGCGCTCCGTCTCCTTCGCCGCCTCTCGGAGGACGACTCGCAGGGCCCCTCGGCAGACCGTTTGCAGCCCGCGCGGCAGGCGGCGGGCCGCCTCGTCCGCGGGGTCGAGGAGGGCCACTCGGATCGGCGCGTCGATCGAGCCGGCGATGAACGGCTGCAGCCGGATCTGCTCGTGGCGGCCGATGCGCGCGTTTGCCAGGAGCATGAGCTCCGCCTTCCGGTGCGGGTCGGGCTCCGCTCGTGCCATCGCGTAGCCGGCCAGTGCGAGCCGCAGTCGCGTCTGGCCCCCTCGCTCGCTCGCGCCCTCGGTGAGGCCCGCGCAGATGCGCAGCACGGCGGCCCCGTCGTCGTCCTCGTCGAGCGCTTCGATCGTCCGGGCGAAGACAGGGGCGAGCTCGCTGAAGACAGCGAGATTCCCCGCGGTGATCAGCTCGCCGACGTTGTGGACGATCCGCCGGGCGATGTCGAGGACGATGTCCTTCGGGATGCTCGCGTCCGCGTTCACGCGCGCAAGCGCACGGTTTGCCCGCTCGATGCCTTGCTGAACCTGCGCCGAGTCGGCGAGCACGTGGCGGAAGGCCGTGGGCACCTCCTCGTCCCTGATGAAGCGCCCGGCGGTCCGCGAGGCCCAGGTGGCGAATGTGCACCAGTTCGCGTGCTCCGCCCCGAGGCGAGGCCGAAGAGCGACCGACAGGTCGTGGTAGCACTGGGTGATCAGGAGGTTGCGCCTGATCGGATCGTCGGCGAGCCCGACGATCCAGGCCACCCGCTCCGGGGACGTCGGCTCGCCGGGGGGCCGCTCGGTTATCTCTTCGCCCTCGGAGGCGTCGCCATGCCCGCCACGTTAGACGCCCGGCGGCTCGGCGCCCAGCTCCGTCCAGGCGAAAGACCCGAACTCATCGCCGAACGACGAAGGGCGCTGTCAGCGCCCTCGACTGTGTGAACACGAGGGCCGGCGACTGCTCGCCGGCCCTGGTCCAATCCACCTAGAAGATCAGGATCAGGATGACGATGATGAGAATGATGACGAGCGTGCCAATGCCGATGTACATATTGACCTCCCTTCCAGACGCGAGAGAGATACCCGGGTAGTCGAAAGGGAAAACGTCCGCCTCTTCCGGCTCAGGCGACGCTGACCGTGACCCGGTGCACGCTGTTGTTGCCGTAGCCGAGCGCGTTCCAGACCGGCTGCTCAGGCTGGGCGCGGCCGGCGGCGTCGGTTGCCCGCGAGGCGAGCGCGTGTTCCCCGGCTTCGAGCTCGACCTCGACGCTCCAGGGCGTAAAGGCGTACGGGCCGAGCGGCTCGTCCAACGCCGTTTCGAGCCACGGCCCGGCGCCCGCTTGTAGGTCCACCCGCGCGATCGGCGCCGCGCTCCAGGCCACCCCGCGCACCGTGACGACGCCGGGCCCCGTCTGTATCGCCGTGATCAGGGAGCTGACGGCAAGCTCGCGGATCGCCGTTCCCTCGGGAGTCCCTTCGGCGCCGAAGAAGCAGTAGTCCTCCACCTGGAAGTAGCCGCGGAAGGGCTCGGTCACGAGCTCGACGCGTCGCAGCCACTTGACCGAGTCGACCGCGTAGTGGCCCGGGACGAGCGCCCGGAGCGGCCCGCCGAGATCCTGCGGGATCGGCCCGCCCTCCACCTCCCAGGCGAGCAGGGTCGCCGGGTCGAGCGCCTTGGCGAGCGGGATCGCGCGGGCGAACGCGCCCTCGCCGTCGGCCCCGTGGAGGACGACCTCGACAGCACCCGTGAGAACGCCTGCCTGCTCGAGGACGAGGGCGAGCGGCGTGCCCGCCCACGCGGCCTGGCTGACGGCGCCCGCGCCCCATGGCACTCCCGGCACCTGGGGACTCAACTCGGCGCGCCGGTGGCCGGCGCACTCGAGGACAGCGTCCACGCTCCGCGCCGGCAGGGCGCGCAGCTCGTCGAGCCCGAGGGTCGCAGGCGACAGCACCGCGCCGCCGACCTCCACGAGCCAGCCGGACGCGCCGCCGACCGCAGGCGGGAAGTGGCTTCGCCGGAAGTGCAGGTCGAGCGGCGTCGAGCCCCGGCCGAGAGCCTCGAGCGGGGCGGGGCGGGGCTCGGGGCCGCGCGCGGTATCGGCAGGCACCTCTCTCTTATAGGCCGATCCCGCGTTCCTGTCAGCCCGGATCGCCGGCCCGCGTGAACTCCATCACCCAGTTCGTCTCCCACGTTCCGCCGCCGTCGGCCGAGAACGCCTGCTCCCAGCGTGGCGTCGGCGTGGTCACCCCGGACCAGGTGAAGCGCACGAGGATCGGCTTGCCGTCGAACGAGTCGGCGCCCTCGAAGACGCCCTCGTCGCCGTCGAACGAGCCGATCACGGGCGGGTCGAGGAGCCCCGAGCGGCGGGTGTCCGCCCAGTAGATCGACCACTTCTTCGCCTTCGGGTCGAAGAAGCGGAAGGACATGCCGATGAAGCCGCCCTCGTGTTCGGTCCTGAACTCGTCCTCGTTGCCGAGCCCGTCGAGCAGGGGCCTGGCGACGACCCTCGCGTCGAACTCGATCCAGTCGTCGGAGCCCTGCAGGCGCTCCCGCAGGTAGCGGTTGCGCACGTTCCAGCTGCCCATCCAGAAGTCGAAGTCGCGTGCCCCGTTCTGCATCGAAACCTCCTGTCGCGTGGTTCCGCGACCGTAGCGAGCGAATAGGGCGGATTCCGCCCTCTATGTGTGCTTCACTTCCGCAGGTGACCTCGCCAACCTCCCGGCTGCTCGCGCTCCTCGAGACCCTGCAGACGCAGCCGGTCGCGACGGGCAGGGAGCTCGCGGACCGGCTCGAGATCGACGTCCGCACGCTTCGCCGGTACGTCGCGGCGCTCCAGGAGCTCGGCATCCCGGTCGAGGGGCAGCGCGGCGTCGGCGGCGGCTACCGCATGCGCCCGGGCTACCGGCTCCCGCCCCTGATGCTGAGCGACGACGAAGCGGTCGTGCTGGTGCTCGGTCTCCTCGCGGCCCGCCGTTTCGGGCTCGACACCGAAGGCGCGGCAGCCGACGATGCGCTCGCCAAGATCCACCGCGTCCTCCCGACCAGGCTTCGCAGCCGGGTCGAAGCGCTCGAAACGGCACTCGGGTTCACGACGGCGATCGGCGCGGCTGCGCCTGTGCCGGGCGAGACGGTCCTGCTCCTTGCCGACGCGATCCGCCGGGGCAAGCGGGTACGCACCGGGTACCGCACCTTCTCGGGCGAGACCTCGGACCGCGACCTGAGCCCGTATGGGCTCGTCTTCCACGCCGGCCGCTGGTACCTCCCCGCCCACGACCACGGCCGCGGCGAGCTGCGCACGTTCCGGGTCGACCGGATGAGCGAGCCCACGCTCGGCGAAGCTGCATGGCACGCTCCTCCCGACGACTTCGACGCGGTCGCCTCCGTCACGGCAGCGATCGCGTCGGTGCCGTGGACGTGGGCGGTCGAGGTGGCGCTCGACCTACCGCTGGCTGTCGCCGCCGAGCGCGTCCCTTCCAGCTCGGCAGCCTCAGGGAGGACGGGAGCGGACGGTGCTGACCATGCGCGTCGAGTCGCTCGACTGGATGGCGACCGTCCTCGCCGGGCTCGGCTGCGGCTTCACCGTCCGCCGCCGGACGAGCTCCGCACGAGCGTCGCCGCGCTCGCGGCCCGGCTGGCCGAGGCGGTCTCCTGACGCCGAGAGGCCCGCCGGGACGGGGCGGGCCGGACGGCGGTCCTAGGGGGTCGGCCGGGGGAATCCGGGTCCCGGCACGAGCTCGATCTCGTATCGTCTCCGGATAGGGTCCGCGCTCCGCACCCGTCTCGAAAGGACGCCATGTCTGCCGCCGCGACCCGACCCGACACCATCGTTCTCATCCACGGCTTCTGGGTCACCCCGAGAAGCTGGGAGCACTGGCTCGCCCACTACGAGGCGAAGGGGTTCCGTGTGCTCGCGCCTGCCTACCCCGGCTTCGAAGTCGAGGTCGAGGCGCTGAACGAGGATCCCTCGCCGATCGAGGCGGTGACTGTGCCGGCGATCATCGACCACCTCGAGGACGTGATCCGCGGCCTCGACTCCGAGCCCATCCTGATCGGGCACTCAGCGGGCGGGGTCTTCACGCAGATCCTGCTCGACCGCGGCCACGGCGCCGCCGGCGTGGCGATCAACTCGGCTCCGACGGAGGGCGTGGCCGTCGTTCCGCTGTCGCAGATCAAGGCGACCTTCCCCGTGCTCAAGAACCCGGCCAACCGGCACAAGGCGGTGGGGTTCACGCTGGAGCAGTGGCGCTACGCGTTCACCAACACTTTCACGGAGGAGGAGGCCAAGGCGCTGTACGAGCGCTACCACATTCCGGCGTCCGGCCGGATCTTCTGGGGGAGCGCTCTGGCGAACATTCATCCCGGCCAGGACGACAATCACGTCGACTACGAGAACGACGACCGCGCGCCGCTGCTCTTCATCTCGGGCAGCGAGGATCACCTCATGCCTCCGAAGGTGCAGCGGTCGAACGCGAAGCACTACAAGTCGAACACCGTCACCGAGGTAAGGGAGTACGAGGGCTTCGCGCACCTGCTGCCGGCCCAGGAGGGCTGGGAGGAGATCGCCGACTACGCTCTCGAGTGGGCGCTCGAGCACGCCGTCGCGGCGCGAGCGACCGCTTGAGCTCGGTCCGCATCACGCACATCGGCGGCCCGACCACCCTGATCGAGGTCGAGGGCTGGCGGCTCCTGACCGACCCGACCTTCGACCCGCCCGGACAGACGTACGACTTCGGCTGGGGCTCCCACTCGCAGAAGCTGGCCGGCCCAGCCGTTGCCGCCTCCGCGCTCCTGCCGGTCGACGCCGTGCTGCTCACGCACGATCACCACGGCGACAACCTCGACGACGCCGGTCGGGCGCTCCTGCCGTCCGTCGACGTCGTCGTCACGACGGCCTCGGGGGGCGAGCGGCTCGGCCATGGCGCCCGGGGCCTGAAGGCCTGGGAGACGACGAGGCTGGAGGCCGCCGGGCGGCCGCCGATCGAGATCACGGCGACCCCGTGCCGCCACGGCCCGCCGCTGAGCCACCCGGTCGCCGGCGACGTGATCGGATTCTCCCTCCGCTGGGCGGGGCAGGCGCACGGGGAGCTTTGGATCACCGGAGACACCGTCCTGTACGGCGACGTCCGCAAGGTGCCCGGCCGTCTGCAGATCGGGACGATGCTCCTACACCTCGGGAGCGTCCGCTTCCCCGTGACCGGGCCGCTCCGCTACACGATGACCGGTCGCGAAGGCGTGGAGCTGTGCCGGCTGGTCGACCCGCACACGGTTGTCCCCATCCACTACGAGGGCTGGAGCCACTTCTCCGAGGGCAGGGCGGACGTCGAGCAGGCACTCGCCTCTGCGTCGGACGACCTTCGCCGGCGGTTCAGGTGGCTCCCGCTCGGCGCCGGCGTGGAGCTCGAGGTCTAGCCGGCGGCCGCCCGTTCGAGCTCGCCGACCTCGATCTTGCTCATTTGCAGCATCGCCTGCATGACGCGGTTCGCCTTCTCGCGGTCCGGGTCGCTCAGCAGCTCGCCGAGCCTGCGGGGAACGACCTGCCAGGAGACGCCGAACCTGTCGGTGAGCCAGCCGCACGGGCCCGGCTCCCCGCCTTCGGAGAGCTTCTCCCAGTACCGATCGACCTCGTCCTGCGTCTCGCAGTCGACGAAGAGCGAGATGCCCTGGGAGAACGTGAACGACGGCCCGCCGTTCAGTGCGTAGAACTCCTGGCCGTCGAGCTCGAAGCTCGCGCTCATGAGCGAGCCTGGCTCGCCGGGGCCGGCCTCGCCGTAGTCCGTCGTGCTGAGGACTTTCGAGTTGTCGAAGATCGACGTGTAGAAGGCGACGGCCTCCTCGGCCCGGCCGGCGAACGTCAGGAACGTCGTGATCCTGTTCTGCATGTGAAAGGTCTCCCTTCGGGTTTCGTTGCTCTACAGACCGGCCGGGACGCTGGATCTCATCGGTCGCTGCGGGCGATCCAGGCGGGCTGATGAGGACCCGTCGGGGGTCGCGCTCTGCTAGCGCCTCCGGCCCCAGGTAGTCTGCCGCTGCCTAAAGGCGTGGCGAGCCCACGCCGATCTGCGAGCCAGTGGCGGACGCCGACCCGGTCATCGCACAGCTCCGCGAGATCGCACTCGCTCTCGCCGAGCGCTACGGCGACGTCAGGATCGACGCGCTGGCGCAGGACGACGACTTCGCCCGCGCGGTCGGGCTGGCGATGCAGGTTCCCGCCGACAAGCTCACGGAGCTCGCGCAGGACAAGAACCCGTTCGTGGGCTGCGCCGTACTCTTCGCAGTCACCGAGCGCCAAGACGCCCCGAAGCACTGGGAGAGGCTCGTCGGCAATCGGCTCGAGGAGGCGTCTCCGGGCGAGGCGAACGCCCTCCTACGCCTCCTGGCCGACGAGGCGAGCCGTCCAGTCCTGCTCCAGACGCTCGCGCAGGCGGAGAGCTCCTGGCTCGACGAGCCGGTTCGCTCGGCGGCCGTAGCCTTCGTCGAGACACGGCTCCGGGCCGGCGACCGCGTCACGGCTGACCAGCTGGAGGAGAGGATCGCCCCGGCGCAGGAGCCGATCGTGGTCGCGCTCTCGCAGGCGGGCGACCCGGCTACCTGCGCGCCGTTGGTCGCGGTCATCCGTGAGTGGAGGAGCAGCCTCGTGGACACGGCGTTCCTCCAGACCGTCGGCCGCATCATCGGTCCGAACGAGCTGGCGAAGCCGAAGCTCGTCGGCGGCCGGGCGGCCGCCCTGGACGCAGTCGAGACCGCGCTGGGCTCGAGCCCTCCCCGCTCCCTCCTGCTCGTCGGCGAGCAGGGCGTCGGCAAGTCCGCGCTGGTCGGTGAGGCAGTCCGCCGGGCCGGCAAGGACGAGTGGGTCGTGTTCCAGGCGACCGCGTCAGACGTCATCGCCGGGCAGACGTACATAGGCATGCTCGAGGGCCGCGTGCAGGAGATCGTCCAGCGGATTCGGGGGCGAAAGGTGATCTGGCTCCTGCCGGGCTTCGAGGAGGCCTTCTGGGCCGGCCAGCACCACCAGAGCCCGCAGGGGCTCCTCGACGCCCTGCTTCCGCACGTCGAGTCCGGGCAGATTGTCGTCGTGGGCGAGATCGACCCGCTCGCGTACGAGCTCGTGGCGCAGCTGCGGCCGCGGGTGTCCCGCGTCTTCCGCGTCGTGCGCCTCGCGCCCATGCTCGAGGACGAGGCTGTGGCCGTCGCGCGCGACTGGGCGGACACCGCCGGGGTCGGCGTCGCCGACGGCACGATCAGGGAGGCGCTCGACCTCGCGTCCCACTACCTGCCGGGGATCGCCGCCCCCGGGAGTCTGATTCGCATCCTGGAGCTGGCGGCCGAGCGGGCGGAGCGCGCCGGTGAGGCGGCCGTCGAGCTGCGGACGATCATCGCGACGCTGGGCGAGGCGACGGGGCTGCCGCTTCACGTCCTCGATCCCCGCGCGCAGCTCGACCTGGGGACGGTCCGGAGCTTCTTCGCCGAGCGCGTTCTCGGCCAGCCATCGGCCGTGGAGACGCTCGTCGAGCGAATCGCGCTCGTGAAGGCCGGGTTGACCGATCCGACCAGGCCGCTGGGGGTCTTCCTTTTCGTCGGCCCCACAGGCACGGGCAAGACCGAGATCGCCAAGCGGCTCGCCGAGTTCCTGTTCGGGTCGGTCGACCGCCTCGTCCGACTGGACATGAGTGAGTTCCAGACGCCGGAGAGCCTCGAGCGCCTCCTGACCGACAGCACCTTGGAGCCGCAGGCCTCGCCGCTCATCGCCTCGGTCCGCAAAGAGCCCTTCTCGGTCGTGCTGCTCGACGAGTTCGAGAAGGCGCACGCGAACATCTGGGACGTCTTCCTCCAGGTCTTCGACGACGGGCGCCTGACCGACCGCAGCGGCCGCGTTGTCGATTTCCGGCACTGCGTGATCGTGCTCACGTCGAACGTCGGCTCGGCGATCCCAACGCGCCCGGGCCTGGGCTTCGGCTCGACAGTGGAGAGCTTCGACACGACGTCGATCGAGCGCGCCGTAGCCCGCGCCTTCCGCCCCGAGCTGCTGAACCGGCTGGACCGCGTCGTCGTCTTCCGCCCGCTCGGGCGCGAGGTCATGCGGACGCTCGTCGAGCATGAGCTGGCGGCGGTGCTCGAGCGGCGCGGCTTCCGCATGCATCCTTGGGCCGTCGAGTGGGACGAGTCGGCCATCGACTTCCTCCTCGAGCAGGGCTTCACCGCGGACCTCGGAGCCCGACCCTTGAAGCGCGCGGTCGAGCAGCAGCTGCTCGCCCCGTTGGCGACCACCATCGTCGAGCGGCAGTTCCCCGAGGGCGAGCAGTTCCTGTTCATCACGGCCCGGGACGGCAGGATCAACGTGACGTTCGTCGATCCCGATGCGGCGGAGGACGAGCCCGCGTCCTCCGGCACCGCGGCAGCGGGGACGCCGGACGTCCGCAGCCTCGCGCTGGACGCCGAGGGGAGCCGCGCCGAGGTGCAGTTCCTCGCCGGGGAGCTCGAGCGCGTGGAGCGCCGTCTGGCACCGGTGGGCGAGGAGAAGGAGGCCGCGCTCGCCCGCACGCGCGAGCCCGGCTTCTGGGACGGCGACGAGCAGACTCCGATGCTCGCCCGGATCGAGTACCTCGACAGAGTCGATGCCGCACTGAGGACGGCGGCGCGGCTCCTCTCGCGCCTTCACCAGGAGCGCGAGAGCGCGCGCCGACCGAATGCCGAGGTCGTGTGCGTGCTCGCCGAGCGCCTCTACCTCCTCGACCGCGTCGCCGACGAGATCGAGAGCGGCGACCCGCCGGACGCCTACGTCTCGGTCCGCCCATCGCCCGGAGTCCAGGACCTTGCCGGCGACGCCCGCGACTTCGCGGGCCGGCTCCTCGCCATGTACGAGCGCTGGGCGAAGCGCCGCGGCATGCGAACACAGCCCATCCCGGCGGCGGACCGCGACGAGCGCCGTCTGGCGATCTCCGGGTTCGGCGCCTACACGATCCTCAAGGCGGAAGCTGGGCTCCACGTCCTCGAGCTGCCCCGCGAGAACCAGGGCTTCGCCCGCGCCAACGTCCATGTCGTGGTCGCACCGAGGACGGACGCCTCGCGCACCGTCGAGGAGATCGAGGAGGAGGCCGGCCGCGCGCTCTCCGCCAGCCCGGCCCCGCAGACGGTCGTCCGACGTTACCGGCGCGCGCCCTCGCCGCTGGTCAGAGACGCGTCCGGCTGGCGTACGGGCCGGATCGACCAGGTCCTCGCCGGCGATTTCGACCTGCGGCCGGCGCGGGCGGGGGAGTAGGCGCGAACTGCCACTGGCACGGTCATGCACTCGAGCGAGGATACGGTGGCAGCGGCCGTTCGACCCGCACCGTCTCGAGGCCCCCGAGTCGCGACGCCGCCCTCCGGCGCTCGTCGGCCTGGCGGCTGGCCGGGGCGAACGCGCTCCAGGCGAACCAGCGTCCGAGCCCGCGCTGAAGCGTTCTCGGGCCGCTCATAGTCAGCTTGCGCGCCCGGAGCGCGCCGGCGAGCTCGGCGCGCCCCAGATAGACGCCGTAGAGGGTGGCGGTGTCGACCGTGACCTCGAGGTCGACGTCGAACCCGGGATGCTGGAGACACACCGAGACCTCCGAGGGCTCGAGCACCATCCAGTAGCGCTTGGCCGGATTGCGAAAGTCGAACTTGATCACGGTTCGGCCGAGGGGAAGCTGCTCGCGATGCACATGGCGGGCCATCCAGACGATCAAGAGGTCAGGGTCTAGCTCCTCGGGGCGCGGATCAGCGAACGACCAGGTCACCCCCCACTCCCCGAGCGCCTGGACGACTGGCTCTAGGTCACGCCCGGCGGGCGTCAGCTGGTACTCGAGCGTCCTGCCTTTGGGCCCGGTTCGCCGCGCGAGGACCTCGGCCCGCTCCAGCGAGCGCAGGCGGTCAGTGAGGACCGAGCGCGAGATCCCTGGCAGGCCGCGCTGTAGCTCGTTGAAGCCTGTAGTGCCACCGAGCATCTCGCGGACGATCAAGAGCGTCCAGCGGTCGCCGAGGATCTCGCTTGCCTTGGCGATCGGGCAGTACTGGGCGTAGCTTCGCATCGCGCCAACCATGGTAGACCGCCGTCCGCAGCAGGTTCGAAATCCGAACCGGTTGGTGCGAATCTCGGACCGGTTGGTCCGAATCTCGGTCTAGCCGCACGGACACGCCCGGGCCTACCGTGGCCCACATGACTACCGAGACGACAACTCCCGTGCGGGCAACGAGCAAAGGGGGACGACGATGAGTGTTATACGGACGCCGCCGCGCGAGACCGAGGGGCTCGACGAGTTGGGGGGCGCGCTGCGCGGCGAGCTGCTGCTGCCGGCGAGCGTCGGCTATGACACCGGTCGCAGGATCTGGAACGGCGCGATCGACCGCCGGCCGGCCGGCATCGCGCGCTGCGCCGGCGTCGCCGACGTGGTCGCGGCCGTTCGCTACGCGCGCGAGCACGAATTGCTCGTCGCGGTGCGCTCCGGTGGCCACGGGGTCGGCGGTCACGCGCTGTGCGACGGTGGCCTCGTGATCGACCTATCGCCAATGAAAGGCATTCACGCCGACCCACAAGCCAGGACGGCGCGCGCCGAAGCGGGCGTGTTGTGGGGCGAGTTCGACCGCGAGACCCAGCTCTTTGGGCTTGCGACGGTGGGTGGAATCGTGAGCCACACGGGCATTTCGGGGCTGACCCTGGGGGGCGGGATCGGCTGGTTGACGCGCAAGTACGGGGCGACGGTCGACAACCTGCTCTCCGTTGACCTCGTTACCGCGGACGGCGAGCTCGTCATCGCCAGCGAGGACCACAACCCCGATCTGTTCTGGGGGGTGCGCGGCGGCGGCGGTAACTTCGGCATCGTCACGTCGTTCGAGTACCGCCTGCACCCGGTTGGGCCGATCGTACTCGCGGGGCCGATCTTCCACCACCTCCACGACGCCCCGGAGGTGCTGCGCTTCTACCGCGAGTTCGCCGCCACCGCGCCCGACGAGCTGACGACGATCGTCGAGCTCGAGCTCGCGCCGCCATTGCCGTTCCTGCCCGAGGAGGTGCACGGCGAGCCGATAGTCATGGTCGGCGCGTGCTACGCCGGACCGCCAGAGGACGGGGCCGAGGTCGTCCGCCCGCTGAAAGAGTTCGGCAGCCCGATCGTCGATCGGCTCGAGCCCAAGCCGTACCTGGCGCTGCAGTCGATGTTCGACCCGCTCGTGCCGCACGGCTGGCACCGCTACTGGAAGTCCGTCGAGCTGCCGCCGCTCACCGATGAGGCGATCGACACGCTCATCGACGACACCTCGCGCATCACGTCGCCACGCTCGTACACCATCATCCTCCAGCTCGGCGGATCGCTCGGTCGCGTGCCAGAGGACGCATCCGCCTTCAGCCAGCGCGACGCCACGCACAACCTCGTCATCAACGCTGTCTGGACCGAAGACGACCCAGAAGGCGACCGGCACACCGCCTGGGCGCGCGACTTCTTCGACGCCCTGCAGCCCCACGCGCGCGACCGCGTCTACGTCAACTTCCTCGGCGACGAGGGGCCCGACCGCGTTCGACAGGCCTACGGCGCCGCGAAGTACGACCGGCTGGTCGCGCTCAAGGACCGCTACGACCCGCACAACTTCTTTCGCATGAACCAGAACATCCCGCCCAGCGGCTGAGCGCGACGCGCAACCAGTCCGGACCCAGCCGACCGCGCGGGCATGTGCTCCGTCTGGTCGTCCTGGCCGAACCCGTAGTCCTCTACGCGTTGGGGGCCCGAGTCTACGGGCCCCCAACGCCTTTACTGCTCCCCCGCAGCCGGCTCGCGAAGCGCGCACCATGGCGTCCTCAAGTTTGACCGACACATTGACGAAGATGCGTTCTGTGAGTCCGACCCAGGTCCGCCGACCTTCCGCAAGCCTTCGGCTCCGTACCAACCTTCTCCTACTGGCAGCGACGATCTTCATCGGCGTTCTGCTCTTCTCCCTCTCTGGTCTGTTCACCGACGATGGAAAAAGCGCGGACGTAATTTTCGTCGACGCGCTCGCCTTGGCGCTCTTCTTTGGACTACTGATCTTCGTGCCCGCTCTGCCGAGTGGCGTCGCGTACCTCTTCCTGCTGCGGAGAATCGCGCAACGGGTATCCGGGGTGCGGCTACGGGCCCTCGCCCTACTTCTCAGCCCCATCGTCCTACTCCACCTCTTCCTCATCCTCGGGACGTGGTACCCGCTCGCTTTGGCCTTGCCGTATGGGGCTCTCGTTCGCCTCCCAAAGCGGAATCACTTGCCGTTGTCGAACGCCTAGCCCGGCTTCGCGCCTCGCGCCAGACGCGACCTCGCGGCAGGTACACCGCGCCTTCGGAACGACGCCGACCGGACAGCCGGAAACGTGGCGGGTCCCAACGTTGAAACCGGAACGCCGCGACGTCGACCAGGACGAAAGGGCCGTCACCGTCGACCGACGGTTTGCCGGTGGGATCCTGAGGCGGTACCCAAAGACGGCCCGGTCGCGCCGGCGCGTCCCCCTCAAGGCCGCAGCCCTGCGGCCTTCTTGATTCGGTCGGCCAGGATTGGCAGGTCCGGTCGCGCCTCCCGGGCTCTGCATGACTTCGGGCTCCGCCGTTTCCACACTCCGAGCCGACCGCCCAACCCACCGATCGGACGATCTCCGTGGCGATTCACCGGGGAGACGATGGGCTCGTCGCTGGAGCTCACCACGACCGGGAGGAGAGCCGAACATGCCAACCCACGCCACAGCGACCGCGCCCAGGATGTCCATCGGGCGTCGCCGCCGGATTACGGCACCGGCCGTGGCCGGCGTCGCCTACACCGCAGCGTGGCTGCTCGGCCTGGCGGTGTGGCCCTCGAATCTCGATGTGGCCGCTACGAACGTCAAGGTCGTCGCCACCTACAGCGCGCACCAGGGTGCGGCAATGACGCAGTACGTGCTGATCGAGGGCGTTGCTGCGATCGCCCTGGCCGTCGTGCTGATAGCACTCGACATGGCCGCTCGCCGGCGCGGAGCGGCGCAGCTCGGGCGAGTCGCGGTGGCCGCCGGTCTGACCGCAGTCGCTCTCTCGCTGACTCAGTGCGGCCTAGGGCTGCTGCTTGCCGGCTCGTTCGCTCCTGACGGGAAGATCGACGGCGCCGGCCGCCTCTTCGACGTGATCAACCGCATGGACGGCGTCAAGATGTTCGCGCTGGCCGCCATGGCCTTAGCCGCCGCCGGGCTGTCTCGCCGAGCCGTGCTTCCCCGCTGGCTGGGCTACGTCGCGGCCGTTCTGACGGTCGCGCTCATCGCTTCCGGCGCCGGCTACCTGCTGCTGAGCACGACGCTTGCTCAGGCGGTGTTCGTGTCCGGGCCGCTGCTCCTGGTGTGGGTGACCGGAGCCGGCGTGGCTCTCGGCCGGACGAGTCGATGAAGGGCGTGAGGCACTTCCTGCGGGACTTCACCGCAACCGCCGTCAGGGAACACCTGCGCTCGGAGATCGAGGCCAGTGACGCCTTGCCCGCTTTGACCAGGAACGAGATCGAGCTGGTGCGCTTCATCTGTGAGGGATCGTTCGACTGGGGTTCGTTCCTGTCCGGGCGTTCGGCTCGAGTCGAGCAGGACGCCACGGGCGATCTCACGTCCGGGCCGGCACAGAGCAGAGGAGCATCCGAGTGGATGTAGCGCTCGGATACGAGACCGGTTCGCGACGGTGGTGGGCGCTGGGTGCGGTGACGCTGGCCGTGCTCGCCGTGGGTCTGGACGCGACGGTGCTGAGCGTTGGCCTGCCCACGCTCGCCGGGTCGCTGCACGCGTCGGAGTCCGACTTGCAGTGGTTTCAGTCCGGGTACCTGCTCGTGCTGGCGGCAGCGATGCTCCCCGCGGGCCTGCTTGGCGATCGCTACGGCCGCAAAAAGGTCATGCTGGCTGCGCTGGCGCTCTTCGGGCTGGGCTCGGCGGCCTGCGCGTTCGCACCCTCGCCCGGCACGTTCATAGCCGCCCGCGCGCTGCTCGCCCTCGCCGGCGCGGGGGTGGTGGTGATGGCGCTCTCCGCACTGACCGTCCTCTTCGATGAGGAGGAGCGGCCGAAGGCGGTCGGGATCTGGGCGGCCGCGAACTTCCTCGCGTTGCCGATCGGGCCGATCCTCGGCGGCTGGATCCTCACTCACTTCTGGTGGGGCTGGGTCTTTCTCATCAACGTTCCGGTCGCAGTGGTCGGGTTTGGCGCCGTCCTCGCGCTCGTGCCGGACGTCCGCCCGAGCCACCGGCCGGCCGTCGACGTGATCGGAGTCGCCGCCTCGGTGACCGGCCTCGTCGCCCTGACGTACGGCCTCATCGAGGCCGGCCACCATGGCTGGATAGGCGCCCGCGGGCTGGTCCCGATACTCGTCGGGATCACTCTGCTCCTCGCCTTCTTCGGCTGGGAACGACGACTGAGCCGACAGGGCGGCGAGCCACTCGTCGACCCGGCCTTGTTCCGCTCGGCCTCCTTCACCTGGGGCGTGACCCTGCAGTCGGTGGCGATCCTTTCCCTGATCGGCGTCTCGTTCACGATGCCTCAGTACTTCCAGGGTGTGCTCGGCACAGATCCGATGGGATCCGGGCTGCGGCTGCTGCCCCTGATCGGTGGCCTCATCGCCGGCGCGCTTCCCGCTGACCGGATTGCACGTCGCATCGGCGCCAAGCTCACCGTCGCCACCGGCTTCGTCCTGCTCGCGGCGGGGCTGCTGCTCGGAACAGGCACCGGCGTCACCTCGGGCACCGGCTTCGTCGCCGCCTGGATGGCGCTCGTCGGCGCCGGCATGGGCGTCACCATGGCGACGACCGCATCGTCGGCACTCGCCGAGATCCCACAGGAACGAAGTGGCGTCGGCTCGGCCGTCATGCAGGCCCTCAACAAGACCGGTGGGCCGCTCGGCGCCGCCATCCTCGGCAGCGCGCTCACCGCAACGTACCTCGCGCATCTCGACCTGGCAGGCCTGCCCGCGCCCGCGGCGGTCGAAGTTCGAGGCAGCATCTTCGGCGGCGTCGCCGTCGCTGGTCAGACGCACTCGCAAGCACTGCTCCACTCCGTGAGAGCAGCGTTCACGCAGGGGGTCGACCACGCACTCGTCATCTCCGCCGGCATCGCCCTCGCCGGGGCGGTCCTCGCCCTCCTCTTCCTACCGCGCACGAACGGCGCCAAGGCAACAGCAGAGAAGTCCTCCAGCACGACGGAGACGCGGCTCGTGGGCACCGGCTGAGTAGCCACGGCTCAGGCTCCGCAAGCCCTATTGAGCCCTGGCGAACGGAACGACGGAGCCGGCGCTGGGATCGCCGGCCGGATCGCTACTCCGCCGAGGGGCTGATCCTCCCCCGACGGTCAGTAGCCGACCATCCTCCCCCGGGCCACGGTGCGGGCATGGCGACCGAGTCCGACTGGGACTACGCCCTGTACCTCATGGTCTTCGACAGCGTCGACCGCTGCCGCCGAGGGATCGAGGCCGGCGACAAAATGCTCGCGCTCGCCGAGCTGGCGCAGATCGAGTGGCATATCGAGATCCACGCGCGGAAGCAGGCCGAAATGGTCGAGGGTGGCAGCGAAAATTCTCGCTGAACGGCTGCCCGTCTTTAAGCCGTTCCGAGGCCGGGAAGAAGCGTCACGTCCGAGGGGCAGGGGGTATCCCCCACTCCGTCAGGATCCAACACCCACTCTCCATCATCGTTCCTGCCAGCGACCCCCTCGGCGTTACAACTGCCGTCCGTCCATACAACCGTCCGCATTACTTGGCCTTGCGTGGGCGAAGAAGGCTGCGGTGACGAGCACGGGTCTCAGCTTCATGGGTCGCAGTTTCTCATAGCCTCAGAATGCTCGGCCGGCGGCGCCGCCGACGGGGTGGCGGCACAAGCGACAGCCTGTAACTCCCGTCTAGGGCACAACAGGGGCACGATCGCGCCACCCGTGGCGCCCACGCAGCCGCCACTTTCGCGACGGGTGCAGGCACTTCAAGGAACGGGAGCGACGGGACTCGAACCCGCGACCTCCGGCGTGACAGGCCGGAACGGCGAGGAAACGTAGGCACTCCCGGGAAGCAATCTCAGGTTTCATACGCCGTCAGCCCGCCTCACTAGGCCATTCGATTCCGCCGGATGCTAGGCGCAACTTGCCAAACACTTGCCAAGAACGTGCGCCACAGTGCGTCTCTCAGCTGTCAGATTCATCCGGGAACATGAGCTACCAGTGCCGGGCAGAAGTTTGGCTGACGATCGTGTGCCTCATTCAGCGAAGGCGAAGGTGTTCATCGGTCGCGGCGAGGCGCGCCTCGACGACTGACGTGGCGGCCTCCATGGAAGGACGGCCGGTGACGGCACGCAGGAACGCATCGCGCCCGAGTACGAAGAGCTTCGAGTCGACGGTCGCCTTGACCGTCGCAGTTCGGGGCACGTCCCGCATGAGGGCGATCTCGCCGAAGTAATCGCCCGGGCCGGCCTCCCTATGGAGACCTTCGGCATTCACTTCGAGCTCGCCGCCTGCGACGACATAGAAGCAGTCTCCCTGCTCACCTTCGCGGATCACGAGGTCGCCTGCCGCGACGGATACCGAAACCAGCTCAGCCGCGATCTGCTCCTTTGCAGCCAGCGAAAGCGGCTCGAAAATATGCACTTGGGCGATGAGCGCAAGCTCGGTGGCGGGCACCGTGAAGGTGTGGTCGATTTCCACGAGCCGGCGCCAGGTCAATACGACGAGCACAGGCAAGACGGCCCCGGCGGCCGCGAATGCGGAACGTGGCCCGAGCGCCGAGACCAGCACGGGCGCGAAGATCGAACCTATGGCGACCGCGCCCATGGCAAGCCCCCAGAGGACGCCGAGGACCCGCGTGAGGAGGTCGTTCGGAACGATTCGCTGAAGCAGCGTGAAGACGGCTACGTCCTCGACGCTGTTTGCGGCGCCGACGACAGCGAGCAGGAGGAACGCAACGATCGGGTCGGGCGCCACTGCCAGCAGCACGAGCGGGAGGCCCCAGAAAACGAGCGCGAGCCCGAATGGCGTCGCAAGGCGCACCCCTTTCATAGAGATCGCCGCGAGGGCTCCGATGGCGCCGCCGATCCCGATCGCGGCGGTCAGGTAGCCGACGGCTCCTGCCCCCGCGTCGAAGACGCGAAAAACAGCGACGACGACGAGGACGTTCAAACAGCCCCGAACGAACGTCTGCGCGATGATGAGGCCGATGATGAGACGGAGCCGCGCCGTTCGCGCAACCAGGCGGTAGCCGGCCAGGGCGAGGTTCAGCGCGCTGTCGAAGGCCGACTGCTCGGCAGCGTCGATTCGGCCCTCAACTCGCACTCGGGCGAGGAGGATCGCCGCGCCAAGAAAGGCACCGCCTCCGAGCGCGAAGACCGTACCGACGTCTGCCACCGAGACGAGTACCCCCGCGAGGAGCGGGCCGATCAACGTCCCAAGGCTTTCGATCGTCGACGTCGCTCCATTCGACGCGATCAGTTCCTCAGGCGTCCTCGCAAGAGATGGCAGCAACGCCTGCTGTGCCGGCCGGATGAGCGTCGAGGCAACTCCGACGACGCCGGCGAGCGCGAAGATCAGGAACTCACTCGGGCCGACGAAGAATGCAATCGCCGAGCTGCCGAGCGCGCTAGCGCCGATCAGCAAAATCGCGAGCAGGAAGCGCTCGCGCCGGAAATGATCGCCAAGCGAGGAGGCGAACGGCGCGATCAGCGCGGCAGGGAGCATGCGCACGAGCCCGGCGATGCCAACCGCGACGCTTCCACCCGCGTCGTAGGCGAACACACCGAGCGCGACGAAGTGCGCCCACTCGGCCGTGATCGCCCCGCCCCATGCAAGCTGGACGCGCCGGAGGTCTCCGTTCCGAGCAACGGTGTCGAGGCAAGAAAGCACACCGCGCGCGCGGCCCACGGAGCGATTGAATCGCAGACCGGCCGACCGGACAAGGGACCGGACCTGCCGCCTGTTCAGCGCTGAGCAACGAGACTCCGAGCTGCCCTTCTCTGAGAAGGGCAGCGGTTTTGCTCGCCGCGGTGTCGCTTGCGGGCTTGGCCACGTGCTCAGCGAGTCGCCGTGCGGCTGAGCTAGCGCGACCTATTGCCATCGGCCACTTGGTGGGCGAGACTGCGAGCCGGATGAGACGTCTGAGCTAGCTCGCTAACCGCGGAAGTGGCGCTTGCGCGCCATCGCCGCCGCCGGCGAGCGCTACCTAGCGGCGAAGGACGCGGACCCCGAGCGCGTCCTCGCGCTACGTGAACGCTTGATGCGGCCGGGGTCGTGAAGCGGGGCCGCGTGCCTCCTGCGCCACACCTTCGCCACGGAGGGCCCTCGCGGCCGGCATCTCGATCTTCGAGTTCAGCCCGGCTGCTGGGCTGCTCGGCCAAGGTCATCGACGACACCTACGGCCACGTCGCCCCGCGACTTCGAGGACGCCGCTCTGGACCGGCTAGAGGCCCGCGCCCGGCCTCCGGTGGGCAGCCGTCGACCTCGACAATTTCGCGAGTGGAGGCCGCGATAACTCCGCGCGACGTCTGGCTTCGGGCGCTAGCGAGGAACGGGAGCGACGGGACTCGAACCCGCGACCTCCGGCGTGACAGGCCGGCGTTCTAACCAACTGAACTACGCCCCCTCGGGCGGATCAATACTAGCCGGGAGCGCCGGGCTTCCGGGGACGCGACCAGAGGACGATGCCGTCGCTCCAGTACGGGGCGAGGCGGCCGAAGAGGACGAAGGCGGCGCGGCCGCAGCGGACCAGGGCCCCGACGACGCCCGTCAGGCGCGGGGCCGGGTTCTGATAGTACGCCGCCCCCTCCAGCTCCCAGCCGCTGCGTACGAGCAGGTTGGCGAGCGTGTGCGGGCTGTGCCAGGCCGTGTGGTCGGGGTGCACCAGCTCGACGCCGCCCACCGGCGCGAGGAAGTTGAGCAGCCGGTAGGCATTCGGGGTGGTCACGACCAGGAGGCCGTTGGGCTTGACGAGCTCCCGCATGGCCTGGAAGAACGGGCCCGGGGCGTCGAGGTGCTCGACGATCTCCCCCGCGATGACCACGTCGGCCGGCTCGAGCCCGAGGGCGGCCACGGCCTCGGGCGACTGGGCGTCGACGGCGTGGGCCTCGAACCCCCGCTCGAGCGACCAGCGCACTCCCTCCTCTTCGACGTCGAGCCCGACGAGCGACGAGGCTGTCTCCGCAAGCCGGGCGTGCAGCCACGTGCCCCGGTCGACCTTCGTCTCGAGGCGGTGCTCGTCGACGAAGCCGACGTGCACGACTCGCTTCCCGCGCGCGAACTCGAGCAGCATCTGCTCGCGGTCGTAGGGCCCGCGGCGCGGAAGCCGGTGGCGCCAGCGGGCGCCGGAGAGGGGTTCCCAGCCGTGCTCGGAGACGGGGGAATCGTAGTGGGTTGGCAGGACCGCTCTCGGACGTTTGCAGGGATGAAGCCACTCGATCCATTCGCGACCCACCTGCGTCCCGGCGCGGGTAGGGTTCCGGCGCGTGTCGGAGGAGCGGGAGCACTCGGGCGGCGAGGACGAATCGGTCTCCGAGCTCGTCGAGCAGCTCGGGCGTGACGCGAGCCGGCTGGCCCTCCACGAAGCCGCGCTCAGCGCGTCGCGGCGGGTCCCGGAGCTCCGGCGGGCCGTGCTCCACGTCGCGGCAGCGGTCGTCTGCGTGCTGTCTTTCGCCGCGGCCTTCGCGCTGGCCAACTGGGCCGCCGTCAGCGGGCTCTCGTCGATTCTTCCGAGCTGGCTGGCGGCTCTCGTCCTGGCGGTCGCGTGGCTTGCGGTCGGCGTCGTGATTCTCGTCGTGCTGCTGGCTCGGGCCGGTCGCGCTTCGGGCATCGAATGGTGGCGGATGATCGGTTCCGACCGGGGCGAGGCGGTGGACCCGCTCCAGGCCTCGCGCGACGAGGCGGAGCAGGCCTTGCGGGACACGATCGAACGCCTTGCGGGGGCGCTCGCCGAGGCGGTCGCAGCCCAGGTCGCCGCCGCCGTGGGCTCGCTCGCGGACGAAGCCGCCGACATGGGCGAGGACCTGCTGGAGGCCTCCGAGGACATCGTCGAGACGATCGAGGAGCAGGTGCCCGGAGGCGGTGTGGTCGGCCAGGCGATCGACGTCGTTCTCCTGCCGGGCCGTCTCGGGCTCAGGGTCGCCACCACGGTTCTGAGGGGAAGCCCGAAGGAGGGATCCGACTAGGTTCCGCGGCCGGGTGTTGACATATCGACAAAGATCGTTACGATATCGATCGATATGTCGACGCTCGAGCTGATCGACTGCTGCCAGCCCCTCGCCTCCTCTCCGCTCTCCGATGCCGAGGCCGAGGCGACGGCCATGCTCTTCAAGGCGCTGGCCGACCCTGCCCGCGTCAAGATCGTGAACATGCTCGCGACTCGCGAGGAGGCCGTCTGCGCCTGCGAGTTCCACCCGGCTCTCGGGCTGAGCCAGGCGACCGCGAGCCACCACCTGAAGAAGCTGACCGACGCGGGCCTCCTCGAGCGCGAGCAACGCGGCAAGTGGGCCTACTTCTCGCTCAACCCAGAGGCAGTGGCGGGTCTCGCCGGCCTCGTCGATTTCCCGGAGGTCGTTCGTTGAGCATGGATACGAAAGACGCGATTCGCGAGCAGGTTCGGCAACGCTATGCCGAGGCCGCACGCACGGTCACGGAAGGCGCGGGCTGCGGCAGCGGCTCGTGCTGCGAGAACGACCCGCCCGGTGGCTTCGGCGAGGCTCTCTACTCGGCCGATGACCGCGGTGAGCTCCCGGACGCGGCGGCGCTCGCGAGTTTGGGCTGCGGCAACCCGACCGCCGTCGCCGATCTGAACGAGGGCGAGGTCGTGCTCGACCTCGGCTCCGGCGGCGGCATCGACGTCATCCTCTCGGCGAAGCGCGTCGGCCCCACCGGCGTGGCCTACGGCCTCGACATGACCGACGAGATGCTCGCGCTCGCGCAGCGGAACGTCCGCGACGCCGGCATGCCGAACGTCCATCTGCTCAAGGGCCTGATCGAAGCGATCCCGCTCCCCGCCGACTCCGTCGACGTCGTCATCTCCAACTGCGTCATCAACCTGTCGGCCGACAAGCCGGCCGTCCTCACCGAGATGGCGCGCGTGCTTCGCCCCGGTGGGCGGATCGGGATCACCGACGTCGTCGCCGAAGATCGCCTCAGCCCCGAGGAGCGGCTCGAGCGAGGCGACTTCGCCGGCTGCATCGCGGGAGCGCTCTCCATCGGCGAGTACAGGGCAGGGCTCGAGGCCGCCGGCTTCGAGGGCGTCGAGGTCATCTTCACGCATGAGGTGACGGACGGGATCCACGGCGCAATCGTCAAGGCGCGAAAGCCGGACGACCCGGCCGCCAAGGGCCTGCCGGTCGTCGAGCCGGCGGCGAATGCAGGGTGCTGCTGAAGGGCGCGCGGCCGGAGGTTCTCTTCGTCTGCGTCCACAACGCGGGTCGCTCGCAGATGGCCGCCGGGCTCCTGAACCACCGGGCCGAAGGCAAGGTGCGCGTGCGCTCGGCCGGTTCCGACCCGGCCGAGACGATCAACCCCGCCGTCGTCGAGGCGATGGCCGAGCTGGGGATCGACCTCAGCGAGGAAGTCCCCAAGCCGATCACCGACGAAGCCGTGCGCGCCGCTGACGCCGTCATCACGATGGGGTGTGGCGACGCCTGCCCGGTCTATCCCGGTAAGCGCTATGTCGACTGGGATCTCCCCGATCCGGCGGGGCAGGATCTCGAAACGGTGCGGGCGATCCGAGACGAGCTCGACACCCGCGTCCAGGCGCTCCTCGCCGAGCTCCTCGCGGACGAGGGCTGATGCAGCTCGCCCGCCGGGTCGCCGCCGAGGCGCTCGGTACCTTCGCGCTCGTCTTCTTCGGCGCCGGGGCGATCATGGTCGCAGCGAAGTACGCGGCCTTCGGCCAGGTGGGAATCGCGCTGGCCTTCGGGCTCGTGATCGCGGTGATGATCTATGCGCTCGGCCACATCTCGGGCGCGCATCTCAACCCGGCCGTGTCGCTCGCCTTCGCGCTCGGCCGCCAGTTCCCCCGGCGTCTGGTCGGCGCCTACTGGTTCGGGCAGTGCGCGGGCGCGATCGCGGCCGCACTCGTGCTGCGTGCGTCGCTCGGTGACGTGGCCGGCGTCGGGGCGACCGAGCCGTCGGGGTCGGTGGGCCAGAGCTTCTTGTGGGAGGTGGTGCTCACCTTCTTCCTCATGCTCGTGATCATGGCCGTGGCCACCGACACCCGGGCGGTCGGAGAGGCGGCGGCGATCGCGGTCGGCGGGACGGTCGCGCTGGGCGCGCTCGTCGGCGGGCCGGTCAGCGGCGGCTCGATGAACCCCGCGCGCTCGCTCGGCCCGGCGCTGGCGGCCGGCGAATTCGACGACCTGTGGCTCTACCTGGTTGCTCCTCCGATCGGCGCGGCTCTCGGAGCCCTCGCCTACCAGCTCCTCCGCGGCGAGCATGCCAACATGGAATAGGCGCTCCCGACGGACGTCTCTCTCCGGGCGCCCCTTCCAGTCTTAGAGGGGTGGACCGCACCCTGCCGGCGCGGGACTTGAGGTGGGCGGTGCCGGGCTCGAACCAGCGACCTCCTGCTTGTAAGGCAGGCGCTCTCCCAACTGAGCTAACCGCCCAGGTGCCCCCAGCGGGATTCGAACCCGCGCTACGGCCTTGAAAGGGCCGTGACCTGGGCCGCTAGTCGATGGGGGCCGAGGCGGAGCAAGGATAGCTGCCGCCCCTGGCTACACTCGCTTCGCGCGGGCCGGTAGCTCAGCTGGCAGAGCAGGGGACTTTTAATCCCAAGGTCGCTGGTTCGAATCCAGCCCGGCCCATTCTCAGCCGCTGGCGTAGAGCGAAATCCGCATGGTTGAGCGGGTCAGGTGTGCCAGGGATGCCGGAAATGCGCACCGCGTGCGTGCCTCGGTGCGTGCCTCGGCCGCACGGTGCAGGGCGGCCGAGTCTAAGAGCGGACATCGGGCACGAAGCCCGGGGCGAACCATTCCTCCGGCGGCAGCGTCCGGGTCTTCTCCAGGCAAAGAGTTGCTCCCGGTGCTCAAGACAGAAGTGGTAGGTGCACTTGTCCTTAACCTCGCCCACCCGGCTCCGCAGCGTCATGTAGACCGGGGTCGCGTCGGTGCGCTCGCAGTCCTTGTGGTCGCAGATCACAACAAGGCTCAGTCTTGGGGCGGCGTGACGGTGTAGCCGTAGTCGATCAGAAGGGTGAGGCCTCGTCGATGTCCGCAACGCTGTCCGGCGGCGGCGTGACCGCGTAGCCGTTCCGGATCAGAATCGCGATCGCCGCCTCGATGTCCGGCGGTGGCTCCCACGCGTAGCTGCCCTCATCAGAGTCCGGCTCCCATTGAGGCTCCGCTCTCCTCTCTGGACTCGTTTCGAAGCCCTCAGGTTCCTCGTCAGCCACGCCGCGAGGATCGTATGCCCTTGGCCCGCGCAGAGCTAGAGATCCACGCAAAAGCGACGTCGAGCTTGGGGTCGACGGCCGAAGCCTGCGGCGGCTGCGCTGGCCGAGATCGTCGACCGGCGCGGGCTCGAGTGGCGAGCGAGGTGCTGGCTCGGTGGGGCGAATTAGAAGCAAACGGCAGTTCGGGCGTACCCTGCCCCGC
>CAWESB010000009.1:0-10632 GCA_963811635.1 uncultured Actinomycetes bacterium
TCAGGTTCTCGAGCGCGCGGATGTTGCGGCCCTCGCGGCCGATGATCCGCCCCTTCATGTCATCCGAGGGAAGCTCGACGATCGAGACAGTCGTCTCGGCGGCGTGGCTCGCGGCCACGCGCTGGAGGGCGTCCGCGACGAGGTTGCGCGCGCGGCGCTTGGCGTCCATGCGGGCCTCCTCTTCCAGCTGGCGCACCATGCGCCCGAGGTCGTGGCGGACGAGCTCCTCCGACCGCTCCAGCACGACCCGCTTGGCCTCCTCGACCGTCAGTCCGGAGATGCGCTCGAGCTCCTTCATCTGCTCGTCCTTCGCCGTCTTCGTCTCCTCTTGAAGCTGCTTGAGGTGCACCTCGCGGTCGAGGATCCCCTGCTCGCGGCGCTCGATCTCCGTGAGCTTGCCGTCGATCTCCTCCTCTTTCGTGATGACCCGCTCCTCGATCTTGGCGACTTCGGAGCGCTTGTCCCGGAGCTCGTGCTCGACTTCGGCGCGGAGCTTGATCGCCTGCTCGCGCGCCTCGACCTGAGCCTCGCGGCGCACGGCTTCGGCGTCCCGAACGGCGTCCGCGGTGATGCGCTCGCGCTCGGCCTCGGCCGCCGCGGCGCGGCGTGAGACCATGGTACGCGTACCCAGGAGGCCGCCCGCAACCGCACCGAGCGCGATCCCGAGGATCAGGAGGCCGATGGAAGTTCCCATTGCTCGCTCCTACGTTTGGCCCCGTAGGAACGGCGGTTTCGGTGAATCGGCGCCCGCAGGCACGCCCCGCGCGGACTAGGTCTCCGCCCGGGTACTCCCTCCCACCAAGGTGCTGCGGATCGTTACGTGTTCGTTGTCGAGGTGAATGTCGGTCCCAGTCCGATTCGGCGAAAAGCCGTTCCGATGCAGGCAATTCATGGCTAGAAGAGGTCTATGGTAACCGTCGTCAGCGGTCCTCGTCCAGCAGGCCGACCACAATTTCGATCGTCTCGTAGGCAAATCCCCTGCGCGACATGAGCTTCCAGGCGCCTTGCGGGTCGCCGGCCCTGGCGGCAAGCGCGCGGGCGCGCTCCTCCTCCGGGGCGAGCTGCTCGATCGCCGCTGCGACGCTCTCGCTCCCATAGCCCTCGCTCGTCAGGCGCGCCGCCACCGCGGCGTCGCCCCAGCCCCGGTTCGCAAGCGCGGACGCCCGGGCCCTCGCCGAGCGCGCGTCGTCGACGACCCCCGCGCCCTCGAGCGTGGCCGCGGCCGTCTCGGCGGCCGCGGCGCGCACGCCGCGGGCCTCGAGGCGCTCGCGAAGCCTGCGGCTCGAAACGTCCCGGTGCGCAACAGTCCGTGCGGCAGCGTCGAGCGCCTCGGCCCGGCGCAGCTCGCGGCCGAGCGAGCGCAGCAGCGGGCGGTCGAGCTCGATGCCGGGGGCAAGGCCGCAGCGGAGGACGACGGCGTCAGGCACGCGCCGCCAGCGGGCTCCGTCGAGCTCCAGCTCCACGCGTCCGGGGCCGACCCGCCGGACTGCCGTCAACGTCGGGGGCGCCTGCCCCACAGGCTCAGCTCGCCGCGGCGGCCTTCTCGGCCTTCGCCTCGACCTCGTCCTCGTCCTCCGGGTCGGAAGCCCGAGGCGCGGCCTTCGCGCTTTCATCCACCGGCAGGAGCCGGGACGAGACGATCGCATCGGGGCCGAGCTCGTTCTGGACGGCGCGGAGGATGCCGTCGCAGACGTCCGGATGCTCCCGGAGGAAGGCGGTCGCGTTCTGCCGGCCCTGCCCGAGGCGCTCGTCGGCGAAGCTGAAATACGAGCCCGACTTCTGGACGAGCTTCCGCTCGAGGCCGACGTCGAGGACGCTGCCCTCCCAGGAGATGCCCTCGCCGTAGATGACATCGAACTCGGCCTGCTTGAAAGGCGGAGCCACCTTGTTCTTCACGACCTTGACGCGGACGCGGTTGCCGATGGCTTCGACGCCTTCCTTCAGGGTCTCGATACGCCGCATGTCGAGGCGGACCGAAGAGTAGAACTTGAGCGCGCGGCCGCCAGGCGTCGTCTCCGGGCTGCCGAACATGACGCCGATCTTCTCGCGGAGCTGGTTCGTGAAGAGCGCCACCGTCCCCGTGCGGTTGAGCGTGCCCGCGAGCTTGCGGAGCGCCTGGCTCATCAGGCGCGCCTGCAGGCCGACGTGGCTGTCGCCCATCTCGCCCTCGATCTCCGCCTTCGGCGTGAGGGCCGCGACCGAGTCGACGGCGACGACGTCGAGCGCGCCGCTGCGGATGAGCAGCTCGGCGATCTCGAGCGCCTGCTCGCCGTTGTCGGGCTGCGAGACGAGAAGGTCGTCGATGTTCACGCCGATCCGGCGGGCGTAGGCGGGGTCCATGGCGTGCTCGGCGTCGATGAAGGCGCAGATGCCGCCGCGCCGCTGCGCCTCGGCGATGACGTGGTAGACGAGCGTCGTCTTGCCCGAGGACTCGGGGCCGAAGATCTCGACGACGCGGCCGCGCGGCAGGCCGCCGATGCCGAGGGCGACGTCCAGCGAGAGCGCGCCCGTGGAGATGGACGGGATGGAGACCTGGGCCTGGTCGCTCATCTTCATGACCGAGCCCTTGCCGTACTGCCGCTCGATCTGGCTCAGCGCGGCGTCGAGGGCGTTTTCGCGTGTGGAGTCGGTCAAGGCGTCAACCTCCCAGAGGAACCGATTGGAGAATCTCGTACTGCGCCCCGGACGGCCGCAGCACCGAATGATAGAGAGCCACTTCGGACGGACTGATCGGCACCAGGTCGGGGAGCGGCGGACGCAGACGGGGCGCTCGGCGGAAGCGGAGGACGGTCACGTGCGGCAGCCACCTTCGGCCCTCGCGCTCGTAGACGCCCAGACGCTCCAGACCCTCCCCCACGTTCTCAGCGAGCCTCGTCGCGCGCTCACCCTCGTCGTCGAGGACGAGCATGGCGACGCTCCTTGTCTCCCGGTAGCGCGAGGCCGTAAGCACGCACCGCTCCGCCGTGCTCGCGGCATCACGGAGCACGGCGAGGATCCCGTCGACATCCGAGGCCGGTCGTGTGCCGAGGAAGGCAAGGGTGACGTGGAGGTTGCCGGGTGGCACCGGCCTGGCCTCTCTCGCGGCGGTGAGCTCACGCTCCTGCCAGGCGACCAGGCGCCCGACGGTATCCTCGGGCAGCGGGAGGGCGGCGAAGAGGCGAAGGCGCTCATGCCCCTCGACGCTACCCGGCGAGGTCATGCGCGTGTGTGCCCGGATGTCACAGAACGCGCCTGAGCGTGTGGAGAGCGAATGCCGTCGCCCGCCCACGCACGGCCTCGCGGTCGCCCGAGAGGACGATCCGCTCGGTCGTCGCCCGGTCCGGCGTGACCGCCGAGATGAGGACGAGTCCGACCGGTTTCTCCGGCGTCCCGCCGTCCGGCCCCGCAATGCCGGTCACGGAGACGGCGGCGTCGGCGCCCAGCGCCGTCCGCGCTCCCTCGGCCATCGCCTCCGCAGCCTCGGCGGAGACGGCGCCGTGGCGCTCGAGGACCTCCGGGGACACCCCGAGCTGCCGCATCTTCGCCTCGTTCGAGTAGGAGACGATGCCTCCGAGGAACACGTCGCTCGAGCCGGGGACGTCCGTGAGCCGCGCGCTGACGAGCCCGCCGGTGCAGGACTCGGCAGTCGCGAGCGTCAGGCCCAGTCGCCGGCAGCGTGCAAGGACGAGTTCGCCGACCGTCCGCTCGTCCTCGGCGAAGAGGTCGTCCGCGAAGCGCTCCCGCAGGGCCGCGTCCAGCCGTGTGACCGCCTCCTCCGCCCCGCGCTGCTCGAACAGGTCGACGCGGATCTCGAGATCCTGTGCGCACACGGTCACCTCCAGCCCGTCCGCTTCCCCGCCCGTCTCCTCGAGGACGCGGGCGACCGCGGACTCGCTCGGGCCGAAGAAGCGCAGGACGCGCCGGGTCGGCGTCTCGACATCCGCGAGGAGCTGCCTCAGCGCAGCGCACTCGAGCACGCGCGGCCAGAGCCGGCGCAGCTCGTTGGGGGGCCCGGGGAGCGCGACGGCCATCCTGCCGTCGTGCTCGAGGACGACCGCCGGCGCCGTGCCGGCGAGGCCGAGCGAGCGCCCGCCCTCCGGAAGCGAAGCCTGCTTGCGGACGCCCGGCTCGAAGTCTGCATACGGGCGCGCGAGGCGTGCGGCGACCGCGCGCGAGACGCCCTCGATCTCGGCAGCCAGCGTCGCGTCCACGACCAGCTCGCGCCCGGCCACACGGGCGAGCATCTCCACGGTCCGGTCGTCGTGGGTCGGTCCGAGCCCGCCCGAGAGCACGCAGAGATCGGCCTCCAAACCCTCGCGCAGCGCTGCCTCCAGCTCGGCCGGATCGTCGCCGACCACCAGCATCCTCGCGGGCTCGAGGCCGAGCCCGGTGAGCTCACGGGCGAGGAACGAGCCGTTGGCGTCGGCCTTGTCGCCGCGCACGAGCTCGCTGCCCGTGAGGACGACGACCGCTCGGGGGCGCTCCACTACGTCCCGGTCGAAAGGACGCGGACGCGCGCCGGGGTGACGAGCACGACCGCGGGGTCAGTGGGCAGCTCGATCTGCTGGCCATTCAGCTTCGCGTCCAGGTTCTGCGGGTCGTCGAGGTCGATCCAAAGACGGCGGTACTTGAGGAACCGCTGCGTCTGGCCCTGCTCGAGCGTGCCCTCCCAGAGGAGCTTGCCGGCGACGCCGCCGTTTCGCACCTGCAGGAACGAGTCGCCACGAGCGGCCGTGAGCACGAGCTTCGCTTTCGGCGTCGGCGTCGCGTCCTCGGTGGTCGTGGTCGCCCCGGACGACTCCTGCGTGGGGGTCGTATCGGTCGTCGTGCCCGGGAACGGCGGGTCGTCGTCCGAGCCCGTGCCGATGCCCGCGAGGCCGACGACGACGAGCACCGTCACGGCGACGATGCCCGCGAGCGCGACGACGACGAGGTTCGACTCCATGCGCCGGCGGCCGCGCTTGCGCGGCGCGGCGGAGGACTGGGAGACCGAGATCTCCTCCGCCATCGCGAAGCGGGAGTTGTACTCGTCCATGTAGAGCTGGCCGTCGAGCCCCAGATAGTCGGCGTACGTCCGCAGGAAGCCCTTGACGTACGTGTCTCCGGGGAGCACCTCAAATTGCTCCTCTTCGAGGGCTCTGAGGTACTTGCCCCGGATCTTCGTTTCCGCCTCGATCCGAGGAATCTCGAGACCCTGCCGCAAACGAGCCTCGCGTAGGCTGTTGCCGATCTCGAACACGAATCGTCGATTGTAGCGGGGTCGCCTCTCGGCGTCCGCTACTCGAGCACGAGGACGAGGACGGCGAACACGGCCAGGGCGAGCGCAGCAGTCAGGGCCACGAGGAACGCGATCGTCCCGAGGACGCGCGTGAAGGCGAGGAAACCGCGGCTGCCGCTTCGCCCCAGCGTTCGCTGGTGCTCAGCCCTCGCGCGCCGGTTCAGGAGCACGCCGGCGAACGAGAGCACGAGCGCGATCGGCACGGTGATGAACGCGTCGAGCACCCGCACCTCGTCGTAGCGGCGCGCCAGGTACACGAGCGCGCCGAGCGCTGCGAGCGCGAGGAGCGAGCACACAAGCGCCCAGACGGCCTTGCGATTCACCATCGGGCGGGGATCCTAGCCCTTGACGTACGGCCGCCCGACCGCCGCGGGCGGGATCGACCGGCCGATCAGGCCGACGAGCGCGAGGAGCGTGAGGATGTACGGAAAGGTGGAGACCAGGTTCTCCGAGATGCCTGCTTCGCGCTGGAGCGGAATGGCGAGCGCGAAGCCGAATCCGAACAGGAGCGTCGCCGCGAAGGCCCACCCCGGCAGCCACTTGCCGAAGATCACCGCCGCGAGCGCGATGTAGCCGCGACCGGCCGTCATGTTCTCGGTGAAGGTGCCGACGAACCCGATCGACAGGAACGCGCCCCCGAGGGAGGCGAGAACTCCGGAGGTCACGACCGATGCGTAGCGCACGCGGTAGACCGAGATCCCGACGGTCTCGGCGGCCCTCGGATGCTCGCCGACCGAGCGGATCCGCAGGCCGATCGGCGTCTTGAAGAGCACGATGTAGGCGAGCAGCACGACGGCGAACATGATCCAGACGAGCAGGTTGAGCGAGCCGAAGACGCCGTAGAGGAAGTCGCCGACGACCGGGATGTCGTCGAGGAAGCTGAGCTCGACGTCCGGGACGCGGGAGACCTGCTGGTCGATTCCGCCGGGATAGATCGAGCTGTACAAGAAGCCCGTGAGGCCGAGCGCGAGGAAGTTGACCGCGAACCCGCTCACGATCTGGTCGGCGCGGAGGTGGATGCAGAAGAAGGCGTGAACGAGCGCGAGCAGCCCGCCGAACAGCATCGCCATCAGCAGGCCCACGACCCAGCTGCCGCTCCAGACGGAGCCCCAGACGGCGAAGAAGGCGCCCATGAGCATCATCCCCTCGAGGCCGATGTTCACGATGCCGGAGCGCTCGGAGAAGATCCCGCCCATTGCGGCAAACGCGAGCGGGGTCGCGAAGCGGAGCGTCGCTGCGATCACGCCGGTCGTGAGGATGCTGTCGAGGGTGTCCGCGTTCTTCGTCTGTAGCCAGACTGCGCCGAGAGTCCCCGCAAGGCCCAGGCCGATGGCCCACCAGCCGAGCTTCCGCTCGCCGCGCGGGACAGCCCCGATGCCGCACGCAAGCGCGACGAACCCGGCCGCGGCGGGCGCTCCGATCGAGCGGAACGTCCACGGGGGGAGCGCGAACCAGAATGCGAGGACACCGCAGGCGATCCCGATGATCGCGATCGTCCGCGGCTCCGTGAGCCTGCGCACCCAGTCGGTGACGGTGACGCCCTGGGGCTGGGTGCTCACGGCGAGCCCTCGGGCTGCGCGACCGAGCCGCGGCGCACGAGCGACCGCGCCCGCCAGATGTAGACGATCAGGAGCTCCGCGCCGACGAAGAAGATGACCAGCGCCTGGATCATCGTGGCGAGGTCGACCGCGAGCGCCGGCTCGAACACCTCGGGATCGAGCTGTCGCGTGGACGTCCCCACCTCGAGCGCGGCGAAGAGCAGCGCCGCGAAGAGGATGCCGACCGGCTTCGTCCGTCCGAGCAGGGCGACCGCGATGCCCGTGAAGGCGATGAAGTTCGTCCCGTAGTCGCCCACGTCGACGCTGAACTTGAAGCCGAGGAGGTCGACCGACCCGGCGAGGCCGGCGAAGGCGCCCGCGATGGCCATGGCGAGGAAGTAGTTCTTCGCGACCGAGATGCCGCTGTACCTGGCGGCCTCGGGGTTGAAGCCGACGGCGCGGACCTCGAACCCGAGCGTCGTGCGGTTGAGGATCAGCGCGTAGACGACGAGTGCGAAGAGCGCGATGAAGAGGCCCGCGTGGAGCGAGGGCAGGCTTCCCCAGATCGGCCACAGCTCGGCCGACGGGAAGATCTGGTCGGACCGCGGGATCGACTCCTGCGGCCCCTGCAACGGGCCGCCGATCTCGTACAGGTACGTCCCTCCGAAGATGGCGATCCAGTTGAGCATGATCGTCGTGATCACCTCGTGGGCACCGACAGTGGCCTTGAGGAGGCCGGCGATCCCTCCCCAGATCGCCCCGGCGACGATGGACGCCGCGAGCGCGAGGAAGATGTGCAGCGGGCGCGCCATCCCTTCCAGGTGCGCTCCGACGAAGAGCGCGGCGCTGAACCCGACCCAGTACTGGCCCTGGCCGCCGATGTTGAAGAGCCCGCAGCGGAAGGCGAACGCCACCGCGAGGGCCGTCAAGATCAGCGGGGCCATGAGGATGAGCGTCTGCTGCAGGTCGTTGGCGGCCGCCTCCCGGGTCTCGCCCGTGACCCAGGGGAAGAACCAGTTGAGCCCGGTGCCGGCGAAGATCGCCTTGTACGCGGTGATGGGGTTGTGCCCCGTGATCGCGACAACGAGACCGCCGATCAGGAACGCGAGCACGGTCGCCGCGATCGGCACGAGGATTCCGCCGATGCGGGAGGAGAACCACTCGCCCACCCCCTCGGTCGTCGACGTCTGCGGCTCGTAGGCCATCAGGCGGCCTCCTCCCCGCGCCCGCCCGTCATGGCGAATCCGAGCTCCTCCTCCGAGACGTCGCGCCCGTACTCCGCGACGATCCGGCCCTCGTAGACCACGAGGATCCGGTCGGACAGCGAGAGCACCTCTTCGAGCTCGAACGAGACGAGCAGGATGCCACGGCCCTCGTCCTGCTCGGCGACGAGGCGCTGGTGCACGAACTCGATCGCGCCCACATCGAGCCCGCGGGTCGGCTGGGCCGCGATCAGGATGCTCGGGTCGCGCGAGATCTCTCGGGCGACGACCACCTTCTGCTGGTTGCCGCCCGAGAGGGCCGAAGCGGGCGTCTGCGGGCCGCCGCCGCGAACGTCGAACTCCGCCAGGAGCTTCTTCGCCCTGGCGACGATCCGCTTGGGGAAGAGCCAGCCCCACTTCGAGTCCGGGGGCTCGCGGAAGTCGTGGAGGGCGATGTTCTCGGCCAGCGAGAAGTCGAGCACGAGCCCGCGCAGCTGACGATCTTCGGGGATGTGTCCGACGCCGCCCTCGAGGCAGTCCCGCGCCCCCTTTCCGGTGAGGTCCCTGCCTCGGACGGTGATCCGGCCCGACTCCGGCCGGCGCAGGCCCGTGATCGCCTCGATCAGCTCGGACTGGCCGTTGCCGTCCACGCCGGCGATCCCGACGATCTCGCCGGCACGCACCTCGAAGGACACGCCGCGCACGCACTCGAGGCCGCGCGATTCGAGCACATGGAGGTCCTCGACGATCAGGAGCGGCTCACCGGGCTCGGCAGGCTTCTTTTCCACGCGCAGGAGCACCTCACGACCGACCATGAGCTTGGCGAGCCCTTCCACGGTCGCCCCTGCGCGGGGAACCGTCTCGATGGCCTTGCCGCGGCGCAGCACCGTGATCCGGTCGGAGATGGCGAGCACCTCCCCGAGCTTGTGGGTGATGAAGATGATCGACTTGCCCTCCGCCTGCAACGAGCGGACGATCGCGAACAGCTCGCGCGCCTCCTGCGGCGTGAGCACCGCGGTGGGCTCGTCGAGGATGAGGATGTCGGCCCCCCGGTAGAGCGCCTTCAGGATCTCCACGCGCTGCTGCATGCCGACCGAGATCGAGTCGATCCGCGCCTCGGGGCGGACGGCCAGCCCGAACTGCTCGGACAGGCTCCGCACACGCTCCTCGGCGGCCTCGAGGTCGAGGAAGGGGCCGCTGCTCGGCTCGACGCCGAGGACGATGTTCTCGGCGACGGTCATCACGGGGATGAGCATGAAGTGCTGGTGCACCATCCCGATGCCGCTGTCGATCGCCGCCCGCGGCGAGTCGATGCGGAGCGGCTTGCCGTTCAGGCGGATCTCGCCCTCGTCCGGGTGGTAGAGCCCGTAGAGGATGCTCATGAGCGTCGACTTGCCCGCTCCGTTCTCGCCGAGGAGCGCGTGCACCTCGCCCTTCGCGAGGTCGAAGTCGACGTGGTCGTTCGCCACGACTCCCGGGAATCGCTTCGTGATACCTCTCAGTTCGAGGAGGGGCGCATCCGCCATTGGGCGAAAAGGAGAGGGCGGGCCTCGGCCCGCCCTCTCCAAGGTTGACCTATCCGAACGTTGCGGGCGGGTCGATCTCGCCGCTGATCAGCTTCTCCTTCGCCGCATCGACCTGGGCCTGTACATCTGCCGGGACGTCGGCGGAGAACGGTGCGAGCAGCTCGGCGTCGGGGAAGTCCTCGATGCCGAAGAACCGGTTCGTCCCGCCTTCGAAGGTGCCATCTTGCGCCGACTTGATCGTCTCGAAGACCGCGATCTCGAGCGGCTTGAGCGCGCTCGTGATCACGCAGTCGCCTGCGAACGACTGGTCGGCGTCCACGCCGATGGCGTAGACCCCTTCCTGGCAGGCGGCGTCGAGGGCGCCGAGGCCGCACTGCCCCGCCACCTGGAAGACGACGTCGGAGCCCTGGGAGATCTGGTCGAGCGCGATCTCCTTGCACTTCGCCGCGTCGACGAAGTCCTGCGAGTACGCGTTCAGGAGCTTGATGTCCGGGTTGGTGTCCATGGCGCCCTGCCGGAAGCCGGCGATCCAGTTGTCGACCGGCGGGATCTTGATGCCGCCGACCGTGGAGATCGTCCCGGTCTTCGACATATTGGCCGCGACGATCCCGGCCAGGTAGCCCGCCTCCTCCGACGGGAACTGGAGGCCGACCACGTTCGGGAGGGCGCACGGCGACTGGTTCTCTCCTCCGCAGTCCGGCTCCTCGCCGTAGAACTGGTCGACGCCGGCGAAGTTGATGTCGGTCGCCTCGGTCGCCACCTCCACCACGGACGGCTGGATGAGGAAGCCGATCGCGACGACGAGGTCATGCCCGTCATCGACGGCCGCCGTGAGGTTCGGCAGGTAGTCGTCTCCCGACTCGGAGACGTACACACGCCCCTCGACGCCGAGTTCCTCCTTCGCCCGGTCGAAGCCGGCGATCGAGAACTGGTTGAACCCGCGGTCGTCGACACCGCCGGTGTCGCTGACCATGCCGACGCTGATGGGCTCCTCGGCCGGCGCCTCGGCCTCGCCTGTTCCCGCAGGCGTGGTCGCCGTGCCGTCGTCGTCGTCACCGCCGCAGCCGGCCGCGGCCGCCGCGAGCACCAGTGCGATGACGAGCGCCAGG
>CAWESB010000010.1:0-166406 GCA_963811635.1 uncultured Actinomycetes bacterium
TGGCCGCCGAGTCCTCCATGCCGCTCAGCTTTACCAGGAGCGGCGGTCGTTCCCGGCCTCAGCTGACAGCCGCAGCGCCGATTCTCCTGGCGACTCCGCTCGCCTCGGCTGCCCGAGCCACGGCTTCCGCCACGGCCGGCGCCACGCGGCGGTCGAACACGCTCGGGATCACGTAATCGGCCTCCAGATGATTCGGCTCGACGACCGCAGCCAGCGCGTGAGCGGCGGCCAACTCCATCTCAGGCGTGATCGTGGTTGCACGCGCGTCAAGCGCTCCACGGAAGATGCCGGGAAACGCGAGGACATTGTTGATCTGGTTGGGATAGTCGGAGCGGCCCGTGCCGACCACGGCGACGAGCCCCTCGATCTCCTCCGGTTCCACCTCAGGCGTCGGATTAGCCATTGCGAACACGATCGCGTCGTCCGCCATCGACCGGATCCCGTCCACGCTCACCGCGCCTGGAGCAGAAAGACCGATGTAGACGTCCACACCTGCGAGGGCCGCGTCGGCCGACCCCTGGATCCGATCCGGGTTGGTCTCTTCCGCCAGCCTCGCCTTGTAGCCGGCGAGGCCCTCGCGCCCCTGACAGAGGACGCCGCGGCGGTCGCAGGACACCACCCGGCTGGCGCCGGCGGCCAGCAACATGCGCGCCGTCGCGGCCCCGGCGGCACCCGCCCCGGTGACGACGATGCGGACATCCTCGAGCCGTTTGCCGACGACGCGGAGCGCGTTCAGGAGCCCGGCGAGGACGACGACCGCTGTCCCGTGCTGGTCGTCATGGAAGACCGGGATGTCGAGCTCGCGACGGAGGCGCGCCTCGATTTCGAAGCATCGCGGCGCGGAGATGTCCTCGAGATTGATCCCGCCGAATACCGGCGCCACGGCCGTGACAGTCCTCACGATCTCCTCCGGATCGGTCGTCGCAAGGCAGAGGGGCCACGCATTGACGTTGCCGAACTCCTTGAAGAGGATCGCCTTCCCCTCCATGACCGGGAGCGCGGCCTCCGGGCCGATGTCTCCAAGCCCGAGCACGGCGGTGCCGTCGGTGATCACGGCGACGGCGTTCTGCTTGATCGTGAGGTTCCAGACTTTCTCGGGCTCCTCGGCAATGGCCTTGCAGATACGCGCGACGCCCGGCGTGTAGGCCATCGAGAGGTCGTCACGGGTCTTGAGCTGAGCCTTGGGCTGGACCTCTAGCTTGCCGCCGAGATGGAGCAGGAAGGTCCGGTCGGAAACATGCTCGACCTCGATGCCCGGCAGGGCATGCACCGCGTCGACGATTCGACAGATATGCGCCTCGTCGGCGGCGAACACGGTGACGTCTCTCACCTTCTTCCCCTCCTCGACACGAACAAGATCGATCGCTCCGAGTAGGCCTCCCGCCCCGCCGATCGCTGCCGCCAGCCGGGCGAACGACCCGGGTTGGTTCTCAAGATGCGTTCGGAGCGTCGCGCTGAAGGAGGCGGACGGGTGCAGGACCGGAGCCGGCCTCTCGCTCGCGCGAGCCTTCACGGAATCCTCACTTCCTCGCCAGAGTGGTCGACATGGCGCTCAACCCCATCTCCATCGCCTTCCAGGGCGCACCGGCATGGAAGGGCTTGCCAGCCCGAAAGCGGAGCGGCAGGTAAAGGCCCAGCATCTTCTTTCCGAGCCTCCACGCCCGGGAGGTCCCCACTCTGTACGTCCCGTTCGCGCCGGGTCGGACCTCGACTGGATGGGCAGGATCCCCCGTGATGCGCAACGGAACTTGGGCGAAGGTGGCCTTGTCGAACTCCTCCATCACACACATCGAGACGGGGTCGAATGAGAACGCGGGCTTGCGGCCTTCGATCCGGGCCGCGATGTCCTCGGCGGTGGCGTCCGCCTGCAGAAAGGCGAGAAACGCCTGCTTGACGGGGAAGTCGCCCGCGTCACCGGGCGCGTAGATGCGATCCTCGCCGGCCACTCGCCTCGATCCGAGCTCGTTTTGAAGGAAGCCGCGCTCATCCTGGGCGAGTCCCTCGTATCGGACGGCGGCGACGTACGGCGGAAACGCGACGAGCAGGTCGTATGCGAGCCGCTGCCCGTCCTCGAAGTCGACGCCGGTCTCGTCGACCGCGCTGACCCGCCAATCGGTGTGTCCCTCGATCCCGCGCTCGCCGAACTCCTCGACGACGACATCATGGAGCTTCGGGCCGAAGGCGGCGATATAGCTGGGTTCGTAGGTCGCCCAGACGAGGTCGAAGCGGCCACGCACGTGCTTCCGCCTCAGCCAGGTGTCCACCATGAGGACGATCTCGTACAGGGGGCCGGCGCACTTGTTGTTCTGGGGGACGAGGAAGAGCAGCTTCCGACGAGCCCCGTCCGAGCTCCGCTCGACGAGGCCATCGAGCCGATCTCCGAGTGCGCTCATCTCTTCGGGGGTCCAGATCGTCTCGGCGTGGTCGGCGAGTCCTGGGACTTCCTCAGGGCTCATACCCGCACCCGTGGCCAGCACGAGATAGTCGTACGGAAGCTCTTGCTCACCGACTCGGATCATCCTCTGCTCCTTGTCGAGCGATTCGAACGAACCGCTGACACGGCGGATCTGACGCTTGCCGGCAGGGAGATCGAGTGGGATCAGCAGCGACTCCACCGAGCCCCCGAAGGGGATGTAGATCGTGTTCGGCTTGAAGAGGAAATCGTCTCTGTCGGAGACGAGCGTGATGTCGACCCGGTCGCCGAGCTTCGACCGGAGCAGGAATGCGCTTTCGAGCCCGGCGAAACCACCTCCCAGGACGACGACTCGTGGCTTTCCGTTGCTGGTCATGTTTCGCAAGCCTCCTTCGTGCATCGCTCGCGTGCATCGTCCGCTCAGGCGTCTCCGCCGGCATCGGCCGAGACGCTGACCGTCGCTGCGGAAAATCCGCAGTTCGCTTAGGCGCCTCTAGCGCTTCATGCCGGCATGTCGGCGGCCGCGCTCTGAGAGGACATCGAGGCCAAGGCCCGAGCGGAACTCCCGCCGCCCAACCCAGCAACGAATCAGTCCGGATAGCCGCATTGCGGCGAGGCACGAGGACGAGCCCGAAGAGCTGGCTGTGCGCGGCGGTCTCTTCGCGAACCGCGTCTACCGGATCCGCGTGGATGCCATCCGCGCCATCGAGCCGCGCACCCAGCGCATCGTTGTGCGCATGGACCGGGAGCGCCCCTCGTGAGCGCGGCGTACGAGGGCCTCGCGGCGACGAAGCTCGCTGCCGCGTTGGAGCCGACGGCCCACGTCCACAACTGGCCAGCCGAGTACCGCATCGACGTCGAGGCGCCGGTCCTCGGTGTCGACGACTTCAGCGTTCACCTGTCCGGCCGGTTGCTGCGGATCACCGGTCCGAGCCTCGCCACGCTCGGCGCCGACAGGGATTTCGAGTTTCTCTTCCGCCTTCCCGACCAGGTGGTCGGAACGGACATCGTCGTGAGTTTCGAGGACGGCAAGCTGGTCGTCCGCGCTCCCCTCGAGTCTGGCGAGGGGCGTGCGATAGAGATCGCGGCGCCCGGTCCCTCCGGTGAGCCCTCGCGCGCGCGACGGCCGCCGCCGGCCGGCCCTGGTTAAGCACGTCCGCTCCCCCGGCGCCCGAAAACGAAGCGAGCCGAAGTGGATCTAGGCCATCGCGGTGGTTCGCCGCGGGGCTCGGGCGTCTCCCGGACGTTCCGTAAGGCGGCTGAGATTGCGCGCTGCCACCAGACGCGAACGACGATATGTCCGACGCGAAAGGTGGGCAGGCACTCGTAGTTTCCCGAACCGTGGCTCGGCGCTTTCACCGATGCCACGCTCCGGGCTTCGGGGGATCGTTCGAAGCGAGCAACCCCGGAGGTGGGTTTGATGAGCACGATCGAGAGCTCCGCAGCATCGGATGTAGCTCTGGGCGTCCGCTCGATCGCCGATCTGCGACGGGAGGACATCGCATTCGCGGGCGGAAAGGGCGCGAACCTCGGGGAGCTCACCGGAGCAGGCTTCCCTGTCCCGCCGGGCTTCGTCATCGGTGCCCCCGCCTATGCGGCGTTCATCGAGGGTACGGGCCTCGGCGATCGGCTGGCCGAGCGGCTTGGCCAGGTCGACGTCGACGATGCAGCCGGGCTCGAAACGGCCGCCGGCGAGATTCAAGCAATGGTCGAAGCCGAGCCGATTCCCGCGACGATCGCCGAGGCGATCCGAAGCGCGTACACGGAGCTTGTCGGGAGCGGCGTGCCTGTCGCTGTCCGGTCGTCCGCCACGGCCGAGGATACGGAGGCGGCCTCTTTCGCAGGGATGAACGAGACCTTCCTGAACGTGCGCGGCGCCGAGGCGGTCCTCGACGCTGTTCGGCGGTGCTGGTCCTCCCTTTTCGGGGCGCGGACGATCTTCTATCGGGCGAAGCGCGGCTTCGAGCTGGCCGGCATGGAGATCGCGGTCGTCGTCCAGCGGCAGATCCCGGCAACGCGCGCAGGGGTGATGTTCACGGTCGATCCCGCCACCGGCGCGACCGACCGGCTCGTCATCGAAGGCTCCTTCGGGCTCGGCGAGGCCGTCGTGAGCGGCCGAGTCTCCCCGGATCGCTACGCCGTCGACAAGGAGACCCTCTCCGTTGTCATTCGGGAGATTCATCCCAAGAAGGCGGCCATCGAGCCTCATCCCGCAGGGGGGACGATGGTGCACGAGCTCGCGCGTGAGGAGGCCCTTCGGCCGACCCTCGGCGACGACCAGGCACGAGCGCTCGCGCAGACCGGCAAGGCGGTCGAGGCCCACTACGAGGCGCCGCAGGACATTGAGTGGGCGATCGACGCCGACGGCAAGATCTGGCTGCTCCAGTCACGTCCGGTCACGGCGGCAGGTGGAGCAGAAGTCGTGTCCGGTGAGCACAAGGGAGAGGTTCTCCTGCGAGGCCTCGGCGCAGGTCCCGGCGCGGCCGCCGGCCCAGTTCGGATCCTCGGCTCGCTGGCAGAAGCCGGCAACTTCGTCGACGGCGCCGTGCTCGTGACCCGAATGACAGCGCCCGACTGGGTCCCGCTGATGCGACGCGCCGCCGCGATCGCCACCGACTCCGGAGGCGTCACCTGCCACGCCGCGATCGTCTCGCGTGAGCTCGGTATCCCTTGCGTCGTCGGGACGCAAGAAGCGACCAAGAAGCTCCGCGACGACGAAACCGTCACCGTCGACGCCACCCGCGGGATCGTTCTCGAAGGGGTCCGCCGTGCTCCCGCCGCAGCGCCCGAGAACGTCGTCTCCGAACGGGTCTCAGCCCTGCCGGCGGCCACCGCGACGAGCCTCTTGCTCAACCTCTCCGAGCCTTCCCAGGCCGAGCACGCCGCTGGGCTGGATGTCGACGGCGTCGGCCTACTCCGAGCCGAGCTGATGGTGATCGAGGCGCTCGAGGGAAAGCACCCCCGCCTCCTCCTCGACCAGGGGCGAGGCGCCGAGTTCGTCGAGCGGATGGGCGACGGCTTGACGACCTTTGCCGGTGCCTTCGCGCCGCGACCGATCACGTACAGGACGATCGACTTCCGCACCAACGAGTTCCGAGGCCTGGAGGGCGGTGACCAATTCGAGCCCGAGGAGGCGAACCCGATGATCGGCGTGCGGGGGGCGCTTCGCTATATCCGCGAGCCGGAGCTCTTCGGACTCGAGCTCGAAGCCGTGCGCCGAGTGTGGGACGCGGGACATACGAACCTCCACGTCATGCTCCCCTTCGTCCGCACCGCTGCCGAGCTCGCCGCACTGCCGCGAGCTGGTAGAAGCCTCGGGCCTCCCCGCCCGGACGGGGTTCGAGCTCTGGGTCATGGCCGAGGTCCCCTCGGTCCTCTTCAACCTCGAACGCTACGCCGCCCTCGGCGTCGCCGGCATCTCCATCGGCTCGAACGACCTCACGCAGCTCGTCCTCGGCGCCGACCGCGACTCCGAGCAGCTCGCCGAGGTCTTCGACGAGCGGGACCCGGCAGTCGTCGACTACCTGGAGCAGCTGATCCCACGAGCCCGGGAGCTCGGTCTGAAGACCTCGATATGCGGCCAGGCCCCATCCGTCTACCCGGAATACGCCGACCTGCTCGTTCGTGCTGGGATCGACGCGATCTCTGTCAACCTCGACGTCGTCGACCGCACCAGGCGGCTCATCGACACGGCCGAGCGGCGAGTGCTCCTAGCCGCCGCCCGCCAGCGCGGGCACAGCGACTGAGCGGAAGAGGCCCATGTTCCAGGTACGCATCCACGGGCGAGGGGGTCAAGGGGTCGTGACCGCGGCAGAGCTGCTCTCGGTCGCCGTATTCGCCGAGGGCCGGCACGCCCAGGCTTTCCCCACCTTCGGCTCCGAGCGCACCGGTGCTCCCGTCGTAGCCTTCTGCCGCTTCGACGACAAGCCGATTCGGGTGCGCGAACCGATCGTTGAGCCTGACGCCCTCATCGTCCAAGATCCGACGCTGCTCCACCAGGTCGACCTGTTCGGCGGGCTCGGTCCCGACGGCTTCGTCGTGGTCAACACGACACGCAGCTTCGACGAACTCGGGCTGGGAGAGTTCGTGCACCAGTTCCGCGCCGAGCGGCTCGTGACGGTCCCCGCCACCGAGCTGGCTCGGCAGCATCTGGGGCGGCCACTCCCGAACGCCGCTCTCCTCGGCGCGTTCGCCGCGCTGACAGAGACGGTCTCGCTCGACTCGGTCGCCACGGCGATCCGAGAGAAGTTCCCCGGCTCGGTGGGCGAGGCGAACGTCGCCGCCGCCGAGGCCGCGTACGACGACGTGCAGACGCGCACGAAGGAGGTCCTCGGTGCTTAGCCAGATCGAGGGCTCGCTCGCGGTCGCAAAGGCCGTCGCGCTCTCCCGCCCGGATGTGATCAGCGCCTACCCGATCTCGCCGCAGACGCACATCGTCGAAGGGCTCTCGGACCTGGTCAGAACCGGCGAGCTGGCTCCCTGCGAGTACCTCATGGTCGAGTCCGAGTTCGCGGCGATGTCGGCCGCGATCGGCGCGTCTGCAGCCGGAGCGCGCGCGTATACGGCCACGGCCAGCCAGGGCCTGCTCTATATGGCCGAGGCGTTGTACAACGCTTCGGGGCTTGGCCTCCCCATCGTGATGACCGTCGCGAACCGGGCAATCGGGGCGCCGATCAACATCTGGAACGACCACAGCGACACGATGTCCCAGCGCGACTGCGGCTGGATCCAGCTCTACGCCGAGACGAACCAGGAGGCACTCGATCTGCACGTCCAGGCCTTCAAGCTCGCCGAGGAGCTCTCGCTCCCGGTGATGGCGTGCATGGACGGCTTCATCCTCACCCACGCTTACGAGGGCGTGGACGTGCCGACCCAGGCGCAGGTGGACGCGTTCCTGCCGGCGTTTGAGCCCCGGCAAGTCCTCGACCCCGACGAGCCCGTGACGATTGGCGCGATGGTCGGCCCGGAGGCCTTCACGGAGGTCAAGTACCTCATGCACGCCAAGCAGATGCAGGCGCTGGACTTGATCCCCGAGATCGCCGGCGAGTTCGCGCAAGCCTTCGGACGGAGCTCCGGCGGGCTCATCCGCGCGTACCGGAGCTCGGATGCCGAGACGATCGTCGTCGCCCTGGGCTCGGTGCTCGGCACGATCGAAGACGTGGTCGACGAGCTGCGCGAGCGCGGAACGAGGATGGGCGTCGTCGGCATCAAGTGCTTCCGGCCCTGGCCCCTCGAAGAGGTGCGCGCAGCGCTCCAGCACGCCCGCCGGATCGTCGTCCTGGAGAAGGCGTTTGCCGTCGGCCTCGGGGGCATCGTCGGCCAGAACGTGCGCCTTGCACTCTCGGGGCTTCCTGCACAGGTCTACGACGTCGTCGCCGGCTTGGGCGGACGACCGATCACCAAGGGGTCGCTGCACTCGCTTCTGGTCGACGTCCTCGAAGATCGGCTCGAGCCCGGCCGGCTCACGTTCCTCGACATGAACTGGGGACTGGTCGAGCGGGAGCTCGGGCGCACGCGCGAGAAGCGCCGCTCCGGGCCGCACGCCGAGAACATCCTGCGCGACGTCGGGGTCGTCGCCGCCGGGCCGCACTGAGGAGGGAACGAGCGTGCCGCAGCAGCAGATCAAGTTCTACCAAGTAGGAAGCTTCGTCGCGGGCAACCGCCTGCTTGGTCCCGACGAGCGCTCGGTCCAGGCTCGCATGGAGCGCTCGAACACCCTCACTTCCGGCCATCGGGCCTGTCAGGGCTGCGGAGAGGCACTCGGCGCACGCTACGCGCTCGATGCCGCCATGCGTGCCACGGAGGGGCAGCTGATCGCCGCGAACGCGACGGGCTGCCTGGAGGTGTTCTCCACGCCGTATCCCGAATCGTCCTGGCAGCTTCCCTGGATCCACTCGCTGTTCGCGAACGCCCCTGCGGTGGCGACCGGGATCGCGGCCGCGCTCAAGGTCAAGGGTCGGGCCGACGTGCGCGTGATCGGCCAGGGCGGTGACGGCGGCACACTCGACATCGGCTTCGCCTGCCTGTCCGGGATGTTCGAGCGAAACGACGACGTGCTCTACATCTGCTACGACAACGAGGCGTACATGAACACGGGCGTGCAGCGCTCCAGCGCCACGCCCCCGGCCGCCCGCACGGCGAACACGAAGCCCGTCGGCGACGAGCCCGGCAACGTCTTCGGCCAGGGGAAGAACGCCCCGCTGATTGCGATGGCGCACGAGATTCCGTACGTCGCCACGGCGACCGTGGCCGAGCTGCGCGACCTCGAGTACAAGGTCGAGCGCGCGATGAAGTTCCACGGCGCCCGCTACGTCCACATCTTCGTGCCCTGCCCGCTCGGCTGGGGCTCGGCCTCGCGCGACACGATCCTGATCGCGCGACTTGCCAAGGAGACCGGGCTCTTCCCGGTCTTCGAGGCCGAGCACGGCGAGGTCGTGAACGTCTCCAAGATTCGCCGGCGGGTCCCGGTCGAGGAGTACCTGAGGCTCCAGCGGCGCTACGCGCACCTCTTCGGAGACCCGCCCCGTACGGATGTCCTCGAGCGGATCCAGGCGAGCGCGGACCGCAACATCCGCAGGTTCGGCCTCCTGCCGGACGAATTTGCCGAGGAGGACGGTGACCTGATGCGACTGCTCGCCAGCACGGAGAGGGGGCCGCAATGATGCAGAAGCCGTTCGCGATCACGCTCGAGGTCGGCTCGAGCCTGGCCAACAAGACCGGCAATTGGCGAACCGAGCGCGCGGTGTACGTCGACCGGCTCCCCCCGTGCAACCACGCGTGCCCCGCCGGTGAGAACATCCAGCAATGGCTCTACGACGCCGAGGAGGGCGGTGAGGGCTACGAGCGTGCCTGGCGCCAGATCATGGAAGACAACCCCTTTCCGGCGATCATGGGACGCGTCTGCTACCACCCCTGCGAGACGGCCTGCAACCGGGCCCAGCTCGACGAGGCAGTCGGGATCAATTCGGTGGAGCGCTTCCTCGGCGACGAGGCAATCGAACGTGGCTGGCGCGTCGACGTAACGGCAGGGCGCAGCGGCAAGCGAGTGCTTGTCGTCGGGGCCGGCCCCTCCGGGCTCTCCGTCGCGTACCACCTGGCGCGTCTCGGACACGAGGTAGTGGTCGAAGACGCCGGCCCGGCGGCCGGCGGGATGATGCGGTTCGGAATACCGAAGTACCGGCTTCCGCGTGACGTCCTCGAGGCCGAGGTGCAGCGCATCCTCGACCTTGGCGTCACCCTCGAGTTGAGCTCCAAGGTCTCGAGCATCCTCGAGACGATGCAGGAGGGGCGCTTCGACGCCGCCTTTCTGGCGGTCGGGGCGCACCTCGGCAAGCGTGCCTACATTCCTGCCGGCTCGGCGGCGAAGATCCTGGACGCCGTCTCCCTGCTCCGGAGCATGGAGGGGGAAGAGAAGCCGATGCTCGGCCGGCGCGTGGTCGTCTACGGCGGGGGCAACACTGCGATCGACGCAGCCCGGACGGCGAAGCGACTCGGTGCCGAGGAGGCGATCGTCGTCTATCGCCGCACGCGCGAGCGGATGCCCGCCCACGACTTCGAGGTCGAGGAGGCAGAGGAAGAGGGCGTCCTGATGAAGTGGCTCTCGACCATCAAGCACGCCGACGAGGGCAAGCTCGTGGTCGAGAAGATGGAGCTGGATGAGACCGGCTTTCCTCAGCCCACCGGCGAGCTCGAGGAACTGGAGGCGGATTCGCTCGTGCTCGCGCTCGGCCAGGAGACCGATCTATCCCTGCTCGACGGCGTCCCGGGCCTCGAGGTCGAGGACGGCGTCGTCGACGTCGAGCCCAACATGATGACCGGCTACCCGGGCATCTTCGCCGGCGGTGACATGGTGCCCGCGGAACGCACCGTCACCGTCGCGGTCGGACACGGCAAGAAGGCCGCGCGCTACATCGACGCCTGGCTGCGCGGGATCGAGTACATGCCCAAGCCCAAGCCCGACCTCGCCGGCTTCGACCTCCTCAATACCTGGTACTACTCAGACGCGCCGAGAACCGTGCAGCCGCAGCTTGAGACCATCCGCAGGCAGTCGACGTTCGAGGAGGTGGTCGGTGGGCTCGACGAGGAGAACGCGGTCTACGAGGCGCGCCGCTGCCTTTCGTGCGGAAACTGCTTTTCCTGTGACAACTGCTACGGGGTCTGTCCCGACAACGCCGTCATCAAGCTCGGCGAACCGGGCGAGCGCTATGCCATCGACTACGACTTCTGCAAGGGCTGTGGGCTCTGCGTCGCGGAGTGCCCCTGCGGCGCGATCGAGATGGTGCCGGAAACGACCTGACGCAGGCAAAACGCTCGACGGCGTACTTTCTCTTACGCTTCAAGAAACCGCTTGAGGTTCGTCCAGATCGTTCGCTCTTGCCGCTCGCCCATGCGAGAGATGATCGGGCCCATCAGTCTGAGAACGCCACGCGGCCTCACATCCCAGACCCACTGCATCCGCGTTCCCTCCGGAATCGGATCGAAGGTTAGGGCTCCCGCGATGTTCATGTTCGAGAGGCGCGTCGACGACTCGAGCCGGCTCGGTCGTTCGTAGCGTGTGATCTCGATCGCCATCTCAGCGGAGCCCCGTCTCGTTGCCGTCTCGGCACGAAACTCTGTCCCTACGCCGATCGGGCCATCCGAAACTTTCTCCGCGTGGAGCATGCGTGGGTTGTATCGCGGTTCGTTGCGTTCATCGGCAACGAAGTCGAACACCTCGTCCACTGGCCGCTTTATGACAATCTCGCCTTCTATGTGCGCCATGGCGGTTTAGGGGCCGCTCATTCTTCGTCGCTGCGCTGGGCGCCCACCTCTCGTTCCCGATTCACATAGGCCGTTGGTGCCGTGGACGAGGTCAGGAACGCGGCAATCTTAGCGAGCGCGTGCTCATCGTTGTGGATGAAGATGTGGCCCCAACGCTCGACTGCGACCCAGTGCGAGCCTGGGATACGCGCGACCATTGACCGAGCTTCCCATACCAAGCAAGCGGGTCATCGACAGCGTGCACGCCAAGCGTCGAAACCGTTATGTCCTCAAACGGGTTGATGACTTGGTTTCGCCGTACCGTGCGGGCGCCTGATCCGGGGGTGCGGGCTCAGTCGCTGATGAAGAGGGAATGGAGGAGCAAGAACAGGACGCCTCCGATGAGCACGAGCGCCGCACCGTAGACGCTAAGCGCTCGCTCGCTCCGCTGGAAGATCGCGGCGAACAAGACGACCCCCGCCGCGAGTACGAAGGCAAACCCAGAGAGCCCGCGGTCGGGGTTCTCCTACCGTGCAATGTGGTCGTTTACGAACGCGAGGGTGAGAGCCACATCTCGGCGGTTGACCCGGAGAGGATGCTCTCGATCGTCGACAACGAGCAGCTGGTAGGTGTCGCCGCCGAGGTGAAAGAGCGCCTCGGCGCGGTCGTGTCGCGCGCCGCAAACGGTTAGGGAGAAGCTCGTAGCGCGTGAGCGGGTGGCGGCGTGTCACTGAGGATCGACTCTCCGAGCTCGAGGCGCATCCGCTCGGCCCACACCCGTCAGGGAACTAATGGATTCCCCATCGGCCGACCTGATCCGGTGCGCCTCACGCGTCGAGGGCACGCAGCGGAGCCAAGCCCTTGTCGGCGTAGCCCTGCTTCGCCTCTGGGCTGATTGGACAGAATGAGTTCTCGAAACCCAACCGAAGGTGGCGCTGGTGTGAAGCCGGGCTCACTCGAACCGCACGAGGTTTGGGCGCTGATGGAGCGAGGACAAGCACGCCTGCTCGACCTGCGGACGGGCATCGAGCGGCGGCGCTACGGGACCCCGCCAGGAGCCATCCCGGTCTCGCTAACGCGTCACCTGGTCAAGCCGGAAGGCGAGGGGACGATCTACCTCTGCCAGCATGCAGTCCGCTCAAAGGCGACGTTGCGAAATGGCGCCGCGGAGGTTGCCGGCGGCTTCGTCGCCTGGGAGCGGGCGGGACTTCCGGTGGAGAGGCACCGGTGAGCCGAATCGAGGGAACGCATCAGGGCGGTGACGCTGGCCGTGGCGACCTGCGGAACCACGCGCCCGTTCTCGTTGGCGAAAATTGACGGCTGAGGGCGCCGCGCTCGTCCACGACGGCGAGCGTCGCTGGCGCGCTTCCCCGAGCGGTCGAAGCGATCCGTCGAGATGGACCCTGCGTGAAACCACCGACGCTGCAATACGCGGGTTTCCCGATGTCGAGCGGCTGTCTTCGAAGCAACCTGACCGTAGCTCACAACGGAAGGTGATTCGTATGTCTACCCTCACGCATCCAGTCCCGCGAGCCATCGCCGCGGTGGTGCGAAATCTCGCGTGGTTTGCTGGGGTCTGTGTGGTCGGGTTCCTCGTCCCGTACCTCGGTGTGTCGGTCCTCGACCTCCAGCACGATGTCTTCTACCTCGTCTACTTCGCGATCACGATCGCACTGGTCGCCACATACGTTCGCGTCGAGCGGGTCGACGTGGTCGCCATCTTCGGCCGCCGCTGGCGCTGGAGCCTCGGCCTCGGCGTCGTCGTCGCGGCCTTCCTCGTGTTCAACGTCTTCAACACTGAGGACGCGACCTCACGGCCGCACGGCGCCTACTTCGTCTTCGAGTTGCTGTGGCGTGGCGTCGGCTACGGCGTGATCGACACCCTGCTGCTGACGATCTTCCCCTGCTTCGTCGCTCACAAGCTCCTGCACGGGCGCGTCGACGGGCTGAAGGGCAAGCTGCGCTTCACTGCGCTGACGCTGCCGCTCGTGCTCATTGTCACGGCGACCTACCACTGGGGCTACCCGCAGTACCGCCAGGACGGGCTCAGCCGTCCTGAGACGGGCAACGTTCTCATCTCGGTCCCGACGTTCGCGACCGCGAACCCTGTTGGGTCGGTCGTCGCTCACGTTTCCCAGCACGTCGCCGCCGTGACCCATTCGTACGAGTCGCGAATCTTCAACCCGCCGGTCACGAAATCATGACGAGCGGCGCGCACGAACATGCTCATGCCAAGAGGCCCCTGTTCGGGCTACGTGAGCAGCCCGGACGTCTCGCGCTCGCGGCCATGCGGCTGCCGCGCCCCCTGTACCGCCGTGGCTGGGGCTGGATGCTCGACCACACCTTCCTGCTGATCGCTCACCAAGGCCGGAAGACCGGCAAGCGACGCGAGACGGTCGCCATGGCGATCGCGTACGACCCGGCCACCCGCGAGGCGGTCGTCTGCTCGGCCTGGGGGCCGAATACGAAGTGGATACGCAACCTCCGTGCTCACCCGGCACTCCAGATCGAGATCGGGCGCGAGTCATACGTGCCCAAGCAGCGCTTCCTCTCCGAGGACGAGAGCGTTGCCGTGGTGGCCGAGTTCCGGCGCAGGCATCCATGGCGGGTCCGCCTCTTCGCGGCGATTCTCGGATGGGGTGATCTGAGCTCGGAGGCTGCGGTAAGGGAGTTCGTTCGGACCCGCCCGTTCGTGTCCTTCCGACCGGCTTAGGGGCCTGGACAGCAAAGGGCAAAGGCCCGCCCCGTCCCCCACTACTCTGCCGAAGAATGTGTCGAGACGCCGCCGGTCCCGCCGATGGCGACCGACGCTCGCTCTGTCCTGCATCTGATCCCGCGCCGCATCCCGAGCACGTTGAGAAAGTCGGCCGGCCCGACCCACGAGCTCAGCGAAGACGCGCGCTCACGGTGGCGTGAAACGTGCCCGCACGAGCGCCTCGGTGTTAGACACCGGCGACAATCTCAACTACTTGAGAAAGTCTCACCGCGTCTCAACTACGGCGCGAAAGTCTCAGGTTCGCTGAGAACTCACAAGACTCAACCACCCGGCGGCTACTGGATCAGCGTCAGCAGCTTGAACATCGGGAGGTACATCGCGATGATGATCACCCCGACGACGCAGCCGACCGCGATCATCATCAGTGGCTCGATGATCGACGTCAGATTGGCAATGGCGGAGTCGACCTCGTCCTCGTAGAAGTCGGCGATCTTCGAGAGCATCTTCTCCAGCTCCCCCGTCTCCTCGCCAACCCGCACCATGTGCGAGACCATTGGCGGGAAGATGGCCGCTTCGGCCAGTGGAACGGCGATGGGCACGCCCTGCGTGACCCGCTCTTTGACCAGGTTCGTGGCGTCCTCGACGAGGCTGTTGCCCGCCGTGGCACCCGTGATCTCCAGCGAGCGGATGATGTCGACGCCGGCTGCCACCAGTGTCGAGAGCGTGCGCGAGAAGCGCGCCATGCCGATCTTGATGATCACCTTCCCGATGCCCATCGGAGCGCGGACGCGCAGCGAGTCCCAGATGCGGCGACCCTTCTCGGTCTTCTTCGCGCGCATGAGGCCGTAGATGAGGAAGCCGACGAAGGGGAAGACGATGTACCAGCGCGCGCGCAGGAAGTCCGACGCGGTGACGACGATCTGCGTGAGCATCGGCAGGTCGCCGCCGAGCTGGGCGAAGATCCCTACGAAGATCGGGACGAGGAAGAGGAGCATGCCGATGAGCACGAGCGTCGCGAACGCCATGACCATCAGCGGGTACATCATCGCGCCCTTCACGCGGCGTTTGATCTTCGTCTCCTTCTCGATCTGGTAGGCGACCCGGTCGAGCACGACATCCAGGATTCCGGCCGCCTCGCCGGCCTCGACCATCGCGATGAAAAGGCGCGAGAAGACGCGCGGGTGCCTTGCCATCGCCTCCGACAGAAGCAAGCCGCCTTCGACGTCGGCGCGCAGCTCCCCGATCACGCTGGCGAGCTTTCGGTCTTCTGTCTGCTCCTCGAGGATGACGAGCGCCGTCACGACATTGAGCCCGGCCTCGATCATCGTCGCGAACTGGCGCGAGAAGATCTGGAGGGACTTCGCCTTGACCTTCTTGACGGCGACCCCTTGGGCCTTGGCGCCGGAGCCCCGCTCCTCGAGCCCGACCGCCAGGAGCCCTCGGACGCGCAGCGCCTCCCGAGCGGCGCCGACGTCGGGCGCGTTGATCTCACCCGTCGACTCGAGACCGGTCGCGTTGATGGCCGTATACGCGAAGGACGCCATTGCCTGGGAATCGGCAACGACGGTTCTTCGCTTGAGTGGGCAGGGCGCCGTGCCGATGAAGGAACCGTGTCCGCCCCGAGCCGACGCCTCCTGTCACGCTGCCGCGCCGAGCAGGGCTTCGGCATGATCGAGCTCGTCGCCGCGATGACGATCATGCTCATCGGCGTGCTGGCGGTCTTCACGCTCTTCCAGGCCGGCATTGTCCAGCTTCGCCGGGCGAGCACCGTGACGACCGCCGGGGCCCTGGCCGACGCGGAAATGGAGCGCTTCCGGGCGGGGCGGTACGACACGCTCGGGCTCGACGCGACCGAGGTTGCCGCGCTCGTCACGGCAGAGAACCCGGACGTGTACGCGGCAGACGAGGCCTACGCTCCGGACACGGCGACGACAACGGTGACCGGCGGGCTCATGAGCACGAACACGACGCTCACCGTTGCCGGGTGGAGCGGATTCCCCGCCTCGCCCGAGTTCCGCGTCACGATCGGCAGCGAAGTGCTGATCGTCACCGCGGGCGCCGGGACGACCACCTGGACTGTTCAGCGCGGCGCCGGCGGCACGAGCCCCCAGGCCCACGCCGCAGGCGCGACCGTCACGCTCACGGAGCGCGTCGCGGTCGGAGCATGCTCGCTGGGAGGGTCGCCGTGCACGGACCTCGATCCGTCGAAGACCTCGACCGGGGCTGATGGCAAGAGCTACCGCGTGGACACCTACGTCACCTGGAGCCAGGTCGCGAACGGGAGCGGCGTCGCTGGCCGCGCCGTGAAGAGACTGACCGTCGTCGTCCGCGAGTCGACCGCCCCGTACAGGGAGTGGGCGCGGTCGACGTCGATCTTCGACGAGTCCACCGGCCTCTAGCCGACCCAGTCCTTTCGAGAGCGGCCTCCCCGAGGCCAGGGCCTATCCCACGGGCTCCGCTGCGGTCGGGGTGGAGCTGCCCTGGGGCACTCACGGCGCTTCGGAATGGCGTTACGACGGCGCGGCTAGCTGCAGCCGCTGCAGTCTTCCGAGCTGCCGCCGGGAACTCAGGGGTGCTTGAAGTCCACGGAGACGACCCTCACCGTGTAGCTCGTGCCGTCGTCCCCGACGAGCTGGACCTGCTCGCCGATCGAGATCGCCACGGACTGTCGGCCGTCGTCGAAGGATCCGCTTGCGAGCCCGACCTCCACGCCGGACTCGGTGACGTTTGCCAGGCGGAAGACGGGATCCGCAGTCGGGAACGCCGCCCCGTAGACCACCTCTTCCGACTGGCCGTTGACCTCGATGACCGCCGTACTGGTGAGCTGACTCGTCCCGGAAGCGGGCACCGCGGCTCCGCCGGGCGCCGCGAACGGATTGCGGGCGGTGAAGCGGCTGAAGGACAGCAGCTGGTCACTCCTGGCCGTGGGGAGCGGCTCGCTGTCCGCGAGCCCGCCGGCGAGAGGAGCCCCGGAGCCGGTCGCGGGTGCGCCCGGCACGGTCGAGGACGGCGTGGTCGCCGCGAGCGTCGCCTCCGGCGGCGCCGGCTGGGCGAAGAGGGACTTGTACATCTTCGGCCCCTGCCACGCGACGAGCCCCAGGAACAGCGGCAGGAGGAGGAGAAGCACCTTCTTCTGCTTGGCTTCCTTCGCCTTCTGGATGCTGGCTGCGTTCCGCCTCGCCATCGCCTATCCCGTGCCCATCGCCGCGCGGGTCCTCACCCGCGGCAGGCGTGGTCGTCGCCGGCGGGGTCGTCGCCGGGGGAGCGACCGCCGGAGCGGGCGCGTACGCGTAGGCGCTGACCGTGATTGACGCCTGCACCTGCGGAAAGCCGAGCGAGCCTTCGTGCAGGTCGAGAGCGTCGAGTGTGAACAAACGCCCCGCCGACTCGAGCTCACCGTCGCGAACGATGACGAGGTTGCGAAGGCGGAAGAGGAAGTCCGTGAGGTCGTAGTAGCTGCCCTCGAAGGTGAGCTTGATCGGGACAGCCAGGAAACCGCCCTCTCTCCCGACCGGCGCCTGCGGCGCGATCGAGATGAAATCGACGCCCGAGGCCGTCGCAACCGCGTTCAGCTCGAGAATCACGCTCGACATGTCGGTCGAGTCGGGCATCGCCTTGGTCAGGCGGAACAGATCGGCGACCTTGATGGTCTCGCCGCCGGACGCGCGCTGGGCGGCGAGGGCCACGTCGATCTTGCCCTGATACTCCGCGATGCTCTCGTCGAGGCTCGAGCTCTCGCCCATCTTCGGCTTGACGACGAGGAAGAACGCGATGGCAGCAACAATCAGGAGTGCGAGCGCGACGACAGCGGGGGCGGGAATCTGACGCTTCACGAGGACGGAGCTCCCAGGGGATCGACGCCGGCGAGGATCGTGAACGAGTACGCGCGCCCGGTCTCGCTCTCCGTCCGCGTGCTCGCCTGGAGCTGCACGGTTGTCAACTCGGGGATGCTCTCGAGCCTCGACAGGAAGAGCGCCACACTCTCCTGGCTCCCGGCGAACCCGACGGCCGCCAGCGAGTTGGGCGAGGTGCCGGTGGACGCCACGGGGGCGGTAGCTGCGCCACCCTGCGCGGCGTTGGGCGTGCTTGCGGAGAGCTGCGTCAGCCAGACGTCCTCCGGGACGACGAGAGAAACTTCGCGGAGTACCCTGTCCCAGGCGATCCGGATCGCAAGCGCCGTCGAGAGCGCGGTCGTGCGCGCCTGTCCGTCTGCTGCGAGCGCCGGCGCGCCCGGCGTGGGCTCCTCGGCCGGCACCTCGAGCTCGGCCAGCTGCGCGCGCAGGTCGTCGAGCTCCCCTTGCTTCGACATGACTCCCGCCCCGGAGAAGAGGTAGGCGGCGGCGAGGCCGGCGAGGAGGACGAGGCCGAGCAGCGCGACCGCGATCTTGGCGAGACCGACCCGTGCGCCCTTCTCGCGCGTCTCCTCCTTCGGCATGAGGTCGAACGCGCGCATGAGCGGCACGGCGGGAGGCGGCGGAGCCGACTTCGCGGTGGTCGTCTTCGCCTTCGGCGCCTTCGGCTCCTTGGGAGCCTTGGGCTCCTTGGCGCCGAGCGAGAACGAGAAGCTCTTGCGCTCCTTGGGCTCCGCAGGAGGCTTCTCCTCCTTCTGCACGTCATCCGCGACGGGGCCCCGGTTTCGGCGGAAGAGTTCGGAGAGCTTGATTTCCTTGTTGAGATCCATCAGCAAGCCATCCCGAGGCCGATGGGTACCGCAAAGGCCGGGCTCGGCTCGGTGCCCTTCAGCTTCTTGCCGATGGAGACGCCGGCGAGCGGATCGCCCACCTGCACGGGGACGCCGACGAGCTGCTGGAGCTCCGCCGCCAACCCGCCGAGCTGAGCGGTTCCACCCGCGAGAACCAGCTCGCGGATTCCGAGTGAGTTCGGCTGTCCCTGGTAGAACTGGAGCGAAGACACGAGCTCGCGGCCAAAGGCCTGGAGGCCTGCCTTCAGCGCCTCGCGGGCGCGAACGGCCTGCTCGGGGCCAATGCCGTCAGGGACCCGGTTCCCCTGCAGGCCGAGCTCGACCTTGACGCGCTCCGCATCGGCGACCTCGAGCTCGAGCGCGCGGGCAACGGAGTCGGTGAGCGCGTTGCCGCCCCAGTCGAGCACGCGCGTGTACTCGCAGCTGTAGCCGTCCGAGACACCGAGGACGCTGCGTTCGGAGCCGATGGAGACCGCGACGAGCGCGCTGCGCTCGGAGCTGCCACCCGGCTCGGTCGCGAACGTGGGAGTCAGGGCGCGCAGGAGTGCGAAGGCCTCGAGGTCGACGCCCACCAGGCGGAGACCCGCCAGACGGCAAGCCTCGACGTACGCGGCGATCAGATCGCGATACGCGACGACGAGAAGGACGCGCTTGGACGGGGTGCCGTCGGCTGCAGCTCCGTCCCCGAGGATCTGGAAGTCGAGGACTGCCTCGTCGATCGGAATCGGGAGCGCCTCCTGGGCCCGAAAGCGCACCGCGTTGGCGAGCTGCTTCGGGTCGTCGATGCCGGCGACCTCGAGGGTGCGCACGCCGATGCGGTTGTTCGCGACTCCGATCCGGACATTTCGCTTGGGAAGCTTGTGCTTGCCGAAGAATTTCTTGAGCGCCTCGCCGAGCGCCTCGGTGTCGCGCACCTCCCCGCCGGCGATCAGACCAGCCGGAAGCGGCGAGTCCGCCAGCTGGACGACCTCGACGGAGCCGTTCACGGAGACGCAGGCAGCGTTGAGCCGCGAGGCGCCAAGTTTGAGGCCGACGATCTTCTTCGCCATCGGGCCGCTCCTAGCTCCCGGCCACGCGCAAGTTGCCGGCCTCGGCATCGGTATCGAGGAGGAGACCGTTCCTCTGGAGCAGGCCCTTCAGCTGGTCGGGTCGGCTCGAGCGGTTGAGCGCCGCGTCGGTGGTGATCTTCCCGTGGCGCACAAGCTCGAGCATCGCCTGTTCGAGGGTCTGCATACCCCGGCTGGTGTTCGTCTGCATGACCGAGTAGATCTGCTCGACCTTGGCCTGCCGGATCAGGTTCCGGACGGCGTCGTCGGGAAGCAGCACCTCGAGCGCCGCCACGCGGCCCTTACCGTCGACGGTCGGGAGGAGCGTCTGGGTGACGATGCCCTGCAGCGTCGACGCGATCTGAACGCGGATCTGCTCCTGCTGGGCCGCGGGGAAGACGTCGATGAGCCGGTCGACGGTGGAAGGCGCGTCCTGGGTGTGGAGCGTTGCGAAGACGAGATGGCCGGTCTCGGCAGCCGTCAATGCCGTTCCGATCGTCTCGAGGTCGCGCATCTCGCCCAGGAGGATCACGTCGGGGTCCTGGCGGAGCGCGCCGCGGAGAGCGTCGGCGAAGCTCGTGGCGTCGGGCCCGATCTCGCGCTGGTTCACGATGCAGCGCTTGTGTCGGTGGAGAAACTCGATCGGGTCCTCGATGGTCATGATGTGGTCGTCGCGCGTGCGGTTGATCTCGTCGATCACCGCGGCGAGCGTCGTCGACTTGCCCGAGCCGGTTGGGCCCGTGACGAGGACGAGGCCGCGCGGCTTCGTCGTGAAGTCCTTGAGCACGGGCGGGAGGCCGAGCTGATCGAGGGTCTTCAGCTCAGCAGGGATGAGACGGAAGGCGGCACCGAGGCTCTCCCGCTGGAAGTAGACGTTGACGCGGAAGCGCGCGAGGCCGGGGATCGAGTACGAGATGTCGATCTGGCGCCTGTTCTCGAAGTGTTTCTGCTGCTCCGTGGAGAGGATCCGGTAGAGCATCCGCTGGGTGTCCTCGGGGCTCAGGCGAGCGAAGTCGCTCAGCCGCTCGAGGTGCCCGTTGACGCGGACGACCGGCTCGGAGCCGACCGCGACGTGCAGGTCAGAGGCGCCCCGGACGACAACCTGTTCGAGCAGGTCGTCGACCGAGCCGGCGACCCGGCGCTCGGGCGGCGCGGGCGTGGGCGCGGGAGCCTGCTCCGGTGCCGGAGCGGGCGTGGGCGTGGGGTCCTGAATCGGCTGCAACGTCGGTTCCATGGGTGCTCCCGACGGGTGCTATCGGCAGCGAAACCGCATCACTAAAGGGGTGGGAGAAATCCCCCAAACGAGGGGAAGCCAAGCCGCGCTGGGCCGCCGATACCACCCCCTGAGCCACTGCACGCCTAACTGCTTGTTCCAAGGAAGGAGTTCCGCTCATGATTCAGAGGCTCAGGAACCGGATTGAACGCTCGGAGTCCGAGGGCGGTTTCACGCTCATCGAGCTCCTTGTCGTGATCATCATCATCGGCATCCTGCTCGCGATCGCCATCCCGTCGTACCTCAGCTTCCGCGCCCGCGCGGAGCGGTCGGCGGCTCAGGCGAACGTCCGCGCCAGCATCCCCGGCGTCGAGGCGTACTACGCGGACCACACGGCAACCGGTTACTCCGGTCTGACGTCTGCGGTCCTGAAGGCGTCCTACGACGCCGGCATCAAGAACGTGAACGTCGTTCGCGCGACGCCCGCGTCGTACTGCATCCAGAGCATCGTCGGCCAGGCCACGTACAAGAAGGCCGGCCCGGCTGCGGACATCACGTCCGGCGCTTGCTAGACGGGCTTCGGAACGAATCGAGAAAGGGCGCGGGAGACCGCGCCCTTTCTCCTTAAGGGCCCGGCCGCCAGTGCCGATAGGGAACGTGGAATGCGGCAACAGCTAAGACTCCGCGTGCTCGTCCCGGTGGCCGTTCTCGGCCTCCTCGGCGCGGGCTTCGGCGCCTTCGCGATGGGCGGCCCGGCCGCCCCCGAGTCGATGCCCGTCACGCACCCGACCAGCTCGGCCGCGGTGGACACAGGCGCGATGGACACGGGCGCCGTCGACACCGCGCCGACCACGACGACCGCGCCGCCGCCTCCCGCTCCGACCACAACGGAGGCGGCGCCTCCGTCGGCTCCGCCGAAGCCGAAGCCAGAGAGAACCGCGCTCGAGCAGGAGCTCGCCGAGCATCGGGTCGTCGTCGTCGTCTTTCACACGCCCGGCTCCGACGTGGACGGCGAGGCCCTGTTCGAGGCGCGGGCGGGTGCCGCGGCGGCGAACGCGGGCTTCCTCGCCGTCGACGTCACGAAAGAGAACACGGTCGCGGGGATCGCGGCCGAATACGAGGTGCTGAGCTCGCCGACCGTCCTCGTGGTCGTCAAGAGCGGCGAGGCGCGTTCCCGTTTCGACGGCTACGTCGACCGCCTGACAGTGGCCCAGGCGGTCACGAACGCGCTCAAGTGAGCGAGGCGGCCGTCGAGCCGCTGGAGCTCGCGCTCCGCTCGGCGCGCAAGGGCGGCCGTGAGCTCGTCCGCATGCGCTACGTCGAGGAGGCCAACGCGTTCCTTGTCGAGTGCGAGGTCTATCCGGTCGACGGCCTGCGCGTGGAGCCGCTCCGCCCAGGGCCATACCGCTTCGGCACGCGCGACGAGGCCGACACCTTCATCCGAGAGGCGATCACGATCCTCGAGTACCTGGGCTGCGACGTCACCTAGGGCGAATCCCCTCATCGGGGGCTTCCCAAAGCGACCGGACGCACCAGAGTACGACGCGTAAACGTTCATACCGACCTCCCAAACACTGGGACAGGAGCGCACATGCCGACAATGAGGACGCTCCTGCGGCGCACTGACGAACGCGGCCAAGTATTCGTGATTCTGGCGGTCACGCTCGTGGTCCTTCTGGGCTCCGCCGCCCTCGTGGTGGACGTTGGCCGCGCCTACCTCGCCAAGCGCCATCTCCAGTCGTCCGCGGACGCGGCCGCGACCGCAGGCGCACTCGAGCTGCCCGACCCGGTCGAGGCCCGGAACTTCGCCCTCAACTACAGCGGGCGCGACGGCGCGAGGAACGACAACGACAAGCTTCCGTCGGTCTCCGCGACCGTCACGACGAAGTGCCTCTCGTTCGCTCCCTGCAGTCCGGTGAACGCAGTCCAGGTGGAGCAGACCACCGTGGTGCCGACGATCTTCGCCAAGGTGCTCGGGATCGACCACTTCACGATCAGGGCGAAGGCCACGGCGTGCTCGCCGTGCTCCTCCAAGCCGCTCGACATCATGCTGGTCCTCGACCGCACTGGGTCCATGTGCCAGACCTCGAACGGCACCAGCGACCCTGCCTGCACGGACCTGACCAATGCGAAGAACGGCCTGATCGAGTTCGTGAACTACATGGATCCTGCGCTCCATAAGATCGGCTTCGCGGTCTTCCCGCCGAGGACGAGCGGCGGGTCGAGCTGCGCCACGCCGGCGTCCGGCAACTACAACGCGACGTCCTCCGTGTACACGCTCGTGCAGCTCTCCAACGACTACAAGACCGGCGGCAATCTGAACGAGTCGTCGCAGCTCGTCTCGCGAATCCGGTGTCAGCAGGGCGGCGGCTCGACCGCGTACGCGAATGCGATCGAGCACGCCCAGGCAGAGCTCACGAGCTCTCGCGGGCGCCCAGGCGTCCAGGACGTGGTCGTCTTCTTCTCCGACGGGGCTGCAAACACCGGGCCGACCTACTACCCGACCACGTCGCCCTACCGCCGCCAGCCCTGCCGCCAGGGCGTCAACTCGGCCGGCGTCGTCAAGGGGCAGGGCACGCTGATCTACACGATCGGCTACGACCTCGACGCGCTCGGCGGCGGGGCGAACATCTGCCAGTCATACACGGGCGCCATCGAGTCGCCGGCCATTACCGCCTACGACGCGCTGCGCCTCATGGCGACGAACACCGACACGTTCTTCAACCGCCCGAATCCCGGTGACCTGACCCGGATCTACACCCAGATCGCCGCCGAGATCGGCGGTACCCGCCTGGTCCCGGACGACTCGCTCTAGACGAGCACCCGCGCCAGCTCTTCGAGCGACGTCAGGCCGGAGACGACCTTGGCGAGGCCGTCCTCCCAGAGCGTCTTCATGCCCGCGCCGAGCGCGGCCCGCTCCAGCTCTTCGCGGCTCGCGTGCTGCGAGGCGAGCCGACTGATGTCCTCGTTCATGACCATCAGCTGGTAGATCCCGATCCGGCCCTTGTAGCCGGTCTGGTTGCAGCGGGGGCAGCCGCGCTTGCGGTAGAGGGCGACGCCGTCCGCGGCGGCCGCCTGCTCCGGGCTGAAGCGCGCTTCGAGCATCTCCTCCCGCGTCGCCATGTACATCTCGGAGCAGTTCGTGCAGAGCTTCCGCGCGAGCCGCTGGGCGAGAACGGCCGTGACCGCCGAGCCGGTGAGGAACGGCTCAACGCCCATCTCGTTCAACCGGGTCAGTGCGCTCGGAGCGTCGTTGGTGTGCAGCGTCGAAAGGACGAAGTGACCGGTCAGCGCCGCCTCGATGGCCATCTTGGCCGTCTCGGCGTCACGGATCTCACCGACCATGACGACGTCGGGGTCGGACCGCAGGATCGAGCGCAGCGCTGCGGAGAAGGTCATGCCCGCACGCAGATTCACCTGCACCTGGTTGAGGCCGGCGAGACGGTACTCGACCGGGTCTTCGACGGTGATGATGTTGATCTCGGGCCGGTTGATCTCGTTCAGCGACGCGTAGAGGGTCGTCGACTTACCGGAGCCGGTCGGCCCCGTCACGAGCAGCGCGCCCGTGGGCTTGACGACGATCTCCTCGAAGACCTTGCGCATGTCGTCGGAAAGACCGAGCTCGGCGAGGGTCGGCGGACGCTTCGACTTGTCGAGGAGGCGCATCACGACGCCCTCGCCCTCGACAGTCGGGAGAACGGCGACGCGGATGTCGAGGAGGCGGCCGGCCGCCTTGGCGTTGAGCGAGATGCGGCCGTCCTGCGGCTTGCGGCGCTCGGCGATGTCGAGCTTCGCGAGCACCTTCAAGCGGGTGGTGACGCCGGGCGCAAGCCGCTTCGGGATGCGCTGGAGCTCGTGGAGGACGCCGTCCACGCGCGAGCGGACGACGAGGGCGTCGTCATGCGAGTCGAAGTGGATGTCACTCGCCCCGTCCTCGGCGGCCTGAAGGATGATCGAGTTCACGAGGCGAACGAGCGGCGCGTCGGAGACACCGTCGTCGGCCTCGAGGTCGTCGCCCTCCTCCTCCACCTCGTCGCCGAGATCGAACTCCTCCTCGACGAGCGCCGCGCGCTCCCAGGCTTCGGAGGCCTTCTGCAGGCGCCTCAGCTCGAGGTCGATCTCCTCCCGAGGGGCGACGCCGATCTCGAGCGAGTAGCGCGTGGCAAGCCGGAGCTCGTCGATCGCCTGCACGTTCGTCGGGTCGGCAACGGCGATCTTCAGTTGGTTGCCGGCGATCCTGTACGGGAGCGCGCCGACGCGCTCGAGGACGTGAACGGGGATCGCCTCGGCGGCGATCTTCTCCACCCCGCTCGAGGCCAGGTCGACGTACGGAAGGTGAAGGCGCTCGGCCAGCTCGCGCACCTCGGCGTTCGGCTGGGTGCGCGGGCCGGTGCGCAGACCCGGAACCTCGAGCCCTTCGACCGGTGCGTTGAGCCGCTCGTCCATGATCGCCTCTGCAAGAGATCCGCCGCCGGCGCGGGAACGCGCGCTCACCAGGCGGTCCAGCGGGATCAGGCCGGTCGTCTCGATCAGATCGGCTACGAGCTGCGCGATCGGGTTCGTCGAGACGCCCGCCCCGGGCGGGTACTCGGGCTTGACGCCCGGCGTCTCCTCGGCGTCGCTCGCGCCGGCCCGTCGCAGCGGTTGAAGCTCGTCGAACTCCATCTCAGGAGTTATCGGCTCCGCGCCGTCCATCCCCAAGAGGGGGGATAGCGGCTCCTACAGACCGCTGCCGCTCAGGTAGGCGTCGAGGAGGGCATCCCCGAAGAACAGCGCGATCACTGCGCCGAAGGCGAGGAACGGCCCGAACGGGATGGCCATCTTGCGAGCAGCACCGCCGTGGCGGGCGAGCAGGATGACCGCAGGGACAAGAGCTGCGACCATCCCGATCATGAGCGCGACGAGGACGAGCTTGCCGAGCATGGCGCCGAGGAGGAGGCAGAGCTTGACGTCGCCCATCCCCATGCCCTTCGGGTAGGCGAGCAGCGCCGCGAAGAGGAAGGCCGCCGCGCCCAGCGGCGCGAGGACCCACTCCAGCCACATGTCCGGATGGAGTACGAGCTGGGCCGCCAGGACGATGCCCGGCGGAGGGAAGGACGATCTTGTCGGGGAGGATGTGGCGCTCGAAGTCGATCGCCGAGAGGACGACGAGGGTCGAGCAGAAGAACGCGGCGAGGAAGGCGTCCGCCGTCAGCCCGAAGCGAAGGAAGCAGGCGGTGACGAGGAACGCCGTCAGCAGCTCGACGGCGAGGTAGCGCGCTCCGATGCGCACCCCGCAGCTCCGGCACCTGCCGCGAAGGAGCAGGTACGAGACCACCGGCACGTTGTCGCGCCACGCGATCTGGGCCCCGCACGAGCCGCAGGCCGACGGTGGGTGCGCGAGCGACCGCCCTTCCGGCAGGCGCGCGGCGACGACGTTGAGGAAGCTTCCCAGGGCGAGTGCCGGGGGAAGGGCGAAGACGGCGAGGGCGACGTTCATGGCTCAACTATCGGCGGCTGCAGCCGCGGCCCTTAGCCGCTGTAGAGCTGCGGCGGGTTCGGCTGGGCGTAGACGGCCGGGTTCCCCGGCATCCCGACCGGCACGACGTGAAGTCTCGGAAAGCGGATCGTTCGAGACTGTGTCGAAATGATCGGCTGGCCGACGAGCGGCCCGTCAGCGAATGAGCGTTGTTCGCGAAGTCGAACGCCTAGGTCGCAAAAGAGGCCACCCTGGAACTGCGAGCGTTGTCCATTGGATTCCGTTGCCGTGCCCGCGAGGCCGTCCGCCCTTGCCGTTCGCCACGACACGTCAGCATCGCGGTATTCGGGTTCCAGGACGTGAAGTCGGCAGTTGGAGCCGTAGATGACGGCGCAGAGCTTCGTGTTGTTGTTCAGTACGCGGTTCCCGAGAGGTAGATCGTCGCCTGCCCGTTGTAGCAGTTGAGTAGTCCCGTTCTTGATTTTGACGCTGCCGTCAATGAAGAACGTCCCGAAGACGGTAAGGACACGCGTCGTCGAGTTCCAAGGACGCTCCCCCGGTCGTCGCGCAGCTGTACGAGCTGGCCGGAGTCAGCTGGAAGATGGTGCGACGCTGTTGTTTCGCCGCGTCAGGTCCGGGTTCGGGAGCGGAGAGGCGTCGTTGTCGAACGTCGGGGGCGTACCGCTACTCGTCGACACAGGGGAGATGCGGTCCAGGGCTTGCGTTCTCGTACCAGCCGTCCCGTCGGCCGAGGGGGCAGTGATCGACGTGCAGGGTGATCGTGTGGATCGAGGGTTCGCTCATCGAGTTGTCCTTGCCGTTCGAGTCCTGGTTGCCGGAGGCACGGCGTTGTGCGAGGACTGTTGACCCACGGCAGCGCCGACCGACGTAGGTCTCGTTGATGGGTGCCCGTGCTCGTGCCGATCGCGTTCGCAGTCTGGTTCATTGTTCCCGAGGCCAAGGTTGCCGTGCACGAGTCCAGCGAGGTCTGCTGACCCGACGTTTTCTCAAGGCAGAGGTTGCCCTGGACGTAGAGCCGGGACGAGGCCCGTTGACGTTCTGCCGACACGGTCATGTCGCACGGCTGCCCGGTGCCGGTGGCGTAGATGTAGTTCCAGGCAGGGTTGTTGAGCGGCTGGGTCAGCGTCGGCGTGACCGGGATCTTGGCCGTCAGAGGTGCGCGTCACCTCGCTCGCGCCCTGGCCGGTCGGGTTGTCGATCCGGCCCGTTGACGTCACCGTCCAGGTCTGGGTGAGCTGGTCGAGCGTGCTCCGGACCAGGTCACCGTGCCGCCGTCGTAGTCGTGGGTCGTTTTCGGGAGGTGCCGTGGAGTTGTACCGAGCAGGATCAGGGCGTTGTTCGTGGGCTTCGACAGGACGGCCATCATCTCGTCGATGCCGGCTTCGGCGAGGTCGTAGGCGCTCGCGTTCTGCACGGAGTACTCGGCGCTCCGCGCGTTCGTGCCCGAGTAGTAGATGAGGGTCACGCCGCTCAGGGAGAGCACGCCGAGGATGGCAACCGCCATGATCAGCGTGATGCCGTCCTGCCGTTTGAGCAGCTGCCGCAATCTCATCGTGTTCCCATCCCGGGCTAGGGGTCCTGGCGAAGCGTGTTCCTCAGCACAATGTCGTCAACGAGCCGCCAGGTCTTCCATCCCTCGTTCGGGTTCACGTTCACGGGGAAGTCGACATGGAGGAGCGCCCGGGTGTCCGAGGACGCGGCGGTGTAGGTGAACACCTCGTCCTCGACGAGGTAGTCGGCGATCGGGATCGACGACCCTCCCTGCACCCGGAGGAGCTTCCACCGGCCGCTGCCGTTCGCGACGGCCTGGTAGTCGACCGTCGTCGTTCCGACCACGGCCGTCGGGCAATGCGAAGGGAGTGCAACCCGGATCGCGGAAACCGGCGTGGCCGTGAGCGCCGATCCGTCCGTGTTCGTCACGCCGCTCGAGCAGTGCAGCTCGCGGCGGAGCCGGTCGAGGGCAAGACGTGCGTTCTGCTGAGCCTGGAAGCGGTGGTTGGCGTCGAGCTCAGCCTTCGAGCCCGAGACGAAGAGGGTCGTCAGCGCCGTCACGATGACGAGGAAGATCGCGAGGACGGCGAGCAATTCGACCAACGTGAAACCACTCCGGTCGCGGAGCAACGGCACGCGTCGGGTCAATTCAGGGCTTCCTGGACTCGACGTACGCGAGGGTGCGGCGCGCGACTCTCTCGCTGCGAGCGCCGAAGCCGAAGCGGACGGACAGGCTGCGGTCGACCTGAATGAGGGTTCGAAGCGCATCGTCTCCGCCCTTCCAGCCGAAGCGAGCTCCGGTCACCAGCCAGGCGTGCTGGTAGAGCCAGTGGCTCACGAACGCTCGGTTGGGCTTGGCAAGCGCGGCGGTCCGCTCCTGGAGCGCACGCGCGCGTTGCGGGAGCGGCATCTCGTCGGCGGGCTCGCGCGGCGCGCCCTCCACCACGAAGTCAGGCTCGCGGTAGGCGCCGCTCTCCTCGCCCTGCTCGGGAGCCGCGGGCGGCGCTGCGGGCGGGGCCGTGGCGGTGCGTTGTGGTCGTGGTCGTGACCGGCTGCGTCTCGGTCGTCGCCTCCGCGCTCTCCTTCTGCGCCGCCTGCCAGTTGCTCAGAAGGACGACTGCAGTGCCCTCGTACGACGAGCGATTCTCGGGCACGCCGCGCTCGTCGTACTCACCGCTGCGCTTCAGGCGGAGCACGACAGTCGGCGCACCGTTGTCGACGACGCGAACCCCCGGGGCCGGGACTGCGAGACGACGGTGTTGGCGGCGTAACCCTCCACGGAGCCCTCGACTCGCCAGGCGAAGCCCGCGTCCTGGAGGATCCCCTTGGAGAAGACGTAGGCCTGCCGGCGGACGTCCGGGACGACGAGGACCTCCGGGGCGGCCGGCTCAGCCGGCAGCGGGAGCCGCCGGCTGCGACGTCTGCGGCCCTCCGGCCGCCAGCGTCCAGCTGGCAGCCGCCAGCAGCCAGATCACGATGAGCGCGATCAGGCGCGGAGCGAGCATGCCAAGTCGGGACGCCACGACCTCTCAATCGGCAGCGACCGGGCAAAGATCAAGCCCCTATCCGGTATGAGGCGGGTGTGGAGCGCGGGGCGTTCGGCTCAGCCGGAGCCGAGGTCGTGAACCGGATGATGCGGGGCGCCCGGATCACGCGGAAGACCGGTCCGCTCACGGAGCTTCGCCGCTCGAGGCCCAAGGCCGGCATGGACTCCGAGCGCTCCGGAGTGGGCGCGTCCTGCCACCTGAAGGCGATCCCGGCGAACGCCTGGAACCAGGGCTCCGACTGGGGGTAGTGCGTCGAGGGCTTGAAGCCGAGGTGAAGGTGGGGTCCCGTCGAGTTGCCGGTCGAGCCGACCCGGCCGACCGGGTCACCGGCCGAGACATGACTGCCGGAAGCGAGGCTCCCCTCGAGCGAGGAGAGATGGCAATAGACGAACTCCTCGCCGGTCGTCGTCCGAAGCGCGAGCCCGATGCCGCACTTCCCGGAATCGGTGGGAAGGAGGTCGGTGACGACCCCATCGTGAAGGGCATAGAGCGGCGAGCCCGCTGGGGCGGCGATGTCCGCTGCCGGGTAGTCGTGGTGCGTATGGGCGGTGGAGACGTTGGTCGGCCCGCCGCCGACCGGGAAGACCCACCCGTCGAAGGACTGTTGCCCGCCGGGGAGGCCACCGGCCTGCCACGCCGTCAGATACGGATACGGGTTCACGACCCCGTCGTAGCCTTCTGCCTGAAGCTCGGGCGGATGGATCTCGAAGTGGAGGTGAGGGGGCGTGCCCGCGGCGTCGCCGGTGTCTCCGACGTAGCCGATCACGTCGCCCGTATTTACGTGGGCGCCCTCTTCGGCGAGCGGCGAGAAGCGCGCAAGGTGGGCGTAGTAGTACTCGTTGCCGACGGCATCGCGAAGCCACAGCCGGTTTCCGCCGACGTCGTTCCAGCCGACGTTGAAGAGCGTGCCGGCAGTGACCGCCACAAGCGGGGTCCCACGCGCGGCGAAGATGTCGTTGCCGTGGTGCCATGTGGTCGTCCGGGGCACCCCGAAGTCGTCGGAGAATGACGCCTCTCCCGCGACCGGGAAGACGTACCCGCCAGAGGTGAGGGTCTGCCCGCCGAGACCGGCGTTCGCCTCCTCCTCCTTGAGCCTCGTCAGCGCCTCGACTGCCTTCGCGAGCCTGGCCTGGAGCCCGTTGATCCGCCGCCACGAGGTCTCCTCGGTCGCATCGAACCGCTTGAGCTTGGTGTCGAGCTCCGCGAACTCGGCGTCGCTCAGATTCGGGTCGGCCAGGCGCCGCTCGAGGCGAAGCCGTGTCCACTCGCGCCCGTCGACCCCGCCGAGCGCCAGGTCGAGCGCCTGCCGAAAGCCGCGCCACTCTGCGTTGAGCGGCCGCCAGCCTCGCCTTCACGTTCGCCCCCGGATAGACGAGTGCCGTCGGGCCTGGGGTGAACGGCTCATCCCCGAGGGTCGCGGCCAGCTCGAGCACGTCTTCGACGTACCACTGTGCGTGGTTGTAGGAGAAGATCGCGCGCTCGATGTCCTCGTGCCCCCCGGCCGCAGCGAGGTAGCGCGCGGCGGCGAAGACCGCGTCCTCGGGATCCCACGGGTTGGCGATCCGATCCCCGTCGGCGTCCATCCCCCAGCGCATCCAGGTGGAGGGAATGAACTGCATCCAGCCGAGCGCTCCGGCCGAGCTCGGGCCCATGTTCTGGCCGTAGCCGGACTCGATCTTGTTGATCGCGCCGAGCACCTGCCACGGAACGCCGTATGCATCGCCGGCCTGCTTCCAGAGCGTGACGAGCTGCGCATAGGAGCGAACCTCGGGCGTCGCGGGCGGGCGCGAGAGCGGCGAGGGGACGCGGATCGAGCCCGGGGCGTTCGGCACCCTCGAGCTGGGAACGTTCGTCGGAGCTGCCGCGAGCTGGCTCGAGGCTGCGGGAACGGCCGCCAGTGCGAGCACGGCGGCGACGGCGAGGACGCGCCTTTTCACTGATCCGACGCGGCGAGCCGTAGGCCGGGCACGGGTTCCTCTTGGGGCTCCGGCTCGGGCTCGGCCTCGTCCTCCGCAAGGCTCGAAAAGTCGACGGTGACGGTCTTGCCCTCTTCGGCGACCCGCTTGCGGCGAATCGCCTGCTCGACCGCGATCTCGAAGTCGTGGCGGTTGGTAGCCGCCGCCGCAGCGACCTCGAGCTCGACCACGTCGTCGACGACGAGCTGGACGAGGTGCTGAGAGAAACTTTGCATGTGGTGGTAGGCGCCCTCTTCGATCGCCTCCGTGAGGCCGTGCGTCTTCTCGGGCTCGCGGATCAGCTCGGCGATGCGGGCGGTGTTGACCATCACCTCGATGGCCGCGACGCGGCCGCCGATCTTGCGCGGCACCAGCCGCTGGCTGACCACGCCGCGCAGCACGCCGGCCAGGATCTCGCGCACCATCATCTGCTTCTGGGGCGGGTAGAACTCGACGAGCCGGCTCACGGTCTCGGCGGCGTCGAGGGTGTGCAGCGTCGAGAAGACGAGGTGCCCGGACTCGGCCGCCTGCAGGGCGGTCTGGGTCGTCTCTTCGTCGCGGAGCTCGCCGATCAGGATCACGTCAGGGTCCTGGCGGAGCACCCGGCGCAAGGCCTGCTTGAAGGACTCGGTGTCGAGCCCGACCTCGCGCTGGTTGACGATTGAGGCCCAGTCGTCGTGGATGAACTCGATCGGGTCCTCGATCGTGACGATGTGCTGCTTGCGATTCCGGTTGATCCAGTTGAGCATCGCCGCGAGCGCTCGTCGACTTTCCCGACCCGGTCGCGCCGGTCACGAGGACAAGGCCGCGGTGCTCCTGCGCCAGCTTTGCGACGCCCTCGGGCAGGCCGAGGCGCTCGAAGCTGGGGATCTCCTTGGGCACGAAGCGGAAGGCGAAGGAGATGGAGCCGCGCTGGCGGAAGCCGTTGACACGAAAGCGCCCGATCCCGTCGGCGAGGTACGACGTGTCGAGCTCGCCGGACTCGAGGAAGAGCTCGCGCTTCGCCGGCGAGCGGTCGGTGACGAGGAGCAGGACCGTCTCCAGGTCGGACTCGGTCAGGAGGCGCTGCTCAAGCGGGCTGCAGGTCGCCGTCGACCCGGACCATGGCGGGAGAATTCACCTTCAGGTGCATGTCACTTCCTCCAGCGTCAATGACGCGTGCCAGCAGTTCGTCGAGGTTCATGACGATGTGGACGGCTATCGGCGGGGCGTCGCGAGCCGCTTTAGCCCAAAGGAGGGATGAAGCCCTCGGCTACACTTACGCGCGCCGCGGGGGAGTACCCGAGTGGCCAAAGGGGACGGGCTGTAAACCCGTTGGCTCAGCCTACGTAGGTTCGAATCCTACCTCCCCCATAAAGCCCCGCATGGCACAGCGAAACCCGCATGGTTGAGCGGGTCAGCTGTGCCAGGGATGCCGGAAATGCCCGTCGCGTGCGTACCCCGGTGCGTACCTCGAAAACTAGAAGGCTTCCCCGGCGATGGTGTCGTCGTGCGCGGAGCCACCTGGCAGGTAGTGGCCGCTCTCGAGGCCCTCTGCGATGTCCCGAAGTGCTTCCACGTAGCCCTCCATGTACCGGCCCTCTCCGTGCTTCCCTAGCTGCCCGCCGGCTCGAAGTTCCTCCAAGTGCGCGGCTTGGTGCTCGAGGTGCATCGCCATGATGAGCTGGTAGCGGAATGCGTCACCGAACTTGTCAAGCGTCGCGCGAGCCCATGCCAAGGAATCCGCATCGCCGGCGAACCCGAGCAGCAGATCCTCGTCGGAGATTCCCACCCACGGGGCATCTTAGGCAAGCGAGCGTGGGACTCAGCGAGGGGCCGTCCCCTTGTCCGACGGCGCATTTAGCGTCTCTTAGGTGGACACCGAGTTCATGGTCCTGGCCGCGTCAGCCATCGGACTTTTTGCTGCTGTCGGCTTTGCCTATTTTAGGGAACTCCGGACGGCCAGAGAACGAGAGACTGAGGGTGGCGGCGAGGATCGAATCCAAGCGCTGATCGCGAGCCTCAACCGCGCGAACGAGGTGATACGCGAGCTCGAGGTTGAGATACGAACGCGACAGGAAGTCGCTGAGAAGTTACAAGCCGATGCTGAGCAGGCCGAGAGGTTCCTTCAGCTGAACCGCGAGGAGCTAGAGGCTGTACGCGGGCTGGTCGGAAGCGAGCTAAAGCGTGAGTCGAGACGCAGCTTCTGGCTAGGCGCCCTGGTGAACTTTGTCTTCTTCGTTGCGGGCGCTGGGCTGACGCTTCTTCTCAGTTAGTCCGCCACCGAGCTACTCGAACCACTCCGCCGGCGGCAGCGTTTTCGTGCACTCCAACGCAAAGAGGGCATCCCGGTGCTCGAGACAGAAGTGGTACGTCCGCTCGTCGAGAAGCTCCGTCTCGTCCGGGTTGTAACGCTTGAACTCGACCGGGGTCGCGTCGGTGCGCTCGCAGTCTTTGTGCTGGCAGATCACTGCGGCCTCAGTCTGAGGGCGGCGTGACGGTGTAGCCGTTACGGACCAGGAGCGCGATGGCCGCGTCGATGTCCGAAATGCCGGACCGCCGCTGGACGGTGTAGCCATTGCGGAACAGAAGCGCGGCGGCCTCCTCGATGTGGTCGAACTCATCAGAGTCCGACGACTCGCTCAGGATGTAGGCCGGGTTCGGAGAGTCCGCTCTCATCTCCCCACGCGTCTCGAAGCCCTCAGGTTGCTCGTCGGTCACGTTGCGATCGTATGCCCTTGGCACGCGCAGAACTAGAGCCACGCGAAGGAAAAATGCTGCGGCTGCTGCGCGTGCCAGGCGGCGCGGTCGTAGGCGACGACCGCGGCCACGGCGGCGTCGATCTTGCGGGGTGAGTCGGGGGCGTCCTTCGTGATGATCGGCCCGTAGGGCGTCTCCTTCGTCACAGCGTGGCCGACGTGGCGGGCGAGGCCGGCGTGCCCGTCGTGGGTCAGGTCGCCCTCGAGCACGCCGATGCGGAAGCGGTCGCAGGCGGCGGCCATCCGCCGGCGCTCGTTCGTCGGGAAGTCGACCACCACGTCGCCGTAGCTCTCCCGCCAGCCGTCGATCTCCGCGTGCCAGCCGGGCGGGTCGCAGGCGAGCTCGAGCACGTCGAAGCGCTCCATCGCCTCGGCGATCGCGTCGTCGACCTCCTCGCGCGGCACCTTCCAGTCGGCCGGCGCCCGCTCCGGGCGCTCCCAGATCGACGACGGCGAGACGAAGCCGTCGAGCGTGCAGGCGACGAGCGCGGTCGCGTCGCGCCGGTAGGAGCCGTCGAAGCCGAGCACGACCGTTCGCCGTCCTCGAGCGTCGCGCTCGACTCGACGCAGCGCCGCCCAGGCATCGGGGGCGATCCAGGTCGTCTCGCTCGCCGCCCAGACGCAGCCGTGCAGCTGCAAGACCTGCGCGTCGGTGAGCTCGGGGTTCTCCGCCTGCCGGCGCAGGTAGCCTGCGTGATCCAGGAGGCGGGGTTGGCGAGCTTCATCGCCTCCACGTCGTGCGGGTCGATCGTCGGCGCCTCGTAGGCCCAGACGAGCGTCTCGCGCCTCGCGCATCCGGGCGACCGTGAGGCCCGGCTCGCGCTCGACGTCGTCGGCAGTCGAGCGCGGCGTCGAGGATGCGTGCCGAGGATGCAGTCGTGGCGGTGCGAGGCCTCGCCCGGCGGTCGTGATCGTGAACGTCTGCGGGGCCGAGCGGGCACCACCGCCCGAGGTCAGCGCGGCGTAGGCGCGGCGCAGGTTCGGCGTCGTCCACAAGGCGAGCTCGTCGACGACGACGAGCGTCGGGGTGTAGCCGTACAGCCGCGCCGGGTCGCTGGTCAGCCGGAAGATCGACGCCCATGCCGTCCTCGCGCACGATCTCGCCCGCGTGGTCGCGGACGCGCAGGAGCTTCGAGAGCTCCGGGTGAGCGGCGGACGAAGCGGGCGGCGGCATCGAACAGCCGGCCGGCCTGCCGGTCGGAGGAGGCCGCGAGCAGGATCTCCGGCCGCCCCTCGTCCGTGAGCAGCCGATAGAGGCGCGAGCGCGGCGAGCAGCGCCGTCTTGCCGTTCTTGCGCGGCGCGATGATCACGACCGAGCGCCAGACCGGCCAGCCGTCGCTCGTCGTAGGCGAGCGCCTCGCCCAGCATCCGCCGCTGCCAGGGCTCGAGCCGAGCGGCTTTCCTTCCCAGCGGTCTTCCGACTGGATCAGGTGCTCGCGGCAGAACTTGGCGAAGTGCGCGACCTCGGAGCCGGCCGCGTAGTCGCGCCAGGCATCACGACGGCCGCGACATCAAGCAGGCCGCCACGTCTGCGGCCAAACGTGGCGGCCTGGCAGACGCTTTGGGAGAGAACACGTTCTGCGTCGGCTCACTGATCTTCTCCCGGACACGTAGCGATGGGCATCGGGAGATCCACTGAAGGGCATCGGTGGATCCGCTGACCCTGGCTGAGGGTCAGCGGTGCGGCCATCTCACACCGCCCGGAGCTCTGCCGCCGGCGACTTGCCGATCGAGGGCGTCAGCACGGCCGACGGGTCCGGCCCACGATGGCGGGCACGGGCGGCAGCGGCCAGACGGTCGACGAGAACGTCGTGGTCGCGCAGCATCTTGACCAGCGGGTGCTCGACAAGCTGGCCCGTCGAGCCAGTCGCGAGCAAGGGCGCGCCCTCGGCCTTCCACGCCTCCCGGATCGCCTCGCGGCGCTCGACGGCCTCCCGGTAGCGGCCTTCAGCCTCGGCGGGAAAATCGGCGCTCACGGAATCCCTCTCCGCTGCCCGGCGTCCACCGCCGCACGCCCAGCTGGCGGGGCGGGCCCGCGAAGTGACAGGCACCGACGGGGACTGCGGCAAGCCCGCCGGCTGCGGCAACCGGAAGGGCTGCCCCCCGCCGGCGCCCGTCGAACCCGAGTGTTTCACAGCGCGCAGCGATTGGCACGGGATTCGGACGCCGCGCCGCATCCGGCGCCCGCAGCCCCGTGCAGGGAAGGACCAGTGGCCCTCCGCTACCTAGCAGTCTGCCCCGACAGCGGGTGCGAGAAACACTCTGAGTCCTACAAATCACGGGGCAAAACTTTCGGAAAACGAGGTGGCTAATGGTGTCATACAGGATCAAGCCTGCGGCCCCTCGGGCCGCACGAGGGCAGGAGTGGGTCGCTCGCCGCGGTTGCCCGACGAGCTTCTCTCGGTCTCCAGTGGTTCGGGGCGGCCCATCCCAGGCAGCTCGCCTGTCGCCTCCGCCTGAGGCGCTTGCCGTATCGGAAAACCCTCTGCCTTCCAGGCGCTGAACCCGCCAACCAGATCGGTGGCGCGGCGGAAGCCGAGCTCGCGCAGCGAGTCAGCGGCGAAGCTGGAGGAGAACCCATCGGCGCACATGAGGATGACCTCGCGCTCGAGTTCGCAAGCAGCGGGGTTACGAAATTCGCAGTCGGGGTCGACCCGCCATTCGAGGACCGAACGCGGGATATGGATCGAGCCGGGCACGACGCCGCGCTCGCGTCGGTCGTCGCTCGAGCGCAGGTCGATGATCAGCGCTCCCCTATGCAGCGCATCGAGCGCCTGCGTGGGCGTCCGACGTGGCTCGATGCGCCGCCGCGCGGCTGCGAGCAGCTCGTCGACGTTTCGGCGGGTTGCCCGGTGATCGGCCGAGCGGTCGCGTTCGGCCCAACGTGTGAGTGCGACCCAACAGCCGCTTGCCGCTGTGAGCGCGGCGACGATCGCGATCGCACTGCCGTACCCGGCCGCGTCAGCGACAAATCCGGCCAAGAGCGCACCGATTACGAAGCCGAAGTCGCGCCAGAAGCGATACACACCCACGACCTGCGCTCGCTCGACTGGCTGGACCGCGTCGGAGACGGCCGCGATCAACGTCGGATACACGAGCGCGGTTCCAATCCCGAGCAGGATGGCCGCACCAAGCGCAGGAACGAAGGCGCCGCCGCCCGCGACAAGCAGGGCGAGCGCGCCCGCCTGCACGAGCATGCCGGCGACGATCAGCGGCTTGCGGCCGGTGTGATCGGAGAGCCAGCCGGTGAGGAGCTGGCAAGCGCCCCAGAATGCCGGATAGACGGCAGCGACGACGCCGATCTGAGCGGTGCTCGCGCCATTGGCCGCAAGGTAGAGCGGCGCAAGCCCCCAGGCGAGCGCGTCGTTGAGGTTGTTGACCAGGCCGGCTTGCGAGCAGGCGCGCAGCGTCGGGTGGCGGAACGTCGCGTGCGCGAAGGCCGAGCAAAGTGTTCGCGCGATGTGGGCGCCGTGCGCACGCTGCTCGCGTTCGACGTGCGCGGCCGTGTCGCGCACGAACAGGATCGAGATCACCGTTCCGAGCACGGCGATGACGGCGCCGAGGACCCACACGAGTGTGCGGGGCGCGAAGGTGGCGGCGAGCGCGCCGGTGACGAAGGCAGTGACGGCGACGCCGAGGTAGCCCGCTGACTCGTTGAGCCCAAGTGCGAGGCCGCGGCGCCGCGGGCCGACGAGGTCGATCTTCATCACGACGGTCATCGACCAGGCGAGGCCCTGGTTGGCGCCGAGGAAGAGGTTGGCGGCGACGATCCAGCCCCAACTGGGTGCGAGCGCGATCATGAGTGGCACGGGAAGGGCGAGCACCCAGCCGATCACCAAGAGGCGCTTGCGCCCCACGCGGTCGGCGAGCCCGCCGGCGGCCAGGTTCGCGAGTGCCTTGGCGATCCCGAAGGCGACGACGAAGCTGAGAATTGCGCTCTTGGAAGCGAGATCGAAGTCGCGCTCGCCGACGAGCGGAAGCATGCTGCGCTCGAGCCCGACCATCGCGCCGACGAAGGCGTTCAGGCCGACGAGGAGTGTGAACTGGCCGGCGTTCTCGCGAAGCCCGAGGCGGACCGCCGCGGCGGTCATGTCCGCGTCGGGGCTACCCCGCGGCGGTTCGCATCGACGATCTCGCTTTGGTTCGCAGGAGCAGGCGGCAGATCGAGGAGCAGTGCTTCGGCGAAGCTGGCCGCGTCCGGCTGCGCGAGGGCGGCGTTGTGGCGGCGCTCGAAGCCGATGCTCGAGAACGGGTTGCTCGAGAGCCCGCGGCCGCAGACCGAACCGCCGTAATGGCTCGGATAGAGGAGCACGTGATCGGGCAGCTCGAGCAGGCGCCCGATCGAGGCGTACAGCTCTTTCCCCGCCGCCCCGGCCTCTCCGCCCGCATGCAGGTCGGGACGACCGACGTCGCCGACAAGGAGCGAGTCGCCAGTGAACACCAGCCACGGCTCCTCGGTCCCACGCCGCCTGTCCGCGACCACGTAGGCGTTGTGCGCCGGTGCGTGGCCTGGTGTCGCGAGCGCCCGCACGATGGTGTTTCCGAGTTCGACGACCTCGCCGTCGGCAAGCGGGACATGGTCGAAATCGACCGTCGCCCCCGCCGGCAGATAGGCCGTCGCGCCAGACTCGACCAGCGAGGGAAGGCCGGAGACGTGATCGGCCTGCACGTGCGTCTCGAACACGGCGCCGATGGGCGCGCCGAGGCGATCCGCTTCCTCGAGGTATTCGTGGACAAGGTCGACATGAGGATCGACGACGGCGAGCTGGCGGTGCGAGAGGCAGCCGAACAGGTAGCTCGCGCAGGCTGAGGGGGGGTAGAGGAACGGCCGCAGGACCATCCTTGCCACACCGTACGACGCGACCCTAGTATTGAACAAGACGAATCTTCCGATACCGTCCATCGTCGTGACCGATACATCGCTCTCTCTCCTCTGGGACACCACTCGCCTTCGCCTCCTCGTCGAGATCGAGCGGCACGGAACCGTCTCGGCAGCTGCGCGCGAGGTCGGTATTGGGCAGCCGACCGCGAGCGAACACCTGCGCCTCCTCGAAACGGCGGCGGGCCAGCGTCTCGTCGAGCGCAATGGGCGCGGAAGCCGCCTCACCGAGGCGGGCAGTCTGCTCGCCTCGCGAGCTGCGCGAGGCACTCGCGGCGCTGCAAGCCGGGGAGGAGGAACTCGGCGCGCTCGCTGGGCTCGAGGCGGGCACGATCCACATCGGCGCATCGACGACACCGGGCGTCTATCTGTTGCCCGACACCCTCGGCTGCTTCAGGCGCGACCACCCGCACGTGGACGTCGAGGTCGAGATCGCCTCCACGGACGAAATGATCGAACGCTTGCTTGCCGGCCGCGTGCAGCTTGCCCTCGTCGGCGAGACAGAGGTGGACGACCGTATCGAGCTGACTCCGTTCCTAACCGATGAGATCGTCGGCATCACCAAGCCGGGCCTGCTCCCCGTCAAGGACGGCCGAATCAAGTCATCCGCCCTCGCCGATCAGACCCTGCTCGTGCGAGAGGCCGGCTCGAGCACCCGCCAGACAGCCGAGCGATCTCTGGCTCAACTGAGCGCGCGTCCGAAACGAGTGTGGGAGCTCGATTCGAGCGAGGCCATCAAGCGTGCCGCGCGTGAAGGACTCGGCATCGCCTTCCTCTCGCGCTATGCGGTCGCCGAGGAGATCGAGCGCGGTGAGCTCGCGAGCTTCCGACTAAAGGGGCAGCCGAAGATTGAGCGGCGACTGTATGTGGCGCGGCTCGCGCGTCGGCCTCTCAGTCCAAGCGAGCTTGGCTTCATCACCACGCTGAAGCGCTGCTGCGCGAAGAACGTGGAGTTCGCACCTGCCTGCGTTGCCTAGCACGACCCTCCAATCCTTTGTCGAAGCGCATCTCCCTCCTGGGCCCGCCCGCGTGCTCGAAGTGGGCTGCGGTCACGGCGACCTCGCGCGCGCCGTCTCCGAATCAGGCTACGAGGTGGTCGCCATTGACCCAGACGCACCCGACGGCGAGCTCTTTCAAGCCGTGTCGCTCGAGGAGTTCACCACCAGCGATCCCTTCGACGCCGTCGTGGCGAGTCGCGCACTCCATCACATTCCTGATCTTGCAGACTCGGTTTCGAAGATCGCGGGCCTTCTGCGGCCGGGAGGTCGCATAATCCTCGACGAGCATGCCTGCGATCGGCTGGACGACCAGACGGCTCGGTGGTACTTCCTGCACCGGGTCGGTGAGGCCGACGCCCCGAGCTCACTCGACGCCTGCCGCGCCGAGTGGGAAGAGGACCACCAGGACCTGCACGGGTACGCGGCGATGCGCGAGGCGCTCGACCGCCACTTTGCGGAACGCTTCTTCGGCTGGATGCCGTACCTATACGGAGAGCTCACAAATGTGGACGAGGAGCAGGAGCGTGCCTTGATCGAGGCGGGTGCGATCGAGGCCATGGGCTTTCGCTACGTCGGTGAGGCCAAGCACCGAACCGACGCGCGCCAAGTGGAGGCGGCGTGAGTTGAGCCCGCGGAAGATTCAATCGACCGCGTTGATTGGCACCCGGGTTAGTCGCTTCAGTCTCAATCACTGGGGGATGTAGGAGCGCGGGATTCGGTTTCGCGTCCTCGCCGAGCCGAGCCGTGGCTCGCACTCGCGACGAGCCGCGCCGACCTTCGCCGCTGTCGCGGCGGAGTGCTCGCCGCGGCTCTACGGCGGTTGTGCGACCAACGCCAAGACCGCTTCTCGGTGTTTGAGCCGGACAAGAACCGGTAACGCGAGCGCAATTACGTCGAGCCTGACTTGAGGATCTGTCCACCACCTCGGCTTCGGCTTGCCGAGGGCGATCGATACCCTAGGCCTTTCCCGAACCTGAGCGAACAGCCGCGAACGGTCGGGCCGTATCGACAAGCTGGGGGTCACTGGTTCGAGCCCAGTACCGCCCACCACAGAAACCCCCGCACCGACGGGGGTTTCGCTTTCTCGGAAGACAACATGATCGGGGCCGTGCTCGCAAAATGCTCGCACCGGACCGGGCCGAGGAGATGTGGGTGCTCGTTCGTGTGCGCCGTGATCCGGCGTCCACCGCGCGGACCAGGGGGAACCGCCAGAGCGGGACCCAAACCGCCCAGAACCCCGGGCCGCACCAGCTCTCTTTTCCGGGCCCGGCCTTGGGCTCGGAGCGGAGATGCCGAGCCCAGCGCCGCCCACTAAATATCTGCAGATTGGTGGTTCTGTTGTCAGCCGAAGCCGCCTTGGCGAGCGACCATCATGCGGATCCGCCTTTGCCAATCGACTCGCGCAAGTGCCGGTCGCGTCGGCGGTTGTAGAACGTTCGCTGCAAAGCCAGTGTTGCGATGCCCGCCGCGGATAGGCAAGTGAGATTCAGGACGAGCTGAGCGAGTGCGCCCCTGAACTCTGACCAGTCGCCGTAGGCAGCAGCCACGCCCACGTTCGCAGCCGCGGGGATAGTGGTCACCGAGATGAGCACGCCAATCAATGCTCCGGACTTCGCCGTTGTGAGCGAGAGCAAGCCCGCAACACCGGCGAGACAGGCAACGATTATCGAGAAGGTGTTCGGGTGGGCGATGAAGTACGTCGCCGGACGGCTCACGGCTGCCACCGTGTCGGGCGCTGGCCCGAGGGCGCGCAGCAGAAGGGTCAAGAGCAGAGTGGCCGTAATCGCGACAGCGAAACCGATGACGAGGGCGGCGAGTGAACGCCGCGCGAGCGAGGGACGGCGCTGGATAACTGCGACACAAAACCCAGCGAGTGGGCCAAACTCCGGGCCGACCACCATCGCTCCGATGATCAGGACCTGTGAGTCAGTCATGATCCCAACCCCGGCAATCAGCGTCGCCACCACCATGAACGTCAGGTAGCTGAAAGAGAGTTCTGCGCTTTCCGACGTCCGCGCCTCGACCTCCTCCCAGACGACGGCATCCGAGGGCGTGCCGGCGGCCGCTGCTTCCGCTTTCTCTGCCAGACGTGAGATCATCGAGTTGATCTCCTCAACGGCGATGCTGCCGCGCGTGTCGAGGCCGAGCCCGCACAGGTCGGCGACAATGACGCTCGCCTCTTCGCGGGCGACATCGCAGAGCACAGCGTCCCCCTCTGGCTTTCGCGAGGCGCCTGGGAGGTGGATGACGTTGACGACCGCGGTCGACTCGATTAGAAGCTCAAGCGTCTGCGCGACAAGATCGGTCGGCGCAACGATGCGGAGGTGAATCACCGAGCCGGAGCCTAGCGCCGACCCTCGCGATCATAGTGACTGGGTCTCTCAGTAGTTCGGGCGCGCTCCGTCCGCCACGGCTTCCCGTGAAGCTTGACGGCGCGGGGAAAGAAGAATGACTGGGGTGGGCCCCGACGCTCATTCCAGGCTGGTGACCTGAGCGATGCACCTGGCCAGCGCGATCAGAGGAGTACCCCCTGAACGCGCGAAAAAGCCCTGGACTCCAGAACGATCTCTGGTTGGTCATGCAGCCGAAGCGAGGTCAGGTTCACCGAGCGTCTCCTCTCATGCTTTGAGTGATCCTGTTCCGTGCCGTCGGGTGCTTAGCCCGGATGAGGCACGCCGGCAGGCTCGAATCTTGTTGACGCGATTCGAGCTCTACTGCGCCCCTGCGTGTCTTGAGGATTCCTTGAGGCGGCGGTGGACGATCTTGAGCACCGGTTGAGCCGGCCGTCCATACGGTCACCGCGTGCTGACCCACTTCAAGGTCCGCGCGCTGCTTCGCGCTTTCAGGCGAGCTGGCCTTGAGGGCGTCCTCGAGGCGCGCGCTCGAAAGCGCCTCGCTGATGCGGTTCGTAGCTACGCACGGGACGAGCGCGACCAGCGTCATCGAGGCGGCGTGGTGATGTTCGCCTCGATCGCTGCACGAACCGCTCTACTCATGGCGATCGCCGACCGCCTTGACGACATCGATCGCCCAGTTGCTCGCCTTGGGATCGAACGCCTCGAACGGCTGCTCGCGGAGCCTGCGCCTTTCCGAGATTACGGGCCTCGCGCAATTGAACGGAACGCCCGTATCAACTCGATCCTCGAGGACCTCGAGACGGAAGAACCAAACCGCGTTGCCGAACAGACGCCTCAGCTTGCATTGCGGAACGACGGTGACCGTCGAGGCTTTTCGGTGCGTCGCAAACGGAGGACCCAACGATGAGACGACGTCGCCGCCTGCGAGACCAGTCTGCCTCTGGCGGTAGCGACGCAGTCGCTCGTCTGAACGGAAATTCTCTTGTCGGCGCCGTGGCCACCCGGCTGCGCCGCCGCCGTCACCCGGCGCAGCTGATCGTGATCGCATTCGCCGCGGCGATCCTCGTCGGAACCCTTCTCCTGATGCTGCCGTTTGCGCGATCGGACCCTGGGGGAGCACCGCCCTTGACCGCGCTCTTCACCGCAACCTCGGCGGTGTGTGTGACCGGCCTCAGCGTGGTCGATACGCCGACCTACTGGTCGCACGCCGGGCAAGTGATCATCCTCGCACTGATCCAAGCGGGCGGGCTCGGGATCATGACGCTCGCTTCGCTGCTCGTGCTGCTTCTCTCACGTCGCTTGGGTCTTCGTGGGCGCCTCGTGGCACAGGCCGAACGTGGGGCCGCCCTCGCCGATCTACGGCGCGTGATCGTTGGCGTCGTCATTCTCTCCGCTGTCTTTCGAGGCCGCCGCGGCCCTCATCCTGACCGCACGTTTTTGGCTCTCTTATGACATGAGCTTCGGCTCTGCGCTTTGGCACGGGGTCTTCCACGCCATCTCGGCCTTCAACAACGCCGGCTTTGCGTTATGGAGCGACAGCCTCGTGCGCTTTGTCGGCGACGGATGGATCATCGTCACCGTTGCTCTCGCGATCATCGCCGGCGGGCTCGGGTTCCCCGTGTGGTTCGAACTCAGCCGCCGCGTTCACGACCCGCGCCGCTGGACTCTCCACACGAAGCTGACGCTGAGAACAGCTGCAGCGCTTCTCTGCTTCGGCTTCGTGGCCGTCGCCGTGTTCGAGTGGGGGAACTCGAAGACGATGGGCAACCTGGACCTCGAGGGGAAGCTGCTCGCAGCATTCTTTCAGAGCGTGACACCGCGAACTGCCGGCTTCAACTCACTCAATTACGGAGACTTCCGGCCCGAGACGCTCCTCGTGACTGACATGCTCATGTTTGTTGGGGCTGGGAGCGCCTCGACGGCAGGCGGCATCAAGCTGACGACCTTCGCCGTGATCTTCCTCATGGTGTGGTCGGAGGTTCGGGGCGATCCACACGTGAACGCATTGGGACGCCGCGTCCCTGCCGTGGCCCAGCGCCAGGCACTCGCGGTTGCCGTCATTGCGATCAATGCGGTCGTGTTCGCCACGCTCGCTCTCATGGCGACGACCGGCTTCTCGTTCCAGCAGACGCTCTTCGAGGCCCTGTCAGCCTTCGGAACCGTCGGGCTTTCGACCGGGATTACGCCCGATCTCGATGGCGCGGGCAGAGTGATCGTCATCGCTCTGATGTTTCTCGGCCGCACCGGGCCCCTCACATTGTTCGTCGCCCTGGCGCTCCGCGAGCGTGAGCGCCTTTATCGCTACCCGGAGGAGAGACCCCTCATTGGCTAGAGACAAAGGAGAATTCATCGTCATCGGGCTTGGCCGCTTCGGCGGCGGCGTCGCAACGACCCTCGTCGAGCTCGGCTACGAGGTCCTGGGCATCGACGTGAACGCAAAGGCGGTGCAGGCACACCGCGACCTTCTCACGCATGTGGTCGAAGCGGATTCGACAGACCTCGAATCGATGCGCCAACTTGGGGCGGGGGACTTCGCTACGGCCGTCGTCGCGATCGGAACCGACGTAGAGGCGAGCATCCTCACGACGGCCGCGCTCGCCGACCTCGAAGTCCCAAGGATCGTGGCCAAAGCAGTCTCCGAGGCGCACGGGAAAATCCTTGGGCGAGTCGGTGCTCAGCGAGTCGTTCATCCGGAGCACGACACCGGCGTGCGCGTCGGGCACAGCCTGAGCGGGCGGGTGATTGACTTCATTCAGCTCGACCCGGGGTTCGCGCTAGTCGAGACGACGGCGCCCGATGAGCTCATCGGGCGATCCCTTGGGGAAGCGGAGGTGCGGCGCCGGTACGGGATCACAGTTGTGTGCGTCAAGCCCGCAGGTGGGACGTTCACGTACGCCACGCCGGAAACGGTCGTAAGTGCGGGTGACGTGCTCGTCGTGGCGGGAGAGACTCAACGCGCGGAAGCGTTCGGCGGGCTTGGATAGGAGCGATGCGGCATCCACGCCCCTCCTCGTCAACGCCGCGTCAAGACTCCGCAGCGCCGCGTAGAGATTCCGTTAGGACAGCCCTCCGGGCTCGCCGCGATCGATAGGACGTGGATGTGCGCGACCTCATCTTCATCGCGATCGTCGTTGCATTCTTCACTGTCGCGGTCGCTTTCGTATGGGCGTGCGAGGTAATCGTCGCGGGCAGCTCATCGACAGAGGACGAACGCGAACGGTGAGCCTCGAGAACGCGGTAGGGCTCGTGCTCGCGGTCGCTGTCCTCGCGTATCTCGTGTACGCGCTCGTGGCACCCGAGAAATTGGGATGAGCGGTATTCCATGAGCTGGCAGAACTGGCTTCAGGTGGGAGTGCTTGTCTGTTTGGTCCTCCTCAGTGCGCGCGTGTTGGGGCCTTATCTCGCGCGGGTTCTCGACAGCGAGAGCGCACCGGGGGACCGCTTCTTCCTCCCGCTTGAGCGGGCCGTGTACAGGGTCATGGGAGTCGATCCGGCACGCGAGCAGCCTTGGAGTGTTTACGCGGTCTCGCTCCTGGCCTTCAGCTTCGTCTCGGTGCTTGGGCTCTTCTTGCTGCAGCGACTCCAGGGCCTGCTACCCCTGAATCCGACGCACGTTGACGGGGTGCCCTCAGCCCTAGCCTTCAATACCGCGGCGAGCTTCGTCACGAACACGAACTGGCAGAACTACGGTGGGGAATCGACGATGAGCCACCTGACGCAGATGGCGGGGCTCACCGTGCAGAACTTCGTCTCCGCGGCCGTGGGCCTCGCGGTCGCGATCGCGCTCGTCAGAGGCCTAGTACGTCGGCGCTCTGCCACGATCGGGAATTTCTGGGTCGACATCACACGCGTTACGACGCGTGTGCTTTTGCCCTTCGCGGTCGTATTCGCGCTCGTCCTAGTGAGCCAGGGTGTAGTCCAGACACTGAGCGGAAGCGCTGAGGCGACTACGGTCGAGGAGGCGACGCAGTCGATCTATCGCGCGCCGATCGCAAGTCAGGAGGCGATCAAGGAGCTGGGGACGAACGGCGGCGGTATCACGAACGCGAACTCGGCGCACCCTTTCGAGAATCCAACGGCCCTGACGAGCCTGCTGCAGATTTGGGCGCTGCTCGCAATTCCCTTCGCGCTCGCTTACGCGTTTGGATGCCTTGCGCGGGATCGGCGGCAAGGCTGGGCGCTCCTAGGGGCGATGTTCGTCCTCTGGATAGCGTCCGCCGGGCTCGCGATGGGCTTCGAACTGCACGGCAACCCGCAGCTCGACGCGAGCGCTCCCAACATGGAGGGGAAGGAGGTGCGCTTCGGCGCGGCCGGGTCCGGCTTGTTCGCGGCAGCGACGACGGGCACGTCGACGGGCGCGGTCAACTCCTCGCACGACAGCTTCACGCCTCTCGGCGGCGCCGTTCCGCTCGTGAACATGATGCTCGGCGAGGTCTCCCCGGGTGGAGTTGGCGCCGGTCTCTACGGGATGCTGGTCTTCGCACTGCTCGCCGTCTTCATCGCCGGCCTCATGGTCGGCAGGACGCCTGAGTATTTGGGCAAGAAGGTGCAGGCAGCCGAGATGAAGCTAGTCATCCTCTATCTGCTCGCCGTCCCAGCCGTCATCCTCGTCTTCGCATCCGTCTCCGTCCTCTTGGACACGGCTAAGGATTCGATCCTGAACCCGGGTCCGCACGGGCTCTCCGAGGTCGTGTACGCGTTCACGTCCGCCGCGAACAACAACGGGTCTGCCTTCGGCGGCCTAACGGGCAACACGAACTGGTTCAACACGACGCTCGGACTCGCGATGCTCGCGGGCCGCTTCTTGTCGATCGTTGCTGTGCTGGCGATCGCGGGATCGCTTGGGCGAAAGCAACCGGTGCCGCCGTCGGCTGGCACCTTCCCGACGGGCACGCCGCTATTCGCGGGTCTTCTCGTCGGCGTCGTCGTGATCATGATCGCGCTGACCTACTTCCCGGTGTTAGCGCTCGGTCCCTTCCTGGAGCAGCTGAGCCTGTGACGCTTCGCAACGAGCCCCGTTCGCTCTTCGATCGCGCCATTCTCCGTCGCGCCGTCCGCGACAGCGTCCTCAAGCTCGATCCGCGCCGGATGGCGCGCAACCCGGTCCTTTTTGTCGTCGAGGTCGGCAGCGTGCTCGTGACCGTCCTCTTCCTGCGGAACCTCGGCCAGTCGTCAGCGGAGGAAAACGTCTTCGCCGGCCTGGTCGCAGCATGGCTCTGGTTCACCGTCCTATTCGCAAACTTCGCCGAGGCGATCGCTGAGGGGCGGGGTAAGGCGCAAGCCGACGAGTTGCGCCGGACGCGCGCGGAAACGATCGCGCATCGCCGACGGGACGGCTCGCTCGAGGACGTTCCGAGCGCCGCCCTGACGGTCGGCGACGAGGTCATAGTTTCTGCCGGCGAGGTCATCCCCGCGGACGGCACGGTGATCGAGGGGATCGCGAGCGTAGACGAGTCGGCGATCACCGGTGAGTCGGCGCCTGTCATCCGGGAATCGGGCGGCGACCGCTCCGCGGTCACGGGCGGCACGCGCGTTCTCTCCGACCGGATCGTGGTGCTCGTCACTGCGCAGCCTGGAGAGAGCTTCCTCGATCGCATGATCTCGCTTGTCGAGGGTGCCGAGCGACAGAAGACGCCGAACGAGATCGCGCTCAACATCCTTCTCGCCGGCCTGACGATCATCTTCCTGCTCGCCGTCGTCAGTCTTCAGCCGTTCGCCGTCTACTCGGATGCCGAGCAGCCGGTCATCGTCCTCGTCGCGCTCCTCGTTTGCCTGATCCCGACCACGATCGGCGGGCTTCTGTCCGCGATCGGAATCGCCGGCATGGACAGGCTCGTGCGTCGGAACGTACTCGCGCTCAGCGGCCGAGCAGTCGAAGCGGCGGGGGACTGTTCGACGCTCCTCCTTGACAAGACGGGGACGATCACCCTAGGCAACCGCCAAGCGTCCGAGTTTCTGCCCCTCCCAAGCGTGGAGGAACGTGAGCTTGCGGACGCGGCGCAGCTCTCGAGCCTGGCCGACGAGACGCCGGAAGGCCGCTCGATCGTTGTCCTCGCCAAGGAGCGCTACGGCCTGCGGGAGCGCGAGCTCCTGGACGGCCAGCTGATTCCCTTCACCGCCGAAACACGCATGAGCGGCGTCGATCTCGACGGTCGCCGCATTCGGAAGGGCGCTGCCGACGCGATCCGACGCTGGATCGAGGCGGGAGGTGGCTCGGTACCCGGCGCTCTCGACGACATAGTCGATCGCATTGCGGCCTCGGGCGGAACGCCGCTCGTCGTCGCGAGGGATTCGACCGCCCTGGGTGTCATTCACCTGAAGGACGTTGTCAAAGAGGGTTTGCGCGAGCGTTTCGCTCAGTTGCGTGCCATGGGGATTCGGACGGTGATGATCACTGGGGACAATCCACTCACTGCCCGCGCGATCGCCGAGGAGGCAGGCGTCGACGACTTCCTCGCCGAAGCCACGCCCGAGGACAAGATGGCGCTGATTCGGCGCGAGCAGGCGGGCGGGAACCTGGTGGCGATGACGGGAGACGGGACGAACGACGCGCCTGCACTTGCCGCTGCGGACGTCGGCGTCGCGATGAACACCGGGACACAGGCGGCGCGGGAGGCCGGGAACATGGTCGACCTGGACTCGAACCCGACGAAGCTCATCGACGTCGTCGAGATCGGGAAGCAGCTCCTGATCACGCGGGGGTCACTGACGACGTTTTCGATCGCAAACGATGTCGCCAAGTACTTCGCGATCATTCCGGCGATGTTCGCGGGCGCGCTGCCGGCACTCGAGAGGCTGAATGTAATGGACTTGGCCAGCCCCCGCTCGGCGATCCTCGCGGCCGTAATCTTCAACGCCCTCGTCATTGCCGCCCTCATCCCGCTCGCCCTTCGCGGCGTCCATTTTCGGGCTCGTTCCGCGGTTGCGATCTTGCGTCGAAACCTGCTCGTCTACGGAATCGGAGGGATCATTGCGCCCTTCATCGGGATCAAACTGATCGACGTCGCTATCAGCGCGCTCGGGGTCTCGTGATGCGGCGCCAGGTCCTTCCGAGCGTGATTGCCTTTCTCGTCTTCACGGGGGTCACCGGGATCGCCTACCCGCTGGTGATCACCGCCGTGGCCCAGGTCGCATTCCCCGGACGGGCCGACGGTTCGCTGGTTGAGCGGGACGGCCATGTGGTCGGGTCGCGGCTGATCGGGCAGAGCTTCTCTGGTGTGCGCTACTTTCACCCACGTCCGTCGGCGGCTGGAGAGGGCTACGACGCGATGGCGAGCTCACCGTCGAACCTCGGGCCGTCGAATCCGAAGCTCATCGCGACTGCTCGCGCGCGGGCGGCCGTATACCGCGATGAAAACGGTCTCGCGCCCGGTGCTCCCGTGCCAATCGATGCGATCACCGCCTCGGCCTCAGGGCTGGACCCGCACATCTCGCCCGAGAATGCCCGGCTCCAGGCGGCCCGGGTCGCTCGCGCCCGCGGGCTTCAGGTGACCGAGGTCCTCGCGCTGGTACACGATTACACGAGCGAGCGCGCCCTCGGCTTCGTGGGTGAGCCTGGCGTGAACGTGCTGGAGCTCAATCTCGCTCTCGACCGGATTCGCGGCTGAGGCGCGCTATCGGCATGGCGCGAGGCACACTCCGTATTTACCTGGGTGCCGCCGCAGGCGTCGGTAAGACGTACGCGATGCTGAACGAGGGCCGGCGCCGTCACGAGTACGGCGAGGATGTGGTAGTCGGCTTCGTGGAACCACATGGCCGGCGCAAGACGGGTGAGCAGATCGGTGAGCTCGAGGTTCTCCCGCGCAAGCGAATCGAATACCGCGAGAGCGCGTTCGAGGAGATGGACGTCGACGCGCTACTCGCCCGCCATCCGCAGGTCGCGCTCGTGGACGAACTCGCTCATACGAACGTGCCCGGCTCGCGCAACGAGAAGCGCTGGCAGGACGTCGAGGAACTGCGTGAGGCCGGCATCAACGTCGTGTCGACCCTCAACATCCAGCATCTCGAGTCACTTAACGACGTCGTCGAGCAGATCACCGCAGTCAAGCAGCGCGAGACGATTCCCGACGAAATTGTGCGCGCCGCGGACGAACTCCAGCTTGTCGACCTGACTCCGTTGGCGCTTCGCAACCGCCTCGCCCGGGGAGACGTCTACCCCCCCGAGCGCATCGACGCGGCGCTCGCCAACTACTTCCGGCCAGGAAATCTGTCGGCGCTCCGCGAGCTTGCCCTCGCCTGGCTCGCGGATCGTGTCGACGAAGGGCTCGCCGAGTACCGCCGACGGCACGGAATCGAGCAGTCATGGGAGACGAGGGAGCGCGTTCTCGTTGCCCTCACAGGGTCGCGCGATGGGGAGCGGCTCGTGCGGCGGGCCGCGCGGATCGCTCAACGCGCGCGAGGCGACCTCGTTGCCGTCCACGTGATCCCCCCGGACGGCTTGGCGGCCCCATCGGACGAGCTGCTTGAGGAGCAGCGCGAGCTCGTCGAGGAGCTCGGGGGAAGCTTCCACGAAGTCGTGGGCGCCGACGTCGCCGATGCGCTTGTCGGCGTCGCTCGGTCGCTGAATGTGACGCAGATCGTCATGGGGGCGAGCCGTCGCTCGCGTTGGCAACGAATCACGCGCGGTTCTGTGATCGGGCAAGTGATCCGGCAGGGCAGCACCGGGATCGACGTTCACGTCATCCGACATCCTGAACGTCACGAGGAGACAGTCGTGCCCCGGCAACGCCGTCCGTCCACACTCCCGCGCCGTCGCGTTGCCATCGGGTTCGCACTTGCCGCTGTTGGCCTTCCCTTGCTGACCGCCTTGCTCACGCAACTGCGCGCGCAGCTCGAGCTGCCCAGCGTGATGCTCCTCTTTCTGCTCCTCGTTGCGGGTATCGCCGCCGTCGGCGGCCTGTGGCCAGGGCTCGTGGCGGCAGTCGGCGGCTTTCTCCTCGTTAACTGGTTCTTCATCGAGCCCCACCACACATTCACGATCGCTGAGTTCGAAGACGTGCTTGCCCTCTTCGTCTTCCTCGCTGTAGGGGCCATCGTCTCGAGCTTCGTCGCCCTCGCGGCGCGCCGCGCTGCCGAGGGGGCGCGCGCCCGTGCGGAAGCCGAGGCGCTGGCGCGGCTCGCGGGCTCGGAACCCGCCGGTGCGGTGCTCGAAAGTCTCCGCCGGGTCCTCGATCTCGAGGGAGCGGCCGTGCTGCACCGCTACGGGGCCGGCTGGCGCATCGAAGCCGCCTCCGGTTCCCGCTACCCGGAGACCCCGGAAGCGAGTGACACCGTCGTTGATCTCGGTGCCGTCCACGTGCTCGCGCTTACCGGTCCCGCCATCCGGAGTGAGGATCAGCGGGTGCTCGATGCCTTTGCCCGCGAGTTGGAGGCTTCTCTCGAGCTTCGGGAGCTCGAGGCCCAGGTCGCAGCTGCCGGCACCGTTTCGGCCGCCAATGAGCTTCGTGCCGCTCTGCTTTCGGCGGTCTCGCACGATCTGCGCACCCCGCTGTCGGCGATCAAGGCGTCGGTCACGAGCCTGCTCCAAGAGGACGTCGAGTGGACGCCCGAGGCCCGGGGAGAGTTTCTCGCGACGATCGATGAGGAGACCGACCGCCTCAACAAGCTCGTTGGCAATCTTCTCGACATGAGCCGTCTGCAGGCCGGAGCACTGGAGATCAGCGCGGCCCCCGTCGGGCTCGAGGAAGTGCTGCCTGCTGCGCTTCGAAGCCTCGGAGTCGCCGATAGCGCGGTTCAGGTCGACGTGTCCGAGTCGCTGCCACGCGTGCTCGCCGACCCTGGGCTGCTCGAGCGCGCGCTCGCGAACCTCATCCACAATGCGATTCGCTTCTCCCCGCCGAGCGCGCCCGCACGCATAACGGCGGGCACCGTCGAAGGCATCGTCGACATCCGTGTCGTGGACCGCGGGCCCGGAGTCGGCCTGGAGGAGCGAGGCCGGCTCTTCATGCCATTTCAGCGGTTCGGCGACTCCGCTCAGGGCGAGGGTGTTGGACTTGGCTTGGCGGTCGCGAAGGGCTTCGTGGAGGCGATGGGCGGAGAGATCGAGGTCGAGGACACGCCAGGAGGAGGCCTGACGATGGTCGTTCGGCTACGGGCCGCGGAGTGAAACGCATCCTCGTCGTCGACGACGAGCCGCAGATGCTGCGGGCGCTCGGCACGAACCTCAAGGCGCGCGGCTATCAAGTCGACCTGGCGCGGACAGGTGAGGCGGCGCTGGTCCTCGCCGCCCGTGTGCATCCCGATGTAGTCGTTCTCGACCTCGGCCTGCCGGGCATGGATGGGACCGAGGTAATTCGCGGGCTCCGCGGTTGGAGCTCGTTGCCGATCATCGTTCTCTCGGTCCGCGAGCGGGAAGCCGACAAGGTTGCCGCACTTGACGCCGGTGCCGACGACTATGTGACAAAGCCCTTCGGCATGGACGAGCTTCTCGCGCGCCTCCGAGCCGCGCTACGCCGGGCCACTCCAAGCGATGGAGACGATGCGAGCGTGGAGACCGATGACTTCGCAGTCGACCTGTCGTCGAAGCGAGTCGTGAAGGGCAATACGGAGGTTCATCTGACGCCCACCGAGTGGCAAATCGTCGAGATGCTCGTCCGCAACCCGGGGAAGCTGATCACCCAGCGACAGCTCCTGCAAAGCGTCTGGGGCCCGCAGTACGAAAGGGAGACGAACTACCTTCGCGTTTTTCTCGCCCAGATTCGGAAGAAGCTCGAGCCCGATCCCGCCCGACCGCGCTACTTCATCACGGAGGCCGGAATGGGGTATCGCTTCGATCCCGGCCGAGGCTGAACTCATGCAGGCCCTAGATCGGTGATCGGCAGTTCGGCAGGTCGTCGCAACAGCTCGTACGCAGGCCACCGACAGTGGACAGTCCGCGACTTTCTCGCGCCCGTGAGCCTGATAGACAACACGTATGGCACCAAACGCATACGGCAGACCGTTCCGGCGCCGCAAAGCGGCCGCCCTCTTGGGGCAGCCGAACTGCTCGATCTGCGGCAAGCCGATCTTCCGGCCCCAGGACGGAACCCTGCACCACACCGTGCCGGTGGCCGACGGCGGCAACGCCTTCCACGAGCGCCCGGCACACCGATGGTGCAACGCCTCGCACGGGGGCAAGCTCGGCGCCGAGCGCAGCGGGAGAAAAAGCCGGGCACGTGACGGGGCGCGCCTGAAGTGCTGGCCGGGTGCGATCGACTTCGAGCCTGCCGGGCACGAGATCATCCGCCTCGCGCCTTACGAGTAGGTCGCGCGCCCACTCATTTCGGAAGGGGCAGCGGCGGGTGGAACCTTCCGAGGCGTGGTACTCGTATCCCAAGGATGACCCGGCGAGGGCTCACTTGGGTGATCGCCACTGGAGTAATCGCAGTTCTTATCGCTGGCGCCGTTGATGCCGTCCGCTCCTCCGAGCCTTCAGGCTCCAGCCCGAGCCGGATGGTGACGGAGCGGTCGGCAACGGGAGAGATGACGATTGCCGTGGAGACCACGCCCGAGGCGCTTCCTCGCTGCACCGTCCAAAACATTGGGGTGTCAATCGAAGTACTGGGAGGAACGGCGACCGTGGTCGTGCGCCACGTTCGGGGCCGCCCGTGTCACCTCGCTCCCCTGACCGTCCGCCTGAGCGTGACTGATCGCGTTGGTAGGCGAGTGCAGCGGGGCGCAACCTCGGCCGCGTACGCGCCGACCAGCTCGTCTTCCAGACGCTGCGCGGCAAGCCACAGTCGAGGCGAAACGCTCTGCGCGCTCTTTACCGGGCGGGCGACAGCGTCGGCCTGAACGGCGACGGCCGTGAGCCCATCGGCCTCCATGATCTCCGCCATTCGCTCGTCGCCAACGCGATTGAGCAGGGGCTGACGGCCCCTGAGGTGGCGGCGATAGCGCGCCACGCCAACGCCAAGGTAACCATGACCGTCTACGCCGGGCTCACTGAAGGCGGCCGAGAGAGGGCGGTCGCGAAGCTCGCTGAGGGCGGCTTCGGTGGCTGATTCCGTGTCCGCAATGTCCGCGGCGAGCGCACGCTCGGGTTCATTCGTCGCGAACGGCACGAAACCCGAAGAGCCTGTTTGCAGGGATAAGCGACTACCCCAGATTCGGTCGAGCGTCCCGCGGTTACAGAAGACATGAGCACGCCTGGCATCGGGACGGCCGATCCCATAGGGTCGAGCCGGCGACGGAGAAGAGTGTGCACGGACCGCAGCTGTATCCAGTCCGCATCGAGGGAGAGCTGGACACCGAGCTGAGCCGCTGGCTCTGGCTCGTGAAGTGGATCCTCGCGATCCCGCACTACATCGTGCTCGCGCTGCTCTGGCTGACGCTGCTTGTTCTGACGATCGTCGCGTTCTTCGCGATCCTCTTCACCGGCCGCTACCCGCGAGGCATCTTCGACTTCAACGTCGGCGTCCTCCGCTGGACGTGGCGGGTCGCGTTCTACTCCTACGGCGCGCTGGGCACCGACCGCTACCCGCCCTTCACTCTCGACGACGTGCCCGACTACCCCGCGCGCCTCGAGGTCGCGTACCCGGAACGGCTGTCCCGGGGGCTCGTGCTGGTGAAGTGGTGGCTCCTCGCCATCCCGCAGTACATCGTCACGGGAATCTTTCTGGGAGGCGGCAGCTACGCGGCGTCCCGGGTCGACGAGTGGTTCTGGGGCATCGGCTTCGAAACCGGACTGATCGGCATCCTCGTGCTCTTCGCAGGGGTGGCGCTGCTCTTCACCACGCGGTACCCAGGCGGGCTCTTCGAGTTCGCGATGGGGCTCGACCGTTGGGTCGCTCGCGTCGCCGCATACGTGCTGCTCATGCGCGACGAGTACCCGCCGTTCCGGCTCGATCAGGGAGGCACCGAACCGCCTCCGGCGTTCGCGGAGACGACGCCGGCGGCGGCGGCGGCACCCGCAACCGTCGCTGGTGAGCCGGCTGCGCCGGCCGCGCCTCCGGCTCGCAGAGGCTGGACTGCGGGACGAGTCGCGCTCGTCGTCGTCGGCACGATCGCGGGCCTGCTGGCGTTCGCATTTCTGGTCGGCGGCTGCGCGCTCGTCGCCGTCGACCAGACACAGCGAGACGACGACGGGTTCCTCATGTCACCGACGCAGGACTTCTCGACACCGACGTACGCGATCGTCTCCGAGAATGCCGACCTGGACGCCGAAGGAGCCGAGTCGGCGCTCGACGCGTTCCTCGGCACGGTCCGGATTCGCAGCGAGAGCGACCGCCCGGTGTTCGTCGGGATCGGGCCCGCCGACGAGGTCACGCGGTACCTCGGAGGCGTCGAGCGCGACGAGGTCGACGACCTCGACAACAGCGGTGACCCGGAGTACTCGCGGCGATCAGGCGGCGCGCCAACCGGCCAGCCGGGCGACGAGACGTTCTGGGTCGCGTCGACGGCGGGTGTGGGCGAGCGGACGCTCGAGTGGGAGCCCGAGGACGGCGACTGGCGTGGTGGTCGTGATGAGCGAGGACGCTTCGCGCGGTGTTTCCGCTGAGATGAGCATCGGCGCCGAGTTGGACTCGGTCCTCTGGATCGGAATCGGACTGCTCGTAGCCGGTGGCCTGCTCGCGGTGGGCTCCGCGCTCGCGATCACCGCGGCCACCCGCCGCCGGCGCTGACGCCGAGATCTGCTCGCACATTGCGCAACCCAGCCGTGCGGCTCGCAGGGCGGCTCCTGCGAAAGAAGGGAGCGACGGGACTCGAGCTCGCGACCGACAACTTGACTCCGCGAGAACACGCCCCTAGGGTCGAGCCGTCGTAGCCCGCTGGTTCCGCGAGGAGGGGTCTGATGTGGACGGCTAGGACAAAGACGTTGAGTTTGATCACGGCATTGGCTGCGCTGCTGGCTTTCGCCGCGTTTGTATGGGGCGGCGCAGCCGGGGCGGCGTCGGCCAGACACCCGGCGCCACCTAAGAGCGAGGCGTGCCCGGCACCGTTCGCCGCGACGCCGAGCTGTCGAACGGCGACGCCGAAGAGTGCCGAGCGCATGCTCAAGCATCCGGTCACGCTGAGGAGCGAGGCGTGCCCAGCGCCGTTCGACGCCACGACTAGCTGCGGTGTTGCGACCGTTCCCGCGGATTGGGCGAGGCCCGACGGGCGCACGCTCGAGATCTGGTACGCGTCAGTCCCGGCGCCGAGTGGCACGTCGACGGGTGTGACGGTGCCGTTCATGGGCGGCCCTGGCGACTCGATCTCCGAGGTCGCCGACGTCTTCCTGGGGCTGGCAGCCGGGCTTCCCGACCGCGACATGCTGATCGTCGACGTGCGCGGCACCGGCAGGTCCGGCCGCCTCAGCTGCCCCGCGGTCGATAGCGCGCAGTGGCGGCCCGACGGCCAGGCCCAGGTCGACCTGGTGGCGCGCTGCGCGCAGGAGATCGGCGAGCGACGCAACGACTACACGACGGTCGCAAGCGTCTTGGACATCGAGGCGATCCGACGGGCACTCGACCTACCAAAGCCCTCGCTGCTCGGCGTCTCCTACGGGACGTGGGTCGTGCAGACCTACACGGTCCTATTTCCCGACCTCGTCCAGGCGGCGGTGATCGACGCGATCATGCCGTTCCACCTCGACCCCTGGAGCCGCCCCCACCCCGACGCGATGCAGCGTGTCCTTCGCCTTCGCTGCGAACGAACGGGGCTGTGCGACCCCGCTGAGGCCGACGCGCAGGTGCGCCAGGTCGCCGCGAGCCTCGCCGCGCAGCCGGTGCCGTTCCCCAACAGCGCCCGATTGCTCACCGAAGGAGCCTTCTCGAACCTGAGCATCGCCGCGATCCAGTTCGCCTTCGCCGACTACGTAAGCGCGATCGACCAAGCGTCGGCCGGCGACTACGAGCCGCTGCTGGCGTTGACCGAAGCGTTGACCCAGATCCCGCCTCCGAACCCGATCGGCGCGTCGCCGGCGATGGAGGTCCCCGTGACATGCAACGAGTACAGCGCGCCGTTCGACCTGGGCGACAAGCTCCGGAAGCGGCAAGCCGACTTCGATCGGGGCCTCGCGGAGCTGCCCGACAACGTGTTCGGGTGGTTCTCGAAGCAGGGCTGGGTCGACTCCGCCTGGGAGCAGGTCAACTTCTGCCTCAAGTACCCCAAGCCGGACTTCTCGCTCAAGCTGCGACCGCCCTACAACGGACCGTTCCCCGACGTGCCCGTGCTGATGCTGAACGGCGACATCGACCTGCAGACCCCGCTGGAGATGGCCGAGCAGGCAAAGACGAATTGGCCGAACAGCGTCTTCCTGACCATCAAGGACGCCGCGCATGTCACCCTGCAGACGAGCGAATGCTCCGTTGCGACAGCGCTCAGCTTCCTCGAGAACCCGGTGCTCCCCGACCCGCATACCTGCGACTAAAACGGCAAGTCTGTAGCGAAGATCGTCCGAGTTGGGTTCGCCGTCGCTCGAGGCACCCACAACGTCATCGCGCACTCAACCACAGACGTGCCCTGGTTCCCCCATAACGCCCCGCATGGCACAGCGGAACCCGCATGGTTGAGCGGGTCAGCTGTGCCAGAAGTGCCGGAAATGCTCGTGCGGTGCCTACCCCGGTGCCTACCTCGAGCGAAGAGGGGCAGGATGCCCGAGAATCCCGTGATGCCCGCCGTCCACGCGGCTTGCGCCAGGCTTGCCTAGGTGAGACGGTCGCCAAGAGGCCGGAGGCCGGAAGGCAGCTTGGCCGCAGGCTGCCCTCCATCCCCGTCCCCCGGCCTCACTTTCTTACCCGCACGTCTCGGCTCGAAACCGGGCCGCCCAGCCGGGAGCTACGCCTGGCAAAGTGCCACGCCGCCCGGTCGCGGCGACGATCGCGGCGACGTGCTGTGGAGGGGCCCAAGGGCTTAAGTTGGGAGAGCGAGGTGCTGATCCGGTGGAGATCTGGCGCTTCTCTACGCTCAGCTGCGTTCCTCCGAGCGCGGGTCCTGCTCGATTACCTCCTCGACTGCGACGATCTTCTCGACGAGCACGAAGCCCTCGTGCTTCTCAACGACGTTCTCGATCTCGGGCGTCTCGTGTCCGGGCACAACAAAGAACATGGTCGGGCGTGAGCGGGCGTGCTCGTACTCGTCCTTCCGGAGCTCGATCGACTCGATGCAGGCCGTGTCGCTGCACTCGCACAGATAGTCGGTCGACTTCTGCCAGGGGACGGCGTCCGACAGGTCGTCGAGACGCTCGTTGACCGAGCGGAAGAGGATCTCGTTCTTGGCTAGACGTTCCTCGGAGAGCGTCACTGTGACTCCCGTCTCCACCCGACATTTCGCGCCGACGAACTCACTTCGCGCCGCTGCCTTACTGCGTTAGCAACGGAGCCGCCCTGGTAGGCGATTGCTCGGTCTTCGTTCTACCCTTGCTGGTTCCTCACAAACAGGCAGCCCTCGGATTTCCAACCGCTTCTAGAGAACGGCGAGCGAGGAAAGCCGCCTGTGTGGGTCTCAGGTTTACCGTCCTCGGCAGCGCGGTATGCACGGAGTCTTAGTCAATCTGGTCGACTCTGCGGCGCCCGCCCTGGGACGCCGCCAGGGAGGCCATGTACAGGAGGGGTCATGGACAAAACCACGCAGACCACTACCGACGTCTGGACGTACCGTGACGCGGGCACCCTTGGCGCCGACGTCGGCCGGGGGGTAGACCTGACTGGGTTCAGCGTCGAGGCTACGGATGGCGGAATCGGAAAGATCGACGAGGCAACGTACGACACCTCGCAGAGCTTCATCGTTGTCGATACGGGGCCGTGGATCTTTGGCAAGAAGGTGATGCTGCCGGCCGGCGTCATCCACAGGGTCGACCTCGACACCGAGACTGTCTACGTCAACCGGTCGAAGGACGAGATCAAGAACGCGCCCGAGTTTGACGAGAGCCGCTATCACGACGATGCCTACAGGGCTGAGCTGGGCGGCTACTACGGAGGCCTCTGAGACCGGCCTCCTCTTCCCCGAGCCGGAGCCTGATCCTCCGGCATAATAACCGCATCGGGGCGGGCCGTTTTGCGGCTTCGGCTCGCCCCGATGCTCTTGGCCTCCAGTCGCTGGTGAATGCCCCGGCCGAAGTCGCGGTGGCCGAAGGCCTGGGCTCGTGAAAAGAGAAGGGAGAATCGATGTACATTGGTGGCGGAGTACTCGCTCTCATCCTGATCATCATCATCCTGATTCTGATCTTGAGATGAGAGACGCTTGGGCATTACCTCGTTCGGCGTCCAAGCTGACGGGACTTGACAGGACTCGCGGGTTCAACGAATAGGGGAGCCGCAAGCTTTCGTTGAAAGGGACGGCCACGGCCCGTGCCGTGGCCGTTCTCTTCGCTGGCAAGACGGAGCAAACCTTGCTCGGCCTGGGCGGCTGATTCGGCACCTGCTCCGCGACAGGGAAACGCAGTGGTCTCTGGAAAACAAGGTAGATGCTCACAGCCTTCGTGTTCGACGCGCAGCAGTCCGAGCAAGTCGAGGATTGGAGGGCCGCGCTGGAGCGGCTCGATCGCGGACAGCTGCTGTGGCTCGCAATGCACGAGCCGACGGAGGAGGAAGTGGCGGCGCTGCAGGAGACGCTCGAGCTAGGCGACAGGAACGCGCACCGGCTGCGCGAGCCACCGAGAAGCGCCTCCGTGGCCGACGAGGGCGAGCACATGCACGTGACGCTGTACGCCGTGAGCGGCGACGGGGATGCGCCTGCGCTCATTCCAGTCGAGTGTGTTCTCGGCCCGAACTGGATCGTCACCGCTTATCGTCAGAAGATCGAGGTGCTCGACGAGTTCTTCGAGCGCGCACAAGGGGGAGGTCAAATCGGCGCGCTCGACGCACCCTCGTTCGTCGCCACGATCCTCGACTGGATCGTCGCCAGCTACCTCCGCGCCTTGGATGCTGTCGAGAGCGAGCTGGAGGAGCTGGACGCGAAGGTCATGTCCAATACCCCCAAGGAGGCTGCTGACGACCTGACCCGGCTAGTCGAGCTCCGCCGCACGATTGGGACGCTGCGACGGGCACTCTCCCCGCACCGCGAAGTGGTCGTTTCTCTGTCACACCCCGAACTCGATTCGCTCTCGAGCGAGGAATCAGCGCAGCGTTTCGCCGAGCTCGAGCGCCGCGTGACCCATGCGCTGGACGCCGCCCGCGAGGCGAAGGAGTCAACCTTCGGCTCATTTGATCTCCTCGTCACCCGAATCGGACAACGGACAAACGACATCATGAAGGTGCTCACGCTGGTCACCGTGATCCTCCTGCCCGCAACCGTGCTCGGCGGCATCATGGGCATGAACTTCCAGGTCGGTCTCTTCGACCTAGCCTGGGTATTTTGGGTAGTGATCGCCGCGATGCTCGGCATCGCCGTGGTCGTGCTCTCGGTCGCCCGCGCCCGCGACTGGATCTGAGGCCGGGGCGCGGGCCGCAAGGTCACCAGTCTCGCGACGGGTTGACGAGCTGCGCAGGCTCGTCCGAGCGGCGGCCAGCGTTCGTCACCGCGGCGCCGTTCCTCGCTCCTTCAAGCCGCCCCGTTGGCTTCTTTAAGTCTCGCACTGCTCCGTGAAGTGGACGAAGCCGCTTTACTGGTTGCTCAAGGGGTCTGTCCTACTCGTGTCCGTCCGACTCTGGCGTCACCTGCCCTTCCGCAACGGCGGCGAGATCGCCGTGGATCTGGGGACCGCGAATACGGTCGTCTTCGTCCGTGGCCACGGAGTCGTCCTCTTCGAGCCGTCGGTCGTAGCTATCGACGAGATTTCCGGACGGGTGCTCGCGGTGGGGGCGGAGGCACGACGCATGATCGGTCGGACGCCGGCGACGATCCGAGCCATCCGTCCTCTTCGGCACGGTGTCATCGCGGACTTCGACGTGACCGAGCAAATGCTCCGGCACTTCATCCGCAGGGCGATCGGCGGCCGTTTCACTCACCCGCGGGTGGTGCTGTGCGTGCCGAGCGGTATCACTGAAGTCGAGCGGCGCGCGGTTGAGGAGGCGACGCTTGCGGCGGGCGGGCGCGAAGCCTGCTTGATCGAGGAGCCGATGGCGGCAGCAATCGGCGCGGACCTCCCGGTCGCCGAGGCCGCGGCGAGCATGGTGGTCGACATCGGCGGGGGCACCAGCGAGGTGGCCGTCATCTCGCTCGGAGGCATGGTCGTCTGGAATTCGGTCCGGGTCGGCGGCTACGAGATGGACGACGCGATTGTCGACCACGCCCGGAAGGAGCATGGTCTCCTCATCGGACAGGAGCGTGCCGAAGAGGTGAAGATCGAGATCGGCGCTGCGTGCGAATCGGCCGAAGCGGGCCATGCACAGATCGCCGGACGCGACCAGCTGACGGGCCTGCTCAAACGGGTCGTCCTACAGTCAGACGAAGTACACCGTGCGCTCGACGGCCCAGTTACCCGCATCGTCGATGCAGTGAAGGAGACGCTCGAGCGAACGCCGCCACAACTCGCCGCCGACGTGGTCGAACGGGGGATCACCCTCGCGGGCGGCGGGGCGCTCGTACGTCAGATGGACGAGCGCCTTCGCTCGGAGACGGGTGTTCAGGTTGCCATCGTCGATTCCCCGCTCACCTGCGTCGCCCTCGGCGCCGGACGGAGCCTCGACGACTTCGAGGCGATGGCCCGCTCGGCTCGCGCCGGCAAGAGAAGACGCTGACGCTCGGGCCGGCTCCAACCTCTTGGCCAGATGAGACGGTCCTGAACTGCGAAAAGCCAGAGCCGGGGGATCAACGACTGCATCGCTCGGACGCGGAGGCGGCTCCCTTGGGATTCGACACCGTCGGCCATCTGAGACTCGAAGTCCGCAGCGATGCCCTCGATCTTCTCGGCGGCGGCTACCCAGGAGGGCGTTGGACGCGGGCTCGAGCGGGCGAGGGAGGCGTTGATGAGGTGGGCTCGTCAGTGGTCGAGCTCGAAGCCGGGACACCGCCGGGCCTGAATGGCCGCGCAAGTCTCGCTGCGCAATTACATGAAAAGGAGGAGCACGTAAGCGGACACCGTCAGGCCGTCTCATGTCGCGCTTCCGCTTTAGCTTTGGTCGGTCGCGCGCGCCGCCTCAGCGAGGTCGAGGGTGGCCGCCCAGCTGCCGAGGAGCTTGAGCGCCTCCTCGGAGCGCGAACCGGGCTCGGCGGCGTAGGTGAAGATCGTCAGCCCGTGGTCTGCGGCGAGGTCCAGCCGGTTGAAGCTCAGGCTGAGCTCGCCGACCACGGGATGGTGGAAGTGCTTGACGCCGGTGTTGTGGAAGCGCACGTCGTGCGCGGCCCAGCGGGTGCGGAACGCCTCGCTGTGTGTTGCGAGCTCGCCGACGAGATCTGAGAGGTCGCGGTCGTCCGGGTCACGGCCCGCGGCCCAGCGCAGGATCGCGACGCACTCGCCGGCAACGCGCTCCCAGTCGCCGTAGAACGTCTCGGCTCGCGGATCGAGGAACACGAACCGGGCGTTGTTGACCGGCCGCGCGGGCGCGGCGTACAGCTCGGAGAACAGCGCGCGCCCGAGCTGGTTGGCGGCCAGGATGTCGAGACGCTGGTTGCCGACGAACGCGGCGGCGCCGGTGATCGCGTCGAGGGTCCACTGGACCTCGGGCCGGACGCGCTGCTTGGCCCGGCGGCGACGAGGCCGCGCTACCGTCGGCTGTGCGGCGCGGGCGAGGTCGAAGAGGTGGGCGCGCTCGGCGTCGTCGAGCTCGAGCGCCCGGGCCAGTGCCTCCAGCACGCTCTGCGGAGACCCCGCTCATGTCTCCGCGCTCCAGGCGCGTGTAGTACGGAACGCTCACGCCGGCCAGGACGGCGACCTCCTCGCGGCGGAGCCCGGGAACGCGGCGACTGCCGTAGGAGCGCAACCCCGCCTGCTCAGGCGTGATCCGGGCGCGGCGGGAGGTGAGGAACTCGCGGATCTCCTTCTTCGTGTCCACGCGATCCAGCGTAGACCCGGCTGTGCGCTCCTGGGGGACCCTGCCAGTAGCCCTATCAACAGGGACTCTCACGTCCCGCGATCCGTGCTTTCTTGGACGCAGCAAGAGGCCGCGACCACAGCGCCTCGCGATCCGACAGGAAGGCTTGTCATGAAGCACATCTCGCTAGGCGGACTTGACGTCTCGCGCATCGGACTCGGCACGATGGCGATGTCCGGCTACTACCTCGACCCGAACAGCAGCGACGCCGAGTCGATCCGCACCATCCAGCGAGCACTCGAGTTGGGCGTCACCCACATCGACACCGCCGAGATCTACGGCCCCTACGCGAACGAGGAACTCGTCGGCCGCGCGCTCAAGGGGCGTCGCGACGATGTCGTGCTGGCGACGAAGTTCGGCTTCGTCTCGCACTCCGGCGGTGGCCCCGGAGTGCTCGACAGCAGCCCGGCGAACATCCGGACCGCGGTCGAAGGCTCCCTGAAGCGGCTGGGTACCGACCGCATCGACCTCTACTACCAGCACCGGGTCGACCCGAACACGCCGATCGAGGACACCGTCGGCGCCCTGGCCGAGCTGGTGGCCGAGGGAAAGGTCCTGCACATCGGCCTGTCCGAGGCCGGGCCCGCAACGATCCGCCGCGCCCACGCCGTGCACCCGATCGCCGCGCTGCAGACGGAGTACTCCCTGTGGACCCGTGATCCGGAGGCCGCGCTGCTACCGCTGCTGCGCGAGCTGGGCATCGGCTTCGTGCCCTACTCGCCGCTCGGGCACGGCTTCCTCACCGGGACGATCCGCTCCCCCGAGGACCTCGCCGACGACGACTGGCGCAAGAACAACCCGCGCTTCACCGAGGGCAACTTCGAGAAGAACCTCCGCATCGTCGACGAGGTCGAGGCCGTCGCTTCCGAGCTCGACGCCACACCGGCGCAGGTCGCTTTGGCCTGGCTGCTCGCGCAGGGCGACGACATCGCCCCGATCCCCGGCACCAAGCGCGTCTCCCGCGTCGAGGAGAACACGGCAGCCGACGGTATCGAGCTGAGCGCGGAGCAGATCGCAACGGCTCGAACAACCTCACCCCGGCCACCGGCGAGCGCCACGACGAGGCGAACATGGCCACCATCGACCGCTGACGGCCTGGACCCGCCGCTAATCCGGGGGCTACTGCCCCCCTCGACGCGAGGCCGTTCCTCGTTGGGGACGTCGCCGGGAGGAGAGCGAGCCAAAGGGAACGCCGGGGCGCGGGCCGCAAGGGACTCCCCTAGGACTCAGGGTTGCCCGCGTCGGCCCTCGATCGCTCTCAGACCGCCAGCGATGCCGATGAGCAGGGTCACCGCTACCAGCCCGAGCAAGGCCCACGCAAACGGACTCGTCTCCGAGTCCTCGTTGAACAGGGCAGAGTAAGCGGAGGGTGGCTGCGAGGCGTCCTCGCCGGACGCTCCCGCTCCGAGGACTTCTCCAGCGAGGCGGTCTGCATCCCCGCCCGAGCTCTCAGACCGCGACGTCGCGAGAACGGAACTCAACTCGTCGCTCGCCGTACGAGGAGCGCCGTCCTGGTCGGGGCACTTGTCGTAGTCCCCCGCGACCGGGTATCCGCTTGCTCGCGCTGCGCATGGGCAAGAGTCCGCGCCCCCGCCCCCCGAGCCGCCGCCGCCCGAGCCGCCGACCGAGGCCGGGCCGCCCGAGCCGCCCAAGCCGCCACCGCCCGAATCGGCCGAGCCGCCGTCGCCCGAGCCGCCCGAGGCGGAGCCGTCGTTGATGCTCGGCGTCTCGACCGGAGAATCCGGATCGCTGGCGCCTCCGTCCTCGCCAGGGAGTTCGGGCAGCTCTACGCCCGGAACCTCCAGATCGGGCAGCTGAACGTCCGGAAGAGGAACCTGCGGAAGCTGTGCTTCGGCTGGTGTTGTGCCTACTACTGACAGGCCCGCCGCAACAATCAAGAACGCAATCCGTCGCATACCGCCCTCCGAATCAGTTTCGAGGTTTGCCTCTCGGCTCTCCCTAGAAGAACGGCGAGCCCGCCAAAACTTGCGGGCAAGGGGCAAGGGGGCAAGGACGGGCACGTCGTAATCCTCAAGCGGGCCGCTTCACGACATGCCGGAAACGAATAGCTAGGCGCGCAGACTTCACCGGCGGGACGCAGTCCCCCGGTGGCCGCATGCGGTGGGCGTGGCGCACCCTAGCCGCGTCGGCGCCAACCCGCGTGCCCGAGGGGAGAGGTCGTCGGGGGCGGCGACCCGCTGTGACCGTGGGGGCTACGTGCACCGAGGAGTCCCGCCTCAGTCGTCCGCGTTCGTGCGGAAGCGGGGTGAACTCATTGCAGCTTGGCTCGCACGACGTAGCGGTACGCGGCCGACCCTGCAGGGTGGCACGCAGCCAGCAGGAGAACGTCGCCGTCGAGCCTGGGACGAAACGCCGACCAGGCGTTCGCCCGGACGACCTTGTGGCCGCGCACGCGGTAGACGTAGCGGCCATAGGGCATCCGCACGATGATGCGAGCGCCGCGGTGGAGCAGGTCGATGTCGTGGAACGGGCCATGGGGCAGCCCGAGGGTCGGGGTCATGTTGTGCCCGAAGAAGGCGATCGTGCCGCCCATCCCCGGGCCGTAGGTGCTTGGCAGGTGGCCCACCGCGCGATCGAGAACACGCGTTCCCGGGCCTCGGGCCGGCAGTTGCCGGATGGGAGCGTCGACGTCGATCGCCGGGATGGCGATCGTGCCGTACTTCGCGCCCGTGGCCGGTGGCGTCACCTCGATCGGAGGTGGAGCCATGACGGGAGCGACCGTGAAGGTCACCCCCGCCATGAGCTCAGCGAGCATCCGACTAGTGCGTGAACGGCAGCGTGCTGCCGGTCGGCGCGTCGGAGGTGGTGGCCGCCTTGACCTGCGGGCCGGAGGTCGAGGAGCTCCCGATACCGCCGGAGGTCAGGGCCGGATTCTCGCCCGATCCCGGATCAGCGGGGTCGGTCGGATCGTCGGGATCCTCTTCGCAGCTGGACGGGTCGAACGAGTCGAAAGTGATCTCCCACTCGTCGTCGCCCATGAGCTCGAAGCCCGCCTTGGCGGAGGCCGTGACGCTGACCGTCGAGCCGGGGGCGACGTCGCCCTCGATCGAGTAGTCAACCTCGTCCTCGTTGCCGAGGAGGAGCCCGATCTCGCCTGCGTTCTCGCAGGACGGCTGCAGAGGCTCGACCGAGGCCGAAGTCTCCACGAGCTCCTCGCCGGGGCAGTCCACGGCGGGGTGGTCGAGCGCGAACTTGAACTCCTGGTGCGTGACCGCGTCGTAGTGCTCGGTCTGCTCTTCCGCGTAGGAGTGGAAGAACCAGGAGGCGTTGTTCCCGCCCTTGGACGATGCGTCGAACACGGTGTTCGGCGCGTAGTCGGGCTTGTTCTCGAGCCCGTTGTGATCGCCGTTGTCGGTGTTCCAACCGGCAGCGGACGGAGGCGGCGGAGGCGAGCCCTGGTTGGAGCCGTTCCAGTGATACCACTGATCGACGCCTTCCTGGACGACCTCGTCATAGGCCTCCTCGTCGACGACTGTCTTCTCGTCGACCTGGTACCAGTCGGCGCCCGGTGACTCGAGCACCCAGCCGGTGGTTTCCGTCCAGGCGTCCTGCGGCTCGCAGGGCTCCCCGTAGGACGTACCGGCTGTGCCGGTTGTGGCGACGACGCCGACCATGACGATCAGCGCTGCCGCGATGGACAGGTACTTCTTCATTTGTTCCCCTCGTTGTCGGAACGGCGTACCCGCTCCGCGCTCGGCTCCGGATGAAGGAACCGAGCGCGCAGCGGGCGCTGCGCGGAGAACCCTTAGCCCGCGGTCTCTCCCCTCTGGCACGTCCTCGGCACGCGATGCCGAGATCAGTGCAAGACGACCGGGCCCTCTCGCCGATCATCCCCTCGCTGTTCTCATCGGCCCGGCCGGGTGAAACCTTCATTGAGATGCTGTTAAGGCACGCGCTGGAAGCGGGCTCGGGAACACCCGCCTATATGGGGAAGCCCGGCCGGCCCAGGCCGTCGCCTTAGGATCCCGGAGTGTTCATCGAAACGATCGTTCTGCCACGCCGGGAATTGGAGCGCTGGCACGAACGCCTTCGACTCGTGGACGACCCACCCAAGGCACTGATCGCCTCGATCGCCTGGGATTCGGGTGACGGAGAGGTCACAGGCGTCAACGTCTGGGAGACGCCGAGTGCCATTGCCGACTTCTTCATGGAGCGAGTTAAGCCGTTCGTGGAGGCCGAGGGCGAGCCACCCAACAAGCCCCAGCGACATGGCGAGCCGCTCGCGTTCTATCTTCGCCCCTAGTCGATCTGAGACGGGTCGACCGAGCTGACTCGGCCTTCCGCCTTCCGCGCGTTCTGTTGCTTGTGGAAGCGCGGTGGTCGACTACGGCGCCCACTCGTAAAGCGCGTCCGGCTCGCGCTCTTCGTTGTCACTCCCGTCCGTCACCCGCGTGAGAGCGAAGCCGTGCCTCTCGTAGAAGCGACGAGCGCGCACGTTTCTTTGAAAGACCCACAGCCGAAGCCCACGCGGACGGCGCTGCTTCGATAGGCCCAGCAGTCCCGTTCCGACGCCACGATTCTGGTCATGCGGGTGAACGTAGAGATGCTCGAGAAGCTCATCCTTGAGCGCGGCGAAACCGACCACGCGACCGTCATCGTCGGCGATCCAAACCTCGAGCTCCCGAAGGACGACAGTGCGGATCCACTGCCGCGTTTCGTTCTCCGTGTGGATCTCCGGGAGATACGTCATCTCGGCCATCGCGGCGAGAAAGACGTTCGCGACGGCCTCCGCGTCGGAGACAACAGCGCGCCGGATGCGCATACGTACTTCGTACCAGACCGGATCGGGAAAGCGCCGGGCGCGGGCCGCGAGGTGACCCTACGACTACCCTGCCCGCGCCCAGGCGAGCCCGAGGCTCCGGTTCGGGCGGTCTCACTGCCTGGATGGCTGTTCGCGACGCTCTGTCTGTCGCGCTCCTGGCAATCCGCGACACAGGCTGGAGGGCCACCTTCAGTGGCCCTCCAGAAAGGTCAGATTGGGAGTGTCGACCGAGCTACGTCAGCGCCGGGATAACCACCTCGCAGAAGAGCGCGAAGTCGCTGTCCAGGTCGGGGTGCGGCCCTTTGTTGACTGTCACCTCTGAGGAGATGAACTCCCCCGTCTCCAGGTCGAACGTATCCGCGAACGTGACGAAGCCCGCGTCGCGGAGAAGCACAGGGCCGTTTTTCGTCTGGATCTTCTCCGGGAGGCCCTTGAAGGACGTGAGGAAGGTGATCGTGCCCGCCTCCTCGTCCACGATCGGAGCCGGCCCGCTGACCAGTCCTGCGGACGAGATGACGATCGACTTGCCGGTCGCCGGATTCGTGACCGTCGACCGGAAAGAGCTCCTGTCCATGAAGCTCTCGTCCGCGTAGAGGCTGAAGTTATCCGTGACGACGATTACGACGTCGACGGGTATTCCACAGATCTCGTCCGAGAAGCTGTCCGTGAAGTGGTCGTGGAACTGTTCGATCGGTTTCGCCCCGAGCGCGCTAGCGGGCAGGACAGCGAGCGCCGTGACGACAGCCACGAGAAGCGCACGTGCCAAAGTACGTCGGCCCATATGAGCCCTCCTTCCCCTCGCTGAGCGAGGAAGCCGCCAAAGAGGCAACCGACACTAAGTTTCGGGAAAGCCAGAGTCAAGGTCAGCGTCAGCCGACTAACGGGTCGAGTCCGTGGACGACTCTCAGAGCTAAGCGGCCGAAGAGTGTGCCGTAAGCCTTTCGGCGGGATCGCCGACGTTCGCCTGCATAGACTCGCCGAGATGACCGAGCGTGAGGCGGACGATCAGATGCGTGCGCATTTCGACCAGCGTGCGGCCGAGTACGACGACTGGTGGCTCGGCACTGGGTCGTTCTCGGAGCGCGAGCGACCCGGTTGGTCTGCGGAGGTCGAGCAGCTCATCGGCGTAGTGCGGGCCTTGCCCCCGGCACGAGTTCTCGATGTCGCATGCGGCACGGGCTTCCTCACACAGCATCTGCGCGGCGAGCTAGTGGCGCTCGACCAGAGCGCTCGGATGGTCGGGATTGCTGCGGCCCGTATGCCGCACGCGCGTGTGCTCCAAGGGGATGCCGGACAGCTGCCGTTCGGGGACGGCGAGTTCGACCGGGTCTTCACCAGCCATTTCCTCCACCACCTGTCGCCTGACCAACGCGCCGCGTTCATAGCTGACGCCCGTCGCGTCGGACGCGAGCTTGTTGTCGTCGAGGATGTGCGTCGCGCGGACGCTCCCGCGGAGGAATGGCATGAGCGAGTCCTCAGCGATGGTTCGCGCCATCGCATGCACAGACATTCCTTCACGGCTGCCGAACTCGTCAGTGAGCTTGGCGCTGGTCAGGTGCTCCACGAAGGGCGCTGGTTCGTGGTCGTCGCGAACTGACGGCTCGGTGAGTAACAAGGCGTGGCGCCTCGCTCGAGATGGGCCGTCATCCGATTAGAGTCGCCGAACCGTGCCAAGCCGTGCCGTCGTGCTCGCCGTGAGTTTCCTCGCGCTGATCCTCTTCGCTGCAGCCGCCTGCACTGACGAATCTTCCGACCAGACGGAGGCCGAGGCCACGACTGGCGATGCCAGGGGAACGTCGGCCGTTTCGGAGCTGTGCCGCGCTGCGATGACTACATACCACGACGCCCTGATTACCTTGGAGAATCCCAATGAGCGACCGCTTCAGGTCGCCACGCTGAAGGCGTGCAAGAGCCGCGAGGAGTGGCTGGCGGCCGTGCAGCCTTACGCCGACGAGGGACAAGGATGCCCCATCGCGTGTGTAGAGCCGGAGACCGTGTACCTGGGGATTTGCAGCGAAAATGAGAAGCTGCCCGCCTGCCGCGAGTAGTGAGGCCCTCATCGGTCGAGCCGTTACGGAAAGCCGTTAGTAGGACACGAGCAGCTTGAAGACGACCAGGACGGCACCGAGGCACAGGTTCGCGGTGACTACCGCAAGTGTCCCGACGCGACCCAGACGCTCGACGCGGGCGAAGACGATCCCCTGCAACGACGAGCAGAGCCAAGCCGAGGCCGAACGCCACCCACACGGCGGTCCTCGTCGACATCAGCCCGACGGCGCCAAGCAAGAGGGCGGCGACGGGTGGTAGCGCCGCCTCCACGATCGATCCCTCACGCCGGGCGATGCGCTGCAGGTTGGCGAGTGAAAGATGCTCGTCTTTGGCAACGCTCTCGGCGAGGCCGTGCGCATATACATGCGCGAGCCAGAAGACGACCGAGGTGACTGCCACCAGCGCGGCGATGTGCCCGGCCTCATTCGGGTAGGCCTTTGCCCCCGCCACAAGGACTGCAAGGACGATGATCGTTCCGTAGACGAACCCCGCGAGCCGTTCGCCCATCGCCCCACGGCTGAGGTAGCCAGCCCTGTAAGCGCGTAGCTTCCCCACGACTGAGCGCACCGCTGCCTACGGCTCCGTATGGACGATCACGTCCACGATCTCCGGGTGATCGCGCCGGATGCGCTCCTCGACCTCGCTCGCGCTCGCGTGGGCCTCGGCGAGTGCGCGCTCGGGCGCCATGGCGAGGGTCAGGAAGGCGACGAGCCCGCGGTCGGTCGACAGGAAGCGGAGCTCGCGCGGGTCGATGCCGGTCGTCTCCCGAACGATCTCCCGGACGGCCCGCGACTCGCTCTCGAGCACGCCGTCGGGGACCGGCGTGACGGACGCCGGCTCGGACAGCGGCTCGATGTGCGTCTGCACGGAGTCGACCTCGCGGAGCGAGGAGCGGATCTCGTGCTCCACCCGCTCTGCGATCTCGTGCGCCTCGGCGAGCGTGAGCGAGCCCGGGAGCTTCAGGTGAAGCGAGACCTCGGTGTGGCCGTCCAGGTCGAGGACGGCCACGTTGTGGACCTCGCGCACGCCTGGGACCCGAAGCGCGGCGGCGAGCGCCTGCTCGCCCAATTCTCCCCGGGCCTCTGCGGGCTCGACGTGGACGACGATGTCGCTGCCGGGCACGGCGCGCTCGACCGCCTCCTCGACGGCGTCGGCCGCGGCGTGCCCCTGGCCAACGGCTGCCCCAGGTGGGACGCCGATGACCACGTCGGCGAAATGCCTTCCCGCCGCCCGGCGCATGCGCAGGCGGAGGAGGACGACCCCCGGGGCGAGCGCCTCGATCGCCCGCCGGGCGGCCTCGACCTCGTCCACCGGCGCCTGATCCATGAGCACGTCGACGTTCTGGCGGATCAGCCGCGAGGCGGCGTAGAGGACGAGGGCGGCGACGAAGAGCGCCGCGATCGCATCGACCTCGGGGTAGCCCGCCGCGGCGAAGATGAGCCCGATCAGGACCGCCGTCGAGCCGGCGAGGTCGCCGGCGAAATGCAGCGCGCTCGCTCCGAAGGCGGGGCTGGTGAACCTCCGGGCCGCACGGTGGGAGACCGTGGCCCGGCTCGCATCGATTGCGATGACCACGCCGATGACGAGGAACGCCCACCAGGTCGCGTCGACCTCCCCCGTGCCGTCGACGAGGCGACGAACCGCCGCGTAGGCGATGAAGAGCGAGATCAGGCCGAGGATCCCCGCCTCGGCCAGGGCGGAGAGGTGCTCGGCCTTGTCGTGGCCGTAGGGGTGTCCGCGGTCGGCCGGCCGGACGGCAACGCCCACGGCGAAGAGCGTCAGTAGGGCGGCAACGAGATCGGTGCCCGAGTGCGCCGCCTCGGAGAGGAGCCCGAGGCTACCGGTGGCGAGGCCCGTCACCAGCTTGATCGCGATCAGTACGATCGCGGCCCCGACGGAGACCAGGGCGATCCGGCGCTGGGGGCTCATAGGGCGCTCACGGGCACAGGCTAACCTTGCGTTCGGGTGCCGACGCTTCCCGACACCGGTGACTCCTTCACGGTCGAATGCCCGCACTGCGGGAAGGACTTCGACGCCGAGCTCCTCGGCGAGTCCGAGCGCCACCTCGGCTTCAAGTGCCCGCACTGCAAGCTGTTCGTCGCGTACAAGGCGGCTGACGAGCAGGACCTGGTCGAGCCCTCCGACTAACGGTCGAAGTCCAACCGCCGATAGAGAAGACGTGTCCGTCGTCGCCCGCACCGCCGATCGCGTGCAGGCGCCCCGCGCCGCGCTCGCGCGCGCGGGGACCCGTGCCGCCCCGCTGCTCGCCGCCCTCGTCGCGGCGAGCTTCTTCGTGCGCCTTGTTCTCGGCTGGCTGCGGGCCACGCCTACCTTCTTCGCCGACGAGTACATCTACGGTGAGCTGGGCCGGAGCCTGGCCGAGTCCGGCCGCCCGCTGATCCGCGGTGCCTCGGCGAGCTTCCCCGCCCTCCTCCAACCCCTTGTCACCGCCCCGGCCTGGCTCTTCGGCGACGTCGAGACGTCGTTCCGCGTCATCCAGACGCTGGGCGCCCTCGCCATGTCGCTGGCCGCGGTGCCCGTCTACCTCCTCGCCAGGCGGCTCGGCCTGGGGACCTGGATCTGCCTCGCCCTCGGCGCGCTCGCGCTGGCGGTGCCGGACCTGGTCTACGCCGGCTGGGTCGTGGCCGAGCCGTACGCCTACCCGCTGGCTCTCGGCGCCGTCGCCGTCGGCACGGTCGCGCTCGCCCGCCCGAGCGTCCGGCTGCAGCTCGCCTTCCTGGCGCTGGCCGGGCTGGCGACCTTCGCCCGCGTCCAATTCGCCGTCCTCCCGCTCTGCTTCGTCGCCGCCGTCCTCGTCGTCGGCCTCCGCGAGCACCGCCTGCGGGCGGCGCTGCGGGAGCAACTGGTCGTCCTCGCCGCCGTCGCCCTGCCGGCGCTCGCGCTCCTCGCCGTCGGCGCGAGCCGCGCCCTCGGCTTCTACGAGGGCATCCTCGACCTCGAGGTGGCCTCGCCCGAGATGGCGAAGTGGATCGGGGCCGACTCGATGCTCCTCGCCTACGCCGCCGGCGTCGTCCTCGCTCCCGGCGCGGTCCTCGGGCTCTGGCTCGCGCTTCGGCGACCGCGCTCGCGCGAGGAGCTGGCCTTCGGCGCGCTCACGCTCCCCTTCGTCGTCGCTCTGCTCGTCGAGGCAGCCGCCTACGGGCTCGGCGGCGACCGCATCCAGGAGCGGTACTTCTTCTACGCCGTCCCGCTCGTCGGCATCCTCTTCGCGCTCTACGCCTCCCGGGGCTGGCCGCACCGCTTCGTCCACGGCGCGCTCGCAGCGGGGCTCGTCCTGCTCGCCGCCCGCATCCCGCTCTCCGGCTACTCCGCGGCGGACGGCAAGACGAACTCCCCCACGCTCTTTGCGACCGCCAGGCTCGAACAGGCCTTCGGCGACGTCGCCACAGCCTCGCTCGTCGTCGCCCTGGGCGTCACCCTCCTGGTCGGGATTCTCGTGCTCGCAAGCCGGCGGCCCCAGCTGGCGACGCCGGTTGCGCTCGGGCTCGCGCTCGTCGTCTGCACGGCGACCTATGCCGGCGCGATCTCGTACAACCTCGCGAACGCGGAGCGCACGAAGACCGACGTCCTCGGGCCCGACCCGTCCTTCGTCGACAGCACCGGGATCGAGGGCGCCGCGATGCTCCAGTCGCGCTCGAGCCAGCGCGCGGTCGCCTCCGAGTACCTCTTCTGGAACCGCTCCGTGGACGCCGTCTACCTGCTGCCCGGCGCCGAGCCCCCGGACTCCTTCACGGTCACCCGCCTCACGACCGCCGCTGACGGGACCCTGCTGGCCAACGGCCGCCCGGTAACCGAACCGCTCGTGGCCGACGGCTTCAGCGACACGATCCGTTTCCGCGACTCGGACGAGATCGCGACGTCGCCCGTCTACCGCCTGGTCGCCTCGCCCGGCCCCCAACGGCTCGCGCTCTACGCGCCCGGCCGCTACGAGGACGGCTGGCTCGGCCTGGTCGGGAGCTTCCAGCTCTGGCCCGAGAGCGCGGCCGACGGTCTCATCGGGACACTGCGCTTCGAGCTGACCGGCCCCGAAGGCTCGCCGCCGGTCGCGGTTCAGATCGAGCCGCCGGGCGAACCGGTCAGGGAGATCGTCGTCCGGCCGGGCGCGACCGAGCAGGTCGAGGTCGCGGTCTGCGCCCCCGGGGCTTGGAGCATGGACTTCGTCGCGCCCTCGACCGGCGCAGTCGGCGGCCGCTTCGTCAGCGTGCAGGCCTCGGAGCCCGTCTACCGGCCCGAGCCCACCGCCTGCGAATAGCGCCTAGACGCAGTCCTGGAGCCCCTGCGCCTCCGGCAGGGACTCGAGCTTCTTCAGCGTGTTGTTCTCGATCTGGCGGATGCGCTCGCGCGTGACGCCGAACGCGCGCCCGACCTCTTCGAGGGTCCGCGGCTGCTCGCCCTTGAGCCCGAAGCGGAGCTCGATGACCTTGCGCTCGCGGTCGGGCAGCGACTCGAGCGCCCGGTCGATGTCCTCGCGGCGGAGGTTGAGCGAGGCGGAGTCGAACGGCGACTCGGCGGCGTCGTCCTGGACGAAGTCGCCGAGCTCGGACTCCTCCTCCTCGCCGATCGGCTTCTCGAGGGAGACCGGGAGCTGGGCCATCCGGAGGATCTCGCGGACCTCCTCGGTCGTCATCTCGAGCTCCTCGGCGATCTCGTCCGGCAGCGGCTCGCGCCCGAGGCGCTGGACGAGCTGGCGCTCGATGTGGACGACCTTGTTCAGCTTCTCGACCATGTGCACCGGGATGCGGATCGTCCGCGCCTTGTCCGCAATCGCGCGCGTGACCGCCTGGCGGATCCACCAGGTCGCATAGGTCGAGAACTTGAAGCCCTTGCGGTAGTCGAACTTCTCGACCGCACGGATGAGCCCGAGCGAGCCCTCCTGGATCAGGTCGAGGAACGAGAGGCCGCGGCCGAGGTAGCCCTTCGCGATCGAGACGACGAGGCGGAGATTCGCCTCGATCATCTCCGTCTTCGCGCTCATGTCCCCTCGCTCGATGCGTTTGGCGAGCGTGACCTCCTGGTCGGCCGTGAGCAGCGGCACCTTCCCGATCTCGCGCAGGTAGAGCCGCAGCGAGTCGAGCGAAGGCTCGACCGTGAGGTCGAGCTTCGGCACCTTCTCCTCCTCGGCCAGTGCCGGCTCCTCGTGCGGGGGCATCTTGTGCTCGACGCCCTCCATGAGCTCGATGCCGTGGTCGATCAGGTAGGTGTAGAACTCCTCGACCTGCTCCTTGGTGAGGTCGACTTCCTCGAGCCCCGAGACGATCTCGTCGTAGGTGAGGAACCCCTTGTCCTGTCCGTCCGCGACGAGCTTGTGCAGCTCCTCGATCTCGGGCAGGGAGATGTCGACCTGGAGCATTGACCCGCCTTTCTCGTTACCCGTGCAACGTTGTCCGTCGGAACGAAAGAGAGTCGGCGAGTCCTACATCGTCCGCCGACTCACAGGCACATCCGGACGGGGATTCTACAACGCCTGTGGAAAAGCGGTAGACGAAAATTTCTCAGGCCTCGGCCGCGATCGACCCGACGACCTCGCCGCGGCTCGAGTGAAGCGGCCGCTCGGCAAGCTCCGGGATGCCGAGAAGCGCTCCCGCGACCGCGTATGCCGCGCGGTTGGCCCCGTCCTCCACCTTCAACGCAACACCGGTGCCGTCCGCGAGCCCGACGCAGAGGATGCCCTCCGCCCCGCGCTTGGCGACCGCGCCGGGCCGCGCGCGCATCACCAGCGTGTCGACGGACTGAGGCCCGCCGACGAGATCGGGGTGCGACGTCATCGCAGCGACGACCGTCTCGGCCCCGTCCGGCCGGCCACGCGCCAGGCCGGCGAAGAGGCGCGCCATCTCGACGAGGGAGAGCGCGAAGGTCGGCACGCCGCAGCCGTCGACGGCGGTGGCGATGTCGTCCGCGGGCCGCCCGACCGTCTCGGCGACGAGCGCGAGCAGCTCCTGCTGCAGCGGGTGGTCGGGCAGCCGGTAGCCCTCGGTCTCCCAGCCCCGCGCGCGCGAGAGAAAGAGGAAGCCGGCGTGCTTGCCGGAGCAGTTGTGCCGCAGGCGCGAGCCGTGCTCCGCCCCGCACTCGAGATCGTCGGCAGTCACGCCCGCCCGCTCGAGCAGCGCGCGGACCGCGACGAGCTGGTCGGGTCTCGCCTCGTGCGAGGCGCAGGCGATCGCGAGCTCCTCCTGCGGCAGCTCGTAGGGGACGAGCGGGAGCGCCTGGAGTGGCTTGGCGGAGGAGCGGACGAAGGCGACGAGGCTCGGGTCGCCCCAGAATTCCGTCACCGCGTCGTCCCGCACGACGACGGCGTGCGCCCGGTGGCGGGACTCGACGACGCCCCCACGGGTCACGGCTACGCTGATCGCGTCCACGAGGAGGAATCATTCCCGAGTTTCCCGAGGTGGAGACGGCTCGCCGCACCCTCGACGAGCCGCTGGCCCGCTCGCCGGTGCTCAAAGCCGGCCCGGCGCACATCGCGACGCTGAAGACGTTCGACCCACCGCTCGCGGCGCTCGAGGGCCGTCGCTTCGAAGGAGCGGGACGGCGCGGCAAGCATCTGCTCTTCCCCACCGACGACGGCGAGCTCGTCCTCCACATCCACCTGATGAGCGCCGGCCGCGTCCGCTTCCTCGAGCCGGGGGCGAAAGGCCCCAAGTCGCCGGCGTTCCGGCTGCGGCTCGAGGACGGCGGCGAGCTGATTCTTACCGAGGGCGGGCCGAAGAAGCGCGCGAAGGTCGGCGTCTTCCGCCCCGAGGACCTGGAGGCGGAGCTCGCGCACCTCGGCCCGGAGGCCGCCTCGATCGAGGCGGCCGAGCTCGCCGAGATCGCCCGACGCGAGAGCCGCCGCCTGCATCCCTTCCTCCGCGACCAGCGCGCGCTCGCCGGGATCGGGCGGGCCTGGTCGAACGAGATCCTCAACCGAGCAAGGCTCTCCCCCTACGCGCTGACCACGGATCTCAGCGACGACGAGATCGAGCTGCTCGCCGCGACGATCCGGGAGCTGCTCGCCCAGGGGCTCGAGTTGCGGCTCGCCGGCGCGAACGACGCGAAGGTGTACACGGTGCACAACCGCCTCGGCGAGCCGTGCCCGAACTGCGGGACGCCGATCGCCCGCGTCGACTTCGAGGAACACACGATCTTCTACTGCCCCGAGTGCCAGACGGGCGGTCGGGTCCTCAAGGACCGGCGGCTCTCGCGGCTGCTCAGGTAGCCGGATTACCTCGACGCTGACGCTACCGGCGAAGGCCACTCGATCAGGCCCTCGCGGTAGGCCGCGGCGACCATCTGCGCCTGGCTGTGGACGTGGAATTTCGTCAGCAGGTGCTGGATGTGGCTGCCCACGGTTCTCGGGCTGATGACCAGCCTCTCGGCAACCTCCGAGCGACTGAGGCCCTCGGCGAGGAGCACGAGGACCTCTCGTTCTCTTGGTGTCACTCCGCGATCGCCCGGGCCCCTGGCCGGCGCCCTGTGCCCCTTGCCATTCCGCGATCCGGAGACGAGCCGTCGCACTCGCCCCGTGAAGTGGCTCGGCTGGAAGGGTTTGACGAGGTAATCGTCCGCCCCGAGCAGCAGGCCCGCCGAGCGGTCGAGATCGTCGACCTTCTCGCCGGAGACGAGGATGATGGGCAACTCGGCGCCCAGTAGCTCGTGGAGCTCGCGGCACAACTCGAGCCCGCTGATGTCAGGGAGTCGTACGTCGGCGACCACAAGCGCAGGCCGCTCCCGACTAGCGACTACGACCGCCTCGGCGCCGGTGGACGCCTCGACAACAGGCAGGGACATCCGCTCCAGCAGGGCCGCAACGAAACTACGGAAAACCGGCTCGTCGTCGACTACCAACACTGGAGACGAGACAGCCAGTCCAGATTCACTCGTCACAGCTACGGCATGAATTGTGACAGATCGCACCGGACCGCGCAAACGTCGACGTACGTCATTCGTCGCAGCGCCGCTCGTCCGCATCAGTTGTTCGACGTATGCACAAGTTGCTGTGGAAAACCGTGGACGGGCCCCGCGGCCAGCACGGAGTATTGAAGGCTGCGCGCGTAAGGGGTCTTCGATCTGAGAGGGGAACTGCGGCGCAGCATGCGCGTTTTCGTGGTCGGACACTGGCGACGCCGGTGACGGCATGGGTTCTCAATGCAGGAGAGGGAGAAAAACTGTGGCAAGACAGATAGGCAAGGCACGCCGTGGGATCGGCGCAAGATGGCGCGGCACAACACTGATTTTGGGAGCGTTGCTCGCGTGTGTCATTGCGAGCGTCGCTCTCGGAGGCTCGAGTGATCTGACCTCGGGCGGAAGCGCGCCCACGATCGCGAGCGACAAGGCCGACTACAACCCAGGGGCGACGGTGACGCTCACAGGCGGCGGCTGGCTCGGTGCTACCGAGACGACTCCAGCCGAGTCCGTGCACATCATCGTCAACGACACAATCGGACAGACGTGGTCCCACGAAGCGACCGTCACTCCGGACGCGAACGGGAACATCACTGACGTCTTCCAGCTCCCGAGCTACTTCGTCTCGGACTACGACGTGACGGCGACGGGGACGGTATCCGGGAAGGCGACAACGACCTTCACCGATCAGGTCGCCGCGAACCTCGACCAGTGTCAGAACATCACACTGGCGTTCCTCGGTGACCCGTGCGGCACGGCGCCGGCGAACGCACATCCCAACTGGGCCAACGGCGACGTGAACCAATCGAACTCCCAGTACCGGGAGGGCGACGGCCTGCCCTATCGGAGCTCGATCACCGGCCTGACGAACGGCACGTGGACGATCAGGGTCGAGTACGACTTCACGAAGGGCGGCATTCCGGCGATCGACCGGTTGACGCGGTACAACCTGACCCAGGCGTCGAACCCGTGCCTGAGCACCAACGACGTCACCTGCACGGTCGGTAGCCCGAAATTCAGCTTCCTTGCGCCGAGCGAGGTCGTCGGGCCGCCGAGTGCGGCGCAGCCGGCGCTTCCGAACAGCGGCGACCTGCACACATGGAACGGGCTCGCGTCGGTGCTCTTGAGCACGAAGGGTGCAGACGCCAAGAACATGTTCGTCTGGAACGAGAATGCGGCATGCACCGTGACATTCGGCGGTGCGGGCCAGAACTGGACGGGTAACCTTGCGACGAGCTTCGACGACGGCAAGGTCCTGCAGGACGGGTCGGCCGCCGGCGATAGCCAACGGCAATTCGCGTTCAAAGTCGCCGTCTCGGGCTGCGCCCAGGGCACGGACCTCATGATGGGGTGGAGCGGCCATATCGCCTCCCACCTCGACTGGGGCGTGGGTAAGGGCGCGGGCTCGATCTCGGGCGCGCCGTTCCACATGCGCATCCTCGGGGTCGACAACGCCCAGGGCACAAGCGGCGGAAACCAAGACCGCAGCGTCCAGCTGAGCGCGATCGTCCAGACGCTCGAGGTGCGGAAGGTCCTGTCCCCGGTGGGGTCGGGCACCTTCGACCTGCAGATCGACAACGCGACGAAGGCCGCGGCCGTCGGTAACGGCGGCACGACCGGCCCGGTGGCAGTCACCGCCGGCAGCCACAGCGTCGGCGAGCTCGGCGCGGGAGGCACGAACCTCGCGAGCTTCAGCTCGTCGATCTCGTGCGTGGACAGCTCCGGCAACCCGGTGAAGAGCGGCTCGGGCACCAGCCTGACCGGCGTGAACGTGCCGACCGGCGACAGCGTCGTCTGCACGATCACGAACACGTTGCTCCAGTCGCATCTGACGCTGGTGAAGCTGGTGACCAACGACAACGGCGGCACCGCGCTGGCGACGGACTGGACGCTGAACGCGAACGGCCCGACACCGATCTCGGGCACTTCGGGCTCGGCTAACGTCACGAACGCGACGGTGAACGCGGGCAGCTACGCGCTCACGGAGACCAACGGCCCGTCCGGGTATACGCCGAGCGCGTGGGTGTGCGTCGGCGGAACCCAGAACGGCAGCGACATCTCGCTTGCCCCGGGTCAGAACGCGACCTGCACGATCACCAACGACGACATCGCTCCGAAGCTGCACCTGCGCAAGGTCGTCACCAACGACAACGGTGGCACGGCGACCGTTGCCAACTTCCCGTTGAAGGCTGACGGCGCCGACGCCAACGATCTGACGGGCACCAGCCCGGTCGATTCGGGTGCCGGCCTGAAGGCTGACACGTGGACGCTGTCGGAGACCGAGCTCGCTGGCTATTCGAAGAGCGACTGGGTCTGCGTTGGCGGCTCGTACAACAAGACGGCCGCTGGCGTCGAGACGATCCAGGTCGGTCTCAACGGTGAGGCGACCTGCACGATCACCAACGACGACATCGCTCCGAAGCTGCACCTGCGCAAGGTCGTCACCAACGACAACGGTGGCACGGCGACCGTTGCCAACTTCCCGTTGAAGGCTGACGGCGCCGACGCCAACGATCTGACGGGCACCAGCCCGGTCGATTCGGGTGCCGGCCTGAAGGCTGACACGTGGACGCTGTCGGAGACCGAGCTCGCTGGCTACTCGAAGAGCGACTGGGTCTGCGTTGGCGGCTCGTACAACAAGACGGCCGCTGGCGTCGAGACGATCCAGGTCGGTCTCAACGGTGAGGCGACCTGCACGATCACCAACGACGACATCGCTCCGAAGCTGCACCTGCGCAAGGTCGTCACCAACGACAACGGTGGCACGGCGACCGTTGCCAACTTCCCGTTGAAGGCTGACGGCGCCGACGCCAACGATCTGACGGGCACCAGCCCGGTCGATTCGGGTGCCGGCCTGAAGGCTGACACGTGGACGCTGTCGGAGACCGAGCTCGCTGGCTATTCGAAGAGCGACTGGGTCTGCGTTGGCGGCTCGTACAACAAGACGGCCGCTGGCGTCGAGACGATCCAGGTCGGTCTCAACGGTGAGGCGACCTGCACGATCACCAACGACGACATCGCTCCGAAGCTGCACCTGCGCAAGGTCGTCACCAACGACAACGGTGGCACGGCGACCGTTGCCAACTTCCCGTTGAAGGCTGACGGCGCCGACGCCAACGATCTGACGGGCACCAGCCCGGTCGATTCGGGTGCCGGCCTGAAGGCTGACACGTGGACGCTGTCGGAGACCGAGCTCGCTGGCTATTCGAAGAGCGACTGGGTCTGCGTTGGCGGCTCGTACAACAAGACGGCCGCTGGCGTCGAGACGATCCAGGTCGGTCTCAACGGTGAGGCGACCTGCACGATCACCAACGACGACAAGCCGGGCACGATCGTCATCATCAAGAACGCGAAGCCTGCGAGCGGAGTGTTCACGTATCCGACCACCGGCACGACCAGTGGACCGGGGACGAGCTGGCCGGCCAGCTTCACCTTGAACGGCGATCCCACCGGTGGTGGGAACACGAAGACGTACAAGGTGGACGTCGGCACGTACAAGGTGACCGAGCAGACGCAGCTCGGGTGGATCCTCACGGGGATCGGCGGATCGACCGATCCGAACACTCCGTACAACTGCGTCGTCACCGGGACCGGTGGCAGCACGGGCGTCGGCGACCTGAATACTCAGGCCGTCACCATCGCCATCAAGAACGGCGACACCGTGACCTGCACGTTCGAGAACACGGGCCAGGGCGTCACGCGCACCCAGGGCTTCTGGGCAACGCACTCGCCGCTCGCCAACATCGCGTGGCTCGGCGGCGACGCGTTCGGGCACTCGTTCCCGGGCGTTGCTAGCACCCCGGGGCTCATGAACAGGACGCTCGATCCGTGCGGCAAGAACATCGACACGCTCGGAAAGCTGATGGGCGGCTTCTGGAGCGACGTCGCCAAGAAGTCGACCGGCGTCAAGCGGACGGCGCTCGACCAGGCGAGGATGCAGCTCGTGCAGCAGCTGCTGGCGGCAGAGCTGAACGCCTCGGCCTTCGGCAGCGTGCCGGCCGGCGGCTCCGGAAAGTTCGCCGTGTGGGAGGCCGCGTACTGCGGCACGAGCCAGACGGCGATGCAGAACGCCATGCAGGGCGCTGCCTCCTTCAACAACTCGGGAGACAGCGGCACCTTCACGCCTGGCACGTCGGCAGACAGCAAGAACGCCAGAGCGATCGCGGACAAGGTGTTCTGGAACGTCCTGCCGTAGGTCAACGAAACGACAGCAGTAGAGAGTCGATTGGAAGGGGAGGGCCCGGCGATGCCGGGCCCTCCCCTTTCCAGCCACCACCACGTCGCGCGCGGGGGCAGGCGAAGTCCGGCCTGCGCGTGGTGGGCCGACTGACGACGATCCAGCGGACGAACGGCTGCCCACTGCCGGCGGGAGCTGGACCCCTCTTGGATGTGATTCGACCGGCTGCTGAGGGTGCCGGGCGGGAAGTAGCGAAGCGCTCGGGCCGATTGGCCCGAGCGCTGTGGTTGCATGGCGCCTCGGCGAACTTTCTGCGACTACGGTCGCCGGGACGGCTCAGGGGGCGACGTAGCTCAACACGGCCAGGGCCGTATCGGAACCCACTGCGTGGACATACGCGACGCAGGACATCTCCCGGGGTGGAGAGGTCGGCCCCGCGTGGCCGACGGTGCTGCTGTCCCACGTGACGGCGAGGTCATCCGTCCACGCGAGCTCGCTCATGCTGTCGTAGCACTTGTCCGTGACGGTCAGCGCGAACGGTCCCGTGTTCGAGGTCGACACGCTGAAGGTCATCGAACCGGGCGCCTGGGTGGCAATCGCGAATGTTGCGATCTGTGCCTGCCCGCCTTCGCTTGTCCGATCGCGAGGCTTGTGTGGCTTGGCCGGTGCAGAGGGCTTGCCCCCGTAGGCCGACGTCGAGGCGGCGACGGCGAAAATGAGCAAATAAACGACGAAGATGCGGCGTTTCACGTTGGTCTCCTTCCGCAAGGGAACGGGCGAGCCGCATCGCCGTTTCTCGAGCCGAACCGTGATCGGCCGGACGTGAGCCTGCAATCCCTCCTCAGGAGGGAGCTTCGTAACCGCGGCTACCAAGTGGGCCCCGCGTTCCTGGTGCCCGCGCAGCGGGCGCCGGCGCCGTCAGCGGCGCACGACGGCCGCCAACGCGCTCACGACGTCCGGGTCGAACTGCGTGCCGGCGCAGAGCTCCAGCTCGGCCAGCGCTTCCTCGGCCGAGCGGGCGGCGCGGTACGGGCGATCCGTGGTCATCGCGTTGTAGGCGTCACACACGGAGACGATCCGCGCGACCAAGGGCGTCTCCTCGGCGACGAGCCCGTCCGGATAGCCCTTCCCGTCCCAACGCTCGTGGCAGGAGCGGACGAGGTGGCCGACGCGCCCGAGCAGCCCGCCGATCTGGGAGAGCATGCGCTCGCCCTCGATCGTATGAGTCTTCATGATCTCCCACTCCTCGTCGGTCAGCTTCCCGGGCTTGCTGATGATCTCCTCGGGGATGCGGATCTTCCCGACGTCGTGGAGGAGGGCGGTCAGCTCGGCGTCCCGCTGCGAGCGCGGGTCGAGACCGAGCTCGGCGGTAACGGAGACGACGAGCTCGACCACTCCCCGACTGTGGCTGCCCGTGTAGGCGTCGTCCGCCTCGATCACGTCACCGAGCAGGAAGGCCGTGCCGCGGTACGCATGGCTGAGCTCGAGCGCGTGGTCGATCCGGCTGCGGCGCTCGCGCGCGAAGAAGGCGAAGAGACCGAGGAGCGGCACGACAAGGAGGATCGCGAGCGGCTCGTCGTAGGCCACGACCGCGAAAAGGAAGCCGGCGGGCGCGAGGGCGGCGTCGACGAGGTACACGGGCGCGGTGAGGCGGAGCTGAGCGAGCACCGAGACGTCGAACGCGTAGCGGGCCCGGACGGCGGAGCTGGCGAAGTCGAATGCGAACTGGGCGAGCAGCACGAGCCCCAGCAGGGGCAGCACCGACCAGGTCGGCGCCGGCTCGCCGGCCACGGCGAGAACGAGCGCCGGCCCGAGCGCATGCCAGGCGCTGAAGACTTCGAGGAGCGCGCGCTCGCCGTGCACGCGCCCGCGCGCGAGGTCGAGCGCCGCGCAGAGAAGGAAGCCGAGCGCGACGCAGAGCGGCACCAGCGCCACGGGCAGCAGGAAGAGCATCGGCACGAACACGACCTGCGTGGGTACGGCGAAGCCCGAGCCCACCTCGAACTCGACCCGCGCGGCCAGGGCGTAGGCAACGACGAGAAGGACGAGCACGCCGGGTGAGACCGTCCGCCCGGAGTCGAAGAGAAGGGCGAACGGCACCGCCACGAGGAGGAAGGCGAGCGAGCCGACGAGCGTCGCCCGCGAGTCCCGCGCCGCCAGGCGCTCGGTCGCGCGCGCCCGCGCGTCCTCGATGAGTCCGCCGGCCTCGGGGTCGAGGTCGGCGGTGGTGGTCATCGCCGAGGTCATCTCAACGGATAGTCGTGTCGAAAGGCGGCCCAGGGTCTCACTCGAACGGGGGATCGTCGCGAGCCGGTTTTCCCTCCCTCGGGGGATAGCACGAGGGCCGCGCCCGGGGAGACTGAGAGGACGTCTTTGCGGCAAGGGAAGGGTTCTGCGGTCATGAGAGGTCTGTTGCGGCACGTCGTACTCGCGCTCGTTGCGTCGCTTGCACTCGCGGCGCCCGCCCATGCCGGCTCATTCGGCAGCTCCGCTGCTCCGTGCGAGGGCCGAACGGTCGAGCAGCCGTTCCTGCGCTGGCTCGACCCGATGCGCTACGTGCTCGCGCCGAACGGCGATCTCGAGGCCGGCGCGGCCGGTTGGACGCTCACGGGCGGCGCCAAGGTCGAGAGCGGCAACGAGACCTTCTACGTCGGCGGCAAGACCGACTCGAAGTCGCTCTACCTTCCTGCGGGAAGCTCGGCGACCACCCGGCCGACGTGCGTGCAGCTCCTGCACCCGACCGTTCGCTACTTCGCCAAGAACCGCGGCACCCCGGTCCTCTCCACCCTGCTGGTCGAGGCGCTCGTCGAGAACCCGCTGAACGGCAAGGTCCTGACGCTCCCCGCCGGCGTCCACACGGGCGGCACGAGCTGGCATCCGTCGCTCCCCGCGCTCGTGGTCGCCGACTTCCTCTCCATCCTCGGTGAGGACGCGAAGCTGGCGGTGGCCTTCCGCTTCAAGCCGGTCGGGCTCGGCGCGAAGTGGCAGATCGACGACGTCTACGTCGATCCGTTCAGGAACCGCTAGGAGGGCTTGCCGGAACCTGGCTCGTCGCCGGGGTGCGATGGCCGTTCCGAGACAAGGACGTAGGGAGCGCGCGTAGCCGGAGGCTACGGGCGCGACTGAGGACGCAGCTCTCGGGGCGGACAGCGCAGCCCGGCGACACAGCTGCGGTTTCGGCGAGCCCTCCTAGGTGGGCAGGCGGATCACGAGCGCGTCGTCGCGGGCCTCGAGCTCGCCTCCGAGGGCGCGGATGAGGATGGCGCCCGCCGGAGCGCCAAGCTCCCTCGGGTCCTCGCCGAGCAGGACCGGGCGCGCCGAGCGCGAGAGCGGCGAGACCTCGAGCTCGGCGCCGCGCACTTCGACCTCCACGGTGTCGTGGCCTCCGTGCCGCGCGGCCGCACGGACAAGCTGCGACAACGCCCGCACCACGGCCTCGGGATCGACGCGGACCGGCGCTCCGCGACCGGAAACCTTGACCGTACCGTCGGCAAGCTGCTCGGCGGCCTCGTTGACAAGCTCGAGCGAGTCCCGCTCGACCAGGGTGGGCTGGTACTTCCCCACCTCGATGTTCGCGACGAGCCGCAGCTGCTCGACGAGATCGTCGATCTGCGCGGACGCGGCGGCGACCATCTCCAGGTAGCGCGGCGCCGGGTCCTCGAGCGGAAGCTTCTCGAGCGTGCGCGCGAAGCCGTACACCGTGGCGAGCGGCGTCTTGATGTCGTGGCACGCAACCGAGACGAGCTCGGCGAACTGGCGGTCGTTGGTCATGGGCGCTGAGCTTGCTACGTTCTCCGGGTGGATCGGAGAGTAGCGCCGACGAGCAGCACGGTCGACATGCAGGCCTCGGTCCCGGACGTGCAGCTCGGGCTGTCGCGGGCGGGCGTGACGGGCGTGCAGAAGGCCGTGCGCATGCAGCACGCCGGGCGAGACGCCCTCGTCTCCGCGGAGATCGACTGCTTCGTCGATCTCGACCCGGCCCGCAAGGGCGTGCACATGTCGCGCTTCCCCGAGCTCTTCGAGGAGGCGATCGACGAGCTCGTCATCGGCGAGATGCTCCTCGTCGAGCAGCTGGCCGAGCACATCGCCAGGCACATCGTCGGACGCCAGGACTCCCTCCGCGCCGAGGTGAAGATCGCGGCGAAGTATCCCGTCGAGCGCACGACCCCCGTCACCGGCCTGCGTACGCAGGAGCTGGTGACCCTGATCGGACTTGCCGCGGCGTCGCGCACCGCCGCCCGCCGTCTCGTCGGCGTCGAGGCGACCGGTATCAACGCCTGCCCCTGCGCCCAGGGGCTCGTCCGCGATCAGGCGGCGGAGCGGCTCGGCGACGCCGGCTTCGAGGACGCGGACGTCGAGCGGATCCTCGAGCTCGTCCCGCTCGCGACCCACAACCAGCGCGGGCGCGGCACGCTCTATCTCGGCACCGACCTGCGCCTCGACGCCGAGGATCTCGTCGAGCTCGTGGAGGGCTCCATGAGCTCCCCCGTCTACGAGCTGCTCAAGCGGCCCGACGAGCTGTTCGTCGTCGAGCACGCCCATCTCGCCCCGCGGTTCGTCGAGGATTCGGTGCGGCTCATGGTCAAAGGAGCGCTCGAGGCATACGGCGACCTCGGCGACGACGACTTCGTCCTTGCGCGCCAGGTCAACTTCGAGACGATCCACAATCACGACGTCCTCGCCGAGCGCTTCGGGACGGTCGGAGAGCTACGCGGAGAGCTCGCCAACGGCGGCCACTCCGCCCGCCACACTCAGCTGAACGACTGGCTGCGCACCGTCTAGCTCGACGCTCCGCTCCGGCGGCCCCGCGAGCGCGCTAAGCTCAATGCAACAGCGCTCCGACCTCTTTGACCTCAGCCGGCCAATCTGGCCCGGAGGGCAGAAAAGGAGAGTCGTGGAGAGCAACTTCCCGAAGCCTGCCGTCTCAGAGGCCCCCAACGACCACGTCTACAACGTGCTCTGGGGCGTTGCGGCCGTTGAGGGATCCTTCTCGTGCGAGTGCACCGAGTCGTCCTGCGGCGCGTCGGTCACGATGACGCCCGCCGAGTACGTGCGCCTGCGCGACCGGGGTGAGCTCATCTTCGCGCCGGGCCACCACGGCGCGATCGCCTAAAGCGCGCCGAGCCGCCGGCTAGACGCGCTTCGAGCGCAGGGCCGCACGCGAGCCGCCGAGCCGGGGCCGCTTCAGCTCGATCCGGTGCTCCTCCCCGGCGAAGAGGCGGCGGATGTTCGTCCGGTGGAGCACGATGATCGCGAGCGCGGCGCCGGCCGTGAAGGCGACTACCGGCCAGGACTCGCCGAAGAGGAGGGCCCAGAGGGGCAGCGAGACGGCGGCGGCGATCGACGAGACCGAGGCGTAGCGCGTGAGAAAGAAGACGACGATCCAGACCCCGGCCGCGGAGAGCGCCGGCAGCGGGGCCACGGCGAGCGCGACGCCGCCCGTCGTCGCCACCATTTTCCCGCCGCGCGCGAAGCCGAGGAAGAGCGGCCGCCAGTGGCCGATCATCGCCGCGACGCCCGCGAGCACGCCGACGAGGTCCCCGCCGAGCCAGAGCCCGAGCAACGCCGCGACGGCGCCCTTGGCGATGTCGAGCAGCGCGACGGCGATCCCGAACCTGAACCCGAGCGTGCGCCAGACGTTGGTCGCGCCCGGGTTGCCGCTCCCCAGCGTGCGCATGTCGATGCCACGGAGCAACCGGGGGAGCCAGTACCCCCACGGCATGCTGCCGAGGACGTAGCCCGCAGCGATGAGAAGCGCGTCCTCTATGGCTCGTGCCTTTTCAGGTGATGCTGCCGTGCTTCTGCGCCGCGAGCACCAAGCCGGAGGCCGCACTCGACCGAAGCCAAGGCTGAGGAAGCCTTGGTGAGGGCGAGGGTGGGCTCTGGCGCCGCGTGATCGCGGCGCAGAGGTGCGGCGCGCATTGCCTGGAAGGGCACCCTAGATAGCGTACGCCGCGACCCAGCCGTTGACGACATCCCAGTCGAGGTTGCCGAGGAAGGCCTCGATATAGGACGCGCGGTCGGTCTGGTAGTCGAGGAAGTAGGCGTGCTCGTAGACGTCGAGCGCGACGAGCGGCGCAGCGTTCCAGATCGCAAACGTGTTCTGCGCGTCGCCGACGTAGTTGAAGAGGCGCTGCTCGTCGAAGTCATACGCCGTCCAGGCCCAGCCGCGGCCGGCCATGCCCGTGGCCTTCAGGTCGGCGCGCCAGTCGTCGGCGCTGCCGAAATCGCGGGAGATCAGCTCTCCGATGGCCCCGTCGGGGCTCCCGCCCCCGCCGCCGAGGTGCGCGAAGTAGATCTCGTGGTTCTTGACGCCGCCAATCGCGAACGTGAGGTCGACCTTCAGCGCGCGGATCTCGGAGTAGACCTGGTTGGCCGCGGCGAGGTCGACCTCGCCGAGCTTCGTGAGGATCTCGTTCCGCTTCGCCACGTAGCCCTGGTAGAGCTTGTAGTGCGCCTCCACCGAGGCGCGGGAGATGCCGTCCATCTCGAGCAGCTCGGGCCTGAGCTCGCGGGCCGCGATCTCCTCCCGATTGAAAGCCAAGGTCGCCATGCCAGCCTTTCGTCGACTCGTTTACGCGCGCGTGAGCTTATCGTTCCCGGCGTGAGCAACTCCCGGGCTGCGCTCGTCACCGGCGGCACCGGCCGCGTCGGCCGGGCCGTAGCCGCGCGGCTCGAGGCTGACGGGTTCCGCGTCCTCGCGGCAGGCCGGCGCGACGGGGACGTCTCCGAACCGGAGGCTGTGGGCGCGCTCGTCGCGCGGGTCGTCGAGGCGCTGGGCGGCCTCGACCTCGTCGTCCATGCGGCCTCCGACGGCTTCGAGCCCAGGCCCGTCGCGGAGGTCGGCGAGGACGACTGGGATCGGGCCTTCGGTGCGACCGCGAAGGGCAGCTTCTTCGTCGCGCAGGCCGCGGCCCCGCACCTGCGGGAGTCCGAGCTCGGCCTGCTCGTCCTCATCGAGGACGTGGCCGCCTACCAGCCGTGGCCGTCGTTCGCACCGCACTGCGCGGCGAAAGCGGCGCAGGCGATGCTCACCCGCGTCCTCGCGCGCGCACTCGCCCCCGAGGTGCGTGTGTGCGGCGTCGCTCCGGGGCCCGTCGCGGTCGAGCCGGGGCAGGAGGAGCGTCGGGCCGCCGAGACGGTGCTCGGCCGGATCGGGTCGCCGGAGGACGTCGCCGAGGCTGTCGCCTACCTCGTGCGGGCGCCGTTCGTGACAGGCACCTCGCTCGTCGTCGACGGCGGCAGGCTCCTCCGCTAACAGCCGAAAACTCCTGCAAGAAACCGCTTTGGGGTTGTGTTTCGTATACCCGTGGGTATATGTCTGTCGCCGTGGCCACCGCCGAGAGCGACTCCCGGCTGATCCAACGCGTCGCCGGGGGGGATCGGGACGCGTTCACCGAGCTGTACCGGCGCTTCGCGCGCCCGGTCTTCGCGATGGCAGTGCGCCAGCTCGGCGACAACGGCCGCGCGGAGGAGGCGGCACAGGAGACCTTCGCCGCGGTCTGGCGCTCGGCGCGGAGCTACAAGCCCGACCGCGGCTCGGCCTCGGCCTGGCTCTACGCAGTCGCGCGGCACGCGATCATCGACCGAGCCCGCCAGCGCCGCGAGCCGGCGATGGAGGCGCCGGACGAAGCCACCTCCGAGGCCGGCCCCGACGAGCAGGCCGAGGTCGCCTGGCTCGCCTGGCGCGTCCACAGCGCGCTCGAGCAGCTGCCCGAGCGCGAGCGGGTCGTGCTCGAGCTCGCGTACTGGAGCGGGCTCTCCCAGGCCGAGATCGCCAGCTACCTCGACGTGCCGCTCGGAACCGTGAAGACGAGGACGCGCACAGGGCTCTCCCGTCTGGCCGGCCTGCTAGACGAGGTAAGAGCATGAGACGACCGCCTGACCTGCGCGAGCTCGTCGGCGACGAGCTGCCGCCCGAGGAGCGGAGCAACCTCGAGCGGGTCGACTCCCTGCTCCGCCAGGTCCCCGGCCCGCCGCACGAGGTGCCTGCCTCCCTGACACAGGCCGTGGCGGAGGTGCCGCTCGCCCGGCACCGGCCGACCCGCCGCCGGGTGGCGGTCGCGCTCGCGTTCGTCGCGGTGGTGGCCGCGCTCTCCTTCGGGCTCGGCCGGTGGACCGGCAACGGCTTCGACGTCGACTACACGGTCGAGATGGTCCCGACGGCGAGCGCCCCGGGCTCGGCCGCGGTCGTGGACGTCGGCGATCGCGACACGGACTCCGGCAACGTCGAGCTCCTGCTCGACGTCTCCGGCCTGCCAAAACTGCCCGCGGACGAGAGCTACGCCCTCTGGCTGGAGAAGGACGGCGAGTGGGTCGCTACCTGCGGTTACTTCGCAGTCGGCGAGGGCGAGACGAGCGTGCGAATGACGGTCGCCTACGACTTCCGCAAGTACGACGCCTGGGTCATCTCCGGGGGGAACCGCGACGAGGACCCGACCGCTCTGCTCGAAGCCGAGATCCCGGACGCCTAGGCGGCGCGGAGCGGTTCTTCCCTAGGAACGTCATGTCCCAGCCGACACCGGCGAATCTCGAGCGGCTCGCGGGACTTCTCGGGAGCGGGACGCTGCGAGTGCGGATCCAGCAGCGGTTCAGGCTCTCCTGGGCACGCACACCCAGGGCAAGCTCGGCGTCACGATCGCCTAGGCGACAGCTACGGCGCGGTGCGGCCGGCGTCGACGAACGCCTCGTACGTGATCGGCATCTCCTCGGCGAGGAAGTGCTCGCACGCGTCGGCGTACCGCCTGATCTCGCGCTGGGCCGTCTCGGAGGCCCGCAGCGAGACGAAGTTCATGAGCGAGCGGGCGTTGACCGTCCAGTAGAACTCGGTATAGGCGCCGACCGGCATGACCGCGCGGGCCAGCTCGCGCGCGACGCCCTGCTCGACCAGGCGCTCGTACGCCGCGTACGCCGCGTCATAGACCGCGCGTAGCTCCTCGCGGGCCGTCTCGGCGAGCTCGGGGTCGACCGGCTCGAAGGAGTACGAGCCCGGCTTGCCCACCTGCGTGCGCACGTCGTCGGCCTCGGGGACGTAGAAGTCGTCGGTCGCCTTCGCATAGCGCATGCTGAACTCGTTGAACGAGCCGACGCGATGCCGGAACCACTCGCGCGCGATGAAGATGGGGGCACGCACGTGGAAGCGGAAGGCGTTGTGCTCGAACGGCGTCCCGTGCCGCTCGCGCAGGAGGAACCGGATCAGCCCGCGGTCGGAGTCGTCCATCTCCTCCTTGCGCCGGGCGAAGCTGACGCGCGCCGCGTTCACGACCGACAGGTCGCTCGCCATCGCATCGTCGAGGCGGACGAATCCATGGTCGAGCACCTCGATCGTGCGGCTTTCCGGGATGGATGGGGACATCACGCTCACCGCAGTCGAGTCTAACGCGCGGTCCCGTCGGCGCCGATGGAGGCTACAGTGGTACGCGGCAAATGCGGCAACCGGGGTTCTCTGTGAAGCGTGCAGGCCTGACGGCCTGTTTTCTTGTGGTCCTGCTCGCCACGGCCGGGACGGCAGCCGCCCAGGAGGCGGAGCGCCAGCTCCCGCCGCCGGTCGCACCCGAGGACGCGCTGACCGACGCGCTGACCGAGGGCGAGCTGACCGAGGCCGAGTACACGCTCGAGCGCGCCCGGAGCATCTTCCACCTCGCCCGCGTGCGCCACGAGTTCGGGGACGTCGAGCGCCCGTCGGGCCACGACGCCACCCTGATCCTGCGCGACCTGGCCGCCCGGGTCGACGATCTCTCGGGCGCCGACCGGAAGGCCGCCGAGCGGCTCCTGGCCCGACCGCCCACGGGCAGCGGCGGCGTCCCTATCGGCAACGGCTGGACCGTCGCCGAGTCCGCTTCGAGCCCGGCCTGCGGCGCCACCGTCTGCGTCCACTGGGTGGACACCATGGGCAACGCCGACGCTCCGGCGCCGACCAACGTCAGCCCGGCCAACGGCAGGCCGGACTGGGTCGACCTCACGCTCGCGACCTGGGAGTACGTCTGGTCCCAGGAGATCGGCGTGCTCGACTACCGGGCTCCGCTCTCGGACGCGACCTCGCCGCACAACGGCGGCGGCGGCAAGCTCGATGTCTATCTGGACGACCTCGGCATGGACGGCGTCTTCGGCTACTGCACGAGCGACGACCCGAACGCCGGTGAGCCGGACATCTACGCCGTCTCGGCGTTCTGCGTGGTCGACAACGACTTCTCGCCGCTCCAGTACGGCACCCAGCACACGCCGCAGGAGTTCCTCGAGGTCACCTCAGCCCACGAGTTCCACCACGCGTCGCAGTTCGCCTACGACTGGCTGGACGACTACTGGCTCATCGAGGGCACCGCCGCGAACATGGAGGAGAACGTCTACCCGAACGTCAACGACAACGTCACCTTCCTCGACTTCTGGAGCCCGCTCTCGCGGCCCGGGTCCCCGCTCGACCGCGGGGGCCTCGGCGACGCCGAGTACGGCGCGTGGATCTTCTGGCGCTTCCTCCAGGAGAAGATCGGCGGCGACCCGAGCATCGTCCGCGAGATCTGGGAGCGCGCCGACGCGGCCGTGACCGGAGTGTCCCCCGACAACTACTCGCTCCAGGCGGTCAAGAACGAGCTCGCCGAGCGCGGCCTCGTCTTCCGCGACGTCTTCGCCCAGTTCGGCACCGCCAACCGGCTGCTCGACTACGCCGACGCCGAGACGGCCGGCTACCCCGAGCCGCCGCGTACCGCCGCGTACGGCGTCGGCCCGAACAACCGCGTGATCGGCTGGAAGTCGTGGAAGATCAACCACCTGGCGACGCGCTTCTTCTCCTTCTCACCAGGGAGCACGGCCTCGCCTTCGGCGAACCTCCGGATCGAGGTGCGGCTGCCGGCGAACGGGACGCGTGCCACCCTGGTCACCGTCTTCTCGAACGACACGACGCTGACGCGCCAGCTCAACCAGAACGCAAACGGCTACGTCCGCACCGGCGTCGCCTTCGGCCGGGGCACGGTACGGCGGATCGAAGTCGTCCTCTCGAACGGCAGCACGCGCATCGGCTCCTGCTGGCTCTTCCCGGGCCCGCCGTCCACGTCGTGCTTCGGCCGGCCGCTGGACGACGGCCGCGTCTTCCAGCTTCGCGCGCAGCTGCTGCCGTAGCGGGCCTCCAGCTCCCGGCCACCGGCGGCAGCCAGGGGCGTCCTAGAGCCGTCCCGCGGCGACGATCCGCTGCAGGAATTGCTGCGTCCGCTGCTCGCGCGGCGCCGTGAAGATCTGCTCCGGGTCGCCCTCCTCGAGGATGACGCCCTCGTCGAGGAAGCAGACCCGCCCGGCGATGTCGCGCGCGAACGACATCTCGTGCGTCGCGATCAGCATCGTCATGCCGCCCTCGGCGAGCTCGCGGATGACGCTGAGCACCTCGGCGACGAGCTCGGGGTCGAGCGCGCTCGTGACCTCGTCGAGGAGCATCAGCTCGGGCTGCATCGCGAGCGCGCGCACGATCGCCACGCGCTGCTGCTGCCCACCGGAGAGGCGGTCGGGATAATCGCCGGCGCGGTCGGCCAGGCCGAAGCGGCCGAGCAGCTCGAGGGCTTCCGCCTCGGCGTCGGCCCTGGACTTTCCCAGCGCCTGCGTCGGGCCGAGGGTGACGTTCCGCAGCACGGTCATGTGCGGGAAGAGGTTGAAGGCCTGGAAGACGATCCCGACGCGCCGCCGCACGCGGTTGAGATTGACGCCGGGAGCGGTGATCTCGTCGCCGCCGAGGACGACCCTGCCCTCGTCGATCGGCTCGAGCAGGTTGACGCAGCGGAGCAAGGTCGACTTGCCGGAGCCCGAGGCGCCGATCAGGCAGACGACCTCGTGCGGGGCGAGCTCGAGATCGATGCCCTTCAGCACCTCGTGCTTGCCGAAGGACTTGTGCACGCCCGCGAGGAGCAGCGCCGGCGCCTCGCTCATCGCGCTCCGGCCGTCGCGAGTTGACGCTTCCGATCGCGCGCAACGAGCCAGTCGGTCAGCCGTGCAAGCGGGATCGTCAGGAGGACGAAGAGGATGGCGGTGACCAGGTACGGCGTGTAGTTGAACGTCGACGCGACCTCGATCTGGGACTGGCGGAACGCCTCGACCACGCCGAGCAGGCCCACGAGGGCCGTGTCCTTCTGGAGACCGATGAAATCGTTCAGGAGCGGCGGGATCACGCGGCGCACGGCCTGCGGGAGGACGACGAAGCGGAGCGCCTTCCCGTGCGAGAGCCCGAGCGAGCGAGCGGCCGCGGTCTGGCTCGGGTGCACGGACTCGATCCCGGCCCGGTAAACCTCGCTCACGTAGGCCGAGTAGACGAGCACGAGCGCGACGATCCCCCAGAAGAGCGGGTCGATCGGCAGCCACGAGATCCCGAGGGCCGGCACACCGAAGCCGAGGATGTAGATGACGAGGATCGTCGGGATCCCGCGGAAGAGATCGGCATAGACGACGGCGAGGGCCCGCACGGGAAAGAACACGGGCCCTTCGAGGCTGCGCAGCACCGCGATCACGAGCGCAAACGGCAGGATCAGCGCCTCGGCGATCAGGAAGATCTTCACGTTGACGAGGAATGCCTCCGGGATGACCTCGAGCGATTCCCGGAAGACCTCGCCGTTGAAGAACTGCTGCTTGACCTCGGGCCACCCGGGCGAGCTCGAGACCACGAGGACGATGACGCTCGCGAACACGATCGTGCTCACGAGCGCGATCAGGGTGCTTCGCCGTCCGGAGGCGCCGGAGGCCTTCACCAGTGATTACTCGAGGACGGGCGGAGCGGACGTGTTGATCCACTCCTCCTGGAACTGCTCGATCGACCCGTCCTCGTGCAGCGCCGCGATCGCCTCGTTGGCGCAGTCACGCAGTGGGTTCCCCTCCTCGAAGACGAGCCCGAAGTACTCGTCGCCGGCCGGGAGCCGGCCGACGACCGTCGAGTTGGGCACCTGGACGTTCACGATGTAGCCGGTGCTCGGGAAGTCGACCACGATCCCGTCGATCTGCTTGTTCTTCATCGCCGTGATCGCGTCGTTGTTCGTGTCGAAGACAGCCGGGTCCTCGTCGGGCTGGATGAGGTCGACGATCGCGTTGTAGCTCGTCGTCCCGACCTGGGCGCCGAGCTTGGCGCTCTTCAGGTCGGCCAGCGAGGTCGCGCCCGCGAACTCGGAGCCCTTTAGTGTGACCACGGCCTGCTCAACGTCGTAGTAGGAGTCGCTGAAGTCGACCGCCTCGTCGCGCTCGGGCAGGTACGAGACCTGGTTGATGTCGAAGTCGAAGTCCTTCGGGCCCGGCTTGAAGACGTTGTTGAACGGCACGACGACCCAGCGCACCTCGTCCGGGGTGAAGCCGAGCTGGGCCGCAACCGCGTCGGCGACGGCCGCCTCATAGCCCAGGCCGGTGGGCGGCGTGGTCGGGTCCCACGGAGCGCCGTCTGCGTCCTGGAACCATGGCGGGAAGGCGGGGTTGTCGGTGGCGATGGTCAGCGAGCCGTCGACGACCGTCTCAAGCTGGTCCTTGGCGCACGGATCGGGCTCCTCGACCGCTGAGCCCGTGTCGGTCGCCTCCGTCGGCGCCGATGTCTCCGGAGCGGCCTCGTCGTCGTCCCCGCCGCAAGCCGCCGCGAAGCCCAAAAGGCCGACGAGGAGCAGGAGTACGAGCGTCTTCCGCATGAGCCGGGGGGACGCCGAGCCTACCACGAAATCTGAAGAGGGCCGGACGGGGCCGACCGCTCCCTGAACCGGGGTTCACGGTTGAAGGGCGCTCGCCCGGGTGCTATCAATGGGGCGCTTGTTTTCTGCGGCAACAGGGGTGCCGCACGGGATTCGGGGCAAACGCCGGGCAGCTGTGAGCGTTTGATCCTTTGATGACGTGGTGCCTCTGGCCACCGGTCCAAGGAGGTGCTCTTCGTTGGCAGGCAGTCTCAGAAGATTTGTGCTCCTCGCACTCGCCGCGCTCACGCTCTCGTTTGCGCTGGTAGGGAACGCAGGGGCGCAGCTCACGCCGCCCTGGTGCGGCACACCCGAGCCCGACGCGGCCGGGAATCTGCCGGACGGGTCGTTGCCGACCCACCCGGCGGGCAGCTTCCCGCACATCCCGTACTACGCGATCGGCTGCACGCTCGACCAGATCGAGGCGTCGCAGCTCGGCGATCGGATGTCGGTCGAGGTCATCGGTTACTCGGCGCTCGGCCGACCGCTCTACGGCGTCGTGTTCAACCCGCGGGAGACGCCGCAGCAGATCCGCGACTCCAACCGCTGGAACCAGTTCCGCGGCATCGCGCTCGAGGATCCCGCGCGCGCGCAGGAGCTCCTGGACACGTGGGGCGACGACATCAAGGTCCCCGTCTACATCCAGGGCGCCATTCACGGGAACGAGTACGAGGGCGTCGAGTCGAACATGCAGATCATCAAGGAGCTCGCCACGACGCCCTACGGCGTGAATCCGAAGTTCGACGACATCCTCAACCACGTCATTCTCGTCTTCAACGTGATCCAGAACCCGGACGGCCGCGTGGCCGGTACCCGGGCGAACGGCAACGGCTTCGACCTCAACCGCGACTTCCTGACCCAGTCGCAGTCCGAGGTGCGGGCGTCCGTGGCCCAGATGCAGAAGTGGCTGCCGGTCGAGGTGCTCGACGACCACGGCTACGTCACCCCGACGCTGATCGAGGCGACGACCAAGCCGCACAACCCGAGCATCGAGTACGACCTTTGGCTCAAGTGGAACCAGTCGCGCATCGACTTCAACCAGGCCGCCATGGCCGCAGTCGGGCTGAACGTCACGCGGCCGGTCAACGACTGGTGCGCCGACGGTTCCGATCCGCTGCCCCTCGGCCCCGGCGGGACCTGTCCCGGCGGCGGTGCCCCCGGCCCGGCGGTCGCCGAGAGCTGGGACGACTGGGGGCCGTTCTACACGCCGATGTACGCACAGCACATCGGCCTCGATGGCTCCACGGTCGAGATGTGCAACCAGACGAACACGAACTGCGGCTTGCCCGGGTCGACGACCCACACCCGCGGTCGTCTGGGCGCGTTCCTGGCCCAGTACACGGTCTCGCACTCGACGCTCGAGTTCGTGGTCGACCATCGCAACGAGATGCTCTACGACGAGACTGAGCGCTATCGCCGCGGCGTCGCGGGCGAGCCCCGCGTCGACTGTTGCGAGCCGCCCTTCGACGTGGACAACAACTGGATGAAGGAGTTCCCGACCGCGTACGTGATCCCGGTCGGCACGGGCCAGCGCTCCGAGGCCGAAGCCATGCGCCTCGCCGACTGGCTCCTGTTCAACGGGATCGAGGTCGAGACGCTGCGGAACCCCGCAACCTTCGGCGGCCAGACGTTCGACATGGGCTCGTACGTGGTCTGGATGGATCAGGCCCACCGCGGGCTCGCCGACACGGCGCTCAACATCGGCCTCGACGTCTCCGACCGGATCAGCATCCTCTACGCGCCTCCGGCCGCATGGAGCCACGGCTACCTCTGGGGCGCCGACATCGTCGAGATCCCACTCGGGTCCGACTTCTCGCCAATCACCAACCGGATCCTGAAGACGGCGACCCCCAAGGGCGGTGTCGAGGCCGGTCAGACAGCCGCCTACGCGCTCGAGCTCGAATCGGCGACCGCCGTGCGGGCGCTCAATTCGCTAATCGCCGGCGGGCTGACTGCCGAGATGGCGCTCGAGGCCTTCCCGGCCGCGGGCGGTGGCACGCTGCCGGCGGGCACGATCCTGTTCGACTCCGCAGCGATGGTGCAGTTGGCACAGGCCGGCCGTGACCACGGTCTCGTCTTCCGCCGGGTCCTCGAGGACGATCTTCCGGCCTCGACTGACCCGATCGACCGCGTCCCGCGGATAGCCGCCCTCACCGCCGCCGTGAACCAGGACGTCTGGTCGCTCCGCGACCTCGGGTTCCCGGTGGACCCGGTCTCGACGGCCACGATCAACTCGTCGCCGACCGATCCACTCGTGAACTACGACGTCGTCTGGAACACGGGCAACTGGCCCGGCACGACCCAGCCGACGGCGCGCACCCGGCTGACGGCGTTCTTCGCCGCCGGTGGCGGCTACCTCGGCACGGGAACCGGCGGCGCGAACTTCCTCACCGCCGGGCTCGAGACGACCGGCCTCACCGTCGGCACGAACGGCGGGAACGGACGCAGCGGCATCATCCGGTGGCTCAACGAGGGCTCTGCCAGCCCCATCGCCGGTGCGTATCCCGCACAGGACACGTATATCGTCGACCCGCCGAGCTGGTTCACGGCGGTGCCCGCGACCTACTCGGTGGACGCGCGGCTCCCGCTCACGGGCTTCTTCCTGGCGGGCATGTGGCAGAACTCGGAGGCGACCACGGCTCCCGGCTCGCCGTTCGTCGCGCACGGCATGAACGACACCGGCACGGCACGGCTCGTGAACTGGGCGATGAACCCGCTCTACCGGGCGGACCCGGAGCGCGAGTGGCCGATGGTCGGCGCGGCCGCCTACTGGGCAGACCAGTAGACCGGCACAACTAAGCCAGCCAATGCGAGGGGCGGGGAAACCCGCCCCTCGCATTGCTCACCGCCGGTCGAAGATGCCGCCGAGCAGGTCGGCGAGGGAGGAGCCGCCCTGGATGAGCCAGTCGAGGGGCGCGCGCTCGACCACCTCGCGCAGGAGCCGTGCTTCGAGGCCGCCGATGCTGTCTCGGGCCTCGGCGTCGGCGATGGACTCGAGCAACCCGGCGCGGACGGCGCGCTCGAGGGTCTCGCGGTCCCACTCGACGTTGCGGCCGAGGTCCGGGTCGAGGGAGAGCACCAGCTCCTCCCGGGTCGTGTTCAGCTCGCAGGCGGCGCCGTCGAGGCCGTCGAGGACGATGCGCTGGATCGTGTCCTGGAACCCCTCGCCCGGGAAGGTCGCGCGGGGGACGCAGGGATCGGCCACCTTCGACTCCCCGTAGTCGAGGGCGCCGTTGGCGAGCTCGATCACGATCAGCACGGCCGCCGCGAGGCCGAGGGCGCTGAGCGCGAGGAGCCCTTGCCAGCGCCGGCTCACGCCGCCGCCCTCCGTCCGAACGCAAAGCCTGCGATGCCTGCGAGCACGGCGAAGAGCGCCGACAGGACGAACGACGAGCGGAAGGCACGCGTGAGCACCGCCTGCACGGATTCGAGCAGCGAGTCGCGCACCCGCGCGACGTTGGCGTCGCTGTCTGCGCCGTGCTCTTCGAAGGGGGCCGACAGGTCGGGGATCTCACCCTCCGGCGCCTTCTGGAACTCGCGGTAGAGGTCGAGCGTGATCGGGATCTTGGTCGTCAGTGAGAGCGGGGCGTCGAGGATGACAGCGGTCGCGTTCTGCGTCGCCGTCTCCTCGGCGTCGTCGAGCTCCGACGCGAGCAGCGGCGCAATCGCGATCAACCCGATCACCAGCCCGAGGTGGCGGACGCCGACGGACGCGGTGCCGCTCCGCGTCAGGTCGCCCTCGCGCGGCAGGGACGCGCGCGTGAGCGGAGGCAGTGCGAGCCCGAGCCCGACGCCGGCGAGCGCGAGCGCCGGCACCGCGTAGGCCGCACTGCTGGCCGGAACGAGCGCCAGCGCCGCGAGACCGGCCGCGAGCAGCGCTGCGCCGCCGACGATGTCCGCGAGACCGGACAGGCGCGCGGAGAGCGGCCTCGCGCAGAGCGCCGCCACCGGCAGGGCGCTGACGACGCCCGCCCCGGCCAGCGGCCCGTAGTCCCAGACCGTGACGATCAGGAGGACGGAGAGGAAGAGCGCGCCGACCAGCGCCGCATATGTGAAGACGAGCGCCGGCGCCGACCCCAGCGGGACGCGGCGGCGTTCTCGTTCGGGTGGCAACGCCCGGGCCGCGGGGTGCAGCGCCGCGGCCACCGCGGCCGCGGCCAGCGGCGCCTGCACGGCGAAGATCGCGCGCCAGTCGAAGAGGTCGGTGAGGACGCCGCCGAGCGCCGGTCCGAGGGCGGTTCCGAGCGTCCCTGCACCAACCCAGATCGCGACCGCGCGCGCCCGGCTGCCGCTGAAGACGACGAGGAGCGGCAACGAGGCGGCCAGGAGGAAGGCGGCGCCGAGGCCCTGCGCCACCCGGCCGCCGACCAGCAGCTCGAGGCTGTCCGAGATCGCACAGACGATCGCGGACGCCAGGAAGACCGCGAGCCCGGCGAGCGCAAGCCAAGCCGGTCGCACCCGCCTGACGAAGGGAAGGAGCGCGAAGGCGCCCACGACGACCGCGAGGTTGTAGGCGGTGATCACCCACGAGATCTTCGGGATGGTCGTCTGCAGGTCGAGGAAGAGCTCCGGGAGCGCCAGGACGACGATCGACGAGTCCGCGAAGGCGACCGCGACCGAGACCGCGAGGGCGATCTCGAGGATTCGAGCGTGTGTCGGCGGCGTCGGCTTCGAGGCGATGGCGGCAAGCCTATGTGGACCGCGTCGGAGCCCTCAGGCGACCAGGAGCGCGACCGCGGCGAACTGGCACGCAGCCGCGAGCACAGTGAGCACGTGGAAGAGCTCGTGGAAGCCGAACACGGTCGGCCTGAAGTCGGGCCGCTGGATCGCGTACACGACCGCGCCCAGCGTGTAGAAGATGCCGCCCGCGGCGACGAGCAGCGTGCCGGCGAGGCCCGCGGCCTCGATGATCTGGGGGAGGACGATGACGCCGATCCACCCGAGGAAGATTCCCGCGGCGACCGGCACCCAGCGAGGCGCGTCCAGCCAGAAGACCCGCTGCACGATGGCGAGCGCTGCGCCGACCCACACGACCCCCAGGATCGAGAGCTGCCAGGCGCCGCTCAGCACGAGCAGGCCGTACGGCGTATACGTCCCAGCGATGAGGATGTAGATGGAAGCGTGGTCGAGCCGGCGCACCACCCGCCGTGCCGACGGCCGCCAGTCGACCCGGTGGTAGAGCGCGCTGATCCCGAAGGTCAGGACGAGGGCGCCGCCAAAAGCGGCCGCCGCCGCCCGCTCCCGCCCGCCCGAGGTCGTCGCGACCAGCACTGCGCCGAGCACGGCGAAGACGACGAACCCGTACAGGTGGAAAACCCCGCGCAGACGCGGCTTGCCAGCCGCGGACAAGGCCTCGCTAGCGATAGCGGTAGACGATGCGGCCGCGGGTGAGATCGTACGGAGACAGCTCGACCTTCACGCGGTCGCCGAGGAAGATCCTGATGCGGTAGCGCCGCATCTTTCCGGCGGTGTAGCCGAGCGTCTCGTGGCCGTTGTCGAGCTGGATGCGAAACATCCTGTTGCGGAGGGCCTCGACCACTTCGCCCTCCATCTCGATCTTCTCTTCCTTGCTCGCGATAACTCCTCCCTTCAGTCGTAGACGTGGATTCGCCCGTGGCCGCTCAGCGGCCACGGGCGCTTCCGCAACGTTCTAAGAGGCGACCGGGGCGACGTTCGTCGCCTCGGGGCCCTTCGCGCCTTCCCGCGCCTCGTACTCGACGCGCGCGCCCTCGGCAAGAGTCTTGAAACCCTCGCCGGCGATGTTCGAGTGGTGGACGAAGAGATCCTTCGTACCCTCGTCGGGCGTGATGAAGCCGTACCCCTTGCTGTCGTTGAACCACTTGACGGTTCCGCTAGCCATATGAAAAACACCTCCCTCACCAAGCACATAGAACGGGTAAGGAAAGCGCCTTGCGCGAACCGGACTCGCTCTTGGTTATCGCGACGAGAATAGCAGGGCTGGAGCGTTTCCCGGCATGCTGCCCCCGTGGCCGTCGAGACGCATGGAACCTGCGATCCCGCCTTCGCGGCCGTCCGTGACGCGTTCGAGGAGGGCTTCGAGGAGCGCGGAGAGCTCGGCGCCGCGGTCGCGATCCACCTGAACGGGGCGCCGGTCGTCGATCTCTGGGCGGGGCTCGCCGACCCCGTCCTCGGCCGGCCCTGGCAGGAGGACACGATCGCCCACGCCTACTCGGTCTCGAAGCCGCTCGTGGCCACGTGCGCCCTGCTGCTCGCCGATCGGGGCGAGCTCGACCTCGACGCCCCCGTCGCGAGCGTCTGGCCGGAGTACGCGCGCGCGGGCAAGGAGCGGACGCTCGTCCGCCACCTCCTCACCCACCAGGCCGGGCTGCTCGTCCTCCAGGAACCGCAGCCGCCCGAGGCGCTGCTCGACTGGGAGCGCATCGTCGAGCTTCTGGCGGCGGAGACGCCGCTCTGGGTGCCCGGGACGAGGCACGGCGAGATCGCCGGCTTCTACGGCCATCTCGTCGGCGAGGTCGTCAGGCGCGTCGACGGCCGGTCGCTCGGCCGCTTCCTCGCCGAGGAGCTGGCCGCGCCCTGGGGGCTCGACTTCTACATCGGCCTCGGCCCCGCGGAGCGGAGCCGCGCGGCGCGGCTCGTCGACGAGGGCGGCGCCTGGCGGAAGTCCATCCGCGACGATCCGCGGCGCTGGGTGGAGGCCTCGCTCGACAACCCGCCGGGCATGCTCGACGTCGACGTCGTCAACTCGGCCGCCTACCGCGCCGCGGAGATCCCTGCCGTGAACGGCCACGGGACGGCACGCGCGGTGGCCCGCTTCTACGGCGGCCTGGCAGCAGGCGGTGAGCTGGACGGCGTCGGGCTCCTGTCGCCGCAGGCCGTGGACGAGGCCTTGCGGCCGCACGCCGCCGGCTGGGACGAGCTGCTCGAGGACGAGGCGGTCTGGAGCCTCGGCTTCCGCGTCGACGGCGATGACGGCGGGTTCGGTCTGGGCGGCATCGGCGGCTACTCAGGCTTCGGGCTCCGCCGCCCCGGAGTGGCCTTGGGCTACGGCTACGTGACCTGCAAGCTCGCCGACGGCGAGCGCAGCGCTGCGTGCGAGGACGCGCTCGAGGAGGCCCTCGCCGGGCTCACCTAGAGCTCGCGCGGGACGACGAAGCTCTCGAGCTCGGCGCCACCCTCGCCGAGCTCCGCCCATGAGCCCTCGAACGCCAGGCTCGCGAGCGCCCCGGTCGGAAAGTGATCGAGCTCGTCGACGCGGCCGGTGAGGAAGAGCGCCAGCTCGTGCAGCGTCGGGTTGTGCCCGATCACGAGCACGGAGGTCACCGCGTCGCCGGTCTCGCGCACGCGCGCGAGAACCTGATCGGCTCCCGCGCCGTAGAGGCCCTCCTCGAGCCGGATCTCGACGTCGCCGCCGAGCACGGGGAGGAGAGCGGCAAGCGTCTGGCGGGTGCGGAGCGCGCCCGAGCAGAGCACGAGCCCGGGCGCGATCGCCTCGCGCTCGAGGTGCTCGGCGATCCGCGCGGCGGCCTTGCGCCCGCGCGGGGCGAGTGGCCGGTCACGGTCGGCCAGGTCGGGCTCGTCCCAGCTCGACTTCGCGTGGCGGAGGACGTATAGATGTCTCATGCGCACCAATTCTCCCTCGAACCGGGCTCCGGCCGAGAAGGAGACAGACCCTGTCAGCCCGAACACCCGATCCGTGCCCGAATTGGCCGGATTCAAGCGGGCCGCCGTTCGTCCCACCACACGCGTTCGGCGGGCGTTCGCCATCAGCCTCGGCGTCATCCTCGAGGGCCTCGTCACCCTGCTCGGGGACTGGCATGACCGCTACCCGGGCGTCGCGGTCGCGGCCGGGCTGCTCATCGCCGCACTCGCCGGCGCCGTCGGCGGGGTCTGGAGCGGCCTCGCGGTCGCGGGCGCAGGCTGGACGCTCAACTTCTTCTTCGTCGCCGACCAGTCGCTGCGCGCCCTGATCGCGCTCCCCGCCTGGCTCGCCGTCGGCGCGCTCGCCGGGTGGCTGGCCACGACCCGCCGCCGCACCGCCTACGCGAGCAGCCTGGTCTCGGGCGAGCTCGGAGCCGTGCGCGACTCGGCCTCCGAGGCGATCGTCGGCATCGACCTCAAAGGCACGATCGTCAGCTGGAGCGCCGGCGCCGAGGCGATCTACGGCTACGAGCCGGAGGAGGCCGTCGGCGAGCCGATCTCGCTGCTCGCGCACGAGGCCGATAGCGAGCCCATGCGACCCGCGGTCGCCGCGCAACTCGGCCAGCGGATCGACCTCCCCAGCACCGTCCACCGGCACAAGGACGGCGGCGATCTCGCCGTCTCCCTCACGGTCGCGCCGATCCCGAGCGAGACCGGTGCTGCGACCGGCGCCGTCGTCATCACGCGGGACATCGGCGAGCCGCAGCGCGCCGAGGCCCGGCAGCGCGAGAGCGAGGCGAAGTACCGCGCCCTCACCGAGCATCTCCCGACGATCACGTACCTCCACCCGCTCGGCGAGCGGGGGACTCCGCTCTACGTCAGCCCCCAGGTCGGCGCGGTGCTCGGCTACTCGGCCGACGAATGGCTCGCGAAGCCGAACCTCTTCTTCCAGCTCGTCCACGCAGAGGACCGCGAGCGCGTCTCGGCCGAGATCGCCGCGGCCGCCGCCGGCGCCCGGCCGCTCCGCTGCGAGTACCGCATGCTCTCGCGCGACGGGCGGGTCGTCTGGGTCCACGACGAGGCCGTCACCGTGCGCGACGACGACGGCCGCCCGCTCTACGTCCAGGGATACCTCCTCGACGTCAGCGAGCGCCGCCACGCCGGCGAGGAGCGGGAGCGGCTCCTCGCCGCCGAGCGCGCCGCCGCCGCCGAGGCGCTCGACCGGCAGCGCAAGCTCGACATCCTCGCGCGCGCGGGCGAGATCCTCGGCTCGACCCCCAACTACCAGGGCGCGCTTCGCCGGGTTGCCGACCTGGCAGTGCGCGAGCTGGCCGATTGGTGCGTCGTCGACCTGCTGGACGACGACGGCACGGGCACCCGGCTCGCCGCCGCGCACGCCGGACCCGGGCTGCCCCCGGGCCGCGAGCCGGGCCCCACGACCGAGCCCGAGATCCTCGAGGTGGCCACGCACGGCCGCCCGGAGCTCACAGAGTCGCGCATGTGCGTCCCCATGCGGGCTCGCGGCCGCTCGCTCGGCGCGCTCACGCTCATCTCGCGCGCGCCCGGCCGGTCCTACGGCGCCGACGACATCGCCGTCGCCCAGGATCTCGCCGGCATGGCCGCGCTTGCGATCGACAACGCCCGCCTGACGCGCGAGGTGGAGGAGTCCGCCGACGCCGCGCGGGTGCTCACCTACGTCGCCGACGGCGTCGTCCTCGTCGACCAGACGGGCACGATCCGCCTCTGGAACCCGGCCGCGGACGCGATCACCGGCCTCACCCGCGACGCGGTGATCGGGCGCTCCGCCGGCGACGCGATCGCCGGCTGGAAGGGCATCGCCGACCGCATCCCGGTGGGGACGGCCTCCGAGCCCGTGCAGCCGGAGACCTTTCCGCTCGAGACCTCGCGCGGCGAGCGCTGGATCTCGATCTCCGGCGTCGACTTCTTCGGCGGCATCGTCTACGCGTTCCGCGACGTCACGGACGCCCGCAGGCTCGAGGAGCTGAAGGCCGAATTCGTTGCCACCGCCTCGCACGAGCTGCGCACGCCGCTGGCCGCCGTCTACGGCGCCGCCCAGACTCTCCGCCGCCACGACTTCGCGCTCGACGAGGCGGGCCGCAACCGCTTCGTCTCGCTGATCGTCGACGAGTCCGAGCGCCTGAACCGCATCGTCAACGAGATCCTCCTCGCCAACCAGCTCGACGCCGGCCGTCTCGACCTCGTCGACGAGCCCTTCGACGCCGGCGACCTCGTCCACCGGGTCGTCGAGTCCGCGCGCGAGCATGGGCCGCCCGGCATCCGCTTCGAGACGATCGTTTCCGACCCGGCGCCGTCCGTCGCGGCCGACCGCGACCGCGTGCGCCAGGTGCTCGTCAACCTCGTCGAGAACGCGATCAAGTACTCGCCGGACGGCGGCCTCGTCCAGGTCGGCGTCCAACCCGCTGAGGGCGCGGTCACCTTCCACGTCCGCGACCAGGGCCTGGGCATCCCCGCGGACGAGCAGGCGCGGATCTTCGAGAAGTTCTATCGGCTCGACCCAGAGATGACCCGTGGGATCGGCGGCACCGGCCTCGGCCTCTACATCTGCAGCGAGCTGCTCGAGCGGATGGACGGGCGCATCTGGGTCGAGTCCCAGGAGGGCGTCGGCTCCACCTTCTCCTTCGAGCTCCCGGCCGAGGCCAATACTCCACGTCCGGGCGCCGGCGAGCCCCGCGAGCTGACCGACGTTCTACGCCCATCGGGCCCCGGCCCGATCGGCGGCATCGGCTAGCCTCAGGCACGGTCGAGCTCGATCCGATCGGCCGTCCGACGTCAGGTCCGAGTAGGGCCCTCGATTACTCGCGGGCGCGGAGAGCCCGCAGCTCGGAGAGCTCGGCGTCGGTCGGCGGATCGGTCGTCGCGAGCGGCTCGCGCACGCGGAGGGGCCACCCGGTCGCCGCCAGCACCTGCTCGATCTCGACGCCGCTGTGCAGGGCGGTCAGCTCGAGCTCGCCGTCCGCGCCCGGGCGCAGGACGCCGAAGTCGGTGATGACCGTGAACGCGTCTCCGCCGCGCCCGAGCGAGGTGACGAAGTCGAGCCGCTCGACGAACGCGCGGCTCGAGTGGCGCAGCAGGACGATCACGGAGCGAGCGGCGGCAGCGATCTCGGGGGCGCCACCGGCGCCCGGGAGCCGGACCTTGGGGTGGTCGTAGGGGCCGATCACGGTCGTGTTGATGTTCCCGCGCCGGTCGATCTGGGCAGCGCCGAGGAAGCCGACGTCGATGCGGCCGGCGCCGATCCAGTAGCTGAACATCTCGGGCACCGAGACGAGCTCGTCCGCCGTCGCGGCGAGATCGTCGTCGCCGATCGAGAGCGGCAGCCGCAGCGGCTTGGCACCGATGGCGCCCGACTCGTAGACGAGCACGCAGTTCGGGGCGTGGAGCCGGCGAGCGAGGTTGGCAGCGGCGTTGGGCGGGCCGACGCCGACGAGGCAGACCTGCCCGTCGACGAGCTCGCGGGCGGCGTGCACGGTCATCAGCTCCTCGGGAGTGGGGCCGCTCACGCGCGCTCCAGGACGTTCGCCTGCATCCAGGCAGCGAAACTGTCGCGGTCGCGGGAGATCGCGTCCCACGCGGCGTAGAAGGCGTTGTCTCGCACCGAGTAGCCGGCCGCGTAGGAGGGCCCGGCGCCGCCCGGGAGCACGACGACGGCGTCGAGGACCCAGGCGGGTAGCACGACCGCGTGCGGCCGTGGCTGGAGCTCGCCGACCACCTCCTCCACCGTCACGACCGCGCGCTTCGCGGCCAGCACGGCCTCCTTCTGCACGCCCGCGAGCCCCCAGAGCATGACGTTGCCCCGCTTGTCGGCGTGCTGGGCGTGGATGACGGCCACGTCCGGGTTGATCGCCCGCACCGCCGACACGCGCTCGCCGGTGAACGGGCTCTCGAGCGGGGCGACCGAGGCGTTCTCGGCGAGCAGGTCCGTGCCCTCGTAGCCGCGCAGGACCCCGAAGGGCAGGTGCGCCGCCCCCGCCGCGTACGCCGCCGCCAGGCCCGCGTGGGAATGCTCGACGACCTCGAGCTCGCGCGGCCAGCCGTTCTCGACTGCGTCCCGAAACCGGTGCAGCGAGCCCACGCCCGGGTTGCCGCCGTAGGAGAAGGTGAGACGGCGCGCGCAGCCCATGCCGATCAGCTGGTCGTAGACGACGTCCGGGGTCATGCGCACGAGCGCCAGCTCCCGTCGGCCCTGTCTGACGATCTCGTGGGCCGCCTCGAACGGGATCAGGTGGGTGAAGCCCTCGAGCGCGAGCTCGTCACCGTCGTGGACGTGCTCGGCCACTGCGTCGGCGAGCGGCTTGAAGGTCGCCGGCGACCGGGTCACGCGAGACGACGGTCGAAGCGCATCAGATCTCGACGCCGTACGCCTCGGTGAACGCCTCCTGCGCGTAAGCGAGCGAGGCATAGGCGAAACCGCTCTGTCCCCAGCTCGTGCCCCAGCTGTTGCGCACGATGAACCGGCCCGGCCGGTAGCCGACCAGCGCGACCGCGTGGCCGCCGCGGGCCGTCTCCGGCTTGTAGTCGTCGAGGTTGCCGGCGTTCGCCGACGCCTGGTCCCACGTGCTGTCGACGCTGAGCCGCGTCAGGATCGGGCCCTTCGTCGCCAGCCACGTCCGCCAGTTGGTCAGGTTCGTGCCGAGGTTGAAGTACGCCAGGATCTTGAGCTGCGCTGCGATCGCGTAGAACGTGTTCGCCTGGCCGCCGTACAGCTTCCCGGACGAGAAGGGCAGCACCGAGTCGCGGACGACCCCGAACTTGCGGGCGATGTCGAGCGCCGATTTGAGGCTCGTGCCCTCGGTCTCGATGAACGTCGTCGGCCGAGACAGGAACGGGTCCGTCTCCTTGGAGGCCATCCAGACGAAGCGCGGCGAGAGCACGTCGCTTGTGGTGATGCGCCCGGCCTTGGCGAAATGCCAGCGCAGCACGGAGTCGGCGGTCGCCCAGCCGACGCAGGACCCGGTCGAGCCCTGGTCGGCGACCTTCCACCAGGTCGTGCGCAGATCCTTCGAGGACGGGATCGCGGGCGCGGCCGCGACCATGTCGGCCTCCTCGGCCGTCTGAAACGTCCAGTCCTCGTCGGTCTTCGGCGACGGGTTGACATTGAGTATCCGCTTCGGCTGGCGCTTGCGCACCGGCTTACGCCTCGTGGTCTTCCGTGGTCTGGCCACCGGGCACCTCCTCGGGCGGGGAACGTACGAGCGGCGTCGAGTCTAGTAGTGACGTAGCCTCCTCGCCTTGCGCCGCCTGCTCGTCTACGTCGGAGTCCTCGCGGCCGGAGCGGTCGTGCTGCGTCTGGCCGTGGTCCCGCCGGAGGTATGCCCGCCGATCAGCCCGACGTCCGCGCGGACTTCGATCGCCGAGGCGGCCGGCTGGCTCGAGCGAGGGGTCCAGCCCGACGGGCGCTACACGTACGGCTACAACCGGAACCTCGACCTCGTCTCGAGCGACTACAACATCACGCGCCATGCAGGCGTCATGTTCGGGCTCTATCGGCTCGCCGAAGCGGCAGACGACGAGAAGGCGCTCGCCGCCGCCGACCACGGTCTCACGTTCCTGCGCGCGAACGTGCTGCGGCACGGCGACTGGTCGGCCTTCGCGGAGCCGGGGCAGGACGCGCGACTCGGTGCGAGCGCGCTGATGGCGATCGCGCTCGTGCACCGCCGGCTCGCGACCGGGGACGTCGGCGAGGACGAACTGCTCCGAAGGCTGGCCCGCTTTCTCGTGGCCATGCAGCAGCCGGACGGCAGCCTCCTCGAGCGCTGGAGCCGGGCGACCGAGAGCCCCGTCGCCGGCGAATACTCGAAGTTCGGCACCGGCCAGGCGCTCTGGACGTTCGCGCTCCTCGACAAGCTCTTCCCGGGCGAAGGCTGGGGCGAGCCGGCCCGGCGCCTCGCGCGCTTCCTGGCCACGAGGCGCGACGACGTCGAGGGGTACCTGCTCACCTTTCCGGACCACTGGGCCGCCTACGCGCTCGCCGAGCTCGGCCCGGCGAAGCTCGGCGAGCCCGAGATCGCCTATGCGCGCGAACTCGCCGGCATCTTCGGCCTCAACTCGCGCCTGGAGTCGCAGAGCGGCGAGGGCGGGATCAACCGGATCCTGCGCGGTGAGCCGGCCTCGGGCGCCGGCCTGGGCACGCTGACGGAGGGCCTGGCCGCACTCTGGCGCCTGAGCCTCGCCGACCCGCGGCTGGCCGACCTGACCGACAATCTCGCAGCGCGGCTTCGCTGCACAGCCGGCCGGGCGGTCGACCGCCAGATCGACCCCGCCGAGGCGGAGGAGGCGCCGCGGCCCCTCCTCGCCCGCGGCGCGTGGTTCACGGAGGGCGGGTACACGCAGATGGACCACGAGCGCCACCCGCTTTCCGGACTGCTCGCGACCCTGCCCCTGCTCCAGGCAGAGCCTGGACGATGAGCTTCGCCTTCCTCCTTCTGGCGCTGGTCGCGTCCACGAACCCGTGCCGCGTGCGCCTCGTCCTGCCGGAGCGGCGGCTCGCGGTGACCCTCGGCGCGCTCCTCGCCCTCGGCTCCGCGGCGGCGGTCGCCGCCGTCGGCGGCGCGTTCCTCGACGCGCTCGACATCAGCCCCGAGACCTTCCGGCTCGCCGCGGCGCTCGTGCTCGTGCTCGAGGGCGCCCGCGCGCTCCTGCTGGCGCGCCCGGCGACCGAGCCGGAGCTCGCGGGCCTCGGAGCCGCGGTGGTCCCGGTTCTCTTCCCCCTGCTCCTCACGCCCGGCGTCGTCGCGCTCGCGCTCGCGGCCGGCGGCGATGACATGGCCGGCGAGGCGGTCGGCGCGCTCGCGATCGCGTTCGGAGCCGTCGCGCTGACGGCCTGGATCCCGCGCGGCGAGCGGGCCGACCCGCTCCTCGCCGCGGGCGGGCGACTGCTGGGCGCAGCCGAGATCGCGGCCGGCATCGCGCTTGCGGTCGACTCGTTGCACGACGTCTAGGCAACGGCCCCTTCCATCCCGCGCTTCGATCTCGTAGCATCGGTTACAAAGCATCGAAGGGAGCGGCCATGAGATCCCGCCGACACCTGCTCGTCCTCGCCGCCGCGGCGCTTGCGTGGCTCGTCCCGGCCGCGACCGCCCAGGCAGCCGGATCAGTGCCGAAGCTGCTGACGAAGTTCCAGCCGATCCTCGTCCTGCACCCCGGCGAGGAGCTCCGGCCCACCGTCGTCGAGTCGTTCGTGCGCGACGCCACCCTCGAAGTGGCCACGAGCCCGACCACCTGGATTCCGGTCGACCCGGATCCCACGGTCGACACGCTCCCGACGTCGAGCCCACCCACCTGGCGGCTCAACCAGCAGCCCTGCTTCGCGGGAGCGCCCCTCGGCGACCTCCCCTGCTACGCGGCAGCGGCCTCGGACGAGCCCGGCGCTTCGATCTACGGACGAGTCGTGCGAGACGGGAAGAGCATCGTCCTCCAGTACTGGGTCTTCTTCTACGACAACCTCTACCGCTACCCGTACCTGCCGCTCGGCGCGATCTGGCAGTCACACGAGGGTGACTGGGAGGTCGTGAACGTCGTCCTCTCGAATGCCAAGCGGCCGCTCGCGGTCGGGCTCAGCCAGCACTGCAACGGCGAGACGCGGCCGTGGTCCGAGACCGAGCTTCGCGACGGCCACCCGACCGTGTACGTGGCCCTCGGCTCCCACGCGAACTACTTCGAGCCCGGTCTGCATCCGTTCGACCCGGCGTGCCTTCCGGCTCCGGTGATCGCCTTCTTCCAGCAGGCAGGCCTGCCGCTCCCGGCGGACGTCGCCGCCTCCGGCACCGCCTTCGGCCCCAAGCGGCTGGGCGCCTTCCCGACCGCGATCGAGCCGGTGGAGGACGGCGCGCCCCACTGGATCCGCTTCCCCGGGTTCTGGGGCGAGCTCGAGTACTTCAGCGCACCGCCGCCGGTGGGGACGAACCCGTTCGGAACCTCGCCCGTCGGCCCCGCCTTCCACGCGGTCTGGCAGGCGCCGCTCGCGACCCTGGCCACCTGGCGGTAAGTCGAACCGCGTAGCGGGCGAGCTGCTGCCGGACTAGGCGCCGGTCTCGGCGACGACCGGGTTGCGAAGCGTGCCGATGTTCTCGACCTCGACCTCGACGACGTCGCCGGGCTTCATGGCGACCGGCGGGTCGCGGTGGACGCCGACGCCGGCGGGCGTGCCGGTGAGGATGACGTCGCCGGGCTCGAGCGTGAACACGTTCGAGGCGTGGGCGACGAGCTCCGGGACACCGAAGATGAGCTCGCTCGTGCTGGAGTCCTGCAAGGCCTCGCCGTTGAGCCGCTGCACGATCCGCAGCCCGGCCCCGTCGCCGAGCGTCTCGACCGGGACGACGACCGGCAGGAGCGGGCAGAAGGAGTCGAAGCTCTTGCTCCTGAGCCACTGGCCGTCCCGGCGCTGGAGATCGCGGGCGCTGACGTCGTTCGCGCACGTGTAGCCGGCGATGACCGAGAGCGCCGCGTCGACTCCGATCCGCCGCGCGCGCTCGCCGATGACGACGACGAGCTCCGCCTCGGCGTCGACATGGGCGGTCTCGGGCGGGAGGACGATCGGGTCGTCCGGCCCCCGCAGCGCATTGGCGAACTTCCCGAAGAGGAGCGGCTCGCCCGGCGGCTCGGCGCCCTGCTCGATCGCGTGGTCGCGGTAGTTGAGGCCGACGCAGAGGATCTTGCCCGGCTCGGATCGTCCGAAGTGCTGCTCCCACAGCTGGTTGAGGGCGTCGAGGCTCATACGGGAGGGGCCATTCTGCCTGAAGAAGTTTCACTTCCCCGGGAAGGATTCGGGCGCCCGATCCGTCTACTGAGACAGGAGACGGATATGGCAGCCCTCGACACCATCGCGCACGAGCTCACCGCCCTCGAGACCGAGGAGGAGCAGGTGCTGTCCTGGCGCCGGACCAGCCTTCTCGCCGCGGGCTACGACCAGCGGCTCAGCCTCAAGCTCGCGCTCCGCTCGGACGTCGACCTGCACCTGGCCGTGCAGCTCGGGCGCGACGGCTGCCCGCCGGACATCGCCGCGCGCATCCTGCTCTAGTCGCGAGCGGCTAGTGGGACGGCTCGGTGTTGTCGGCTATGCGCTGGGCCATGCTCTCCATGATCGGCCACGCGATCTGCGGGTTCGCCTCGACGAAGGGGCGGAAGTCCCACGCTCCGAGCGCGTAGCAGCGGAGGTCGGTCTCGGCCGTCACCGTCGCGCTCCGCGGCTGGTCGTAGAAGAGGCCCATCTCGCCGAAGTGGTCGCCGGGCCCGAGCAAGGCCTTCGTCTCCCCGCCGACGATCACCGCGGCGCTGCCTTCGGCGATGACGAAGAAGGCGAGCACCCGCGGGCCCCGCTCCCCCTCACGCGTGACGACGGTGGCCTGCGGGAAGGTGTGCTCGCGGAACTGGCCGGCAAGGCGCTCGAGCTCCTCGGGCGCGAGGCCCGCGAGCAACGGCACATGCCTGAGGGCCTCGACCTCGACCGCCACGGGCCGGGATGATAACGGCGCGGCGCCGGATGTACGCTGGCGCCGGTGCAGCTTCCGGATCAGGTCGCGGTCGTCGGCGCCGGCACCATGGGCGCCGGGATCGCGCGGATCTTCGCTGATGCCGGCGCAGCGGTGCGTCTGTGCGCGCGCCGGGAGTCGAGCCTGGATGCCGCGCGCCCCCGCCTCGGCGACGCCGTGGACCGCGTGCTGCTGACGACGGACGCCGACGAGGCGCTCGTGGGCGCGGGCCTGGTCGTCGAGACGATCAGCGAGGCGGCGGAGCCCAAGCGCGCCGTGCTGGCGCGGGCCGAGGAGCTCGCCTCCGCCGACGCGATCCTGACGACCAACACCTCGTCGCTGCCGCTCGCCGCGCTCGCAGGGGCACTCGAGCGGCCGGGGCGGTTCGCCGGCCTCCACTTCCTCAACCCGCCGGAGCTCGTCGACCTCGTCGAGGTCGTCGGCGGCGAGGAGACCTCGCCCGAGACCCTCGAGCTCCTCCGTGGCTGGATGGAGCAGCTGGGGAAGGCGCCCGTCGTCGTCCGCCGGGACGTGCCCGGTTTCGTGGTCAACCGCCTCCAGTACGCGCTCCTCCGCGAGGCCTACGCTCTCGTCGACGCGGGAGTGTGCTCGTTCGCGGACGTCGACCGCGCCGTGACGCACGGCCTCGGTGCCCGCTGGGCCGCGATCGGTCCGTTCGAGACGATGGACCTCGCCGGGCTCGACGTGCACGCGGCGGTGGCCGAGAACCTCTGGCCGGAGCTCTCGCGCGAGGCCGAGCCGTCGCCGACGATCGCCCGCGCCGTCGAGTCCGGCGCGCTCGGGGTGAAGAGCGGCAGGGGGCTGCGCGGGAACTACGGCCCCGAGGACGCTGCGGCGCTCGCCGCGCGCCGTGAGCGCGTTCTCCGGGGCCTCAGCAGCCTCCGCGAGCTCGAGGGCTAGAGCTAGAGCCCGTGCCGGGCGGCCTCGGCGGCCGCCTCCGGGTACCCGGCGTCCGCGTAGCGCGCGACGCCGAGCGCAGGGTCGCTCCAGAACACCCGCCGGAGCTTGCGCTCGGCGAGGTCGGTGCCGTCCGCGACCACGACCATGCCGGAGTGGATCGAGCGGCCCACCCCCACGCCGCCGCCGCTCCCGATCGCGACCCAGCTCGCGCCCTGGGCGGCGTTGAGCAACGCCGAGAGGACGGGCCAGTCCGCGATCGCATCGCTCCCGTCGAGCATGCCCTCCGTCTCGCGGGTGGGCGAGGCGACCGAGGCCGGATCCATGTGGTCCCGGCCGAGCGCCAGAGGCCCGCACCTGCCTGAGCGGACGAGCTCGTTGAGCGCCAGGGCCACCTGGTCGCGCTCGCCGAGCCCGAGCCAGCAGATGCGCGCGGGCAGGCCCTGGACCGGAACCCGGTCGCGGGCGAGCTCGATCCACGCCCGCAGCGAGCCCGTGCCCACGGTCTCCACGACCACGTCCTCGCTGCGGCGCAGGTCGTCCGGGTCGCCGGTGAGGCAGATCCAGCGGAACGGGCCGATGCCGCGCGCGAAGATCGGCCGGACGTAGGCCGCGACGAAGCCCGGGATCGTGCCGGCGGCCACGACCCCGTGCGCGGCGGCTTGGGCACGGATGCCGTTTCCGTACTCGAACACGACCGCACCCCGCTCGCGGTAGCCGAGCAGCGCCTCGACGTGCGCCGCGACCGAGTCGAAGACGGCGGCGCGGAAGCGCGGGTCCTCGGGGTCGGAGTCGGCCGCACGCGCGGGCGTGTACCCGCGCGGGACATAGCCCCGCAGGGGGTCGTGGGCGGCGGTCTGATCGGTGACGACGTCGAACTCGACCCCCTCGGCGAGGAGGCGCGGGACGACGTCGGCGGCGTTCCCGACGAGCGCGACCACGCCAGGGCCGTTCGGGTCGAGATGGGCGGCAAGCGCCTCGTCGTAACCGGCGACCAGCTCGACCCAGCCGTCGCCCAGGCGCCGCTCGGCGCGGGCGGGGTCGACCTCGACGATCAGCGCGCGGCCGCCGTTTCTCGTCACGGCGAAGCCCTGCGCGCCGCCCATCCCGCCCAGGCCGGCGGTGAGCACGCGCCGGCCCTCCAGGCTGCCGCCGAAGTGCGCGGCCGCGACCGCGCGGAAGGTCTCGTAGGTGAAGCCGAGGATGCCCTGCGTGCCGATGTAGAACCACCCCGCCGCGGTCATCTGCCCGTACATCGTCAGTCCGGCGTCCTCGAGCCGGCGGAACGAATCCTCGTCCGACCAGGCCGGCACGACCATCGCGGTGGAGATGAGCACACGCGGGGCGTCGGCATGGGTCGGCAGCACGGCGACCGCCTTCCCCGACTGGACGACCAGCGTCTCCTCCGGCCCCAGCTGCTCGAGCGCGGCGACGATGCCGGCCAGCGCCTCGGGGCTCCTCGCCGCCCGGCCGCGCCCGCCGTAGACGACGAGGCCGGCCGCGTCCTCGGCAACGTCCGGGTCGAGGTTGTTGAGAAGGCAGCGCAGGGCGCCCTCCTGCTCCCAGCCTCGGCAGACGAGCTCGCGGCCCCTCGGCGCGCCGCGGAAGAGCGGGTCCGGCACGCGCGGATCGTATCCCGGAGGCGGAGATGCCCCCGTCAGGCGGCGTGGAAGAGCGTGCCGCCCCGTGCGCTAGGGCTTCGGCCGGCGGCCGACGACGAAGTAGAGGATCGTCCCGACCACCGGGAGGATGATCACGATCAGGAGCCAGGCCACGAGCTGCACGCGGCTCAGGCGCTCCCGCCGACGAATCATGTCGACGATCGCGAACAGCCAGGCCACGATCACGACCGCACCGACCCACCAGAGCCAGCCCATTCAGGCAACCTGTCCGTCGCTCAACACGCGCAGACTCTACGGGACGGGCCCGGCACGTGGGGTCAGGAGAACAGCGGCCGCAGCGCCGCGTACAGCTCCCGGTGACGGCGGTACAGCGCGTCGTAGACCTCGCCGAACTCTGGGCGGGGCAGCAGCGGCTCGGAGCGGGGACCGGCCATCGCGCGGCTGGCCGAGTGCACGTCCGCGTGCAGCCCGGCGCCGACGGCCGCGAGCATCGCGGCGCCCCGGGCCGTGGTTTCGACGTCGTCCGGCCGAGTGACGGGCAGGCCGGTGACGTCCGCGCGGATCTGCCTCAGTAAATTGCCGCGCGCGCCGCCCGCGACGCAGACCAGCTCGACCGTCCGCTGGCCCGCGGCCTGGATCGCCTCGAGCACGTCGCGCAGCGCGAAGGCGTTGCCCTCGAGCAACGCCCGCGCGAGGTGAGCGCGGCCGTGGGCGGCGGTGAGCCCGAACCACCCTGCCCGCGCGGCTGCGTTCCATTCGGGTGCGGTCGCTCCGGCGAGGGCGGGCACCCACAGCACCCCTTCGGCCCCTACCGGAGCGTCCTCCGCCAGGGAGTTCAGGAGCTCGTACACGTCGGCGCCCGTCGCGGCCGCTCTGGCCGCCTCCACCGACCCCAGCTCGTCGCGGAACCAGCGGTAGGCCCCGCCCGACAGCCAGCCGGGATTCTCGAGCAGCCAGCCTCCGGGCACCGCATGCGGGTGGAGCTCGGTGATGCCCTCGGGGTCGAGGACCGGTCCCGGCACGACCGCGCAGACGGGCTCCGCCGTCCCCATCACGTCGCAGACCACGCCGGGCTCGACGACGCCGGCGCCCAGCGTCGCAGCCATGTCGTCGCCGCATCCGAGCACCACCTGGGTCGACGGGTCGAGCCCGGCGGCGTCCCGGAGCCAGGGCGCCACCGGGCCCAGCACCGCGTGCGCCTCGCGGACGGGAGCAAGCGACGCGACGTCGATGTCGAACGCATCGCATGCCTCCTGCGACCACTCGCCGCTCTCGACGTCCAGGAGCATGGTCGACGAGGCGTTGGACGGGTCGACCGCCGGCTCGCCGGAGGCATGCCAGGCGACGAAGGAGCCGGGCAGGAGGAACCAGCGCGCGCCGTCGTGCTCATCGCGACGGTGCTCCCGCAGCCAGGCGATCTTCGCGGCCACGTGGCCCGGGTCGAGGTTGCAGCCGCTCAGCTCGCGTAACCGCGCGGGCTCGATCCGCTCCGCCGCCGCCGCGCACTCCGCTCCCGCACGGCGGTCCATCCAGATCAGCGCGGGGCCCAGCGGCTCGCCCGCGGCGTCGGCAGCGACCAGGCCGTCCAGCTGCGATCCGAACGACACAGCGCGGACTGCGTCCCCGTCTACGGCTCGGCGCACCTCGGCCAGCGCCTGCGCCACGGCCCCGAGCCACTCGCGGGCGTCCTGCTCGGCCCACCCCGGCTGGGGGTAAGAGAGCGTGTGCGGCACGTAGGCCGTCGCGACCCGCTCGCCGTCCGGAGCGATCGCCTGCGCGCAGGTGCCCTGCGAGCCGACGTCGACGCCGACCACGAGCTCCGCGGTCACTCTGCAGCCTCCGAGTCGTCGCCCGGCCCGCGGCGGTACACCGTGAACTCGAAAGCGTCCGCCAGGTGGTGCTCCTGAGAGACGAGCACGACGGTGCCCTCGGCGGTGCTGTCCAGCTGGACGAGCGTCAGCAGCAGCTCCCCGGGGCTCACTCCCAGGCGCTCGGCGACCTCGCCGCTCGCAACGGCAGGCGTGATCGTCGCGACGCCGTGATGGACGGGCAGGCCGCGCTCGGCCAGCGCGGCGTAGATCGAGCCGCCCTCCAACGCGGCCATGGCCTCCAGTGAGAGCACGTCGGTCCGGCACCAGTCGGTCGAGTCGACCACCCGCCGGCCGGCCGCGGTCCGGACCCGGCGCAGAGCGCAAACCGCCGTCCCGGAATCGATGCCGAGCGCCGCAGCCACGCGCGGCGGGGCGGTCTCGGTCGCGCAGCTCTCGGCCGCGCTCCCCGGCTCCACCCCCATCGCGGCGATCATCGAGGAGACGGAGAAGTTGCGGCTGAGGTCGTTCCGCACCCCCGGTCGGTGGGAGACGTAGGTCCCCGACCCGTGGAGCCGCACGACGACGCCGTCCTCCTCGAGCAGCGTGATGCCTTCCCGAAGCGATGGCCGCGAGACGCCGAGGCTGCGCGCCAGCTCGGGCTCGCTCGGCAAACGGTCGCCGGGCTCCAGCCCCTGCGCGACGATCCGCTCACGGAGCGCCTTGGCGACCGAGTGGCTCAGCGCGCGGCGAGGAGGCGCCCTCATCTCAGGGGCGCACGACGACCTTGAGCACCTCGCCCGCGCGGATCCGCTCGAAGGCCTCCGGCGCGGCGTCGAGGTCGACGATGTCGGAGACGACGCTGCGAATGCCGCCGAGGTCGTCGGCCAGCATGTCGAGGGCGTGCACCTGGTCGCGGTGGCGCGAAGCGTACGAGCCGTGCACCTGCACCTCCTGGTAGTGGAGGATGTTCGACGGAAAGCGCATGTGCGTCGTGCCCTTCGGCAGGCCGCCGAAGAAGAGCACCCGGCCGCGCGGCGCCGCCATCTCCATCGCCTGCTCCTGGGCGATGTCGCTGGAGCAGGCGACGATGACGACGTCGGCGCCGATCCCGTCGGTCGCCGCGCGCACGGCCTCGATGCCATCGGCGGACGACGTGTCGACGTAGCCCATCCGCTCGTCGCCGAGGATGCCGCGCGCGAGCTCGAGCCGCTGCGCCGCTGTCTCCAGCATGAGCACGCGGCCCGCGCCCTCGAGCCTGGCGATGAGGGCGTGGGCGGTGCCCACCGGCCCGGCGCCGATCACCGCGACCGTGTCGTCGAGCGAGACGGCGATGTCCTTGTGGCCGCAGATCGCGTCGGAGAGCGGATCGGCGAAGGTCGCGTGGACGTCGGAGAGGCCGTCCGGGATCCGGAAGAGGTTCTTGAGCGCGATCTGCGGAATCGCGACCGTCTCCGCGTAGGCGCCCTGGTGGTCGAAGCCCATCAGCTCACCGTTGACGCAGAGGTGCTCGTTGCCCGAGCGGCAGAGACGGCAGCGCCCGCACCAGAGCGTCGAGATGCAATGGACGCGGTCGCCGACCGAGAGGCCCGACTGGGCCACTTCGTCCGCGGCTGCCGGGCCGACCTCGATCAGCTCCCCGCTGATCTCGTGGCCGAGGACCCAGGGCGCCGAGACGCGCCGGTCCCCGTTGTAGAACGTCCGCACGTCGGTTCCGCAGATGCCGCAGGCGGTGACGCGGAGGAGGACGCCGGTCTCCGGACACGCCGGGTCGGCCACCTCTCCGATGGACATCTCGCCCGGGCCGTCCCAGATAGCTGCTCGCACGTCGCCTCGCTCGGTCGTTGGATCGATACGATACCGAAGTTGTCTGACAACTTGGGGGCGCCGTGATCGAGTTCATCTTCATGCTCACCCGCGACGACGAGACGCTCGCGGATGCGCGCGACGTCTACGCGTCCATCGCGACGACCGGCGTGCGCCACGTCGGCTGCAAGGACGTCGGCCTGCCGCGCGAGGAGCTCCAGGCCTTGCTGTCCGACATCAAGGCCAACGGCCACACCACGCATCTCGAGGTGGTCTCCGAGACCGAGGAGGCGACGCTCGCGTCCGCGCGCGCGGCTGCCGAGATCGGGCCCGACTACCTGATCGGCGGCACGCTGATCGAGCCCGTGCAGGAGATCGTCGCCGGCACCGGGATCAAGTTCTTCCCCTACGTGGGCCGGATCGTCGGCCACCCCTGCCTTCTCCGCGGCTCGATCGCGGAGATCGCCGATGACGCCCGCAGGGCGGAGGCGCTCGGCGCGGACGGCATCAACCTGCTCGCGTACCGCTACGACGGCGACGTCGAGGCGCTTGTGGAGGCGGTCGTCGCGGCGACGACGCTGCCGGTGATCGCCGCCGGGTCGGTGGACTCGGCGGAGCGGATCCGCGCGCTCGACGAACGCGGCGTCTGGGCGTTCACGATCGGGACCGCGGCGCTCGACGGCGTCCTCGTCGCGGGCGAGCCTCTCGACCGACAGCTGCGCTACGCGCTCGCTGCCGCCGGAGGTGAAGGAGGGGGCGCCCGAGGCGCCCCCTCCCACGACCGTTCCTAGACCTGTCCTTCGTTGATGAACCGACCCGCTGTCTCGTACTTGGCCGGGTTGGTCGAGCGGAGGACGAGGGCGTAGACCAGGGCGGCCACCGGCACGAGCACGCCGATGATCCCCAGCCAGGTGATGTCGATCTCGAAGCCGCGCCACGGTCCGATCTGGCCCAGCTCCTTCACGTACCACACGTCGCCGGCGGCGAGCGAGCTCAGGTACTTGTAACAGAGGTAGAGCACCATGATCTGGGCGAGGAAGCCGATCCAGGCTGCCACCGTGGTCTTCCAGAAACTTCGCTCGCTGGCCGGCTGACGCCGAAAGTAGGCCCAGACGGCCAGGGATGTCAAAGCCTGGACGAGGATGATCCAGATCACGCCCTGCACCGCGATCCAGTAGTAGACGTCGAGCCCGGTGTGGCCGGCGAACCTGAAGATGAGCACGATCGCGAGGGCGATTGCGGCCTGCGTGAGCACGGCCACATGCGGCGTCTTGTGCTTGGGGTGGGTCTTGCCCAATGCCCTAGGGAGGAGCCCCTCGCGCCCGAGCGAGTACGTGTAGCGAAGCCCGGCGTTGTTCAGGGCTGCGGCACACGCGAAGGCCCCCGTGATGATGAAGACCGACATCAGCTGCCCCAGCCAGGTGCCGATGAGCTCGTTCGCCGGCACGACGTTGAAGTTGAGGTAGTCGACCGCGATCTCGCCCCCGAAGACGGTCGTCGATCCAGCCGAGAGCGCGTCGAATGCCTGATTGGCAGGCCCGTACGAGCTGACCGACGCCCACGAGGCGAGGGTGTAGAGGACGCCGACGAACACACAGGACACGTAGACCGCGATCGGGATCGTCCGGTGCGGATTCTTCGACTCCTCGGCGTAGTTGGGTGCTGCCTCGAATCCCACCCACGACCAGAAGGCGATGAAGATGCCGAGGCCGAACGCGATTCCCTTGAACGCGTTCCACGGCAGGACCGGGGCGATCGAGACGCCGTCGTTGCCGCCCTGGATGAACACGCCGATCGTGAACGCGATGATGATGAACAGCTCGGTGATCAGGAAGACGCCGAGGATCTTGGCCGAGATGGGGATGTCGAAGTACCCCAGCGCCGAGATGCCGATGATGCCGAGGATCGCGTACCAGATCCAGTTGATCGGATCCATGTCGAACGCGGACGCGACCTTCGCCTGCGCGAAGGCGGCGAAGCCGCCGATCAGCGACGCGCCGAAGAGCGTGTACGCCGCGGCGAGCGAGAGGCCGGACACCATCCCCAGCGTCCGGCCGAGGCCGTGGCTCACGTAGGTGAACATGCCGCCCGCGGCCCGGATCTTTCGCGCCATCTGCACGTACGCCACCGAGAAGATCGTCAGGATGATCGTGGCGAAGAAGAAGGCCGCCGGCGCGTACTTCTCGTTCCCGGCGCCGACGACGAACGGGAAGTTGAACATGAACACCGCCAGCGGCGCCGAGCCGGTGACGCAGAGGAAGAGCACGAGGAGAAGGCCGATCGAGCCGGATCGCAGCTTCTCGACGCTCGCATCGTCGGCGATGTCGACCGAGGTGACGGTCCCCTCGTGAACCATGTGTGGTTGGACGGCCCCACTTTCAGAGCTAGGCATTGAACCTCCGGTTTCGCGGGCTGCCCGCTCCCGTGCGGGTCAGCCGGTGAAGAATCGGAAGATCCTGCCCTATTCGCGGCGAGAAGTCGAGACCCCGGGCCTCACTCGTCGGCGAAGACCGCGTCCGGCAGGAAGCAGCCGACGATCCAGTTGGGCGCGTCGACGATCTCGGTGATCTTCAGGTCGGCGGCGAGCGAGCAAAGCACGTAGGCGTCCTGGCGGGAGAGGCCGCGCCGGTCGACCAGGTGGTCGATCATCCCCCGCACAGCGGAGCGGGCCGCTTCCATGAGGTCGTCCTCGACGCCCGTGGTCGCGAACCAGCCCCCGGCATCCACTCTGGGCGTCAGCGAGCCGGGCGGGCGGCGCAGCGCCGGCGAGCGCAGCGTCATCCCCCGCTCGACCGAGACGCGGATCGTCGTCCGCATCTGGCACTCGAGCCCGGACACGCAGACCTCCCCGTCACCCTGCGCCGCGTGACCGTCGCCGAGCGAGAGCAGCGCCCCCTCCACGCCGACCGGCAGGTAGAGCGTCGCACCGGCGGTCACGTGGCGAAGGTCGATGTTGCCGCCGCCCGCATGCGGCGGGGGGATCGGCACATCGTGCATGCCCGCCCCGGGGACGCCCGTCGTGCCGCAGAACGGCTCGACCGGAATGCGCACGCCGGGCACGAGCTCGGTCGTGTCTCCCTGCGTGAGGTCGAAGAACTTCAGGTACGGATCGTCCAGCTCGCCCGCAGGCAGCAGGCCGAAGCCCGGGAGAATCGCCGCCCAACCCCAGTCGGGCAGCTCGAAGCCGAGAAGCTCGACGGCGAGCACGTCGCCGGGCTCCGCGCCCGCGACGTAGATCGGCCCGGCCAGCGGGTAGATGGTGTCGAAGTCGAGCGCGGGGAGATCGTCGGCCGTCGAGTCGCGCCCGATCTGGCCGCCGGCAAAGTCGTCGGTCTCGACCACGACCACGTCGCCCTGTTCCACGTGCACCACGGGCTCGACGTCGACGTCCCAGCGCCGATGGGTCGGCATGGCTCGACTGATCAGATGCTCGGCCATTGACGCGCGGGCGAGTATCTCACGCGTCGTGCGAGGCGGCGACCTCGACGGCCGCGCCCAGGGACGAGGCGTCCCGGCCGCGGACGCGGGCGACGATGCGCACGCGGTCGGCCCGGAACAGATCCCGCGAATGCTCGAACGGCCGGCCGTCGGCCATCCAGGCGGTGCGCACGATCGAGATCAACGGCGCGCCCGCCCGCACCCCGAGCGCGCGACCGTCCGCCGTCGTCGCGCCGACGACCTCGATGCGCTCCTCCGCCTCTCCGACCTGGAGCCCGTAGTCCGCCTCGAGCAGGTCGTAGATCGACCCGGCCAGCGAGCGGTCGAGGAGCCCCGGGAAGCGGTCGGCCGGGAAGCGAGCGCGCTCCAGCGAGACGGGCTCTCGATCCGCCAACCGCAGGCGGCGGACCTCGAGCACGAGCTCGTCCTCGTCCAGCGCGAGCGCGGCCGCGGTCTCCGCACCGGCCGGGACCGTGCCGGTCGAGAGCACCCGCGCGCCCGACTGGAACCCTTGCCGGCGAAGGTATGCAGGCAGCCCTGTGAGCGTGCTCAGATCGCGCTCAACCCGCCGCTGGGAGACGAAAATTCCCCCCGAGCGGCCGCGCACCCGGTGGATGATGCCGGCCTCCTCGAGGGAGTCGAGCACCGCCCGCAGGGTGGAACGGCTGACGCCCAGCCGGGCGGCGAGCTCCCGCTCCGCTCCGAGCCGCTCCCCCGGCGGCGGCGTGCCGGCGGCGATCTCGGCCACGAGGCGGTCGCGCAGCGCGGAGGCCGCGGGGCCGAGGGCCGTCATGCCGGCCGGGACGGTCACGCCTACACCGACTGGAGCGCGGCCAGGGACTCGGGGACTACCTGCCCCCCGTCCACGATGATGGTCTGGCCCGTGATGAACGCCGCCTCGTCGGTCGCGAGGAAGAGCGCCGCAGCGCCGATCTCCTCGACCTTGCCGAGGCGGCCGAGCGGGATCGAATCGGTCATTGACGTGAGATAGGCCTCGCCGAGCTCGTCGAGCCCCTCCGAGTAGATGTTGCCCGGCATGACGGCGTTGACCGTGATCCCCTTCGGCGCCAGCTCGATGCAGGCCGTGCGCACGAAGCCGAGCTGCGCTGCTTTGGTGGCCCCGTAGTGGGACCAGCCCGGGTAGCCGGTGACCGGCCCGGTGATGGAGCTCGTGAGGATGACGCGGCCGCGGCCGGTGCGCTCCAGGTACGGAACGCAGGCCTTGACGGTCAGCATGCAGCCCTTCACGTTCGTGGCGAAGATCGAGTCGATGTCCTCCTCGGTCATGTCGGCCAGCTTGACGTCGGGGAAGATGCCGGCGTTCGCGCACACGACGTCGATGCCGCCAAACCGGGCAGCCGTCTCCGCCGCCACCCGCTCGCAGTCGGCGGCCTTGCCGACGTCCCCGCTGACATAGGCCACCTCCCCGCCCTGACCGGACAGGTCTCGAACGGCCGCCTCGCCCATCTCGGCGTCCCGGCCGCTCACGACCACGTTTGCCCCGGCCCGTGCGAACACGCCCGCGATCCCCTTGCCGATCCCCTTGGTCCCGCCGGTGACGAGCACCGTGCGACCGTCGATGGGTGTGAACATGCTCACCGTCCTCTCACTGGTTCGACAGATACTGCTCGGCGAGAGCGCACGAGCCTTCCGTGAAGCCGGCGCCGAGCTCGGCGGCCTCGGTGGCGAAGCGGTGGTGCGACCCGATCCAGGCGACGAGCAGCAGGCGCCGGAGCATCACGAACGTGTCCAGCTCGGCCTCGTCCGCGGGATCGAGCTGCGCGACGGAGCGGTAGCCCTCGACCCAGGCGGCCTTGAGGTCGGGGACCTGGGGGTGGTCCTCGAAGAACGACACGGTCGTGGCGAAGTCGTACATGAACCACGAGAAGCCGCAGTCGTCGAAGTCGATGACGCGCACATGGGGCCCGTCGACCAGCAGGTTGGCCAGGCGGATGTCGGCGTGGACCAGGCCGAACCGCTCGGGAGCGCGGCCGTAGGCCTCGAGCCGGCCCCGGATCACCCCGTCGAGCCGGCCGAGCAGGCCCAGCTCCTCGGGGCCCATTCCCAGCCCGTCCTGCCACCGTCCCCAGTGGCCGGAAGCGCCGAGCGTGGTGTCGTAGTCCCACGCGAAGCGCCGAAACGACGGAGGCTGCGGCCACCGCTGCGCGTGGCCGTGCATCTGGGCCGACACCGCGCCGAGCGTGCGGAATCCCTGCAGGAGATCCTTGCCCTCGAGCTCCGGCATCTCGCCGGTGAGCCACTCGAACAGGACGACGTTGCGCTCCCCGAGCTCGGGCGTCGCCAGCTGCGTCACCCGGCTGCCGTCGCTGCCGGCCACGACGTGCGCCGTCTCGACCACGTCGTCGCGGCGCAGGGCGTCGATCCAGTCGAGCTCCGACTCGATCTCCTCGGCGGTGTGGTAGCCGGGGCGGTGGACGCGCAGCGCGAACGTCCGGCCGTCAGGCTCGTCGATCCGGTAGGTCCAGTTCTCCGAGACGTTCAGCAGCCGAACGGTCGAGTCCCCGTCGAGGCCGTAGCGGTCGAGCGCCCGCTCCGCCAGCCTGTCGAGGGCCGCCTGCTCAGTGCTCACGCCCCTCCACCGACTCGAGCACCCGGGTGATCTCGTCCCTCGCCCGCTCGACGCTCTCGGTGGGGCCGCTCAGGTAGATGCGGCCCGCGGCGCCGATCATCGAAACGGTCACGAGCGTGATCTCGGGAGCGACACGTTCTGCCGCATTCGCGGCCACGGCGGCGAACAGCGCCGGCGTCACCTCGTACACGAGCAGCGTCTCGCCCGGAAGCACCATCGATGCCTCGCGGTTGCGGTTGATGATCACCGCGTGCTGGTCTGTGATCTGCTCGATCACGTCGGCGTAGAGGATATTCGGACGGAGCGCGTCGGCAGGCGTCGCCCCGATCCCCTCGAGAATGGCGGCGCCGGCCCGGTCGACGAGCTCCTGGTCGGCGTGATGAACCTCGAGCACGCCGAACTGCCGCTCGACGTAGAGGATCCCCGGCTCGATCTCGGGGACCGAGCGCAGGGCCAGGTCGGTGATCCGCTCGATCGCGAGCGCGGGAGCCACCTCGACGATGAGGCCGTTGTCGCCCTCGATCGCCGGGTAGCCCCGCGCCCGCGTCGGCGTTCCCAGGTACGCGGCGAACTGCCGACCCAGGTTGGGGATCGGCAGGTACACGCGCAGCTGCACCTGCGTGTCGGAAGCCGCCATCGCTCGTCAGCTAGGCCGCGGTGTTGGCGAAGTGCTTGCCGAGCTCCGAATGCGGCCGTGGGATGACGTGGACCGAGAGGACCTCGCCGACGGCGGTGGCCGTCTCCGCGCCCGCCTCGGTCGCCGCCTTGACGGCGCCGACGTCGCCCTGGATCACCACGGACACGAGGCCGTCGCCGACCTCCTCCCGCGAGACGATGGTGACGTTCGCGGCCTTGACCATGGCGTCGGCCGCGGCCAGCGCGGCCACGTACCCCTTGGTCTCGATCATGCCGAGTGCAGTCTCTGCCATTGCTCTCACCTACCTTTCCCGCTCGGTGGCGGGGTTGCTTGCCGGCTCGTCGATCGAGCCGATGATCAGGGCGTCGATGGGCGGATGCTCGTCGCCGAACCAGCCCGAGGCAACCGAGCCGGTCGCGACGAGCACGTGCTCGCCGACGCCGCTGCCGAGCACGTCGAACGCGACCAGGCGGGCGCCGCTTTCGACCTCGACCTCGAGGAACGCTCCGCCGGGGATCTTCTCGATCCGCCTCGTCGCCCAGACGGAGCCCGTAACCGTGGCTCTCAGCATCGCCTCTCCTTCTCGATCTCGACTCCAAGGCTCCGCGCGCGCTCCCTCGCCAGCGGTGTGAGCACCGCGCGGGGAGACAGCACGAGCCGGGCTCCGGTCCTGGCGGCCTCCTTGACTGCGCGCTCCGTGACCGCACCGGACTCGACCCGGATCGTGGACGGGCCTGCCGCCTCCTCCGCAGGGCCCGCGGCGAGTCGGAACCGCACCTGGCCGGACATGATCGCCGCCCGCTCCTCCGGGTTCTCCAGGCGCCTCGCGAGAGCGCCGACGAACGCGGCGAGGTCGGCATCGCTCCTGAGCTCGACGCGCTCGAACGCGACCCCGGCCGGCGCAGTCTCTGCCTCCGGCTCCGGCGCACGCCAGCCGCTGGGACGATGCACCTTGGCGATCGGGGGCGCGGGAACCTGCGGCACGGCGTCGTCCTCCGCGCCGGCCGGTGAAGCCCCATTCCCGTTGCCGTTGGCGGCAGGGGTCGTCAGCGCATCCTCGAGCAGGCCGGGCAGAAGCTCGGAGAGCACTTCCCGCGTGACGCTGCGCAGGAGGTCTTCGTCGCCGGTGCTCACGGCGCTCCTCCCAGTGCAGCCACCGCGGCGTCCGCGGCGGCGCGGACGTCGGCCTCCACGCCCGTCAGGTAGACGCGGCCCGTGGCCCCGATCATGCGGTAGTCGACAACCTTGATGCGCGCGGCCTTCTCCGCCTCGTTGGTGGCCAGGATGGCGTAGGAGGCGGGCTGCATCTCCAGGACGAACAGCGACTCGCCCGGGAGCGCCATCGACCCGATCTTGTTCCGGTTGATCAGGAACGTGTGCTGGTGGTCGACGCGGGAGATCAGCTCGGACGCAAGGATCTGCGGGCGGATGGCGTCCTGTGCCGAAGCGCCGAGTGCGTCCAGCACGGCCGCGCCCGCCGAGACCACGGCCGCCGTGGAGCGCGAGTGGACCTCCAGGTAGCCGAACTGGCGCTCGACGACGAGAATCCCGGCCTGCACGTCGGTCGACTTGAGCGCGACGTCGGTGAGCGGCTCGATGTCGAGCCCGGGCGAGATCTCGATCACCTGGGCAGCCATATTCGCCCGCGGCAGCCGGCCTCGGATCCACGTGCCCAGGTAGCACATCGTCTGCGGCTGCAGCTGGTCGATGAAGATGAAGGAGCGGAGCTCGGCCATATCAGCGGTGGACCAGCTCGCGCAGCTCTTCGAGGATGACCCGGCGGATCTCCTCGCGGGCGCGCTCGACGTCGGCCGGCCGCTCCGGTGCCGGGACCGGCTCCGAGGCGAGGGCGGTGCTCCACGGCTGGAGGCCCGTGAAGTCGGCGAACGGCTCGGCCGGATCGGAGGCGTACGCAACGCGCGTCAGGTTGATGAGGTGCCGGGGCTCGAGGTTCTCCCCCAGGGACGAGCGGCCGAAGAAGCCGGTGCCGATCGTCATGGTCGGGGCGAGATTCGTGCCGATGCCGGCGGACCCCGTGCTGGCGCCGACGTTGACGGCCACGCGCAGGACCTGGACGGCGGCGCCGTAGGCCATCACCGTCCGCGGGTCGCGCGAATGGATCGCAGCCGAGTGGCCGGCGCCGCCGATCCGTAGGATCGCGCGGGCCGCGTCGATTCCCCGCCGGGCGTCCGGGACGCGTACGAGGCCGAGCAGCGGGAAGAGCTTCTCCCGCGCCAGCGGCTCCTCCGGGACGACGAGCGAGAAGGGCGCCACCAGGACGCGCGTTCCCGCGGGGGAGCGAATCCCCGCCTCCTTGGCCAGCGTCAGAGCGTCCTTGCCGACCAGCTCGACCCGCATCCGGCCCTCGGGGTAGAGGGCCGCGCGCACGGCTTCGACGTCCTCGGGCGTGAGCACGTGACCGCCGTGCCGACCGAGCTCCTTCTGGAAGGCCTCGGCGACACGCTCCTCCACGATCACGCACGACTCGTTGGTGCAGAGGATCGAGTTGTCGAAGCTCTTCGAGTCCATCAGCCTTCGCGCGGCCGCGGCCAGGTCGGCCGTGTGATCGACCAGCACCGGGACGTTGCCCGGCCCGACGCCCCAGGCGGGATTCCCCGAGCGGTAGGCGGCACGAACGACTGCCGTGCCTCCGGTGGCGACGATCACATCGGTCGTCGGATCGCTCATCAGCGCCTCGATCAGAGGGATCGTCGGCTCCTCGACGACCTGCACGCAGCCGTCGGGCGCGCCGGCGCCCACGGCCGCGTCGGCGAGGTGGCGCACGGCGTCGGCGGACACCTCCCGGGCGAGAGGGTGGGGGCTGACGACGACCGCGTTGCGCGTCATCAGCGCCAGCAGCACCTTGAAGTACACGGTCGCGATCGGGTTGGTGGACGGCGTCAGCGCGAGGACGACTCCGGCCGGCCGTGGAATCTCGACGATGCGGGCGTCGGCATCGATCCTGGCGCTGACGAAGTCACTGCCGCCCCACCACTCGACCACGCCCTTCGAGCACGCCTCGTTCTTGATCACCTTGTGGTCGGCCACTCCCATCCCGGTCTCCTCGACCGCCCACTCGGCGTACCTTTGCGAGTTTTGGTATGCCTCCTCGGCGACCGCTTCGACGATTCGCCGGGTGCGCTCGAGGTCGAACTCCGCATAGGCGGTGGCCGCCCAGTGGGCCCGCTGGAGCATCATGCGGGCGCGCGGTACGCCGGCAGCCTCGGGGACAGTCTCTCTCATCGAACCGCCGCCTCGAGCCGCTCCCCGCGCGCTTCGACGAGAGCCTGGCCGATCGCGACCTCGGTGCGGTCGAGCACTTCATCTACGAGCTCGGGGCCGAGCAGGATGCCCGGCTTGAATTGGAGCACCCGTGGATCGAGCGTGGAGAAGATCGCCCAGACGCCGTTCTCGTACAGGTGCTTCATCACGAGCTTCGCGCCTTCCGGGTGCTCGAACTCGAGCCCCATGACGACGCCGTCCTGGCGAATGCCGACGAACCAGTCCGGATAGAGCTCCTGGATCGCCCGCAGGCCGCGGCCGAAACGATCGGCGATGTAGTGCACCATCGAGCGGACCTCGGGCCGCTCGCAGATCTCCAGGACCTTCAGTGCGACAACGCAGCCCAGCTCCGCCCCGGCGCCCGTGGAGATGTGGCCGAACCCGTCCTGCTTGAGCCAGGCGGAGCACTCCTCCGAGACCACCGTGCAAGCGATCGGGTACATGCCGCCGGTGATGCCCTTGCCGACGACCATGATGTCTGGCTCGATCCCCGCCTTCGCGACGCCCCACATCTCCCCGGTGCGCATGAGCCCGGTCTGCACCTCGTCCGCGATGTAGAGCGCCCCGTGGCGCTCGCACAGCTCCTTCACGCCCTTGAGGTAGCCGGGATCGGGGAGCGGGAAGCCGTAGGTCGCCGGGATCGTCTCGATGAGCACGGCCGCGCAGTCGTCGTCGCGAAGCGCCGCCTCCATCTGGTCGAGGTCGTTGAACGCAACGTGGGTGAACTCGTCCGGGCGGTCGGCCAGGAAGAGGCGCGAGAAGCGGTCGTCGCCGCTGGCGACAGCGAGCCCTGTGTGGCCGTGGTAGCCCTTGAGAATCGAGACGATCTTCCGCCGCTGACGGGTGTGCCGCGCGGTCTTGATCGCGATGTCCGTCGCCTCGCCGCCGCTCGCGCCGTAGACCACCCGCTGCATGTTCGGCGGGCACGTCTTGACGAGCGCCTCCGCCAGGGCCGTCCGCGCCAGCGCCGGGAAGTGGTGGTTGCCGATGTCGAAGCGCTGCATCGCCTGCTCGAGCGTGGCGATCAGCTCCGGGTTCCGGTGCCCCAGGTTGTACGTGCCGCCGTTGAGGTGAAGGTCGACGAGCCGGCGACCCGCCATGTCCCAGAAGAAGTACCCCTCGCGCCGGTCGATGACGAGATCGACGCCGGCGTCCTGCCAGAAGTCGGTCTTGTCCGGGTTCCAGAACTCCCGCGACCGGTCGAGAAAGTCGTCCTTCGACTCGTACGAGAAGAAGCCGTAGTCGTACATGGCTCCGGCTCACCGTACCGAATACCAGACCAAAACGCAACCAAATCATCAAAGCGAGACCATTGATGCCCGGTGATAGGTTCCGCGACGTGAGCGCCTCGGTGGACACGGCGATCGTCGGGGCCGGCATCGTCGGGCTCGCGACGGCCAACGCGCTCTGCCGCGACGGTGCCGGTAGCGTCGCGCTCTTCGACCGCGGCATGCCCGGCAGCGGCGACTCCGGGCGGTCGTTCTCGATGGTGCGCCGCCACTACTCGAACGCGGTCACCGCCCGCCTTGCCATCGACGGCTCGCGGACGATCAGGCACTGGTCCGATGAGGTGGGTGTCGCCGACGCCGGCTTCGTGCGCTGCGGCTATCTGCTCACCGTGCCGCCCGCGCTCGTCGACGCCTGCCGGAGCAATGTCGCGCTGCTGCAGTCCCTGGGCCTGGACACCCGCTACCTCGACGTCGGGGAGCTGCAGGACGTCGAGCCCGAGCTGGCGCCCGAGGGAGTGGCGGGTGCTGCCTTCGAGCCGGACGGCGGCTTCGCCGACGCGCAGAAGATGTGCCTCGGCTGGTTCACGGCCGCCGCGGCCCGCGGGCTCCGCCACCACCTGGGGCGGACAGTGGCTGCCGTCCGGGTCGAGGCCGGCCGTGCGGTCGGCGTCGAGACGGCGGACGGCTTCGTTCCCGCCGGGCAGGTCGTGCTGGCGACGGGCGCCTGGGCGAACGATCTCCTGCGCCCTCTCGGCGCCGAGCAGCCGATCGAGCTGCGCCGGCTGCAGGTGCTGATCGGCCGCACGGCCCCGGGCGGCCCGCTGCCCTCCGCGGTCTGCTCGGACGCGGTGTCGAACGTGGTCGTCCGGCCCGACCGGGGCCGGCAGTTCTGCGCCGTCGCCTACGCCGGCGAGGACTTGCTCGAGCGCGCGGACGACTGCGATCACGGCCTTTCGGACGGCTACGAAGACGCCGTTCGGCGCGGCCTGCGAACGCGGTATCCCCGGCTGGCCGAATTCGAGCTCGTACGCGGATTCGCCGGGCCGTACGACATCACCCCCGACTGGAACCCGATCATCGGCCCGTGTCCCGGGATCGACGGCCTCTACCTCGCCGTTGGCTGGAGTGGCCACGGGTTCAAGCTCGCTCCGGCCGTGGGCGAGGTCGTCGCGGCCGAGGTCACCGGCCGAACCCCGCCGATCGACGTGAGCGAGCTCAGGGCCGAGCGCTTCCCGGAGGGCCGGCTGCTGCCGCTCTCCTACGGGCCGGGCGCGAGGGCTCGGTAGGCGGCCGCGGCCGCCGTGTCGTCGGGCGCGGCCTCGGCAGCCTCCTCGGCGTCGCGCAGCCTGAGGTAGCGGTCGACCTCGTCGGCGGCGCGAGCCTCCGACCAGCCCAGGTGGGGCGCAACCAGCGGTGCAATCGCCGCCGCGGCGGCGCGGCCGCGGTCGGGCGCCTCGATGGAGACGCGCATGCGCCTCGAGAGGATGTCGTCGAGATCGAGGGCGCCCTGGTGCGTCACCGCGTGCACCGCCTCGGCCGTGAGGTAGTCGAGCCCGCCGGCGAGCGGTGTCGCCAGGTCCGGGTTTGCCTGCGCGAGCAGGCGCACCTCGTCCGCGCAGGCGCCGTGCCGCCGGCGAAGCGAGTCGTGGTCGTCACCGGGGGAGGGCGCGGCACCGAGCAGCGGCAGCCGTTCGGTGGTCGAGGGAGCGGTCGACCCGAGGTCCCGGGCGGCGGCATCGACGGCGTCCCGCGCCATGACGCGGTAGGTCGTGTACTTGCCGCCCGCGATCGCGGTCAAGCCCGGCACGGGCGAGAACAGCCGGTGCTCCCGTGAGAGCCTCGTCGTGTCGGCGGCGCCCTCGGCGGCGACCAGCGGACGGAGCCCGGCGAACACGCCGCGAATCTCCTCCCGTTGCACCGGTCTGAGGAGAACGCCGTTGACCTTGGCGAGGACGTAGTCGACGTCCGCCCGGTTGGCGAGGGGCGTGTCGACCTCGCCGTCCCACTCGGTGTCGGTGTCGCCGAGGAGCCAGTGCTCCCGGCCCCAGGGAATCGCATGGAAGACGCTCTTCTCCGTGCGCATGAACAGGCCCGACCGCATGGGGATCGAGGCACGGGGAACGATCAGGTGCACTCCTTTCGACGGCCGCACCGTGCTCTGCGCCCGACCGGTGGCCTCCTCGAGCAGGCGGTCCGTGGCGACGCCGACGGCGGCGATCGTGTGCCGGGCGCGGATGTCGAGCCGGCGCCCGGTCAGCCGGTCCTCGGCCCCGACGCCGAGAACGCGGCCCGCCTCGTCGCGGAGGAAGCTGACGGCCCGGACCCTCGTCGCCACCGACGCACCGTGGGCAGAAGCCGTGCGCGCCACGTAGACGGCATAGAGGGCGTCGTCCTCCTGGGCGTCGCTGAAGCTCACTGCTCCGATCAGCGAGTCCGGCCGCAGGGCGGGGGCGGCCTTCAGGGCGGCGCCGCGCGAGAGATGGCGGGCGCGGGGCAAATGCCGGCCGGCCCACAGGTCGTACAGAAGCAGTCCGGCGCCCATGTACGGGCGCTCCCACCCTCGGCGCGTGAGCGGGAAGAGGAACTCGACCGGCCGCACGAGGTGAGGCGCCAGCTTCGTCAGCAACAGGCGCCGTTCTCGCAGGGCCTCGTGCACGAGCTTGAACTCGAGCATCTCGAGGTAGCGCAGCCCGCCGTGGATCAGCTTGCTCGACCGGCTCGACGTTCCGGCGGCGACGTCGACCGCCTCGATCAGCCCGGCCGACAGGCCGCGAGACACCGCGTCGAGCGCGATGCCGACGCCGGTGATCCCGCCGCCGATGACGAGGACGTCGAGCCGCTCCCGCTCGAACCGGGCGACGGCCTCCGCACGGGCCTCGGGGCCGAGGGCTCCTTCCGTCACGACTCCACTCGCACGTGAACCTCCAGCGCCTCGGCCCAGCGCGACCGCTCCCGCGCCCGCCCGCCGTCGTCGAGGCGCGGGACGACGGTGCGCGCGATCGCCGGCGCGGGAGCGGCCTCGTCCAGCAGGCCGGCAGCCTCGGCGGCGAGCGCGGCGACCCCGCGCGCGGTCGCCTCCGCGTCGGCGGCGACCTCGAGCGCCAGCCCGGAGAGATCGGCGACCGCCTGCAGCAGCCCCTCGTGAGCGGAGAGGCCGCCGCCCACCCGCAGGACGTCCGCGGAGCCGCTCGCATCGAGAGCCTCGAGCGCGTCGGCGATCTGGTGAGCGACGCCGGCGAGGGTCGCCGCCGCCAGGTCGGCGGCAGTCGTCGTGCTGCTCGCTCCCAGCACCGTGATGCGATCGGCGCCGTGCCAGTGAGGAGTACCGAGCCCGGCGGGAGCCGGGACGACCAGCGGATGCGGCAGCGACCACTCGGGCCCGCGGGACGCGCCGTCGGCCGCAAACCCCAGGGCCGGGAGGAGCCCCAGCGCGTTGCCGGCGTTCGAGCAGAACGCCTCCAGCGCGTAGGTCGGACCGGCGTCGGCCTTCTCCCAGGCAGCCGTGGCCAGCACCCCGGCCGGCGGCTCCGGCGGCTCGGCCCCGACGTTCAGCCAGAGGAACGCGCCGGTGCCCAGGGTGAGCGCGGCCATGCGCGGCGAGGTGCAACCCTGGCCGTAGAGGGCGGCCGGCTGGTCTCCGAGCATCGCCGCGAGCGGCGCGTCGGTCTCCACAGCCCGGACACCGGGGCCGTCCGACGGCCTGATCTCGGGCAGTAGCGCCGCCGGCACCCCGAAGAGGTCGAGCAGCGCCTGATCCCAGCGCAGCGTCGACAGGTCGACGAGCAGGGACCGGCAGGCATTCGACGGCTCCGTCACGTGCGCGGCCCCGCCGGAGAGATGCCAGGCGAGCCAGCAGGCGACGTCGCCGAAGAGCAGCTCGCCCGACTCCGCCCCGCTCCGCAGCGCCGCGTCGGCCTCGAAGAGCCAGGCCAGCTTCGGCGCCGAGAAGGTCGGATCGAGAGCGAGACCCGTCTTCTCCCGGACGTCGGCCGCCTCGGGGCGCCTTGCAATTTCCGCGCACAGCTCGCCCGCGCGCTGGTCCTGCCAGCTGACCACGGGGGTGACGGCCCGGCCCGTGCCGCGCTCCCAGAGGACGAAGGACTCCGTCTGGTTCGCGATCCCGATCGCACCGACGGCGGCTCCGGTCCCCGCGACGACCTCGGCGATCGCTTCCCGCGCCCCCGCGAGCAGCTCGTCGGGATCGTGCTCGACCATGGCGGGCGCGGGGCGCCGGGTCGACACCGGCCGGACAGCGGAGCCACGCTGCTGCAGGTGCCGGTCGTACGCGACGCAGCGCGTGCTCGAGCTTCCCTGGTCGAGAGCGAGGATCACCTCCGCCGGCACGCTGCCTGTTTATCAGGCGACGCTCGCTCGCAGGGTTGGAGCCTCACGCGCCCGCGGCGCCGTCAACGAGGAACGAGAAGCCGACGCCCGGACCGGAGAGCGCCGTTGCGCCCGGGGTGGGGTACCGTCGGAGCGTGCCGAACAAGGCATCGCCTGGGCAAGAACGCGTGCGCACAGCGGAGGTTGCGGCGACGCTCTGCCTGGCCACCGACCTGGGGATGGGCTTCCCGTTCGAGCAGGGCCTCCACGGCACGTTGGTGGCGATGCGCCTCGCGGACCGCCTCGGAGTCGACCGCGCGACGGCCTCGCAGACGTACTACGCATGCCTGTTGATGTATTCCGGCTGCACCACGGACAGCGACGTGACCACGGAGACCTTCGGCGGCTCGCTGACGACGCACGTTGTCCCGGCTATGTTCGGGTCGCAACGTGAGGTGCTGACGGGGATCGTGCGCGCGCTTCCGACGCCGGGGAGCTCTCCACCGGCCCGCGCGCTGCAGGTCGCCCGCCGATTGCCCAGGGCTCGGAGGGAACGGGATCCTCACCTGGCGGCGATCTGCGAGGTCGCGCAGATGCTGGCCGAGCGCCTTGCGCTCCCCCCTTCGATCCACGGTCTCTTCATCCATCTCACCGAACGCTGGGACGGCAAGGGCCCGCTCGGCCGCGCCGAGGCGGATGAGATCCCGCTGGCGCTCCGAATCGTGCATGTCGCCCGCGACGCGGCACTCCAGCGCATGTTGGGTGGCGAGGAGTACGCCGTCCGCATCGTCCGCGAGCGGGCGGGCCACGGGTTCGACCCCGAGGTCGCGGCCTGCCTCGCAGAAGGCGCTCCCCAGGTCCTTGCGCTCGAGCGCGAGCCGTCTGCCTGGGAGGAGACGCTCGGCTGTGAGCCCGATCCCCGGTTGACGCTCGATGGCGAGGCGATCGACGGGGCGCTGAGAGCGCTCGGGCATTTCGCCGACCTGATCTCCCCGTACCTGTCCGGCCACTCGACCGGCGTGGCCGGGCTGGCGCGGGCGGCAGCGGAGCGATCCCGCCTGGACGAAACGGATGCCGCCGCGATCTGGCGTGCAGCGCTTGTTCACGATCTGGGACGGGTGGCGGTTCACCCGAGGATCTGGCAGAAGCCGGCCGTGCTCACCCCGGACGAGTGGGAGCACGTGCGGCTTCACCCCTACCAGACCGAGCGCGTTCTCTCCCGTTCGGACTTCCTGTCGGCGCTTGCGCCGACCGCCGGTGCCCACCACGAGCGACTCGACCGTTCCGGCTACCACCGGGGATCTGCCGGCGCGGAGCTCACCCCTTCGGCGCGCCTCCTGGCCGCAGCCGACGCCTATCACGCGATGACCGAGACGCGGCCCTACCGCGACGCGCTCTCCACAGAGGAGGCCGCCGACGAGCTCGCCCAGGACGCGAGTGCCGGACGCCTCGATCCCGATGCGGTGACCGCGGTGATCGAGGCGGCCGGGCACCAGGCACCGCGGCTGGAGCGGCCGGCCGGCCTCACCGAGCGCGAGGCAGAGGTCATCGCCATGCTGGCACGCGGATTGCAGACCAAGCAGGTCGCGGGCGCGCTCGGCATCTCGGCCAAGACCGCGGACCACCACATCCAGAGCTCCTACCGCAAGATCGGCGTCTCGACCCGTGCGGGAGCAACCCTGTTCGCAATGGAGCACGGGCTCGTGGCATGGGGAGAACTCCCGATTGCCCAGCGCGAGGCCCCCTCCTAGCGTCCTCCTTGACTCTGCACCCAGCCAAAGGAGGAGACGATGACGACCGAGACGCCAGCCGCCTTCCTGACGGACAACTACGAGATCGCCGAGTCGATCGCGCCGTCGTGGGAACGCCGGAGAGAGGACATCGAGAGCGTTTGCAGGCCCATCCGTGACTGGATGGTCACGGAGGTGCGGCCAAGCGCGGGTGACACGGTGCTGGAGCTCGCCTCCGGCGTGGGCGAGACCGGCTTCCAGGCGGCTGCGGCCGTCGGCGAGCGAGGCCGGCTGATCACGACCGACTTCTCGCCGGCGATGGTCGACGCGGCCCGCCGCCGCGGGGCCGAGCTCGGCGTGAAGAACGTCGAGTACAAGGTCACGGACGCCGAGCGCATCGATCTCGACGCCGACTCGGTCGACGGTGTGCTGTGTCGGTTCGGATACATGCTCATGGCGGATCCCGCCGCAGCGCTCGCCGAGACCCGCCGCGTCCTGCGCACGGGCGGGCGGCTGGCACTCGCAAGCTGGGGAGCCCCCGAGCGCAACCCCTTCTTCGGACTCATCGGGATGAGCCTCGGTCTGCGCGGCCACATCCCTCCGCTCGAGCCCCCGCCCGCCCCGGGGCCCTTCAGCATGGCCAGCCCGGAACGCACCACGGCGCTCCTCGAAGGCGCCGGCTTCAGCGAGGTGCGCACCGAGGAGGTCCCCGTTCGCTTCGTCCTGCCGGACGTGGATGGGTACCTGAGCCTGATCGCGGACACCGCTGGCCCGATCGCGCTCGTGATGCGGGCGCTGCCCGAAGCCGAGCGCGCCGCAGTCAAGAAGGACGTCGAGGACGCCTTTCCGCGCTTCGCGGTCGAGGATCGCTACGAGCTGCCCGGCGTAGCTCTCTGCGCGGCGGCGAGCTAGGCGAGAATCCGCTCGTTCTCCGGGTCGACGAGCGCGTCCCTGGACACGACGGCGCTCACCGGCTCCCCGAGCACCTCGACCTCGAGCTGTGCGCCGGGCTCGACCTCCGTGGGCAGATACGCCAGCCCGATGGTGCGCCCGACAGTGAACCCGTAGCCCGCGCTCCGAAGACGACCGACGATCTCGCCCCTCGCACGGACCGCCTCACCGCCGTACACCGGCACGTACTCGTCGCTTCCGACGAGCAGCGTGCGGAGGCGTCGGGCCGGACGTTCGCCCGCCTCCGCGAGCGAGCGGCGGCCGTTGAACTCGCCCTTCTCGAGCGCGACGCAGAAGCCGAGCCCCGCCTCGTAGGGCGTGTCCCCCGCGGTCAGGTCGGTGCCGAAGTAGCGGTAGCCCTTCTCGAGTCGCAGCGACTCCAGTGCTCGATAGCCGCCGGGCTCGATCCCGTACGGCTCGCCCGAGGCGAGCAGCCGGTCCCAGACCTGAACTGCCCATTCGGGCGCGACGTAGAGCTCGAACCCGAGCTCGCCCACGTACGTGATCCGCTGCGCGAGCACGTGCGAGCCGCCGATCCGAATCGTTCGCGCCGTGCGAAACGGCAGCGCCTGCGCGCCGACGTCGTCCTCGGTGACGCCTTCGAGCACGTCCCGCGCGCGCGGTCCCCAGAGCCCGATCACGGCGAGCTCCTCCGAGACGTCGCGGAGCTCGACCGACCCATCCTCCTCGCGGAGGTTGAGCCGGAGCCAGCCCAGGTCCGAGTCGAGTGTCCCGGCGCCGGTGACGACCCGGAAGCTCGAGTCTTCGAGCCTCGTCACGGTCACGTCCGCCACGATCCCGCCCCGGTCGTTCAGGAACTGCGTGTAGACGACGCTCCCGACCGGCCTGTCGATTCGGTTGTCGGCAACGCGCTCGAGCAAGGACAACGCGCCCGGGCCGGACACGTGCATCTTCCCGAACGAGGTCATGTCGATGATCCCGACGCGCTCGCGGAAGGCCTCGTGCTCCACGCGTAGCCGCTCGAACCAGGGCGGCCTCGTGAACCCGAACGCCCGCTGGTCGGCGCCGGCCCGCCGGCTCGGCTTCCCCGGCTCGAAGAAATCCGCGCGCTCCCACCCGTTCTTCGTCCCGAAGACCGCGCCGAGATCCTGGAGCCGGCCGTGCAGGGGCGAGAGCCGCTTCGGCCTGCCCCACTCGTCGACGTCGAACGGGTAGCGGAGGCGGTAGTAGTAGCGATAGACCTCGCGGGCCGTCTCCTGCGCGAAGTGCGGGTCGCGGTACGAAGCGCCGAAGCGCCAGGCGCGGTAGCCGGTCACGTCGAGCTCGGTCTCCCCGTCGCTGATCCACTCGGCGATCGTCTTGCCGATGCCGCCGGCCCCGCCGAAGCCGTTGAGCGAGAGACCCGCGGCCGTCCAGTACCCCGGCACCCCGGGCATCGGCCCGAGCAGCGGATTGCCGTCCGGGGTCATCGCGTCGGGATGACCGATGAGCGCGACGACGCCGGCGTCGTGCAGGAAGGGGAAGCGCCGCACGGCGCCGTCCATGAGCTGCGCGAAGCGCTCGTGGTCCGGTCGGACCGGCAGCCCGGCGTGATCCCAGGGCACTCCGTCCACCCAGCGCGCCACCGGGTTCGGCTCGTAGCCTCCGAAGAGGATCCCTCCCGCCTCCGACTTGCCGTAGACGAGATTGTCGAGATCCCGGAAGCACGGCATCTCGCGCGGCAGCTCGTGCCCCTCCACCGCGGCGAGCGCGATGTGCTGGTGGTCGACCGGCACCGAGGGCGTGAACGCCCCGACCATCGCCGCCACCTGGGGCGCCCAGATCCCGCAGGCGTTCACGACGAGCTCCGTCTCGATCGGCCCGGCGTCCGTCTCGACGGCGGTCACCTCGCGCGACGGGCCGAGCCGGATCCCGGTGACGCGACGTCCGGTCTCGATCCGCACGCCGAGCTCGCGCGCCGCGTTCGCGAGCGTGTGCGTCGCGATGTGGGGATCGACCGAGCCGTCGCCCTCGATCCAGACCGCCCCGTAGAGCGACTCGGGCGTGGCGGCGGGCAGCAACCGCACGACCTCGTCCGGCGACAGCACCTCGACATCGAGCCCGATCCCGCGGGCCCGGCTGGCGCCGCGCTCGAGCTCCTCGAGGCTCTCGGAGCTCGACGCGATCCGAAGGCTCCCGACACTGTCGAAGACGCCGAGCTCCCGGTAGAGCTCGACGCTGTAGCGGCGGAAGCGCATCATCGTCGGCGAGGGGTTGAACTGCGTGACGAGGCCGGCCGCGTGGCAGGTCGAGCCGCTCGTCAGCTCTGCCTTCTCGACGAGGAGCACGTCACGCAGCCCCGCCCTGGCGAGGTGGTAGGCGACGCTGCACCCGGTGATCCCGCCCCCGACGACGACGATCGCGGCACGCTCGCTCGTCACACGCGGCTCCCCTCTCTGCGATAGAAAACGCGGAAGCGTGAGCGTAGACCGAACACTCGAGCGCGTCCTCGCCAAGGTGCCGGAGCTCTCCGGCGCCGTCGACGTGGCCGAGCTTCCCGGCGGCCTCACGAACACGAACTACAAGGTCACAACGGCGTCAGGGGCCTACGTCGTCCGTGTCTCCGCCAAGGACGCCGGCCTGCTCGCGATCGACCGGGAGAACGAGTACCTCAACACCGTGGCGGCCGCGGACGCCGGCGTCGGGGCCGCCGTGACCGCGTACCTCCCCGAGGACCACGTGCTCGTGCTCGAGTTCATCGTCGGGCAGACGCAGAGCCCTGAGGACCTGCGCCGCGGCGACCGCTTGGACCAGATCGCCGCCGCCTGCCGCCGCCTCCACGGCGCCCGCCCCTTCCGCGACGACTTCAACATGTTCGCGATCCAGGCGCGCTATCTGGAGCTCGTCCAGGAGCGCGGCTTCCGGCTGCCCGAGCGCTACCTCGAGTTCGAGCCGCAGGTGCGCGAGATCGAAGCGGCCATGGCCGTCCGCGACGAGGGAACGGTGCCGTGCAACAACGACCTCCTGGCCGAGAACTTCATCGACGTCGGGGGCGAGTTCAAGCTGATCGACTACGAGTACTCGGGCAACAACGACGCGTGCTTCGAGCTCGGCAACGTCTGGAGCGAGTCGAACCTGACCCTCGAGCAGCTCGACGAGCTCGTCGGCCACTACTACGGGCGGCCGCTCCGCAACAAGGTCGCCCGTGCCCGCCTCTGGGGACTGATGTCGAAGTACGGGTGGACGCTCTGGGCCTCGATCCAGGACGGCGTCTCCGACATCGACTTCGACTTCTGGGCCTGGGGCATGGAGAAGTACGATCGCGCCGTCGCGGAGTTCGACGGGCCCGACTTCGCCCGCCTGCTCGAGGACGTCAGGCGCGCGGACTGACCGCCGGGCGATGAGTTTCGCCGGCCGGCCCGGTCGGTACCTCACACTCGAGAACCGACGAAAGGGGCGACATGGGCAAGGTTGTCGCAGCGATCACGACCTCGGTCGACGGCTACGTCGCCGGGCCGGACGACGGGCCGGGCAAGGGCCTCGGCGAGGGCGGCGAGCGGTTGCACTACTGGGTCTTCGGCGGCCCGTGGAGCTACGGCGCGGAGCCGAGCGGCGAGGCCACCGGCGAGGATGCCGAGTGGCTGCAGGAGGCGATGGCCGGGCTCGGAGCCGTCGTCGGCGGGCGCTGGACGTATGAGGCGGCCGAGCACTGGGGCGACGAGAACCCCTGGGGCCTGCCGTTCTTCATCGTCACGCACCGGCCGGAGGAGCAGCCCGAGGGCGACGCGTTCGTCTTCGTCGACGGCGTCGAGGAGGCGGTGGCGCAGGCGAAGGCGGCCGCCGGAGACAAGGACGTGAGCGTGATGGGCGGTGCCGACACCATCCGGCAGGCCCTCGAGGCCGGTCTCGTCGACCAGCTGACGATCATCGTCGCGCCGGTCATCCTCGGCGCCGGGAAGCGGCTCTTCGAGGGGTTCACCAAGGACGTGGAGCTCGAACACCTCGGCGTCCGTCAGTCGAAGTACGCCACCTTCATCGACTACGGGGTGCGGGCCTGAGGAAGAGCCGACGCTCGGACTCGAACCGAGGACCCCTTTCAGCCCGGAAGACGGTCTCTCAGTCTTCCTGCGTGGAGGATGGTTCGTCGGCCGGCGGAGCCTTCCCTTTCCTCTTGCCCCTTAGTCGGTCGTACAGTTGGAAGAAGCGCCGGATTGCGGCTTCGAGAGCCTCTTGGGCTCCTACCCCGACATACCTGGCCGGGATGCAAGCGGGCTCAGCCCGAGACGCCATGAACGGGGAAGTATTAGAGGAGGACGCGCCTAACGCAAGCCCGGACCGTGATCGAGAAACAGTGGAGCGCGGCCCCACGCTTGACATCCGTTTGTGCGGTGGGAGGATGGTCGAGCCTGGTGGCCGGGGGCGGCCCGTTGATACGTGCGGGGGAGTAGGAGGCTTAACCAATGCGGAAGGGACTGCCCACGAAGTCGGTTCGGCTTCTCGCCCTGGTCGCCTTGTTCCTCGTGGCTTCGGCCGTGAACGCAAATGCCGCTTCGGCCGGCACGCTGACCGGTGCTGAGCAGGTCTGCGTCACCCAGGGAGGCACCTGGCATCCGAGCGGGTTCCCGACGTTCCCGCAACCGACGTGCAATGGCCTCGAGCTGATCGTCTGGAACGACATGATGCAGTCGGGGCTCGGAAGCACCCAGCTCACGGCAGCGGACAGCCTCTGCAAGGCAGCGGGATTCGGCGGCGCTCAGGCGTTCGGGAGGTCCTTTGTGCTGGATGGACGTCTCGGGTTCTTCGTCGTGCAGTGGTCCTGTGTAGGGACCAGCTGACCCAAGGCCGGCGGTTAGGACGGTTTTCCGCCAACTCATCCGTGATCTCCCAGCACAGGCAGCGGCGAGGGGGGCCACCCCCTCGCGGCCCGTTTCTACCCCGGGCGGTCTGGCCCGGAGAAAGGCTGCGCAGGAATCCCACGTAGCCGCCAGGGCGCAACTCCTAGACTGGCGGCGGGAGCCATGCCCTAAGCGATGCCGCCGCGTTGGAAGACCGCCGTCGTAGTCTGGCTGGCCATCTACCCCACGATCACGTTGGTCCTTTGGCTGGCCGGGCCAAGCATCGCGAGCTGGCCGTTGGGGCTTCGCACGCTCGCGATCACGGTCGTGGTCGTGCCGTTGATGGTCTACCTGCTGATTCCCGCCTTCCAGCGTCTCCTGAGGCCATGGTTACGCCCGCCCCGCCAACAAGCCGTCACCGACCCTGAAGACAAATGAGACGGTGGGATGCTGGCGCGGAGTGGGGCGTCAGTTGGCGGGCCGGTCGCCGATCCAGTAGCGGGGCCCGGGACCGAAGCGGGCGGCGCGGTCGCCGGGGTTCGCGAGCTGACAGCGGTCGAGCGACAAGCAGCCGCAGCCGATGCATTCGGTCAGCCCGAGCTTGAGGCGCTCGAGTTCGGCGATCCGTTCCTCGATCCTCGCCGTCCATGTAGCCGAGAGCCGCGACCAGTCGCGGCGGGTGGGCGCCTGGTGGGGAGGTAACTTCGCGAGCTCGGCTCCGATCTCGTCCAAGGTCAGCCCGATGCGTTGGGCGAAGACGATGAAGGCGATCCGGCGGAGGACCGGCCGCGGGTAGTGGCGGTGGCCTGAGCCAGTCCGCTCGGAACTGATCAAGCCGCGCTGCTCGTAGAAGCGAAGCGCCGATGATGCGACGCCGCTTCGGCGTGCGACCTCGCCGATCGGGAGAAGGTTGGACACGGGCAGCGACTAGGCCTCCTTTGAGCTTGACTTCAAGCTTACTTTAGCTTGTAACCTGATTCGACAGACAGTAGACGAGGAGGAAGCGCGCGATGACGAGCAGACAGAGAGCGAGCGAGCGAATCACCGAGGAAGTCACCTCCTGGCCCGGAGTGCAAGCGGGCCCAGGTCGCCGGGGCGAGTTCGCCTTCAGAGTCGGCCGCCGCGAGATCGGCCACCTGCACGGTGACGACGTCGCCCACTTCGGCTTTCCGAAGGACGTGTGGGCGGCCCTCTTCGAGCAGGGGCGCATCGACTACCACCCGGTTTTCCCGGGCAGGCCGGGCTTTGGTGCGCGCAGGATCGAGACCGAAGCCGACGTCGCGGACGTGGTCGCGCTGATGCGCCTCAATTACGAGCGCGTCGTCTCCCGCCACGGCCTGCCGACAGGGGCAGCTGCCTGATGCCGGAGAGAAAGGCAGGCCTGCCCGTCCCAAAGCTCGGGATATCGCAGACGGACTAGCTGTGAAGCCCGTTGGCATCGTCACCGGCGCATCGCGTGGCCTCGGGCTCGCTCTTGCCCGCGCTCTCGCCAAGCGCGACTGGAGGCTCGTCGTCGACGCGCGAGGAGCGGATGCACTCGAGCACGCGGTCGCCAGCTTGGAGGACGTAGTCGCCATTCCCGGCGACGTCACCGACTCCAGGCACCGCCGTGCGCTCGTCGAGGCGGCGGGCGGGCGGATCGACCTCCTCGTCAACAACGCGGGATTGCTCGGGCCCAGCCCGCAGCCGGCGCTCGTCGCCTATCCGCTCCCGGAGCTCGCGCGCGTCTACGACGTGAATGTCTTCGCGCCCCTTGCCCTTGTGCAGGAGGCGTTAACTCGCCTCGTGCCCGGTGCGGCGATCGTCGCCATCTCCTCGGACGCAGCGGTCGAGCCGTATGAGGGCTGGGGCGGGTACGGCTCCTCGAAGGCCGCCCTCGAGCACCTGACTGCGATCCTCGCGGTCGAGCAGCCACGGTTGCGCGTGTACTGCGTCGACCCCGGCGACATGCGCACGCAGACCTATCAGGACGCGTTCCCAGGCGAGGACATCTCCCACCTGCCGGCGCCAGAGGAGAGCGTTCCTGGGCTGCTCGCGCTGATCGAGGGCTCGCTTCCGAGCGGGCGCTACCGTGCGCGCGAGCTCCCGGGCGTTGCTGCATGAGCGCGCTCGCGAGCCCCGTTCGGCAGGAGGCGCACGAACCGCCGGAAGCGCGTGGGCTCGGTCGCGACGACGTCGCGATGCTCGTAGCGACGCGGCACGACCTCGAGCTCGTCCACGCGCGTTTTCGCGAGCTGCCGCGGTTTCTGTCCGAGGGTGATTTGCTTGTCGTCAACACCTCGGCGACGCTGCCGGCCGCGCTCGAAGCCCGTCTCGGCGATGAACGGGTCCAGCTCTGGCTCTCGACACCGGAACCGGACGGCACCTGGCTCGTCGAGCTGCGAACGGGCGACCAGGCGCGCTACCCGCGACAGCCCATAGGCGCTCGACTCGACCTCCCTGGCGGCGGCCAGGCCGAGCTGCTCGCGAGCTTCGTCGGCAGCGAACGGCTCCTTGTTGCCCGCCTCGAGCTCGACGAGCCGCTCGAGGGCTACCTCCGACGACACGGCAGGCCGATCCGCTACCGCTACGTCCCCGAGCCGTGGCCTCTCGAGGCCTATCAGACCGTCTTCGCCCTGCAGTCCGGGAGCGCCGAGATGCCGAGCGCGGGCCGGCCCTTCACACCGGAGCTCGTGACGGAGCTCGTGACGCGCGGCGTCCTCGTCGCTCCCGTCACCCTGCACACGGGCGTCTCCTCGCTCGAGCAGGGCGAGCCGCCCTTTCCTGAGCGCTTCCAGGTGCCGTCCGCGACGGCCAGGCTCGTCAACGCCGTCCGCGCCTGGAACGGCCGCGTGATCGCGGTAGGCACGACGGTCGTGCGGGCGCTCGAGACCGTCGCCGCAGCGGACGGCACGGTGTCCGGGGGCCGCGGCTGGACGAGCCTGGTCGTCACGCCCGAGCGCGGACTACTCACGATCGACGGCCTGCTCACGGGCTGGCACGAGCCCAAGTCGTCGCACCTCCAGCTGCTCGAGGCGGCGGCAGGTCTCGAGCTCCTCAATCGTTCCTACCGGGCGGCGCACGAGCACGGTTACCTCTGGCACGAGTTCGGGGATCTGCACCTGATCCTGCCTTGACGTCGTGCATCGGTCGCTCTTTGCCCAACCCCGATTCGGCTGCGACAATCCCGGGTCACCCAGCGACGGCACGGAAAGGAGGGCCGATGGCGACCAAAGCAGATTTCACCGAGGAGGAGTGGAAGATGCTGCAGAAGGGCGTCACGGGCGCAGGACTGCTCGTCTCGGCGGGCGACCGCGACTTCACCGACAGCTTCGGCGAGGCCACCGCGCTCGCAAAGTACCTCGGTTCGCAACGTGAGAAGAGCGAGAGTCAGTTCATCCGCGAGCTCGCTCGCGTCCGCGGAAGCGGGTTCGGGCTGACCGACTCGGCGCAGGAGGTCGAGGAGGAGACGCTCGCCACCTTGCGCTCCGCGTCCGCGACGCTCGCCGCGAAGGCCCCCGACGAGGCGGCCGCCTACCGGCAGCTCGTGCTGGCCGTAGCTGAGTCGGTCGCCGAGGCGAAGGGCGGGGTCAAGCCCGGCGAGAGTGCCGCGATCGAAAAAATCAGGGAGGCACTCGGCCCGGCGTGACGGACGGTGACGCTCTCCGCGCCCGGTCGCCTCGTCTCGTTGGGATTCGGGTCCGACCGGGCCGCATCTTCGCTTCGGCAGTCACCAACATCATCCGGTAGCGGCTGGCGCTGAAGACTCTTCGTTCCTTGCAGCGACCTTACTGTGCGGCGTCCTCGGGGTAGTACTCGCCGCGCACCACCTGGACCGGGATGCCGTCCAACTCCGAAGGGATCTCGAGCGTGGAGGCGGGGTCGGCACGGACGTGCACCCGAAGCACGAGCCCTTCGTCGGCCCCTTGCCGACCGATGTCGATCATGTTCACGCCGGGATGATCCAGGAGGAGCGCGACGAGCTTGTCACGAGCCTCCTGCGCACGTGCCCAGGGCTGCTCGCTCACGGAGGGCTCGGAGTCGCTGCCATGGCCCTGCGAATGCTGGCAAGCATGATGTCCGCAAGCGACGGCTGCGACGGCTGAACAACGGGTGAAGCGGGGACGCGGCCGGTGTCGAGCTCGACGTTCAGCGCAGAGAGCACCGAGTGGGCGTCGAGCGCGAGCGCACGCTCGGGGACGTCGCTTCCCGCAAAGTGGAGTCCGATCGCGGCTTTCGCAGCGCGCGAGAGCCACATCGAGCCGGAGTCCCCGGGGCGGCTAACCTCGCCGCCCCAAACCGGATCGATCGTCACGACCTCGCGGATCAGCCGTTTGACACCGCTGTAGGTGATCTGCGCGACGCCCTCGATCCCCGTGACGCGTCCGTACGTGATGCCGGTCGTCCGGCCTGACTTCACGACCTCCAGACCGAGCGTCGCGGCGCCCACACGCGTAATCGGGCCAACGCCGAGCTGGTCGTTGACCAGCCGCCGCCCGCCAGAGAGAGTCGCGACCGCCGCGTCGAGATTGCTGGACATCGCGTCGCGCGTCAGCCTCGCGACCGTATCGCCGCCGGTGCCGCCGTCGAGCCGTCCAGGCTGGTAGATGCGCTGTCCAGGCCGTCCGATCCAGTCCGCCACAAGCACATGCCAGTTGCTCAGGATCATCTCAGCACCCGTCTCGCGGTCGATCACCTTCGCGCCGAGTGTGCCCGCGGAGTTGTGCCGCTCGTCGGAGATGCTGATTCCGCCGCGTAGAGGATCCGCAGGGCCGAGCCTCGGATCCGCCGTCACGCGTGTTCCGGGCATCGTCCACCAAAGCTGAGGTCGGTACGTGCCCTCGAGCACGTCGGTCGGGAACTCGGCCATCCTCTTCGGAACCGGGGTGATTCCGGCCGCCTCGAGGACCGACAACGGCTTCTTTTCCCGCACGTGCACGCGGATCGCCGGCTCGCCTCCCCCATCCGGCAAGCCGAAATCGACCGCCGTGACACCTTCGTCGGCAATTAGGTGGTCGCGCACGGCTTCGCGCAAGACGAGGCGAACGCGCCCCAGCGGTGCGCCCTCAGGGGCCATGTTGCCCTCCCCCTTCTATCTCGGTGGTGTCCTCCTGTTACCTCGTCACGCGTAGATCTGGAACCGCATCGGACCAGGCGGTGCCTGACCGAAGAGCCCGGGCGCATCGAGGCTGAACACGGTCGTCGCGTGGGCTCCGAACTGCGGCGCGCTGACGTTCGGGGGCGCCGCGCCGAGGAGGCGCGCAGAGATGTTCATCTCGAAGAGGCCCGGCTGGCTGCCGGTGAATCCCAGGATGTCTACGTAGAAGAACTGCCCGGGCACGAGGTTCCCCGCGTGCACCGCCTGCATGTCGGGCTGCCCGAGCGACCAGGTCGTCAGGTTGCCGGCCTGGTACTGAACTTGATACGGAAGTGCGAAGTTCGAGAGAACGTCACCCGCGTTCGTGCCACCGGGCAGTTGCAGGAACGGGTTCAGCAGGATGATCGCTGCGACGTAGGCCGGCTCGCCGACCTTGATGACCGCGTGAGGAGCCAGAGGCCCGCCGGGAGCGAGGAACTGGAACGGACCGTAGCCCGCGATGTCCCACCAACCCTCGACTTCGGCTCGCTCGGGCGCGGCGAGCGCCTCGTCGAAGGTCGAGGCGACCTCGGCATCGATCTGAGCCTCGACATCCTCCAGAGCTACCTCGATCGGCGTCACGGAAGGAGCCTCCATGACCTCCGCTCCGTCGCCGCGCTCAGTCGCCTCTCGGCCTGGAGCACGCGTTCGTGTGGTGGCCATCCCTGGCCTCCTTTCAGAGTAGGACGAGCCTTCGCGTGCATTCTCCGCCGGTCGGAAGGTCGAGAGAATAGATCGTTCGATCCAATTCGGATCTAGGTGAAGTCCTAGATCCTCGCCTCCGTCCGCCGCACCAGGTACTAGTCCCTCAAGGCATGGTTGTGAGGTGCCGAAGTCTGACTACGACCCGCAGACAGGGCTAGAGAGAATGAACGGTAACGAGGACGTCAGCCTCTTCATCGGGATGCTTCCCGGTGCCGACCAGCGCCAGCTTGTCCTCTTCCCGGGCGGCCACGTCCTCGCCGACGTCCGCGACGAGGAGATCGAGACCGCCGGCTACCTCGGATCCGACCGGGGAATGATCGCGGCTTCGGCTCTGATCGGAGCACTCCGAAACAGCGGCTGGTACGTGGAGGAAATGCCGAACGCCGGCGCGGTCTGGCTGAAGCCCGGCGTCACCGCGACCCCGGCGAGCATCGAGGAAGACGACGGCGAGATCGCCGGGGCGCGACCGTAGGGCCGACGCGGCTAGCCTCCACCCCGGTCCACGCGCGGATCGCGTCTCTTCGAGCCGCCGCGCACTCTGCCGGTGCGTTCTTTTCGCCGGGTCCCACCGAGCCGCGCAACCGCCTCGCCGCGGCGTTCGACCTGGAGCTTGTCGAGGATGCTGTGCACGTGGTTCTTGACCGTCGAGACTGCGATCGAGAGACGCCGAGCGATCTGCTTGTTGGAGAGCCCCTCGTCGATGAGCTCGAGGATCTCGGCCTCCCGGGGGGTAAGACGACCAGCCGGGGCGGCGTGCCAGTCGGACGAGGCCAGGTCGGCGAGCCGCCGAAGCAAGCCCGCGGTGACTCGGGGAGAGATCAGGGCCTCCCCGCGCGCGGTGCTCGCGATCACAGCCCGGAGATCGGCGAGGCCTCCGTTCCGGGGGACGTACCCCGACGCTCCTGCTTCCGCGTACGCGATCACATCCGACTCGGTCTCGGGCGAGGCGACAGCGACAACCCTGGCGTTCGGGACCGACTCGACCACGCCCCGAATGGCGGCGAGGCCGTCCGTCGTAGCGACGTCGACGAGCACGACGTCCGGCTGGAGGTCAGCGAACTGCGGTAGGGCGTCCTGAGAGCTCGCGGCCGTCCCGACGACCTCGACCCCATCACGATGCCCGATTGCCTGCACGAGACCCTCTCGATACAGGCGAACGTCGGCGATGACTAAGACAGAGACCACGCCGACCCCCTCAGCAGCGAGCTCAGGCTGTCCCGTATCACGCGGACCTCCTTCGTCGCTGGAATACACCTACTACGGTCGCCGACTGCTGTCAAATCACAGTTCACGGGCTCGGAGCCGAGATGTCAGCTCACCCCGATGCGGCGCGAGTGCCACCGCTCGTCACGCGGCCTTCCAGCTTCGCCGAGTGCCTGCACGCCCCGCTCATGAGCGCCCGCTACAAATCGAGAGCTGAGGGACGGTAAGGGCGAGGTTGTCGTGGACCCAAACTACCTCTACGACGAGGCGCCTCGTAGCCCCGCTCACTCCAGGCAGCCGAAGCCGACGAGCTCCAGGAGGGCGAAGAACCCGACGAGGCAGCCGGCGGCGAGTGAGCAGAGAGCCGCAAGCCCGCGCAGGATCCGCGGTTGTCTCCGGCCGCGCCCGAGTGCGCCAGCGGCAAGGAAGACAGCGGCTGCCGCAATCGTCAGCGCGGACGCGAACAGCCACACCCCAGCGCGGTTGGAGGAGGCGACGTAGGCGTCGTGGTTCGCGGAGTCGCATTGGCCCTCCGGCCCAACGACCGCGGCGACGACAAGGAGCGCGCCCGCGGTCAACCAGAACCCTAGAGCGGCGAGGTCGGACGGACGGGGTCGAGTCCGGCTCATTCACATCCAGGTTCGACGTGTGCTGAACGGCGGTCGAGACTCGAACGAGTGGTCTGTACTCCCTCGTCAACGATGGGTCTGTGGCCCGTCCCTCGTCTCGGACTCCGGAGCGTCGCGAGCAGATCGAGCGCGAGCTCGGGGACGGATCTTCGGTCCGGATCGCCGCGGAGAACGCGCAGATATCGAAGTCCACGCCTTTCGCCTGGATCAGTGCGGGCTACGTCACGTTCGGAGAGGAAATCGCGGTAGCGCTCAATCCCGCATGAATCCTAGGAGCCGACGCTCGGACTCGAACCGAGGACCCCTTCATTACGAGAGAACGACGAGTGAGGAACGCGCGTCCACGCGCGGGCACGATCTCGCTGGAAATCGGTCTCTTTCGAGACCACTACCGTGGACGCGCGTGCCCGCGCGTGCCCGAGCTCACGTACCCGTTTCGTACCCGCAACGCCACTCGAGAGCAGACGAGCAACCGACGCGACCCGCGGCCAGGATCTGCTCCACATAGCACTTGCTCGCAGGGCCGGACAGCCTCAGAGGCGCTTTGGCCGCGGGGCCGCCTCGGAAGCGGCGTCCGCACTTCCTTCGACGTGCCTCCTGAGGCCGTCCGCCTCCTCGGCGGTCGCTCGCTCGAAGCTTCGCTTCAACCAGGGCGCAGCGGCCCGCATCAGGAGCGACTTCGGACGCAGCGTCCAGTCGAAGGTCACGACTGTTCCCGTCCCGCGCGGCTCGAGGAGCAGCTCGAGGTCGAAGTCGGCGGCCTTCCATCCGCCCCGAATCCCCAGGCGCCGTTGCGCGTCGAGCGCCGTCACTTCGTCGGCCAGCGTGATCTCGCGGCCCCGCCACTCGAGCACCTCCCGAATCCGCGAGCCGACCTCCAGCGGCCCGTCCGAGACCTGTCGGAACTCGCGAACTGACGGGCGCCAGCGCGGATGCGACTCGAGATCGGTCACGACCTCCCATACGTCGCTCGGCGGCCGGTCGATCAGGACAGTCTCTGTGATCCGAATGGCGGGCTCCTTCGAAGATAATCCCGAGATCGAGCAGTGATACGGTCGCGACGTACTCTCGGATCAGCCAGGGCGTGTGAGAAACCCGTACCCAACTCCCGACGGGCTCGAAACGGTCGAGCACGTCGAGCTGTCCTCGGCCCCTCGTCCCCGTGACCCGAGCAGGAGCAGCAGACCTCGGACGGTGGTACTGGGAAGAGCTCGAGCGCTCCACCCGAGGGCTCGTTCGCGCCCGCGCGGAGGCAGCCGGGCTCCGGCTCGTGCTCGCGGGCTCGCTGACGCTGCTGCGCTTCGGCGAGCCCGAGCTCTCCGTCGAGGGTCGGCGACGTGGTGTGTCGCTATCCGATCCTCGGCGGCTTCCTCGCCTCGCGTCCGGAAGGCGCGCTCACGGTCGCACAGCGCGACGGTTCCGCGCCGCAGCTCGAGGTCGCGGTGACCGGCTATCACCCGCGCCTCGCCGGCAGGGGCTCGAGGTTTCATCGCGGGCTCCTCTACACCGCGCTGCAGGCGCCGCTTCACCGGGCGATCAGCCGCCGCTTCCTCACCCGCACCGCCGTGAGACCTCGATGAGGATCGCGGTGTTCGGTGCGTCGGGCGTGATCGGGTCGGCGCTCCTGCCGCGGCTCGCAGAAGCGCACGAGGTCGTCGCGCTCTCGCGCCGTGCGCGCGAGGACGACGGGGACGTGCGCTGGCTCGTCGCCGACGCGACCGACGAGGCGTCGCTCGGCGTCCTGGATGGAATGGACGTCGCTGTCTACCTCGTCCACTCGCTCGGCTCTCAGAGCTTCGAGGCAGTCGACCGGGCTGCCGCCGAGAACGTCGCTCGCGCCGCAGGTCGAGCCGGGCTCCGGCAGATCGTGTTTCTCGGCGGTCTCGGCGACGACAGTCCGGAGCTGTCGCCGCACCTGCGCAGCCGGCACGAGACGGCCCGAGCTCTCGCGTCGGGCCCTATCCCGGTGACGACGCTGCGCGCAGCGATGGTGGTGGGCGCCGGGAGCGCGGCTTTCGAGACGATCCGCGCGCTCGTCGACCGGCTGCCGGTGATGATCTGCCCACGGTGGGTCGGGGTGCCGACGCAGCCGATCGCGCTTCGCGACGTCACGGGCTACCTGGCCGGCGTGTGCGGGCTCGAAGCCGCCTACGGCCGGGCCTTCGACGTCGGTGGCCCGGACGTGATGACCTACCGCGAGATGATCGAGCGCATCGCGCGCATCCAGGGGAAGCGGCGACTCGTGCTCGAGGTTCCGGCCCTCACGCCGCGGCTGTCGTCCTGGTGGCTCCATCTCGTCACGCCGGTGAACGCAGCGGTCGCGCGACCGTTGATCGAGGGCCTGCGCAATCCGACGGTCGCCCGAACCGACGCGATCCGCGACCTCGTCCCGCTCGAGCTCACGCCCTTCGACGACGCCGTTCGTGAGGCCCTGAGCTCCCGCTAGTCGTCGCTGGTCGACGATTCGCTCGGGGTAGTCGCGGGGAGGACGCTCGAGCCTCCACGGCTCGTGCACGGCCCCGCCGTCCACGTCGCGACAGCTCGGGCACGTGCCGGCGCACGTACTCCCCGTCCGCGTCGAAGCGCCTCGCCTGCCGGATCGGGTTGAGTACGCGGTTTGGCCGAGGATCGACGCCCGTGCCGGCGACCCACTGCCAGTTGCCGACGTTGCTGGCCAGGTCGCCGTCGACGAGCAGGTCGAAGAAGTGCGCTGCGCCCTCGCGCCAGTCGAGCCGGAGCGTCTTCGTGAGAAACGACCCCACGATCAGGCGGGCGCGGTTCGGCATCCAGCCCTCCGCGGCGAGCTGCCGCATGCCCGCGTCGACGATCGGGTACCCCGTGCGCCCTTCCTTCCAGGCCTGGAGACCTTCGGGATCGTCCCGCCACCCCGCCCGTCGCTCCCGGTAGTCCTCCCGCGGAGTCGTCGGGTGCGCGGCCAGGAACTGGAGGAAGAAGTCGCGCCAGCAGAGCTGGCGGACGAACGTCTCGCTCGCCGCGGCGCGCTCGGCCACCTCGAGCGGCGAGAGGCAGCCGAAGTGGAGGTACGGGCTCAGCCTCGAGGTGGCGCCGGCGGCGAGGTCGTCGGCGCGCTCCTCGTAGGCTTGCAGCGGACCGTCGAGGAAGCGCGAGAGGCGGCTTCGGCCCTCCGTCTCGCCGCCGCGGAGCCGCGCCGGCGAGTCGCCTGCGCCCAGGTCGGGCAGCCGCCCGAGGTCGACGCCGTCCGGGAGCCGGGCCCGCGGCGGCTGGAGCACCGTGACGCCTCCCCGCCTCCCGCCAGGCCCGCCAGTAGGGCGTGAAGACCCTGTAGCGGCCGCCGCTCGACGTCAGCACCTCGCCAGGGTCGACGACGGACGACGAGGGAAACACGCGCACGTCCAGCTGCTCGCGCAGGCGGCGCTCGCGCCGCTGCGCGAACGAGCTGGCGTCCTCGGCGAAGAACACCGCTCCGGCCTCGACCTGCTGCGCCAGCCTGACCGTCTCGGCCACGGTCTCCCCGCGGCGCAGGGCCAAGCCACCCAGCGAGTCGCTCAGATCCCTCAGCGCCTCGCCGAGGAAGGCGAGCCGGTTGGAAGCGCCGAAGCGGCCGAGGATGGTCTCGTCGAGGACGAAGAGCGGAAGCACGCGCTCGGCCTCCTCCGCCGCGGCGGCGAGCGCCGGGTTGTCGTGAACCCTCAGGTCGCGCGTGAAGAGGACGACCGCGGTGCGCACCGCTCGAAGAGGTAGTGGGCCACGAGCCACTCGGCGCCGCCGCGGTAGCCCCACAGCTCGGCGCACGCCAGGAAGAAGACGCGCCACTCGGCGAGGAACGCCCGGCCGTAGCGGGCGGCGATCTCGTCCTCGTTCACCCGCAGCCGCTCGAGCCACGCTTCCGCGGTGCGGGCGTAGTGCGTCCCGTTCACGAGCCAGCGCTCGACGAGGCGGAGGTCGCGGTCGAAGCGGGGGAGCAGGTCGGCCGAGGGCATCGTCCCGCCGGTGAAGAACCTCCTGGCCATCCACCCCTCGCCGTAGGGATAGGCGAGCTCCCGGTGGCAGAAGACGTGGACGAAGAGGAGCGCCGTCCGGCTCCAGCAACCCGGCCAGGCGCTCCATCAACGCCTCGTAGTTCCGCATGTGTTCGAACATCTCGACGGAGACGACGCGGTCGAAGCGGCGGTCGAGCACGAGCTCGCTCACGTCGGCGGTGACGACCTCGACGTTGGCGGGCGCGCGCGCCTCGATCCACTCGCGCTGCAAGCGCGAGTTCGAGACCGCCGTGATCCGCGCTTTCGGGAACCGCTCGGCGGCGAAGAGCGCGAACGACCCCCAGCCGCAGCCGAGATCGAGGATCGCCTGGCCGTCCTCGATCCGGGCGCGCTCGCACGTGAGGGCGAGCATCGCCTCCTCGGCCTCGGCGAGCGTCTCGACACCTCGAGGCCAGTAGCAGGAGCTGTACTTGAGCCGGGGCCCCAGGACCAGCTCGAAGAACTCGGGCGGGACCTCGTAGTGCTGCTCGTTCGGCTTCGCGGGGACGAGCGCGATCGGCGCACGCCGCAGCTCGTCCACGAACGCCTCCTTCGCAGCCGGGCCCTTCGCCCGCTCCCGGCGAAGGCGGGTCGCGAGGTTGGCCCGGATCCCGAGCCGGAGCAGCGGCTCGGGAACCACGTCCGCGGCGATCGACGCGATCCACGACCGTCACGCGCGCGCCTCACGCCGGAACCAGGGCACGAAGGCGCTCGTCTCGCGCTGGTAGCGCCGGTACTCCTCGCCGCGCGAGCGGAGCGAGCTCTCCTCTGCCGCCGGCACGCCGGTGACGAAGAGGATGAGGTAGAGCATGATGGCCGGCGCGATCAATCCGATCCACCCGTACGGAGCCTCGAGCGCGACGAGCGCGTAGGCGACCCAGGTCAGCCACTGGAAGAAGTAGTTCGGGTGGCGCGAGTACCGCCAGAGGCCGGTCCTCAGCGTCCGCCCCTTGTTCGTCGGGATCGGCCTTGAAGCGCTGGAGCTGCCGGTCGGCCGACGCGCTCGAGCACGGCTGCGACGATCCAGAGGGCGGCACCCGCCCACGCGAGGGCCCCGAGCCGCTCGTCCGGGTCGAACGCCGCCAGCAGGATCGGCGCCGAGAGGACCGCCGCCACGAGAGCCTGTGCCTGGTAGAAGACGAAGAAGCTGGACTGCTCGCGACCGCGCGCCCGCCAGCGGCTCCGCAGCTCCCGGTAGCGCTCGTCCTCGCCCTTGCCGACCCGTGAGAGGACGAGGCGCGCGACGCGGAGGTTCTCCAGGCCCGCCATGGTCGCGATCAGCACCCGGTGCGCCAGGCTGCCGTCCGCCAGGAGCGCGTAGAGGGCCGCGATCGCGACGAGGGAGCGCGGCCCAGCCCGCGTCGACTGCCGTCGCGTCCCGCGTCCGCCGCTGGCGCAGGTAGAGCGCCGTCTGGATCGCGGCGGCGAGCGCCCACGCGAGCAGAAACAGGAGCCAGCGCGACTCGATCAACGGGTCACCACGAGCTGGGCGTCGCGGAGCAGGCCGGCGCGGAAGAGCGCCTCGCACGAGGCGAGGTAGAAGTCCCACGTCCGCACGAAGCGCTCGTCGTAGCCCAGCGCGCGCACCTCGCCCAGGCGGGCGAAGAACGCCTCGCGCCAGCGGGCGAGCGTCTCGCCGTAGTGATGCCCGATCTCCTCGAGGTGGTGGATGTGGAGCGCGCCGGCGGCCTGCGCCAGGGCGCCGAGCGAGGGGATGAGGCAGCCGGGGAACACGTAGCGCTCGATCCAGTCCGGGCTGGAGCGGTAGCGGCGGTAGCGCGCGTCGGGGATGAGGATCGTCTGGATACAGGCGCGGCCGCCGGGCGCGAGGACGCGGTCGATCGTGGCGAAGAAGGAGGGGAAGAGCTCCTCGCCGATCGCCTCGAGCATCTCGATCGAGGCCACCTTCGTGAACACCCCTTCGACCTCGCGGAAGTCCTGGACGCGGACCTCGACGCGGTCGGCCAGCCCGGCCTCGGCGACGCGGCGCCGCGCCAGGTCGGCCTGGGCGGGAGAGAGGGTGATCCCGGTCACGCGCGCGCCGTACTCCCCGGCCGCGACGAGGGCGAAAGAGCCCCAGCCGCAGCCGATCTCGAGCACGTGGTCGCCGGGCCCGAGCTCGAGCTTCCCGCAGACCAGCCGCAGCTTGCGGCGCTGCGCGTCGGCGAGCGACTCGTCCCTGTGCTCGAAGACGGCGCACGAGTACGTCAACGTCTCGTCGAGGAAGAGCGAGAAGAGCTCGTTGCCGAGGTCGTAGTGGTAGCGGATGTTCCGGCAGGCGGCGAGCAGGCCGGTCCGGCGGTTGAACCGCGGCCGCAGCTCGGCGAACCGGCGCAGGTGCGGGTGGCGCGCCGACGCTCGCTCCGCGTTCCGGGCCAGCAGCTCGAGCAGCCCGGGCAGGTCGTCGGAGCGCCACTCGCCCGCCTGGTAGGACTCGCCCAGCCCGAACCTCGGCCCGGTGGCGAGCCGGCGGAAGAACCGGGGGTCGTCGATCGCCATCCGAACCGCGGGCCCCGAGCCGAACGACATCTCGGCGCCGTCGGGCAGGCGGACGACGAGCGTCCCGCCCTCGAGCCCCGGCAGGACTCGCTCGAGCGCCCGCACGGCGATGCGGTCGACCAGCGGGACGCGCGCCGCCGGCTCCCGGCGGAGGGCGTCGACGCTCACGTCCGCACCGATCCCTTCCCCGGCTCGAAGGGCGGCTTCCTGTGGAACGGAACCCGCTTGAGGAAGAGCTTGAGCGCCTGCCAGTGGATGAGCGCGATCACCTGGAGCGGCATCAGCGGGTAGCGGACGAGAAAGCGGGCGAGGGTCGCGCCGGTGAGCTCTCGCCTGCGAGCGGCGAGCACGGCCTGGAGCGGCATGCGGTCGTCCTCGTGCACCTCGATCCGCGCGAACACCGTCTCGCCCGGCTCCGAGAACGTGTAGCGGTAGCGCTGGTCGAGGCCCATGAACGGCGAGACGTGGAGCCGCTTGTCGTGCTCGTAGTCGAGCGCGTCGCCGGGAAGCAGCTCGGGAAGGCGCTCGCCGAAGGTGTTGTTGAGCTCCGCGATCATGCACGCGAGCGAGCCGTCGGCGCGGTAGCACCAGTAGAAGGACACCGGGTTGAAGACGTAGCCGAGGACGCGGAGCTGCGTGAGGACGAGCACGCGCTCGATCGACGGGTCGCCGGCGAAGCGGATCACCGCCTCCTTCAGCGGCGTCCCGTCGCCGTCGAAGTGGTCGCGGTCGCGAAGCGAGAGGACGTTCGAGCGGTTGACCGAGAGCAGCCGGAAGCGCCGGTCGAGCTCGGGCAGCTCGTCGAGGTCGAGCAGCCAGTACGCCACGGGGTAGCGGAACGCGTGGCGCTTCGGCTCGTGCCGGGCGTGGATCAACGTCCCCTCGTAGAGCGCCGAGATCACCAGCGCACCCCCAGCGCGGCGGCCGCGCGCACCCCGGACGCGAGCCCGTCCTCGTGGAAGCCGTTGCCGTGGTAGGCGCCCGCGAACACGGTGCGTCCCCGGGCAAGCTGAGGCAGGTGCCTCTGGGCGGCGATCGCCTCGACGGTGAAGTGCGGGTGCGAGTAGCGGAAACGGCCGCGCACGTGCTCCTCCGGCACGTCCTCGTTGAGCGTCACCAGGTAGTCCCTCTCGGCGTCGAGCCGCTGGAGGCTGTTCAGCCAGTACGTGACGGTCGGCCTTGCAGCGCCGTTCATCCGGTAGTTCCAGGACGCCCGGGCGGCCTTCGCGCGGGGCAGGAACGACGCGTCCGTGTGGAGGACGGCATCGTTGGCTGTGTACGAGAACGCTCCGAGCAGCCGTCGCTCCTCGTCGGTCGGATCCTCGAGCAATGCGAGCGCCTCGTCGGCGTGGGTGGCGACCACCACGCGATCGAATCGGTGCGCCGCGCCGTCGGCCGTCCGCACCAGGACGCGGTCCGGCCCCCGCCGGACGCTGCGCACCGGGAGGCCGGTTCGAACCCCGCCCAGTCGCTCGGCGACCGCGTCGACGTACGTCCGGCTCCCCCCCACGACGCTGCGCCAGCGAAAGCGGCGGAAGCCGAGCATCCCGTGGTTGTCGAAGAACCGGATCGCGTAGCCCGCCGGGAGCTCGAGCGCGCGCGCCGGCTCGGCCGACCAGAGCGCGGAGGTGAGCGGGACGAGGAAGTGGCGGCGGAAGCGCTGCGAGTACCCGTGCTCGTCGAGGTAGCGGCCGAGCGACCAGCCGTCCAGATCCTGCTCGTCGAGCGACCGGCGGGCGGTGCGCAGCCAGCGCCCGATCTCCCAGAGGAGCCCGTGGAAGTGGGCGCTCGCCGCGTTCCGAGCCTGCGCGAACGGCCGCCGGCCGGCGTACTCGAGCCCGCAGTCGAGGCAGCTGACCGAGAAGGTCATGTCGGATTCCTGCGTCCGGATCCCGAGCTCGCGGAAGAGACGCCCGAGCAGCGGGTAGTTCCGCTCGTTGTGGACGAGGAAGCCCGTGTCGAGCGCGAGGCCGTCGACGGAGACGGTGTTGACGTGTCCGCCGGGCCGCTCTTCTCGCTCGAAGACCTCGACCTCGTGCGCGCGGGCGAGCACGTAGGCGGCCCCGAGGCCGGCGACGCCGCCGCCCACCACTGCCACCCGCATCACGTTGGCTCCAGCCTGCGGCGCTCGAGCTGTGTCGCGGACGGGATCTTCACGTTCCAGACGAGGCGGAGCTTCTCCAGCGCGCGGATCACCCACCAGGAGACGTCGAGCTGCAGGCGACCCAGCCCGTGTCGTGCCGACGCGGGAAATGCGTGATGGTTGTTGTGCCAGCCCTCGCCGAACACGAGCAGGGCGACGAGCCAGTTGTTGCGAGCCTCGTCGCGGGAGCGGAAGTCCCGCCTCCCGAACATGTGGCAGATCGAGTTCACCGAGAAGGTGGCGTGCTGGTAGAGGAAGATCCGGATCAGGCCGCCCCAGACCATCGCCTCGACGCCGCGCTCCCAGCGTGCCGCCGACGAGGAAACCGAGCAGGAACGGAAGCCCGAGCGTCAGCACCACCCAGAGCAGGTAGAGCCGGTCGATCCAGACGAGCAAGCGGTCGTCGTAGAGGTCCTTCCCGTACTCGCGGCCCTCCTCCATGCCGAGGTTCGGCGAAGAGCCAGCCGACGTGCGCGTGGACGAAGCCCTTGACGGCGCCCAGGACGCCCTCTCCATGCCCGACGTGCGGCGAGTGCGGGTCGCCCGGCCGGTCGGAGAGGGCGTGGTGCTTGCGGTGGTCGGTGACCCACTGGATCAGCGGGCCCTGCATGGTCATGCAGCCGAGAACCGCGAGGGCGCCCTTCACCGGCGTGCGCGCCTCGAAGCCCTTGTGCGTGAAGTAGCGGTGGAAGCCGATCGTCGTCCCGAAGGCGCAGACGACGTAGAAGCCGACGAGGATGGCGACGTCGACCCAGTGAAAGGCGACTGCCCCAGAGCAGCCCCGCGGCGCAGGCGATCCCGAGCGGCGGGACGATGACCGCGATCAGCGTCACGACCTGGCTGATGCGGCTCGTGCGGGGTCGGACCGTGCCGACGCGGGTGCTCACGTCGTCGGCGCGCGCGGTCACGTCGCAGCCCACGTCTCGATCCGCTCCGCGGCGAGGGCGGCCCAGCGCCCGGCCCGGGGCAGCGGGACGACGCCGAGCGGGGTGCGCAGCGCGAGGCCGTGCAGGGCGCCCCGGACGAGCCGGTAGCTTCCCTCGACGCCGAGCCGGCGCGCCCGCTCGAAGCCCTCGCGCGAGCTCGACGGGCGCACGCCGGGGACTCCCGGAAACCAGCCGTCCAGCGTCCCGTGCACGACGTCGAGGCGCTTGCCGCGCAGCCGGTTGAGCCGGATGCGGTCGGGCAGCCACGGAGCCAGCCCGAGCACGCCCTCGACACCCGGGGCGTCGGCGCTCTGCACCGCCACGGCCCCGCCCATCGAGAAGCCGAGCAGGAGCGTGCGCGCCGCGCCCGTCTCCACGACGGCGGCCCGTGCATCCTCCTCGCACCAGTCGAGCGAGCGCCACGACTTGACGCGATAACGCACCTCCGAGAAGGCGAGCGTCGGGAAGCGCCGTGCCAGGCGGCTGACGAGCCACTCGAGCGAGGCGCTCCAGGTTCCTTCCACCGGGGAGGCCTGGCCACCGTTGACGCAGACGACCGCAGCGCGGCCGGTCGGGCCCGTCAGGCGCATCTGCGCGCCCGTCGAGAGGTCGATCACCGTGCTCGCCATGCGGTCCAGCCTGCCAGGACGGCGAACGAGAGCGCGCCGGCGGCGACGCCCGGCTTGCGCGGCCCGAAGACGGCCGCGTCGCCCAGGTCGTAGAGCATCCGCTGCGTCGCGGCGGCCCTCGTGGGCGCGAGGGCGAAGGTGAGCGCGTTGCCGACGTCGCGCAGGCCGATCGCACGCGCGGTCTCCTCGTCGGAGCCCATCATGCGCGCGAGCCGGCCGGGGGCCACCAGCCCCAGGAGCCCGAACGCGAGCGAGCCGCCTGCGAGCACGGCTGCTCCGGCCCGGACCCGGCGGGTGATGCGTGCTCGAGTTGTCACCATGTCGACCTCCAAGTCTGGGGGATTCGTTCTCTACCCGTCGTGTGGTTCGGGGGAACCCGGCCGCGAGGCCGCGCCGGCTGCCGCATCCGGCGCGGCCTCGTATACCCACGGGACGCCGGGCTACGCGGCGACGCGGGCGAAGACCTGGGCCGTCCCCAGGTCGATGCCGGCGCTGAAGAAGGTGACGCCGAGGCTCGCGTTCAGCGCGCCTGCAGCGGCCTCCGTCAGCGAGGCGTCGACGTTCTTCACGCGGACGTGGCGGCCCTGGCTGATGATCTTGGCCCTCGAGAAGTCGAGGTCGAGGATCGCGACCCGGGCGGCCGGGTTTCCGTTCACCTCGGCGGTGAGGGTGGCGCTGCCCAGCTCGATCCGGAAGTTCGTCAGGAGCAGCGACTTGCCGTTGTTCGTGTTGACGAAGTTGATGCCTCCGGAGTGGTCGATCGCCCCGGTGAGGGCCGACAGGTTGACGCTCCCACCGGTGATCGGGAACGAGTAGCGGACGGAGAGGCCCTCGTCCTTCTGGAGCAGCTGGAAGCCGGTCGGTCCCACCGGCTGCGGCGAGATGCCGTTGTCCAGCAGCACCTTCGTCGTCGCCGGGTCGGTGACGAACTTCGTCTTGTCTCCGACCAGCCGGACCGACGAGCCCTCTGCCGAAGCAGCACCCGCGAGCACGGCCGTGAGCGTGAGCACCAGCGCGAGAGCGGGAAGCAGAAGCCTGAGCGGGGACTTGCCTTTCATGGGTGTTCCTCCTTCGTAGGGGAAGAGCGGTGTGCGTGGAACGTTATACAGATCTGTAGAGACTCTGTCAAGATTATGAGGAGTTTGTGTGCAAACATCGTCTCGGTTCTGTAAGGTCAGGGGATGGCCGAACCCGGACATCTGAGGATCGGGGAGCTGAGTCGCCGCGTCGGCGTGAGCCCCGAGCTGCTCCGCGCCTGGGAGCTTCGCTACGGGCTCCTGCGCCCGACGCGGTCGCCCGGGGGCTTCCGTCTCTACTCGGCGGCTGACGTCGCACGCGTCGGCCGAATGCGCGCGTACCAGGAGCAGGGGCTCTCGGCTGCCGAGGCCGCCAGGCTGGCGAATGAGATGGTTCCCGAGGACTCGCCTGCAGACAGCCCGGCTGCGCCCGATCGTAGCGAGCTCGCCCGCGCTCTCGAGCGTTTCGACGAGCCGGGAGCCCAGGCGGCGTTCGACCGGGCGCTCGGCGCGGTCAGTCTCGACGCGCTCCTCCGCGACCTCGTGATCCCCTATCTCACCGAGCTCGGGGATCGCTGGGAGGCGGGCAGCGCCACCGTCGGTGAGGAGCACTTCGCCAGCAACTTCCTCCGGGGTCGCCTGCTCGGTCTCGCGCGGGGGTGGGGGCAGGGCGCCGGCCCTCTCGCCGTGCTCGCCTGTGCGCCGGGGGAGTTGCACGATCTCGCTCTCATCTCGTTCGGGCTCGCCCTGCGCGCCCGCGGCTGGCGCATCGCCTACCTCGGGCCCGACACGCCCATGGGCACGCTCCTCGAGACGACCCGGATGCTCGGGCCGCAGCTCGTCGTGGTCAGCGCGACCACGCCGCAACGTGTCTCGCGTGTGAGCGACGAGCTCAGGACGCTCGCGCAGGTCGCGCCGCTCGCTCTCGCCGGCGGGGGGCCGAAGCGCGCGCTCGCCGAATCCGTCGGCGCCGGCCTCCTGGAGGACGATCCTGTCACGGAGGCCGAGCGCGTGGCGACTTCGAGGGTCTGACACTAGGAGCTCAGGCCACTCCGCCCCAGACCCCGCCCTTGGGAGGCTCCCGGTGCGCATCCCGGTATGTACGCCACGCGGCCCGTTACCTCACGACCGCCCGCTCCCTCGCCGCGCTGCTGCGGCCCTGCCCCCGCCTGAGGCGTCACCGCGAGGCCCTCACGGGGGATCGGATCCCGGGAGGGGAAGTGAACCAGCCGGTGACCAGGGACAGGACAGAGAGGAGGCCCGCGACGTCCCGCAACGCGAGGCCCAGCTTCAAGCCGACGCTCGGACTCGAACCGAGGACCCCTTCATTACGAGTTATCGGGCCGGTGTCACCACCGTCACCGGGAGTCACCTCAGGTCGCTCCGCGCGCCGAATACTCTGGACAGGAGGTGACTCACGATGCCCCGAGATGACAACCGCGTAGACCCTTGGTAAACCTCGAGGAAAGTTGTCTCCAGAGTCAGAACGCACCGGAGCCTTCCTCACTGAGAGTGGCCTGCGGCTTTGCGGTACGCCCAGCGCGTTTCTGTTTGCGGACAACCCGCAAGCAGGATCCGGGCATCCCCCGACGAGCCGGAGCGGCGCGGCTGGCATCCTGCGCCTAACGTCGAGCACGGAGCGCAAGTAGGAAGAAGCTCCACCAAGAGGCCAGACGCGAATGCGAAAAGTCACTCGGTGAGGCAGACGAAAGCGCCACCGGCTCGACGTTCTTCTGTCCGGACGCTGTTCTCTTGCCGGACGCCAGCCACCGCGTCGCCACTCGGATGCCTTGCGCCCCACGGCGTGTCGAGGACGGCGACCCGCTCGCGGTGGGCGCGGGCGCCGCCGTCGCCTCGAACGCGTCGCGCGAGCGCGAGCGCCCGCTCGAGGACACGCGCGCCGTACTCTGCACATGTCTGCCGGAAGGATCAGGGCATCAGTGCCACAGGGGGTCGACGATGCGCCGCGTCCGCACGCTCGTCGACGAGGAGCAGGCGTTGACGTTGCACGGGCATCCGTACTCGCAGTTGCAGGCCCCGACCGGCCACTAACCCCTCCTCGGCAAACACGTGGTCGCTCTCCGAGACTTGGTGTTGACGGGACCTCGTGTTCTGTGATTTGATCCTTTTGGATCTAGGTCTGCGGGGGCGAGGGATCGATGATGCTGACGAGACGGCAGTTCCTTGAGAAGGGGAGCCGTCGGCGCGGGAGTGCTTGCGATCCCAAACTCGCTGCTGCGCGGGGCGGCGGCTGCGGCCGCACCCCCGTTTGCGACGGTGCCGCGCTTCACGCTGCGGCTCCCGATCCCGGCTACGGCGACTGCCGTCGCGCCCAACACGTTCCACATCACCCAGCGCCAGACGCGGCAGACGCTGCACCCCAAGCTGGGTAAGACCGCCTTGTGGGGTTATGACGATGGCACGCTGGGTCCGCGCTATCCGGGCCCGACGATCGAGGTCCAGAGAGGAACCGCGGTCACGGTGTCATGGACGAACCAGCTCCCGACGACCCACCTGCTGCCGGTCGACACCAGCTTGACCGGTGGCGATGCCTCGGTGAGGGCGCTCACCCACCTGCACGGAAACCTCGTCTCGGGGGCGAGCGATGGCAACCCCCACGCGACGCCCCCGCCGGAGTATCTGCAGGGCGAGACGCAGACCGCGTTCTATCCGAACGAGCAGCCGGCGACGACGCTCTGGTTCCATGACCACGCGCTCGGGATCACGCGCCTGAACGTGTACGCGGGGCTTGCGGCCTTCTACCTGATCCGCGATGCCCACGACACCGGGGCAGAGCCCAACCCGATCGGGATCCCGGGCGGAGAGTACGAGATACCGATCGTGATTCAGGACCGCTCGTTCGACGAGAACGGCCAGCTGCTCTACCTGCCCCCCTTCGGGTTCGGGGATACCGCGGTCGTGAACGGCGCGGCCTTCCCGTTTCTCAACGTCGAACCACGGAAGTACCGCTTCCGGTTCTTGAACGGCGCGAACCACCGCTTCTTCCACCTCGAGCTGGCGGACGGCCCGCCCTTCCACCAGATCGGGGCGGACGGAGGGATGTTCGACGCGCCGGTAGCCAGGGAGGGGCTCCTGATGGGCCCAGCCGACCGGGCCGATGTGATCGTGGATTTCGCGGGGTTCGAGGGAAAGAAGCTGGTGCTCCGCAACGTCGAACTCCCCGCCGGCGTCGTCAGCGCGCCGGCCGTGAACCTCCCCGAGATCATGCTGTTCCGTGTTCTCGGCGCCGGTACCACGGTCAACAGCCCCGGCCCCGCCACGATCCCGACCAGTCTGCCGGGATCCCTCCCGAACTTCGGGCAGCCCCAGCGCGAGCGCTACCTCACACTCGAGTTCGCGGGCGGCCGGTTCCTGATCGACGGCCTACGCTTCCATGATCCGGTCAACATTCAGGTGCCCGAGGGGGACATCGAAGACTGGCTGCTGATCAACCTCACCGGGGGCACGCACCCGATCCACGTCCACCTGGTCGAGTTCCAGATCGTGAGCAGGCGCCCGTTCAACGTGGCCGCCTACCGGGCGGCGCTGACCGCGGCGCGCGCGAACAACGAACCCAACCCCGACCCGGCGCCCTACTACACCGGCGGCCCGCTTCCGCCGCAGACCAACGACATCGGCTTCAAGGACAACGCGTTCGCGAACCCCGGCGTGGTGACGCGCATCCGGTCGCGGTACGACCTGCCGCCGGACGTCACCGGCACCCAGAAGTACGTCCTGCACTGCCACCTCCTCGAGCACGAGGACAACGACATGATGCGGCCCTTCGAGGTCCTGGGATAACAACCTCCGGCCGCAGCGCCCCAGTCGCCGGCGCTTGGGCCTCGTGGGCTGTAGACGATCCGTTCTGGCTCGGACTCGAACGCTGCGCCGTACGACAGATTGAACTCACTGGACCGTGAACGCCGACTCGAGCCATCGTCGGCAGGCGCAAAAGCAACGCGAAATAGCCCTCTAACGGGGGACGCTCCGGGGTTGGAGCACTTCATTCGTCTCCTAAACAGGAAACGCAAGTAGCGGTTTTGCAGGACTTTAGGAGCCGACGCTCGGACTCGAACCCAGGACCCCTTCATTACGAGAGAACGGCGAGTAAGGGACGCGCGTCCACGCCCGGGCACACGCGGGCACGATCTCGCTGCAATCTCGAAGGAATCGGGCCCTCCGGACGTGGACGCGCGTGCCCGCACATGCTCGACCTGACGTACCCGTTTTGTACCCGCGCCGACGCCGTCACCTCTCGAGTCCGTCAGTCTCGTTTGCTGGCCGGGACCGGAACCATTCGATCGGAGGGGGCCGCGCGACTGGGGCGAAGCAAACCCTGGATTCAGCATTCTGACGAACAGTGAAATCTGTCAGACTGATGCTGATACTCTCCCCTCGAACATAGGGAGGATCAAGATGAACACGCGTTCGCTCGGCACCACCGGCCTCACCGTCTCCGCCCTCGGCCTCGGCTGTATGGGCATGTCCGACTTCTACGGCCCCGCCGATGAGGCGGAGTCGATCGCGACGATCCAGGCTGCGCTCGACGCCGGCGTCACCTTGCTCGACACGGGCGACTACTACGCCGCCGGGCACAACGAGCTCCTCATTCGGCGACGCGCTCAAAGGACGTAACCGCGACCACGCGGTGATCAGCGTCAAGTTCGGGCTCATGCGCGCCCCCGACGGATCGATCGTCGGAAACGACGTGCGGCCGGCGGCGGCCAAGAACTTCCTCGCCTACACGCTCAGACGGCTTGGCGCCGACTACGTGGATGTCTACCGGCCCGGGCGCGTCTTCCCCGACGTCCCGATCGAGGAGACGGTGGGTGCGATCGGCGAGCTGGTCGAGGCGGGCTATGTTCGCCACGTCGGCCTCTCCGAGGTCGGGGCCGAGACGGTCCGGCGCGCGCACGCGGTACACCCGATCTCCGATCTGCAGATCGAGTACTCGCTCGTCTCGCGCGGGATCGAGGAGGAGATCCTCCCCACCTGCCGCGAGCTGGGAATCGGCGTCACCGCCTACGGCGTCCTTTCGCGCGGGCTTCTCTCGGGCCACTGGTCGAGGGAGCGGGAAGCGGCCCTTGCGCCGCATGACTTCCGAGCCTCGGCTCCGCGCTTCACCGGCGAGAACCTCGAGCGCAACCTGGAGCTCGTCGAGGCGCTGCGCGCAGTCGCCGCCGAGAAGGAGCGACCGTCGCCCAGCTCGCGATCGCCTGGGTCGTCTCCCGCGGCGAGGACGTCGTCCCGCTCGTCGGCGCGCGGACCCGCGAGCGGCTCGCCGAGTCGCTCGGCGCGGTCGACGTCGACCTCACCCATGACGACCTGGCACGCATCGAGGAGGCGGTCCCGGTCGACGTCATCGCAGGCGAGCGCTACCACGCCGAGCAAATGGCGATCCTCGATAGCGAGCGCGGCTAACGTCCCGGGATGGCGGCCGAGACGCTCACGGCGGATCGCATCCTCGAGGCGGCGGAGGAGGTCCTTCGCCGCTACGGCCCCGCCAAGGCGAACGTCGTCGACGTCGCCCGCGCCCTCGGCGTCAGTCACGGAAGCGTCTACCGGCACTT
>CAWESB010000011.1:0-236856 GCA_963811635.1 uncultured Actinomycetes bacterium
AGGACCTGCTCCATGGGGCTGCGTCGTTTGCAAAGTCTTCCGGGCCTCGACGAGGGCCTCGTCCTCCGTCTTGCTCGAAGCTGCGTTCTCGACTATCGCGACGAGCGCACGCGGAAGCTTCTGACGTGAACCCCGAACATCGCTGCCCCGGCTGCGACTCACCGCCCTCGGTCACGGTCGGCGCGCCCTACGTGGGCGCAGTCGGCGTCCTCTGGTGGAAGAAGCCGTTCGAGGAGCAGCTCTACCGCTGCCTCGAAGGGCACATCTACTCCGTCCGGGTCCAGGGCGACACGACGACGGTCGAGCCGCACGAAAGCGTCGAGGAGTGGCTCCGCACGCGGATCGGCGCCGACGCCCCGCAGCGCCCGCCCGGACTCTAGGTGATATAGTCCGATATCGGACTAAATGCCTCGACCACGGCGAGCAGACCGCGAGAACCTGGGGTACCTGCTGGCGAAGGCGACGCAGCGCTGGAACGAGCTCCTCTACGCCGAGTTCGTGCGTAAGGGCTTCCCGGAGGTGCGTCCCTCGTACGGCTCGGTGCTCCTCCCCCTCTTCGAGGAGGACGGGCTCCGCATGGGCGAGCTCGCGGCGAGAGCCCGCCTCGCGAAGCAGACGATGACGACGCTCGTCCGCCTCGCCGAGCGGGAGGGGCTCGTTCGCCGCGAGCGCGACCCCGAGGACGGGCGTGCGTTCCGGATCTCCCTGACACCGCGGGCGCGCGCCTTCCAGCCGGTCGCGGAGGGCGTCCTCGCCGGCCTCGACGCCCTCGTCGATCGCCGCCTGCCGCCGGCCGAGCGCGCAGTCCTCACCACGTCCCTCAAGGAGGTCATGTCGCTATGAAGTCAGAGACCGTCACCACCGTCCTCCCCGCGCCGAAGGGGGAGGTCTTCGCCTACCTGGCAGAGGTCGAGAACCTGCCGCGCTGGGCGACGGAGTTCGCGCGCGAGCTGAAGGTCGCGAACGGGCGTCACAAGGTCGTCAACGGGCTGGGCGAGTTCTTCGTCGCGATCGAGGCCGACGAGGCCACAGGCGTGATCGACATGCGCGCCGGCCCGACCGAGTCCGAGATGGCGCTTTTCCCGACGCGCGTGGTCGAGCTCCCGGACGGAAGGAGCGCGTTCACGTTCACGATGTTCCAGGGCCCCGGGTCGAGCGACGAGCTCTTCGAGTCGCAGCACGCCTCGCTCGTGCGTGAGTTCGAGAACATCGAGCGGCAGTTCGGCTAGGCAAGCCGGGGAGGGAGCTCCGCCTCGAACGTCGTGCTTGCGACGTAGCGGAGCTCGGGCGATCCCTCGACCGCGAAGCCGAGGGCGAGGAGCGGGTCGGCGCGCACGGGCGCGATCGCGTCGGCCCGCTCCCAGGCCGCCTCCCCGCGGTGGATGCGGAAGCTGCGGAGCCCAGCGGCCTCGTACAGCCCGAGCTCGTGGGAGCCGAGCTCGCTGGGCTCCGCCGGCCCGCGGCGCTCGTACCGGAGCGAGATCCCGAGGCCGCGGGCCTCGACGGTTCCGTCGCGCACACGCGCGCGCGAGAGACGGACCGGCATCCCCAGGAGAGCGCCGCCCATGCCGAGGGTGGTGACGCGGATGCCGACGAAGACGACCGCGGTCTCGACGCCGTGCCGGGCGTAGAGGCGCACGTTGATCTGCGAGAAGCGCGGCACCGGGAGGATCCCGAGCCGTCCGCCGGCCCAGCGGAGCGCGGCGATCGTGACGAGGTGACGGCCGTCGACCGTGGCCGGCTCCAGGCGGCCGGGCAGGGCCCGCGCGACCGAATCGGCGTCCGTCTCCCAGCTCGCGAGGACGAGGTTTCGGGCCCGGCTTCGGAGGAGCACGGCAGGAAGCCTAGGTCGAAGACGGAACTGCCTGCTGTGGACACAAGCGCCGCCATCGATCGCTTCCTGCGCAGCCCGGCGCTCTCCGACGCGACCCGGAAGGCGTACCGGCGCGACCTCGAGGAGCTCGCCGCCTGGCTCCGCCGCAACGACCTGACGCTGGTCGGCTTCGACGCGCGCGCCTTCGCGAGCTACGCGGCCGAGCTCGGGGCCGACCGGCCCGGGCGGAGCCCGCGGAAGCTCGCCCAGACGACGATCGCCCGGAAGCTGGCCGCCGTGCGCTCCCTGGTGCGTGCGACCCTCGGCCCGAGCCGGGTCCCCGACCTCGCCGTCTCGGGACGCCGGCGCCGGCGGTTGCCGCACGCGCCGAAGCCCGACGAGACTGACGCGCTTCTCGCCCGGCTCGAAGCTGACGACCCGCTCGGGCTCCGAAACCGCGCGCTCGTCGAGCTGATCTACTCGGCGGGCCTGCGCGCACAGGAGGCAGTCGACCTCACGCTCGCCGACGTCGACTTCGAGCAGGAGCTCGTCCACGTCCGCGGGAAGGGCGGCAAGGAGCGGGTCGTGCCCCTCGGCGAGGAGGCTTCGTATCGCCTGCGCGTCTATCTGGAGCACGGTCGGCCCGAGCTCGCGAGGGGCGCGGTGAATGCCCTCTTCCTCTCAACACGCGGCAACCCACTGGACACGTCCATGCTGCGCCGGCTCCTCCCCAACCCGCACCGCCTGCGCCACGCCTTCGCCACACACCTGCTCGAGGGCGGGGCGGACCTGCGGACCATCCAGGAGCTGCTCGGCCACTCCTCCCTCTCGACGACCCAGGTCTACAGCCACGTCGACGCAAAGCGCCTCCGCAAGGTCTACGACCGTGCCCACCCGCGCGCCTGACCAGAACGGCCATGGCCGGGGTCAGACCCCGGCCATGCCCGATGCGGCCGTGGAGGGCTTCCTGGCGCTGCTCGCCGCCCGGCGCGCGCCGCGGACCGTGGACGCGTACCGGCGGGACCTGGCCGACCTGACCGCCTACCTCGGCCGATCACCCACGACGGCCGGCGCCGACGACATCGAGGGCTGGCTCGCCGACCTGCGGGGCCGCGGCCAGGCGCCGAGCTCGGTCGCCCGGCGCGCCGCCGCGGCGCGCACCTTCTTCCGGCATCTCGTCGCCCTCGGCCTCCGCCAGGACAATCCCGCCGCCGAGGTCGACCTCCCGCGGAGGCGGCAGCGCCTTCCGCGCTCGCTTTCGCTCGGGGAGGTGGAGCGGCTGATCGAGTCAGCCAACGGGACGACGCCACGCAGCCTCCGCGACCGGGCGTTGATCGAGCTGCTCTACGGGGGCGGCCTGCGCGTGAGCGAGGCGGTGGGCCTGGAGCGCGGCGGCGTCGATCTCGACGCCCGCCTCGTCCGCTGCATCGGCAAAGGCGACAAGGAGCGCGTCGTGCCTCTGGGCACCCAGGCGGTGGAAGCCCTGCGACGCTACCTCTCGCGTGGACGGCCGTACCTCGACCGCCGCCACCGCCCGGAGATCTTCCTCAACGCCCAGGGCGGCCCGCTCACCCGCGCCGGCGCGTTCCTGATCGTGCGCCGGCTCGCCGCCAAGGCCGGTCTCGATCCCGAGCGGGTCCACCCCCACCTCCTCCGCCATTCGTTCGCGACGCACCTGCTCGAGGGCGGAGCCGACCTCCGCAGCGTCCAGGAGATGCTCGGCCACTCCGACCTCGGGACGACCGAGATCTATACCCATGTTTCGGATCGGCGACGGCGTGAAACCTATTTCCAGGCACATCCACACGCCCGTCGAACCCGACCGTGACATGGAGACAGTCAACAGCGAATTCCTCAGCATCCTCGCCCTCGGCGGAGGGCTCGGAACACTGCTCGTCTGGCTGGCCGAGCGCTACAGCCTGCTGGAGCACCGCGACGAGGGCCGTTGCCCGGCCTGCGGGGTGCTTCGGGACCGCGGCGTCTGCGGCTGCAACCGCTAGACGGCCACCTCGACGACCTCGTTGATCCGCCCGCAACGGACGTCGTAGACCCAGCCCGAGACCTCGATCGAGTCGGGGAGCAGCGGCGAGTCCCGAATCGCCTGCACGCTCGCTCGAACGCTGTCGTCGAGATCCGAAAACGGCCTGAAGTCGATGTCGGCGGCATCCTCACCCGTCCCGTCGTGGAGCTTGGCGTGGATGTCGTCGTTCGAGAAGGTCAGCATCCCGCAGTCGGTGTGCGCGACGACGGCGAACTCCTGCGTGCCCAGCAGCCAGTGCGAGATGATCAGCGAGCGCAGGGCGTCCTCGGTGACAAGACCGCCGGCATTCCGGATCACGTGTGCGTCACCCTCTTCGAGCCCGAGGCACCTCGCCGGGTCGAGCCTGGCGTCCATGCACGTCACGATCGCCAACTGCCGCCCCGGGGGCATGGGCAGGTCACCCTTCGTGAAGCTGTCCGCGTAGACCTCGTTCGCAGCCTGCAGGATGTCGCGCTCCGGCATGGATCCCCCTCCTTGTAGACACTTCAGTTTTTGAAGCGTTAAGCTTTACAAACTGAAGTAAGATCCGTCAAGCGCGGGCGGCGGCCTTCTTCTTGAGCGCCGCGTGCACCGCACCCGCCGCCGCCCGGAGATCCTTGTCGTCGGCCTCCTGTGCCAGGTGGGAGAGCAGCGTCAACGTGTCGGCCTGGGGCGATCCGTTCTTCAGCGACAGGATCGCCAGCCGGCGCACGGCCGCGTTCGGATCCTCGTTGGCGAGGGTGTGCAGCGTCGGCCGCACGGCGTTGACGACGCCGGGGTGCGTCCGCGAGAGCAGCTCGAGGGAAAGCAGGGCGGAGCCGCGCGCCGCCGGGCTGTCGTCCTCGAGCCCGCGGCGGAGGAGCTCGGTCTTCTGGTTGAAGCGGAGCGACCCAATCGCCCGGTAGGCGAGCGCCCGCTCGCGATAGTCCCGGCTGCGGGCGGCGGCCTCCAGCTCGTCGTCGACCGCGCGGCGGAGATCGGCGAGCTCGCGCTCGTCGGCGATCTCGCCCGCGCGGCCGACCGCGTCGGCCAGAGAGCTCACGCGAGCGAGCGGGCCGCGGGGCCGACGTAGTGCGCGGAGGGCCGGAAGAGGCGCCCGGTGCGCTTCTGCTCGAGGATGTGCGCCGACCAGCCCGCGACGCGCGAGCAGGCGAACATCGCCGGCGCGAGCGGCGGCGGGATCTCCGCCACGTCGAGCACGACCGCCGAGTAGTACTCGACGTTCGTCGCGAGGACGCGCTCTGGGTGGCGCTCCTGCAGCGCGTCGAGGGCGGCGCGCTCGAGATCCTGGGCAACCTCGACGTACGGCGACCCGAGCTCCTCGGCGGTGCGCTTGAGGATGCGCGAGCGCGGATCCTCGGCCCTGTAGATGCGATGTCCGAAGCCCATGATCCGCTTGCCGCTCGCGAGCGCGTCGCGCACCCATGCCTCGGCGTCGCCGGACGCCGCAACCTCCTCGAGCATCGGCTTCACATAGGCGGGGGCCCCGCCGTGGAGCGGGCCCGAGAGCGCGCCGACCGCCGAGGAGAGCGACGCGCCGCAGTCGGCGCCTGTCGAGGCGACGACGCGCGCGGTGAAGGTCGAGGCGTTCAGGCCGTGCTCGGCGGTGCAGATCCAGTAGGTGTCGATGGCCTTGACGTGACGGGGGTCGGCCTCTCCGCGCCAGCGCAGGAGGAAGGTCTCCGCGGCGGTCGTGCCCTGGTCGACCAGGTCGTCCGGGACGACGTCCGTCTTGCCGTCGGCGATCCTCGCCGAGCGGGCGACGATGGACATCATCTGTGCGGACAGGCGGCCGAGGTCCTCGCGGGCCTGCTCGTCCGAGATCTCGTTCAGCTTGCCCAGGCCCCAGTCGCCGGCGAGGCGCGCGGTCTCGGCCTGGAGGTCGGCGGGCGCGTCGCCGGTAAGGCTCGCCGGGTCGTACGGCTCCGGCTCGGGCATCTTCGAGTCGAGATCGTCGTCGACCAGGAGCCCCCAGACGTTCTCGTACGGATAGCGGCCGACGAGCTCTTCGATGTCGACGCCGCGGTAGCGAAGCGAGCCGCCTTCGCGGTCCGGCTCGGCGATCTCCGTCTCGACGGCAACGATGCCCTCGAGCCCTGGCTTGAAGTCGTTCATGGGCTCCCTTCCCTGTCAGCGGCACCGTATCGAACGGCCGCAAGCGGCGGGCGCCGCATACAATTCAGCCCGCCCATGCCGCATCGCGTGACGTTCATCCCCGGCGACGGGACGGGGCCCGAAATCGCCGAGGCGACCCGCCGTGTCCTCGATGCGACCGGCGTCGAGCTCGAATGGGACGTCCAGGAAGCCGGTGCCGACGTGATGGACCGCTACGGCGGCAACCCGCTCCCCGACCACGTGCTCGAGTCGATCAAGCGGAACGGGACCGCGATCAAGGGGCCGATCACGACGCCCGTCGGAACGGGCTTCCGGTCGGTGAACGTGGCCCTGCGCAAGAGCCTCGACCTCTACGGGCAGGTGCGGCCGTGCAAGAGCTACCCAGGCGTCCGCTCCCGTTACGAGACGGTCGATCTCGTCGTCATCCGCGAGAACACCGAGGACCTCTACGCGGGCATCGAGCTGGAGGAGGGCACCGAGGAGGCGCTCGAGCTGATCGACTGGATCGAGCGACACGAGCTCGGCACGATCCGGGAGGACTCCGGGATCTCGATCAAGCCGATCTCGGTGACCGGCACGCGCCGGATCGTCGAGTTCGCCTTCGACTACGCGCGCCGCAACGGCCGCCGCAAGGTCACGGCCGTGCACAAGGCGAACATCATGAAGTTCACGGACGGGCTCTACCTTCGCGTGGCGCGCGAGGTGGCCGCCGAGAACGAGGACATCGAGTTCGAGGACAAGATCGTGGACAACCTCTCTATGCAGCTCGTGCAGCGGCCGGAGGAGTACGACGTCCTCGTGCTGCCGAACCTCTACGGCGACATCGTCTCCGACCTCTGCGCCGGTCTGATCGGCGGGCTCGGCCTCGCGCCGGGCGGCAACTTCGGCACCTACGCGGCGGTCTTCGAGCCCACGCACGGCTCGGCGCCCAAGTACACGGGTCAAAACCGGGTCAACCCGATGGCGATGATGCTCTCGGGCGTGATGATGCTCCGCCACCTGGATGAGCGCGACGCAGCCGACCGGCTCGAGAGCGCGATCGCCACCGTGATCGCCGAGGGCACGTCCGTCACCTACGACATGAAGCCGGACCGAGACGACCCGACCGCCGTCGGGACGCGCGAGGTCGCGGACGCGATCATCGACACGATGGGAGTTCGGGTTTGAGACGGAAAGTGACGGTCGTCGGAGCGGGGAACGTCGGGGCGACCGCGGCCCAGGAGATCGCTCGGCGGGACTATGCCGACGTCGTCCTCGTCGACATCAAGGAGGGCCTCCCGCAGGGGAAGGCGCTCGACATCGACGAAGCGGGGCCCGTGCTGGGCTACGAGCCGGCGGTTAGAGGGTCGAACGGCTACGAGGACACGGCCGGCTCCGACGTCGTCGTCGTCACCGCCGGCCTGCCGCGCAAGCCGGGCATGAGCCGCGACGACCTCGTCACCACGAACGAGCAGATCGTCGGCACCGTCACCCGTGAGGCGATCGAGCGCTCGCCGGACGCCGTGCTCATCGTCGTCTCCAATCCGCTCGACGCCATGTGCCATGTCGCCAAGAACGCCTCCGGCTGGCCGCGGGAGCGGGTCTTCGGCATGGCCGGGATCCTCGACACCGCCCGCTTCAGCACCTTCATCAGCTGGCAGACGGGGACTTCGGCGAAGGACGTCACAGCCATGGTGCTCGGAGGCCACGGCGACCAGATGGTCCCCGTCGTCTCGGCGACGACCGTCGGAGGCGTGCCGCTGACGAAGCTCGCGAGCGCCGCCGAGATCGAGGCGATGGTCGAGCGGACGCGCAAGGGCGGCGGCGAGGTCGTCGAGCTGCTCGGCACCTCCGCGTGGTACGCGCCGGGCGCCGCCGTCGCGCAAATGGTGGACTCCGTCATGCTCGACCAGAAGCGCGTGCTTCCGTGCACTGCGCTGCTCCAGGGCGAGTACGGGATCGACGACCTCTACATGGGTGTCCCCGTGAAGCTCGGCGCCCGCGGCATCGAGGAGATCTACGAGCTCGACCTCACGGATGCCGAGCGCGCCGCCCTCGACGAGTCCGCGGCCGCTGTCCAGGACGTCGTCTCGGTCCTCACGAGCTAAGAACCTCCTAAGATCGCGGCGGAGCGCCGAACCCCGGGGCTACGATCGCTGCGTGCGCCGTCGCCTCACCATCCTCCTTGCCCTGGTCCTGGTCGTGGTCGTGGCCGGCATCGCGCTGACGTGGATCCCGTCGAACTACTACCTCATCCTCCCGGACAAGGCCCGGCCGACTGACCCGCTCGTGAAGATCCCGGGTGAGAAGGCGGGTCAGAGCAACGAGATCTACATGGTCGACGTCCGGGTCGGGCGCGCCAGTCTGCTCGAGCGGCTTCTGCCGCCCCTCCGGGAGGACGGCACCCTCATCCCGGAGCGCGTGCTCAACCCCGAGGGCGTCAGCGACCAGCAGCGCCGGCGCTCGAGCCTGAACGACATGACCCTCTCGCAGAAGATCGCGATCACCGTGGCCCTCCGGGAGCTTGGGCGCGAGGTGAAGGTCACCCCGAGGGGCGCAGAGGTCGGGCTCGTCCAGCCGGGCTCGCCCGCGGACGGCGAGCTCCAGGTGGGCGACGTGATCGTCGGGGCGAACGGCGAGAAGATCACCGGCACCGACGAGCTCCGCCAGGCCTTCGCCGACGTCGAGCCGGGCGACGACGTGGAGATCACGGTCGAACGCGACGGCAAGCGGGTCGAGCTCACGGTGGGGACGCGGGCCCTCGAGGGGGACGCGAACCGCGCTGTGGTCGGCGTCCAGGTCCAGGACGCCGACGAGTTCGAGTTCCCGGTCGACATCAAGATCAACGCGGGAGGGATCGGCGGCCCGTCGGCCGGGCTGGCCTTCGCGCTCGACATCGTCGACGAGCTCGGCGACGACATCGACCGTGGCCGGACGATCGTGGCCACGGGCGAGCTCGCACTCGACGGGTCGGTGCATCCGATCGGCGGGGTCAAGCAGAAGGCGATCGGCGCCAAGAACGCGGGCGCGGACATCTTCCTCGTGCCCGACGGCAACTACGAGGACGCCAAGAATGCCGTCGAGGGCCTCCGTGTCATCGCCGTCTCGACGGTCGACGAAGCGTTGTCCGCGCTGGCGACGAACTAGTTTTCCGCCTTGTCAACACCGCGACGGAACCTTGCGGAAATTCCGTGTTTTTCGTTGGGGCAACGCTTACCCCCGAGGCCCTGTGGCCATAAGATGGTCGGCCCCGGATCGATGGCAAAGAGGCGGCAAATCACCTGCAAAGACTGCTATTTTCGCCAGGCGGCGCTGTGCGCCCTGGCGGAAGGCCCTTGCCCGACATTCAGGTCCGCCAAACCTGCGAGGCTCGAACCTCCGGACCAGGCCCGTCTGGTCGCCCGCACGCAGGTCCGGGCCCACGCCGCGGCCTAGAGCGCGTCGCGGATCGGGTCGAGGTCGGAGTCCGTTGCCGCCCACCCGGGCACGCGCGGATCGAGCTCGGCAGCGCGGGCTAGGTGGGCCAGCGCATCGTCCCGGTGCCCGGCGAGCGCTTCGCAACAGGCGAGGTTGTAGAGGACGTTCGGGTTGTCGGGATGCTGCTCGAGCGCCCGGGACATGATCTCGACGGCCGGGTCGTAGTCCTTCGCGCTGTAGAAGGGGAGCGCCTCGAGCCACGCCTCCCAGGGCGAGGGCTCGAAGGCCTTCCCCGCCGTCCCGCCGACGACGAGCACGGTCGTGTCGGGCTCGACCGCGCTCGCGCCGCGTCGGGTCGCCGGGTCGCGGACGAAGACGAGCGTGCCCGCCGGCGCGTCGAGCTCCTCGCCGCCGACCGTGAAGATGGCGTGGCCGGCGAGCACGAAGTAGAGCTCCTCGTGCCGCCCCGCCCCCGCTCCGAGCTCGTCGTGCTCCTCGATGACATGCCCGCCCGCCTCACGCGAGCCATAGGCGTTGACCCCGAACGCCGCGATCCCGAGCGGGATTCGGATCGGGATCGTGTCGAAGTCACCGTCGCCGAAGCGGTCGAGCTCGTCGAGCCTGGCCGTCTCGTACGCGGGCCGGGTCACGCCGCGACGGCGAGCGCCTCGCGCACGAGCCGGCCGAGCCGCGTGACGCCCTCGTCGATCGCCTCGGGCCGCTCGTACGAGAACGCGAGGCGCATGGCCGACTCGCCGCCGCCGTGGAAGAAGAAGTCGGGCCCCTTGATGAAGGCGACGCCGACCTCGTCCGCCTGCGCGAGCAGGCTCTCCGCGCTCAGCCCGCCCGGCAGCTCGACCCAGAGGAAGTAGCCACCGTCGGGCTCGTTCCAGCTCGTCCCCTCGGGCATCTCGCGGGCGAGCGCCGTGATCATCGCGTTCCGCCGGGCGTGCAGCGCCTCCTGGATCGCCTCGACGTTCGGGTCGAAGCGGCCGCGCGAGGCGAACTCGTGGAGCGTGGCCTCAACGAACATCACCGGGGAGACGTAGTTCTCGAAGACGAGCGTCTGCATGGCGCCCATCAGCTCCTCCGGAAGGATCGCGTACCCGACGCGGATCCCCGGGGCCACGGTCTTCGAAAAGGAGGACATGAACATGACGCCGTCCCCGCCGGCGAGCTCGAAGAGCCGCGGCAGGCCCTTCCCGCCGAAGCGAAGGAGGCCGTACGGATCGTCCTCGAGGACGGTCGCGCCATGTGCGCGGGCAAGCTCGAGCAGGCGGTGGCGGTTCGGCTCCGAGAGCGTCCGGCCGCTCGGGTTCTGGAAGGTGGGGATCGTGTAGACGAGGCTCGGGCCGCTCGTGGCCGAGAGCGCCTGCTCGAGCGCGTCGAGATCCATGCCGTCGTCGGAGAGCGGGATCGACTCCACCTCGGCGCCCAGCCGCCGCAGGATCTGAAGCGAGCGGTCGTAGCAGGGCGCCTCGACGAAGATGCGGGTGCCGGCCTGGACGTGGTGGCGGGCGAGGAAGTTGAACGCCTGCAGAGAGCCGTTCGTGATCATGACCCGCTCGACGTTGATGTCGTGCCGGTCGGCGATCCAGCGGCGCAGCGGCAGGTAGCCGAGCGGCGGCCCGTAGTTGAGCGCCGTGGCGCCGTCGCGCGCGAGGGCGGCCTTCGCGCAGTCGCCGAACTCATCGATCGGCAGGAGATCCGGGCCCGGAATGCCCCGGGCAAAGGAGATGAGGCTCATGGCACGAGTCTACTGACGGCCACCGGACGCCGAGGATCCGGACCGAACCGATCAGGTCCCCGCTGCGAATACGAGCCGGCGGTTGGAGAGAGGGGGACAACTGTGGCACGAACAACCGGGCATTCGCAGGTAGAGGCTTCGGCCTCTAGGGAGGGGTTTCTCACGCGCGCGGTCCTGGCCGGGGGCACACTCCTGGCAGGCGGCGCACTCGCGGCCGGGCTGCCGAAGCTCGCCGTCTCGGCGCAGTCCGCCGAGCAGGACGCGGAGATCTTCGCGCTTGCGCTGCAGCTCGAACAGCTGCAGGCGGCGTTCTACGCGGAGGCGGCTGAACGGGCCGAACTCGGCGTCGAGCTGCTCGAGTTCGCGAAGACCGCCGCCGCCCACGAACGCGAGCACGTCGGCTACCTCGAGGAGGCGCTCGGCGCCGCGGCGGCCGAAGCGCCCGCGGCCGACTTCGGTGACGCGACGGCGGATCCCGTCACGTTCGCCGAGGCGGCCGCGACCCTCGAGGACGTGGCCGTCGGCGCCTACAACGGCCAGGCGGCGAACCTGACGAAGGCCGGGCTCCGAGCCGCCGCGACGATCATCTCGGTCGACGCGAGGCATGCGGCCTGGATCCGCGCGATCGTCGGCCGGCCGCCCGCAGCGCAGGCGGTCGACCGGCCTTTGTCGCCTGCCGAGGTCGAGGCGACGCTCGACAAAACCGGCTTCCTGCAGGCGAGCTGAGGGGAGGGACCTTGGCCCTTCGAGACATTCCCAACCTGTCGCTCGAGGACCTCGATCGTGACGGCGCGATCAGGGAGTCGCTCGACCGGCTTCCGCGCTCCTCCCGAGGCGGCTTCCTCAAAGTGGCCGCCGGAGGCGTCGCCACGGTGGTCACACTTGGACGGCCCGACCGCGCGGCGGCCGCGCTGTCGCGAGGCGATGTGGCCATCCTCAACTACGCGCTCACGCTCGAGTACCTCCAGGACGCCTTCTACACGGAGGCCGAGCGCAAAGGCGCCCTCCAGGGGCCGGCTGCGCGCCTGACCCGCGTCGTGGGCGCCGTCGAGCGCGCGCACGTGCAGGCCCTACGCAAGGTACTCGGCCGCCGAGCGGTGGCAAGGCCGTTCTTCGACTTCCGCGGGGTGACGGAGGATCCGCCGAGCTTCGTGCGCACGGCGGTCGCCTTCGAGGATCTCGGCACGGCCGCCTACAAGGGCCAGGCCCCCAAGATCGAATCGCCCGAGGTGCTGGCCGCGGCCGTCGGCATCCATTCGGTGGAGGCGCGCCATGCCGCCTGGATTCGGTACATCGCCGGCGAGCAGCCCGCCGTCGAGCCATTCGACCAGCCGTCGAGCGAGGCGGAGACGCTTCGCCTCGTTCGAAAGACCCGCTTCGTCGTGAGGAGCCCGCGCACGAGCGCCGGGAAGGCGCCGCCGTTCACCGGATGAGGCACTCGCGGCGCACGAGGTTCGAGCTCGCGGCCGTCCTTGGTCTGGCTGCGGCCGTCGCCGCCTTCGCCTCCGTCGCCATCGGCGGAGGCGAAGGCCCGGCGCAGGCGCCCGCCGCCGCGTTGCAGACAGGCGGCACGGCGCTTGCGGACGCACCTGAGCCCGCCTTCGAGATCCCTGTGCCCCAGGCCCTCCCGGCCGCCGCCCACGAGTCCACGTGGGCGGTCGTCAAGCACACCGCGACAGCGCGCGCGGGACCCGGAGCGGGCTTCGAGCCACTTGGCCGGCTCGAGGCCCGTACGCCGGAGGGCACGACGAACCTCGCGCTCGTGCTCGACCGGCGGCGGAGCTCGGCCGGCGACCTCTGGATCCTCGTGCGGCTCCCGATCCTCCCCAACAACTCCGAGGGCTGGGTGCCGCGGGCCGCGCTCGGCGGGTACGGCATCGTCGACACCCACCTGATCGTCGACCTGAGCGACCGGCAGGCCACGCTCCTGCGAGCGGGGCGTGCAATCTTCCGGGCGCCGGTCGGCGTCGGCGCCGCGCGGTTCCCCACACCGCGCGGCCGCTTCTACGTGCGGAACAAGCTGACGCGCTTCCGCAACCCGTTCTACGGGCCGATCGCGTTCGGCACGAGCGCGCGGTCGGCGACCCTGACCGACTGGCCGGCCGGCGGGTTCATCGGCATCCACGGGACGAACCGGCCCGACCTCCTCCCCGGCGCCGTCTCCCACGGCTGCATCCGCCTCCGCAACGCGGCGATCCGCCGGCTGGCCAGGCTCATGCCCATCGGCACCCCGCTGACGGTCCACGCCTGATGTTGCTCCGAGCCCTCTGTGTCCTGCTCGCCGTGCCGGCCCTGGCCGGAGCGGTCGCGATCGTCCCCGCGAGCGCGCAGTCGCAGGCCCCCGACCTCGGCGAGCTCTGGCAGCGCTACCCGCTGGAGGCGCCGCCCCCGGAGCAGCGCTCCGTCGGCGTCCGCGAGGAGAACGGATCGCTGGCCGGGCCCCCGCCCAGGGAGGCGGAGCCGGCAGGGCCGCTCCCGGAGGCCTTCCTCTTTCTCGCCTTCGCGCTCGCGGTCGTCGGCCTCACCGGCGGCGCACGCCAGGGTCTCGGCTGGGTCCGCGCGAGGCGTCGCGGCCGGCTAGGTGCGGGCGCCGGCGACCTCGGCGGCTAGTCGCGCGACCTCGGTCGGGCTCGTCCCAACACGGACGCCGTGCGCCTCGAGGGCATCCTTCTTCGCCTGCGCCGTGCCCGCGCTCCCGGAGATGATCGCCCCGGCATGGCCCATGGTCTTGCCGGGGGGCGCCGTGAAGCCGGCGATGTAGGCGACCACCGGCTTCGTCATCTCGGAGCCGATGAAGTCGGCGGCCTTCTCCTCCTCGGACCCGCCGATCTCGCCGACCATGACGACGATCTCGGTCTCGGGATCGGCCTCGAAGCGGCCGAGGACGTCGATGAACGACGACCCGACGACGGGGTCCCCCCCGATTCCGACGATAGTCGACTGGCCTATACCGAGCTGTGTCAGCTCGTGCCCGATCTGGTACGTGAGCGTGCCGGATCTGGAGACGAGCCCGACGGGGCCCTCGCTGAAGATCTCGGCGGGGATGATCCCGACGTTCGCCTTGCCCGGCGAGAGGACGCCCGGGCAGTTCGGGCCCACGAGCGTGGCCCCGCGCGGGCGCACGTAGTTGTAGACGCGGAGCATGTCGTGGGCCGGAATTCCCTCCGTGATGCAGATGACGGTCTCGATGCCGGCGTCCACCGCCTCGTAGATCGCGTCGGCGGCGAACCGCGCCGGGACGAAGACCATGGCCACGTTCGGATCCGTCTCGGCGACGGCGTCCCGCACCGTGTCGAAGACCGGGATGCCCTCGACGCTCTCCCCGCCCTTCGCCGGGGTCACGCCGGCCACCACGTTCGTCCCGTAGTGGAGGTTCCGCGTGGCGTGGAACGAGCCCTCGCGGCCGGTGATGCCCTGGATGACGAGGCGTGTGTTGCGGTCGACGATGATCGCCATGGTTAGGCGTGCACCCCCTTGAGCGCGATCCGGTCGAGCTTGATCCGGTCACCGTCCACGTGGTCGCCCATGAGCTCGCGGACGCGCTCGGCGTCCCTGCCGCGGCACCCAGCGCGCTCGAGCCACGCCTCGAGGTCGATCGGGCGCTCGAAGACGCGCGCCTCCTCGACCCGCAGGCCGGCCTCCTCGAAGAGCCGCCGCCACTCGGCCTCGTCGTAGTTGCGAACGTGCGAAGGGTCGCGGAGCCGCTCGGCCTCCTCGGCCGCCTCGCCCATATCGAGGTTGTCGACGACGAGCACGCGGTCGGCCGCGACCCGGGCCAGCTCGCGCACGGCGGCCGCGACGTCGGCGAAGTGGTGCGCCGCGACGCGGCAGGCGGCGAGGTCGAAGCTGCCGTCGGCGAACGGCAGGTCCTCTGCCGCGGCCTGCACATCGGCGCGCATTCCGGGGGCGGGGTCGACCGTGACCACGCTCAGCCCGGACTCGCGCAGCCGGCGCGCCACGTGGCCTCCACCCGACGCGACGTCGACCGCCGTGCGCGCACCCTCGGCCCACTCGACGATCAGGTCGAGGTCCGGGCCCTCCCGGTGCGCCTCGCTCTGCCGGTAGGCCTCGGCGCGGTCGTTCCAGACGTTCGCCGTCACTGGAGCGAGACCACCTTCTCGGCCGCCGAGAGCATCGTCTCCTCGACGTAGAGGTTCGGGGGCGCGGCCTCCTGGAGCATCCGCCGCCCCTCCTCGGCGTTCGTGCCGTCGAGACGGACGACGATCGGGTGGTCGATCGCCATTTGCCCGAGCGCGGTCAGGATCCCACGGGCCACCTCGTCGCCGCGCGTGATGCCGCCGAAGATGTTGAAGAGGATCGCCTTCACCTGCTCGTCCGAGGTGATCACCTCGAGGGCGTCGACGACGCCCTGCGCGTCGCCGCCGCCGCCCAGGTCGCAGAAGTTCGCCGGCCGTCCGCCGACCTGATCGATCACGTCCAGCGTGGCCATGACGAGGCCGGCCCCGTTGCCGAGGATGCCGACCTCGCCGTCGAGCTTCACGTAGGTGACGCCCTTCTCCCGCGCCAGCCGCTCGCGCGGGTCCGCAGCCTCGACGTCGCGCATCTCGGCGATGTCGGGGTGCCGGTAGAGCGCGTTGTCGTCGACGGTGAACTTCGAGTCGAGCGCCTTCACCTCACCATCGGGCGTGACGATGAGCGGGTTCACCTCGCAGAGCATCGCGTCGAACTCGACGAACGTCCGGTAGAGCTTCTCCACGAGCGCGAGCACCTGCTTCTGCTCGGACGGATCGGCGATGCCGGCCTTGAAGACCAGCCAGCGGGCCTGCCAGGGCTGGAAGCCTTCGAGCGGGTCGACGTGGAGTCGCGCCAGCGCGTCCGGGTTCGTGGCCGCGACCTCCTCGATGTCCACACCGCCCTCGGTCGTCAGCATGAAGAGCGGCTTCTTCTCGCCCCGATCGAAGGTGATGGAGAGGTAGTACTCCTTGGCGATGTCGGAGGCCTGCTCGATCCAGAGCCGGCGGACGACATGCCCGCGGATGTCCATTCCCAGGATCGCCTCGGCGTGCGCCTGGGCTTCCTCGGGCGTGTCGGCGAGCTTGATCCCGCCGGCCTTGCCGCGGCCCCCGACGAGCACCTGGGCCTTGACGACCACCTGGCCGTCCAGCTCCTCGGCGGCCGCCCGGGCCTCTTCGGGCGTCGTCGCGACGCGACCCTCCGACACCGGGATTCCCGCGCGGGCGAAGAGTTGCTTCCCCTGGTACTCGTAGAGATCCACGGCCGGGCGCGAGTCTAGCGAAGCCGTAGCCGAAAACGGCCAATCACTCGTTCTGACCATGAGGCGGAGCCTCGAACGGGCGATGCTGGCCAGGGGAACCCCGTGAGACTTGCGCAGACGCTCGCCAAGGCCGGAGTCATCCTGGCCGTTATCGCCGTCGCTCTCGGCGGCGCAGTCGCGCTCGGAAGCACGCTCTTCGACGCACCGCCCAGGGACGCGGCCGAGTTCGCTGCGCGGATCGAGGCCGGGAGCACGCACGCGATCCCGCCCAACAAGCGCACCGCTGCCGAGCGCCGCTACATCCTCGAGCTCAGCGACCTCTGCGCCGATCGCAACGAGCGGCTGCGCGACCTCGAGCGGGAGGTCTCCGAGGCCGACCCCGTCGCCCGGCTCCGGGGCTGGCGGACGATCTTCGCCGACTTCTCGGAGGACTTCGTTGCGCTGACGCCGCCGGACAACTACGCCGACGCGGCCGCCCGCGCATCCGACCTCAGCCAGGCGATGCTCGACCTCGCCGACGGTGCCCTCGAAGCCAGACGGTCGGGCGACCGCGAAACGTTCGAGGCGAAGCTGCGCGGCGGCGAGCTTCTCGACGCGCGCTACGACCAGGCCGTTCTCCGCCTCGACGCGCCCGCCTGCGCGACGCCCTAGCCGCCGCCGGCGTTCGCCCCGGCCCGCTTTCGGGTATACCGCCGGACGCTGTAGCGTTCTCCCCAACCCCTCTGAGGAGGAAGCCATGAGCACGCTGAACGAGGACGACATCCGGACAACCACCGAAGGCGGTCGCCTCGATCCGCAGGCAGACGCGGACGGGGACGACACGGACACGACCGACGGCGACGCGACCGACACGGACGCCGACGACGCCGACACGGACGCGACCGACGCCGACGCGGACGACACGGACGCGTAGAACGGCGGACGCGGCGCTCGGGCGCTGTCTCGAGCCCATCTCCGCGGACACGTTCTTCGCCGAGCACTGGGAGCAGCAGCCGCTCGTCGTCTCGCGCGACGAGCCAGGGCGCTTCGACGACCTCCTCTCCGAGGCCGACGTCGAGCGGCTCGTCTGCTCCACCGCCATTCGCTATCCCGGCTTCCGACTGGTGCGCGAGGGCGGGCAGCTCGACCTCGGCGCCTACACCGCCGACGTGCCCTGGCGGCCGGCCTTCACGAAGACGGCCGACGTGCCGCGCGTCCTCGCGGAATGGGAGGCAGGCGCGACGATCGTCCTGCAGGCCCTGCACGTCAACTGGCACCCGCTGGCCGTCTTCTGTCGGCAGCTGGAGGAGGCGATCGGCCACCCGGTCCAGGTGAACTCGTACTACACACCGCGGGGTTCGCAGGGCTTCGCCGTTCACCACGACACCCACGACGTGCTCGTGCTCCAGATCGCCGGCGACAAGCGGTGGCTCCTCTACGACCCGTTGCTCGAGCTGCCGCTCAAGCACCAGCGCTACTCGAAGTCACTCGGTGACCACGGCGAGCCGACCGCCGACCTGACGCTCCGCGCCGGGGACACGCTCTACCTCCCGCGCGGCTGGCTGCACCAGGCGGAGACGTCGGACAGCGACTCGCTTCACCTGACGATCGGGATCAACGCCTACACGTGGCTCGACGCGGCCAAGGCGGCGCTCGCGCCGCTCGAGCAGGACGCCGACCTCCGCCGCGGAGTCGACGCCGACCGAGACCAGGCGGACGAGATCGCCGAGCGACTTCGCGCCCGGCTCGACCGCGAGGACGTGGCGCGGCGCCGGCGCCGGCGCTTCCTCGAGACGCGCCGCCCGATCCGCGAGGACGGCCTCTCGCAGCTCCGCGCGCTCGAGCGTCTCGACGTCGAGACGCCCGTCGAGCGGCGCAGCACGGTTATCGCCGATCTCGAGGACGGCGACGAGGGCGCCACACTCGTCTTCGAGGGCCGGGAGGTGCGCTTCCCGCCCCAGGCCCGCGCCGAGGTGGTCGCCTGCTTCGAGGCCGACGATCCGTTCCGGCCGTCGGAGCTCCCGGGCGAGCTCGACGATCCCGGCAGGCTCGTCCTGGTGCGCCGGCTCGTGCGCGAGGGCTTCCTGCGGATTCTCTAGACCCGGCGGATCTCGGTCGCCGAGTAGTGGCGCGGCCGGCTCGGCTCGGCCGCCCCGCAGGTGAGGTACACCTGCTCGCCGCTGTCCGCGGCGACGACGTCGACCTCACGGACGCCGCCGTCGGGCCCACGGAAACGCACCGCCCAGGCGTCGTCGCCGCTCCGGCGCCAGCCGAGCAGCGAGAGGTCGTCGATGCCCAGGAGGCCCTCGGACTCGCGGAGCGCGTGCTCCGCGGCCTGGACCTCGAAGGTATAGGCGGCGCGGCCTCGGTAGCGCTCGAGCTCGATGCACCCGGCCGCATGCGCCTCGACCAGCCCGGCAGCGTCGCCCGGCTCGACGCGCCCGTAGTAAAGCGCCTGCGGCAGGACGACGACGTTGCCTGCGAAGCGGTCGCCGCCGACGTGCGTCGACTGCCAGACCCAGTCGGAGTCCACCCGCTCGCGCAGAGCGTCGTAGACGGGCATGCCGTTCTTGGCGCAGCAGCGATCGCGCTTGCCGTGCGTGCAGACGACGAGGAGCGGGTGGTCGAGCGGGACCCCGGGCACCGCGCCGCCCGTCAGCGACCCGGCGAAGTCGAACCCGCGGAGATCGTCGAGGTGGTCGACCTCGAGCTGGAAGAAGCGCTCCGCCCCCGCGTGGGACGTCCCGAACCAGACCTGCCTGCGGGCGTGGACGCGGCGCTCGGGCTTCTTGACGAAGAGCAGGCGGGACGGCCCGAGGACGCGCAGCTGCTCGCGGAGATGGGTCTTGAGCTCGTCGGAGAGGAGACTGGCACCGAGGACGTCGCGATCCCAGAGGCCGCGATACTCGAGCACGATCCAGCTGTCGATCCGGCTCGCCGTCGCGGCCAGCGGTTCGGCGTTGGCAGTCGAGACGGCGGCGCAGAATGCACGGCTCTCGGCCTTCGTCCTCGGCTCCACGCTCACTGCCACGAACCTAGCGTAGCGGAACTGTAAGGCTTACCTTACAGCTAGGGCCGCCTGGCCTTACTCTTCCGGGCCGAGCTCGCCGTCCCGAGCGACGACGCAGATGACCTGGCCCGTCGTGACCGGCTCGCCGGCGGCGACCGTGAGCCCCGTGACCCGGCCGGGCCGGTGGGCCGTGATCTCGTTCTCCATCTTCATCGCCTCGACGACACAGATGACCTGGCCCTCGCGGACTTCGTCTCCGTCGCCGACCTCGACGGCGAGCACCGTGCCCTGCATGGGGCTCACGACCGCCTCGCGGGCGGCCGAGTGGTGCGCGCCGCCGCCGGTGCGGTCGCGGCGACGTCGCGCCAGCTCGGCGTGCGGCGGCTCGGGGCGGAGCAGGGTCACCTCGAAACGCCGGCCGTCCAACTCGAGAGCGACCGCCTGCTCGCGCACGCGGGCCGGGCCGAGGGCGGGGGCCGCAGCCGGCTCTGCCCGCACCCCCTCGGCGATCGACTCGACCAGGCCGAAGCAGGTCTCGCCGGCAACGAAGCACGGGTGGACGAGCAGTGCCTCGTGGAAGCCGACGAGCGTCGTCACGCCCTCGATGCGGAACTCGCCGAGCGCGCGCAGCATGCGTTGGCGCGCCCGCTCGCGGTCGGTGTCCCAGACGACGAGCTTGGCGACGAGTGGGTCGTAGAGGTCGACGACCTCGGAGCCCTCGGCGACGCCCGAGTCCACGCGGACGCCCGGCCCTGCCGGCTCGCGGTACGCGGTGATCGTCCCGGGGGTCGGCAGGAACCCGGCGGCCGGGTCCTCCGCGTTGATGCGGCACTCGATCGCGTGGCCGGAGAAGCGCACGTCCGCCTGGGCGAAGGAGAGCGGCTCGCCCGCGGCGACGAGGACCTGCTCACGCACGAGGTCGGTGCCGGTGACGAGCTCGGTGACCGTGTGCTCGACCTGGATGCGTGTGTTCATCTCGAGGAAGAAGTAGTTACCGTCGCGGTCGAGCAGACCCTCGACCGTGCCGGCGCCCCGGTAGCCGACCGCCCGTGCGGCCTCGACCGCGATCGCCCCGATCCGCTCGCGCAGCTCAGGATCGACCGCCGGCGACGGGGTCTCCTCGACGAGCTTCTGGTGCCGGCGCTGGATCGTGCAGTCACGTTCGCCGAGGTGGACGACGGCGCCGTGGGCATCGGCCAGCACCTGCACCTCGACGTGGCGCGGGTCTTCGAGGAAGCGCTCGACGTAGACCGTCGCATCGGCGAAGTAGGACTCGCCTTCGCGCCGGGCGGAGGCGAGCGCACGCTCCGCCTCCTCTGACGAGCGCACGACCTTGAGCCCCTTGCCCCCACCGCCGGCCGAGGCCTTGATCGCCAGCGGCCAGCCGTGCTCCTCCCCGAGCGCGAGGACCGCCTCCACAGACTCGACCGCCTCGCTCGTCCCTGGGATGACGGGCACTCCCGCCTCCTGCATCAGACGCCGGGCGGTGACCTTCGAGCCCATCGCCTCGATCGCCTCCGGCGGCGGCCCGATCCAAGTGAGCCCTGCTGCTTCCACCGCCCGCGCGAAGGAGGCGTTCTCGGCCAGGAAGCCGTAACCGGGGTGGATCGCATCGGCGCCGGCCTTCCGCGCGGCGTCCAGCACCCGCTCCTGGTGGAGGTAGCTCTCCGCCGGCGCACCCGGTCCGAGCAGGTATGCCTCGTCGGCGAGGGCGATATGGAGCGAGCCGCGATCGGCCTCCGAATACACCCCGACCGCCCCGATGCCGAGCTCGCGCAGCGTCCGGAAGACGCGGACGGCGATCTCACCACGGTTGGCGACCAGGACTTTCCGGAAGGCCGTCATGTCGGCGTATTCTGCCGCCATGACGTTCGCCGACCACCTGACGGTCGCCAGGGCGGCCTCGGTCCCGGTCGTGGTGGTGCTCTTTGCCTGGGAATTTCCCAACCACGACTACTGGGCCACCGCCGTCTTCGCAATCGCGATGGCGACGGACTGGGTGGACGGCTGGTGGGCGCGAAGGAACAACCGCACCTCCGACCTGGGGCGCATCCTCGACCCGGTCGCCGACAAGCTGCTCGTGATGGCGGCGCTGATCATGCTGGTCGGCGACATCCTCCCGGCCTGGATGGTGGCCGCCGTAATCGCCCGCGAGTTCCTGGTCACGGGCCTGCGCCTCGCTGCTCTCGAACGCGGCGTCGTCATCGGCGCCCGCGACCTCGGGAAGCTGAAGACCTGGGCACAGGCCGTGGCGGCCGGGCTCGGCGGGCTCGCCGCAGGCGGCGCGGTCGACGACACCGTCGCGTGGTGGGCCATGCTGGTCGCCCTCATCCTCACCTGGGTCTCGGGCCTCGACTACGCGCGCAGCGCGCCCCGCCTGCTTCGTGGCCAACAGCTTGCGTAGCTTCAGCCGGGAGGACATCCCGGCCGTCCTCGAGCTTTCCCGACGGGCCTTCGGCCGGGCGGAGGAGCAGGTCGGCAACCCCCTCTGGGCTTCCCTCGACGAGCTCGAGAGCGAGCTCTCCGACTGGGACGAGCCCCCGGAAGCAACGCTGCTCGTCGACGAGGAGGACGGCCACGTGGTGGGCTTCGGCGGCGTCGAGGTGGCCAAGGGCTTTCGCCACGCTGACCTCTTCGGCCCGGTGATCGCGCCCGGCTACCGCGGCCAGAGACTCGGAAGCGAGCTGCTGGACGCGTCCGTCGCCATCGCCGTCGAGCACGGCCGCCGGACCGTCGTCGGCTCGGTCGGCCCGCGCAACATCTCCGGGCGCCTGCTGCTCGAGCACAAGGGCTTTCATCCGCGTGGGCCGGCGAACGCGGTGTTTCGGCTCGCGCCCGAGGAGCACAAGGCGGTGGCCGACGGCCCCGAGGGCGTCGAGGTGCGCCGCGGCGAGGCGGACGACCTCGAGCCGGCCTTAGCCCTCTACCACGCGACCTTTCCCGAGGGTGTCTTCCCGGACGAGGCCTGGCGCGACGGGCTGGCGCGAGGATCGATCTACCTCGCGGAGCGCGCGGGCGAACCGCTCGCGTTCCTCAACATCGACCCGAGCGACCGCTGGGCCTACCAGATCGGGGTCATCGCCCAGGAGCGCTCGCGCGGCGTCGGCAACCTCTTGCTCTCGTCCGTCCTTCAGGCGTACTGGGGCGAGCACCCGGGCGAGGTCATCGGCCTCTCGGTGGAGGCGGACAACCTCCCCGCCCTCCGGCTCCTCCGCCGCCAGGGCTTCGCCCCCTGGCTCGTGCTGCAGTCGTACGAGCTCTGGCTCTAGGCTCTCACGCCGTGGCGGCACCGAATGTGAGGAGCGCAGGCAACCGGACGGGAGCTCTTGCGGTCGCGTCGGCCCTGATCCTCTCCGTCGGAGGCTGCGGGAACGAGCAAGCTCCTGGAAGTCGCGGAGCCGAGGTGATCATCGAGCCCGAGGCTCAGGAAGTCGCAGAATCCATCACGCTGGAGCAGACAGATCTTCCTGCCGGTTGGGAGCCCGGCAAGCCGGTCGGGCTCATCTGGACGTGCGACGCAGGAGACTATTCCGAGCTGACGATGACCGGAACGGCCACGGGTGAGGAACTCGAGCACCTCGCGGTTGGCAGAGCGACTTCGCGCGCGCAGGTCTACGCGACCGAGCAGATGGCAGCTGAGGCGCTCGACATCCTTGCCGATCAGCTCGAGCGCGAGGAAATCGGGAATTGCATGCTCGACGTCTTAGTCCAGGATCCTGAAGGGCGCCGGTTCCAGGCCCAGATTCGCGAGATCGAGATCAGCGCGCCGGCCGGAGTCGACGAAGCGAGAGCCTGGCAGGCAGAAATCACCTCTGACGACGACGAGATCCGTCAGTACGAGGAGATGGTCGCTCTGCGCGCCGGGGAAAGGATCGCCTTCGTCATCACGTCGAGGGTCCCAACGCCACTGAGTCCGGCGGTCCGGGATGTCCTCGTTGCACCGGTCGGCGAGTCCCTGACCGACTAGGCGAAGCCGATCGGTCTTGAATCCGGTCGACGATTGGGCGAACATATGTTCGTGCAGGCCGCGGCGACGATCCTCCACGCCGACCTGGACGCGTTCTTTGCGTCCGTCGAGCAGCGGGACGACCCTCGCCTGCGCGGGCGGCCGGTGATCGTCGGCGGCGGGGTCGTGCTCGCCGCGAGCTACGAGGCGAAAGCGCGGGGCGTCGAGACTGCGATGAGTCATCGGCGCGCGCTCCGACTCTGCCCCGAAGCGATCGTCGTGCCGCCGCGCTTCGAGGCGTACACCGAGGCCAGCAAGGCGGTCTTCGCCGTGTTCGACGACACGACGCCGCTTGTCGAGGGGCTCTCGATCGACGAGGCCTTCCTCGACACCCGCGGGATGGAGCGGCTCTCGGGGACGCCGGCCGAGATGGCGGCGAAGCTCAAGCGCGACGTCCGCGAGCGCGCCGGCCTGCCCATCACCGTCGGGGTGGCGAGGACGAAGTTCCTCGCGAAGGTGGCGAGCGGGGTGGCGAAGCCCGACGGCCTGCTCGTCGTGCCGCCGGACGGCGAGCTCGACTTCCTCCACCCGCTGCCGGTGGAGCGCCTCTGGGGCGTCGGGCCCGTGACGGCCGGGCGCCTGCACCGGCTCGGGATCGCAAGCGTCGGCGAGGTGGCGGGGTTCCCGGAGAACGTGCTCATGTCCATCGTCGGTCGGGCGGCGGGGCGGCAGCTGCACGCCCTCGCCCACAACCGTGACCCGCGGCCGGTACGGGCCCGTCGCCGCCGCGGCTCGATCGGCTCCCAGCGCGCGCTCGGACGCCGCAGGCGATCGCCGGAGGACCTGGACGCGATCCTCGTCGGGCTCGTCGACCGCGTCACCCGGCGCATGCGCACGGCAAGACGGGTAGGCCGCACGGTCGTCCTGCGCCTGCGCTTCGACGACTTCTCCCGGGCGACTCGCTCGCACACGATGCCCCGGGCGACCGCCGAGTCGCGCACGATCCTCGACGCCGCCAGGGAGCTGCTCGCCTCGGCCGGCCCCCTGATCGCCCGCGACGGGCTCACCCTCCTCGGTATCTCGGTCAGCAACCTCGACGACGAGCGCGCCGTCCAGCTGACACTTCCGCTCTTCCGCCCGGGCTGGACCGCACTCGACGCGGCGCTCGACGAGGTCCGCGACCGCTTTGGCACCGCCGCGATCATGCGGGCGGTGCTGCTCGGCCGGGACCAGGGCATCTCGATGCCCCTGCTCCCGGACTGAGGCTAGTCGTCCGGATCGGCGTCGGGCGACAGGGACTCGCGGACGCCCTCACGCCACCAGTCGCTGCGCGGCTCGCGCCGCTCGGCAAGCAGGCGGGCGAGCGCCCGGTCGAGCGCCTCGCGCTCCTCGGGCGTCGGCTCGGGCTTCCAGTCAAGCTCCACTCCGGGGAGACTAAAGGCTCCGACGACCGGCTCCGATAAGGCCGGGATGAAGCGAGCCGCCGTCCTCGGGTTCCTTGCTGCGCTCTCGCTCGGCGCCGCCGCGCCCGCGGGAGCCGCGTCCTGGGCCCAGCCCGAGATCCGAGTCGTCGTCAACCAGCACGTGATGGGCCCGTCGGTCGCCGCCTTCCGGCCCGAGGCCCCGCTGACCCGCGGCGCGCTCGCCCGGGCGATGAGCACGCTCACCGGCACGCCGCGCACGGCCGCCGAGCCGAGCCGCGTCGTCCACATGTGGGAGCTCGAGCGCGCGCTCGTCCGCGCGGCCGGCCTGCTCCAAGCCGCCGAGCACCTGCAGGACGAAGCGGTCGCTGCAGGCCTCTCCCCGCCGGCGCGCTTCGGCACCGAGATCGTCGCCAGGCTGCTGAGCCTGCGCTACAACCACCCGGCCGCGGCGGACGCCCGCGAGCTGCGCCCGGCCGACCAGGCCACCCGCGCCGAGGCGGCCTACTCCTTCGCGAAGCTCCTGCACCTCAGCGACTGGAGCGCCCCATACGCCAAGTCGCGGGCCGAGGACTTCGACCTGCCCGAGCTCACCGTCTGGCAGCGGCGCATCCTCGTGCGAGCCGTCTCCTTCGTCGGCTTCCCCTACGTGTGGGGCGGCACCTCGGAGCGTCGGCAGACGCTGTTCGGCGTCACCTCGCGCGGCGGTTTTGACTGCTCCGGCTTCGCGTGGCGCGTCTACCGGCTGGAGAGCTATGCCGGCGCGCCACAGCTGAAGAACACGCTCCGCGCACGCACGGCCTCGGCGATGGCCGGCGAGGTCCCCACGACCGCGCGCGTCAAGCGCCCCGGGCTCCGGCCGGGCGACGTCATCTTCTTCGCCGAGCGCGGCACCCGGGCCCGGGCGGCCGAGGTGACGCACATGGGCATTTACGTCGGGGGCGGCTGGTTCGTGCACTCCTCGAGCCAGGGCACGACGCTGCAGACGCTCACCGGGTGGTACTCGGAGCGTTTCGCCTGGGCGCGCCGGCCGCTCCGCGAAGCCGGCCTCATTTAACCCTTTCTGGGGATGAGCAGGGGTTTTACTGAATCCCTCGTACGGGGGATGTGAGTTGGCCCGCGTGTCCAGATACTTCGGGACGTCAGGCGTCCGATATCAACGGGAGAGATCAGATGCTGCACTGGAAGTCGAAGTTGGCGTACCTGCTCGTCGCTGCCACCGTCCTTGCCGCGTTCCTTGGCGAGGCCGAGGGCTGGCACTGGTAAGTCAGACACGTGAAGTTCCGTCCGGTTCGCTCCGAGAGCGCATCGGGTGATGCGGTGAGGCCGGGGGTTTCCAGAGAGACCGCCCGGCTTCTTCCGCTTCTGGCCCCTGTAGCGCTCTCCGCCGGTGCGGCCCTTGTGGCCGCCGCTTTCACGTTCGGCGCCTCGGCTCCGACGGTCGGCGTCATGGGCGGCGTGCTCGCACTGGCCGTCGCGGCCACCTTCGTCGAGGCCTACCCGGTCCCGATCGAGGGCATCGCCTCCGGCGGCGTCTCGCTGACCGCGGTCTTCGTCGTCGGCGCCGCCGTCATCTACGGCTGGGCGCCCGCGGTCATGATCGGCTTCGTCGCGCGGGCGACCATCGAGCTCGTGCAGCGTCGCCCCGCGATCCGGCTCGTCTACAACAGCTCGGTCTACGCCCTCGGCGGCGGCGCGGCCGGCGCGGCGGCCGCAGTCGTCGGCACCCACAACGGCGTCGGCGGGCTCTTCGTCGAAGTCCTGCTGGGAGCGAGCGCGTTCTACACGGTCAACATCCTGCTCACCGCCGGCATCATCGCCCGCTGGTCGCGGGAGCCGTTCATGCCGCTTCTCCGCCACTCGGTCTACTGGACGATCGTGCCCTTCTCGATCATGGCCTCGGTCAGCCTCATGCTGGCCGTCCTCTGGGAGCGATCGCCCTTCCTCGCCACGGCCCTCGTCGGCCCGCTCGTCGCCATCGCGCTGTACCAGCGCTCGGTGCACAGCGCGCTGAAGGCGATGCGCTTGGCCAAGACGGATCCGCTCACCGGGCTCGGCAACCACCGCCACTTCCACGAGCGGCTGCAGAACGACCTGGAGAAGGCCCAGAGCGAAGGCTTCGCGCTGACGCTCTGCCTGCTCGACATCGACAACTTCAAGCAGATCAACGACCGGTACGGGCACCCGATCGGAGACAAGGTCTTGGCGCAGGTGGCGGCCCGCCTGCGTCAAGGTGGTGAGGCCTTCCGCCTCGGCGGCGACGAGTTCGCCCTCCTCCTCGCGCGCAGGGACGAGCACGAGGGCCTCTCGATCGCGCGCTCGATCATCGAGCGCATGAACGAGACGGAAGTCGACCTCGGCGAGGTCATCAGCATGTCTGCGGGCGTCGCCACCTACCCGCAGCACGGCGTCGAGCGCAGCGAGCTCGTGCGCGTCGCCGACACCGCGCTCTACGCAGCCAAGGAGCAGGGCAAGAACACCGTCCGCGTCTACCGCCCGGACGTGATCGAGATCGCGGAGCTCCGACGGCTCGCCGAGGGCCCCGACCGCGCCGCCCGCCTGCGCGCGGCCGCCAGCCTCGCGCATGCCGTCGACGCCCGCGACGCCTACACGGGCAGCCACTCGTACATGGTCGGCGAGCTCGCCGCGCGCGTCGCCAAGCGCCTCGGCCTCGACCCGGAGTACATCGAGCTGACGCGGCTCGCCGGCAGTCTCCACGACCTCGGCAAACTCGCCATCCCGGAGGAGATCCTCCGCAAGCCCGGCCCGCTGAACGAGGCAGAGCGCCTCGTGCTGGAGCGGCACCCGCAGATCGGCTACCGGATGCTCGACTCCCTGGGCGTCGAGCCGGTGGCGACGTGGGTGCTCCACCACCACGAGCGCTGGGACGGCCACGGCTATCCGGAGCAGAAGGCCGGCGGGGAGATCCCGCTCGGCGCGCGCATCCTCTTCGTCGCGGACGCCTACGACGCGATGACAACCGACCGCGTCTACCGCGGCCGGCTCTCCCACGACCGCGCGATCGCCGAGCTGGAGCGCTGCGCCGGCACCCAGTTCGACCCGGATGTCGTGGCCGCGTTCAAGGACGAGTTCGACCAGCCGCGCCTCGAGCTGGTCGTGTCCGACAGCGCCTAGCGCCCTTCGCGGCGCACTCATACCGGCTCAATACCGCTTGATCCCTCGGTCGAGGCTGTTGAGCAGCCTGCGGTGAACCGTTGCTTCAGGCAACAACGGCCGCGCGCGTTCCTGTGGCCACGTCTCCCAGCGGAAGGAGGTGAGCGCGCGTGATTCGATGGAAGCACCACTACGTTCGGGCAATGCTCGTCGTCGGCGCCATCACGGCGTACGCCGTTGCAGCCGGCGCCGGGTTCCGCTGGTACTAAGCCAGCGGCCCACTTCCAACGACCCCACCACGCTCCGACCCAGCACATGAACACCCACGGATACCCGCCTCGGCTCTACTGGTACATCGCCGCCGTTCTCGGCGTCGCTCTGCCGGTGGCTGCCGGGGCGGCGGTGGGGGTCGCGCTGGATCCCCCCGACGTCACGACCGGCGTCGGGGTGGTCCTCTTCTTCGGGCTCGCGCTCCTCGCGGACATGAAGCCCGTCCCACTCGACGTCGAGAACGAGCGCGTCGTCTCGCTCGCGTTCGTCTTCGTCGTCTCCAGCCAGATCCTCTTCGGCTGGGAGTACGCCGTCCTCACGGCCGTGAGCGGCGTGCTCATCTCGCAGATGGTCGAGCGCAGGCCGTTCGCGCGCTCGCTCTTCAACGCCGCGGTCTACGGGCTGGCGGCGTTCTCCTCGGCGATCCCCGTCTTCCTCTTCGGCGAGTCCAGCACCCTCGAGCGGATCACCTTCTACGCCTTCACCGGCGGGGCGCTATACGTGATCGTCAACGTCGTGCTGGTCTGCGGCGCGTTGGCCATCCTGGCCGGCCGGCCGCTCCGCGAGCTCCTGCACGACAACCTGGGCCACTCCGGCCCCGCCTTCTTGATCATGGCCTTCCTGGCCGCCCTCGCGGCCTCCCTCTGGACGACCGACCCCTGGCTCCTCATGCTCCTCGCCGGGCCGCTCTTCACCCTGACCCTCTACCAGCGCTCCGCCCTCTCCACGAAGGTCGCGACGCGTGACGCGCTCACCGACAGCCTCACCGGCCTCGGTAACCACCGCTCCTACCAGGCCCGCCTGCGCGAGGCTCTCGAGCGGGCCGGGGAGTCCGGCGGCGAGGTGTCGCTCTGCCTCGTCGACGTCGACGAGTTCAAGAGCTGCAACGACCGTTACGGCCACCCGCTCGGCGACCAGATCCTCGTCGAGCTCGCCCGTCTCTTCGTCGAGGGCCGGGACGACGTGGCCGCGTTCCGCTTCGGCGGCGACGAGTTCGCGCTCCTGCTCGAGGAGAACGAGGAGGACGCCTACCGCTTTGTCGAGGACCTGCACGACCGCATCGCCCAGACCGAGTTCCCCCATCGCCAGCCCGTGACCATCACGGTCGGCATCGCCTCGTACCCGGGCTACGCCTCCTCGGCCGACGAGCTCCAGCAGGTCGCCGACGGCGCCCTCTACTGGGCGAAGCGGCACGGCAAGAACCGCTCGTGCGTCTACAGCCCTTCGGTCGTGCGGATCTACTCGCCCAACGAGCTCGCGGAGATCGCCGAGCGCCAGGCCCGCCTCCGCGCCGCCGAGAACCTCATCCGGATCGTCGACTCGAAGGACACGTACACGAGCGAGCACTCACAGCAGGTGGCGAGACTCGTCGAGGCGGTTGCGCGCGAGCTCCAGCTCGACGACGAGACCGTCGAGCAGCTCAAGCTCGCGGCCCTCCTCCATGACCTCGGCAAGATCGCCATCCCCGACACGATCCTGAAGAAGCCCGGTTGCCTCGAGCCGGACGAGCGGCGGCTGGTGCGCGCCCACGTCCAGTTCGGACACTCGCTGCTCGAAGGGCTCGGTGTCGGCCCGGTCGACAGCTGGGTGCTGCACCATCACGAGCACTGGGATGGTTCCGGCTATCCCGACGGGCTCGCGGGCGAGGACATCCCCTTCGGCTCCCGGGTCATCCTCGTCGCCGACGCCTACGACGCGATGACGAGCGACCGGAGCTACCGGACGGCCAGCACGGCCACCGAGGCGCTCGCCGAGATCAGGCGCCGCGCGGGCTCGCAGTTCGACCCCGACGTCGTCAGCGCCCTCGAACGCTGCATCGTGCGCGGGATCGAGGACGAGGGCCCGCACCTCCACGCCGTGGCGGACACGGCCTAGATGCCCGCCCGAGGAACGGGCATCTGATGGCCCAGATCCTGCCCATCGCGCTGGCGCTGCCGCTCGCGCTCCTCTGCGGCGGCCGCCTCGGCCGCATCGCGGAGCTGAAGCTCAAGGGCCTCTGGCTCTTCTTCCTCGCCTTCGGGATCCAGGTCGTCGCCTTCCCCTTCGCCTTCCTGCCCTGGACGACCGGCGAAGACGCCGCCAAGGTCCTCTGGCTCGTCTCCTACGCCTGCCTCCTCGCCGCCGCCGTCCTCAACCGCCGGATCCTCGGCGCGCAGGTCGTCGCGCTCGGGATGGCTCTCAACCTCGTCGCCATCCTCTCGAACGGCGGCCGCATGCCGGCCACGCCCGACGCGATGGAGGCGGCGGGCCTCGACTTCGCGGTCAAGCACAACAGCGTCGCCGCGGCCGACCCGAACGTCTCCTGGCTCGTCGACCGCTTCGCCGCGCCCGACTGGGTGCCGCTGACGAACGTCTTCTCGGTCGGCGACGCCGTCATCGCGGTCGGCGCCTTCATGCTCGTCTTCGCGGCCACCGGCGCCCGGGTCCCCGGACTGCCCGTCCGGCGCCGCTCCGAAGCCCCGTCCGGCTGAGTCGCGCCCCGGCAGGGCGCGGCGTATCGTGAGGCGAGGATGCTGCGCCGCCTGCTCACGGCCGTCGTCGTCCTCGGCATCGCCGCGATCGCCGGGCTCGCGATCGCCGACGCCTTCCGGTCGCACGAGGAGCCCGAGGGCGAGCCTGCGAAGCCCGCGCCGGCGCGGCGCGAGCTCCCGACGGCGACCGAGGAGCTGAGGGAGGCCGGCGCCGCCGGGACGATCTACGTCGCCGACACGGACTGCCGCGTCCACAGCCTCCGGCTTCCGAGCCTCGCCGAGCCGCAGGGCGCCACCCGCGCGCCCGCCTGCAGCTTCGCCGTGACGCCGCGCGGGGAGGTGCTCGAGGGCGGCGGCTGGTACCCGCCGCGCCTCACCCGAGCCGTCCCCGAGGGCGACCTGGTGGCGCTGCGGAGCTCGGACGGCTGGGTGCTCCGCGTCGAGGGCAGGGCGCCGGCCTGGCGCCCCGACGGGACGCTCACCGTGATCCGGGGCGGCGAGCTCCGGGCCGTAGACGAAGGCTGCGACGAGGGCGACGACTGCACGCGCCTCCTCCTCGGCGCCCGGGAGCTCCGCGCAGCCTCGGCGAGCCCGGACCGACCGGGCGAGCTGACGATCCGGGAGGCGGCCTGGCTCGACGAGCGCCGCGTCGCGCTCGTCGTCTCCTTCGACCGCCCCGAGACGGAGACCGAAACGGCGCTCGGCATCTGGGACGGCCGTCGCCTTGTCCGCGCGCTCCCCGGCGACGGCGAGGGCTTCTTCGACCTTCGCGCCAGCCCGCGCGGCGGCTTCCTCACGGCCCGGGTCTCGGACCGCCCGGACAACCTGCTCGTGCTCGACCGCGACGGCCGCGAGTTCTCGCCCGCCGACCTGGCCGGCGACCGCCTCGGCCGGCCGCGCTTCCGCTTCATCCGTGCCCTCGCGCTTTCACCAAACGAGCGGTGGGTCGCGATCGCATCCCGGCGCGGCGTCTACGTCTTTCGCCGGGACCGGATCGGGACGCCGGAGGTCATCCGCCTCCGACTAAACGCGCTCGATCTCGTCTGGCAGTAGCGAATGCGCCCGAAGGCAACCTGGGTCGTCGTCGGCATCGTCGCCGCCATCGCGGTCGCTGCCGGGGTGGACGCCCTCCGCGGGGAGCCCGAGCCCGTCGCGCAGCCGACAGGCACGACCGAGCCGCCCACGAGCTCGACCACCGCCGCCGAGCCGGCCGTCCCGCCGCCGGACGGGGAACCGGCGGGCGTCCTCTACTACACCGACGGGGATTGCCGGCTCAAGGCGGTCGAGCTGCCCGGCTCCCGCCCGGCGGACGCGCCCAACTGGGACGAGTGCCGCTTCGTCCTCTCGCCGGACGGGCGCCGCGTGTCCGGCGCAGGCTCGGCCTGGGACCCCCACTCCGATCCGCTGCGCGGACGCCTTTTCCAGTCGGACGCGACCACGATCACGATCTCGACGAACGGCGGACCGGAGGACGGCTTCAAGGGGAACGCCCCCGCCTGGAAGCCGGACGGGACGTTGACGTACACCGAGGGGTCGTCGATCCGCGAATGGCCGACCCGCAGGGTGATCATCTCGCAGGGCGACCTCGCCGAGGCGGTGCGCGCGAGCCCGGAGGTTCCCGACGCCGGCCACGTCCTGCCGGTCACGGTCCGCGAGGTGGCCTGGCTCGACAACCGGCACGCCGTCGTCCTCCTCGAGGGCGTGATCGGCTCCGACGGGCCGCAGACCATCATGGCGTTCTTCGAAGGACGCCGGCTCACAGCGATGAGCGTCGGCGCCGGCGAGGCGCTGTCCGACCTTCGGGTGAGCCCGTTCGGCAACTTCGTCGGCGTCCGCAGCGGGGACGGCTTCCTACTCCTGAACGCGCGCGGTGACGTCCTCCCGGCGCCGGGCGTGGCCGGATATCGGGCGATCACATGGTCTCCGGACGAGCAGTGGGCCGCGGTCGCTGGGGTCAAGGGGATCATGATCTTCCGGCCTGGCGAGTCGGGCTCGCCGGAGCTGCGCCTCGGCTTCGACGCCCACGATCTCGCCTGGCGCGGTACCGCCGGCCCCGCGCCGCTCGCCTCCGTCGACGCGGCGCGCAACTGGCTGACCCGTGCCGGGATGGCCGGGCGGCTGTTCGTCACGCGGACCGAGAGCGGACGGTGCGTCCTGCGGGCGCTTCGTCTCCCTGAGCTCGCCTGGGCGGATCGGCCCCGCGGGGTCCCGAGCCCGTGCCGCTTCCGGCTCGACGACGACGATGCCTCGGCGGTCGGGGCCGTCACGCTCGCCCTCGCTCCGGTGAGGGCCGAGAGTGTCGTCCCGCAGCCCGGAGGGGACGAGACGGCCACGTGCCAGGACGGCGGCGTCGACGTCTTCGACGGCGGGGGTGCGATGGCCCGCTACGAGGGCGCCTGCGCGCCGGCGTGGAGGCCCGACGGCACGCTCACGTTCGTGCAGGACGGCGGACTTTACGCGCGGGAGCGGCCGCTGCTCACGCGCGAGAAGCTCACCCGGATCCTCGGACAGCCGTCCGCGCTCGAGGAGGTCGCCTGGCTCGACGACGAGCGCTTCTGGGCGGTCGTCCGCTCGGGCCCGAGCGCGATCGTGGCGCTGCTGTCAACGGAGGCGCTTGTCTTCTCGCCGTCGTTCACCACGCGGGCGATCGAAGGGCTCGAGTTGAGCGCCACCGGCATGGTCGCCGCGCAGAGCGACCAGGGCGTCGTCGTCTTCGACAGCGGCGGCCGCCGCGCAATGACGTTCCCCAACGGGAACGCCGTCTCCTGGGCTCCGGGGGAGCTGATCGCCGCCATCGCGACGCCGAACGAGGTGCTGTTCGTCGCGCCCGTCTCCCGCGAGGTGGTCTCGCTCCCGCTCCCGGTCAGGGACCTCGACTGGGTGGTTCCGTGACCTCGGCCAGGCGCCGCTCGAGGAACGCCCGCTCCGTGGGCTGTCGCGTGAGCTCGAGCGCGCGGACGTAGGCCTCGGCCGCCTCCTCGTCGCGCCCGAGGCGGCGCAGCAGGTCGGCCCGCGCCGAGTACAGAAAGTGGTAGCTTCCGAGGTCGTCGTCGAGCCCGACCATCAGCTCGAGGCCGCGCTCCTCGCCCTCGGAGAACGCCACCGCGACGGCGCGGTTGAGCTCGACGACCGGGCCCGGCGCCACCTGCGCCAGCAGGTCGTAGAGGAAGGCGATCCGGCGCCAGTCGGTCTGCTCGGGAGTGGCCGCCCGCGCGTGCTCGGCTGCGATGGCCGCCTGAAGCGCGTAGAAGCCGGCCGGGAGCCGCCCGACGAGCGCGAGGCCCTCCTCGATCTCGTCGCGGTCCCAGAGCCCGCGGTCCTGCTCGTCGAGCAGGACCAGGTCGCCGTCGGGCCCGGTGCGGGCCTCACGGCGCGAGTCCTGGAGGAGCATGAGCGCGAGCAGCCCGGCCACCTCCGGCTCGTCCGGCATGAGGCCGCGGAGCACGCGAGTGAGCCGGATCGCCTCGGCGCAGAGCTCGCGCCGCACGAGCGCCTCGTCGGCCGTGGCCGCGTAGCCCTCGTTGAAGATCAGGTAGAGCGCAGCGAGTACCGACCCGAGCCGGTCGGGCAGCTCGTGGTCCGGCGGGACGACGTAGGGGATGCGCGCGTCGCGGATCTTTCGCTTGGCCCGGACGAGCCGCTGCTGCATCGCCTGCTCCGAGGTGAGGAAGGCGCGCGCGATCTCGGGCGTCTGCAGGCCGCCCAGCGTCCGCAGCGTCATGGCGACGCGCGCCTCCGGCGCGAGCGCCGGATGGCAGCAGGTGAAGATCAGCCGCAGCCGGTCGTCGGGGATGGAGCTGTCCTCGATCTCGTCCGCCTCCTCCGCGGGCAGCAGCGCCTCGAGTTCCCGCACCTTGTCCTCGAGTCGGCGCGCGCGCCGGATCCGGTCGATCGCCTTGTTCCGGGCGGTGGTCGTGATCCACGCACCGGGGTTGCGCGGCAGGCCGCGTGCCGGCCAGACCTCGAGCGCGACGAGGAAGGCGTCCTGCACGGCCTCCTCGGCGAGATCGAAGTCGCCGAGCACGCGGATGAGCGCCGCGACCGCCCGTCCCGACTCCTCGCGGAACAGACGGTCGACGGCCTCGTCCGGAGTGCCTACCGCCGCGCCTCTGCTTCCTGCGAGTGTGCCGCGGAGCCGCGGGCCTCGTAGTCCATGACGGGACGCACCTCGACCTTGCCCCCGGGCATCGGGATCTTCCTCGCCCAGGCGATCGCATCGTCGAGGTTCTCGCAGTCGAGCAGGTAGAAGCCGCCGAGCTGCTCCTTCGTCTCGGCGTAGGGACCGTCGGTGACGATGTGGTCGCCGCTCGGCTGGATCTGCACCGTCGTCGCGAGCGCGGTGGGCTCGAGCCCCTCGCCGCCCAGGAACGCACCGGCGTCCTTCACCTCGGTCGTGTACGCGTCCCAGCGCTGCATGCTTTCCTGGCGCTGCTCCGGTGACATCTCTGGGACCCGGGTCTCGTCGTGGTAGAGCGAAAGCAGGTACTTCATGGTGGGCTCCTCTCGTCGTCCGCGGCGCCTTTTCGCCGCCTCATCATGACGACGAACGGGCGGACGCCAGATCGACACCGTCAGAGAGGGATGTTGCCGTGCTTGCGCGGCGGGCGCTTCTCCCGCTTCGTCAGTGCCGTGGCGACGGCGTCGCACAGCACCGCGCGTGTGCGCCGCGGCTCGATCACGTCGTCGACGTAGCCCCGCTCGGCGGCCGTGTACGGGTTGGCGAACTGCGACTTGTAGTCGGCGATCAGCTCGGCGCGCCGCGCCTCCGGGTCGTCCGCCTCCTCCAGCTCCTTGCGAAAGACGATGTTCACGGCCCCCTCGGGCCCCATCACGGCCACCTCCGCGGTCGGCCAGGCGAAGTTGAAGTCGGCGCGGATGTGCTTGGAGCTCATCACGTCGTAGGCCCCGCCGTAGGCCTTGCGCGTGATGAGCGCGATCTTGGGCACGGTCGCCTCGGAGTAGGCATAGAGGAGCTTCGCGCCGTGGCGGATGATCCCGCCCCACTCCTGCGCCGTTCCGGGGAGGAAGCCGGGGACGTCCACGAAGGTGACGAGCGGGATGTTGAACCCGTCGCAGAAGCGCACGAACCTCGCCGCCTTCACCGACGAGTCGATGTCGAGCGTGCCCGCGAGCGCCTTCGGGTTGTTGCCGACGATCCCGACCGGGTGCCCGCCGAGGCGCGCGAAGCCGACGACCATGTTCTCCGCCCAGAGCTGGTGCACCTCGAGGAACTCGCCGTCGTCGACCACGCGCGTGATCACGTCGCGCATGTCGTAGGGCTTCGTGGGCTCGTCGGGGATGAGCGCGTCGAGCTCGGGATCCTCGCGGTCGGGCGGGTCGGCCGGCTCGAAAAACGGCGGCGGGTCGACGTTGTTCTGGGGCAGGAAGGAGAGGAGGTAGCGGGCGTCCTCGAGGCACGCCTCCTCGTCGTCGGCCGCGAAGTGGGCCACTCCCGACTTGGACGCGTGCGTGAGCGCGCCGCCGAGCTCCTCGAAGGTGACCTCCTCGCCCGTCACCGTCTTCACGACCTCGGGGCCCGTGATGAACATGTACGAGGTCTCCTTGACCATGAGCACGAAGTCGGTCATGGCCGGCGAGTACACCGCGCCTCCGGCGCAGGGGCCCATGATCAGGCTGATCTGCGGCACGACTCCGGAGGCCTGGACGTTGCGCCAGAAGATCTCCGCGTAGCCGCCCAGCGAGACGACCCCCTCCTGGATCCGCGCCCCGCCCGAGTCGTTGATCCCGATCACCGGGCAGCCGAGCTTGAGCGCGAGGTCCATCACCTTGCAGATCTTCTCGGCGAAGGCCTCGGAGAGCGTGCCGCCGAAGACGGTGAAGTCCTGGGAGAAGACGAAGACCTTGCGGCCGAAGACCGTGCCGTAGCCGGTGACGACCGCGTCCCCCCACGGCCGCTTGTCCATCATCCCGAAGTGCGGGTTGCGGTGGCGGACGTAGCGATCGAGCTCGACGAAGCTCCCCGGGTCGAGCAGCTTCTCCAGCCGCTCGCGGGCGAGCAGCTTCCCGCGCTCGCGCTGGCGCGCGACGGCGCGCTCGTCGCCGGAGTGGAGCGCCTCGTCGCGGAGCCGCTCGAGGGCGGCGAGCTTCGCCTCGGTGGACTGGAGGTCCTCGGCCTTGGCCATGCGCGGGAGCTTAGAGCAGCGCCTGCTCAGAGGTTCTCGCGCAGAAGCGCGTACATGTAGACGTCTCGACGGGCGCCCCGCAGCTCGATGTAGGAGCGGAGTCGCGCCTCGCGGCGGAAGCCGGCCTTCTCGGCCACCCGGATGGAGGCAAGGTTCTCGGGCTCGACGATCAGCTGTAGGCGCGCGAAGCCGTGCTCCTCCACGGCCCAGCGCGAGAGGAGCCGCAACGCCCTCGTCGCGACGCCGCGGCCGCGGGCCTCCTTCCCGACCCAGTAGCCGAAGTGGGCGCGCGAGTGGTCCTGGGCGAGGAAGCCGACGACGCCGAGGAGCTCGTCGGTCTCGGCGTCGACGATCGCGTAGTTGTTGCCGCCGCGCCCGATGAACTCCCGCGCATGCGCCTCCGTGTAGTTCTCGGGAATGGACGTGTAGTAGGGGACGAGCGGGTCCCGAACAGCGGCTGCGATCGCGGGGGCGTCGGCCTCGACCAGCGGCCGGAGCGCGACGTCGCCGTCCTCGAGCCTCACGGCGTCGGCCGGCGGTGCCGCAGCCGCAGGCTCGGCCGCCCGATCGCGCGCCAGAGGCGGGAGGCGAGCACGAACGCGACGAGCGGGAGCAGCAGGTAGCCGAGACGGTGCACCTGGACGTCCAGGAGCAGGCCGCCGTCCACGTCGCCGCGGAACGTGACGAGGCTCGCCTTGCCGTTCGGGGCGCCGAACGTCCAGCTCCAGGGATCGAAATCGCCGCGGTTCTCGATGCCATTCCGTGTGAGGAGCTCGCGGCCGTCGAGCGCGACGAGCAGCACCCAGACCGAGAGCGCCGCGATCACGCCCGAGCCGTAGCGCGGCTTGAGAGGCCGGCCCCGCTCCGCCTCCGCGTATTCGCGGGCGAGGTCGTCGAGCGGCCCCAGCCGGCGCACGGCCTCCCCGGCTCCGACCTCCTCGGCGGCGGTCCGCAGGTGTGCGCGCAGCTCGCGGCGGATCGCCCGGCGGCGTCGAGGCTCGACCGCCTTCCGCAGCTTCCAGGAGAGCCGGCCCAGGGCCCGCTCGATCGTGAGGGTCGTCATGGCCGTCCTTTCGTCGGTCGGTCTCCGTTCGGGCCGAAGAGCGGCGTCACGGCCTGCGCGAGCCGGATCCAGGCGGCTCCGCGCGCGGCCAGGAACTCGTGGCCCGACGGCGAGAGCCGGTAGTACTTGCGCGCCGGGCCGGAGGTCGACGGCACGAGGTGCGACGTCACGTGGCCGTCCCGCTCGAGTCGCGCGAGGGCGGGATAGACCGATCCGTCGGGAACCTCGGTCAGCCCGATCGCGTGCACCCGTTCGACGAGCTCGTACCCGTACGACTCCCGGTCATCGATCAGGCGCAGAAGGACGAGGCCGAGCACGCCCTTCAGGATCTGGCTGTCGTGCGCCGCCTCCACGCCGAGATTGTACGCCTAGTACTTGGCATTGACAAGTACTAGGGAGCCATGTGCGCGTCGAACGTCCCGAACTCGTCGCGCAGGGCATTGCAGATCTCGCCCACCGTCGCGTTGGCGCCGAGGGCCCCGCGGATGGGGACGAGCAGGTTCGCGTCGCCGCGCGCTGCCTCCCGCACCCTGTCCAGCGCGACCTCGGCCGCAGCCGCGTCGCGCTCCGCCCGCACCTGCCGCGTGCGCTCGACCTGACGGCGCTCCGCCTCGGGGTCGAGGCGGTGCAGCTCCATCCCCTCCTCGTCGTCCTCGGCGAAGCGGTTGACGCCGACGACGACGCGCTCGCCGGCCTCGACCTGGCGCTCGAACTCGTACGCGGCCTCCTCGATCTCGTGCTGGGTGAAGCCCTGCTCGACCGCCCGGACGGCGCCGCCGAGCTCGTCGATCCGGGCGATCAGCTCGAGCGCCCGCTCCTCCAGCTCGGTCGTGAGCGACTCGATGAAGTAGGAGCCGGCAAACGGGTCGGCCGTGTCCGTGCCCCCGGCCTCGTGCTGGAGGATCTGCTGCGTGCGCAGCGCGACGCGCGCGCTCCGCTCGGTCGGGAGCGCGAGGGCCTCGTCGAAGGCGTTCGTGTGGATCGACTGCGCCCCGCCGCAGACCGCCGACAGCGCCTGGACGGTGACCCGGGCGACGTTGTTCTCCGGCTGCTGCGCCGTCAGGGTCGACCCGCCCGTCTGCGCGTGGAAACGGAGCGCCTGCGCCTTCGGGTTCGTGGCGCCGAAGCGGTCGCGCATGATCGCCGCCCACAGCCGCCGGGCCGCCCGGAACTTCGCCACCTCCTGGAAGAAGTGGTTGTGGGCGTTGAAGAAGAAGGAGAGCCGCTCGCCGAACTCGTCCGGCGAGAGGCCGGCCGCGACCGCGGCCTCGCCGTAAGCGATCCCGTGGGCCAGGGTGAACGCCAGCTCCTGCACGGCCGTCGACCCCGCCTCGCGGATGTGGTAGCCCGAGATGGAGATCGTGTTCCAGCGCGGCAACCGCTCGTGGCAGTACGCGAACAGATCGGTCGTCAGCCGCATCGAGGGACGGGGCGGGAAGATGTAGTTCCCCCGCGCGACGTACTCCTTGAGGATGTCGTTCTGCACCGTGCCGCGCAGGCGGTCGCCCGGGATTCCCTGCTTCTCGGCCACGAGCTCGTAGAGGACGAGCAGCAATGCGGCGGGAGCGTTGATCGTCATCGACGTGGAGACCTCGCCGAGCGGGATCCCGTCGAAGAGGATCTCCATGTCGGCGAGCGAGTCGATCGCGACACCCGTGCGCCCGACCTCGCCGGCCGCTCGGGCGTCGTCCGAGTCGTACCCGAGCTGCGTCGGCAGGTCGAACGCGACCGAGAGCCCGGTCTGCCCCTGCTCGAGCAGGTAGCGGAAGCGCTGGTTCGTCTCCTCGGCCGAGGCGAAGCCGGCGTACTGCCGGATCGTCCACGGCCGCCCGCGGTACATGTCCTCGTACGGGCCCCGCGTGAAGGGAAACCGGCCCGGAAGCTCGGGCGCCAGCCCCTGGACATCCTCCTCCGTGTAGACCGGCTTGACCTCGATGCCCGAGTCGGTCTCACGACGGTCCTCAGGCGTGGCCATGCGCTGATCCTACTTCCGGGGGATGCCAGGGACTCGCCGCCGGGTCGATGCAGTGAGCATGGACGAAGGCGGCGACCTGCGGCTGTCCGAGGTCCTCGCCGCGCTCTCCTACGCTCTCGACATCACCGAGGGCCAGCCGGCGGGACACGCCGTGCGCACGTGCCTGATCGGCATGCGCCTCGCCGAGGAGGTCGGGCTCGAGATCGACGATCGCGCCGCGCTCTTCTACGCCCTCCTGCTCAAGGACGCCGGCTGCTCCTCGAACGCGGCCAAGATCTCCTCCCTCTTCGGCGCCGACGACCTCACCGCCAAGCGCAACGTGAAGACGGTCAACCACTCCTACCTGCCGGAGGCGCTCGGCTACGTCCTCCGAAACGCCAGCAACAGGCGCGACCTCGTGCGGGTGCTCCGAGCGGGCCCCAAGACCGCCGGCCAGATGATCGCGATCCGCTGCGAACGGGGAGCCGAGATCGCCCGCATGCTCGACATGCCGGAAGAGACGGCAGCGGCCATCCGGGCGCTGGACGAGCACTGGGACGGCAAGGGGCACCCGGACGGGCTCTCCGGCGAGGAGATCCCCCTCCTGGGCCGCATCATCTGCCTTGCCCAGACGGCCGAGGTCTTCTTCGCCTCCTTCGGCAGCGACGCCGCCGTGGACATGGCGCTCGAGCGCACCGGACGGTGGTTCGATCCCACTCTCGTTCGCGTGCTCGCGTCGCTCCGCGAGGATGACCGCTTCTGGGCCTCGCTCGGCCCGGGCGCCCGCTCGAGCGTCGCCGAGCTCGAGCCCGAGGACCGGCTCGTGCTGGCCGACGAGGCCCGCCTCGACCGGGTCGCCGAGGCGTTCGCCAGGGTGATCGACGCGAAGTCGCCGTACACGTACCGCCACTCCGAGCGGGTCGCCGAGATCGCCGTCTCGACCGCAGGCGCGCTCGGCTTCATCCCGTCCGCGCTGCGCGATCTGCGCCGGGCCGCGCTCCTGCATGACATCGGCAAGCTCGGCGTTTCGAACCGTGTCCTCGACAAGCCCGGCAAGCTGACGGACAAGGAGTTCGCGGCAATCCGCCGCCACCCGGAGTGGACCGAGCAGATCCTCCGGCGCGTGTCGCGCTTCGACGAGATCGCGTCGGTCGCCGCCGCCCACCACGAGAAGCTCGACGGCTCCGGCTACCACCGCGGCCTCCGCGGCGACGTCCTCGGCCGCAGTGCCCGCATCCTCGCGGTCGCCGACATCTTCGAGGCGATGACCGCCGAGCGCCCGTACCGGGACGCAATCCCGGTCGAGCAGGCGCTCGACCTCATGCACGAGGACGTCGGCGCGAAGCTCTGCCCGGACGCGTTCGCCGCGCTGACGAGCGCGCTCGCGGCCGAGCCGCAGCGCCTCGCCGCCTAATCTGTCGGCATGAGGATCCGCGTCCGGCTCTTCGCGGGCCTGCGCGAGCAGGCCGGCGGCGGAGAGCGCGAGCTCGAACTGCCGAGGGGCTCCCGTCTCGCCGACGTCTGGGCGCCGCTCGGCCTGGGCGACGAGCCCGAGGGGCTCCTCTACGCGGTCAACAAGGACTACGCGACCTCCGAGCGGCTGCTCGCCGACGGCGACGAGGTCGCAGTGATCCCGCCGGTCTCGGGCGGCGAGTTCCGGCTCACCGCGGATCCGATCGACGTTGGCGCTGTGATCGCCGCCGTCGCCGACGAGCGGGCGGGCGCGATCGCGACCTTCCTGGGCACGACGCGGGTCGAGTCGCGCGGCCGGGCCGTCAACCACCTCGACTACGAGGCCTACGAAGGCATGGCCGAGAAGGTCATGGCCGAGATCGCCGATGGGCTCACCGCCCGCTACGACCTCTGCAAGATCGCGATCACGCACCGGATCGGGCGCGTCGGCATCGGTGAGACCAGCGTCGCCATCGCCGTCTCCGCGCCCCACCGCGACCACGCCCTCGCCGCCTGCAAGGAGGCGATCGACAGGCTCAAGGTCGACGTCCCCCTCTGGAAGAAGGAGGTCTACGAGGGCGGCGAGGAGTGGATCGGGCGCGGCTCCTGACAAGAAGCTTCCGCCGTCCTACCTTCATTGCCGTCTTCCCTCGATCAGTGGTACACCGACCTGACGAGCGGCGCCGGACCTCCCTCGGCCACAGGGCAGACATTCGGAGGCTCCTAGCTACGATGAGTCGGTGAGCAGCCTCACGCCCCAGCAGGAGCCGGAGACCCGGCACTACGAGCCGGATCCGCCGGACGGCGAGTACCCCTACCGGGACTACGAGCCGATCCACCCACGCGGACGACTGCGCGAGCTGGGGCGGAAGCTCTGGGCGCCGATCGCCGCGGTCGGCTTGCTCATCTTCAAGTTCAAGGCGCTCGTGCTCGCGCTGTTCAAGTTCAAGCTCTTCGTCACATCGGGGTCGATGCTCGTCTCGATCGCCGCGTACTCGTGGATCTGGGGCTGGCGCTTCGCGGTCGGGTTCGTGGTCTTGCTGCTCGTCCACGAGCTGGGACACGTGCTCGAGCTGCGCCGGCAGGGGATCCCGGCCTCCGCGCCCCTGTTCATCCCCTTCCTCGGCGCGGTCGTCGGGCTGAAGAAGCTTCCTCCCGACGTGTGGCGGGAGGCCCAGGTGGCGCTCGCGGGCCCGATCCTCGGCAGCCTCGGCGCGCTCGCCTTCTGGATCGCCGGCGAGGCGACCGGCTCGGATCTCCTCGTCGCTTTGGCGTTCACCGGCTTCTTCCTCAATCTCTTCAACCTGCTGCCCGTGACCCCGCTCGACGGCGGCCGGGCCGTCGCCGCCCTCCATCCGGCGCTCTGGGCAGTCGGCCTGGTACTGCTGCTCGGGCTCACCATCGCCAGCCCGAACCCGATCCTCATCCTCGTCCTCATCGTGGGCGGCATCGAGGTCTGGAACCGGTGGCGGGACCGGAACAAGCCCGGCGTGGTCGGCTACTACGCCATCCAGCCGTGGCAGCGCGCCGTCGTCGCAGTCACCTACATCGGGCTGGTCGCGCTGCTCGCGGTCGCGATGAGCGCGACACACATCGAGCGCACGTTCTGATGCCCCCGCACGACGACGACCGGCTCATCCTGGAGAGCTCGGAGGGCGCACAGCTCCTCCACGCGCGGCGGATCGGAGACGAGTTCCTCGTCGGGTTCGACACCGTCGCCAAGCTGCCGAAGCCGGCGGTGACGATCTTCGGCTCCGCGCGCGTGCACGAGGGTCATCCGGCCTACGAGGAGGCGCGGGACGTCGGCCGCCGCTTCGGGGAAGCCCGGTTCACGGTCGTGACCGGCGGCGGCCCCGGGGTGATGGAGGCCGCGAACCGCGGCGCGAGGGAGGGTGGCGGCACGTCGGTCGGGTTCAACATCGTGCTCCCGCACGAGCAGAGCTCGAACCCGTACCTGGACGTGTCGCTCGTCTTCGACCACTTCTACGTGCGCAAGACGATGTTCGTGAAGGCGGCGGAAGGGTTCGTGATCTTCCCGGGCGGCTTCGGCACCCTCGACGAGCTCTTCGAGGCGCTGACGCTGATCCAGACCGGCAAGATCCTCGACTTCCCGGTCGTCCTCTTCGACTCCGAGTACTGGCAGGGCCTGCTCGACTGGATCCGGAAGCCGCTGCTCACGGACGGGATGATCTCGCCGGAGGACTGGGACAACCTCCACGTCACCGACGATCCCGAAGAGGCGGTGCGCCTCGTCGTCGCCGGCTACGAGCGCCGCTCCACCCCGACTAAGGCCGAGCCCGCGAAGGCCGACGCGCACTGAGAAGGGGCCGCGCCTGCGGCCCCTTCCGAGCTTCCTCAGGACTGCGCAGGCCGGCTAGCGGACGCGCTCGCCCTGGTCGACCTCACCGCGCCAGGCCCCAGTCTCGCCGCCGCGGCTCTCGATCAGATCCTTGAAGCGCTCGAGGTCGCCCTTCACGCGCCGGCTGTCCAGGCCCAGCGCGCTCCCGATCTGCTCCACCAGGCCCGCGGTCGCGTGCTCCATCTGCACGGTCACGCGGGTCCCGTCCTCCCCGAGGCGGTGGAAGGTGACCACTCCTGCGTTCCTGTGACCGTCGAGCGCTCTCCAGGCAACACGCTCGTCGGGACGCTGCTCGGTGATCTCTGCCGTCCAGGCATGCTGCTTGCCGCCGGCGTCGGCGACCCAGTGGAGATGCGTGTCGTCGATCTGGTCCACGGACTGGACGCCGTCCATGAACTCGGGGAACTCCTCGAACTGGGTCCACTGGTTGTACGCGGTGCGCACGGGCACCTCGACGTCGATGGACTCGGTGATGGTGGCCATTGATTCCTCCTCGGATTCGCGTATTTGGCGCGTACCCGGGAGCCTTGGCCAAAAACGCGGCTACCCGCGGACGTGCTTGATCAGCTTCCACGCGGCCGGTAGCAGCGCTCCGGCGAGGTAGAGCTTGATCAGGTCCCCGACGACGAACGGGTAGAGGCCGGCTTCAAGCGTTCCCTCGAGATCGAGGTTCGCGACGTGGGCCAGCCAGGGCAGCCCGAACAGGTAGATGACGACGCTGCCGGAGAGCATCGCCGCCACCGCCGAGTTGAACCTGCGGTCCCACCGGCGTTGCGCCAGCCAGCCGGCCAGAGCGGCCGCGACGATGAAGCCGACGAGGTAGCCGCCGGTCGCGCCCTTGACGATCTCCCAGCCGCCGTCGCCTCCCGAGTAGACCGGGGCGCCGATCAGACCGACCCCGAAGTAGAGGAGCAAGCTCGACGCTCCGAGCAGGGGCCCGAGCGAGGCGCCAACGAGCAGCACCGCGAACGTCTGGCCCGAGATAGGCACCGGCGTGAAGCTCAGCGGGATCTCGATCTGCGCGGCGAGCGAGACGAGCCCCGCTCCCGCGACCACGAGGAGGACGTCCGTGAGCAGCCCGGAGCGCGGGAAGACCGCCAGCCTGAGAGTCGCCGCCTGCGGGTTCATCGCGGGCGGGACTCTAGCGGACTACGCCGACGAGGGAAGGTAGAAATAGTCGCCGGGCGGAGTGCGGCCCGGCCCGTAGATCGCCGTCGGGTTCTCGGGCTTGTAGCGCGTGAAGAAGTCGTCCTCGCGCAGGAGCTTTCCGCGCTCGTAGACCTTGCGGTGAACGTTCACGTCGAAGCCGGGCCCGCCGGCCGCGGTCTTGGTGATCGACCTCGGCGGCGCGCCGGGATCGACCGCGTACTGGAGCTCGGGCTGCGTGTAGTCCGTCGGCTCGCTCGTCGTCGACTCGACGCGGCGTCCCTGCTTCGTTCCGTAGAACGTCACCGTGAAGGTCGCGTCCGTGTAGCTGACTTTGATCAGGATCGCGTGCTTGAGGTCGTTCCGGAAGACGAACTCGGGCCCGCCCCAGGAGACCGTCGCGTCGCGACCCATCGGGTAGTGGCTGATGTAGAAGGAGTGGTTCGTCCGCGCGAGGATCGGGAGGCCGGCCTCGAAGGCGGCGTTGAAGATCGTCGTCGCGGTCTGGCAGACGCCGCCGCCGATGGAGGGGATCAGCACCCCGCCCCAGATCATCTGACCCTCGCGGAAGCCCCGCTCGACCGTCCTCGGGCCGATCTCCTTGTTGTAGGAGAAGGTCTGACCCGGCTCGACGATCGTCCCGTCGAGATAGTCGCCGAGCAGATGCACGTTCCAGATCCGGTTGGCCGAGGACGCACCCATGTCGGTCGTGAAGGTCGAGATCTGCTGCTTGATGCCGAGCGCCTTCGCCTCACCGGTGGTCAGGTCGGCCGCGAGCGACGTGAGTCCGATGACGGCGATGCGCCGTCCAGGCTCGAGGCCGCCGGAGAGCACCGCCCGCTCGGCCTTCGAGGTGTCGAGCGTCGTTCCCGGCTTCGAGCGCACGACCCTGGCCCGCGTGCCGACGATCCGGAAGGTGGCGTCGACGGGGTCGCGGAGCGTCGTCTTCACCATCGGCAGGAGCTCCGTCCGCAGCCCCTCCTGGTTCAGGGCGATCTCGTATGTGCCGCCCGCGGGCCGGAAGCGGACCAGCTCGGCGAGGTCCGCCCGCGTAAGCACGCCGACACGCTTCTTCTTCAGCTGGATCCTGACGGGTGCGGCCACCAGGGTCTGAGCGCGCAGGGCGACGGCCTCGGCCTCCTCCGTCGTGATCGACGGGGCGACGGTCTCGACGTTCGCGGTCAGCCGGCTCGTGCCGCCGAGGGCGGCGGCCTCGACCGAGTCCAGCAGCGGCTCGACCTGGACGGCATCGCCGCTCGTGCCCGGCGTCACCGTGACGGTCTCGCCGGTCATGCCCAGACGCGCGTTCACGGGCCGCTGCGTCAGCTCGCGGAGCCGCTCCGCGATCGCGCGGCGCTCGGCGGGCATGACGTCGAGCACCGGCTCGACCTCCTGCGAGAAGGCGAACGGGGCCACGAGCGCGCCGAAGCGGGAAAGGACCGACCCCCGGCCGGCCTGGTAGGCGCGCTCCACAGTCGCGGCCACGTCGAGCGACCACGTCTTCCCGGGCCTGACCACCATCGTGTGCCCGTCGACCGAGACGCGGACCGGCGCGTTGAGCTTGGGCCCGAGCTCGGCCTGCAGGCGCGCCTGCGCGTCCTCGCGGGACAGGCCTCCGAGGTCGATCCCGGCGACGGAGACGCCCGGGAGCACCGCATCCCGCACCGAGTAGGCGCGCACGAAGAGCGTCGTTCCCACGGCCATCACGAGCAGTGCGACGACGAGCGCGACGGTCACCGCACGGCTCCGCCGGCGACGTCGGAGCGCGCGTGTGGGCCTGGCAACGATCTCGGCCATGGCCAAGGAGGTTAGCGAGAAACGCGGTCACTATCATGAGCGCCCGTGGCCTCGACGAACCCTTTGAGGGAGCTTCCTTCGGTGGACGAGCTCATCGGCCGGAAGGAGCTGGAAGCCCTCGTCGACGAGCACGGCCGCGCCATCGTCCTGGCGGCGGCGCGGGCGGCGCTCGAGCGGGCCCGGGAGGAGGTCAAGGCCGGGCTGCCGGCGGGAGACCTCGTCGAGCGCACCGCCGCGGAGGTTCAGGCGCGCCTGCGGCCCAGCCTGCGACGGGTTCTCAACGCGACGGGCGTGATCGTGCACACGAACCTGGGGCGCGCCCCGCTGGCGGAGGCGGCGCTCGAGCGAGTGCGCGAAGTTGGCGCGGGCTACTCCAATCTCGAGTACGACGCCGAGGCCGGCGCGCGGGGGTCTCGCCAGGACCACGTCGCCGCCGTCCTCCGCGAGCTGACGGGCGCCGAGTCCGCGCTCGTGGTCAACAACAACGCCGCGGCGGTCCTGCTGGCGCTCGCCGCCCTGGCGGAGGGCCGCGAGGTGGTCGTCTCGCGCGGGGAGCTGATCGAGATCGGCGACGGCTTCCGCATCCCGGATGTGCTCGCCCGCTCCGGGGCGACGCTGGTCGAGGTCGGGACCACCAACCGCACGCGGCTCGCCGACTACGAGCGCGCCGTCACCGAGCGGACCGCCGTCTTGCTCCGCGTGCACCAGTCGAACTTCCGTATGGTCGGGTTCACCGAGCAGCCGCGCGCCCGGGACCTCGCACGCCTCGCTGAGCGGCACGGGCTCGCCCTCGTCGACGACCTCGGCTCGGGTGCCCTGGTCGAGACCGGGGACGAGCCGACCGTCCGGGCGGCGGTCGAGTCCGGCGCCCACGTCGTCACGTTCTCCGGCGACAAGCTGCTGGGCGGGCCGCAGGCCGGGATCGCGGTCGGCCGCGCCGACCTCGTCGAGCGCATGCGCCGCCATCCTCTCCAGCGCGCTCTCCGCCCGGACAAGCTCACCCTGGCGGCGCTCGAGGGGACGCTCGCCCTCTACCGGGCCGGAAGCCGCGACCTGCCGGTCCTGCGGATGCTCGAGGAGCCGGCCGAGACCGTGCAGGCGCGCGCGGAGCGGCTGGCCCACCTGACGGGCGGCGACGTCGAGGAGACGACGGCCCGCTCCGGTGGCGGCGCGCTCCCCCTCACCGAGATCGAGAGCTACGCGTGCGCCCTCCCGCTCGAGCTCGCCGAGCCGCTTCGCCGAGGCGATCCGGCCGTGGTCGGAATCGTCCGCGAGGATCGCCTGCTGCTCGACTGCCGCACGCTCTCCGACCCGGAGGTCGAGGAGGCCGCGGAGGCCGTCGCCCGGTGCCGCTGACCGTCGGCACTGCCGGCCACATCGACCACGGAAAGACCTGGCTCGTCCGGGCGCTGACCGGGAAGGACACCGACCGCCTGCCGGAGGAGCAGGAGCGCGGCATCTCCATCGACCTCGGCTATGCCCCGCTCGAGCTCGCCGACGGACGGCAGCTGTCGCTGGTCGACGTCCCGGGCCACGAGCGCTTCGTCCGGAACATGGTCGCCGGGGCGACCGGCATCGACCTGTTCCTGCTCGTCGTCGACGCCGGCGAGGGAGCGCGGCCGCAGACGCGAGAGCACCTCGCGATCGTTCGGCTGCTGGGCATCGAGCACGGCGTCGTCGCGGTCACCAAGGTGGACGCCGTGGACGAGGAGACCCGGGAGCTGGCCCTGCTCGAGGCCCGCGAGCTGGTCCCGGGCGTCGCGGTCGTCGCCACGAGCGCCCGCACGGGTGAAGGGCTCGACGAGCTGCGGGCCGCGCTGGCCGAGGCCGCCGACCGGGTCGAGCAGCGCCCCGCGACGCGTCCGACCCGCCTCTTCGTCGACCGCGTGTTCACCCTGCGCGGGATCGGCACGGTCGTGACCGGGACGCTCTGGTCCGGCTCCGTCGGCGAGGGTGACGAGCTGCGGGCGGAGCCGGCCGGCCTCGACGTCCGCGTCCGAAGCGTGCAGGTCCACGACCGGCCGGTCGAGCGCGCCGAGGCCGGGCAGCGCGTCGCGGTCGCGCTGCCGGGGGTCGAGCGCTCCCAGCTACGGCGCGGCGACGCCCTCGTCGCGGCCGGCGCCTACCCCTCGAGCTACCGGCTCGACATCGCCCTCGACGCCCTGTCCGAGATCGCCGACGGAGCGCGTCTCCACGTCCATCACGGGACGGCCGAGCACCTCGCACGCGTCGTCCGCATCGACGGAGGGCACGCCCAGCTCCGGCTCGCCTCGCCGGTGGTCGCTGCGCGCGGCGACCATGTCGTCCTGCGGGAGGGGACGACGCTCGGCGGTGGCATCGTGCTCGACCCGGCACCTCCGAGGCGCACGTCCGGGGAGCGACTCGACCTGCTCGAGCGGGGCGACCCGGCTTCGATCGTGCTGGCGACGCTCTCCGCGGCCGGGGAGCCGCTGCGGCGCGACGAGCTCGCCCGGCGAGCGCTGCTCTCCCCGGAGGAGCTCGACGCCGGGCTGGCCGCGACCGTGCGGGCAGGCGACTGGTATCTCACGGAGGAGCTGCTCGAGGAGCTCCGCTACGGCGTCGTCCGCGCGCTCGACGCGCGCGCCGCGGAGTCCTCGCTCGATCCCGGCATCCCGGTCGCGGAGCTTCTGCCGCAGCGGCCGTGGGCGGCTGCGCTCCTGCCGCTCCTCCCCATCGAGCGGCGCGGCGCGAAGGCCTACGCGCCGGGCGCGACGGCGCGGCTCGGCGACCGGGCCGAGGCCGCCGACCGGGTCGAGGACGAGCTCGACGAATCCGGCTACACGCCGGTGAAGATCGAGGACGCCGAGCTGGCGAAATACCTCGAGAACGCGGGCCGGCTCGTCCGCCTAGGCGACGGCCTGGCGGTCGGCATCCCCGCCTTCGAGGAGGCGAGGCGGCTGCTCGTGGAGGAGTGCACCGCCGCCGGCTCGATCACGCTCGCGCGCTTCCGCGACCTGCTCGGCACCTCCAGGAAGCCGGCGCAGCTCCTCCTGGAGCGCTTCGACGCCGACGGGGTCACGCGCCGCGTGGGCGACGAGCGGGTTCTGCGCCGCAAGGCGCGGACCGGCTAGGTTCCTCGCGGAGCGGCACGGGCCCGGTGGCCCAGCCGGTCTTCAAAACCGGTGAGGCGGCGTAACCCGTCGCTGGGTAGGTTCGACTCCTGCGCCGCTCCGCTCGCCGGCACGCGTCGTCTACGCTCGCCGGGTCATGGGCGCAGCGATCGATCGCGTTCTCTCCATCGGCGCGGACCCCGGGGACGGTGCCGACGAGCGGTTTCGGAAGCGCCTCCTCGTCGGCGTGGCGCTCATCATCCTTCCGGTCGCGTTCACCTGGGGCTGCGTGTACTGGGCCTTCGGCGAGCGTGGGGTCGCGCTCACGCCGTGGGCCTACACCGCCGGATCGGCGATCAGCCTCGCGGTTTTCGCGCGCAACCGGAACCTCGCCTTTCTTCGTACGGCGCAGCTGCTCCTGATCCTGATCGCGCCCGCGTTGGGGACCATCCTGGTCGGCGGTCTCGAGGAGTCGAGCACGGTGCTCGTTTGGTCGCTGCTCGCCCCGCTCGGGGCGGTCGCCTTCGGCAAGCCTGGGCGCGCCTGGCCGTGGTTCGGAGGCTTCGTCGCCGCGATCCTGCTGTCGGTCGCTCTCTCCGAAGTCGTTCGCCCGGACGCCGCCGACCTGCCCGACGGCTTCGTCAGGGCCTTCGACATCCTCAACATCATTCTCGTCTCGTTCGTTGCGATGCTGTTGCTCGTGACGTTCGCGCGGGGACGCGAGACCGCCCAGGCGCGCGTCGAGGCGCTGCTGCTCAACGTCCTCCCGGCCGAGGTCGCGCAGCGCCTCCAGTCGGATCCCAACTCGATCGCCGACCACTTCGACGAGGCCAGCATCTTGTTCGCGGACGTCGTCGACTTCACTCCGCTCTCGAGCCGCCTCGACGCGCGCGCCGTGGTCGAGCTCCTCGACCGGCTCTTCACGAGCTTCGACGAACTCGTCGACCGCCACGACGTCGAGAAGATCAAGACGATCGGCGACTGCTACATGGTCGCCGCGGGCGTCCCCACGCAGCGGCGGGACCACGCCCAGGCGCTCGCGAGGCTCGCGCTCGAGATGCGCGAGTGCGCGAAGACCTGCCTTCCCGAAGGCAACGAGCACGACCTGCGCCTCCGCATCGGGATCAGCTCCGGGCCGGTTGTGGCCGGCGTGATCGGGCGCCGCCGCTTTCTCTACGACCTGTGGGGCGACACCGTGAACATGGCGAGCCGGATGGAGTCCCACGGAAGCCCCGACGTCATCCAGATCACTCGCCCGACGTGGGAGCTCCTGCGCGATGACTTCGTGGCCGAGCCGCTCGGACTCGTCGACGTGAAGGGCAAGGGCCCGGTCGAGACCTGGCGGCTCGTGGGCCCGCGTGCCTAGGTCGGCGGCGGCCGGTCTCCGCCGCGGTTGTAGCCGCTGACACTTTGCCTTTGTCTGAAAACGAGGTATCGTCCGCGCCTGCGGCCAGGGCGGGACCTCGGCCGGCCGCACGTCTTGGGGCAAACGACAAGGGAGAAAATATGAGGGGACTGACACGAGCCGTCGGGCGCGGACGTGTCCTAGGCTTGGTCATCGTGGTCGTCGCGTTGGCGGCCATGACATCCGCCAACGCCGCGATGGCACAGGTCTCGCAGAAAGCCTGCGACAAGCGCAACAACAACACCTACCAGAGGCTCACCCAGTGCATCAGGCTCGACCAGGTGCGGGCGCATCAGGCTGCGCTCCAGGCGATCTCCGACGCGAACGGAGGCAACCGCTTCGCGGGGCTTGCCGGCCATAACAAGTCGGTCGACTACGTGGTCTCGAAGCTCGAGGCCGCCGGCTGGGACACGGATGTGCAGGTGTTCGACTACACCGCCTTCCGGATCCTCGGCCCCTCGGTGCTGCAGCAGACCGCACCGGGCACGATCACGTACGTCGAGGACGTCGACTTCGGAGTGATCGACCAGTCCGACCCCGGTGATGTCACCGCCGCTGTCACGGGCGTCGACCTCCAGTTCGGGCTCGGCAACACCTCGACCAGCGGCTGTGAGGCGGCTGACTTCGCGGGCTTCCCCGTGGGGAACATCGCGCTCCTCCAGCGCGGTGTCTGCACCTTCGAGCTGAAAGCCGAGAACGCTGCGGCCGCAGGCGCCGTCGGGATCGTGATCTTCAACCAGGGGAACACGCCCGAGCGCATGGGCATCCCACCGGTCACCCTGACTGCCAATAACACCAGCGGCATCCCCGTGCTCGGCACGACCTACGCGCTGGGTGACACGCTGGCGCACACGGCGGGCCTGAGCATGCGGGTCTTCGCCAACACAGAGCGTATGGTCCTGCCGACCGCCAACGTGATCGCGGAGCGCAAGGGCAAGAACGACGACAACGTCGTCATGGCCGGCGCGCACCTCGACTCGGTGATCGACGGGCCGGGCATCAACGACAACGGCTCGGGCAGCGCAGCACTCCTCGAGGCTGCCGAGCAGCTCGCCGGCGTGAAGCTGCGGAACACCGTCCGCCTCGCGTGGTGGACCGCTGAGGAGAGCGGTCTCGTCGGCTCGACGAACTACGTCAACGGGCTGAGTGACGAAGAGCTCGCACGCATCGCGCTGTACCTCAACTTCGACATGGTCGGCTCGCCGAACTACATCTTCATGACACAGGACGCCGATCAGTCGACCTTCCCCGGTGCGGTCATTCCGGACGGCTCGGTCGCGATCGAGGATCTGTTCGAGTCCTTCTACACGCTGAAGGGCGAGCCGTACGACGACGCCGCGTTCGACGGACGCAGCGACTACCAGGCGTTCATCCTCAACGACGTTCCCGCCGGCGGCCTCTTCACCGGCGCGGAGGTTCCCAAGACCGCCGAGCAGGCGGCCATCTGGGGCGGCACCGTGGGCGCGCAGTTCGACCCGTGCTACCACCAGGCCTGCGACACGTTCGCGAACAACAACGACCACGCGCTCGACGTCAACTCCGACCTGATCGGGTTCGCGCTCCTGACCTTCGCGTACTCGACCGAGACGGTGAACGGCGTTCCGGGCGACAAGGTTCCCGGCCAGGGCAGGTCCGAGCTTCCGGACCCGGCCGGCTCGGAGGGGACCTTCATCCCGTAACCAACGCTTGACCGCAGAACAAGAGGGGCGGCCAATCGGCCGCCCCTCTTTCTTTCCGACCGATGAGTTTCTCCGCTGCCCCCGGTCGAAACCGGTACCGATGTTCGATCCGAGATGTGAGCGCCCGCGCGTGGTTGCGCCGCCGGCGTCTATGTTCCCCTCGCGATGAGCGCCGCTGACGGTCTTGCCGAGCTGAACCGGTCGCTCGCCGGGCAGGCGATCGGCCCCGCAGACGCCGGATACGACGCCGCCCGCGTCTGCTACAACGCCGCCGTCGAGCGCCGGCCCGCCGTGATCGTGCTCTGCCGGGGAGCGGGAGACGTCGCTACAGCCTTCGACTTCGCGCGAGCACGCGGCGCCTGGAAGTGGCAGTGCGAGGCGGCGGGCACAACCCGGCGGGGCATTGCGTGGTCGACGACGGCCTCGTGATCGACCTGTCGCGGATGCGCCGGGTCGACGTGGACGCCGAGACGCGAGTAGCCCGGGCCGAAGGCGGGTCGACCTGGCTCGACTTCGACGGAGCGACGCAGGCGGTCGGCCTCGTGACGCCCGGGGGGATCGTCGGCTCCACCGGAGTGTGCGGCCTGACCCTAGGCGGCGGAATCGGGCATCTCACGGCCCAGCACGGCCTCACCTGCGACAACCTCGTCGGGGCCGAGCTCGTCACCCCGGACGGGAGCCTCGTCCGCGCGAGCTCGGACGAGAATCCCGAGCTTCTCTGGGGCCTCCGGGGTGCCGGCGGGAACTTCGGCGTGGCGACGTGGCTCGAGTTCGGCCTGCATCCGCTCGAAACCGTCGTCGGCGGGAGGCTGACGTACACCGGTCCGGGCGTCAGGGACGAGCTGCGTCGCTTTCGCGACCTCGTCGCGACTTCGCCGCGCGACTTCAGCTGCCAGGCGGTGATCTCGCTGGCCGAGTCGCTTGAGCCGGTTCTGATCATCGCCCCCTGCTACACGGGCTCGGCCGCCGACCCGGCGGAGCTGCAGGCGTTGCGCGCGGAGCCGGGCCTGGTCGAGGACGGCGTTCGCCGACGGCCCTTTGTCGAACAGCAGGCGCTCTTCGACGCGCCGTACGGCGAGAACCGGCACTACTGGAAGGGCCACTTCGTCCGCGAGCTCCCGGACGACCTGATCGACGAGCTCCTCGAGCGGATCGTCGCGCTCGACCGGGTGCCGGGAGACATCCTGATCGAGTCGCTGCACGGCGCTCCGAAGGACGAGGATGCCCCCGCAGGAGCGCTCGGCTTTCGCCGGGCGGCGTTCAACGTGAGCGCCATGGCGACCTGGCCGGATGCAGCGTTCGACCAGCAGCACATCGCGTGGGCGCGCGAGACGGCGGCGGCGATCGAGCCGTGGTCGCTCGCGGGAGGCGGCTACGTCAACTACATGCAGGCGGACGAGCCGATCGAGCGCGTGCGGGCCGCGTTCGGCGACGAGACCTTCGAGCGACTGCGGGCGCTGAAGCGCCGCTACGACCCGGCCAACGTGCTGCGCCGGAACCAGAACGTCCCCCCGGGCTGATCCGCCCGTGCGCACGGACCTGCCTACCGGCACCGTCACGTTCTTGATCACCGACGTCGAGGGCTCGACGAAGCTCCTGCACGAGCTCGGCGCCGAGCGCTACGCAGTGGCGCTCGCGGAGCACCGGCGGATCGTGCGCGGGGCGTTCAGGTCCCGGGGCGGCGTCGAGGTGGACGCGCAGGGCGACGAGTTCTTCGTCGCCTTCCCGTCGCCGGCCGCCGCGCTTGCGGCGGCCGCGGAGATCGCGGACGAACTTGCGCCGGGCCCGATCCGGGTGCGGATGGGGCTGCATACGGGAACGGCCCTCGTCACCGAGGAGGGCTACGTGGGCGACGACGTCCACGTCGCCGCTCGGATCGCGGCAGCGGGCCACGGCGGCCAGATCCTGGTCTCGCACGCGACGGCCGCGCTCGCCCCGCCGCGCGGCTCGGAGCCGCAGGCAGCCTCCCTCCTCGAGCTGGGCGAGCACCGGCTGAGAGACGTGGAGGAAGTGGTCTCGATCTTCCAGCTCGGCGACGGCTCGTTCCCGCCGCTCAAGACGGTCTCGAACACCAATCTGCCCCGCCCGGCGAGCGTCTTCGTCGGTCGCGAGCGCGAGCTCGAGCAGGTGCTCGCGCGCATCGCCGGCGGCGCGCGCCTCCTGACGCTCACCGGCCCGGGCGGCTCCGGCAAGACACGTCTGGCGATCGAGGCCGCCGGCGCGCTCGTTCCCGACTACGACGCGGGGGTCTTCTGGGTCGAGCTCGCCTCGCTGCGCGATCCCGGCCTGGTGACGGAGACGATCGCCCGGGCGCTCGGCGCGAAGAACGGGCTCGCCGACCACATCGGCGAGCGCGAGTTGCTCGTGTTGCTCGACAACCTCGAGCACGTGATCGCCGCCGCCCGCGAGCTCTCGGCGCTCCTCTCCGCCTGCCCCAACCTCACCGTGCTCGCGACCAGCCGCGAGCTGCTGCGCGTGCGGGGCGAGGTCGAGTTCGCCGTGCCTCCGCTCGCCGAGCCCGACGCCGTGGCGCTCTTCTGCGAGCGGGCGCAGCTCGAGCCGTCCGAGGAGGTCCGCGAGCTGTGCGCGCGCCTCGACTCGCTCCCGCTGGCCGTCGAGCTCGCCGCCGCCCGCACGAAGGCTCTTACCCCGGGTCAGATCCTGGGCCGGCTCTCGGAGCGGCTCGACCTGCTCCGGGGCGGTCGCGACGCCGACCCGCGCCAGCAGACGCTGCGGGCGACGATGGAGTGGTCGTACGACCTGCTCTCCGACGAGGAGCAGACGCTCTTCCGCGCCCTCGCAGTCCTCCCGGGGGGCTCCACGCTGGAGGGAGCCGAGCAGGTCAGCGGCGCCGATCTCGACACCCTGCAGTCGCTCGTCGAGAAGAGCCTGCTCCGCTTCTCCGGCGGGCGCTACTGGATGCTCGACACGATCAGGGAGTTCGCCGCGGACCTGCTTGAGCCCGCGGAGGTCGAGGTGCTCGCAGCTCGGCTGCGCGCCTATTTCGTCGCGCTCGGGGAGGCGAACGCGGAGACGTTGCACGGCGCACGCGAAGGCGCCGCCTCGGCGCGGCTCGCGCCGGACTACGCGAACCTGCGCGCAGCCGTGTCGTACGCGCTCGCAGCCGGTGAGCCGGACGACGTCGGGCGGCTCCTCGGGGCCCTCTATCCGTTCCTGATCTCACACGGCAACCTGGCCGAGGCGCAGGAGTGGACCGAGTCGGCCCTGGCCGACCGTGAACGACTCTCGCCCCGAGGCCTCGCCGAGACCCTGGTCGGCGGCGGCGAGATCGCGCGGTTCGCCGGCGACCTCGGGCGCGCCGTCGAGCTGAAGGAGGAGCTCGCGTCCGTGCAGGGCGAGCTCCAGCGCCCCAACTGGAGGGCGGCGACGCTGGCCGATCTCTGCGAGATCGCACTCGACCAGGGCGAGTTCAGCAGCGCGCGACGATACGCCGAGCAGAGCGCCGCGGCCGGCGGCGGGCCCCGCTCCGCTCTGTGCTTCGCGGAGCTCGCGCTCCGAACCGACGACCTCGGCTCGGCCGAGGCGCAGGGCGTCGAGGCCCTCGCCGGCCTCGAGCCGGGATCGTTCAACCACGCGTGCGCGCTGGAGATCCTCGGCGAGATCTCCCGCCGCGCGGGAAGCGCGGCGCTCGCCCGCGACCGTTTCCGTGCCGGGTTGCGCGAGTTCGTGACGGTTGGCGACGGCGGCGGCATGGCCGACTGCCTCGAGGGCCTCGCGCGCATCGCAGCCGCCGCCGGCGACGGCGAGCACGCGGGGCTCCTCCTCGGCGCGGCCCAGACGCTGCGCGAGACCCGGGGCCGGCTACCCATCCGCGCGGACGAGGCGCCGCCGCAGGTTCCCGAGGCGGCAGTGGAGAAGGGTCGGGGGCTCGGCCTGGAGGAGGCCGTCGGCTGCGCGCTGGAGGACGGGTTCGGCTAGGCGGAGGCCCGGTGCACCAGGTGCGTCGGGCAGACGACGAACTCGCCGTCGGCGTCCACGTCGTCGATCCGCCTGAGGAGAAGAGCCGCCATGGCCTGGGTCATCGCCTCGAGCGGCTGGCGGACGGTGGTGAGCGGCGGGGTGGTGGAGGCGGCGTCGGCGACGTCGTCGAAGCCGATGACCGCGACGTCGTCGGGCACGCGCCGCCCGAGCGCCTGCAGGGTGTCGAGCGCGCCGATGGCCATCGGGTCGTTCGCGACGAAGACGGCGTCGAGGCCGGCGTTGCGACGGAGCAGCGCCTTCATCGCCCGCGCGCCCGACTCCCGGCTGAAGTCGCCGTTCTCGACGAGGCCCTTGCGGAGCCGTTGGCCGGAGTCGCGCAAGGCGTCGACGTAGCCGTCGAAGCGGTCGACGCCGACCATCATGTCGAGGGGGCCGGTGATGGTCGCCACCCGCTCCCGCCCGGACGCGAGCAGGTGCGCGGTCGCGGCGCGTGCGCCGCCGCGATTGTCGGCGTCCACGTAAGGCAGGTGCTCCCCGGGGCGAGGCCGTCCATTGAGGACGGTCGGGATCCCGGCCTCGGTCAGCGCCCGGGGTAGTGGGTCGTCGCCGTGGAGCGAGATGAGGATGACGCCGTCCACGTGGCCCTGCCGGATGTAGCGCTCCACCTTGAGGTGCTCGCGCTCACCCCGGGCCAGAAGCAGGAGGAGCTGAAGCTCGGTGTCCGCGATGGCGCTCGAGATCCCCTGCACGATCGCAGGGAAGAACGGGTCGGAGAAAACCCGGCTCTCGGACTCGGAGACCACGAGCGCGATCGTGTCGGTGCGCCGCGTGACGAGGCTCCGTGCGGCGCGGTTCGGGACGTATCCCAGCCGCTTGATCGCTTTCTCGACGGCCTTGCGGGTGTCGGGGCGGACCTTCGGCGAGCGGTTGACGACGCGGGAGACGGTCGCCGTCGAGACGTCCGCCAGGCGGGCCACCTCCTCGAGCGTCGGCGCCGGCCGCCGGGCCTGCCGGGTCAAATTCGCCGGTTGCGCAACCTTTACATCCTGAGACACGCTGTGTATTGTAAGCGCTTCCACGGATGAAAGCGCTTACACCTCATCCGTCAGGGCTCGGAGGCCGAGTCCCAGAGGCTCATCAGCGGATTTCTAGGAGGTCCTGATGCTGAAGGCACGACGATCGCTCCGCCTCTTCACACGCATGTTGCCGGTGCTGACCGCGGCTGCTCTCTTCGCCCTGGTCCTGGCCGGCTGCGGAGGCGACGACGACGAAGGCAGCGGCGATGCCCAGGGCGCGGGCTCGACCGCGACCGAGGCAAGCGACGAGCCGGTCACTCTGTCGGTGGGGCTCTTCGGCACCTTCGGCTACAAGGAAGCCGGCCTCTACGACGAGTACATGGAGCTCCACCCGAACGTCACGATCGAAGAGACCAGCATCGAGTTCGAGCAGGACTACTACCAGGCGCTGCAAACGCACCTGGCCGGCGGCGCAGGGCTCTCCGACATCCAGGGGATCGAGGTGGCCCGAATCGCCGAAGTGACGCAGACGCAGGCCGACAAGTGGACCGACCTGAACGAGCTCGGCGCCGGCGACCTCGAGGACACGTTCTTCCCGTGGAAGTGGCAGGCGGCCACGACCGCCGACGGCGCGACGCTCGGGCTGGGCACGGACACCGGCCCGCAGGCGATCTGCTACCGGACCGACCTGTTCGAGAAGGCCGGCCTCCCGACCGATCGCGAGGAGCTCGCCTCGATGTGGGAGACCTGGGACGACTTCCTCGACGTCGGCGCGCAGTACCTGAAGAACGCGCCCGAGGGAGCGGCGTTCATCGACAGCCCGTCGGGCCTCTACAACGCCATCATCGGCCAGTCCGAGGAGCAGTACTACGACGAGGAAGGCAACCCGATCTACGACTCGAACCCGGCCGTCAAGGACGCCTGGGACATCTCCGTCCGCGCGATCGAGGGCGGCCTGACCGCCAAGCTCGAGCAGTTCGACCAGGCCTGGAACCAGGCGTTCGCCAACGGCGCCTTCGCGACCATCGCCTGCCCGGCGTGGATGATCGGCTACATCAAGGGCCAGGCCGGCGACGGCGCTGCCGGCAAGTGGGACGTCGCCAGCATCCCGGGCGACGGCGGCAACTGGGGCGGCTCGTACCTCTCCATCCCGGCCGCGAGCGAGAACAAGGAGGCGGCGTACGAGCTGGCCAAGTGGCTCACCGCCCCCGAGCAGCAGGTCAAGATGTGGACGCAGGCGCAGCACTTCCCGTCGAGCTCGACCGCCGCGGCGGATTCATCCGTGGCCGCGGCCACCGACGACTACTTCAGCGGCGCCCCGATCGGGGAGATCTTCAAGGAGTCGGCCGACGACCTGCCGATCGCGATCCTCGGTCCCAAGGACGGCGTGGTCAAGGACTCGATCAGCAACGGCCTGAACCGGGTCGACCAGCAGGGCCAGGACCCGGACGAGGCCTGGCAGCAGACGCTCGACGAGATCGCGAGCGCAATCGGATGACCGCGGCCGAGACGCTGTAGTCATCCCCTCCCCCGGCGGTCCCGAGATCCTCGCTCGGGACCGCCGGCCGCCCTTTCGTGGGACGATGAGGCTGGAGGCACAAGTGGCCAGTCCAGATGTAGGCGAACACGTCGTCAAGGCCGCCCCGGCGCCGCGCAGCGCGTGGCAGACGCGCCTGACGAAGCTCGACATGAAGTTGCTGCCGTACGCCTACGTCGCGCCCTTCTTCCTGCTCTTCTGCGTCTTCGGCCTCTTCCCGCTCGTCTACACGGGCTGGGTCTCGCTCCACAACGTCAGCCTCCAGAACACCGAGGACATGGAGTGGGTCGGCCTCGACAACTACAGCCGACTGATCCACGACGACGCGTTCTGGAACGCCCTCACGAACACGTTCACGATCGGGCTGATCTCGACGGTCCCGCAGCTCCTGATCGCCCTCGGGCTCGCTCACATGCTCAGCTACAAGCTGCGCGGCTCGACGTTCTTCCGCGTCTCGATGCTGATGCCGTACGCGACCTCGGTGGCCGCGGCGACGATCGTCTTCGCGATGCTCTTCGGCCGGGACTTCGGCCTCATCAACTGGTTCCTCGGCCTCTTCGGCGTCAGCAACATCGACTGGGAGAACGGTCGCTGGAGCTCCCAGATCGCCATCTCGACGATCGTGACGTGGAGGTGGACGGGCTTCAACGCCCTCCTCTACCTCGCCGCCATCCAGGCGATCCCGAAGGAGCTCTACGAGGCGGCCGAGGTCGACGGGGCCAGCCGCTGGCAGCAGTTCCGCCACGTGACCGTCCCGGGGATCAAGCCGGTGATCATCTTCACCGTCGTCATCTCGACCATCGGGGCCACGCAGCTGTTCGGCGAGCCGCTCCTCTTCGGCGGCGCCGGCGGCTACCGGGGTGGCGCCGACCACCAGTACCAGACGCTCGGGCTCCTGCTCTACGAACAGGGCTGGTTCAACTTCCAGCTCGGTCGAGCCTCGGCGACGGCGTGGACGATGTTCCTCATCATCATGCTCGCGGTCGCGGTGAACGCGCTGCTCGCGGCGCGCGGCCGCAGCGCGTTCGTGATCGGCCGCAGGCGGAGGCAGGCGTGATCGCCGCCCCGCAGGCACGGAGGAGGCTCCGGCGGCAGTCGGTCGGCGAGCGGCGCGCGGGCCCGCTCACCTACGTCGTCCTGATCGTGGTCACGATCCTCGCCATCATCCCGCTCTACTGGACGGTGGTGGCCGCATCGCGCACGAACGCGGACATCGCGGCGACGCCGCCACCGCTCACGCCCGGCAAGAACCTCTTCACGAACATCGGCCACGCGCTCGACCAGGTCGACATGATCCAGGCGCTGCTGAACTCGGTGATCGTCTCCGGCTCGATCGCCCTCGGCACGGTCTTCTTCTGCACGCTCGCCGGGTTCGCGTTCGCCAAGCTCCGCTTCCGCTTCAGCACCGTCCTCCTGATCGTCATCCTCGCGACGATGATGGTGCCGGCGCAGCTCGGCGTCGTCCCGCTCTTCATCCTCATGGCGAAGCTGGGCTGGGTGAACCACCTGCAGGCGGTCATCTTCCCCACGCTCGTGAGCGCGTTCGGCGTCGTCTTCATGCGCCAGTACCTCTCCCGGGCGCTGCCCAACGAGATCATCGAGGCCGCCGTCGTGGACGGAGCCTCGTCGTTTCGGATCTTCCGCTCGATCGTGCTGCCCGCCGCCCGGCCGGCGATGGCCGTCCTCGGGATGCTCACCTTCCTGGTGGCCTGGAACGACTTCTTCTGGCCGATCATCGCCCTCTCGAGCCAGAACCCGACCGTCCAGGTGGCGCTCAACGGCCTCGGCCAGGGCTACGTGCCCGACCGCTCGATCATCCTCGCCGGGACGCTCGTGGGCACGGTTCCCGTGCTGATCGTCTTCGCGCTCCTCGGCAAGCACATCGTGGGCGGGATCATGGAAGGAGCTGTGAAGGGATGAGCGTGGGCGCCTTTCCGGAAGGCTTCGTCTGGGGCGCTGCGACCGCGGCGTACCAGATCGAGGGCGCGGCCGACGCAGACGGCCGCGGGCCGAGCATCTGGGACCGGTTCGCGCACACTCCCGGCCGGGTCACGAACGGCGAGACGGGCGATGTCGCCTGCGACCACTACCACCGCTACCGGGAGGACGTCGCCCTGATGGCCGAGCTCGGGCTCGACGCCTACCGCTTCTCGGTCTCCTGGTCGCGGGTCCTGCCCGAGGGCACGGGTCGGGTGAACGAGGCCGGGCTCGACTTCTACGACCGGCTCGTGGACGAGCTCCTCGGCGCGGGCATCACCCCGCACATGACGCTCTACCACTGGGATCTCCCCCAGGCACTCGAGACCGCCGGCGGCTGGCCGGCCCGCACCACCGCCGAGGCGTTCGCCGAGTACGCGACGGTCGTGGCGGGCCGCCTCGGCGACCGCGTGCGCCACATCGCCACGCTCAACGAGCCGTTCGTCGTGGCCGATCACGGCTACCGGATCGGCTCCCACGCGCCGGGGCGCACCGACCCGAACGCCGCGCTCGCCGCCGCCCACAACCTGCTCGTCGCGCACGGGCTCGGAGTCGAGGCGATCAAGGCGGCCGCCCCCGAGGCCGCCGCGGGGATCGTCCTCAACTTCCACCCCGCCCACCCCGCGAGCGGGCACGCGCTCGACCTGGAGGCGGCGATGCTGGCCCACGACGAGGTCAACCGCTGGTTCCTCGACCCGGTCACCGGGCGCGGTTACCCCGAGAACGCCGTCCGCGCCTGGGGCTGGCGGCGTGAGGAGGTGCTCGACGGCGACATTGAGCTGATCGCGACGCCGATCGACTTCCTCGGCGTCAACTACTACTGCCGCCACATCGTGCGCTCGCCGTACCTGCCGGCGCTCCCTCCGGGCCCGCCCGAGGAGCTGACGGAGATGGGCTGGGAGGTCTACCCGGCCGGGCTCACCGAGGTGCTGGAGTTCGTGGCCTCACGCACCGGCGAGCTCCCGCTCTACGTGACCGAGAACGGGGCCGCCTACCCGGTCGACGGTGATCCCGCGCGGGATCCCGAGCGCGTCAGCTTCCTCCACCGCCACTTCGAGGCGGCGCGAACCGCAATCGACCAGGGCGTCCCGCTCCACGGCTACTTCGTCTGGTCGCTCCTCGACAACTTCGAGTGGGCGCACGGCTACCGCCACCGCTTCGGGATCGTCCACGTCGACTTCGACACGCTGGAGCGGCAGGTGCGCGACAGCGGCCGTTTCCTGGCCAGCGTGGCGCGCGACGGCCTGCCCGAGCTCGACGCCTAGACCTACGCCAGCGTCACCGGCAGCCGCTCGTCGTGCTCGCTCAGTACGAAGTACTCGAGCGCAGTGGCGCGGTAGAGGCGATGGCGGGCCGGCGCCTGCACGTCGGACAGCGTCCAGCGGGGAAGCCCTTGGGCCTCCGAGCGGTCGCCGAAGACGGAAAGACCGACCTCGAGCTCGTCAGCGGAGAGCTCCCCGGCGAGGGCCGACATGTACACGGCCTGCGCAAGCCCGGGGGCCACCTGCGAGTCGAAGATCACGATGCTCGCGTGCCCGCGCGAGGCGAGATTGCGGGAGTGCTTCGCCTGCGGCTTCGAGACCCAGAAGAAGTCGCGGTAGTTCGTCGTCGCGAACCAGACGGGCGAGACCCATGGCGACCCCTCCGAATCCGCGGTGCCGAGTGCCATGTAGCGGTTGAAGTCGATGATCGTCTTCGCCATCTCTCCGAGCGCGCCCTGGTCCGTCATCCGGCTTCCACCTCCCGGAGGAAGTCGTCCACGACCTCGAGATACCGATCGCTCTCCTCGAGCGCCGGCATGTGGGAGCTCTCCTCGAACACGACGCCGCGGGCGTTCGGCAGCCCTGCCAGGAGCGTGGCCGCGATCTGCTCGGTGCACATGTCGTAGGCCCCGCGCGCGACCAGGGCCGGCATCTCGATCTCCGCGAGCCGCGCGCGGACGTCCCAGCCGCGGAGAGCGCCGGTGACGAGCCACTCGCTCGGCCCGACCATCGCCCGGTAGACCTCCTTGCCGAGCTCGGCGTGCATGCGCTCGAGCTCCGGCCGGCCGATGGCGCCCCGGTGGACGTAGTGGTCGTCGAAGACGCCGAGCGCGCGGCGGTACTCCGGATCGTCGTAGGTGCCGGCCCGCTCGTGGCGCTCGAACGCGTCGACGACCTCCCCGGGGAGCTCGGCTCGCAGGCGCAGCGCCTCGGAGACCCACTCCTCGAGACTGGCCAGCGTCGAGCTGAGGACGAGGCTCGTGAGCCCTCCGTAGCCGCTGAGCGCATGCTCCTGGGCGAGCATCCCGCCCCACGAGGTGCCGAGCAGGTGGATGCGCTCGAGCCCGAGCTCGCCTCGGAGCGCGGCGAGCTCGTCGAGGAAGAGCTGCACGCTCCACTCGACGTCGTCGGGGCGGTCTGAGCTGCCGCAGCCGATCTGGTCGTAGAGGACGACCGTGCGGCCCCGCTCGGCCAGCCGCTCCAGCGGAGCGAAATAGTGGTGGGTGGAGCCGGGCCCCCCGTGCAGGCAGACGAGCGGATCGCGGCCGTCGCCTCCCTCGCCGACCACGCGATACCACGTCCGGTACCCGCGGAAGTCGAGGTACCCCTCGCGCTCAGCCACGATCGACCTGGGAGCCTCCGACGATCTGGTCGCGGCCGTCGGCAAACCGGACCCATGCTTTGTGCGTGCCGTCGTAGTCGGGGCCCCACAGGATCAACGTCGCCGGCTCACCGCGCACCGTGCATGGCTCGTCCCCCTCGGGGTCGGCCCCACGCCAGACGCGCACGAACGGGTTCGCCTCCAGCTCGTCGGCCACGGTTGTGGCCTCGCGGTGGCCCGGGTGCAGCTTCGTCTCCGGCGGCAGCTTCAGCAGGCGCTCCATGATCGAGTGGACCTGGTCCCGGTAGCCGGTGGGGCCGCCCGCGGCGGTGCCGCCGACCGTCCCCTTGAAGAGGCAGTCCGCGGTCAGGCAGTCGGTGCCGTCGACGAGGAACGCCGTGTGGTCGACGCAATGGCCGGGTGTGTACAGCGCCTCGATCTCCAGCGACCCGCTCCGAACGACCCGGCCGTCCGCCAGACGCTCGTCGGCGTTCACGCCGGTGTCCGGATGGGCCAGGAGCGGCACGCCGTGACGGCGCGCCAGCTCCTCGATCCCGACCACGTGGTCGGCGTGGCCGTGGGTGCAGAGGACGTGGGTCAGGGCGATGCCCTGCTCCTCGGCGCGGCGCTCGAGCTCGCCCTCGAGCCCGTTCGCGTCGACGAGGACGCCGCTCCCGCCCGGTCCCTCGGCGACGAGGTAGGCGTTCGAGAGCCAGTCCGGGTGCTCGACGCGCTCGACGATCACGCGAAGTCGATCACGCTCCGGATGCCGTCGCCGGCCTCCATCAGCTCGAAGCCGCGGTTGACGTCGTCGAGCGTGAGCTTGTGCGAGACGAAGGCGTCGACGTCGATCTCACCGGCCAGGTAGCGCTCGCACGTAGGCGGGCACGTCCTCCCGGCCCTTGCAGCCGCCGAAGGACGAGCCGGCCACGCGCCTCCCCGTGATCAGGAAGCGCGGGACGATGTCGAGCGTCTCCCCCTTGCCGGCCACGCCGCACATGGTCGCGAGGCCCCAGCCCATGCGCGCGGACTCGACCGCCTGGCGCATGACGCCGACATTGCCGGTCGCCTCGAAGGTGTAGTCGGCGCCGAAGCCACCTGTCGCCTCGGTGATCCGCTCGACGACGTCGTCACCGCCGAGGAGGGTCTCCGTCGCGCCGTGCTGCGGCGCGAGCGAGAGCCGGCCTTCGGCCACGTCCACGGCGATGATCCGCTCGGCGCCCGCGAGGCGGCAGCCGACGACGGCGCCGAGGCCGACCATGCCGGCGCCGAAGACGACGCAGGTCGACCCCGCCTGCACCTTGGCGGTGTTGAGCGCGGCCCCGATCCCCGTCGAGAGACCGCAGGCGAAGAGCGCGGCCCGGTCGAGGGGCGCCTCCCGGTCGACTTTCGCGAGTGCGATCTCGGGCATGACGGTGTACTCCGCAAATGTGGACGTGCCCATGAAATGGCGGATGGGCTCGCCGTCGCGCGAGAGCCGCGTCGATCCGTCCGGGAGGTAGCCCTGGTTCTGCATGTCCCGGATGGCCAGGCACAGGCCGATCCCCGGCTGCAGGCAGTGGACGCACTCGCCGCACTGCGGCGCGAACAGGGTGACGACGTGGTCGCCCGGCTCGACGAGGGTGACGTCCTCGCCTACCGCCTCGACGACGCCCGCGCCCTCGTGGCCGAGGACCGTGGGCGAGTAGCCCGACGGGTCGGCGCCCGAAGCGGTGTACAGGTCGGTGTGGCAGACGCCGCAGGCGGCGAGCCTGACCAGGGCCTCCCCGGCTCGCGGCTCGGCGAGGTCGAGCTCCTGGACCTCGAGCGGGCTCCCGAACTCCTCCAGGACGGCGGCGCGGATCTTCACGTGCGACGATCTCCGACGACATCGCCATAGGCGGCGAAACGTAACGGAGATCGTCGCCCGCAAAGACGTCCGGTGGTTCCTCCTCGAGCTCGGGGCCAGGCGGCCGCGGGTCGGCGGCATCGGATACTCTTGTGGGCCTGCGGCAACGCTACCCAAAGGGGTCGGTGGCGAAGGTTCACGTTTTACCGATCGCTTTTGCGATCGCACTCTGCGGCATAGGAAACGCGGCGGCTCAGCCTCAACCGGATCCCGCACCCGTTCCGGCGCCCGCTCCGCCTCCCGCTCCTGCGCCGGAATCGACGCCGGAGCCGAGCGCAACGCCGTCCAAGCCGGCAGGCCAGGCGGCCGCGCGCACCCGACGCGAGAAGAAGCCGCAGGAACCGGCCGAGCGGCCGACTCCGGCGGCGGTGACGCACGCTCCACCGGAGAACGCCTGGACGCTCGCGCGGGCGGACGCGGGCGAGGCGGCGCCGGCCCCCCTGGCGTCCGCGCCGCCGATCGCGTCGACGGCCTCCGGCTCCGCGTCGGCCGTCGGGGGAGCGCTCCTCCTCCTGCTCGGCGGCGCACTCCTCGCACTCGTCTTCGCCTCCCTCCCGGCCCGGGCGCTCGCGAGCGTCTCGACGCGGCTCGTGGAGCACCGGTCGGACATCGGGCTGGCCATGGCTGCAACCGTCGCCCTGGGCGCGGCCATGCTCGTCGTCCTGGGGGGAACGTGAGGCGCCTCGCCCTCCTCGTGGGGCTCGGGGCGGCCGTCGTGACGCTCCTCGCGACCGCCTCTCGTGGGCGCTCGCCGCTCCGGAGAAGCCCACGGTGACACCGCGACCGCCGTCTGGTCGCAGGAGACCAACCCGACGTTCGAGTTCTCGAGCCTGGGCGCGACAAGCTTCGAGTGCCGCCTCGACGGCGGCGGTGACGACTGGGCCCCGTGCACGTCCCCGAGCTCGTACCCCTCCGTCGCGGAAGGTCATCACACGTTCCAGGTGCGCGCCATCGACTCGGACGGCCAAAGCCCCCCTGAGACGTTCGAGTGGACGGTCGACCTGACGGCGCCGACGCTGCCCGGAGACGCGGTCGCCGAGGCGACCTCTCCGGCCGGCGCGATCGTCGGCTTCTCGGCACAGACAACCTCGACGCCGCGCCGGGCCTCTCCTGCTCCCGGCCTCCGGCTCGGTCTTCCCGCTGGGCTCGACCGCCGTCACCTGCACTGCGACGGACGCCGCAGGGAACACGATCAGCGGCGGCTTGACAGTCACCGTGCGAGACACGACCGCGCCGAGCCTCGCCTCGCATCCCGACGTGATCGTCGGTCAGCAGTCGGCGCAGGGAGCGGTCGTCAACTACACGGCCCCGGCGGCGACGGACCTGGCCGACCCCAGCCCGGAGGTGGCTTGCCAGCCTGTCTCGGGCACGACGTTCCCGCTCGGAGTGACGCAGGTCTCGTGCGTGGCAACGGACATCGAGGGCCAGAAGAGCCCGATCGAGACCTTCACCGTCATCGTCCAAGCCGGGCCCAAGCCGGCGAAGCCCGGGATCAGCACGAACGTTCCTCACCTGACGAACCGTGCGGCCGCCGAGTTCGAGCTGGACGTCGAGCCCGGCGTGACGGCGGCGTGCCGGCTCGACGGGCCGCTCGGTGCCGGCAGCTTCGCGCCGTGCTCCGATACGTCTCCCCCGGGGTACTCCGGCCTCGTCGACGGCGCGTACCTCTTCACCGTCCAGGTGACGAATTCCATCGGCAACGTCAGCCAGGCCTCGTACGGCTGGACTGTCGACCGGACATGGCCCGCGGCCGTCGCCCGCTTCTCGGCGCGCCCGGGCTACCGGCGCGTCGCCCTCTCGTGGACGAAGCCCATCGACTTCGACTACGACCGCGTCCGCAACTGGCGCAAGCGCGGCGCGGCCGGCTCCTGGACGCGACTCCTCGACCGGGTGACCGCCTCATCCTTCACGAACACGCCCGTGACGAACCACGTGCTCTACCGCTATCGGATCGCAAGCCTCGACCACGCGGGGAACGTCTCCGCCGTCCGCGAGGTCACGGCCTGGCCCAGCCCGATCTCGAGGCCCGGGTACAGGTCGGTCGTCCACAGGCCGCCGCTCGTGGACTGGAAGCCGGTCAGGAGGGCCGCCTACTTCAACATGCAGGTCTGGCGCGACGGGAGAAAGATCCTCAGCATCTGGCCGCGGCTCTCGCAGTACCGTCTGAGCTCGAGCTGGACGTTCAAGGGCAAGCGGCACATGCTCGCCGGCGGGCAGGTAGCGTATATGTCTGGGCGGGCTTCGGGCCGAGGGCGGCAGCGCGCTACGGCCCGCTGTATGGCCGCACCGTCTTCCTCGTCGGCTGACCGGCCTAGCGCGCCAGGCCGGTCAGCTGCACGGGCGGCGGTCCCGGCACGCTGTTCTCGGTGGAGAGCGGCGCGGGGTCGATCCCGGCGTCGTAGTAGGCGGTGTCGATGCCGATCTGGCCGTGGATCTGGATGTCGGCCTCGCCATCGGTCGCCTCGAGCACGTCGTCCCCGTTCCCGCCCGTGAGGTTGTCGGGGCCCGAGCCGCCGACGACCCTGTCGTTGCCATCCTGGCCGCGGAGGGCGTCGCTGCCCGCGTCGCCGAGAATCTCGTCGTTGCCGGCATTTCCGTCCGCCGTGTCGGCGCCCGGGCCGCCGACGATCAGGTCGTCGACGTTGCTGCCGCCGAGGACGTCGTCGCCGTCGTCACCCCTGAGGGTCACGCGGCCGAGGAAGACCTGCGCCGTCCCGTAGCCGCCGCGGGCAGACAGCGTGTCGGCCCCGCCGCCGCCCACGAGCTCGACCGAGGTCGGGAGCGGCGTCAGCGTGACATCGAGATCGAGGTCGCCGTTGAACGAGGCGCCCTTCGTCCCGACCGAGAGGAGGTCGGCGCCGGGCGTCCCCCCGAGCGTGAGCTCGTCCGTTACGTCGCCCAGGTTCACCGCCAGCTCGATCTCGGAGACCGTGCCGACCGCCTCGGCGGTCGCGCCTGGCGCGAGCGCACCCTGGGACTGGTCGACGACGAGGCGCTCGAGCGAGCCCGGGGAGCCGTTGACGGTGATCGCGTCCGTGTTCGCCGTGGTCGCGGCGCCGCAGGCGACTCCGGCGAAGCGGATCTCCGCGCCGACGACGGAAAGCGTGCTCGACGCGCCGGCAGGGATCACGGCCGTCGCCGACCGCTGGGAGGCGTTGTACGTGCAGGTGCCCTGCCCGGGCGGCGGCGGCGGAGGCGGGGGCGGCCCGGCCACGACCGTCCAGGAGTACGCGGCGGGCGTGAGGTCGACGTTCCCGGAGGCGTCAGTCGCCCGCACGCGGAACTGGTGGTCTCCGAGCCCGAGCGTTCCGTAGGTCGCCGGCGAGACGCAGGTGAGGAAGGCGCCCGCGTCGAGGGCGCACTCGAACGTCGAGCCGGTCTCGCTCGAGGAGAACGTGAAGGTCGCATTCGTCTCCGACGTGGACGCGGTGGGCCCGGAGCCGATCGTCGTCTCCGGCGGCGTCGTGTCGGTCGGGGGCGGCGGTGGCGGCGGAGGGGGAACCGTGTCGATGAACTTGTTCTCGACCGCGCTCGGGACCGGGTCGAGCAGGTCGTAGTAGGCGGTATCGATGCCGGCGCCGCCGTTCAGCGACGTGTCGGTGATGCCGTCGACGGCGCGGATCGTGTCGTCGCCCGCACCCGAGGAGATGTTGTCGGCGCCGACGCCGCCGGTGATGTCGTCGTTGCCCTCGGCGCCGTTCAGCTTGTCGCCCCCGGCGCCTCCGTCGATGGCATCGTTGCCCGGGTAGCCGTTGACATCGTCGGCCCCTGAACCGCCGACGACGACGTCGGCGAGGTTCGAACCCGTGAGCTGGTCGCCGAGATCGCCCGCGCGCAGCGTCACCGCGCCGAGGAAGGCCGTGCCGGTGCCGGCGCCGCCCCGGGCGGTGAGCGCGTTCTTGCCGCCGCCACCGGCGAGCTCGATCATCGAGGGCACCGGCGAGGGTGCGAAGGTGATGTCGACGTCGTTGTCGACGGTCGTGGCGATCCCGTTGACGCCCGCCGAAAGGGTGTCAGCGCCGGCGGTGCCGACGACCGCGATGCGGTCGGCCGCGTCGCCGAGGTTCGCGACCACCTCGATCTCGGGGGTGTTGCTCTCGGCCGTCGCTCCCGGCCCGAAGAACGCCTCGGACTCGTCGAGGGTCAGACGCTCGGCCGTCCCGGCGGTGCCCGTGACGAGCACCGTGTCGGTGTTCGTGGCGGTCGCCCCCGCGCACGGCATGGGCACGGCGCCGAAGAGGAGGATCCCGCCCGCAGTCACCTTGAGCGTCGCCTGGCCCGCGGGGGGCATGGCCGCGGAGACGGCCTTCGTCGCCGGGTTGTACGAGCACGCCTCCGGCGTCCCGCCCGTGTATTGCGCGGTGTACGTCGCCGACGACGTCGTCGTGAGCTGGTGCACACGCGCCCCGCCGTCCGACCACGAGCCGAACGTGAACTCGACGCCGCCGAGCACCTGCGTCGCCGGCGCGGACACGGTGTGTGTCGAGCCGGTGATGACCGTCCGGGTGAACGGCGCCGCCGCCGTATCGTCGTCCACGGTCAGCTGCAGGCCCGGGATGCTCGTTGCGAAGGTTGCCTGCACGGTCTTCGGCTGCAGCATCACCGTCTCCACGTCCTGGAGACCGCCGCTGTCGGTGACGGTCAGCCGCAGCTCGAGGTGGGCCGGGTAGTCGTGGTTGGGCGCGTCGAACGACCCGGTTTTCACGCCGGCGAAGTCCTGCACCTGGTGGTCGTGGCAGGTGGAGGGGCAGTGGTGGAGGATCAGCTCCCAGAGGAAGGCTGACGCCGGGAGGGTGCCCTGCTGCGCGTCGGTGGCGTCGCCCGAGAAGGAGACGCTGTCGCCGACCGCCCAGGTCGTCGTGGAGGTCGGCAGCGTGATCGTCGCAACCGGCGCCGTGTTCCCGACGGTGACCACGACCGAGGCGACGTCCGTCCCGCCGCTCGGGTCGGCGACCCGCAGCCCGACCGTGACGGAGCCGTCCTGCGTGTACGTCCGCGTCGGGTTCGGAGAGGTGGAGTCATCGAACTGCCCGTCGCCGTCGAGGTCCCACGCATACGTGAGCGTGTCGCCGTTCGGGTCGCTCGAGCCGGTCCCGTCGAAGCTGACCTGGAGCGGGGCGACGCCGCTCGACGGGGTCGCCGTCGCGGCTGCGATCGGCGGCTGGCTCGTGGCGAAGTAGCGGATCCGCCGGATCGTGCCGCCGTCGAAGTCCGGATAGAAGAGATCACCGCCCGGCCCGATCTCGAGCTCGACCGGGCCCGCCGCCGGCGCCACGAACGTCACGATGTCGTTCGGGTTCGGCAGCCCGTTCGCGCCCGCCCGCATGGCCCAGATGCAGTCACGCGAGTAGTCGGCGAAGAAGAGCGCGCCGCTGTAGGAGGACGGGTACGACCCGCCCTGGTAGAAGGCGAGGCCCGAGATCGAGCTGCTCCCGAAGGGACACGTCTCGCCGCTCACGACCGGCCCGGAGTGCGAGTACGAGAAGTAGGGCGCGGAGACGGCCGAGGGGCCCGCCGCGTACAGGCTCGCGCAGAGGTTCAGGTCGAGGTGCTCGAAGGACGGCGGCCTCGCCGGGCCCTCGTAGCAGGGCCAGCCGCCGTTCTCGACCGTCCCGAGCACGTCCGTGACGCGGTTGATCTCCTCCCAGCGACCGAGGCCAACGTCGCCGATCCACAGCTCGGTCGTACCCGGCCGGAAGGTGATCCGGAAGGGATTGCGCAGTCCGTGCATCACGATCCGCCGCGCGTTCAGGTCCGGGCTCGAGAAGAGCGGGTTCGTCGGCAGCGCGGCGCCGTTGTCCGGGTTGACCCGGATGAGCGTCCCGTCGAGCCCGACCGGGTCGCCCGTCGTGCGCAGGTCCTGCGCGCGCAGGCTCCCGCCCTCTGCCGTGGGCGGCGTCAGCGCGTCGCCGACGCCTCCCGGCGGGTCTCCGCACGGGTTGACCGGGCTGCCGTCCTGGCCCCAGTCGGCGAAGCTGAACGCGGCGCCGTCGCCGGAGGAGGCGTAGAGGGCGCCGTCGGGCCCGAACTGGAGCTGCCCCTGCGAATGGCTCGGGTACTGCTGGCACCAGTCGTCGACCAGCACGGTCTCCTGCCCGAGGGCGTTGACGCGCGAGAGCCGGCCGGAGACGACGCAGCCGTCGACGTTGCCGCCGGGCGGGTTCGGACAGGGATCCGAGGTGACGCCGGGCGTGCCCCAGCGCGGCGCCGCTGCGCCGATGGCCGCGTCACGCGTGTAGAGGACATAGATGTAGGGATCGGCCGGGAACTGCGGGTCGAGCACCATCCCCAGGAGCCCGCGGTCCCAGTAGTTGTGCACCTGGGTGCGCAGGTCGGCGTAGACGCTCGCGGTCGGGTCGGCGAGGTTGTCGTAGACCTTGATCAGGCCGCTCTTCTCGGCGACGAAGACGCGCCCGTCCGGCGAGAAGCGGACGACCATGGGGTTGACGAGGCCGCTGTAGACGACCTCCTCCTGGAAGCCCGGAGGCAGCGTGGCGCTGCCTGCCGCCGAAACCGGCGCGAGCAGGCACGCGAGAGCTATGACCAAGAGAAAACGCCGCATGAACGGTCGCGCCAGTGCCAACCGAGCCTACGTGCGTGTGTGATTCGGAACAACCCGCAAAGCAACGGTCCGGCCCTGGACCGGTCAAGAGTCTAGGTTCGGCGGCGTGCTTGTAGTCTCAGGTCTCGAAGCCGCATGAGCACGTCGATTCCCCCGCTCCCGCTGCGAACCCGCGCCGCCCTGGCCGTCGGGCGAACGGCGGCCTCGGCCTCGCGCCTGGCCCGGAGGGGCCACGGCGGCGTCGTCGGAGGAACGGTCGCGCTGAAGCTCGACCATGACGCGCTGCGGCTGCTCGCCCGCGGCCGGACGACCGCCCTCGTCTCGGGGAGCAACGGCAAGAGCACGACGGCCGCGCTCCTCGCCGCCGCCGTCGGGCGCCTCGGGCCGACGGCGTACAACGACAACGGATCCAACATGGCCTCCGGGCTCGTGGTCGCCCTCGAAGCCGCACGCGAGACCCCGTATGCCGTCCTCGAGACCGACGAGTCGTACCTCGGGCCGGTGACCGCGGCGACCCGGCCGAAGGCGATCGCGCTCCTCAACCTCAGCCGCGACTACCTCGAGCGCGGCGTCCGCTACAAGCCGCTGGCACGCCACTGGCGCGAGACCCTCGAGGCGGTGGACTGGCCGCTCACGGTCGTCGCCAACGCGGACGACCCGATCGTCACGTGGGCGGCGCGCGGCGCCAAGGACGTCGTCTGGGTGGCCGGCGGGGACGAGTGGTCCGAGGACGGGGCGATCTGCCGGGACTGCATCACCACGCTCGAGCGCGACGGCGAGCGTTGGTCGTGCGGGTCGTGCGGGCAGGAGCGGCCGGAGCCGAGCTGGCGGCTCGTCGGCGACGTCGCCGAGGGGCCGGGCGTCTCGGTGCCGCTGCAGCTCGCGGTGCCCGGACGAATGAACAGGCACAACGCCGTCTTCGCCCTCGTCGCGGCGATCGTGCTCGGCGTTGATGCGCAGACTGCGGCGGACGCGATGGCCGACGTCGGCAACGTCGACGGCCGCTACAACCGGCGGGACGTCGACGGCCGACTCGTCCGCCTGATCCTCGCGAAGAACCCGGCGAGCTGGCAGGAGTCGATCGCGATCGCCGGCTCCTCGGGCGACGCGCTCGTCTTCCATTTGACCGCGCGCGGCGACTACAACTCGAAGGACGCGAGCCTCGCCTGGGACGCCCCGCTCGAGCGGCTCGCGGGCCGCGACGCGGTCGCCACCGGCTATCGGGCGTCGGACATGGCGCTCCGCCTCGAGGTGGCCGGGCTGAACGTGAAGCGAGTCCGGGATCCCGTCGAGGGAATCCTCGCGAGCCCTCCCGGCCCGGTGTCGGTGATCGGCAACTACCCTGCCTTCCTCGACCTTCGCGACCGGCTCGACGCGCTCGACAAGCGGTGACGCGGCTCACACTCGTGGACGTCTACCCGGGCTCGATGTTCCCGCAGGGGGACGGGGGCAACCTGCGCATGCTCGAGCACCGGGGCCGCGGCCGGGGCATCGAGATGCAGACGGTCGGCGCGCCGATCGGCGACCCGCTTCCGGAGGGCGACGTCTACCTGCTCATGGGCGCCGAGGACGAGGACCAGCCCGTGGTTGCGCGCCTCCTCGCCGAGGAGGGCTCGCTCGTGCGGGCTGCGGCGGTCGGCAAGGTCGTCGTCGGCATCGGCGCCGGCTACCAGATCCTCGGGGCGAGCTTCGACACGCCGGCCGGGGAGAGCACACCCGGCCTCGGCCTCCTCGACGTCCGCACCACGCTCGGCGAGCACGTGGACGTCAGGGTGGTCACCAAGCCTTCGCCCCGCTTCGGGCTGCCCGCGCTCGTCGGCTACGAGTGGCATCGCGGCCGCACGGCTCTCGGGCCGGGGGCGGAGCCGCTCGCGGAAGTGGAGGTCGGCGTGTGCAACGGCGGCGACCCGCCGACCGACGGCGCCGTGCAGGGACACGTGCTCGGCACCTACCTCCACGGCCCGGTGCTACCGCGGAACCCGGAGCTGGCCGACTTCCTCCTCGGCTGGGCGGTCGGCGGCGAGCTCGAGCCGTTCGAGACCCCGTTCGCGGAACAGGCGCGGGAGGAGCGAATCGAGGAGGCGCGCGAGGTCGCCCGTCAGGGCCGCGGCCTGCGACGTTTCCTCTAGCTCCTCCTCAAGGCGCGCAGCGCGTCGAGCTCGCGGACGCCGAAGAGCCGCGCGGCGCCGAGGTAGACGAGCGCGGCGGCGCCGAGCCCGGCCGTGAGCGTCAGGATCTGCGCCCAGAGCTCGCGTCCGAGCAGCGCGTCGAGGCCGGCCCACACGCCGAGCCCGGCCGCCCCGGCGGCCGCCGAGGCGAGGAGGATCCGGAAGAGCGAGGCGACGACCTGGCGCGGTGCGGCGAGCCCGGGGTCACGCCGCATGAAGACGAGCAGGAGCCCGACCCCGACGACGTTCACGACCGACGTGGCGAGGGGAATCCCCCAGATGCCGAGTCGGTAGAAGACCGCGTCGAGGGCGGCGTTCAGAGCGACCGTCCCGAGCGCCACGCCCGTCGGGATCCAGTTCCGCTGCAGGCTGTAGAACGCGCGCGAGAGCAGCAACATCCAGCCGTTGAAGGTGAGGCCGAGCGAGAAGGCGATCAGGCACTGCGAGACGACCACCGTGTCGTCGGCGGTGAACGCGCCCCGCTGGTAGAGCAGGCGAACGATCGGCTCCGCGAGGACGGCGCCGACGATGCTTGCCGGCACGAGCAGGAAGCCGATCTGGCGCAGGCCGCTGTCGACGGTGCCGCGGAACCCCTGCAGGTCGCCGAACGCCGCCAGCCGCGACAGCGTCGGGAAGAGGACGGTGACGACCGCGACGGAGAACATCCCCTGCGGAAGCATGTAGATCCGGAACGCCTTCTCGATCGCGGTCGGCGCCAGGTCGGGGTCGACCAGGCGCGACGCGAAGATCATGTCGACGAAGATGCTGATGTTGATCAACCCGAGCGTCAGGGTCACCGGCAGCATCAGCGCGAAGAAGCGCCGCACCGCCGGGTCGCGCCAGTCCACGACCGCCTGCAGCCGCCCGTCGAGGCGTCGCAGCCACGGCACCGGCAGGAGGAGCTGCATCACGGTCGCGATCAGGGTCACGACCGCGTAGAGGATCAGCTCGGTCGACTCGTCCCCGACGAGCGGTACCCCGACCAGGAGCCCGCCGATGATGACGACGTTCCAGACCACCGGCGCGAGCGCCGGCACGGTGAAGTGGTCGTACGCGTTGAGGATCCCGACGATCACGCCGGAGACCGTCAGGAGCCCGACGGTCGGCATCAGGATCCGCGACAGCGTCACCGCCAGCTCGGAATCCCCTCCGGGGTCGCCGAAGGGACGGATCAGGAGTGGCGCGAGGAGGATCAGGAGCGCGGTCAGTGCCGAGACGCCGATGAGGACGAGCCAGAAGATCGTCGAGGCGACCCGCCAGGCCCGCGCCTTGTCCTGCTTGGCGACGAGCTCGCTGAAGACGGGGACGAACGCGCCCGAGAGCGCCGCGTCCCCGACGAACGCCCGCACGAGCGACGGGATCTGCGACGCGACCGTGAACGCGTTGATTTTCCCGGTCGCGCCGAAGAAGTACGCGGAGACGATCTCGCGGACGAGCCCGAGCGCGCGGGAGAGGCCCGTCGCGAGGGTGAATATCGCCGTCGATCGCGCGAGCCGACGGGCCTGGCCGGCCTCGCTCATTCCGGCGAGTTTAGAGAGCGCCCGGGCTAGCGCCGCCCGGGTCGGAGATGGATGCCGACGACGACCAGCGGCACGCGCGGCCTACTCGCCGTAGACGGGGTTCCAGCGGACGAGCATCCAGTTGGGCCGCGGCGGCAGCTCGTCGCGGGCGGCGGCGATCGCGTCGGGGACGCTGTCCCCGCCGCCGATCGCGGAGTGGCGCTCGCCATCGGAATCCTCGAACGTGACGTTGAGAAGGTAGGCGTTGAAGCGGTCGGCGGGCGCGGCGGCTGCGCGGGGAAGCTCGAGTGCGATGGCGGTCATGGCGGTTCTCCTGGTGGTCGTTGCGGGCAAGGACATGATCGCCCGGGCACGCCACCCGCGCCGCCGAGCCAACCGGCGTCTTGCGGTGCGGATAACCCCCGCGGATCCCAATGGACAAGCGGGCCCCGGGGAGTGAAGACGTGGGGCCCGCTCGTCTTGGCAGGAGGAGCTTCTGGGCGCTACCCGATGGCGAACGTGACCGTCAGCGTCGCGCCGAGGTCCTGGGTGCCGGGCTCGATCGCGACATCGGCAGCCGCCATCTCGGCGCCCGCGCGAGCGTAGTACGGCATTGGCTCGCCGCCACCGCCCTCGACGATGGCGATCGGCGCGCCGAGCGTGACGCCCGCCTTCTCGGCGATCGCCTGTGCGCGCGCGTGCGCGTCGTCGAACGCCTCCTCCATCGCCGCGGCATACTGGGCCTCGGCGTCCGAGACCGTCAGGCTGGGGCCGTAGACCTGGTTGGCGCCGGCGGCCACGGCGGCGTCCACGAGCGCTCCGGCCTTGTCGAGCCCGCGGATCGTCGCCCGCACGGTGTTCGAGGCGTCGTAGCCGACGATCGAGGTGCCGTCGTCGTTCGTCCGTGGATAGACGGAGACCTGCTCTGTCTGCAGGTCGTCCTTCGCCACGCCCGCGTCGCGCAGGGCGGCGACGACCTTCTCCATGGCCGTGGAGTTGGCAGCCAGCGCGGCCGCAGCCGTGTCGGCGCTCGTCTGGACGCCGAAGGACCACTCGGCCGTATCCGGCGTCGCCGTCACCGTGCCGGTGCCGACGACCGTGATGCCGGCGCCGGAGGCCGTCGCACCTGCACCCGCGACCGACTCGGCGGACATGCCCGCGGCCATGACGCCGCTCTCCAGGCCGCCCGCGGCCGACCCGCTCGCTCCCCCGTCGTCGTCCCCGCCGCACCCCGCCGCGAGCACGGCGACGGCGAGCACTGCGGCTACGACTGCGCTCTTGGTCATTCGCTCCTCCGATCCGATCTCATTTCGCCGTTCGACCGGAAGAGCAGGGGGAAAGTTCCCTGAGTGAAGGTCAGGTCCGAGCGAAGGGGCGGCGTTGCCGCCGCCCCTTCACAGTTCAGCCGCTGAGCCGATCTAGCCGATCGGCCCGATCTGGGTCTGCGGGTTGAGGAACGCCTTTTTGCGGGCTCCCGCAGTCGCCCAGCTGCTCAAGCGGAAGATGTTGAGCCCCTCGGTGATGTTCGACTCGTAGATGAAGTTGTTGTACCAGTAGCTGCCCCAGGCCCCGCCGAGGCTGAGGTTGATTCCGCCCGCCTCCAGCGCGTCCGTGCAGCAGGGGATGGGCGGCGGATCAGACCATGCAACCGTCTTCGGTTTAGCCGGGTTGGTGAAGTCGACCACCCATGTGCCGGCCTGGTAGGCGCCGGTCGTCAGGACGTCGCGCTTCCCGGTCGGGACGATGCTGTAGTTGTGAATCGTGCAGTTCTCGAGCGTCGTCTGGGCCCGCGGAAGCGTCCACTTTCCGAGCAGGTCGCCGCTCTCGGTGTCGAAGAAGAAGATGCTCTTCATTTCGTCGGTCTGGACGCCGGGCTCGTCGAATGGAGCCAGGGGAACACCGGTCGCCAGGCAGCGCGGGAAGATGCCGCCGCCCGGTTCCCAGCCCATCACGGTGACGCTGCCGTCCCACGAGAACGCCGCGGAGTGCCACGGATGGACCCCCTCGGCGGTGAAGTCGGTGAGCTTGACCGGGTCGGCCGGGTCGCTGATGTCGAAGATCACGGCGTGGCCGCCGGCGCAGGCGGCGAGGTTGGTATCGCCGTTCATGAGAACGCCGATGTCGTGGCATGCGGTGTGGGCTTCGTCCGGATCGAGCCCGAGGGGGACGTCCTTGATCACGGCCGCGTCCTCGGGAGCGTCGAGCGGCACTTCGACGATCTGGAACTTGTTGTGCGGGAACGAGCACTGGTGACCCCACACCGTGTCACCCGCCGCGTACCCCTCGCCAGGGTCCGGGACCCCGCTGTTCGCGACGTAGATGAGGACGCGGTTGTTCGCCGGGTCCGGCACGACGGTATGGGTGTGCGACCCGCAGTCGGTGGCCACGGCCGTCACGAGATCGTCCGCGCTCGCCTTCTTCGGATCGTCCACTTGGAAGATCTGGAGACCCTCGAAGCCGGCACCCTCGGCGAACTCGTCGGTGCACGTCTCTTCGGGGGTGTCAGCCACGACCGGAAGATCGATGGAGCGGAAGACGAGGTTGCGATAGACGCCGATGTCGCCCTGCTCCACACCGCAGTCGACCTCGGCGAGCACCTTGGGCTTGCCGGGCGCGGCGATGTTGATCGTCCGGAACCCGCCGATCCAGGTGCCCTGATAGGCGGTCTTGCCCTTGAAGGCCATATCGGTGAAGAAAGCCTCGCCGAAGGTTTCGACCGGGCGGTTGTCGCCCGTGTGTCCCATCGGATGGAGGTTCTTCGAGTGCGGGTCTGTCTTGTGTCGCGCGGCTGCAGGCCCTACCCAGGCCAAAAGCGCGAACCCGAGCACGAGCCCGAGGACGAGCGAAAAGCGAACTCTCATTGCGGCCCCTTTCCAGTCCCGTTGGAGATCCTCGAATGCTGACGCGGCTTGACGACGGAGTCAACCGATCTGCCAGGATGGAGCGGTGCGCCTCTACGACTATCCGGCCTCCGCGAACTGCTTCAAGGCCCGGCTGCTGCTCGCCCAGCTGGCAATCGAGTACGAGCGCGTGCCGGTCGACATCTTCGCGGGCGAGTCGACGACCGACGCCTACCTCGAGAAGAACCCCTCCGGGCGGACGCCCGTCCTCGAGCTCGACAGCGGGGAGGCGATCGCCGAGTCGAACGCGATCCTCCTCTTCCTGGGCGAAGGGACGCCGTTCGTGCCCGAACCGCTCGTCGAGCGGGCCAGGGTCTGGCAGTGGCTCTTCTTCGAGCAGAACCTCTTCGAGTCGAACGTCGGCACCGCGCGCTTCTGGCGCCTGACCGGTCGGGACGGCGCCCGCCCCGAGGTCTTCGCCTCCCGCCTCGAAGCCGCCGAGGCCGCTCTCGGGGTGCTCGACACCGGGCTGCGCGGACGCGACTTCCTGCTCGGCGACCGCTACACGGTCGCGGACGTCTCGCTCTACGCGTACGCGCACGTGGCCGGCGACGCGGGCATCGACATGACGGCGTACCCGGCGGTCGGTGCCTGGCTCGGCCGTGTCGAGGCGACGCCCCGCTTCAGGAACGACCTCGAGCCCTACCCGGCCAACGCCGCAGTCGGCGCAGGCGGCGGGTCGGTGCACGCCTAGACGGCGTCGGACTCGACGAGCTCCTTCAGGCGCGCAAGGTCGGCCTCGAGCCGCTTTTGCGCATGGCGGGTCACGACGGAGGCGAGGAGGCGCGCCGCCAGCTTGGTGTAGGTCGTCTCGATCTCGGCCGTGAGGCGCGTGCCGCCGTCCGCCTGCTCGAGCCGCTGGTCGATGGTTGCCTCGAAGACATCGGAGACCAGGTGGACGACGAGAACGCGCGGCGGGTCGACCTCGACGAGCTCGGCCTCGAGCTCGATGCGCTGACCGTGATCCTCGAAGACGTCGCGGAAGCGGCTTCCCGGCTCGGGCGGGCCGTCGGTGAGCGGCTCGCTCTCGACGAGCGCCCCCATCCAGCGGCAGCGTGCCTCCGACTCGGCCAGCCACGGGAAGACCGTGGCTCGAGGCGCCGCGATCACGACGGAGTGCTCGTTGCGGTGGACGCTCAGGGCTTGTCGGGCTTCTCCGCGGAGCGCCGCATCTCGTCCGCCGCCGCCTTGCCTTCCTCGTGGATCCGCCGACGCATCGCCTCGAACTCGTCCTGGGGCGGCGGCTCGCCGGGGGCGGGCGGAGAAGGAGGCGCCGATGGCTCCGTCGGCTGGGCGGGCGGCTGGGCCGTCTGCTTCGCCGGCGGCTGGGCGGGCGGCTCCTCGGCGGCCGGGGCAGGCTCGGCGGCGGCCGGCGCGGGCTCCGGCTCGGCGGGCGGCTCGGGCGCGGCCGCCGGGGTGGGCTCGGCGGCCGGCTCTTCGACCATCGTCTCCGGGCCCATGCCGGCGACCTCGAAGTCGTTCTCGTCGGCGACCGCCGCGCGGGCCTCGGCGAGCTTGCGCCTGAGCTCCTCGGTGCGGTCGTCCGGCGCTCCGGCCGGCGCCTCGGCCGGACGCCGGAAGCGCGCGACCACGGCGCCGACTACAGCCCCTGCGAGCGCGACGAGCGCAAGTTTCGCGTTTCGTCTCACTCCCGGCACTCTCTCACGACACCGGACCGGGGGGCAAGCCGTTCCCCGCCGCTATACTCGACAGGCTTCTCGCTTCGCCAGGTGCCGCTGATTCCCGAGCTGCACGCCCAAGGCGGGGCCGTTAGACCGAGGGAAGGAGACACGGGGACAGTGAACCCATACGAGATCATGCTGCTGCTCGACGCCGAGCTGGCCGAAGACCGCCAGGCCGAGATCCTCACGCGCATCCGCGAGCTCGTCGAGGAGCGCGGCGGCTCGTGGCAGGGCGACGACGCCTGGGGACGCCGCAAGCTCGCCTACGAGATCGACAAGAAGCCCGAGGCTTTCTACTACCTGCTCCATTTCGACAGCGATGCCGAGACGCTCGACGAGCTCACGCGCATCCTCAAGATCACCGACGGGGTGCTGCGCCACATGGCCGTTCGCCGCCTTCCGGCCTCGGCGACCATGCCCGCGCGCGAGCCCCGCGAGCGCGAGACCCCGGCCTCCGCGCCCGCGCCGGCCCCCGCCGAGACCGTCCAGGCCGCCGAGTAGGATAGACCGAACAAACGTTCGACTGAGGAGCTGAGAACCCATGGCTGGAGACATCAACCGCGTCACGCTCGTCGGCCGCCTCACGCGCGACCCCGAGCTCCGTCACCTCCCGTCCGGCTCGCCCGTCCTCCAGCTCGGGCTGGCGGTCAACGGGCGCCAGAAGGATGACGCCGGCAACTGGACCGACAAGCCGAACTTCTTCGACGTCAAGGTCTTCGGCAACCAGGCGGAGATGCTCTCGCAGCACCTCGCCAAGGGCCGCCGCGTCGGCATCGACGGGCGCCTCGACTGGTCCTCGTGGGAGGCCCAGGACGGGACGAAGCGCTCCAAGGTCGAGGTCGTCGCCTTCCAGGTGCAATTCCTCGACAGCCGCGGCGAGGGCGGCGAGAGCAGTCAGTACATCCCGTCGTCCGATGTCGCGCCCGACCAGAGCGATTTCGCGCGCGCCGGCGCAGCGGCCGCAGACGACGACATTCCGTTCTAGAAAGAGGTACGAAAGCCGAATGGCACGAGAGCAAGCAAAGCGACGCCGCACGTCCCCCTCGTCCGGCCCGACCCGGCGGAAGAGCTGCTACTTCTGCCGCGAGAAGATCGACGAGGTCGACTACAAGAACTACAACCAGCTCCGGCGCTATATCTCGGAGAAGGGGAAGATCCGCTCGCGCCGGATCACCGGCGCCTGCCGCAAACACCAGGGGCAGATCGCGGTCGCGGTCAAGCGGGCCCGCGAGGTTGCGCTCCTCCCCTACGTCGACTCGCACCACGTGAGCAGCCGCTGATGGACGTCATCCTCCTGGAGGACGTCGACAAGGTCGGCCTGCGCGGTGAGGTCGTGTCCGTCTCGCGCGGCTACATGCGGAACTACCTGCAGCCGCGACGCCTAGCCGAGCTCGCGACCGGCGCGCGAGTCGCCGAGCTCGAGCGCCGCGAGTCGCAGCGCGCCCGCCACGAGGCCCGGACGGCCGAGGAGGCCGAGGGGATCGCCGAGACGCTGCGGAAGACCGTGCTCAGCTTCGACGTCAACGCCGGCCCGCAGGGCACCCTGTTCGGCTCGGTCACCTCGACGGACATCGTCGACGAGATCTGGCGCACGCGGAAGGTCCGCATCGACCGGCGCAAGGTCGAGCTCAAGGACCCGATCAAGCGCATCGGGCGCTACGCAGTCCCGATCACCGTTTTCGAGGATGTCCAGGTCGAGGTGAAGACCCTCGTCGTCCCCATCGGCGGCGAGCTGCCGCCCGAGGAGGAGCTCGAGGCGATGGCCGCGGCCGAGGAGGCCGCCGCCGCCGAAGCGGAAGCCGACGCCGCCGCAGCGAACGCCGAGGCAGAAGCGGCGATCGCCGAGGTCGAGACGGAGGAAGCCGAAGTCGAGGAGGCCGAGCCCGCCGAGGCGGAGGCATCGGTCGCCGAGGCCGAGCCGGAGGCCGAAGCCAAGGCCGAGCCGGAAGCCGAAGCCGAGCCCGCCGAAGACGGCGAGCCCGAGCCCGAAAACCGCTAGCCCGCCGGGCTGAGCGCCACCTCGTAGTGCACGGAGCGCTCGTCCCAGCGCGAGAGGACGGCGCGCGCGGGGTCGGGCACGACGGCCACCTCGTAGTCCTCGCCCGCGAAGGCCTTCACGGCGTCGAGCGACTCCCAGAGCGTCAGCGTCGCGAACTCGACGCCCTCGTCGACGTCACGGCGAACCAGATAGGAGCCCCGGTGACCCTCGTGGCTTCCGACCCACGGGAGGATGGTCGTCCGGAGGAGCTCCTCGTAGGCGTCGGCGTTTTCCTGCGTTGCCGCCCAGCCTCGCCACCAACGCGCGATCATGCTCCCGTCAACGCCGGCCGCCGGCGACTGATTCCCGGAAGGAAGAAGAGGAAGGCACCGCGCGTCTAGATGACAGCGGCACACGGCTCACGCCATGGGCCCTCCTCGGGAAGCGGGGCGCCGACTGCGGGACGGCGCCCCGCTCACCACCACTAAGCCCTCCTAGGCAGCGGCGAGGTCGGAGAACTTCGCGTAGCGCTTGAGGAACGAGAGCTTGACCGTGTCGGTCGGGCCGTTCCTGTGCTTGGCGACGATCACCTCGGCGAGGCCCTGCTGGTCGGACTCCTCGGCGTTGTAGTACTCGTCGCGGTAGATGAACATGACGATGTCGGCGTCCTGCTCGATCGAGCCGCTCTCGCGCAGGTCGGAGAGGATCGGCCGCTTGTCGTGCCGCTGCTCGACCGCCCGCGAGAGCTGCGAGAGCGCGACGATCGGGACGTCGAGGTCACGCGCGAGCACCTTCAGCGAGCGGGAGATCTGCGAGACCTCCTGGACACGGTTCTCGGCATTCATCCCAGAGGTCATCAGCTGCATGTAGTCGACGATGATCAGCCCGAGGTCGGGGTGCTTGCTCTTGAGCCGACGTGCCTTCGAACGGATCTCCATCATCGTGATCGAGCCGGTGTCGTCGACATAGATAGGCGCCTTGGCGAGCTTGTCGCAGGCTGCGGTCAGCCGCGGCCAGTCGTCCGCAGAGAGCTTGCCCGTGCGCAGCCGCTGCGACTCGACCTTCGCCTCGCTGCACATGAGCCGCTGGGTCACCTCCGCCTTGGACATCTCGAGCGTGAACAGAGCGACCGGGACGTTCTTGCGCACCCCCAGGTTGGCCGCGACACAGAGGCCCAGCGCCGATTTCCCCATGCTCGGCCGGGCGGCGATGACGATGAGGTTGCCCTCCTGGAAGCCGGACGTGATCCGGTCGAGGTCGCGGAAGCCGGTGGGGATGCCCGTGACGTCCGCGCCCGACTCGTAGAGCTGCGTGATGCGCTCGAAGCTGTCCTTCAGAAGCGACTCGATGTGGCTGAACTCCGAGGTCGCCTTCTCCTGTGAGAGCTCGAAGAGGATCTGCTCGGCGCGGTCGACGAGCTCGGGGGTCTCGCCCGGCCGGTCCCAGCCGAGGCGCGCGATCTCGCCGCCCGCGCGGATGAGGCCGCGCAGGGTCGACGCCTCCTTGACGATCTGCGCGTAGTGGCCGGCGTTCGCGCTGGCCGGGACGAGCGCCGCCAGCTCGTGGATCCGGACCTTGCCGCCGACGTCCTCGAGCTCGCCGCGCTCGTCGAGCTCGTCGACGAGCGTGATCGCGTCGACCGGCTCGCCCTTCGCGTACAGGGCGAGCGCGGCCCGGTAGATCTTCGCGTGGCTCTCCCGGTAGTACTCGCGGCCGTCGGGCGAGAGCACCTCGCTCACCGCGGCGATCGCCGAGGGGGAGAGCATCATCGCTCCGAGGACCGATTCCTCCGCGTCGAGGTTCTGCGGGGGTACCTGAGGGTCCTGAACGGCCGCGTTCCGGGCTCCGTTTGTCGCCATCGGACGTGACTCTATGGACCCTGTGGATTGCCTACTCACAGTCGCGAAATCCCCCCTGCGCAGGACAGAAGAACACATGTTCCCATGCCTGGCGGACGACGGTACCCAGGTGGACCCCCACCCCCTGTGCACGGATTTCCCGCTCCGCGCGCAAAGTTCGTGCGCTCCTCCACACCCCGTGTGGACAGGTCCCTCCGAGCCGACCCGGCGACTAAGCTCTGGCTCGGATGCCGGCCACCGTCATCGTAGGCGCCCAGTGGGGCGACGAAGGCAAGGGGAAGATCGTCGACCTGCTCGCGCTGGACTCGGACGTCGTCTGCCGCTACCAGGGCGGGCCGAACGCCGGGCACACGATCGTCCGCGACGGCGAGACGTTCGCGCTCCACCACGTGCCCTCGGGGATCCTCTCCGGGAAGCTCTGCGTCGTCGGCGCCGGATGCGTCGTCGACCCCGAGCTCCTCGTCGGAGAGCTCGACGAGCTCGAGCGCCGCGGCATCTCAACCGACACCGTCCGCGTCTCCGGGAACGCGCACCTGATCATGCCCTGGCACGTCGCCATCGACTCCGCCAGCGAGCGCCACCTCGGCCGACTCCAGATCGGGACGACCCGGCGGGGGATCGGCCCGGCCTACGCGGACAAGGCCTCGCGCATCGGGATCCGCGTCCAGGACATCCTCGACCCGAAGATCCTCCGGCAGAAGTTCGAGACCGCGCTCGCCGAGAAGAACGTCGTGCTCGAGCGCGTGCACGGCGCGCCGCCGCTCGAAGTCGAGGAGCTGGCCGAGCGGATGGAGGCACACGCCGCCCGCCTGCGCCCGTACGTCGCTGACACGTCGCTCCTGGTCGACCAGGCGCTGCGCGACAACCGGCGCGTGCTCCTCGAGGGCGCGCAGGGGACGCTGCTCGACCTCGATCACGGGACCTATCCGTTCGTCACCTCCTCGAACCCGATCGCGGGCGCGGCGACCACCGGGGTCGGCATCGGCCCGACGCGGATCGACCGCGTCGTCGGCGTCGCGAAGGCCTACGTGACCCGCGTCGGCGAGGGGCCGTTCCCGACCGAGATCGAGGGCCCCGAGCAGGAGCGCGTGCGCCAGCTCGGCGCGGAGTACGGGACGACGACCGGCCGCGAGCGGCGCTGCGGCTGGCTCGACCTCGTGGCCCTCCGTTTCGCCGTCCGGGTCAACGGGATGACCAGCCTGGCCCTCACGAAGATCGACGTCCTCTCCGCCTTCGCCGAGATCCCGGTCTGCACCCGCTACCGCCTCCCGGACGGCAGCGAGACCGAGGACTTCCCCGCGCACCAGAGCGACTTCCACCATGCCGAGCCCGTCTACGAGACGCTGGCCGGCTGGCGCGAGCCACTGGACGATGCCGAGTCGCTCGCCGACCTGCCCGCGGCCGCCCGCGCCTACGTCGCTTTCGTCGAAGAGCAGCTCGGTGTCGAGGTCTGCCTCATCTCGGTCGGCGCGGAGCGCGAGCGGGTCGTCGCGCCGCGCGGGCTGGCGAGCGTCGCCGGGTGACAGGGCCGCTCGCGCTCGACCACGTCCAGGTGGCGGCGCCTCCCGGAGGCGAGGGCGTGGCGCGGGCGTTCTACGCCGGGCTCCTCGGCCTCGCCGAGGTAGAGAAGCCGACCACCCTCGCGGCAGAGGGTGGGGCGTGGTTCGCAACGGCGACCGGGCTCCTCAACGTCGGCATCACGGAGCCGTTCGTGCCGGCGGCCAAGGCCCACCCGGGCCTTCGGGCCCAGACCAGCGCGGCGCTCGATGCGCTCGCCGAGGCCCTCGCCGCCGCCGGCCACCCCGTCGAGTGGGACGACCGCCTGCCCGGCCATCGGCGCTTCTACACGCGCGATCCGTTCGGCAACCGCGTCGAGCTGCTCGCCGCGCAATAATCGCAGCGTGCGCCGCGCAAACCTCTTCTCGGCCGAGGTCGCCCACGACGCGGACGATCCCGTGGGCTTCGAAGCGGGCTACGTCCGCCTCGGGCCGCTGATCGGCGCGACCGCGATGGGCGCGACCGTCTACGAGCTCGGCCCGGGCCAGAGCAACTGCCCCTATCACTACGAGTACGGCTGCGAGGAATGGCTTCTCGTCGTCGAGGGCCGCGTCACCATCCGCCACCCCGAGGGCGAGGACGAGCTCGAGCCCGGCGACCTGGTCTGCTTCCCCGAAGGGCCCGAGGGCGCGCACCGCGTGACGAACAAGTCCGACGGGACTGTCCGGGTGATGATCCTCTCGACCAAGGGCGACCCCGCGATCGCGGTCTACCCGGACAGCGACAAGATCGGGATCTTCTCGGGGAACGACGCCGACCAGGTCATGGTCCGCCGCGAGAGCAACGTGGGCTACTGGGACGGCGAGATCTAGGAGCGAGACCGGCCCGTTTTCCGCCGTTGTAACGCTCGACATGCGGGCGTATCGTCGTCCCGCCGCGCGTCGTCGCTGCGACCCGGCGCAACCCCCGGCTCGAAGAGGAGGCTCGTGTGGAAACCCTCACGCTGACAACTCCGTTCACCGAAGGGCCCGAGGTTCGCAAGGCCCAGAAGCTTCTCGCGAGAAACAAGTTCGCGAAGTTCTACGACGGGAAGCTCGACGGCATCTTCGACGAGGAAACGGCCCGGGCCTGCAAGCGGGCCAAGTACTGGCTCGGCTTCACCGACGCCGCGATCGACCCGATCTTCGGCGACCGCCTCGCCGGCTTCCTCGACGGGAGCATGCCGCTGCCGGCGGCGCAGACGACCCGCCGGAAGGCTCGGCTGAAGGCGGACAAGGAGAAGCCGCTGCGCGAGAAGGCCTTCGCCGAGGCGAAGAAGCACCTCGGCGTGCAGGAGGCTCCGAAGGACTCGAACATCGTCCTCTTCTCCAAGTGGTACGGGACGAACGGCCCCTGGTGCGCGATGTTCGTGACCTACTGCTACGTGCAGGCGGGCGCGAAGGGCTCCTTCAAGAAGGGCGCCAAGTGGTCCTACTGCCCGTACATCCTCGAGTGCGCGAAGGCGGGCGACAACCACCTCGCCATCACGCACAAGCCGAAGCGCGGCGACATCGTCCTCTACCAGTTCGACCAGGACGCCCGGGCGGACCACGTCGGCCTCTTCGAGCGCTCCATCGACCGGTCGGGCAACTTCACCGCGATCGAGGGAAACACGGGCTCGATCAGCGACGCGAACGGCGGCGAGGTGATGCGACGGAACCGCAACAAGTCGCAGGTCCTGGCCTTCGTCCGGGTCGGCGCGCGCGTCTAGCGGAAGAGCGTCGAGACGATCCCGGTCTCGGGATCGACCCGTCGAACGGCCGGCTCGGGCTCGGACTGGCTGAAGAGGATCGCCCCGTCGGGCGCGAGCGCGACGTCGGACGGCAAGACGCCGACCTCGGTGGCGGCCATCCCGTCCGCTGCGGCGCCGATCGTGCCGGTGCCGACGACGACCTCGATCGTCCCGTCCGGCGCGAGGCGGCGGATCAGGCCTCCGTCGGGACTGCCGGCGACCAGGTAGAGCGATCCGTCCGGCGCCGCGATCACCTTGAACGTCTCGGCGGCGACGCCACCGGTGGTCGCGTCCATCGTCTCGATCGTCCCGCTCTCCGCGTCCACCCGCCTGAGCGCGCCGGTGGCGGAGGGGAGGTAGAGGTTGCCTTCGGCGTCGAACTCGGCGCCGTGAGGCGATTCCACCCGCGCCTCGGCCGCTGGGCCACCGTCACCGGCGTCGACCGGAGTGCCGTCGCCGGCGATCGTCCCGACCGTGCCCGTCTCCAGGTCGATCCGGCGAACGTAGTTCCCCAGGGTCGGGGCCGCAAGGTAGCTGCCGGTCGGGTCGACGGCCGCGGCCGCGACCAGGTCGAGCCCGCCGGCGAGCGTCGCGATCGTCCCGTCTGGCGCGATCCGGCGGATGCGGCCGGCGGGGAAGTCGACGACGTAGAGGTTCCCGTCGCGGTCGAAGGCGAGGCCGAGCGGCTCCTCGAAGGTCGCTGCCCGCGCCGGCCCGCCGTCGCCGGTCGACCCGGACTCGCCCGTTCCGGCGACGACGCTCGTCTCGCCGGTGGCGGGATCGTGGCGCAGGATCCGGCGCAGGAGGCCGTCGGCGACATAGACCCTGCCCTCGGCGTCGACCGCGAGGTCGTAGGGGAGCTGGAGGCGGGGCGCAGCGGGAGTGGAGCTCTGCTGCCCCGCCTCTGGAGCCTCCCCGCATCCGGCGGCCACGACGCAGAGCAGAAGCGCGAGCCGCACGACGGGCATCGCCTTTCCTACACCGACAGAGCCGCGGCGGTTACCGGAGGTCGCCGGCGAGCTCGAGCGCCCGCGCCAGCGTCAGGCCCGACTCCAGCCGGTAGGCCGCGTTTCCCTCCTGCCAGACGAGCACGTTGCCCGCGAGGTTTCCCTCGAGGCCGCGCTCGAGCCCGTCGTCGAGATAGAAGACCGGATGTGGCACTCCGCTGATCCACACGCCCGCCTGCCCGCGGACGTCGACCACGTCCGCGACGGTGCCGGGGCCGATCATCTTGTGGGCGAGCACCTCGTCGGAGGGCCAGGCCGTCAGCACGACCCGCGCGCGCCGATCGTCGCCGTACACCGCGGTGACGGCGCCGCTGGAGCGCAGGTAGACGTGGTCGGGGTCGCCGAGCGAAGCGGGGAGCAGGAGCTCGAACGGCGCCGTGCGCTCGGCCTCGTCGAGCGTCAGCTCGCGGCCGAAGGAGTCGCTCTCGGTCACGGCCATGGCCGGAGGCTCGTCGACGCGCTCGATCCGAACGCCCGGGACGAAGTCGAGGAGGTCGACGAGCCCGCTTCGCGCGCTCGAGGAGAGCGCGAGGGCACCGACGGCCGCAAGAACGACGAGCGCCAGGGCGAGCCCCAGACGGAGGCGCCTCCGGCGGCGGCGCTGCGGCGCGATCCTCGCCCTCGTCGCCTCGGCGAGATCGGGAGTCGCCGGGAACGGATAGCCGCCGACGAGCCCGGTGAGACGATGCTCGAGCTCGGTCACGCGACCTCCTCCTCCAGCTCGCGCCGGAGCTTCCCGAGCGCCCGCCAGACCCGCACCCGCACGGCGCCCGGCTTGATCCCCAGCGCCGCGGCGGCCTCGTCGTCGTTCAGCTCGAGGACATAGCGCCCGACGATCGCCAGCCGGTCGGCGGGCGGGAGCCGGTCGATTGCGGCGAGCAGCTCGGCCCGGTCCTCGGCCGCGAGCACGTCCGTTTCGGGCGAGGATGCGAGCTCGCGCGGGACCTCCCGGAACGCGCGGACGGCGAGCGCGCCGCGCCGGCCCGCCGAGCGGCGGTGGTTGCGCGCCTCGTTGGCGACGATCTGGAGCAGCCACGGCCGAAACGACCGATCCGGCTCGAAGCGGCCCAGGGCGCGGTAGGCCTTGACGAAGGCGTCCTGGGCGGCGTCTTCGGCGTCGGCGGCCGAGCCGAGGATCAGATACGCCGTGCGAAAGGCGACCGTCTCGTGCAGGCGGACGAGGGCGACGTACGCGTCGCCGTCCCCGCGCCGAGCGCGCTCGACGAGCTCAGCTTCCCCGTGCTGCAGGGCCGCCACCGTAGGAAGTACACCGCAGCCGCCGCATGCGTTACAGATCCTCGGGCGTGTTCACGTTTCGCAGTGCGGTCTCGTCCCACTGCAGGGTGCGCGGCTCGAGCTCGATGCACGCGCGGTACAGGGCCAGGTCGCCTTCGGCGATCCTGCGCTCCAGGGTCGGCAGAGCCGAGCGGCTGTAGGCCCCCGGGAGAGGTCCGCTGTGGGGGACCGCCACCTCCGCCCCGGCCGCCGCGTCGGCCAGCGTCCGCAGCAGGTCAGCGCTCACGAACGGCATGTCGGTCGGGAGCACGACCACGACCTCGGCGTCGGCGTGACGAATCGCCGCTGCGACACCGACGATGGCCGCACGCGTCTCACTGCCGTCGTCGAGCACCGGGAAAGGCAGCTCGAGGCCGTCGGCGGCCTTGCCGACGACGACCACCCGCTCGAAGGCCTCGCTGAGAACGCGGTACGCGCGCTCGGCGAGCATCTCGCCCTCGTAGCGCGCGAGCGCCTTGGGCGAGCCGAAGCGGGTGCTGGCGCCGCCGACGAGGAGCGCGCCGGCTACGCCTTCCCGACCGCGTACCATCCGCGCGCACTCAGCCGGAAGGGGCCGTCGGGAACGGACAGCCGCCGGCGGTACTCGGCCTTGAGCGCCGCCTGCCGCTCGGGGTCGAGCGAGGCGGCGTGGCCGCCGGCCGGGCCCACGCCCTTCGTGAACGGCTCCCAGAGGTCCTCGAAGTCCTCGTACTCGGCCGAGACGACGAGCTCGCCGTCCTCGACCTCGTCGAGCCCGGCCCCGCGCCAGAGCTCGGCCAGCTCGCCGCGGCCGCCGAACCGCATGCCCGTGCGCTCGTCGACGGCCTCGGCGGCGTCCGGGTCGAGCGCCGCCGCCGCATCCCAGAATGTCCGCAGGAGCGTCATCTCGCCCCCGTAGTCCCAGACGCACGCCGCCGCGACGCCGCCGGGGCGGGTGACACGGCGCATCTCCGCGACCCCGGCCTCCGGGTCGGCCATGAAGTTGACGACGAGCTGCGCGAGCGCCGCGTCGAACGCATCGTCCTCGAAGGGAAGCGCCTCGGCGCGGCCGAGTCGCACGTCGGTGCCGGGGAAGCGGGCTTTCAGCGCCTCCACGAACGGCTCCGAGGGATCCACCGCCGCGACACGCTCCGGCCCGACCAGTTCGACGAGCCGGCGGGTGCCCGCACCCGTCCCGGCGCCGACGTCAACGACGGACGACTCGGCGGTGAGGCCGGCCGCCTCGGCGAGCGCCTCGGCGAGCCCGTAGCTGTAGCGGCCGACGAAACGGTCGTAGATCTCCGCTGCGACCGCGAACGTCATACGACGATCCGCCCCGGCTCCGAGTAGACGTTCACGCGGCCGTCGCGGACGAAGCCGCACAGGGTGATCCCGCGGTCGCGCGCGAGCTCGACCGCGAGCGTCGAGGGCGCTCCCACGGCCACGAGGATCGGCGCCCCGGCGACGGCGGCCTTCTGCACGAGCTCGAAAGAGAGGCGGCCGCTGACGCAGACGACCTTGTCGGCCAGCGGGAGCAGGCCGTCCAGGAACGCCCGGCCGACGACCTTGTCGAAGGCGTTGTGGCGGCCGACGTCCTCGCGGACGCAGATCAGCGTCCCGTCCTCGCCGAAGAGGCCCGTCGCGTGCAGGCCGCCGGTCGCTGCGAAGGCGGGCTGCGACGAGCGCAGCCGATCCGGGAGGGCGGAGACGAGCTCCGACGGCACGCGCAGGTCGCTCTCGACGCGGGGCGCCTCGACGGCTACCGCTTCGAGCGCACCCTTCCCGCAGACCCCACAGGAGGACGTCGTGTAGAAGTTCCGCCGCAGCGGCTCGAGGTCGAAGTCACCGTCGATCTCGACGTCGACGGTGTTCGCGGCGAGATCGGGAGTCGGGCCCGCCGCCACGGCCTCGAATCCCTCGGAGCGGAGGAAGCCGATCGCGAGCTCCTCGTCGTGACCGGGAGTCCGCATGGTCACGGCGATCGCCTCGCCGCCGACGCGGATCTCGAGCGGCTCCTCGACCGCCAGGTCGTCCCGCTCCGTGGACCCACCCGGGAGCCGCAGGACGTCCGAGCGGGCCGCGGAATACGGCGGCAGTGCGTTCACGGTGTTCGAACGATAGCCGCGTCGAGTAATGTCGAGAAGGACGTGTCCCGGAACCTGATCGAGCTGCTCACGCGCAGGGGAGCCAACGGCGGAACGGCCAACGCGCTGACCGTGCTGCGCGAGGCTGTCGACGAGCGCGGCGCCGTCACGGACGAAGACCGGAAGGTCGCCGCGCAGCTCTCGGGGCTCCCCGAGGCCGCGGTTTACGGCGTCTCGACCTTCTACGACGACCTGACCCAGCCGCGCGGCCGCCGGCACGTGCGCGTCTGCACGGGGACCGCCTGCTGGGCCGCGCGATTCGACGAGCAGGTTGGAGAGCTCGAGTCGGGGCTGGGCGTGCAGATGGGCGGGTGCTCCGAGGACGGCGAGCTCTCGCTCGGCGAGACGGTCTGCCTCGGCTTCTGCCATTCGAGCCCCTCCTTCCGCGACGGCGACGTGATCGATGCGGGCGCCGGCGCCCTCGAGCGCGTGCTCTCGGGCGCCGCCGAGGTGGCTCCCGAGCCCGAGTGGCGGAGCGTCCTCGACGACCCGGTGCTGATCGGTCCGGGTGACTTCTCCGGCCTCAGGCACGCGCTCGCCGAGCTCTCCCCCGAGCAGCTGCGTGAGGAGGTGAAGGCGGCGAACCTGCGCGGGCGCGGCGGCGCCGGCTTCCCGGCGGGACTGAAGTGGGAGTTCACGCACAAGGCGGCCGGCGACGAGAAGTTCATCGTCGTCAACGGCGACGAGGGCGATCCGGGCTCGTACATCGACAAGCACCTGATGGAGTGGAGCCCCGAGCTGCTGCTCGAGGGGATGGCCATCGCCGGCTACGCGGTCGGCGCCGCCACCGGCTTCGTCTACGTCCGCTCCGAGTACCCACTGTCCAAGCCGGCCCTCGAGCAGGCCGTCGAGCGCGCCTACGCCGCCGGCGACCTCGGCGACGACATCCACGGAAGCGGCTTCTCGTTCCACGTCCACGTCGAGGAGGGTGCAGGCTCGTACGTCGTCGGGGAAGAGACCGCGCTCCTCAACTCACTCCAGGGCATGCGCGGGACGGTGTCCGCGCGCCCGCCGTTTCCAGCCGAGCGCGGCTACCACGCGCTTCCGACCGTCGTGAACAACGTCGAGACCCTTTGCAACGCCCCGTTCATCGCGCTCCACGGAGCCGAGGCCTATGCGGCGCTGAGCCCCGGGGCGACGCCGGGGACGAAGCTGGTGTGCCTGAACGAGCGCTTCGAGCGCCCCGGCGTCGTCGAAGTGCGCTTCGGCACGCCGATCCGGGAGATCTGCGACGACCTCGGCGGCGGCCTCAAGGACGGAAGGACGATCAAGGCGCTCCAGATCGGGGGGCCCCTCGGGGGCATCCTGCCCGGCTGGAAGCTGGACACGCCGTTCGACTTCGACCAGCTGGCGGCCGAGGGCTGCATGGTCGGCCACGGCGGCATCGTCGCCTTCGACGACCGCACCGACATGCGGCAGCTGGCCAAGCACCTGCTGCATTTCGGCGCCCACGAGAGCTGCGGCAAGTGCTTCCCCTGCCGCATCGGCCTCTTCCGCGGCCTGGAGATGGTCGAGGCGGAAGCGCCGGTCGACCGCGCGAAGCTCGAGGAGCTCCTGGAGACGCTCGAGGTCGCCAGCCTGTGCGCGCACGGCAGCGGCATGCCGGCACCGATCAGGAGCCTGATCGCCCACTTCCCCGACGAGCTGGGAGTCGCCTGATGGAGGTCTTCGTCGACGGCGTCAGCGTCGACGTCGAGCCCGGGACGACGGCGCTCGAGGCGACGCGCCTCGCAGGCACCTGGCTGCCGACGCTCTGCTTCGACGACCGGATGGCGCCCTTCGGCGCCTGCCGAGTCTGTCTCGTCGGGATCGAGGAAGGCGCGCCGGTCGCGTCCTGCACGACCCCGTGCCGCGAAGGCATGCGGATCGTGACGACCGACGAGCGTGTGCAACGGATCGCGCGCAACGTCGTCGAGCTCGTCCTCTCGGAGCTGCCGGAGGCGCCGGCGCCGCACACCGAGCTCGCGGTCGTCGCCGAGCGGATGGGCGTGGGCGCACCCCGCTGGGTGGGCGCCCTGCACGAGGAGAAGCACGATGCGCGCCACCCGTACCTCGTCTTCCAGCACGAGCTCTGCATCTCCTGCGGCCGCTGCGTCCGCGCCTGCGACGAGGTGCAGGGCGCGTTCGCGCTGACCGCCACGGGACGCGGGTTCCACTCGAACATCACGGCCGGGCTCGACTCGGGGTTTCAGGAGTCCTCTTGCGTATCCTGTGGAGCATGTGCGGATACGTGTCCGACGGACGCGATCACCGAGCGTTTCCTCTTCGATCTCGCCGAGCAAGGAAGTGAGCAATGAGCGCTGACGGGCGATTCGATTCGACGACCACCACCACCTGCGGCTACTGCGGTGTCGGGTGCCGGCTCGAGGCACACGCCCGCGGCGGCCGGATCGTCTCCATCAGCCCCGCCGAGGACGGCCCTGCGAACCGGGGGCACACGTGCCTCAAGGGCCGGTTCGCGCACCAGTACACCCGCTCGCGCGACCGGCTGACGGCCCCGCTGATCCGCGAGAGCGGCGCCTTCCGCATCGGCTCCTGGGACGAGGCGCTCGACCGTGTCGCGGGCGAGTTCCTCCGCATCAAGGCCGAGCACGGCGCCGATGCGATCGCCGGGCTCGCCTCCTCGCGCGCGACGAACGAGGACTGCTACGCGATGCAGCGAGTCTTCCGCGCCGCGATCGGCACGCAGAACATCGACAACTGCTCGCGCGTCTGCCATTCGCCGACGTCGTTCGCGCTCCGGAAGTCCCTCGGGCTCTCAGGCTGCACGGGGTCGTTCGACGACATCGAGGCGGCCCAGGTGCTCTTGATCGTCGGCGCCAACCCCACGGCCGCCCACCCGGTAGCCGGCGCCCGTATGAAGCAGGCGGCGCTGAAGGGGACGAAGCTCGTTACCGCCGATCCCCGCCGCATCGAGCTCGCCGACTACGGCGTCCTCCATTGCGGGATGCGGCCGGGCACGAACGCAGCCTTCCTGAACGGCCTCGCGCACGTCCTCATCCGGGACGGGCTCGTCGACGAGGAGTTCGTGGCGAACCGCACCGAGGGCTTCGAGGCGGTCGTCGACCTGGTCGCCGACTACACGCCCGAGGAGGTCGAGCGGATCACGACCATCCCGGCGGCCGACCTCGAGCGGGCTGCGCACCTCTACGGCGAGGCGGAGCGCGCGTCCATCGCCTGGGGCCTCGGCGTGACCGAGCAGATGTACGGCTCCGAGTGCGTGCAGATGATCTGCAACCTCGCGCTCATGACCGGCAAGATCGGCCGGCCCGGCTGCGCGCTGATGCCGCTGCGCGGCCAGAACAACGTCCAGGGCTCGTCCGACATGGGCGCGCTCCCGGACACGTTCACCGCCTACCGGTCGGTCGGCGACGAGGAGACCGCGCGCCTGTTCGAGGAGCGCTGGGGCGTGGAGATGAAGCGCGAGCGCGGGCTGAAGATGCCGGAGATGCTCGACGCCGCCATCGAGGGCAGCATCAAGGCGATGTGGATCTGCGGCTACGACATCGCGCAGTCCGATCCGGACGTCGATCACGTGGTCGCCGCGCTCTCGAACCTCGACTTCCTCGTCGTCCAGGAGATCTTCGAGAACGAGACCTCCAAGTTCGCCCACGTGATCCTCCCGGCCGCCTCCTTCCTGGAGAAGTCGGGGACGTTCACGAACGCCGAGCGGCGAATCCAGGTCGTCGAGGCGGCCGCAACCCCTCCGGGCGCCGCCAAGACCGACCTCGAGATCTACAAGCTCATCTCCGCAAGCCTCGGCCACGAGCTGCCGTACGAGGGGCCCGAGGACGTCATGGCCGAGATCGCCGAGCTGACCCCGCACTTCGCCGGCGTCACGTACGAGCGCCTGGGCAGGCGCGGGCTCCAGTGGCCGGTCGCGGCGGACGGCACCGACTCGCCGATCCTCTACGCGGACGCGTTCGAGCTTCCGAACGGGACGGCGCACTTCGCCGCGCTCCCGTACAAGCCTCCGGGCGACGAGGCGAGCGAGGAGTTCCCGCTCATCCTCGTCACGGGCCGGCGGCTCGAGCACTACAACGTCGGAACGATGACCCGGCGCACCGGCAACCTCGAGCTGTTCTCGAAGGACTGGCTCGAGATCCATCCCGAGGACGCCGAGCTGCTCGGGATCGGAAGTGGCGACGTGGTCGAGGTGCGGAGCAAGCACGGCCGCATCGAGATCGAGGCGCGCGTGACCGAGCGGATCGAGCCGGGCCACGTCTTCACCGCGTTCCACTTCCCCGAGGTGCGGACGAACCTGCTCGTCGGCCCCTCCGCGGACGTGAACACGAGCTGCCCCGAGTACAAGGTCGTCGCCGTCGCGGTCGACAAGACCGGCGTCCCGGCCGAAGTGCCGGACGAAGTCGCGGTCGCCTAGGGCGACTCGGTCACGTCGAGCTGCGTGGCGACGTTAGGCGGGCCCCTCGCCAAGCTCTGGATGACCCGGGAGGCGTTTGGTCTTACGATGCGCCAATCGGCGCGCCTGGCATCCACCCGGTGAGAATCGGATCCTCTAACCGGTTTTGTGGGAAGCCGCAAACCGGACGGAATCAAGGAAACGCGCAAGATGCCCTGCTAATGAGCACTTTCCAGGGCATACCGTGAGTGACCGCTAGAACCCACGTTTGACCCCGTTTCGGGGGCTATGAGGGGCGCAAGAGGGGCGCGCTAGTCAGGCGGAGGTGCCTCGACCTCAACCTCGGCGCTAAGCGGCTCCCAGGCGGAGGCTCCTTACTGATCCGAAGACTGAGAGGTTGATCCGTCGGCCTCGGCTCTAACGGTCACGGATCGAAGAAACCTGCCGTCAGGCCCGTGGATGAGATCTCCTTCGGTCGTCCCAGGGAGCCGTGGTTCTTTTTCTCTCTCTAGGCCGCGCACCGGCGCAGTAGACTCCTCCGACCCCAACCGCACAAAGGAGAAATATGGCGCGCAAGACAGTGCTTGTTTCCGACCAATCCGGCGAGATGGTTCCCGACGGCAAAGGCGCAACCCTTCGCATCACCTACTCGGACGCTCGGCGAGGCTCGTATGCCGCCGACCTCACCGACTCGGAAGCACAGGCAATCGTCAGCAAGACGGGCGCGAAGCCAGCCGCGCGGCGCGGGCGCAAGCCGAAGTCGGCCGCATAGACAGGGTTGGCCCGAACGGAGGGCGTAGATGACAGACTGGAAGCGGAGAAGGACGATCTTGATGTGGGCTGCTGTAGCGATCCTCGTCGTGGTCATCCTGCCGTTGATCCTGTTCTTCTGAACTGCTGGAGAGCGGGCGGGTAACACATGACAGCGTTCAAGATCGGGCTGGGCATCGTCGTCGGCTGGTTCGCGCTCATGTTGCTCATCGCGCTGTTCGGTATGTCCTTTGCCTGGTGGCATTCGGGATCGGCACCGGTGGAGTGACGGGCGACCAAGGCCCGTCCAGCGGCCCCTAGAGAACGGCGCGTAGCCTCTCCGAGGCATCCGGAGGACATCGCTACAACGCCTCGGGCGCTCGACCCAACCCCGAGCTAGGGCCGGACGGGAGCGGCCATGCTACGCGATGAACGAGGGGACAACGAGGGGCGCGGGCAACCTCAAATCGCGTAAAGTCGCTGCTCGTGCCGATAAAGACGCAAGAGAGCAATCGCTTCCTCTACGCGATCATCTCGACCGTCGGCTCGTCGCTGGACCTCGAGGAGGTTCTCGGCGCGGTCGTCAGACTCCTCACCGACGCCTGCTCCGTCCACGCCTGCTTCGTTTACCTCGTCGAAGACGACCGGCTCGTGCTCGAGGCGGCCTCGGACCCGTACGCGCACCTCGTCGGCACGATCGCGCTCGAACGGGGCGAGGGCCTCGCCTGGTGGGCGGCCGAGCACAAGGAGCCCGCCTGGATCCGGGATGAGCTGCTCGACGACCCGCGCGTGAAGTACGTGCCCGAGCTCGAGGAGGAGCGCTTCCAGTCGCTCGTCTCGGTCCCGATCGTCGGCAAGGACGGGAACGTGATCGGCGTCATCTCCAGCCACACCGAGGCGCCGCGGGAGTTCACCGAGCCCGAGGTCGAGGTGCTGGTCTCGAGCGCGGCGCTCGTCGCCGGCGCGATCGAGAACGCGCGCCTGTACGAGGAGATGCGGCGCCGGGTTGACCAGCTCGAGCACCTCACCGAGCTCGGGGAGATCCTGGCCCGTGCCGAGACCCTCGACATGGTGCTGCCGGCCGTCGCCTCGCGTGCGCGGAAGCTCGTTCGCGCGGAGGCCTGCCATCTCTACCTCCTCGACCCGGGCTCCGAGATCCTGCACCTGCGCTCCTCGGCTCCCGAGGGCGCCGAAGCGCGACCGGAGATCGGCCTTTCGGAGCTCGGGCCCGAGCTGGCGCGGAGCGGCCGCTCCGCCTCGGTCGCGGTGCCGCTCGTGGCCAACGACGAGCTGCTCGGGCTCCTCGCCGCGACGGGCACCTCCGAGGTCGACCTCGCTCGCGCAGTCGCCAACCAGACTGCAGTCGCCCTCAAGAAGATCGAGCTGATCGAGCGGCTGACGGAGAAGAACCTGATCAAGGACTTCTTCGAGCAGCTCGCGCGCGGGGAGTCGCTTCCCGGGCTCGAGGGCCGCGCCGCCCGCCTGGGCTGCGACCTCGACCAGCGCTACCTCGTCGCGGCCGCGACCCCGCCCTCGGACGACCTCGAGCGCGGCCTGGCCGCGGCGGCCCCCGGCTCGCTCTTCGACCGGCGCGACGACTCGACCCGCGCCCTCCTGCGCGTGCCGGCCGAAGGCGAGGAAAAGCTCCTGGCGGCGGTCCGGGTGCTGCAGGCGGAGCTCGATGCCCCGGCGTCGATCGGCCTCTCCAACGTCTGTCGCGGGGCGGCGAGCTTCGCGGCCGGGTTCGAGGAGGCCCGCCACGCGCTCCTCGGCTCCACCGTCCTCCAGGGGACGCCGGGCGTGATGGCCTACGAGGAGCTCGGGCCCTACAAATACCTGCTGCGCATGCCCTTCGACGGCGGTGTCCGCGACGCCCACCGGGACGCCGTCGCCCGCATCGCCGAGTACGACCGCCAGCGCTCGACCGCGCTCCTGCGCACGCTCGAGGAGTTCCTGCGACGCCGGGGGTCGATCAGTGCGACGGCGGAGGCGCTCTACGTCCACCCGAACACGCTGCGCCAGCGCCTGCGGCGGATCGGGGAGATCTCCGGGCTCGACCTGCGCAAGGACGACTGGCTCATGGTCGAGATCGCCGTGAAGATGGTGCGGCTCCAAGACGCGCTCGGCACGGCGCAGGTGCACACACGGCGCCCCGACCGCTTGTAGGAACTCGCCATCGGCGGAGGCGCTGACGGCGGTTATCGTCAGGGCGTCCCCAAAGGAGGAGTTGGATGGCCCGGGATAGCTCCGCCGCGCCGACCGTCGAGGACATCCGCAAGGAGTCCACGGAGCGCGGCATCGATTTTTACTTCGCGCAGTTCGTGGACATGTACGCACGGCCCAGTGCGAAGCTCGTTCCGGCAGCGAACCTGGACGACCTCGTCACAGACGGCGCCGGCTTCGCCGGGTTCGCGGCCGGAGAGATCGGCCAGGTGCCGAGCGACCCGGACATCGCCGCCATCCCCGACCTGGCGAGCTTCACGCCGGTGCCGTGGGAGCCGACCGTCGCCCGCTTCGCGTGCGACATCACCGTCGACGGCGAGGAGTGGCCCTACGACCCCCGCACGATCCTCCGCCGCCAGCTCGCGAAGGCCCGCGAGCAAGGCTACGAGTTCAAGATGGGCCTCGAGCTCGAGTACTTCCTCGTCGAGCTCCTGGACGACGGCTCCATCCGCCTGGCGGACGCGCTCGACACCCTCGAGAAGCCCTGCTACGACCTCAACGGGCTCTCCCGCCACTACGAGTTCCTGACGACGGTCTCGCGCTACGTCAACGAACTGGGCTGGGGCAACTACGCGAACGACCACGAGGACGCGAACGGCCAGTTCGAGCAGAACTTCACCTACGCGGACGCGCTCACGAGCTGCGATCGCGCCGTCTTCTTCCGCTACATGGTCCACCAGCTCGCGGAGCGGAAGGGCCGGGACGAGGGGCGCAACCTCCTGGCGACGTTCATGCCCAAGCCGTTCTCGAACCTGACCGGCAACGGCTGCCACTTCCACATGTCGCTCTGGGACGGGGAGACGAACCTCTTCCTCGACGAGAACGACCCGCGCGGGCTCGGCCTCTCGGAGACCGCCTACGGTTTCATCGGCGGGCTCAAGAAGCACGCGCGCGCATACAGCGCGATCACCGCGCCGACCGTGAACTCGTACAAGCGCCTGAAGGTCGGCACGACCGCGAGCGGCGCAACGTGGTCGCCGGTCTGGATCAGCTACGGCTACAACAACCGCACCCAGATGCTCCGCATCCCCGGGCCGGGCCGGATCGAGGACCGCACCATCGACGGCTCCTGCAACCCGTACCTCGCGGCCGCGGCCGTCCTTGCTGCCGGGCTAGACGGCATCGCAGGCAACCTCGAGCCGGGGGAGCCGAACTCGGAGAACCTCTACTCGATCCCGTACGACGAGCTCAAGGCCCGCGGGCTCGAGACCCTGCCCTCCAACCTGCACGAGGCGACCGTCGAGCTCGAGGCCGACGACGTCCTGCGCGCCGCCCTCGGCCGCGGCCGCGAGGAGGACTACGTCGACTACTTCATCCGGGTGAAGCGCGACGAGTGGAACCGCTACCACGAGCAGGTGACGCACTGGGAGGTGGCCGAGTACCTGACCCGGTTCTGAGCCATATGGAGGAAAGCTCCACCTCCAACCCGTCAAGACCGTGGGGATTGTGAGTTTTTATGCGCATTTCCACATGTAGATTTCGGACATATGTGCGGAATCGTCGGACTGTTCTCGAAGACCGCTGAGATCGAGGCGTCGCTGGGCTCGCACCTGGCGGCGATGCTCGCGCAGATGAACGACCGCGGCCCGGACAGCGCCGGCGTCGCCGTCTACCGCGACCCCGCGCCGAGCGGGGCCAGCAAGCTCACGCTTTTCTCCGCCGACCCGCTGCAGGACTGGGACGCCGTCGCCGCAGGGCTCGGGAAGGCCTTCGGCGGCTCGCCCGACCCGGACGTGCGCGCCAGCCACGCGGTGCTGGTGGTGGACGCAGAAGCGCCCGAGGCCGAGGCGTGGATCCGAAGCACGCATCCCGAGCTGCGCGTGATGAGCGCGGGCAGGACGATCGAGATCTACAAGGAGGTCGGCCGGCCCGAGGAGTTCGTCCGGCAGTTCGCGCTGGAGGACTTCACCGGCTCGCATGCGCTCGGCCACACCCGCATGGCGACCGAGAGCCGCGTCACGACCGAAGGCTCGCACCCCTTCTCGACCGGGCACGACCTCTGCCTCGTGCACAACGGCTCCCTCTCGAACCACAACCGGCTCCGCGAGAGCCTGCGCCGCGAGGGCATCGACTTCCAGACCGAGAACGACACCGAGGTGGCCGCCGGCTACCTCGCCTGGCGCCTACGCGAGGGCGCCTCGCTCGAGGAGGCGCTCGAAGGCTGTCTCGTCGACCTGGACGGCTTCTACACCTTCCTCGTCGGCACCGAGGACGGGTTCGCGGTGCTGCGCGACCCGATCGCGTGCAAGCCGGCGGTCATCGCCGAGACCGACGAGTGGGTGGCGATGGCCTCGGAATGGCGGGCAATCGCGAAGCTCCCCGGCGCCGCCGCCGCGCGCTCGTGGGAGCCGGTGCCCGGCGTCGTCTACGCGTGGGAGCGCGCAAAGGTCTGATGGAAGCGGCCGAGGTCGAGGCCGTCGAGGTCGTCGACCTCGCCGAGACGCCGCTTCGCGAGCTGAACCAACGGCTGCACGACCTGGCCTCGGCACCGGGACCGGCGCACTGGCGCGTGGTCAACCCGAACGGCGCCCATGCGGTCGCCTGTGGCCTCGACGCCGATGTCGAGGTCGAGGTGGAGGGGCACGTCGGTTACTACTGCGCGGGGATGAACAAGCGCGCGACCGTGCGGGTGCACGGCAACGCGAGCACCGGCCTCGCCGAGAACATGATGTCCGGCCGGGTCGTGATCGAGGGGAACGCGAGCCAGTCGGCCGGCGCCACCGGCCACGGTGGCCTGCTGGTCGTCCACGGGGACGCCGCGGCGCGCTGCGGGATCTCCATGAAGGGGATCGACATCGTCGTCCGCGGCTCGGTCGGCCACCTGAGCGGGTTCATGGCGCAGACCGGCAGGCTCGTCGTCTGCGGCGACGCCGGCGAGGCTCTGGGCGACTCGATCTACGAGACCCGCCTCTACGTGCGCGGCTCGGTCGCGGGCCTCGGCGCCGACTGCGTCGAGAAGGAGCTGCGCGACAAGCACCGCGCCGAGCTGGCCGAGCTGCTCGCCGCCGCGGGCCTCGACGACGCCGACCCAGCCGACTTCCGCCGCTACGGGTCGGCGCGGCAGCTCTACACCTTCAAGGTCGACAACGCAGGTGCGTACTGATGGCGAGGCGGCCCTGGAACCTGCGCGAGTCGTACCTCTACGACAGGCCCGTGATCGCCGAGATCCAGCGTGCGGCGAGCGAGGGGATCTACGACATTCGCGGCTTCGGCGCCAAGCGGCGCGTGCCCCACTTCGACGACCTGCTCCTGCTCGGCGCGAGCGTCTCCCGCTACCCGCTCGAGGGCTACCGCGAGCGGTGCGACACGAACGTGACGCTGGGGACACGCTTCGCGAAGACGCCGCTCGAGCTGAGAATCCCGGTCACGATCGCCGGCATGAGCTTCGGTGCGCTCTCCGCGCCGGCGAAGGAGGCGCTCGGGCGCGGCGCCACCGAGGTGGGGACGTCGACGACGACCGGCGACGGAGGCATGACGCCGGAGGAGCGCGAGCATTCGAACCTGCTCGTCTATCAGCTCCTCCCCTCGCGCTACGGCATGAACCCCGACGACCTGCGCAAGGCCGACGCGATCGAAGTCGTCGTCGGCCAGGGCGCCAAGCCAGGCGGCGGCGGCATGCTCCTCGGTCACAAGATCTCCGACCGGGTCGCCGAGATGCGCGACCTGCCCAAGGGGATCGACCAGCGCAGCGCGAGCCGCCATCCCGACTGGACTGGGCCCGACGACCTCGAGATCAAGATCGGCGAGCTGCGCGAGATCACCGACTGGGAGAAGCCGGTCTTCGTCAAGGTCGGCGCCACGCGCACGTACTACGACGTGCAACTCGCAGTGAAGGCGGGCGCCGACGTGATCGTGGTCGACGGCATGCAGGGCGGCACCGCCGCCACCCAGGACGTCTTCATCGAGCATGTTGGCATCCCGACCCTCCCGGCCGTGCGCCTGGCGGTCGACGCGCTCACCGAGCTCGGCATGCACCGGCACGTGCAGCTCGTCGTCTCCGGCGGGATCCGCACCGGCGCCGACGTCGCCAAGGCGCTTGCGCTCGGAGCGGACGCCGTCTCGATCGGGACGGCGGCGCTGATCGCCATGGGCGACAACGCCCCCGACCACGACGAGGCCTACCGCGAGATCGGGAGCGCGGCCGGTTACTACGACGACTGGCAGGCCGGACTCGACCCGGTGGGGATCTCCACCCAGGACGACGAGCTCGCCGCCCGCTTCGACCCGGAGCTGGGCGGCCGCAGGATCGCCAACTACCTGCGCGTCCTCACGCTCGAGACCCAGACCCTCGCGCGGGCGTGCGGCAAGTCGCACGTTCACAACCTCGAGCCGGAGGACCTCGTCGCGCTGACCGTGGAGGCGGCGGCGATGGCGCGCGTCCCGCTCGCCGGCACCGACTGGATTCCAGGGCAGAGGGAGGCCTGATGCTGCTGTACGACTCGGACGTCTCCGGCAATTGCTACAAGGTGCGCCTTCTCCTGGCCCAGCTCGGGCTCGAGTACGAGCGCTACCCGATGGACGTCGTCGACCGCTCGAACCGCAAGGAGCTGCTCGGCAACCTCAATCCGGGGCTGCGCGTGCCGACGCTCGTGCTCGACGACGGCCGGGCGCTCGGCGAGTCGGGCGCGATCATGTGGTACCTCGCCGACGGGACCGAGTACGCGCCGAGCGAGGCTTTCGACCGGGCCAAAGTGCTGCAATGGATGTTCTTCGAGCAGTACAGCCACGAGCCGTACGTCGCCGTGCCGCGCTTCTGGCTCACGAAGAACATCGCCGTCGACCCCGAGACCCTGGCCGACCGGCAGCGCGTCGGCTACTTCGCCTTCGACGCGATGGAAGCCCACCTCGCCGGCCACGAGTTCCTCGCCGCCGACCGCTACACGATCGCCGACATCGCCCTCTTCGCGTACACCCACGTGGCCCACGAGGGCGGCTTCGACATGAGCGGCTACCCGGCCATCGCCGCCTGGGTCGCGCGCGTCGCCGCGCAGCCGCGCCACGTCCCGATCACGGCCTGAAGCGCCACGTCCGGGGTCAGACCCCGGGCGTGTCCTGCCCAGCCACGCCGTCTGCCGCTTCGCGCATCGCGACTGGTCGAAGCGTAGGTCGGCACTCTGGTCGGCCACGCCCCTTGGCGCCACGTCAGGGGTCAGACCCCGGGCGTGGCCGTCGTGGGCACGGCGTTGACGGCGACGGGCGGGGCTGGAAGAATCTTTGATCAAAGATCAAAGATGGCCGAAACCGACTCCACACCGCTCGAGATCTCGTCAGTCGAGGACGGCGTCTACCGCGCGCTGCGCCAGGAGATCGGGCGCCTCGACCTCCTCCCCGGCCAGCGGCTCCCGCTCGAGGAGATCGCCCGCCGCTTCCAGGTCAGCCTGACGCCCGTGCGCCACGCGCTTCGGCGGCTGGAGAGCGAGGGCCTGGTCGTCAGCCTCCCACGGCGCGGGTCGCGGGTGGCGCCGCTGTCCGTCGAGGAGCTGGAGGAGATCCAGGCACTCCGGCTCGGTCTGGAGACGTTCCTGGCCCGGCGCGGAGCAGAGGCGATCACGGACGAGGCGCTCGCCGAGATGACGGCCGCGCGCGACGAGATGGAGCGCGCCTTCCGTGCCGGCGACCTCGACGCCTACCTCGCCTCCTTCTGGTCGCTGCGCGACGCCTGCTACCAGCTGCGCCGCTCGGCCCCGGCTCGAGCGCACGCTCCAGGACCAGCGGGTGCGGGTCGAGCGCTACGTCCTCACGCTCTGCCGGGATCCGGAAGCCTTCGCCGACCTGCGCCGGGGCCCGGACACCCTGCTCGAGGCCTGCCGGGCCCGCGACGGCGAGGCTGCCGAGGCCGCGACCCGCGACGCGCTCCAGTGGGTGCTGGCAGAGCTCCAGCGCATGCTCGACAATGCCGGGGCCGCGACTGCCAAGGTGTCTGCCTGATGTCCTTTCTCCTTCCCTGCCCCAACTGCGGGCCGCGCCCGGTGGACGAGTTCGCCTGCACCGGCGAGGTCACCGTCCGTCCGAAAAGCTCGCCCTCGCTGCGCGAGCTGACCGACTACCTCTACTTCAAGCGCAACGTCGCCGGCGTCCAGCGTGAGTGGTGGTGCCATCGCCACGGCTGCCAGGCGTGGTTCACCGCCGAGCGGGACACGCGCACGAACGACGGTCCTCTCCGTCGAGGTCCCGGCCGAGAAGTGAGGCTCCCGCAGCAGCCAGGGGAGCGCCTCGACCGGGGGCGCGAGCTGGAGTTCACGTTCCACGGCGCGAAGGCGCGCGGGTTCGAGGGCGACACGGTCGCCTCGGCGCTCTACGGCGAGGGACAGCGCATCTTCTCGCGCAGCTTCAAGTACCACCGGCCGCGCGGGCTCCTGTGCTGCCAGGGGACGTGCCCCAACTGCATGCTCACCGTCGACGGGACGCCGAACGTCCGCACCTGCGTGACACCGCTTGTCGAGGGCATGCACGTGGAGGGCCAGAACGTCCGCGGCTCCCTCGACCACGACCTGCTCGCGGTCACGGACAAGATCGGCGGTCCCTTCACGCCTGTCGGCTTCTACTACCGGACGATGATCCGGCCCAGGCGGTTCTGGCCGCTCTACGAGAAGTTCCTGCGCAGCGTCGCCGGGCTCGGGAAGATCGACAAGCACCGCGGCCGCGAGCAGCGCTACGACACGGAGCACCGGCACGCCGAGGTGCTCGTCGTCGGCGGCGGCTCCGCCGGCCGGGAGGCCGCCCGCCGGCACGCCGCCGAGGGACGCGGCGTCGTCCTCGTCGAGGCCGATGCCGCCCGCCTCGACGCCGGCGAGGGCTTCGAGGTCGTGCACGGGACCGCGCTCGGCGTCTACGAGGGCGGCCTCGTCCCGGTCGACGCCGGCACCGTCCTGCTGCGCTACCGGGCCGGCCACATCGTCGTCGCCGCCGGCGCGGTCGAGCAGCCACTCGTCTTCCCGGGGAACGACCTGATCGGCGTCCTGCTGCCCGAGGCCGTCCGGCGGATGGTCGGGCGCTGGTCGCTGAAGCCGGGTGAGCGCGCGGTAGTCGTGACCGCCGACGAGGGCGCGCTCGACACGGTCGCGGTGCTCGAGCAGGCGGGTACCGAGGTCGTGGAGGTGGTCGACCTGCGCGAGACGCGCGTCCGGCAGATCGCGGGGAAGGCCCGGGCCGGGCGCCTGGCCGCCGTCGAGCTGGACGGCCGCAAGGTCAACTGCGACGTCCTGGTCATGTCCGGCGGACGCCAGCCCGCCTACGCGCTCCTCGCGCACGCAGGCGCGAAGGTCGAGTACGAGCACGAGCGCGGGATCTTCGTCCCCGTCGACCTTCCCGACGGCATCGAGGTCGTCGGCGGCGCCGCGGGCGAGATCGGCGAGGTCGCCGTGCCGGCGGCCACGTTCAACGGCGCCGCCAAGAAGGACAAGTGCTTCGTCTGCATCTGCGAGGACGTCACCGACAAGGACGTCAAACGAGCGATCGCCGAGGGTTTCGACTCGATCGAGCTCGCCAAGCGCTACACGACCGTGACCATGGGCCCCTGCCAGGGGAGGCTGTGCCACGTCCCCTCGATCCGTCTCTACGCGCGCGAGAACGAGACCGACGAGGCGACCATCGGCACGACGACCGCGCGCCCGCCGTGGCAGCCGGTCGAGCTGGGGCTGCTGGCCGGGCGCGGCCACGAGCCGGCACAACGGACGTCGATCCACCACCGCCACAAGGAGCTCGGCGCCAAGATGATGTGGACCGGCACCTGGCGGCGCCCGCACTCCTACGGCGACCCGGCGGGGGAGGCGAAGAACGTCCACGACACACTCGGCGCCATCGACGTCTCCACGCTCGGGAAGGTGCTCGTGAACGGGCCGGAGTCGGCGGCGTTCCTCGAGCGGCTGTACCCGAACCGCTTCGCCGACATGAAGCCGGGGCGCATCCGCTACGGCGTCCTCAACTCGGACGCGGGCCGGATCATGGACGACGGCACGATTGCACGCCTCTCGGAGGAGGACTTCTACGTCACGACGACGTCGACCGGCGCGAACGCCGTCGTCGAGTGGTTCGAGTGGTGGAACGCGATCTGGCTGATGGACGTCGAGATCGTCAACGTCACCGGCTCGATCGCCGCCATCAACGTCGCAGGGCCGAACTCGCGCGAGCTGATGACGCGCCTCACCGACCTCGACGTCTCGAACGAGGCGTTCACCTACCTCGACGCGAAGCACGCCCACGTCGCCGGCGCCCCGTCGCTCGTCCTCCGCATCGGCTTCGTCGGCGAGCTGGGCTACGAGATCCACTTCCCGAGCCCGTACGGCGAGCACGTCTGGGACACGATCCTCGAGCGCGGCGCCGACCTCGGCGTGAAGCCGTTCGGCCTCGAGCCCCAGCGGATTCTCCGCCTGGAGAAGATGCACATCCTCATCGGCCAGGACACCGACTCCGAGTCGAACGTCCTCGAGGCCTCGATGCCGTGGATCGCCAAGCTCGACAAGGACGACTTCGTGGGCAAATGGTCGCTCGAGCACGTCCTCGAGCGCGGTTTCCGCGAGCAGCTCGTGGGCTTCGAGACAGAGAGCGGCGTCGTCCCCCTCGAAGGCGGTCAGATCGTCGTCGACGGCCGGCCCGGCGGCCGCGTCACGAGCGCGCGCTGGAGCGACCACCTCGGCCGCGCGATCGGCATGGCCTGGGTGCCGCCGAGCCTCGCCGAGGAGGACGCCGAGCTGACCATCAAGGTGAACGGCTCCGTCGAGAAGGCCCGCGTGCGGCTGCGCCCGTTCTTCGACCCGGACCAGGAACGGCTGCGCTCGTGAGCCACCTCGACTTCCTCAGCCCCGACCTGGCCACCGCCGACGCCGTCTGGCGCTCACCGCTCGAGCGCGCGCTCGCGCACGCGCCCGCGGAGATGCAGGACATCTCCCGCACCGGCGTGCTGGAGGTCCGCGGCGAGCTCGACGGCCTCGACGCGGACGAGGCCGAGGTCGTGCGGCTGACCCCGGACCGCGCGCTCGTCCTCTGTCCCTTCGAGGAAGCGGGCCGCCTGCGCACGCGCCTCGCGGGCGCGCGCCGGTCCGTCGTCGACCTCTCCGCCGGCTGGGCGGGCCTGCAGGTGCAGGGCGAGGCGCTGATGCGGCGCGTGACCGACCTCGACCTCGATCGCCTCCCGGCCATGGGCTCGCTGGCCCACGTGCACGCGCTCGTCCTCCGAGACGGCGACACCTTCCGCCTCTACTTTCCGCAGGAGTACGGCCACTCCGTCGCCGAGGTCGTCGTGGACGCGGCCGAGGGGCTGGGAGCATGAAGGACGTCTTCCGCGTCAGGCGCATGTGGCGCCCCCGGACGCGAGCTGAAGGACCGCTACGACGTCGTCATCGTCGGCGGCGGCTCGCACGGGCTCGCGACCGCGTACTACCTCGCCAAGAACCACGGCATCACGGACGTCGCCGTGCTGGAGAAGAGCTACATCGGCTCGGGCGCCGCGGGGCGGAACACGACCATAATCCGCGCCAACTACCGCACACCAGAGGGCGCCGAGTTCTACAAGGAGAGCGTCAAGCTCTACGAGCGGCTCGGCGCCGACCTCGACTTCAACCTCCTCTTCTCCCAGCAGGGCCACCTGACGCTCGCGCACTCGGACCGAGGCATCATCACCGCCAACGAGCGCGCAGAGGTCAACCAGCTCCTCGGGATCGACTCGCGCGTCATCTACCCGGACGAGATCGCGAAGCTCTGCCCGGAGATGGACCTCTCGCAGGACGTCACCTGGCCCGTGCAGGCGGCGCTCTACCACCCGCCGGGCGGGATCATCCGCCACGACGCCGTCGTCTGGGGCTTCGCCCGCGGCGCCGATCGCCAGGGGATCGAGATCCACCCCTACACCGAGGTGGTGGGGATCGACCGCTCCCACGGGCGCGTCACCGGCGTCGAGACCACACGGGGGCACATCGAGACGGACATGGTCGTGAGCGCAACCGCCGGCTGGTCGACGCTCGTCGCCGACCTCGCCGAGGTGCAGCTCCCGATCACGACCCACATCCTCCAGGCCTTCGTCACCGAGCCCGTGAAGCCGTTCCTCGACGTGATCATCGTCTCGTCGCAGATGCACGTCTACGTCTCGCAGACCGACCGGGGCGAGTTCCTGATCGGCGCCGAGATCGAGCCGTACACGACCTACTGCGGCAAAGGGACGTTCTCGTTCCTCGAGTACTCGGCGAAGCACGTCCTCGAGCTCTTCCCGCAGCTCGAGCGGATCCGGATCCTGCGCTCCTGGACCGGCCTCTGCGACCTCTCGCCCGACTACAGCCCCATCCTCGGGAAGACCGACCTGGACGGGTTCCTCGTCTCGACCGGCTGGGGCACCTACGGATTCAAGGCCGCACCGATCGTCGGGACGACGCTCGCCGAGCTCGTCGCGACGCGAGAGACCCCGAAGCTGATCGCGCCGTTCGCGCTCGAGCGCTTCCACACCGACAATCTCGTCTCCGAGCTGGCCGCCGCGGCCGTCTCGCACTAGAAAAGGAGCCGACAGATGGCCACACAGATGCCGAGCAGCCTGGAGATCGCCCAGGAGGCGACCCTTCGCCCGATCGCGGAGATCGCCGAGGAGCTGGGCCTGGAGCCCGACGAGTACGACCTCTACGGCAAGTACAAGGCCAAGGTCGACCTCTCCGTCGTCGAGCGGCTCGCCGACAAGCCCGACGGGAAGCTGATCTGCGTGACGGCGATCACGCCGACGAAGGCGGGTGAAGGGAAGACGACGACGTCCGTCTCGCTGACCCAGGGGCTCGGGCACATCGGCCGGCGCGTGGCCCTCTGTCTGCGCGAGGCTTCGCTCGGCCCGGTCTTCGGAATCAAGGGCGGCGCGGCCGGCGGCGGCTATGCGCAGGTCGTCCCCATGGAGGACCTGAACCTCCATTTCACCGGCGACATCCATGCGATCGGCGCGGCCAACAACCTGCTCGCGGCCATGCTCGAGGCGCACCTGCTGCACGGGAACAAGCTCGGGATCGACCCGCTCACGGTCAGCTGGCGCCGCTGCGTCGACATCAACGACCGCGCGCTGCGGCAGATCACGATCGGCCTCGGCGGGCGCACGAACGGCTATCCGCGCGAGACCGGCTACGACATCACCGCGGCGTCGGAGGTCATGGCGATCCTGGCCGTAGCCCGAGACCTGCACGACCTGCGCAGGCGGCTCGGCGCGATCACCGTCGGCTACACGTGGGAGGGCGAGCCCGTCGTCGCCGAGCAGCTGCAGGCGGCGGGCGCGATGACCGTGCTTCTCAAGGACGCGATCAAGCCGAACCTCGTCCAGACACTCGAGGGCCAGCCTGCGTTCGTCCACTGCGGGCCCTTCGCCAACATCGCGCACGGCAACAACTCGCTCGTCGCCGACCTCGTCGGCCTGAAGCTGGGCGAGTACGTCGTCACCGAGAGCGGCTTCGGCTCGGATATGGGCATGGAGAAGTTCCTCGACATCGTCTGCCGGATCGGCGGGCTGCGGCCGAACGCGATCTGCCTGGTCACCACCGTCCGCGCACTCAAGCATCACGGCGGCGACCCGGAGGGCGGGCTCGACGCGATCGAGCGCGGCGCCGAGAACATGCGCCGCCACCTCGGCATCGTGCGTGAGTTCGGCCTCAAGGCGATCGTGGCCGTGAACCGCTTCCCCACCGACCCGGACGAGGAGCTCGAGACGGTGCGCCAGCTCGCCGTCGACTACGGCGCGCACGCCGCGGAGCTGAACGACGCCTTCGAGCGCGGCGGCGAGGGCGCAGCGGCGCTGGCGGAGGCGATCGTGGACGCTGCGGAGCAGCCGAACGAGTTCGACTTCATCTACCGGGCCGACGCGCCGATCGCCGACAAGATCGAGGCCGTCTGCAAGCGCGTCTACGGCGCCGACGGGGTCAGCTTCATGCCGGCCGCCCAGGAGAAGCTGAAGACGTTCACGGAGCAGGGCTACGACACGCTCCCGGTCTGCATGGCGAAGACGCACCTGTCGCTCTCGCACGATCCGGGGCTCCTGAACGCTCCCGCCGGCTTCACGGTCACCGTGCGCGACATCCGCGCGTACACCGGCTCGGGCTGGCTCGTCCCGCTGCTCGGTGACATGCAGACGATGCCGGGCCTCGGCGTGAAGCCCGCTGCCTTCGACGTCGACATCGACGAGAGTGGGAAGACCGTCGGGTTGTTCTGAGCGCGGCGCGACCGCGCGCGGCCGAAATCGAGGAGAATTGCGCCGTGGCCTACACGGACGCGCCCTTCGAGGAGCTGCTCGACACGATCGCCGCGGAGACGCCTGCCCCGGGCGGCGGATCGGTCGCCGCGTTCGTCACCGAGATGGCCGCGTCGCTCGCCGCCATGGCGGCCAGGTTCGCGCACGACTGGGAAGGGGCCTCCGGCGCCGTGGCCCAGGCCGAGACGCTCCGCCACCGCGCCGCGCCGCTCGCGGTCGAGGACGCGGTCGCCTACGAGAACGTGCTCACGGCCATGCGGATGCCGAAGGAGCTCGAGCCGGAGGTGCGGGATACGCTGATCGGCGAGACGCTCTCCCGAGCCGCCGACGTCCCGCTCCACATCGCCCAGACCGCCGCCGACGTGGCCGAGCTCGCGTCCGAGATCGCCGTCTGCGGCAACCCGAACCTCCGCGGCGATGCGACCGCCGCCTCTCTGCTCGCCGCCTCGGCCTGCCGGGTTGCTGCCAACCTCGTCGAGATCAACCTCTCGACAGCGGAGGGCGACGACCGGGTCGAGCTGGCCCTGGCCCTCGTGCGCAGCGCGGACAAGGCTGCGCAGCGGGCGCTCGACGCCGAGTGAGCGCGGTCGTCGTCGACGGCCGCCGCCTCGCGGACGAGCTGCGCGGGGACGTCGAGGAGCGAGTGGCCGCGCTCGAGCGCGAGGGCGTCGTCCCGGGGCTCGCGACCGTCCTCGTCGGCGACGACTACGCGGCGCAGGCCTACGAGCGCCGGCTTCGGAGGCTCGCCGGGGAGATGAGCTGCCGTTACGTCTCCGAACTGCTGGCGCCGGACGTCGAGGAGGCCGACGCACTCGCCCTCGTCGGCAAGCTGAACGCCGACCCACGGATCTCGGGGATCCTCATCCTGCGGCCGCTGCCGCCCCAGGTCTCGGAGGGGCACCTCTACCGACAGCTCGACCCGCTGAAGGACGTCGAGGCGGTGCACCCGGAGAACGCCGGCCTGCTCGCGCTCGGTGAGCCCCGCTACACGCCATCGACCCCGGCCAGCGTCTTCTACCTCCTCGACCGCTACGTCGAGGAGTCGGGCCGCGACCCGGCCACGTTCTACAACGGCCTCGACCTCGTCCTCGTCGGCCGCTCGAACAACGTGGGCAAGCCGTCGCTCTGGCTCGGGCTTGCCCGCGGAGCGACGGTCGTCTCGTGCCACCACTTCACGGCCCAGGCCGGTCGGCTCGAAGCGCACACGCGCCAGGCGGACATCCTCGTCGTCGCCGCGGGCGTCCAGGGGCTCGTCCACGGCGACATGGTCAAGGAGGGCGTCATCGCCGTGGACGTCGGCATCAACCCGGTGCACGACGAGGCGAGCGGGAAGGTGCGGCTCGTCGGCGACCTCGATTTCGAGAGCGTGGCCGCGAAGGCCAAGGCAGTGACGCCGGTGCCCGGCGGCGTGGGACCGATCACGGACCTCTGGCTGCTGCGCAACACGGCCGAGGCTGCTCGCCTTCGGGCCGGCCGCGTCTCCCGCTAGCCCTTCTTCTTCTTCTCGCCGACCAGGAGCCGTCGGAGCTCGGGCTCTCCACCCGGCTCGAGGATGGCCAGCACCTGATCGCCCGGACGCAGCTCGGTCGAGCCGACCGCGATCTCGGCGTTGCCGTCCCGCATGACGGAGATGAGACGAGCCGTCTCGGGCAGGCGGAGCTGCTCGACCCGCTTGCCGGCCGCGACGCAGTCCTTGCCGACCTCCACCTCGACGATCTCGAGGTTCTCGCGCGAGAGGTTGACGAGGTGGACGAGCTCGTGCTGCGGCATCTCGTGCTGCACGAGCGCCATCACCATCTCCGTCGCCGAGACCGTCGGGGCGACCCCCAGCAGCTCGAAATGCTCCTGGTTGCGCGGGTCGTTGACGCGTGCGACCACCTTGGCGACGTCGTAGCGCTCCTTCGCGAGCTGGCAGATGACGATGTTGTCCTCGTCGTCGCCCGTGACGGCCACGACGATGTCGGCGGGCCGGCTGATCCCCGCGCTCTCGAGCACGGCGAGCTCGGTCGCGTCCCCGTAGCGGGCGCGGTGGCCGAACTCCTCGTCGAGCAGGAGGTAACGATCCCGGCGCTGCTCGAGGACGACGACCTCGTGCCCGAGCTCGAGCAACGTGCGGGTGACGTTCTTGCCGACCTGCCCACCGCCGACGACGAGGATGAAGCTCATGCGGGATCCCCGCCGAGCGCGAGCGCCGCGAGCGCCTCGATCGCCATCGTCGTCGGCGAGACGACCTCGAACCCGCGGTTCGAGTAGAAGTCCGCCCTCGCGGGGTCGTGCACGCGGACGGCGACCTTCGGCACCTCGTAGCGGCTCTTGGCGATCTGGGCGACGACGACGTTCGTGTTGTCGCCGTCGGTCGCGACGACGACTAGGTCGGCCGAGCCGATCCCCGCCGCCTCGAGCACCGCGGTGTCCATCCCGTGGCCGATGTGGAGCTCCCCCGGCCATTTCGCGCCCAGGCGCTCGAGGGCCTCCTCGGACTCGTCCACGGCGGCGACCTCCCAGCCGGCGCTGTGAAGGCGCTTTGCGAGGGCGGATCCGACCCGCCCGCACCCGACCACGATCGCTTTCATCCCGCCACTGTAGTCCCGTCGTCCTCTTCGAGGACGCCCTGCGGATACGCGATCACCATCACGTCGCAGGGTGCCTTGCGCAGGACGTAGTCCACGGTCGGGCTGAAGAACAGCGACTGCCGCCGCCACCGCGGGGCGGAGCCCATGAGGACGACGTCGGCAGCTTCCTCGAGCGCCGCCTCGACGATCGCCTCGCCGAGGGCGCGGGCCCGGACGACCTTGGTCCGAAGCACGACGCCGTGCTCGCCCGCGAGCTCCTCGGCATCGGCGAGCGAGGCCTCGGCCAGCTGCTCGGCCTCCGGCAGGGGCGCGTCGATCGCGAGGTCGAGCGGCACCCAGAGGACGTGGAGGACGGTGATCGCCCCGGAGCGCTCCTCGATCAGCTTGATCGCCGTCGCGAGCACCTCTTCGCCGATCGGGCCCGAGCTTCAGGGGCACGAGCACCCGCTCGTACTCGCCGTGCGGATGCGGGACGAGGTCCGGGTCGGCCGGGGTCACGTGCCCGAGCACGGACTCCCGCTCGGTGAGCCGCACGGCGACGTAGACCACGATGCCGAGCAGGACCCAGAGAGGGCCGACGATCCGCGCGGCATCGTGTGTGGCGATCGCGACGATCCAGAGCGCGGAGGTGAGCGGGATCCCGACGAGGGCGGCGAGCGGGACCTGGACGCCACGGACGGCCACATTCCAGGGGGCGCGATAAGGCCGGGCGAGGTCGGGCTCGGTGAAGCGAAGCCGGACCACGGAGACCTGCGCCGCGGTCAGGGCCATCAGGATTCCGAAGCTGTAGAGGCTCCCGAGGAAGCGCACGTCCCGGCCCGCCGCGTCGGCGACGACGAGCAGCGCCGCTGCGAGCGCCCCGGTGCTCAGGATCGCCGCCGGCGCGAGCAGCGTCCTTCGGTTCAGCCGCGCGAACGCGTGCGGGAGCATGCCGTGGCGCCCCAGCGCGTACGCCATCCGGCCGGCGCCGGAGATCGCCGTGGTGATCGCGGCGACGAGGACAACGGCAGCGCCCAGCCCGACGAACATGCGGAGCGCGTCCACGGCCCAGGCCGGGATCGCGCCCTCGAGTGCGTCGACGATGGCGAGGAGCGGCGCCTGCAACTCGACCGAGACACCGGGGACGGACACCGAGACGAGCCCGATCGCCGTGGTGACGAGCACGACGAGCCCGATGCCCACGAAGAGGCTGCGCGGCAGTGTCTTCCCAGGCTCGCGCGCCTCGGCGGCGAGGTTCGCCACGGTCTCGAGGCCCGTATAGGCAAGCGTCGCGAGCGCGAGCGAGAAGGCGAGGTCACCCCACGGCGGCGATGCGCCCAGGTCGACGTCGGCAAGGTCGCTCGGAGAGAAGACGAACGCGAGGCCGAGGGCGACCAGCAGGAGGTGGGTGAAGAGGGCCAGTGCGGCGACCCCGACGGCGATGGCGTACAGCTGCGCGCGCCGGACGAGCCGGATCAGCGCCACCCCGAGGATGACGCAGACGCCGATCACTCCGTCCCACGGCTCCCGGGTGACGGCCTCCCAGCCCACGGCCTCGCCAACGTAGTGGGGCACGAAGAGCCCGGCGATCGCGATCACGATCAGGTAGTCGAGGAAGAGCAGCCACCCGGTCAGGAAGCCGACCGGGTCGTTGAAGGCCCGGGCGACGAACAGGGCCGCCCCGCCCGTCTCCGGGAGGGCGGAGCTCGCCTCGGCGTACGAGAAGGTGACGAGCAGGATGACGAGCCCGACGCCGAGCAAGACCCAGGGAGTCAGGCCGGCGGCGTAGAGGGCGACGATCCCGAGGGCGAAGTAGACGGAGGCGCCGATCTCCGAGTAGGCGACGGACACGATCGGCGTCGTCCCGAGCATGCGCGTGAGGCCGGGAAGCTTCCGCGCCATCAGCGCGCCCTCAGGACGAGTGCCAGCCGGAGCACTCCGGCAAGGAGGAAGAGACCGCCGATCAGGTATCCGAGCGACCCGCCGACGATCGCCGTCTCGACGATGAGCACGAGGCCGAGCAGAGCCGCGACCGCCGAGAACACAACCGTAGCCGGCACGCGGAGTCCTTCCACTAGGCGGCCCTCCGGCCGGCGACGAGGAGCACTCGGGAGGGGCTCGCCTTGAGGATGGTGTCGACCGTCTCGCTCACGACCGGCCGCCCGCGCCTCGTCGTGCGCCTCGGCGCGCCCACGACCACGAGCTCCGCATTCCGCCGCCGCGCCTCCTCGACGATCGCCGGGCCGGCCCGCCGCGCCCGCAACAGGCGCGGGATCGCGCGCACGCCGTAGCTCTCGACGAGCGCGCGCGCCTCGTCGAGCAGCATGTCGGCCTCGTCCACCTCGACGGGCAGGTCGGCGTCGAGCGGGAGCTCGAGCGGGACCTCGAGCACGCGGACGACCGCGATCCTCGCTCCCCGTTCGGCCGCCAGCCTGGCCGCCGCGACCAGCGCCTCCTCCGACTCCGCCGAGCGGGACACCGGCACGAGCAGTGTGCGGTACTCGATCTCGAGCCCCGGGCCGAGCACGAACTGCGGGGCGTGCACCGTCTGCGCCATCGGCTCGTGGACGAAGCGGCGGCGGTAGACGGCGTACGCGACGAACCCGAACACGAGCCAACCAAAGCCGGCCCACCGGGTGATCGGCTCCTGGACGACGATGACCAGCCAGGCGATCAGGGTCCCGAGCCCGCCGAGGATCGCGAAGAGCGGCCAGTCCACCCCGCGGGCGCTGAGGTTCGGCCGTGCGCGGTACACGATCTCCTCGTCCCGGTAGCGATAGCGGATGGCGACGAGCGACGCGTGCGCGACCGTGAACGAGAGCGTTGCGCCGAACGAGTACATCGTCCCGAGGAAGTCCGTCCGCCCGGGCAGGAGGGTGAGGAGCGGGATCACTCCGGCGAAGACGACGAGCGCCAGCCACGGGGTGCGGAAGCGCGGGTGCAGGCGCCGGAAGACCTCGGGGAGCTGGCGGTAGCTCGCCATCGCGTAGGTGATGCGGGAGGCGCCGATCACGCCGGCGTTCGTCGCGATGAAGAGGATGGTCGCCGCGAGGACGCCGACGTAGATCTCGAGCGCGTTCTCGACGCCGCCGGAGAGGCCGAGGTTCTGGACCACGCCGAGGATCGGGTCGTTCGTGAACCCACCCTCCTCGGGCGGCAGCCCGAGCAGCGTCACCCATTCGCCGTTCGCCTGCTGGTAGACCGGAAGCGCCGAGAGGGCGATCAGCGGCAGCGTGAAGTAGATCGCGAAGACCGCGGCCGCGATCAGCTTGTACGCGTTGGGGACGTTCCGCGGCGGGTCGCGCACCTCCTCCGCGAGGTTGGAGACCGTCTCCACCCCCGTGTAGGCCAGCATGGCCACCGGGATGGCGATGGCGAAGTCGCTCCACGTCGGCGCGACGCCCCAGTGGATGTTCGCCTTCAGGACCTCCGGGCTGAAGACGAGCACGAAGCCGACGACGACGAGCAGCGCCTGCGTGGCGAAGTCGACGACCGCCAGCAGGATGTTGACCCGGGCCGCTTCCTGGATGCCGACGATGTTGACGGCGACGAGGATGACGACGACGACAGCGCCGCCGACGATGTCCCACGGGTTCTCGCGCAGCGGCTCCCAGAAGACGGACAGGTAGTGGGGCACGAAGAACGCCGAGATGGCGACCGTGGCGACGTAGACGAGCATCTGCGACCAGGCGGCACCGAAGCTCACGAGCTCGTTGAAGCCGTGCCGGGCGAAGCTGGAGGAGCCGCCTGCCTCCGGGTAGCGGACCGTTCCCTCCGCGTAGGTCGCGGCAGTCGCCGCGAAGATGATCCCGGCTGCGACGAAGACGAGCGGCGTCAGCCCGAGGGCGAACGCGGCGGTGACGCCGAGGGCGTAGTAGATCGAGGAGCCGACGTTGCCGTACGCCGTCGCGAAGAGCGCGGGTGTGCCGAGTACTCGCTCGAGGCCTTGCGTACGACGGCGTCTCGGCACGCCGGAAGGCTACTCAGCGCCGCGGGGGAACGACGTGCGGTGGATCAGCCCTGCGAGAAGCCCGCCTGCGGGAACCCAGAGGTGTCGACCGAACCGGTGTTGGTGCTTGCCCGGAGACGTGCCTCCCAGTCGGAATGGGACTCCTTGCACGTCGGGCACGCCCGCAGGACGTAGGTGCTCGTCACCTCGAGGTGCCCCCAGTACCCGCGCGACAGGATTCCGTCCGCCTGCTGTCGTCCGCAGAGGCCGCACATCAGGTAGAGACGCGACATTGCCTTCTTATAGCACCCGGTTGGACGTCGCCGCTACCAGGGTCCGATGAACTCTCCGCTCGGGTGGGCGTACAGGATGATGACGACGATGACGATGCAGGCAAGCGAGAGCAGGAGCAAGGCCGGCGTCAGCCACGGCAAGGGCGACTGCTCGGGGGGAAACTCGATCTGTTTCTGACGAGCCATCGTGCCTCCTTCCTACGGTCCTGGGTCGGTCGAGGGCCCGGCGAGCGGGGGCTCCGCGAAACCGGGGCCGGGCGCCGTCGGGCTGGCGGGGGGCAGGCCGCCCGCGCCGCGCAGCAGCTCGGCCTGGGCGTTCAGCTTCACGTTCTCGAGCCAGACCCAGTAGACGATCGAGGCCAGCATGAAGATGATGCCGAGGGCGGTGAGGATGTACGTGCCGGTCGAGTTCTCCGGGCCGAAGGTCCAGAACGTCGTGGTGACGTCGTCCCAGCTGTCGAAGGGGAAGCTGTCGATCACGGCGAGCTCCTTTCCGCGGCAGCGCCGGCTTTATGCCCATTGAGTCGCGAGTAGTCCTCGATCAGGATCGGCGCCGCCTCGACCTCCTGGCCGTCCGGGAGGACGATGACCTCGGGCACGCGGTCGAACTCGGGGAAGAAGTCCTGCTGGAACTCGGCCATGTCGAGGCCCTCGAGCTCGACCTCGGGCGGGACGCGGAGCAGGTTCGTCTTCTTGAGGAGCCAGCTCACGATGTAGCCGGGCAGGAAGGCGAGCGGGAAGAACGTGAGGATGCCCATCATCTGGCCGCCGAACGAAACGGGGACGTTGTTTACCCCGGTCGGGAAGCCGCCGGCGAAGATGCCCACGAGGAAAACGCCGTAGAAGCCGCAGAACCCGTGGACGGCCACCGCCCCGACGGCGTCGTCGACGCGCCACCCTTTCTCGATGTAGGTGCCGACCCACACGGCCAGCATGCCGCCGGTCGCCGAGAGCAGGTAGGCGAGCGACGGGTGGTACACGTCGGCGCCGGCGGACACCGAGATCACGCCCGCGAGGCCGCCGGAAAGGGTCCAGAACGGGTCGCCCCGGCTCGCGATCCAGCCACCGGTGAACCCGCCCGCGAAACCGAAGGTGATGACCATCGCGATCGTGCCCAGGGTGGTCGGCGAGAGATAGATGTTGAGCCACCCCGGAAAGACCGTCGACTGGATGAACAGGCAGGCGGCGTAGAACCCGTAGAAGCCGGTGAAGATCAGCATCAGCCCCATCAGGGTCATGTGCGTGTTGTGCGGTCTGAAGGCTCTCGCCCGCCCGCGCATGTCGTACTTCCCTATGCGTGGCCCCAGATTCAGGAGCACGCCGAGCGTGAAGGCTCCGGCGACACCGTGGACGACGAGCGAGGCGATCGAGTCGTGAAAGCCGTAGTTGGTCGTGAGCCAGCCGCCCGCGCTCCAGCCCCAGGCCGCGTCCATGATCCAAACGCCCGAGCCGAGCACGACCGCGAGGATGAGGTAGGCGGACAGCCGCACGCGCTCGATGAGCGCGCCCGACATGATCGAGGCGGTCGTCCACGAGAAGAGGAGGAAAGCGAGGAAGAAGACGAGGCTCAAATGGCCGGTGAGGCTCGACTCGAGGTTGCCGCCCATGCCGGCGCTCCATGGCGCCGTGAGGCCGCAGAACCCCGGGAACTCGGCCGGGCCGGCATGCCCCTCGGCCGGGCCGCCGTGCTCGAAGCAGCCGTAGATGTACCAGCCGAAGTAGTAGAAGGTCGGCGTGACGACGGCGATGGTGAGGATGTTCTTCATCGCCGTCGACATGATGTTCTTGCGCCGCGCGACACCCGCCTCGTACGCCATGAAGCCGACGTGAATCAGCCACATGATCACGACGGTGAAGAAGTAGAAGACCTCCAGCAGGACGAGGCTGTCCAGGTCGACCTTGGCGTTCACCTCTTCCAAGGTTGGAGCCTGGGCCAGAAGCGCCGAAAAAACGGACGCCAGCGACGAAATCATCGGGAAGTCCTCCTCGGGATGACGCCAGCTAAAGCACCGCTACACACCGGAGTTGGGGCGAGCGTACGAAACCCGTCGGATGTGTCCCAGGTGCAGGAAGCCCACCTTTTCGCGCTTCGAGTGTTCGCCGCTTACACAGGCCGAGCTAGCACGGTTCGGCCTGGGGCTCCCCGGTCTCCGCGTCCACGAGGACGGTGGCACATTCCACCGTGACGCCGGCGGCGTTCTGCGTGGACAGCGACACGGCCCAGTACAGATGCGCGTCCAGTCCGCGTTGGACGCCGCGGACGAGAACCTTGTCGGGCTCGAAGTCGACTTGCTCCCTCGCGATCACCTCGGCCTCCTGGTAGCTGACGTTCTCGTCGTGCGACGCGCACGTCTTCAGCGCGACGAGCGCAAGCAGGAACACCACAAGCAGCATTGCGACTCGCCCGAGGGGGCGGTCTCTGAACGGCCTAGGCTCGGGCTTGGGAGCGGCGTCGGTAGGCGGCGTATCCACGGAGGATGAAGTAGCCGATGAAGTGGGTCAGGAAGACGAGCGACAGCCACCAGCCCCAGTAGGTGAAGTGGGGCCGAGGCTCGAGCTCGCGGAGCTCGATCACGGTCAGGTAGAGCGCGATCGCAAGCGTCAGGAAGAACATCAGCTGCGGAAAGCCGGCCGGCGCGAAGACGACGAGAAGCACGCGACCATCGTGAGCCAACGGGCCCGCGGACGCAACCGTCATCGGCGGCAGGGAGAATCCCGGCGGTGTCGGCTCGCGACGTCATCGAGACCCTCGCGCTCGTCTTCGCCGCCGGGCTCGTCTCCGAGGTCGTCGCCGGCTTGCTGCGCGTCCCGCGCATGGTCGTGCTCCTGGCCGCCGGCGTCGTGCTCGGCCCGGAGATGGCCGACCTGCTCGACCTCCCGCTCGACTCGGTCGCGATCCAGATCCTCCTGACCCTCGGGGTCTCGATGATCCTCTTCTACGGCGGCCTCGGGCTCTCGCTCGACGTTCTCCGCCCAGTCGTCGTCGGGCTCGGCCTGCTGGCGATTCCGGGTGTCCTGATTACGGCATTCGTCACCGGTACCGTCGCCGCCGTCGCCTTCGACATCCCCTTCGAGGCGGGCCTCCTCATCGGCGCTGCCCTCGCGCCGACCGACCCGGCGATCCTGATCCCGCTCTTCGAGCACATGCGGATCCGAGCCAAGGTGGTGCAGACCGTGATCGCCGAGTCGGCGCTGAACGACGTCACCGGCGCGGTGCTCGCGCTCGCGCTCGCCTCGTTCGTGATCGAGGGCGAGGGGTCGCTCGCCTCGCCGTTCGGCGACTTCCTGATCGATCTCGGCATCTCGACCGTCCTGGGAGCGGCCCTCGGCGTCGTCCTCGCGGTGACCATCTCGACCCGGAGGCTCGGGATCTGGCGCGAGTCCCCGATCATCGCCGTGCTCCTCGTCGTCGTCGCCGGCTACTTCGCGATCGACTACGCAGGCGGCAGCGGCTACCTGGGCGCGTTCCTCGCGGGCCTGATCGTCGCGAACATGGACCGCCTCGGGCTCGGCATGCACTCCCACCGCGAGGACGAGATGCGCCTGTTCACCTCGGCGAGCGCGGACATCGTCGTCGTCTTCGTCTTCATCACGCTGGGCGCGAACCTGCCCTTCGACACGATTGCGGACGAAGCGCTTCCGGCGCTGATCACGCTGGCCGCCCTCATCTTCATCGCGCGCCCGCTGACGGTGCTCGCCTGCCTGCTCCCCGACCGCCGCGGCCGCTGGAGCCGTGAAGAGCTCATCTTCGTCTCCTGGACGCGCGAGACCGGCGTCGTCCCGGCGGCGCTCGTCGGCATCCTCGTCGCTGACGGGCGTCGATTACGAGGCGGAACTCGTGACCGTCGTCGCGCTCGCCATCGTCGTCACCCTGCTCCTGCAGTCGACGACGAAGGCGTGGCTCGCGCGCCGCCTCGGCCTGGCCGAGGACGGCTGACAGGTCTCCACGAGCCACGTCAGGGGTCAGACCCCTGACGTGTCCCCTACGACCAGGGGTAGGGCGAGTTCGAGACCGGGTGGAGGTCGCCCGTCGCGAAGCGCTCGAAGCGGAACGGGTAGAGGAGACTCGAGTGGTCGCCGAGGAGCACCTTCGCCACCTCGCGGCCGACGCCGATCATCTTGTAGCCGTGGTTCGAGTCGAGGATCGCGTACGTGTTCGGGCGCATGTAGTCGAAGACCGGGAAGTTGTCGGCGGTGAAGGCGCCGACGCCGCCCGAGCGAGCCTGCTTGTAGAGCGGCCGGCAGCCCTCGAAGCGGCTCATCGCGTGCGAGAGGGCGGCACACCACATGTCGGCGAAGCTGGGGTCGACGTCCGTGGTCGAGGGATAGGGGTCGAGCTCGACGTCGCCGTCGACCACGAGCGGTGAGGCGCCGCCCTGGACGCCGTGCCGGTCGCGCTTGTAGTAGATGCCCCAGAGCTCGTCCGTGATCAGCTCGCCGTCGTCCGTGTACAGGGGCGCGTCCGTGTCGAGGTGGACGACGGGCGGGGCGCCGCCGCCGGCCGTGTCGAACATCTGCGGGTCGACGGTGATCTCGCCCTCCTGGAGGTTCCAGTACGTCCACATGGGCCGGTCGTGGACGACCTCGCCCGACGGCGTGCGCACGTCGATCGCCGCGGGTAGCTCCAGCATCGACCAGAAGCGCTTCGCCCACGGGCCGGGCGCGATCACGAGCTGCTCGCCGACCTGGATCCGGCCGCGGCTCGTCTCGACGGCGCCCGCGGTGCCGTCGGCCTCGAGCTCGATCGCCCGCACCTCGACGCCGGTGACGATCTCGACGCCCTCCTCCGCGCATTTGCCCGCGAGGCCCAGGACCGAGTCGCGGTTGAAGGCGAAGCCGCCCTGGTGCTCGTGCAGGAGGGTGGTCACGCCCTGCGCCCGCCAGTCGGGGAAGACGCGCTTCATGTAGGCGTCCACGTCGGCCTCACCGGTGACGAGGGTCGAGCGGTAGCCGATCCGCTCCTGCCGCTCGAAGGTGGCGGCCAGATCCGACTCCTGCGCGGCGGGCCCGAGCGCCATGTAGCCGACCGCGTTATAGGCGTAGGCGTCGGGGTCAGACTCCCACACCTCGACGCAGGCCTGCATGAGCTCGCTCATCGCCGGCTGGAAGTAGTTGTTGCGAACGACCCCGCAGGCGATGCCCGAGGCACCCGCACCCGGCTCGGATTTCTCGAGCACGACCACGTCGGCGCCCGAGCCGGCACCCCGCGCGCGCAGCTCCTTCGCGAGGTGGTAGGCGGTGGAGAGGCCGTGGATTCCGGCGCCGACGATGACGAAGCGGGGCGAGGCGGGCAGATCGGACATGACGTTGATTGCCTCCTGGGCAATAGCGTTTCAAAACTGACATACTGACCGTACCATGGCCCGGACGGGAAAGCCAGCAACGCGGCACGTGGCCGCGGTCGAGCGGGCAGCGGCCCTCCTCGGGGCGCTCGAGGAGGGTGAGCTGGGCACGAACGAGCTCGCGCGTCGCACCGGCCTCCACCCCAGCTCGGTCTCCCGCCTGCTCGCGACGCTCGTCGACGCCCGCCTCGTGGAGCACGTCGCCGAGACAGGCCGCTACAGGCTCGGCCTGCGCCTGATCGAGCTCGGCAACGCCGTCCTCGCGCGCCTCGACCTACGCGAGATCGCGCGGCCGCACCTACGGGCACTCGTCGAGGAGACCGGCGAGACCGCGACGCTCTCGGCTCCGGGAGACCCTGACGCGATCACGGTGGACTTCGTCCAGAGCGCCTCGTCGGTGCAGAGCGTCGCGCGCGTCGGGCGCCCGAGCGTGGCGCACGCCACGGCCACCGGCAAGGTCGCGCTCGCCTTCGGCGACGTCGAGTTGCCGCCCGGTCGGCTCACCCGCTTCACCGCGCGCACGATCGTCGACCGTGGCGCGCTTGCGCGCGAGGTCGAGCGCGTCCGCGCGCAGGGCTGGGCACGGGCGACGGGCGAGCGGGAGGAGGGCCTCAACGCCGTGGCGGCCCCGGTGCACGGCAGCCGCGGCGAGCTCGCGGCCATCCTGGGCATCCAGGGCCCCGCTCCCCGGTTCGGCGAGGCGGCCGTGTCGCGGGCGCTCGCGCCGCTGCTCGCCCACGCAGCGGCGGTCTCCGACGCTTTAGGCTGGCGCCCAACGGAGAAGGAGGGATCGTGAGCACCGACGCAGGGACCATCCGCACGGCCTTCGACGGCGTCCAGCGCCGGCTCGGCGGCGAGTTCATGGAGTGGGAGAACTGGTACTGGCCGACCGAGTTCGGCGACGCTGTCGCCGAGCACAATGCCGTCCGCCAGGACGTCGGTGTCTGGGACGAGTCGCCTCTGCGCAAGTGGGACTTCACGGGCCCCGACGCACTCGCCGCCGCCGACCGGATCTTCACGAACGACATGCTCGGGCTCGAGATCGGCCAGGTCCGCTACGCCCCCTTCTGCGACGAAGAACGGGAAGATGGTCGGCGACGGGACGGTCTTCAAGTTCACCGACTCGAGCGCCTGGGTGATCACCGCCCTCGACTCCGACCTCGACCACATGCGGGAGGTCGTCGACGGGCTCGACGTCGCCATCGAGCCGATCACGGAGAAGCTTCCGCACCTCCAGCTGCAGGGGCCGCGCTCACGCGACCTGCTCGCCGGGCTGGTCGACGAGGAGGTCGAGGCCCTCGGCTACTTCCGCTTCCTCCCCCACCAGGTACACGTCGGCCGCGTCCCGGCCTGGGTCTCCCGCACCGGCTACTCCGGGGAGCTCGGCTACGAGATCTTCACCGAGCCGGACTACGCCGAGGAGCTCTGGGGCGTCCTCACCGAGGCCGGCGCGAAGCCGTACGGCCTCTCCGCCGTCGAGACCCTGCGGATCGAGTCGGGGCTGATCTTCATCGGCTACGACTACTTCCAGCACGAGACCGACCCCTTCGACATGTCGCTCGACAAGGTGATCCGCCTCGACACCGGCGACTTCCACGGAAAGGCCGCGCTCGAGCAGACGGCGAAGAGCCCGCCGAAGCGCCTCGTCACGCTGTCGGTCGACGGCTCCGACGTCCCCGAGTACGGCGCTGCCGTGACGAAGGACGGTGAGCCCGCGGGAACGCTCACGAGCCCGGCGGAGAGCCCGACCCTCGGCAACGTGATCGGCATGGCCGTCCTGGAGACGCGCTTCGCTTCCAAGGGCGACACGGTGGACGTCGCGCTCGGCGACGGCACGGTGCCGGCGACGGTTGACGACTTCCCGATCTACGACCCGCAGAAGACCCGGCCGCGAAGCTAGGCGCGGCCGGGGCGCCTCAGACGGCCGTTCTGTCGAGCCCGTAGTGCCGGTAGGCCCGGCTCTCCAGCTCCTCGGAGATGGGCTGGTCCGGGTCGCCGTGCTCCGGCGCCTGCCCGACCTGGTCCTTCGTCCACGGGACGCGGATCCCCGTCCCGTCGCGCTCGGCATCCCGCGCGGGAACGAGGCGGTGATGGGAGCGGATCAGGCCGGAGACGTAGACGCCGAGCCACTCGGGCTGCCCGGTGTCGGTGTCCCTGAAGAACGTCTCGAGGTTGCCGATCGACTTCCCCTCGCGATCGAGGACATCTCGGCCCAACAGGTCGCGGAGCTCGGTCTCGGTCAACATCGGGTTCCTCCTCTCGGACGGGTTCGCACGAGAAGGTACCCATCGGGACGTTCAGGAAACCAGGCCGAGCAGGATCAGACCGGCGATGACGAGGCCGATCCCGGCCCACTGGGTCGCCCGCGGCCGCTCGTGGAGGAGCATGACCCCGGCGACGATCGGGACGACCGAGTACGGCGCCGCCGCGGTCGCGACGACGGACGTGTCCGCGTGGCGGACGCCGAAGTTGAACGCGACGTAGCCGAGCGTGTCCACCACCGCGATCAGCGCGATCATCGTGAGGAGCCGGGGCGAGCGGTCGGGGAAGCGCCACTGGCCACCGCGAAGCGAGACGCGCGACCAGGAAGAGGGTGGAGAAGCCGCGCGCCAGGAAGATGGGGACGAGCCAGCCGTAGTCGGCGCTGAAGTAGGCGACGCCGTAGACGAACACGCCGATGATGACGGCGGTGGCGAGCGCGAGCAGGATCCCCAGGAGCGCGATGCGCTCGAGATGCCGCATCTGCGCCAGGTCGGAGGAGGCGAGGACGACGCCGAGCATGACGACGACGATGGCGATCGTCTCGCCGCCGCCGAGCCGCTCGCCGCCGATCAGCACCGCGCAGACGACCGTGACCGCCGCGTAGGCGGAGACGATCGGGCTGACGATCGAGATCGGGCCGATGGCGAGCGCCTGGTAGAAGGCGAGGTAGGAGAGGCCGCCGAGAACGCCGATGAAGGCGAGCCAGGCGAGATCGCCGCCGCTGACGTCGGCGAGCCCCTCGCCGGTGACGACGAGGAGCGCGGTGAGGAGCACCATCGCGACGAGATGGAAGCCGAGGACGACCCGGAACGGCCCCGCTTGCCGGGAGGCGAGTGCCGCGAAGTAGTCCGCCAGGCCCCACGACAGGGCGGCCGTGAGGCCGAGGAGGATCCCCATCTAGCGCGTCTGCGGACGCGGCGGAGACGAACTGAGCGAACGGCTCGAGGAAGCGGCGGTCGACCCGCCACTCCTCCTGCAGCTCCCACTGGACGGCGAGCAGGTAGCGGTCGCCGTCCATCTCCACCGCCTCGACGACGCCGTCCGGCGCCGTCGCGACCACCGTCAGGTCGGGCGCGACCTCGTCGAGCGCCTGGTGGTGGAAGCTGTCGACCTCGATCTCGTCGACGCCGAGCGCGGCGTGCAGCCGGCTCCCCGGCTCGATCGAGATCAGGTGGCGCGGATGGGGCGGCACCTCGTCGGAGCCCTCGAGCGACGTCCGCTCGACCTCCTTCCACGCCCGCCAGCCCGCGGTCGGAGGGATGCTCGGCCCACTCCGGTTTGACGGCGACGTCCTGGACGAGCGTGCCGCCGAGCGCGACGTTGAGGATCTGGATGCCGCGGCACATCCCGAGGATGGGGAGCTCCCGGTCGAGCGCGCGCTCGACGAGCTCGAGCTCGAAGGCGTCGCGGCGCGGCTCCGTGACAGACAGGTGCTCGGTCGGCTCCTGGCCGTAGCGCGCCGGGATCGATGTCCCTGCCGCCGCCCAGCAGGATGCCGTCGCACGCATCGAGCGCGTCCTCCAGGTGACCGTTCACGCGGGGAAGGCCGAGCCCAACGCCGCCCGCGAGGGCGAGCGGCCGCTGGAAGCCGACCGCGGCGTAGTCGCCGAAGTCGTGCAGGCCCAGGGAGAGCCCGATCACCGGTTTGCGCCCGTCACTCACCACTAGACATTTCTATCGCAGTCGCCCTAGAGTCGCCTGACCCAGCGAAGGAGGCGAATGGCAACCGACAAAGTCACCGACTCCGGGGGAACGAACGGGCGCGCGGCCGAAGTCGTGGAGGAATGGCGGAACGCCGCGTACAACTGCTTCAGCTCGGGCCACAAGTTCTGCCGCGAGGTCTGCCCGGTGATGCAGGTCACGCGGGACGAGCGGCATACGCCGACGGCGTTCCACGCGAACGTGGTCGCGATGGACGAGGGCCACCTCACGATCGAGGACGTCGCCGAGGACTACGTGCACTGCACCATGTGCGGCGCCTGCGAGCTCCGCTGCCCGAACACGCTCTTCACCGGCGACTTCTACCGCTTCCGCCAGCGCACGATCGACGTCGTCAGGGCGATGCGGACGCTCGCGGTCGAGGAGGGCATCCACCAGGAGAACTGGAAGCACTGGGCGGAGCTCACCGACCGGTGGGGCAACGAGCCCGTGCTCGGATGGCGCACGGAGACCTCGGGGAACAAGGTTCGCGCCTGGGCGGCCGGCCTCGACCTCCCGACCGGCGGCGAGACGGTGCTGTTCGCCGACTGCGAGGCCGCCTTCTACCGGCCGTCCGTGCCTCGCGCGGTGGCGCTCCTCCTCGGCGCCGCCGGCGTCGAGTTCGGCCTCATGAGCCAGCAGTGGTGCTGCGGCGGACCGATGTGGGAGACCGGGTACGTGGAGATCGCCCACAAGATGGCCGAGCACAACATGATCGACTGGCGCAAGACGGGCACGAAAAGGATCATCTGCCTCGACCCGCACGACTACATCACGATCATCGAGCACTACCCCACGCTCGATGAGAACTTCGACGAGTTCGAGATCGTGCTCGGCGTCGACCTCGTCGCCGAGCTGATCCGCGAGGGCAAGATCGAGCTGACGACGCCGATCGAGCGCACGGTGACGTACCACGACCCGTGCCGGCTGAACAAGCGCCTCGGCAAGTGGCAGTCCCCGCGCGAGATCCTGCGGGCGATCCCGGGGCTCACGTTCGTCGACGTCGACCACGTCACGCAGTGGTCGTACTGCTCCGGGGCCGGCTCGAACCTCGCGACCGAGAAGCCGGAGCTGACGGCGGAGATCAGCCGCCGCCGGATCGAGAAGGCGGCGGCGCTCGACGGCGTCGACACCCTCGTCTCCGCCTGTCCCTGGTCGGAGCGGCCGCTCACCGAGCAGGGCAAGGCTCAGGGCATCGAGGTGTTCGACATCTTCGAGCTGGTCGCCGAGTCGGCCGGATTCGAGGTGTGAGATGGCAGTCGCAGCGCTCCCCGACACCCTGATCGACGAGCTCGTCGCCATCTGCGGCGAGGACCACGTCTTCACCGGCCGCTCGGCGCTCTTCAACCGCGCGCGTGTCCCCTCGCCGTTCCCGAAGCACAGGTGGGAGGAGTTCATCCCGCAGGCCGTCGTCCTGCCGACGTCGGCGGAGCAGATCTCCGAGGTGGTCAAGCTCGCGAACCGCGAGCGAGTCCCGGTCGTGCCGCGGGCAGGCGCCACCGGGCTCACCGACGGCGCGGTGCCGCTCAAGCACGGGATCCTCGTCGACGTCAAGCTCATGAACAAGATCCTCGAGATCGACGTCGAGGACCGCACGGTCACCGTCCAGCCGGGGATCAACATGCTGAAGCTCTCCCAGGAGCTGCAGCCCCTCGGCTTCATCTATCCGGACAACCCGGCGTCGTATCCGTGCTCGCTCGTCGGCGGGCGCATCGGCACGAGCGGCTGGTCGCTGATCGGCGGCCGCTTCGGCCACACGCGCGACCTCGTGATCAGCTTCGAGATCGTGCTCCCGACCGGTGAGATCATCCGGGTCGGCGACGGCGGCGGGAAGAAGGTGCGGAAGTCCTCGAGCGGCTACCAGCTCAAGCACCTGTTCATGGGCCACCAGGGGACGCTCGGGATCGTCACCGAGGCGACGCTCGAGCTGGTCAAGCGCCCGGAGACGGAGTTCTCGGCCTTCTACGCCTACCGCTCCTACGAGGACGCGTGGCGGGCGACGGGGGAGTTCGCGCGCTCGGGCGCGGCGACCCTCGCCGGCGTCGTCCTCTTCGACGAGTGGAAGGTGAAGTACCTCCGCCGAGACGACGAGGCGTACATCCCGCAGCCCGACTGGGTTCAGGCCGTCGTCGCGGTCGCCATGTACGGGAACGACGACGAGGTGCGCGCCTCCGCGAAGCGGATGCTGAAGATCGGCAAGGCCTCGGGCGGCGAGTACCTGGGCGACGAGATCTCCCAGGGCGACTGGGCTTCGCGACACGACCGCTACGCCACGCCGCAGCACGGGCGTACCCGGGACGGCCAGGTCGCGCTCATGAGCTGGCACTGCGAGGACGCGGCGATCCTCTACTCGCAGCTCCCCGCCGTGCGGGAGAAGTGGCATGCCGTGGCGGCCGACCTGCGCGAGCGCTTCGACATGTTCGACGACTGGGGCATGTTCGCCTACACGAACGGCGCCTTCAAGTCGTGGGGCGACTACCTCACCGAGATCGACATCGGCATCTGGGAGATGAAGTGGGACGACGAGAGCTGGGCAGCGTGGGTGGACGCGAAGCGGGAGATCGCCCGTATCGCCATCGAGCACGGCGGCTCCATCTCGGCGTGCCACGGCTCCTGCCGCGAGGGCGAGGTCGACCTCGTGCCGCTCGAGCTGGGCGGCGGCTTCGAGGTGATGAAGCAGATCAAGCGCACGCTCGACCCGAACAACATCATGAACCCGGGCAAATACCTGCTCGACGAGGCCTACGAGGAGGTGGAGTCGTGATCGGCTTCAGGCTCTCCGCGCAGAAACCGCCTGACGCGCAGCGCATCAAGGAGGACGTCGTCATGCGCTTCGACCACATCTACGAGGTCGACCCGGCGCTCATGACCGAGCACACGCCGCAGCAAGACATCCCCGCGTGGGACACGCACCGCATCGTCGACAGCCGGTGGGAGCACCTCGCGTGGATGCACGACCACTTCGCGGACAGCGTCCTGTCCGGCGAGGAGCTCCTGGAAGAAATCGAGGCCGAGGAGGGCAAGGGATGAAATTCAGCTACACGACGCTGCTCGACTACCCGCTTTCCGATTCGCTCGAGCACATCAAGACGGCCGACGAGAACGGGTACTACGCGTGCTACGCGGCCGACGAGACCTGGCACAAGGACCTCTGGCTCCTGTACGCGGCCGCCGCGGACAAGACGAAGAACGTCCGCTTCGGGCCTAACCTGTCGAGCGTCTACCTCCGCGAGCCGACGCTCATCTGCCAGGCGCTCGCCACCCTGGACGAACTGACGGGCGGCCGGGCCGAGGGCGTCATCTCCTGCGGCAACTTCGGCATGCTCGCCCAGTACGGCACCGACTGGAAGACGATCAAGCCGTTCTCGCGCACCAGGGAGGCGCACGAGGTCATGCGCACCTTCCTCGACGACGGCGTGATCACCTACGACGGCGAGTTCCACAAGTACGCGGGGCTCTTCACGTTCGCACGTCCGGTGCAGGACCACCTGCCGCTCTACATCGGCGCCATGCGCGGCCCCAAGTCGATGCAGCTCGCGGGCGAGGTCTCGGACGGTGTCCACAGCGCCCTGGGCTACAACAAGAAGTGGTACGACTACGTCGTCGAGAACGTGAAGATCGGCGCCGAGAAGGCCGGCCGGAACTTCGAGGACCTCGACATCGGCGCCTGGTGCGTGATCACCTGCGGCCCCGACTCGGAAAAGGCGAAGTCGGCCGCCCGTGCCATCGTCACCTTCTACCTCTCCTCCCAGCCCGACGAGCAGTTCGAGGCGCACGACATCGACCCGGCCGAAACGAAGGCCATTGTCGAGGTACTCGGAACCGGCGACCTCGCGAAGGCCTACGACATGACGACGCCCGAGATCGCCGAGAAGCTCTCGATCGCCGGCACGCCCGAGGAGTGCATCGCGAAGATGAAGGAGATGGAGTCGGCGGGGGTCAACCACATGATCCTCTGCATCACCGACCCCTACATCCTCAAGCTGTTCGCGCAGCGGGAGGCGGACGTCCCGGACGTCAACGGCCAGCTCAAGCTCATCGCCGACGAGGTCATGCCGGCGTTCAACTAGCCGTGAGCCTGACACCCGAGCAGCGCGCGACGTTCTGGGCGTTGGCCGACGTCCTCATCCCGGCCACGGACGCGATGCCCGCGGCCAGCGAGGCCGGCTCGGCGGAGAAGTGGCTCGACCGGGCGCTGGCGGCCCGGCCGGACCTCGTGGAGCCACTCGCGGCGGCGCTCGACGCTGCCGCCGGGAAGGACCCGGCCGCCGAGGCGCGGCGGCTGCACGCTGACGATCCGGACGGCTTTTCCGCACTCGCCCAGATCGCCTCGGGGGGCTACTACATGAACCTCAAGGTCCGGAAGCGCGTCGGCTACCCGGGCCAGGGCAAGCGGCCGCCCTTCTCGGACGAGGCGGAGTACGACCTCCGCGACGGGCTGCTCGACCCGGTCTACGCACGCGGGCCGATCAACACGACGGAGCCTCCCCCGCCCGACCCGGTCGAGCCGCCGGCCGCGCTCCCGTTCTCGATCTCGGCGAACGGCGACGGCTCGAAGGCCGACGTGCTCGTCATCGGAGCCGGGGCGGGCGGGTCGGTCGCTGCGCGCCACCTGGCCGAGGCCGGCTTCAAGGTCGTCTGCCTCGAGCAGGGCGGCTGGGAGAACGCCTCCGACTTCCCGGGCGACAAGCTCGAGTGGGAGCTCGTCGCCGACGCGCAGTGGAGCCCGAACCCGAACACGCGGCAGCACCCGTCCGACTACCCGCTCGAGGTGTCGGGCTCGCCGATCACGCCGGTCATGTACAACGCGGTCGGCGGGAGCACGATCCACTTCTGCGCCCAGTGGGTGCGGCTGCGCCCGCAGGACTACAAGCTCCGCACGCTGCACGGGATCGCCGACGACTGGCCCATCTCCTACGAGGAGATGAAGCCGTACTACGAGCAGATCGACCAGGAGATGCAGATCTCGGGCATGGCCGGCGACCCGAACTACCCGCCGGGCCCGCCGCCGCTCCTGCCGCCGCTGCCGATCGGGCCGATCGGCCGGCGGGCGGCCGAGGGGATGAACGAGCTCAGCTGGCACTGGTGGCCCGCGGCGCACGCGATCCGCTCCCAGGCGGTCGACAACCTCGCCGGCTGCGAGCGCACCGGCACCTGCATGTGGGGCTGCCCCAAGGGCGCGAAGAGCTCGACCGACACGACCATGTGGCCGCAGGCGCTCGCCCACGGAGCGAAGCTCGTGACCGGCGCCCGTGTGCGCGAGATCACGACGAACGGGGCCGGCCTCGCCACCGGAGCGATCTACGTCGATCGGGACGGGCAGGAACAGCGCCAGGAGGCCGACGTCGTCGTCGTCGCCGGCAACGGCGTCGGCACAGCGCGCCTCCTCCTCCTCTCGGGCGGGCCCGGCGGCCTGGCCAACTCGTCGGGGCTCGTGGGCAAGCGGTTGATGCTGCACCCGTACATGAGCGTGCTCGGGATCTACGAGGACGACCTCGAGGGCTGGCTCGGCCCGTGGGGGACGCAGCTGCTCTCGCTCGAGTTCGCCGATCACGACGAGTCGCGGGGCTTCCCGCTGGGCGCGCAGTGGGATGTGATGCCGCTCGGCGGTCCGCTCTTCACGCTGTTCCGCTACGACGAGCTGCCTTTCGACGAGCGCTGGGGTGCGGCCGTGCACGACCTGACGGGATCGACCCTCGGCCACGCCTTCGACTGGGGCGTAGGGATCGAGGACCTGCCGCACGAATCGAACACGGTCACGATCGACCCCGAGCTGACCGACACCGACGGGATCCCGGCCCCGAAGATCACCTTCACGATCGACGACGAGATGCGGGCGAACCTCGAGTTCCAGCTGGCCAGGGCGAAGGAGGCCCACGAGGCCGCAGGCGCCACGAAGACGATCGTGGCCGACTGGTCGCAGTGGGGCTGGCACCTGCTCGGGACGACGCGCATGGGTGACGACCCGGCCACGTCCGTCGTCGACCGCTGGTGCGCGGCGCACGACGTGCCCAACCTCTACGTGCTCGACGGCGCCGTCTTCCCGACCTCGGGGCCGATGGCGCCGACGTCGACGATCTGCGCCAACTCGCTCCGCTGCACCGAGCGCCTGATCGAACGCGCCCGGCTGCAGCCCACTCCTGCCTAGGGCTCCTCCGGGCGTAGCCCGATCTCGTTCGTCGTGCCGTCGCTACGGCTCAGCACGATTCGTTCCTGATCGGCCTCGTGTGTTCGCTCGAGCCGGAGCCCGAACGCGTTCTCGCCCATGACGGCCGCGTGCGTCACGCCGGCGACGACGAGATCGACGGACTTCACCCGGTCAGCGACGACGCCGCGGAAGACGAGGTCGCCGGTCTCCAGTTGGCTGGTCTGCAGGAGGAGCCCGTCGGGGCCCGGCCGGCCGGAGCCGCCGCCGCCCAGCGGAAGCACCGCGACGACGAGGCGGTCGTCGCCGAGGGGAGCGGCGTAGATCGTGTCCAGCTCGCCCCCGAGACCCGCCAGGAGCACGCGTCCCTCGGCCACGCCGATCTCGGCGCCCCAGTCGATGCCGCTCCAGCACACGGCTGCGAGGGGCTCTGCGCTGCGGTCGGAGTCGGTCCGGGGGCGGCCGAAGACACCGTAGAGCTCCCGGACGGGAACGGGCTCGTCGTCGTTGTCGTACCACCTGAGCCACGAGGTGCCGGGCTCGAGCGCGCGGTCCACTAGTCCGCCAGGTCGAACGTGATCTGCTTCGTCTCCGTGAGGGCGTCGATCATCCAGCCGGCCAGCTCGCGGCCCGCGCCCGACTTCTTCGCGCCGCCGAACGGCGCCAGCTGGTCCCAGTAGTTCGTCGTCTCGTTGATGTGGACGGTGCCGTGTCGCAGCTCCTCGGCCGCCCGCCACGCGTCGTGGAGCGAGCGGGTGAACACCGAGGCCGTAAGGCCGTACTCGGTCTCATTGGCGATCTCGAGAGCGTCGTCGAGGGTCGAGAAGGTGATGATCGGGGCGACGGGGCCGAACGTCTCCTCCTGGGCGATGCGCATGTCGCTCGTGACGCCGTCGACGATCGTGGGCTCGTGGAACTGGCCGTCGTGGCCGCCGCCGAGCACGACCCGGGCGCCCTTGGCGACCGCGTCGTCGAGGTGCTCGCGCGTCCGCGCCAGCACCTCGGGCGTGCAGAGCGGGCCCATGTCGGTCTCCTCGTCGAGCGGGTCGCCGACACGGAGCGCCTTCGTGCGCTGGGCGAGCGCCTCGATGAACGCGTCCTTCACGGACTCGTGCACGAGGATGCGCTCGGCCGCGGTGCAGCACTGGCCCGCGAGGTAGAAGCAGCCGACGATTGCAGCGTCGGCGGCCTTGTCGATGTTCGCGTCTGCGAGGACGATCTGCGGGCCGTTCCCGCCGAGCTCGAGCACGCGGTTCTTGAGGGCGGCGTCGCGCGCAACCTGCTCGCCGGTGTGGGACGAGCCGGTGAAGACGACCGCTCCCACGTCGGGGTGGCGCACCAGCTGCGAACCGACGTCACCGCGGCCGTGGACGACGTTGAGCGTTCCCGCCGGGAAGCCGGCGTCGTGGATGACCTCGGCGAACATGTTCGCGCAGAGCGGCGCGTGCTCGGACGGCTTCCAGACGGCGGTGCATCCGACCGCAAGGCCGTAGACGATCGGGATGCCGGCGATGTCGACCGGGAAGTTCCACGGAGTGACGGCCGCGACAACGCCGACGGGCTCCTGCGTGACGATGATCCGCTTGTCGTTGGAACGCTCCTGCGTCGACGGGAGCACCTTGCCCGCGTAGCGGAGGACGTCCTCGGACGCGCGGCGGAAGTGGTCGGCCGTGTACTCGACCATCTCCTCGCGCGACTCGCGGATGGTCTTGCCGACCTCCTGCGTGATCATCCGTGCGATCTCCTCGGAGCGCTCCATGCAGAGGTCGAAAGCCGTGCGGCAGAGCTCGACGCGCTCGAGCAGGGAGACCCTGCGCCAGGCGGGGAAGGCGTCGACGGCCGCCTGGACCGCCGCGTCGACCTGGGCCGGTGAGGACGCGGCCACCGTTCCGAGCACCTCGCCCGTCGCCGGGCTCGTGACCTGGATCTCCTCGCCGTCGCCCCGAATCCACTCGCCGCCGATGTACGCGTCTTGTCGAGTCGCAATCGCCATGTCTCTCCTTCCCGTGCCGTCGGATGCCAAGTGTCGCATGCGCGTTGGCCTATTGAAGTCGGATGCGCCGAGTGGTACCTTCGCGCCCTCCCATGACGGCTTTGACGCCGATCTGCGGCCAGTTACGCGTGGCACAAGCAGTCCGACCTGCCGTTTACAGTCCCGGACCGGCTAGGGCGTCTCTCGATTCAGAGGAGGGTGCATGGCTGAAGTTGCTGTAGACGAACGACGTCTCCTCAAGACGATTCGGTGGTGGGACGGCTTCGTCATCGGTCTCGCCAATCCGGGCTTCCTGCTCATCGGCCTCTGGGGATCGATCCTCGCGCTCGGCGGCACGTGGGCGATCGCCCTCTGGATCATCTCCGCCACCATCGGCGCGCTCCAGGCGTACATCTACTGCGAGCCGGCCGCCATGTTCCCGGACAAGCCGGGAGGCCTGTCGGTGTACGCGCGCGAGGGCTGGCGCAAGCACTTCTCGTTCGCGGGCCCGATCGCGGTCTTCGGCTACTGGTTCGCCTGGTCGAGCGTGCTCGCGATCTACGGCAGCCTGATCGGCTACCTGCTGATCGCCGAGTTCGGAGGCGACGGGTACTTCGCGACCACGACCTGGGACCCGCCGATCATCTACTCCCCTCTCGGATGGGCGCAGCTGATCGGGGTCGCGTGCATCGTGCTCTGCTGGATCTTCAACATCCGCGGCATGCGGCCCGCCGTCGGGCTCAGCTACGTCGTCGGCGCGCTGATGATCTTCCCGATCCTCGTGATCGCGATCGGCGGCTTCGTGACCGGCGAGTTCTCGAACCACCAGATCGACTCGAACTTCCTTGCCGCGAACGTGAACTTCTACGGCGACGACGCGACCTTCTTCAACCAGTTCGTGATGATCATGGTCTGGCTCTACATCCTCGGCTGGTCGACGTACGGACCGGAGGCCGGCGCCACGTTCGCGCCGGAGTACAAGGACACGGCGAACGACACCCGCAAGGCCCTGGCCTCGGTGGGCGCGCTCAACGTCGTCCTTGCGATCATGCTCCCGATCGTCGTCATCGGCACGATCGGCTACGACGCCCTCTACGCCGACACGACCGGCGTCGTCTGGCTGACCGAAGTCGTCAACTCGATAGCGGGCGAAGGGTTCGGGAAGTTCCTCGTCGTCTGTCTCTGCGCCGGTCTGCTGCTCTCGATGAACACGGCCACGATGGACGGGTCGCGGGCGCTCTACGCGCTCTCCGAGGAGAAGATGACGATCAGGCAGCTCGGCGTCCTCAACAGGCACAACGTGCCTGGCCGAGCGATGACGGTCGACATGCTCCTGAACATCTTCCTGCTCCTCTACTTCCAGAACATCTACTTCATCCTCGCGGCGGGCAATCTCGGGTACATGCTCTCGCACGTGATCGCCCTCTCGGGCATCCTGCTCTTGCGCAGAGACCGCCCGAACTGGCCACGCCCGATCAAGTTGGCGAAACCGTGGATGTGGATGGCGGGCTTGTTCTGCGCCCTGAATTCGTTCTTCATCATCTTCGGGCTGTACGGGCTGAAGTACACCGGGTACGGATTCGACTACCTGAGCGACGAGTACGCGGCGTTTCTCGCCGGAACGGGCCCGGTGCCCAGCCCGACGGCGAGGGTCCCGGAGATCATTGCGGTCGGCGTCGGAGTGCTGCTCGCCGGCGTCCTCGGCTACATCATCGCTCAGAGGCAGTGGGGCAAGCCGGTCCACTGGACCGACCCGAGCGACGAGCAGCCGACGCAGGAGGCGATCGAAGGAGCGGCCGCCGCCGGTCGAGGCACTGCAACTCCCGCAACGGCTGGCTAGAGAAGTCACACCAGGCTCGACACGAGGGGCGGGGCGACCCGCCCCTCGTCGTTTCGGGTCTAGAATCGGGAGGAGAGTCGCGTGGCCATTCCGATCACCGTTCGGTGTGAGTGCGGCGAGACCCACTCGGCAAAGCTCGGGGACGTCGTCGAGTGCACGTGCGGGCGCCACTACGACACGTCACAGATCCCCGAGAGCACCTACCCCCAGATCCGGGAACACCAGGCCAAAGCGAGGCTCTACGTCCGGGTCGGCGCCGTCTTCGTCATCACCGTCGGCCTGATCGCCTTCTTCCTCTGGGGCATCTACGCCGCGGCAGTCACGGTGCCCATCGCCGCCATGCTGTGGTTCTGGTACATCCGCCGCTGGTTCATGCGGAAGTTCGTGCCGTCCCCCGGCGAGCTGCCGACGCTCGAGCTGGAGGCCTCGCAGGAGTGAGCCGTGAGACGCTCGACCGTCCGGCGCCCCCGCGGGCGGCTCCGGTCGCGCAGAGCGTCCGCCCGGTCATGCTGCTCACGCTGAACGTCGAGCTCGAGGAGCCGGCGATCGAGTTCGCCATCGACTCCGCGGCGCAGACCGGCGCCGAGCTCTACATCTGTGACGCGATCCCGCTCGAGTACCGAAACTACGTCGGCCACGTCGCGCGCCAGTACGCCGAGCAGCTGAACCGCAAGCACCTGGACGCCGTCGCCAAGCGCGCGCGCGAGCGCGGCGTCACCACCCAGCAGCTCGCCTTCCACAGCCCCCGGCCCGTGAAGATCGCCCTGGAGGTGGCGCGGGACGAGCAGATCGGCCTGCTCGTGTTCGGCGCGAACCGCAAGGGCCTGGGTCGGCGCTACTTCCGCAAGGCGGTGAAACGCATCCGCGAAGACGCGCCCTGCCTCGTCTGGGTCGACGAGTAGGCGACGTCCCGCGACGGGTGCGGGTTGCGCCCCCGCCGCGACCACTGGGAGAATGCCCGCTCCCGGTTCTGCTCCAAAGGAGGCATCGCGAGATGGCGCGCGACCCCAAGCACGACATCCTCTTCGAGCCCATTCAGATCGGCCCGAAGACGATGAAGAACCGCTTCTACCAGATCCCGCATTGCAACGGCTTCGGCTCGGAGAAGCCCCTGAGCCAGGCGCACTTCCGCGCGATGAAGGCCGAGGGCGGCTATGCGGCCGTCTGCACGGAGTACTGCTCGATCCACCCCGAGAGCGACGACACGCACCGCGTGTCCGCGCGCCTGTGGGACGACGACGACATCAAGAACCTATCGCTCATGTGCGACATGCTCCACGAGCACGGGGCCCTCGCGGCCGCGGAGCTCTGGTACGGCGGGCCCCACGCGCCGTGCATGGAGTCGCGCTGCGTCCCGCGCGCGCCCTCGCAGATCCCGAGCGACTTCGAGCACCTCACGTACCCGAAGGAGATGGACAAGGACGACATCCGGACGGTGCAGGGGTTCTACGTCGAGGCCGCCAAGCGCGCCCGTGAGGCGGGCTTCGACATCGTCTATGTCTACGGCTCCCACTCCTACCTGCCGCAGCAGTTCCTGACCCCGTACTACAACCGGCGCACGGACGAGTACGGCGGCTCCTTCGAGAACCGCGCGCGCTTCTGGCGCGAGACGATCGAGCAGGTCAAGGACGCTGTCGGCGCCGACTGCGCGATCGCCGTCCGCATGTCCACCGACATGTTCATGGGAGAGGCGGGCACGCAGCTCGAGCGCGACTGCCTGCCCTTCGTCGAGCTCGTGGACGAGATCGTGGACGTCTGGGACATCAACGTCTCCGGCATCGCCGAGTGGGGCGAGGACGCAACGCCGTCGCGCTTCTACGAGTCGGGCCGCATGCTGCCCTGGCAGAAGGCCGTGAAGGGCGTGGCGAAGAAGCCGGTGCTCGGCGTCGGCCGCTTCACGAACCCCGACTTCATGGTCGAGGCGATCGAGTCGGGCTCCCTCGACATCATCGCCACCTGCCGCCCGTCCATCTCCGACCCGTGGCTCCCGCGCAAGATCGACGAGGGCCGCCTGGACGACATCCGCGAGTGCATCGGCTGCAACATCTGCATCTCCCGCTGGGAGATCGGCGGCCCGCCGCTCATCTGCACCCAGAACGCCACCGCCGGCGAGGAGTACCGGCGCGGCTGGCATCCGGAGCGCTTCGACGAGGCCAAGAACGCCGACAACGACGTGCTCGTCGTCGGCGCCGGCCCGGCCGGGATGGAGTGCGCGATGGTGCTCGGCAAGCGCGGAATGCGCCGCGTCCACCTGGTCGAAGCGGGCGAAGACATGGGCGGCGGGATGCGCTGGATCCCGCAGCTGCCCGGCCTGGGCGAGTGGGCGCGCGTCGTCAACTACCGCAAGATCCAGATCGACAAGCTCAAGAACGTCGAGTTCATCCCGAACACGAAGCTCGACGCAAACGGCGTCAAGCAATACGGCGCCGAGATCGTCGTCATCGCGACCGGGGCCTACTGGGCCACGGACGGGCTCAACGGGTGCACCCACGACACGGTTCCGGGCGCCGATGCGAGCCTGGCCTGGCAGCTGACGCCGGAGCAGATCATGTTCGAGGGCAAGGAGGTGCCGGGCGAGACCGTCACCATCCTCGACAACGACGGCTACTACATGGGCGTCTCCCTCGCCGAGAAGCTCGCCCGCGACGGGAAGAAGGTGCGGCTGATGACCCACCTCGGGCACATCGCGCCGTACATGCACTTCACCCTCGAGGCGCCGAACCAGCACCGCATCCTGCACAAGCTGGGCGTCGAGATCGTCACGTACCACATGCCGACCAAGTTCGAGGAGGGCCGGGTGCTCGCGAGCCACGTCTACGACGACGAGGGGCACGAGCACGAGTTCGCCGCGGACGCGGTCGTGCTCGTCACACAGCGGCGCTCGAACGAGGCGCTCTACCGCGAGCTGAAGGACTCGGTAGGCATCGACGCCCTCCAGGCCGAGGGCATCACCGGCTTCTACCGCATCGGCGACTGTGAGGCGCCGCGGCTGACCGCCGACGCTGTCTTCTCGGGCCACCGGCTGGCACGCGAGATCGACACGGACGATCCCGAGACGCCGCTCCCGTTCAAGCGTGAGCGACGCGTCGTCGAGCGCGAAGCGGTCCCGGCGTAGAAGTGAAGGTCGTCGTCTGCGTCAAGCAGGTCGGGTCGCTCGGAGACGAGGTCGAGTTCACCGACGACGAGCGGGACGTCGACCCCGACTACCTCGACTACGCCCTCAACGAGTGGGACTCGTACGCGACCGAGGAGGCCCTGCGACTCCGTGAGGCCGCGGGCGACGGCGAGGTCGTCGCGGTGACCGTCGGGGACGAGGACGCCGAGGACGCCATGAGGCGGGCGCTCGCCATGGGCGTCGATCGCGGCATCCGCATCTGGTCGGACGAGCTCGCCGGGGCCGATCCGATCACGGTGGCCCGCGCGCTCGCGGACGTCGTGCGCGGCGAGAGCCCCGACCTCGTCCTCTGCGGCGTCCAGTCGAGCGACGCCGTGCAGGCCGCGACCGGCGCCGCGCTGGCGGAGGTCCTCGACCTCCCGCGCGTCGCGGTCGTGACCAAGCTCGAGCTCGGAAGCGGCTCGGCGACCGTCCACCGGGAGCTCGAGGGCGGGCTCATGGACGTGGTTGAGGTGGACACGCCCGCGGTGCTGACCATCCAGACCGGGATCAACGAGCCGCGCTATGCGACCCTGCGCGCCATCAAGCAGGCGGAGCAGAAGGAGATCGAGGTGCGCGAGCCCGGAGACCTCGGCGCCCCCGCGAGCCGAGTCCGCCGGATGTTCGTCCCGGCGAAGGGCGAGGGCGCCGAGATGCTCGACGGCGACGCCGCCTCGATCGCCGGTCGGATCAAGGAGATCGTCGACGAGAGGATGAAGTCGTGAAGGCCCTGGTCGTCGCCGAGCACGTCCGCGGGGAGCTCCGCCCGATCACTCTGGAGCTGATCAGCGCGGCGAGGAGCCTCGGCGGCCCGGTCGAGGTGGCGGTGATCGCGAAGGACCCGTCCGCCTTCACGGGCGACGTCAACGTCGAGGGCGTCGAGGAGGTCCTCGCCGTCGCGGTCGACCAGGACGAGTTCGAGAGCGACGTCTACCAGCAGGCGGTCGAGCATCTGATCGCGGAGCGCGAGCCCGAGGTCGTGATCCTGGGGTTCACGGTCAACTCGATGGGCTACGGGCCGGCGCTGGCCGCGAAACTCAGCCTCGGCTTCGCCTCGGACGTCCTCGGCGTTCGCGACGACGGCGGCCTCGTGGCCGAGCGGTCGTTCTACGGCGCCAAGGTGAACGGGGAGGTCGAGTTCCCCGGCCACGACCGCGTCGTGCTGCTCATCCGCCCGACCGCCTGGCAGCCGGCGGAGGGCTCCGGCTCGGCCGGCGTCAGCGACGTGAGCTTCTCGGCAAGCGGCTCGCGCGCGCGGCACAAGGACTGGGTGGAGGTGCAGGCCGGCGACGTCGACATCACGACCGCCGACTTCCTTCTCTCCGTCGGCCGCGGGATCGGCGACAAGGAGAACCTCGACCAGTTCCAGGGGCTCGCCGAGGCCATGGGCGCCACGCTCTCGTCCTCCCGCCCCCTCGTCGACGCGGGCTGGATGCCGAGCGCCCGGCAGGTCGGCCAGTCCGGTAAGACGGTGAAGCCGAAGGTCTACATCGCGCTCGGGATCTCGGGTGCCGTGCAGCACCTCGCCGGCATGAAGACGAGCGGGACGATCATCGCGGTCAACACCGACCCCGAGGCGGCCATCTTCAACGTCGCGCACTATGGCGCCGTGGCCGACCTCTTCGAGGTCGCGGAGGAGCTGGAAAAGCTCTTTTGAGAGCCCGAACAGCCTGATGCCGGTCCTGCTGGGGGCCGAGGAGACGCGCGAGACCTTCGCCGGCCTCGAGACCTGGCAGATCGTCCTCTGGTACGTCCTCATCGGCGTCTCCGTGGCGATCTTCGTCGCCGGGGCCGCCCGCCTCGTGCTCAAGTACCGCCGGGGCCGTGCGAAGGCGCCGGTCGGCAACGTCGTCGAACGAACGGTGCGGACGACGAAGATCGTCGTCACCCACGCGTGGATCCGGCGGCGCGACCCGCTGTCGGGCCTGGGCCACCTGCTCGTCTTCTACGGCTTCATGGTCCTCTTTGCCGGGACGGCCATCCTCGCGTTCCAGGACGACTTCGCCGAGCCGGTGCTCGGCTTCGACTTCTGGCACGGCTGGTTCTACCTCGGCTACTCGCTCTTCCTCGACATTTTCGGCTTCGCGCTCATCGTCGGGCTCGTCGTGCTCGCGACGAAGCGCGGAGTCCTGCGGCCGTTCCGGCTCTCGTACTGGCGGCCGGTGGAGCCTGCCCCGGCGCTCGCGGGCGAGCGCCGCATCTACAGGATCGGCGACTGGGTCTTCGTCGGCAGCCTCTTCTTCCTCGCCCTCAGCGGCTTCCTGCTCGAGTCCTTCCGCATCGCCGCAGACGATCCCAGCTTCGAGGTCTGGTCGCCGATCGGCTGGCTCGTCGGGCAGACGTTCATCTCGCTCGGATTCGAGGGCGACGCCGCCGAGAGCGCGCGCTCGGTCGACTGGTGGGTGCACGGCGTCTTCGCGCTCTTCTGGGTCTCGTCGATCCCGTTCACGAAGGCGGTGCACATGCTCGCCGGCCCGGCCGGCGTCGCGGTGAAGGACGACCGCGCGGGCTCCGCACTCCTGCCGCTGCCCGCCGACGCGAGGCCCGAGGAGGTCGGCTACGCGACCATCGACGCGCTCGCGCCCAAGCACCTGCTCGACCTCGATGCCTGCACGAAATGCGGCAAGTGCCACGCGCCTGCCCGGCGACGGCGAGCGGCTACCCGCTCTCGCCCCGCGACCTCGTCCTCGACCTGCGCGAGGTGTCCGAGGGCTCCATGGGCAACCGCGCCGCCCTTCGGATCCCGCCGCGCTTCCCCGAGCACGCGGACATCCTCGGCACCGCGATCAAGCCGGAGACCCTCTGGTCGTGCATGCAGTGCATGGCGTGCGTCGAGATCTGCCCGGTGGGCATCGAGCACGTCCCGATCATCAACCAGATGCGCCGCGCCCTCGTCGAGCGCGGGGAGATGGACGGCCAGCTGCAGCAGACGCTCGAGACGATCTACACGTCCGGGAACTCGTTCGGCGAGGCCAAGCGCAAGCGCGGGCGCTGGGCGAAGGACCTCGACTTCGACGTCAAGGACGCGCGCAAGGAACGCGCCGAGATCCTCTGGTTCGTCGGGGACTACGCATCCTTCGACCCCCGCAACCAGCGGATCAGCCAGGCGCTCGCGAAGGTGCTGCGCCACGCAGGCGTCGACTTCGGGATCCTCTACGACGGCGAGCGCACCGCGGGAAACGACGTCCGCCGCGCGGGCGAGGAGGGGCTCTGGTCGTCGCTCGCCGAGGAGAACGTCGAGACGCTCTCGGGCTGCAGGTTCGACCGCATCCTCACCTCCGACCCGCACACGTTCAACACCCTCAAGAACGAGTACCCACAGCTCGGCGGCGACTGGACCGTCCTCCACCACTCCCAGCTCCTGCTCGAGCTGCTGCAGGCCGGGAGACTGAAGCCGCGGAAGGGCCTCGGCTACCGCGTCACGTACCACGACCCCTGCACGCTCGGGCGCTACAACGGCGTCTACGACGAGCCCCGGCAGGTGATCGAGTGGCTCGGCTGCGAGCTGGTCGAGATGCCGAGGAACCGCGACAACTCCTTCTGCTGCGGCGCGGGCGGGGGCCGCATCTGGATGAAGGAGCTGAAATCCGACGAGGCGCAGCGACCGAGCGAGAGCCGGATCGACGAGGCTGTCGGGCTCGCCGGGATCGACTACTTCGTGGTCGCGTGCCCGAAGGACGTGACGATGTACGAGGACGCGATCAAGACGTCGGGGCACCAGGGCGAGATCGAGCTGCGCGAAGTGTCCGAGCTGATGCTCGAGTCGCTCGTGCTCAACGGAAAGGAGAGCTCGTGAGCAAGGAGACCGCCTTCTATCCACGCCTGCAGGCGCTGACCGACGAGTGGATGGACCTCTTCGGCTACTGGGCGCCGACCGTCGTGACCGACACCGAGGAGGAGTACCGCGCCGTCCGCGAGAGCGCCGGGCTGATGGACTTCACCATGCTCCGCAAGGTCGACCTCGACGGGCCGGGCGCGCTCGAGCTCGTCAACTCGATCGTCACGCGCGACGTCTCCAAGCTCACACTCGGGCGGATCGCCTACGGCGCGCTCACAGACGAGTCCGGGAAGATGGTCGACGACTGCACGACGATGATGCGGGCCGAAGACCACGTCCGCTTCTGCGGCGCGAACGACCGCGACTACGAGATCTTCTCCGCGGCCGCCGAGGGGTCCGACATCGTCGTCCGCGAGCACACGGACGCCACGCCCCACCTCTGCCTGCAGGGGCCGCGAAGCCGCGAGATCCTCCAGGGGCTGACCGACGCCAACCTCTCGAACGAAGTCTTCCCCTACTACACGTTCCGGGAGGACGTCGAAATCGCGGGCATCCCCGTCTTCATGACGCGTCTGGGATACACCGCCGAGCTCGGCTACGAGCTGTGGGTCGACCGCGCACGGGCGTTCGATCTCTGGGACGCGCTCATCGCCGCGGGCGGCCCACAGGGGATGAAGGTGATCGGCATGGTCGCACTCGATCTCTTCCGGATCGAGGGCGGGTTCATCATCGGCGGGATCGAGTACGACCCCACGGTCTCGCCGTACGAGTGCGGGCTCGGCTGGTCGGTCGACCTCGACAAGGGCGAGTTCCAGGGCCGCGAGGCGCTGGCGCGCGACAAGGAGGCCACGCAACTCCGCCTGACGAGCGTCGTGCTCGCGAGCGGCGGGGACGAGGCCAGCGGCGCCCCGCTCTGGGTCGGCGACGAGGAGGTCGGGCTCGTCACGCAGGCGGTCGTCTCGCCGTACCTGGGCGGACGCACTCTCGGCCTCGCGAAGATCCGCAAAGACCTGAACCAGCCCGGCCAGAGTGTCGTCGCGCAGGTCGGCGAGGAGCAGGTTGCCGGCGAGCTCGTCACCCATCCCGCCTACGACAAAGAGCGCCGCCGCGCGAAAGAGAGCTGACGCCACGCGTTGGCGGCCGAGACGATCATCGCGCTGGAGCGGGTCTCCAAGCGCTTCGGCTCGACCAAGGCGGTCACCGACGTCACGTTCGACGTGCCCCGGGGCCGCTGCCTCGGCTGGCTGGGGCCGAACGGCTCCGGCAAGACGACCCTGATCCGCTGCATGCTCGGCCTCGCGCGGGTGAGCGAGGGGACGATCCACGTCCGCGGGCACCGCATCCCCGAGGAGGGCCGCAGGGCGCTCGAGCGGGTGGGCGGAATCGTCGAGGAGCCGCGCTTCTACCCGTATCTGTCCGGCCGGCGGAACCTCCAGGTCTGGGCGAGCTTCTACGGGGGCGAGGCGCACGACCGGGTCGACTGGGCCCTCGAACGCGTCAACCTGACGGCGCGGGGCACGAGCCCCGTGAAGCAGTACTCGCTCGGGATGCGACAGCGCCTCGGGGTCGCGCGCAGCCTGCTCAACGACCCCGAGCTCCTCATCCTCGACGAGCCGAGCAACGGCCTCGACCCCGCGGGGATGGTCGAGTTCCGCGACATGATCCGCTCGTTCGTGGACGACGACGGGCGGACCGTGTTCGTCTCCTCCCACCTCCTGGACGAGGTGCAGAAGATCGCCGACGACATCGCGATCGTGAACAGCGGCCGCCTCGTCACGCACGGGAGCGTGCGCGAGCTCGTGGCCGGCGGCCGGCGGCACGTCCGCGTGCGGGTGGACGACCAAGCCCGGGCCGGCGCCGTGCTCGAGGCGCTGCCCTACGTCGCCGCCGTGGAGCGGACCGACGGCGGCGAGCTCCGCCTCGAGCTCGACCGCGTCGAGGACGACCGCGCGATCGAGCTCACGCGCGCCCTCGTCGAGGCCGGGGTCGGCGTGGCCGAGCTGGTGCAGGAGAAGGAGTCCCTCGAGAAGCGGTTCCTCGACATCACCGCGGGCTCGGTGCCGGGCGCGCCCGAGGAGGCCGCGACCGAGGAGCGGAAGCCGTGATCCTCGCGACCGCGCGGACGATCGTCGGGCGGAAAGGGACGTTCTTCAGCACGGTGGGGCTGGCGATCCTCGGGGTGATCGCGGTCGCGGTCATCCGCACGATCGTCAACGCCCGCGACCCGGAGATCCACCCGTCGATCGGCGGCGCCATCTTCGTCGACCAGGCAGGCGGGCTGATCTTCTTCGTCGGCGTTCTCGGCGGTGTCCTCATGGGCGCCCTCGCCGGCTCCTACGACGTCGCCCAGGGAACGATGCGCTACCTGGTCATGACCGGCGTGAGCCGCCTGCGGATCTACGCCGCCCGCGGGATCGCGCTCGTGACCTCCGTCTTCGTCGCGCTCGTGCCGGGCATCCTCCTGATGCTCGTCCTTGCCGTTGCGCTGCCCCAGGTGGACGGACAAGGCGTCGACGGCCACGACCTGCTGGTGGCCCTGTGGGCGATCGCGCTCTTCGCCGGTGTCTACGCGCTCGTGAGCATGGGCATCGGCTCGCTCCTGCGCTCCAACGGGGCGGCGATCACGATCGCCCTCCTGATCAACTTCGCCCTCACGCCGGCGCTCTTCGTCATCGCCATCTGGAGCGAGAAGGTCGCGAGCCTCGCCCTTCCGGCGGCGCTCGCAACGCTCACGGGGGACGACGACTCCGAAATCGGCTACGCCCTCGCAACGGTCGCCGTTCTCGCCTGGCTGGCCCTGTTCCTCGGCGGAGGCCTGGCGCGCATCGAGCGCGACGAGTACTGACGACTTGACAAATCGATCTCCCTTTAGTCAAATGACTAAGTCGTATGACTAAGTCTACCGACTAAGGAGGTGCAGAATGCACAAGCCGGCGTCCTTCCACGCCTCCCCGGCCGAGGCGCTCCAAGCCCAGCCGGAGGAGTATCTGTACGTCGCTTGCCTGCATGAAGGCACCGGCGTCGACGCCCCGGACTTCCTGGCCGTCGTCGACGCCGAGGAAGGAAAGGTCATCCACGAGACCCCCATGCCCAACGTGGGCGACGAGCTCCACCACTATGGCTGGAACCGCTGCTCGTCGGCCTGCCACGGCCCCGACCGCTCCCACCTGATCGTCCCCGGGTTCCGTTCGTCCCGTGTGCACATCGTGAGCGTCGAGGACGACCCGCGCAAGCCGACCATCGAGAAGGTGATCGAGCCCGACGAGATCATCGGCGCGACGGGGCTCTCGCGCCCCCACACGGTCCACTGCATGCCCGGCGACAACGTCGTCATCTCGATGGTCGGCGACGCCGACGGCAACGCAGGCTGCGGCTTCGCAGTTCTCGACGCGAAGACGTTCGAGGTCAAGGGCCGCTGGGAGAACGGCGGGCCACACCCGTCGATGAACTACGACTTCTGGTACCAGCCGCGCAAGAACGTGCTCGCCTCCTCCGAGTTCGGTTCGCCGAACGCCTACGAGAAGGGCTTCGACCTCGACGACGTTGCGGCGGGCCACTACGGCCAGCGCATGAACTTCTGGAACCTCGAGGAGCGCACGCTCGAGCAGACGATCGACTTCGGGGAGCAGGGGCTCGTGCCGCTCGAGATCCGCTGGCTGCACGACCCCGAGGCCGAGGAAGGGTTCGTCGGTGCCGCCCTCTCGAGCTCGATGTGGCGCTTCCACCGCTCGAACGGCTCCTGGTCGGCCGACCCGGTGATCACGACCGAGGGCGTCGAGCTCGAAGGCTGGCCGTTCCCGGTGCCGGCGCTCATCACCGACCTCGTCCTCTCGATGGACGACAAGGCGCTCTACTTCTCCAACTGGCTGCATGGCGACCTCCGCCGCTACGACGTCTCCGACCCGGCCAACCCGAAGCTGACGGGGCAACTCTGGCTCGGCGGCGTGCTCGGCCACCCGAACGACGCCGGACGCGAGCTGAACGGCGGGCCGCAGATGCTGCAGCTCTCGCTGGACGGCAAGCGCCTGTACGTGACGAACTCGCTCTACTCGACCTGGGACAACCAGTTCTACCCAGAGCTGCGTTCCTGGCTCCTGCGAGTCGACATCGCCGACGACGGCTCGATGTCGGTCGACAAGGACTTCTTCGTCGACTTCGCCGATCGCCCCGGTGGCCCCGCGCGGGCGCACGAGGTGCGGCTCCAGGGAGGCGACTGCACGACGGAGATCTTCCCGTGATCCTGGCACACCACATGGGCGAGCAGGTTCTGCTCGGCTCCCTGGCCGCGGGCGGGACGACGGTTGCGACCGGCGTCCTGCTCTTCGGCCGGGCCAAGCTGGACGCCGCGATTCGATGGCTTCGTCGGAAGTAGCCCGCTCGGCCGCGGAGGGGGCACTCCTCGACGCGGCCGAGCGTCTGCTCGTCGAGGTCGGCTCCGCGGGCATCACGACCCGGAAGCTGGCGGCCGAGGCCGGGGTGAACAACGGGCTCGTCCACTACTACTTCGGCTCGGTCGAGAGCCTCCTCGTCCGCGTGCTCCACCGGTTCACGGAGCGGCTGATCGTGAGGCAGCGGGCGATGTACGCCGACCCCGACGTCCCCTTCGCCGAGAAGTGGCGGACGGCGATGCGCTACCTGGACGCCGACCGCGAGTACCAGAAGGTCTGGTACGAGCTGCAGGCGCTCTCCTGGAACCGGCCCGAGCTCCAGGAGCAGGTCGGCCGCGTGCACGACGAATGGCGCGCGGTCCTCACCGAGGCGCTGGCGGAGCCGCGCGAGCAATACCGCGTCCCCATTTCCCTCGACGCGCTCGTCACGCTCGTGGCGACCTTCAACGAGGGGATCATCCTCGAACGGCTCTCCGGGGTGGAGAACGGGCACCGCGAGCTGCTCGACTGGATCGACGGCTGGCTCGGAGCGGAAGATTGACGGCGATCGTGGGCATGGCGAGGGAGCAGACCCGGGCGCGTTACCCGGACGACGAGGGCTACGTCGAGCGCGACGGCGTGCGCGTCTTCTACGAGGTCTACGGGCAGGGCGAGCCGACAGTGTTCCTCCTCCCGACGTGGTCGATCATCCACTCGCGCCACTGGAAGCTGCAGATCCCCTACCTCGCCCGCCACTTCCGGGTGCTCACCTTCGACGGCCGTGGGAACGGGAAAGCCGACCGTCCGAGCGGGGTCGCGGCCTACGTCGAGCACGAGTTCGCCGAGGACTCGCTCGCGGTGATGAACGCGACCGGGACGGAGTCCGCGGTCGTCGTGGGCCTCTCCTGCGGCACGCTCTGGGGCACGCTGCTCGCGGCGGACCACCCCGAGCGGATTGCGGGCGCGGTCTTCATCGGTCCGGCGGTTCCACTCGCTCCCGGGCACCCCGAGCGGAACGTCTACTCGTTCCAGGAGAGGCTCGACACGGACGAAGGCTGGGCGAAGTACAACCGCCACTACTGGCTGGAGCACTACGAGGAGTTCCTCGAGTACTTCTTCGGCCGGATCTTCAGCGAGCCCCATTCCACGAAGCAGATCGAGGACTGCGTCGGCTGGGGCCTCGAGATGTCCCCCGAGACGCTGATCGACTGCCAGGACGCCCTCGAGCTCTGCGGCCTCGAGCGCTTCCGTGACGTCAGTGCGCGCGTCCGTTGCCCGGTGCTCGTCCTCCACGGGGACGAGGACGCGATCAGGCCGCTCGCACAGGGCGCGGCGCTCGCGGAGGCAACCGGCGGGACGCTCGTGACGCTCGAAGGCTCGGGCCATTGCCCGCACGTCCGCGACCCCGTGAAGGTGAACCTGCTCATCCGCGACTTCGTCGAGTCGCTCGGAAGGAGGACCTCATGACCGTCGCCACCGAGATCCGGGAGCAGACCCGCGCCCGCTACCCGGACGAGGAGGGCTTCGTCGAGCGGGACGGCGTCCGCGTCTTCTGGGAGCGGTACGGGGAAGGCGAGCAGACGATCTTGCTCCTGCCCACCTGGTCGGTCGTCCATTCGCGCATTTGGAAGATGCAGATCCCGTACCTCGCGCGGCACTGCCAGGTGCTTCTGTTCGACGGGCGCGGCAATGGTCGCTCCGACCGGCCGGCACAGCCCGAGGCGTACGCCGAGAGCGAGTTCGCGGCCGACGCGCTGGCGGTGATGGACGCGACGCAGACCTCTCGGGCGATCATCGTCGGCTTCTCGATGGGCGCGCACCGCGGCCTGCATGCTGGCCGCGAACCATCCCGAGCGTGTGGAGGCAGCCGTCTTCATCGGCCCGAACTACCCCGGTGGCGGGCAGCCGGTACCCGAGCGGACCGTGCACTCCTGGGGGGAGGAACTGGACACCGAGGAGGGCTGGGCCAAGCACAACCACCACTACTGGCTCCGCGATTTCGAGGGCTACCTCGAGTTCTTCATGTCGAGGATGTTCTCCGAGCCGCACTCCACCAAGCCGATCGAGGACGGCATCGGCTGGGGCCTGGAAACCACGCCCCGAGACGCTGGCGCTCACCTACTTCGCGCCCTTCATGGAGCCCGAGGAGGCACGCGAGCTGGCAGGGCGGGTCCGCTGCCCGGTGCTGGTCATCCACGGTGAGGATGACGCGCACAGCTCCGTGACTCGCGGGATCGCCCTGGCCGAGCACACGGGCGGTCGGCTGGCGCTGCTGGAGCGGCTCCTTCCACGCGCCCCACGTGCGCGACCCGGTCAAGGTCAACCTCACGCTGAGCGACTTCGCCGGCCTCGCCCCGCAGCCCCAGCGCTGGACGCGCGGCCGCTCCCGCAGGCGGCGAGCGCTCTTCATCTGCTCGCCGATCGGGCTGGGGCACGCCCAGCGCGACGTCGCCATCGCCCGCGAGCTGCGGCAGCTCGTCCCCGACCTCGAGATCGACTGGCTCGCGCAGCACCCGGTCACCGCCGTGCTCGAGGGCGAGGGCGAGCGCGTCCACCCGATGAGCGCCGAGCTCGCGAACGAGTCGCACCACATCGAGTCCGAGTCGGCCGAGCACGACCTCCACTGCTTCCAGGCCTGGCGGCGGATGGACGAGATCCTGCTCGCGAACTTCATGGTCTTCCACGACGTCGCGCGCGAGGAGAACTACGACCTCTGGATCGGGGACGAGGCGTGGGAGCTCGACTACTACCTGCACGAGAACCCCGAGGAGAAGCGCGCCGCCTACGTCTGGCTCACCGATTTCGTCGGCTGGCTGCCCATGCCCGACGGGGGCGAGCGGGAGGCGTTCCTCACGGCCGACTACAACGCGGAGATGATCGAGCACATCGCCCGCTTCCCCCGCGTGCGCGACCGCGCGCTCTACGTCGGCAACCCGGACGACGTCGTCGGCGACTCCTTCGGGCCCGACCTGCCGCTCATCCGCGACTGGACGGAGCAGCACTTCGACTTCGCCGGCTACGTGTCCGGGTTCGACCCGGCCGCGTTCGCCGACCGCGAGAAGCTCCGCGCCGAGCTCGGCTACCGGCCCGGTGAACAAGTCTGCATCGTCACGGTCGGCGGCTCCGGCGTCGGCGGGCACCTGCTCAGGCGCGTCGTCGACTCCTTTGCCGAGGCGAAGGAGCTCGTGCCCGAGCTGCGCATGATCGTCGTCGCCGGGCCGCGCATCGACCCGGACGCCTTCCCCGAGGCCGACGGGCTCGAGGCGCACGCCTACGTCCACAACCTCTACCGGCACCTGGCCGCCTGCGATCTCGCGGTGGTCCAGGGAGGGCTGACCACGGCGATGGAGCTGACGGCGAACCAGCGGCCGTTCCTCTACTTCCCGCTGCGTCACCACTTCGAGCAGAACTTCCACGTCCGCCACCGACTCGGGCGCTACGGGGCGGGTCGGCCCATGGACTTCGAGACGGCCACGCCGACGGTGATCGCCCAGGCAATCGCCGAGGAGATCGGGCGCGACGTCGCCTACGTGCCGGTGGAGACCGACGGGGCCGCGAGGGCGGCGGCTCGGATCGCGGAGTTGCTTTGACGGCCGCCGACGAAGAGGCCATCGTCCGCTGCATCCTCGACTACTTCGAGGGGTGGTTCGAGGCGGATCCGGAGCGCATGCGCCGCGCCCTCCATCCCGGCCTCGCCAAGCGCGCGCTCGACGGCGAGGGACTGGGCGAGGATGACGCGCAAGGGATGATCGAGGCGACGGCGGCCGGCGTGGGAAGAGAGACCGATCCCGGGACGCGGCGTATCGACGTCCGCGTCGTCGAGGTCTACGGCGACATCGCGACCGCGATCGTCGACTCGAACATCTACCGCGAGTACCTCCACCTCGCCCGCACCGAGCGCGGCTGGACGATCGTGAACGCCCTCTGGGCGTTCACCTAGTGCGAATAGAGAGCGGTGAGCGTCGCCTCGCCGAGGCTGTGCCCCTCGACGGCCGCGAGGACGTCGGCCGGGTCGGCGCCCTCGTCGAGCCCGGTCTCCCGGTCGAGGGCGTAGAGCGTGAAGACATAGTGATGCGTCTCCCCGCCGGGCGGGCAGGGACCCGTCCAGCCGTAGCCGCCTGCGTCGTTCGGGCTCTGCTTCAGGCTGATCGCCCCGGACACGATCGGCGCGACCGGGATGCCGGCCTCCAGGCTTGTCTGGACCGGCGCGATGCCGTACGCCACCCAGTGCGTGAAGCCGTCGCCCCCGGCGTCCGGGTCGTCGACGACGAGCACGAGCTCGGCAGTGCCCTCGGGCACCTCCTGCCAGGCCAGCGCGGGCGAGATGTTGTCGCCGTCGCAGGTGTACTCCGCGTCGATCTCCTGGCCGTCCGCGACGTCCCCGCCCGTGAAGGCGAAGCCCGTTGGAGCCTCGGCCGCACTGGTGCCCGCCGTACTCTCTGAGGAGCTCGGGGCGGCATCGTCGTCGTCACCGCCGCAGCCGGCGGCGGCGAGCACGAATGGGATCGCGACCAGGACGAGCAGGCGCCGCACGGCTAGAGCGTAGTGGCGGCCCCGACCTGGAGGACGGCGGCACCGCGGATCCGGCCTGCCCGCAGGCGCGCGAGGGCCTCGTTCGCCTGCGCGAGCGGGAACGACTCGACCTCGGTCCGAACGGGAACCTGCGGCGCGAGCGCCATGAACTCCTCCCCGTCGAGGCGCGTGAGGTTCGCGACCGAGCGGAGCACGCGCTCCCCCCAGATCAGGTCGTACGGGAAGGAGGGGATGTCGCTCATGTGGATCCCGGCGCACACGACGACGCCGCCCTTCGCCACAGCGGCGAGCGCCGCGGGCACGAGCTCGCCTGCCGGCGCGAAGATGATCGCGGCGTCGAGCTCCTCCGGCGCGGGGCCGAGCGCGTCGCCGGCCCACTCGGCGCCGAGCTCGCGCGCGAACGCCTGCGATCCCGGGTCGTCTGCGCGCGTGAACGCGAACACGCGCCGGCCCTGGTGGAGGGCGACCTGCGTGACGATGTGCGCGCTCGCGCCGAACCCGTACAACCCGATTCGCTCGCCGTCGCCGGCCAGGCGCAGCGACCGGTAGCCGATCAGGCCGGCGCAGAGGAGCGGCGCGGCCTGGAGGTCGTCGTAGGCCTCGGGGATGGGAAAGCAGAAGCGCTCGTCCGCGACGACCTGCTCGGCGTAGCCGCCGTCGAGCTGATAGCCGGTGAAGCGCGCGCGGTCGCACAGGTTCTCCCGCCCGCTCAGGCAGTAACGACACTCGCCGTCGGTCCAGCCAAGCCAGGGGATGCCGACGCGCTCGCCGGGGGCGAAGCGGGACCCGCCTTCGGCCACTCGCCCGACGATCTGGTGCCCAGGGACGAGCGGCAGCTTCGGGTCGGGCAGCTCGCCGTCGACGACGTGGAGATCGGTTCGGCAGACGCCGCACGCGTCCACGGCGACCAGCACCTGACCGGCCTCCGGGACGGGCACGGGGAGCTCGGCCTCCCGGAGAGGCTCCCCGGGGCGGTCGAGCACCATCGCTTTCATGGGCTCAGCGCGTGACCTTGTCCCCGGCCTCGGCCAGGACCTCTCCGAGGATCCCGACGATCTCGTCGAACTGCGCCTGCTCGGCCACGAGCGGCGGGGAGATCTGGACGACAGGGTCGCCGCGGTCGTCGGCCCGGCAGATCAGCCCGGCGTCGAACAGTCTCGGCGAGAGGAAGTCGCGGAGCAGGCTCTCGCACTCGTCCTCGGAGAACGTCTCCCGGGTCTCCTTGTCCTTCACGAGCTCGAGGGCGTAGAAGAACCCGGTCCCGCGCAGGTCGCCGACGATCGGGAGGTCGAGCAGCTGCGCGAGGGTCGTGCGGAACGCGTCCTGCTCGTCGGCGACGTGTTCGACGAGGCGCTCGCGCCGCATGATCTCGATGTTCTTGAGCGCGATCGCCGCCTGCACCGGATGACCGCCGAAGGTGATCCCGTGCATGTACATCGCGGTTCCCTGCAGGAACGGCTCGGCGACCTTGTCGGTGGCGATCACGGCGCCGATCGAGGCGTGCGCCGAGGAGAGGCCCTTCGCGGAGGTGACGATGTCGGGGCGGATGTCGTATCGCTCCGAGGCAAGCCAGCTGCCGACGCGGCCGAAGCCGGTGATCACCTCGTCGGCGCAGAGGAGGATGCCGTAGCGGTCGCAGATCTCGCGCACGCCGGCCCAGTAGCCCTCCGGCGGCGTAAAGGCCCCGCCGGCGTTCTGTACCGGCTCCATGATCACCATGGCGACCGTGTCGGCCCCGGCCTGCTCGATCGTCCCCTCGAGCTCATCGAGGAGGAAGGCGGTGAACTCGGCCTCGGTCTCCTCCGGCGGCCGGTGGTAGCGGTTCGTGTTGTGGACGTGGAGGGTGTCCGGGACGAGCGGCTCGAACGGCGTCTTCAGGGCGGCGATGCCGTTGATCGAGAGCGCCCCCATGGTCGTCCCGTGGTAGGCGATGCGGCGCGCGATCGCCTTCCAGCGCCGCTCGCCGCGGGCCGCGTGGTACTGACGCGCGAGCTTCCAGGCCGACTCGACCGCCTCGGAGCCCCCCGAGACGAAGAAGACGCGGTTGAGGTCTCCGGGCGCGACCGAGGCGACCTCGGCGGCCAGCTCGATCGCGCGCGGGTGCGCGTAGCTCCAGTTCGTGTAGAAGGGCAGCTCGGCGAGCTGCGCCGCCGCGGCCTCCCCTACCTCCTCGCCGAAGCCGTAGCCGATGTTGACCGCGAAGAGCCCGGCGAGCGCGTCGAGGTAGCGCTTGCCGTTGATGTCCTCGAGGTAGCAGCCGTCGCCGCGGACGATGATCGGCACATCGCCGTCGGCGTAGCCGGACATGCGGGTGAAGTGCAGCCAGAGATGGTCGCGCGCGGCCTTCTGCAGCTCGTCGGCGGAGAGGGTTGTCGCGGGGAAGCTCATGCAGCTCCTTTCGGGGTGCGGCGGTACTGCCAGAGGACGTTGACGAGCATCAGCAGGATCGCGACCGCGAAGATCATCGTCCCGATGACATTCACCTCGGCCGGCACGCCGCGCTGGGCGGCGCTCCAGACGAAGAGCGGGAACGTCGTCGTCGTGCCCGAGTTGAAGCTCGTGATCACGAAGTCGTCGATGGAGAGCGAGAAGGCGAGCAGCGCACCGGCGAGGATCCCCGGCGCAATCAGCGGAAGCGTGATCCGGTAGAAGGTGACGTACTCGTTGGCGCCGAGGTCCGCGGCCGCCTCCTCGACGTGCCGGTCGAAGCCGACCAACCGCGCGCGCACCGTCACGACGACGAAGCTGATGCAGAACATGATGTGCGCGAGCACGATCGTCCAGAAGCCGAGGGCCGTCCCCAGGTTGAGGAAGAGCGTGAGGAGCGAGGCGCCGAGAACGATCTCGGGCGCAGTGAGCGGCACGAAGATGAGGAAGTTCGTCGCCCCACGGCCGCGGAAGTGGTAGCGGACGAGCGCCATGGCCACGAGCGTGCCGAGAACGGTCGCGACGAGCGTCGCGATCAGGGCGACCTCGATGCTCGTCTTCACCGCGTCGCCAAGGAAGGGCGGCCCGAACGGGTTTGTCCAGTGCTCGGTGGTGAAGCCTTCCCACGTGTAGTTGTAGCGCCCCGCCGGATCGTTGAACGAGAAGACGATCACGACGATGATCGGGAGCATCAGGTAGGCGAGCGCGAGGATCCCGAAGAGCGTGAGCGTGTGGCGGCGGACGAACGCCCACGTGCGCGAGACGGCGCTGCCGCGGTGCCGGGGGACCGTCTCGGCGGCGGTCGTCATCCCGCCATCCTCTCCGTGCCCAGGAGCCGGGTGTAGAAGGCGATCAGGAGCAGGATCACCGCCATGAGAATCACGGACAGCGCCGCCGCCTGCCCGTAGTCGGTGATCTCGAGGAACTTCGACTGGATGACGTTGCCGATCATCGCCTGGTTCGGCGTCCCGAGGAGCTCCGCGTTGATGAAGTCCCCGGCAGCGGGGATGAAGGTCAGGAGCGTCCCGGCGATCAGCCCCGGCATCGAGAGCGGCAGCGTCACGCGCAGGAACGCTTTCGTGCTCGAGGCGTAGAGGTCCTTCGCCGCCTCGATGAGGCTCTTGTCGATCTGCTCCAGGCTCACGTAGAGGGGGAGCGCCATGAAGGGCAGGAAGTTGTAGGTGATGCCGGCGATCACGGCCGTGGACGTGGCGAGCAGGCGGCCGTCATCCGAGACGATCCCGAGGGTCTGGAGCACCCCGACGACGAAGCCGTCGTCCGCGAGGATGTTCTGCCACGCCAGCGTCCGGATCAGGTACGTGACGAAGAAGGGCGCGATGATGAACAGCAGGAGCAGGTTCTTCCAGCGTCCGCCTCGGAACGCGATCCAGTACGTGAGCGGGTAGGAGATGAGCATGGCGAGGATCGTGGCGATGCCCGCGTACTGGAGCGAGCGGAAGAACTGCTCCCGGTAGTTCGAGAAGGCTTCCGAGTAGTTGTCCCAGGCCCAGGTGAACGTGTAGCCGACCTGGACCGTCCCCTCCTGCAGCGACGTGTACCCGAGGTAGTAGAGCGGGACGACGAAGAAGAGGATCAGGAAGGCAATCCCCGGCGCCAGGAGCAGGTACGGGGTGAGCCAGCTGTGTCGGTGGATGAAGCTCATGCGCCGCTGCTAGACGCCGATGACGGCCTGCCACTGCTCCTGGTACTCGGGGTTCTCGATCGCCTCGGAGCTGAACTCGTGCAGGTTCTCGAGCACCTCGGGCGGCGGGAAGATGAGCGGGTTCTCGGCGAGCGCCGGGTCGATCTTCGCGATCGCCTCCTTCGTGCCCTTCACCGGGGTGATGTAGTTCACGTAGGCGGCGACCTTGGCCGCGATCTCCGGGTCGTAGAAGAAGTTCATGAACGTCGAGGCCGTGTACACGTCGCCGCCCGTCGGGATCACCATCGTGTCCACCGAGGTGATGCCGCCGGCGTCCGGGATCTTGAACTTGAGGTTCGGGTTGTCGGCCTGGAGGATGACGATGTCCCCCGACCAGGCGATCGACGCCCACGCGTCGCCGCCGGCGAGCAGGCCCGTGTAGTCGTTGCCCGTGAACTGGCGGATCTGCCCATCGTCGACGGCCGTCTTCAGCTTCTCGCAGATCTCGTTGAACATGGTTTGGTCCGGCTTGGCCGGGTCGCCGCCCATCTCGAGCATGAAGAGCGCCGCGGTGTCCTCCATGGAGTCGAGCATCGTCACCTTGCCCTTCAGGGCGGGGTCGAGCAGCTGCTCGACCGAGGTGATGTCGCCGCCGACCTTCTTCGGGTCGTAGCCGACGCCCGTGATGTACGACTGCCAGGGGAGGCTGTAGTCGCGGTTCGGGTCCCAGGGCGGGCTTGCGAGCGTGTCCTCGAGGTTGTCGATGTTCGGGATCGCGCTCTTGTCGAGCTTCTGGAGGTAGCCGAGGCTCTTGAGGCGGGCCGCGAGCCACGCCGTCGGAACGATGATGTCCCGGTCGATGGACTGGCCGCGCGAGAGCGGGGCCTGGATCTCGCCGAAGAACTCCTCGTTCGAGTTGATGTCCTCGAGGTAGTTGACCTTGACGCCCGTCTGCTTCGTGAACTGCTCGAGCGTCGGGAACTTGCTCGCGTCGTCGTTCTGATCGATGTAGAAGGGCCAGTTCGAGACGGTGATCTGGTCGGCGAGCACCTGCTCGACCGTCGTCTCCTCGGCCGACGAGTCGGCCTGCTGACCCTCGATGCCGCCGCCGCCGCCGCCGCAGGCGGCCAAGAGGCCGGGAAGCGAAAGCGTGACCCCGCCTGCCGCGGCGCGACGCAGGAGCTGCGCCCGGGTCACGGGGTCGTTGATCCGCTCGAACGGGTCCTTCATCGGTTTTCCTCCTGTGAATCCACTACGAAGGTCGAGTCGGGGCTCCAGCTGACCGTCACCTGGTCGCCAGGCTGCACCGAGGGCGCCCCGGCCTCGGTGTTCTGGACATAGAGGGAGATCGCGCCGGCGCTCGTCTCCACGATGTACTGCGTGGAGACGCCGATGTAGGCGCTCTCCCGCACCTCGCCGGCGAGGTGGTTTTCGTCCTGCGCCCCGAGCCGCACCTTCTCGGGGCGGATCCCGATCGAGATCTCCCCCTGCAACCCGGCCGCGGCCGGGACGCGGACGACCGTGCCGTCGCTGAGCCGCACGGCCCCGCCGTCCTCCGCCTTGCCGGAGAGGAGGTTGCTGATTCCGAGGAAGCTCGCGACGAACGAGGTGCTCGGAGCCTCGTAGAGCTCGGTCGGCGACCCGAGCTGCTCGATCCTGCCGGCGTTCATGACCGCGATCGTGTCGGCCATCGTCATCGCCTCTTCCTGGTCGTGCGTCACGTGCACGAAGGTGATGCCGACCTCGCTCTGGATCCGCTTGAGCTCGAGCTGCATCTGCTTGCGGAGCTTGAGGTCGAGCGCGCCCAGCGGCTCGTCCAGCAGGAGCACACGCGGGCTGTTGACGAGGGCCCGCGCGAGCGCCACACGCTGCTGCTGGCCGCCGGAGAGCTGGCGCGGCTTGCGCCGCTCGAAGCCCGACAGGGCCACGAGCTCGAGCGCGTCCGCCACGCGCTTGTTCAGCTCGGCGCCCTTGACGCCCCTCCGCTTGAGGCCGAAGGCGACGTTGTCCTGGATGTTCAGGTGCGGGAAGAGCGCGTAGCTCTGGAAGACGGTGTTGACGTCGCGCTTGTAGGGCGGCAGCCCGGTGACGTCGCGGTCGCCGAGGTAGATCGTGCCCGCAGTCGGCTCCTCGAAGCCGCCGATCATCCGCAGGCTCGTCGTCTTCCCGCAGCCGGACGGCCCCAGAAGCGCGAAGAAGCTGCCGCGCGGGATCTCCAGGGAGAGATCGTCCACGGCCGCGACGTCGTCGAAGCGCTTGGTGACGGACTCGAGCCGGATGTCGGCGACCGGCGCGCCGCTTCCCTGCTCGTGCTCGACGTGCTCCTCAACCGCCATTGCCCACCTCCTCGCCGATCGGGGCGCCGTACGAGCCGAGTGCCCGGTCAGCAGCGACAGCCATGTCTTGGTGCTCCCGGCCTAGTCGATCTTGGCCATGACGTGCTTGATCTGGGTGTAGTCCTCCAGGGAGTACGCGGACAGATCCTTGCCGTAGCCCGACTGCTTGTAGCCGCCGTGCGGCATCTCGGACACGAGCGGGATGTGGTCGTTGATCCACACCGTGCCGAACTGGAGCCTGCGTGCGGCGTTGAGGGCGCGGCCGAGGTCACGCGTCCAGACCGAGGACGCGAGCCCGTAGTTGACGTCGTTGGCCCAGTCGATCGCCTGGTTGTCGTCGGCGAAGCGCTGGACGGTGACGACGGGCCCGAAGATCTCGCGCTGGACGATCTCGTCTGTCTGCTTCACGTCGGCAACCACCGTCGGGTTGACGAAGAAGCCGCGGTCGCCGTTCGAGCCGCCGCCCGTGAGGACGGTGGCGCCCGACGCCCGCTCGAGGAAGCCGAAGACCCGCTCCTGTTGGTCCTTGGAGATCACCGAGCCCATTTCGATGTCCTCGCCCTCGGCCGGGTCGCCGACCTTGATCGACTCGACCGCCGGGACGAGCTCCTCGAGCAGCTTGTCGTAGATCTTGGGACCGGCGACGATCCGCGAGGCCGCGGTGCAGTCCTGCCCGGAGTTCCAGAAGCCGGCGACCCTCACGCCCTCGGCGACCGCCGCGGGGTCGGCGTCGTCGAACACGATCACCGGGGCCTTGCCGCCCAGCTCGAGGTGGACGCGCTTGAGCGTGTCCGCGGCGGTCGCGGCGATGATCTTGCCAGTCGCGACGTCGCCCGTGAGGGAGACGAGGCGCACGTCGGGATTCTTCACCAGTGCCTCGCCCGCGGGGACGCCGTCACCGGTGATGATGTTGAGCACGCCAGGCGGGATGACACCTTCGGCGAGCTCGACAAAGCGGAGGAGTGTCAGCGGCGTCTGCTCGGAGGGCTTGAGCACCTGCGTGTTGCCCGCGGCCAGCGCCGGCCCCATCTTCCAGACGGCCATCCAGAGCGGGTAGTTCCAGGGCGCGATCCCCGCGACGACGCCGAGCGGCTCGCGCCGAATCATCGAGGTGTGCTCACGCATGTACTCGCCCGTGGAGCGGCCTTCGAGCATGCGCGCTGCGCCGGCGAAGAAGCGGAGGTTGTCCGCCATCTCGCTGGGCTCGTCCCGCGCGGCCGCGATCGGTTTGCCGACGTTCTTCGACTCGATCTGCGCCAGCTCTTCGGCGTTCTCCTCGATCACGTCGGCGAGCTTGAGCAGCATCTCGGCGCGCTCGCGCGGCGTCGAGTCGAGCCACTCCGGGAGGGCGTCCTTCGCGGCCTGAACGGCGCGGTCGGCGTCCTCCGCGGTGCTCGCCGGGACCTCGGCGATCGTCTCGCCGGTCGCCGGGTTGAGGACCTCCATCGTCTCGCCTCCGGCAGAGTCGACCCACTCCCCGCCGATGTAGTTCTTGTGCTGGGACACGGCAACACTCATCTCGCCGACCTCCGTTTGTCCGACGCTAGGGAGCCAGAGTAGCCCTCGGGAGCACCTGATAACAACCCGGAAACGTGGGCCTAAGCGTCACGCGGCGATTCGACATGCTGTCGAAAACGCTAGCCGACGAGGGCGCCGCGACGCGACATCGCGTCCACAAGGAGGTCGGTCGGAAGGGCGTGCGCGACCGTCCCCCGGTGACCGGTCATCGTCTCGGCCGCGCAGAGCGCGTTCAGGATCGCTTCCTCGGTCGCCTCGACCACCGCATCGAAGAGCGGCGTGAGGTGGCCGCTCGGCACCATCCGCAACGGCACGGTGAGCGGGTTGTTCGCGGCAATGTCCCCCGCCGGCAGCCCCCGGTTCCCCGTGGCGAAGCAGAGAAAGAGGTCGCCGCTCGAGTTCTCGCCGACCCCCCCGACCCGGGCGATCCCAAGTCCTGCCCGCTGCGCCAGGCGCTCGCACTGGCCGGGGAGCAGCGGTGCGTCGGTACCGACGATGACGATGATCGACCCGCCCGGCGAGGCAGCCGGCACGCCCGGGATCGGGACGACGGACTCCGGGATCTCCTCCCCCACCGGGACGCCGTCCACCCGGAAGCGCTCGCGCCGGCCGTAGTTCGCCTGGACGAGCACGCCGACCACGTGCCCACCGACCGCCTCGACCACCCTGGACGACGTCCCGATGCCGCCCTTGAACTCGTGGCAGATCATCCCGGTGCCGCTGCCGACGTTCCCCTCCGCAACCGGCCCCGGCGCAGCCGCCTCGAGAGCGGCGCGGGTGTGCTCCGGCTTGACGTGCATGCCGTTGATGTCGTTCAGCGGGCCGTCCCACGTCTCGCCGACGACGGGCAGGCTCCAGAACTCCGAGTCGCCGCCGCGGCGGTCGACCTCCGCGGCGATGAGCGCGTCGTGGACGACGCCGACGGAGTGCGTGTTCGTCAGCCCGATCGGCGAGGTGAGCATGCCGGACTCGCGGATCCACTCCAGCCCGGTGAGCTCACCGTTCCCGTTCAGGCGGTGCGGGCCCGCGAAGACGGGCTCCTCCCACGGGTTCCCCTCGTGCGGGAAGACCACGGTGACGCCCGTGCGGACGGCGTCGCCTCCCACGACGGTCGCATGCCCGACCCGGACTCCAGGGACGTCGGTGATCGCGTTCTGCTCCCCGGTCGGGAGCGTTCCGATCCGGATTCCGAGCTCCCGTGCGCGCGGCTTCGCCACGGCGGCAGCCTAGACTCCGCGACGTGGAGGTGCTGCGCCAGCCCGACTCTGTCAGCATCGTCGCCGTCGACGGCGGAATGATCGTCATCGTGCGCCAGACGCGGGCCGGAGCGGACGGCCGCACGCTCGAGCTCCCGGCCGGCTCGATCGAGGAGGGCGAGACCCCGGAGGAGTGCGCCGCGCGCGAGCTCGTCGAGGAATGCGGCCTCACCGCCGGCTCCTGGCGCAAGCTCGGCGAGTTCTGGGCGGCGCCCGACTACTCGACCGAGTACGTCCACGCCTTCGAGGCGACGGAGCTCGTCGACGTCGGCATCGGCGAGCGCGAGGAGGGCGACGACCTCGTCATGGAGCGCCTCCCCCTGCGGGGCGTCATCGGCGAGCTCTCGGACGCAAACTCCCTCGCTGCCCTCGCCCTCTGGTTGCAGGGCTAGAAGCCTGTCTTCGGTGCCCACGTCCGGGGTCTGACCCCGGGCATGGCCGTCTGGGCCGAGCCGGCCTCGCCGCTCGGGGACGCAGCTCTCTGTTCGTTTGCAGGCATTTCCTGCCGAGGCAGGCCCTTGGCGGACACGTCAGGGGTCTGACCCCTGACGTGTCCTGCGGAGCCAAGTCAGAAGCCCAGGAGGGCGACGCCGATAGCGACGAGGACCGCGCCCGCGAGGCGCCAGCGGCCGACCTTCTCGTGCAGGAACAGCGCTGCGCCGACGGTGGCGATGACGATGCTCGTCTCCCTGACGGCGGCCACCGGGGCCGCCTCGGCGCGGGCGAGCGCTGCGAGGACGAGGCCGTAGGCGACCCACATCCCGACGCCCGCGAGGAAGGACGCAGGGCGCAGCTCGGCGCGAAGCGCTGCGCCTCCCTTGAACCAGGCGACCCCGAGCGCGTAGCCGATCGCGGGGACGATCAGCACGAGCTCGAGGTAGGTGACCGCGTTCGCGTAGCGGATGCCCTCGTCGTCCACGAGCGTGTACGCAGCGATCGAGCACGCGATTGCGAGCCCGAAGAGGACGCCCGAGGAACCGGCAGGGCGGCCGAGGCCGCGTACAAGCAGAACGCCCAAGCCGACCAGGCAGACGCCGAGCGCCTGCACCGCGGTCGTCTCGGCGTTGAGCGCCACGACGCCGACGACCAGGACGAGCACCGGGGCGATCCCCCGCGCCAGCGGGTAGACGACCGAGACCTCCGCGCGCTGGTAGGCGGCGCCGAGAAGGGCGAAGTAGACGAGCTCGAGCAATGAGCTGGCGACGACGTACGGCCAGGCCTCTCCCTCGAGGTCCCATTGCACCGCCACGACCGGTGCGAAGACGACAACGGCCGTGAGGAGGGCGACGGCGCCGGCGGCCTCGGGGTCGCGCGCCCGCCCGAGCAGCAGGTTCCAGAGCGCGTGAACGAAGGCAGCGCCGAGGGCGAGCAAGAAGGCAGAGAGAGGCACCGGCTAGGCGCCTGCGGGCCCGCGCTCCCAGAGCACCGGGAAGAGCGGATGGTCCATGGGCGAGCCGGCCGGGAGCTCCTCGGCCAGGCCCGGGAACTCGGGCGACGTCTTCCACGGCCTCGGCGCATGCGTGACGTCGTCGCCGAGAAAGCGCACCGAGAACGCCCGCCGACGGCTCCCCCCCGAGACCCCGGCCGCGGCATGGAGCGTGAGCATGTGGAAGAAGACGGCGTCGCCAGGCTCGAGCGCCCACCCGAGGATCCGAAACGCGGCGAGGTCGGCGTCGATGTCGGGAAGCTCCTCCAGGCTGCCTTCCGGGAACCACTTCGCCTCGTTGTCCATGAACGTCCGCGGCATCAGCCACGGGCCGAGGTGCGAGCCGGCGACGAACTCGAGTGTGGCCTCGCGCGCCACCGGATCGACGGGCATCCACATGCTGCAGGTCTGCGCCCCTTCGACGTTGTAGTACGGCTGGTCCTGGTGCCAGGGCGTGCGCTGAGACGTGCCCGGCTCCTTCACGAGCAGGTGGTCGTGGTAGAGGCGCACCCGCTCGCTGCCCATCAGCGCGCCGGCGATCGCAGCGGCGCTCGACTCGCGGATGAAGCGCTCGTACTCGGGGATTGCCTGCCAGTTGCAGAAGTCCTCGACAAAGCGCCCGGGGTCGTCGGGGCGGCTTGCGACGATCGCCCGCGGGCTGGGCTCCGCCAGGTTCCGCTCGACGCCACGCTCGACGAGCGCAACCTCCTCGGCCGAGAACGCGCCCCGCACACAGATCGCGCCATCACGGCGGAAGTCATGGGCCAGGCCGGCATCCAGCGCTCGTTGCACGGGAGGACTTTGACATGCAATCCGCCCCGGCAGTTCCTCCGTACAGGACGGACACCGGTTTCGAGGAGAGACACTGCTCTGACGAGGCGCACCGCGCCGCCTAGCCGAAGCAGCCAAGCTCGACTCCGGGAACCCCGAAGGGGCAGGCCCGCCCGGCGCCTGCCCCTTCGACTTCTCAGCGAGAGGTTTCCAAAACCGCGTCCGCGGCTATCTCATCCCCGTTCACAACCACAAGAGGGGGAAGTAGATGTCGTGGCTTTGGATCCTGCTCATCGTCCTGCTCGTCCTCTTGGTCTTCGGCGGCGTTGGCTATGGCCGTCGTGGGGCCTAGGACGAGCTAGCGAACGAGCGCGTGCTGCGGAGGGGCCGGAAACGGCCCCTCCTAATGCCCTTCGGGCGGCTCCCAGCCTTCGAGGACCGGCGGCTTCCAGTCCGTGCCCACGGTCTGCGAGCCCTCGACCCACGGGCCGAGCTGCGGCTGCGGGAACTTCGCGTGCGCCTCCTTCAGCTGGATGCCGTAGGAGTTGCCCGACTGGAGGTGCTTGACGAGGACCTTGCGCGCGATCTCGTGCTCCCGGCCCTCAGGAATTGGGAAGTAGATCTTGATGAAGGAGTTCGAGTAGCGGTCGAAGACGGCCGGAGTCCCTTCCTCCTCGAGAAGCTCGACGTCCTCGAGCCAGTTGATGTCCTCGCCCGGGGTGGACGCAAGCAGGTCGACGTCCTCGATCTCGGCCATGTCCTCCTGGTACGAGAAGCGCCGGCCGGAGAGGTACTCGGCGTCGATCGACTTGATCTTCTCGGGCTCTTTGGTGCTCATCAGTCCTCCGCCCCCGCGTACTCGGCCGGCTGCTCGGGGAGGTAGTCGACCGGGTACTCGAGGTGCTTCTCGAGCAGTCGCTTGATCTCCGAGAGGGCCTTCTCCTCGGTGACGCCGGGGACGTAGTCCGTCCCGGCAAGCGGCACCTTCGCCATCGCGGCGGCCTCGACCGTCAGCGCGCAGAGGTCCTCGGGCTCGAGCGAGTGGACGTTCGTCTTCCCGCAGGCGCGGGCGAGCATCTGCACCTCGAGCGTGAGGGTGTGCAGGAAGTTGTAGACCCGCTCCGCGGCGTCATCGACGACCAGCCGCTTGCGGAGCTCGGGATCCTGCGTCGTGATCCCGACCGGGCACCTGCCCGTGTGGCAGTGGTAGCACTGGCCCGCCGGAACGCCGATCGTCCCCTCGTAGTCGGTGACGCCGGGAATCTCCTTGTTGCAGTTCAGGGCCATCAGCGCCGCGTGGCCGAGCGCCACCGCCTTCGCGCCCAGGGAGAGGCACTTGGCGACGTCCCCGCCGTTGCGGATGCCGCCCGCGACGACGAGGTCGATGTCGTCTGCGAGGCCGACGTCCTCGAGCGCGCGCCGCGCCTCGGGGATCGCGGCCATGAGCGGGATGCCCGTCTCCTCGGTGGCGATGTGCGGGCCGGCACCGGTGCCGCCCTCGGCGCCGTCGAGGTAGATGATGTCGGGGCCGCACTTGGCGGCCATGCGCACGTCGTCGTAGACGCGCGCCGCGCCGAGCTTGAGCTGGATCGGAATCTGGTAGTCGGTCGCCTCGCGGATCTCCTGGATCTTGAGCGAGAGGTCGTCGGGGCCGAGCCAGTCGGGATGCCGCGCGGGCGAGCGCTGGTCGATCCCCGGCGGGAGCGAGCGCATCTCGGCGACCTGCTCGGTCACCTTCTGGCCCATCAGGTGGCCGCCGAGGCCGACCTTGCAGCCCTGCCCGATGAAGAACTCGCAGGCGTCCGCGAGCATCAGGTGGTGCGGGTTGAACCCGTACCGGCTCTGGATGCACTGGTAGTACCACTTGGTCGACAGGTCGCGCTCCGGCGGGATCATCCCGCCCTCGCCCGAGCAGGTCGCCGTGCCGGCCATGGAGGCGCCCTTCGCCAGGGCCATCTTCGCCTCGAGCGAGAGCGCGCCGAAGCTCATGCCGGTGATGTAGATCGGGATGTCGAGTTCGATCGGCTTCTTCGCGAAGCGGGCGCCGAGCACGGTCTTCGTCACGCACTTCTCGCGGTAGCCCTCGATCACGAACCGGGTCAGCGTGCCCGGCATGAACATGAGGTCGTCCCAGTGCGGGATCTTCTTGAACATCGAGAAGCCCCGCATGCGGTAGCGGCCGAACTCGGCCTTTATGTGGATGTCGTTGATGACGTCCGGGGTGAAGATCCCGCTGTGCCCGAGGACGGTGCGTTCGCGCTCGTCGGCCATCACAGCACCAGCTTTCGTTCCGAGGGCTCGAGGTTGTCGTAGTTGTAGAGCTTCTTGCCGCAGACGAACTTCTGCAGCTCCGGCGGGTCGCCCAGGCCGTAGATCCTGAACTTGCGCTCGATGAACTCGGTGTCGGCGTCGGTCCACTCTCCCGGTACGCAGTCGATGCCGAGCGACTTGACCTTGCCGCCGACGTAGATCGTCCCGTCGTACATCGAGTCTCCGAGGCCCGGTCCGACGTCGCCGAGGAGGATCTGGCGGCCGCGCTGCATCATGAAGCCGGTCATCGAGCCGGCTTCCCCGAGGACGATCACGGTGCCGCCCTTCTGGTCGATTCCGGTGCGGGCGCCGACTCTTCCCCTGATCACGACGTCGCCCCCGCGGATGGCCGCCGCGGTCAGCGAGCCGGCGTTGCCGTCGACGATGACGACACCGGACATCATGTTCTCGCAGGCCGACCAGCCCACCCGGCCGGTGATGTGGATCTCGGGGCCGTCGATGAGGCCGCAGCCAAAGTAGCCGAGGCTGCCGCCGAAGGTGATCCGGCAGCGCGTGAGGATGCCGACGCCGATCGAGTGCTTCGAGCCGGGGTTGAGGACGGTCACGTCGGTGACGCCCTCCTCGTAGAGAAGGCGCCGGAGCTCGAGGTTGATCTGGCGCGTGGTCAGGTCCTGCGCGTCGAAGGTCGCGCGCCCGTTCTCGATCTCCGCGGTGCGCGGCGCGTCCGCGAACGGCTCCGCGAGCCCGCGAGCGTCGTACGTGATCCTCGACTCGCCTACCGCTGCCACACCATCACCTCGCCCTCGTAGGGGTCGTACGTGTCGATCTCGTGGTCGACGATCGCGCGAATCGCGATCTCCTCGGAGGCGAGCGCCACGACGCCGTCCGACTCGTAGAGCACGAGCGGCTTCGCGGCCATCTCGTCCTTGCAGACGCCGAGCGCGTCGGCAGTGACCGCGATGTAGGTGAAGACGCCGTCGAGCTCCTCCAGCGAGTCCTGCATGGCGCCCTCGAGGCTCGCCCCCTCGCTCATCTTCTCGGCGAGGTAGACAGCGATGATCTCGGAGTCGCACTCGGACTGGAAGCGGTGGCCGCTGCGCTCGAGCCGCCGCTTCCACTGGAAGTAGTTCGTCAGCTGGCCGTTGTGGACGACGGCGACGTCGGAGAAGGGGTAGGCCCAATACGGGTGCGCGCCCGAGATGTCGACGTCCGACTCGGTGGCCATGCGCACGTGGCCGATCGCGTGCGTGCCCGTGAAGCCCTTGAGGTCGTACTGCTCGGCGACCTCCTCGGCGTCCCCGAGGTCCTTGACGATCTCCAGCGAATAGCCGAGCGAGAGCACCTCGGCCTCGGGGATGTCCTCGATCCGGTCGGCGAGCTCCTTCAGCGTCCCGTTCGGGACGGTGAACGCCACGCGGTAGGCGTACTCGGTCTCCTCCTCGACGTCGTGGATGTCGGCGCCCATCGCCTTCAGGCGCCGCACGACCTGATCCTGGTGCCGGTCGAGCCGGTCGGAGAACTCGAAGTCGCGCGGCGTGTTCGCGTCGGCGAGCTTGTAGCGCATGACCATCTGGTCGTCGAGCGGGCGGTAGAGCGCGTAGCCGGTCGAGTCGGGCCCGCGGTGCTTCATCGACTGGAGCATCCGCGTCATGTCGCGCCCGATCTCATGGGTCCCGTCGCGGTAGATGATGCCTGCAATTCCGCACATTTCGCGCTCGCTTTCTACGGAAGGACGTCGAGGTACTCGGTGACGTCCCAGTCGCTGACCTGCGCGCAGTACCGCTCCCACTCGTCGCGCTTGTAGTGCATGAACACACGGTACATATCGCCGGGTAGCGCGGACCTGATCACGTCGTCCGCCTCGAGCGCGTCGAGCGCGTCGCCGAAGGTCATCGGGATCTTCTTGACCTCCTTGCCGGCCTCCATCGCGTCATAGATGTTCCGCTCCTCGGGCTCGCCGGGATCGACCTTGCGGTCGATGCCGTCGCGCATCGCGGCGATGAGTGCGGCGAGCGAGAGGTACGGGTTCACCGCCGAGTCGACCGAGCGGTACTCGAAGCGGCCGGGAGCGGAGACGCGCAGCGCGGTCGTGCGGTTCTGGTAGCCCCAGTCGGCGAACACCGGCGCCCAGAAGCCCGTGTCCCAGAGGCGGCGGTACGAGTTGACGGTCGACGCGGTGACGGCCGTGAGCGCGCCGAGGTGCTCGAGGATTCCGCCGATCGCGTAGAGGCCGGTCTGACTCGGCTTCTGCCGGTCGTCGGTGTCGGGGTCGAAGGCGTTCTCGTCGCCACGCCAGAGCGAGATGTTGTGGTGGCAGCCGTTCGCGGAGACGCCCATGAACGGCTTCGGCATGAAGCACGGGAAGGCGTCCAGCTCGCGCCCGACCTGCTTGCAGACCTGGCGGAAGGTGGAGAGGTTGTCGGCGGTCTTCTCCGCGCGGTCGAATCCGAAGTTGAGCTCGATCTGGCCGGGCGCGTCCTCGTGGTCGCCCTGGATCATGTCGAGCCCCATCTTCTGCCCGTACTCGATCACCTTGTGGATGATCGGCTGGAGCTCGGAGAACTGGTCGATGTGGTAGCAGTAGGGCTTCGTCTTGCCCTCCACCGAGGGCGCGCCCTTCTCGTCCAGCTTGAGCCACATCATCTCCGGCTCGGTGCCGGCGCGGAGGTGGAGGCCGGTGTCTGCCTCGAAGTCGGCCTGGATCTGCTTCAGGTTCGCGCGGCAGTCCGAGGTGAGGAAGGCGCCGGGATCCTCGCGCTCCTCGCGGTTGCGGAAGCAGGTGACCCAGACACGCGCGACCCGGGAGTCCCACGGGAGCGGCATGAACGTCTCCGGCTCGGGGACACCGACGAGCTCCGCGGCCTCCGGCCCGTAGCCGATGTAGTTGCCGTGGCGGTCGGTGAAGAGGTTGGCGGTCGCGCCGTAGACGAGCTGGAAGCCCTTGTTGGCAATCGTCTCCCAGTGCGGAGCAGGGACGCCCTTGCCCATGATCCGGCCCGTGACGGAGGGGAACTGGTAGTAGATGTAGGTGATCCCGAGGTCGTCGATCCTCTTGCGGACCTCGGCGATCTTCTCGTCACGACCGTCGGCGCTGACGAAGGCTTCGAGATCGGTCGGCACGCGCTCCCTCCTCTGTTTTCTCGACGAGCGGCGCGAGGCCGCCGAATTCAGGAAGGCAATACTATTGCCCGCCGTGACGCGGCTCTAGCGCGAAGCGTCGCCGCGATTGGAACGCGCATCGGCGCCTGGAAGCACGTGCGGGGGCACAGGTACACGCGCGCCCGCGGGGGCCGGCCGCGGGCCTCCCTCCGCTTCCAGCGTAACGCCGAAGTTCGCACCCGTGGGTGACCGAATGGGTCGAGAGCGTGCCGGTGTGTGACGACTTTGCACCGACGGGTCGGTCACCCGGAGCCGCGACTACACTCGCCCTCGTGAACGTCCTGATCGTCGGCGGCGGCGGCCGCGAGCATGCACTCGCGTGGCGGATCGCGCAGAGCCCGCTTCTGGGCGAGCTCCACGCCGCCCCCGGCAACCCGGGGATCGCCAGGCTCGGAACCTGCCATCCCGTGCGTCCGGATGAGCCGGGAGCGGTGCTCGACCTCTGCCGCCGCGCGGGGATCGATCTGGTCGTCGTCGGGCCGGAGGCGCCGCTCGTCGACGGGCTTGCGGACGCGCTTCGCGCTGCCGGCGTCGCGGTCTTCGGGCCAGGCGCCGCGGCCGCGCGCATCGAGGGCTCCAAGGCCTTCGCCAAGGACGTCCTCCAGGCGGCCGGAGTCCCCACGGCGGGCGAGCTCGACGAGCCGCGCGCGCCCTGCGTCGTCAAGGCGGACGGGCTTGCAGCCGGCAAGGGCGTCTTCGTCTGCCGGACGGATGCCGAGCTCCGGGCGGCGCTGCCGCGCGCGGAGGCACTCGGGGGACACGTCGTCGTCGAGGAGCTGCTCGAAGGCGAGGAGGTCTCGCTCTTCGCCCTCTGCGATGGGCGCGACGCGCTTCCGCTCGCGCCGGCCCAGGACTTCAAGCGGCTGCTCGACGAAGACCACGGGCCCAACACCGGGGGGATGGGAAGCTACTCGCCCGTGCCGTGGCTGGGCGAGGGTCGCACGGAGGAGCTCGTCGAGACCGTGCACCGGCCGGTTCTGCGGGAGCTCGCCGCACGGGGAGCGCCCTTCCACGGACTGCTCTACGCCGGCTTGATGCTGACGGAGGACGGGCCCTTCGTGCTCGAGTTCAACTGCCGCTTCGGCGACCCGGAGACGCAGGCGATCTTGCCGAGGCTCGAGGGTGACCTGCTCGAGGCGCTCGCCGCGGTCGCGGCAGAATCGCTTGCAGGCATCGACCTCGCCGCCGGGAGCGAAGCCGCGGTGACCGTCGTCCTCGCCGCCGAGGGCTATCCCGACGCACCCGAAACAGGAGCGGAGATCTCCGGCCTCGACCGCGCCGAGGCGGAAGGTGCGTTGGTCTTCCACGCCGGGACCGCGCTGCGAGAGGGCAGGCTCGTGACGGCCGGAGGGCGGGTGCTCAACGTCACTGCGCTCGGCGAGTCGCTGGCCGACGCCCGCGAGCGAGCATACCGCGCGGTAGAGCGCATCGACCTCGCCGGGGTGCAGTACCGTCACGACATCGCGCTCGGAGCAGTTCACGCCAATGCCTGACGAAAGCCCGCTCCCGATCCCCATCCTCGAGGAGTTCGACGAGATGGGCGCGCTCGTCGGCATCGTCATCGGCTCAGAGTCCGACCGTGAGGCGATCGAGCCGGCCGGGGTCGAGCTCAACGAACGCGGGATCTCCTGGGAGCTCAAGGTCCTGTCGGCGCATCGCAATCCGCGGGCCGTTGCCGAGTACGCGTCGACTGCGGCGCTCCGCGGGACCCGCGTTCTGATCGCCGGCGCAGGCATGGCCGCCGCGCTCCCGGGCGTCGTCGCCGCCTACACGGACCTTCCGGTCATCGGCGTGCCGCTGACCTCGTCGAAGAGCGTCATGGGCGGCCTGGACGCGCTGCTCTCGATCGTGCAGATGCCCCCGGGCGTCCCGGTCGCGTGCGTGTCGGTCAACGGCGCGCGCAACGCCGCCATCCTCGCCGCGAAGATCCTCGCCCAGGGCGGCGGCTATCCGGGGCCGGCCGAGCGCCCGACCGGCGAGCTGTAGCCTCCGGCCTCTCTAGACTTGCCGGTGTGATCGCCCGCTACTCCCGACCGGCCATGAAGCTCGTCTGGTCGGAAGAGGGCAAGCTCGCTCGCTGGCTCGAGGTCGAGCTCGCGGCGCTCGATGCCTGGGCCGAGATCGGCGCCGTCCCGGCCGAGGCGGCGGGCGAGGTGCGTGAGCGCGCGGTGGCGCCGACGCCCGAGCGGGTCGCGGAGATCGAGGAGCGGACCCAGCACGACCTGGCAGCGTTCGTAGATGCGGTCGCCGAAGGGCTCGGGGACTCCGGCCGCTGGCTTCACTACGGCCTGACCTCGTCGGACGTGCTCGACACCGCGACGGCGCTGCAGGTGCGCGAGGCCGGCGCGCTCGTGCTCGACGGCGTCGACCGCGCGCTCGAGGCCGTGGTCGGGCGCGCCGAGGAGCACCGCGACACCGCTATGGCCGGACGGACACACGGGGTCCACGCCGAGCCGATCACCTTCGGCGCGAAGCTCGCCGGCTGGGCCTTCGAGCTCGAGCGCGACCGCGAGCGCCTCGCGCGCGCGCTGGAGGGGATGCGAGTCGGCAAGCTCGCCGGCGCCGTCGGGACGTACGGTGGCGGCGACCCGGAGGTGGAGCGCCTGGCGTGCGAGCGCCTCGGCCTCGTCCCCGAGCCGGCCGCGACCCAGGTGGTCCCGCGTGACCGATACGCGGAGCTCCTTTCGGCGCTGGCGGTGACCGCCGCCTCGCTCGACCGCTTCGCCACGGAGGTCCGGCATCTCGCCCGCACCGAGGTTCGCGAGGTGCAGGAGCCGTTTCGCAAGGGTCAGAAGGGCTCATCGGCGATGCCGCACAAGCGGAACCCGGTCGTCGCGGAGCGAATCTCCGGCCTGTCCCGCGTCGTGCGCGCGGCCGCCGTCGTCGGCTTCGAGAACGTCGCCCTCTGGCACGAGCGCGACATCTCCCACTCGAGCGCGGAGCGGGTGGTTCTCCCTGACTCGTTCCTGGCCCTCGACTACATGCTCGACCGCTTCGCGTGGCTCGTCGACGGGCTCGTCGTCGACGCCGAGCGGATGCGGCGAAACCTCGACGCCTCGCACGGCCTCGTCTTCAGCCAGCGCGTGCTGCTCGCGCTCGTGGCCGCGGGGCTCCCCCGTGACGACGCGTACCGGCTGGTGCAGCGAAACGCGCTCGCCGCCTGGGACGAGGAGCGGGACTTCCGGGAGCTTGTTGCCGCCGACGCGGAGATCGCCGCCCGCCTCGACGCGGAGGCATTGGCGGAGGCCTTCGACCTCCGTGACGCGCTCCGCCACGTCGACGTTCTGTTCGAGCGCCTCGCGGCGCTCGCGGAGAGAACCCGAGAGCGAAAGGAGGAAGCCGTTCATGCCTGAGGCCGTCCACGTGGGGAGCGGCAAGGTCCGCGACATCTACGAGCTCGACGAGGACAGGCTCCTGCTCGTCGCGAGCGACCGCATCTCGACCTTCGACGTCGTGCTCCCGACCGACATCCCGGACAAGGGACGGGTGCTCACCGGCCTCTCCGGCTTCTGGTTCGCGCGCACGCGCGAGATCGTTCCCAACCACCTCCTCGCCTTGCGGGGCGACGGCCGCTCGACCGAGGCGCGCCGGCTCTCCATGCTGCCGATCGAGTGCGTCGTGCGCGGCTATCTCGCCGGCTCGGGCTGGAAGGACTACCTTGCCTCCGGCGAGGTGTGCGGGCACCGGCTCCCGGCGGGCCTGCGCGAGTCGGACAAGCTGCCCACGCCCATCTTCACGCCGGCGACGAAGGCGCACGAGGGGCACGACGAGAACATCGACCGGACGCGCGCGAGCGCGCTCGTCGGCGAGGAGCTCTTCGACCGAGTCGAGCGGATCGCGATCGCGCTCTACGAGCACGCGGCCGCGTACGCCGCCGACCGTGGCATCATCATCGCGGACACGAAGTTCGAGCTCGGGATCGACCCCGACGGGACGCTGACCCTCGGCGACGAGGCGCTGACGCCGGATTCGTCCCGCTTCTGGCCGGCGGACGACTACGAGCCGGGCCGCTCACAGCCGTCCTTCGACAAGCAGTACGTGCGGGACTACTGCGAGTCGCTCGGCTGGGACAAGACGCCTCCGGGCCCGGAGCTCCCACAGGAGGTCGTGGACGGCACGCGCGCACGATACGTCGAGGCGTTCGAGCGCGTCGCCGGGATCGCGTTCGCCGACTACCTCGCGAACCCGGACGTGGTGCTCCGATGAGGGCGACCGTGCTCGTCCGGCCGAAAGGCGGCATCCTCGATCCCCAGGGCGCGGCGGTCGAGCGCTCGCTCAAGCAGCTCGGCTTCCCCGTCGGCGACGCGCGCATCGGCCGCGTGATCGACCTCGAGGTCGACGCGGCGAGCTCGGACGAGGCCCGCGCCCAGGTCGAGCAGATGTGCGAGCGCCTGCTCGCCAACCCGCTGATCGAGAGCTACGTGATCGAGCTCGAGGATCGGCCGGCGTGACGGAGCGGCGGCCGCGGATCGCGGTTCTCGTCTTCCCGGGGTCGAACGACGACCGGGACGCCGCGTGGGCGCTCTCGGCGCTCGGCGGCGAGCCGCAGCTCGTCTGGCACGCCGAGCGCGACTTCCCGCGGGTAGACGGCGTCGTCCTGCCGGGGGGCTTCTCCTACGGGGACTACCTGCGCGCCGGGGCGATCGCGCGCTTCGCGCCCGCCATGGAAGCGGTGGCCGGGTTCGCGCGTGACGGCGGACCGGTGCTCGGGATCTGCAACGGCTTCCAGATCCTCTGCGAGGCAGGGCTCCTCCCGGGCGTGCTCCGCCCGAACGCGTCGCTCTCCTTCGTCTGCCGCGACGTACCCCTCGTCGTCGAGCGGGCGGACACCCCGTTCACCGCGCGGTGCAAGGCAGGGCAGACGCTCGTCATCCCGGTCAAGCACGGGGACGGCTGCTACCAGGCGCCGGCCGATCTCCCCGCCGAACAGGTCGTCCTGCGCTACGCGCCGGGAGAGAACCCGAACGGGTCGGACGAGGACATCGCCGGGGTCGTGAACGCGGACGGGAACGTCCTCGGGCTGATGCCGCACCCGGAGCATGCGGTCGACACCCTGCTCGGCTCGGCCGACGGCGGCCTGATCCTCGCGTCGATGGTGGATGCCGCCCGCGAGCGCTCCTACGCCCGCGCGTAGCCAGCCGTGCCGTCGCATATGAAGTTGTGCTGGGCGGCTACGGCGCCGTGAGGCCCAGCGCCTCGGCGAGCCGCGGGGCCGAGCCGAGCTGCGAGCGCAGGCGCTCGAGATCGCGTCCCCGAAGCGTGACCGGGCCCCGGCGAGCCGTGCCGCCAGTCGTGTAGGCGAAGCGGACGAGCTCACCTCCCTTCTCGTCCTCGAGCAGTTGGACGATCGTCTCGAAGCGGCGGTCGCCGGACCGCTGGGGGACGCGCAGCTCCTCGAGCACCGTCGTCTGCCCCCAGGGCGTGGCGGCCTTCGCCGCCTTTGGCCCCGTGATCGCCTTGGTCGTCATCACATCGACCGTAGCGCGGGAAAACGCACCGGAGTGTCTCGGGTTCGTGCCGAGATCGTCACGAACCTCAAACGGGATTGCCTTGATCCTGCAGCCGACGTGTCAGGATGCCGCCGTCAACCTCGTTTCGCTGCCGTGCAGCTCTCCCCACGGGCTTCGACGGGTCGCGAAACAGCGGCAGGTGCTCGTGCGTCCCGGGGAGAGCCAGCGCGCGGAACGGCAATCGGAAACGAAAGGGGGAGGTAGGCATGCCGGAACGCTTCCGCTCGAGGAAGGCGGTTCTCCTCGGCATCGCAACCGTGGCGCTCGCCGGAGCGTTGACGGCCCCGCTCTACGGCAGTGGGGGCGGAACCTCGTCGTCACGGAATCACGTCAAGGTCGATCTGCACGATGCCGCGGGCGCCGACGTCGGCTTCGTGAAGCTCACGAAGCAGGGCGACAAGGTGATCGTCCGCGGCGAGGTCACCGGATTCACGCCGGGCTTCCACGGCTTCCACGTCCACGCGGTCGGACAGTGCGTCGCGCCGTTCACGACGGCCGGCGGCCACTACAACCCGGGCGGCGTCGGGCACGGCTCGCACGCCGGCGACATGCCCAGCCTGCTCGTCCTCGACGACGGCACGGCCGAGGCGCAGTTCTCGACGGACAACTACTCCATCGACGAGCTGTTCGACGCCGACGGGTCGGCGATCATCATCCACGCCGCGCCCGACAACTTCGCGAACATCCCCACCCGCTACCAGTCGACGACCGAGGGTGTCTTCGGTCCCGACTCGGCGACGCTCGCCACGGGCGACGCCGGGGCGCGGGTGGCCTGCGGAGTCGTCGACTAGGGACGCGAGCGCGACGAGATCTCGACGGGGCGTCGGCAGGCGCCCCGTCGCCGTGGCGCGAACGGTCTAGCCGCCTTCGAGGAGGAGGGTGTCGAGCCCCCGCGTCAGTCCGACTCGCCCGACCACCTTCCGCACGGCCAGCAGGGTTCCCTGCACGTACGGCTCGGGAGTTCCGCCCGCGTCGTGGCGGATGGTCAGCCGCTCGTCGGGAGCGGCGAAGACGACCTCCGTCGACACGACGAAGCTCGGCAGGCGCACGGAATGGACTTGGGCGCCTCCGACCGTCGCCCCGCGCGCCTCCTGCGGGCCGTGGAGGTCCTCGATCGGATACCCGAGCTCCGGACGGCGGATCTCCCCCAGCCGTTCCGCGAGCTCGCGCGCCGTCCCGCTCGGGACGTCGGGCTTGGAGGCGCTCGCGTAGTCGATGACCTCCCACTGCGGCAGGTGGCGGGCCGCGAGGAGCGCCGCAGCCTGGCACATCGCCGCCGTCAGGGAGAAGTTCCCGGATGCGACGACGCCCACCGAGCGCCGACGGGCCAACGCGTCGATCTCGTCGAAGTCCGAGGCCGTGAGGCCCGAGCTGCCGATCACGACGGCCGCCCCGGCGTCGATCGCGGCCAGGGTGTTCACCTTGACCGCCGAGGCGGAGGTGTAGTCGACGAGGACGTCGACGCCCTCGACGGCCTCGGCGACTGTCGCGTGCACCTGGACTCCGAGAGCGTCTCCGCCGAGCGCCTCCCCGAGATCCCGCCCCGCCGCCGAGCGGCCGACCGCGCCGGCCAGCGCGAGATCGGGCGCGTCCAGCACCGCCCGGACGAGAGCCTGCCCGACCCACCCCGTGGCGCCCGCGATGCAGACGGAGAGGGGTCGGCTCACGCCGCGGCCCGCGATGGGCCGCAGATGCTCACTCGAGCTCCTCGGCTTGCGGGAGGTCGTCGGTAATCTCGAACCACGGTGCCTTCGAGCCGACGAAGATGTGCTCCGTCGGACGAATGGCAGGGGCATCCACGAGCGAGCCGAGCGCGACGTGCACGTACTCGCCGTCGCGAACGACGGAAAAGAGCAGCGAGCCGCACACCCCGCATCGCGTGTCGTTGAGATCGTCCTCTCCGTAGACGAGCAGGGCGTTCGCCCCGTCGGTGATCTCGAGCTTCTCGCGCTCGATGCCGGCAAACGCCTTGAACGCGGAGCCGGTCGCCGCACGACAACGCGAGCAGTGACAGTTCGCCGCGTACCGGAACGCGTCCTCGACCCGGTAGCTGACCGCTCCGCACTCGCAACGGCCGACCAGGATGCGGACGTCGGCGGGCGACTCGTCGGTCATCCGCTGCACCCTAGCGGCGCTCGATCACCGCGACGCCGGAGCCCCGGCTCGTTGGAGATATCACGCCTCACGAATCTTCCAGAAGCTGCCCTAAGGCCGGACTACGGGCCCGGCGTTCAGCCGCTCGATGAGCTCGACCCTATAGCCGTCTAGGAAGCGTATGTTTGCAAGTTGATAGCCCACGCGCTGCAGCGACACGTCCTCAATTAGTTCGACCCGTTTGGCCGTTCGAGTACCGGCGATGGTCGAGTTGCTCGAGCGTCAGAGGACGAGGACGACCGCGGGGATCTCGACATCGTCAGCGGGCGAGGCGACGGCTTCGGTTCCGTTGCTCGCGTACGAATCGTGGCCGGGCAACAATGCACGTGTGGACCTGCCGGAAACGCGTTATGCGAGAAGCGGAGACGTCTGGATTGCGTATCAAGTCTTCGGCGAAGGGCCGGTGGATCTGGTATTCGCCCCAGGATTCGTCTCGAACATCGAGGTCGGCTGGTTGCTCACTGGCCGCGCCCAGTTCCTCGAAGCGGCGGCGTCCTTTGCCCGGGTGATCCAGTTCGACAAGCGCGGGACAGGGATGTCCGATCCCATTCGGGGGTACGCGCCTCTCGAGACGCAGATGGAGGACGTCCGGGCGGTCATGGATGCCGCGCGATCGGAGCGGGCCGCTCTGTTCGGTGTCGATACCGGAGGGATGATGAGCATCGTCTTTGCCGCCACCTACCCGGAGCGCACCGCTGCGCTCCTCCTCACCGGCACCGCCGCGCGAACTCTGTGGGCGCCGGACCATCCGTGGGGCCCGACGGAGGCGGAATATCTCCGTGTCGTCGAGGAGGAGGAACATCGCTGGGGAAGCGAGGGGCACGGGCTCGACATGTTGCGGCGGTACTCACCCAGCCTCCCTGACTCGAACGCGCCGCAATGGAGCGCGTACCTCCGCCAAAGCGCGAGCCCCGGCGCCTACGCGGCGTTCCGAAGGATGAACATGGAGAACGACGTGCGGGACGTGTTGTCGGCAATACACGTCCCTACCCTTGTGGCGCACAGGGTCGGGGATCAGGTCGTGGACCTCGCCGCCGGTCAGTATCTCGCGGACCGTATTGTCGGGGCGAGATTTGTCGAGCTACCGGGGGCCGATCACTCGCCGTTCACCGGCAGCTCGGCGGAGCTCATCGCCGTAACGCGCGAATTCATCGACGAGGTATCGAGGGAGCCCACGTGGCACGAGCCCAACCGCGTTCTTGCGACCGTCGTCTTCACCGACATCGTCGGCTCGACGGGCAAGGCGGCTGAACTCGGCGACGCACGGTGGAGGGAATTGCTTCAACAGCACCACTCGGCGATCCGGCGGCAGCTGTCCCGCTATGGGGGCAAGGAGGTGGATACGAGCGGAGACGGCTTCTTTGCGAGGTTCGAAGGCCCAGCCCGAGCCATCCGGTGCGCCCAGACGATCAGGGAAGCTGTCGGGGACCTCGGCCTATCGTTGAGAATCGGCCTTCACACCGGCGAGTGCGAACTCGTGGACGGAAAGGTGACCGGGATAGCGGTACATATCGGTGCTCGCATCGCCGAGGCGGCTGAGCCCGACGAGGTCTTGGTCTCCAGCACCGTCAAGGACCTCGTCGCCGGCTCGGGCCTTCAGTTCGAGGCGCGTGGAACCGCGGCGATGAAGGGGGTTCCCGGAGATTGGCAGCTCTATGCGGTCAAAGACTGATCGGTTCGGAGACGCGAAGACGGCGATCCGTGGTCGTTCCTGCCGACGACCTGACCTCCTCGTCGGAGGACGCTCGGCCCATCCACGACCTACGCGTGGGCAATGTCATCGCTGCTCGACTAGCTCCACCCTGTAGTCGTCCGAGAACCGCCTGGCCCCAGCGTTCAGCGGCGTTCGATCAGCTCGACTCTGTAGCCGTCCGGGTCCTGGACGAAACAGATCAGGGACCCGCCGTCGCGCACGGTGTACGGGGGCCGCTCCGGCTCGATCCCCTCGGCCGCGAGGCGCTCCAGGGTGCCGGCGATGTCGTCCACGGTGAGCGCGATGTGACCGTAGGCTGAGCCGAGCTCGTAGGAGTCGACGCCGAAGTTGTACGTGAGCTCGAGCCGGTCGCCGTCTCCGGGAAGGCCCATGAAGATGTTGATCGCCTCCTCGCGAATGGGCAGGCGCCGGCGCTCCTCGAAGCCGAGCGCCTCGTAGAAGGCGACCGAGCGGTCCGGGTCGGTGATGCGGTAGCAGGTGTGGATCAGCTCCATGGTCAGGGAGCCTCCTCTGGGTCGGTGGGCTGGGTCGGGGTGAAGCAGAGCAGCTCGGCCACGTCGCGTCCGCGAGGACGAGCCGGCCATCCGGGTCGAGACCAGTTCGAGCGCCACTCAGTCCCGTCTCCGACGGACATGGCGCGAGCCTACCTACGCGACCTGGAGGTCCTCGCGCACGAGCCCGAAGAGGACGCCGTCGACCCACTTGCCGTGGCGCCAGTAGGCCTGGCGGCGCACGCCCTCGCGAACGAAGCCGGCGCGCTCGAAGAGGCGCACGGCGCGCTCGTTGAAGCCGTAGACCTCGAGCTGGACACGGTGGTAGTCGAGGTCGAAGACGAGGTGGCGCGTGAGCAGCCGGGTCGCCTGGGTCGCGAGGCCGTGGCCGCGAAAGCCGGGATCGAGCATGATCGCGTGGAGGTAGGCGATGCGGCTGCGACGATTCGCGACGTCGAACGCCATCACGCCAGCCGACGCGTCCTCGACCTCGATGACGAAGCGGCCGTGAAGCTCGGGCTCCTCCTCCGAGCGCCGCACCTCGTCGAGGAGCGCGTCGGGCTCGCGCACCGACACCGCGGCCATGAACGGCTCGATCTCGTCGTGCCCGGCCAGGTCGGACATGAACTCGATGTCCTCGGCGGTCGCGCGGCGGACGCGGAATCCCTCACCGAGGAGCGGCTCGGTCATGCCGGGGGCGTCGCGGGCTCGGGCTCGGCCTCGGCGCTGCGCCCCCGCCGGAGCAGACGCGCGCTCGCTCCCGACCCGAGCGCGACGCCGGCGAGGATGAGCACGAGCCCGAGCGCGGCGTTGAGCGTGATCTCCTCGTCGAGGATGAAGACCCCGTAGACGAGCGCGACGGGCGGCAGCAAGTAGGTGACGAGCGAGGCGCGCGAGGCCCCGTAGCGCTTCAGCAGGCGGTAGAAGAAGAGCAGCGCGATCGCCGTCCCGAAGACGCCGAGCGCCACGATCGAGCCGATCGCCTCCCAGCTCGGCAGCTGCTCCGGCCACTGGACGATCGCGAACGGGAGCAGGATCACCGCCCCGGTCGCGCACGAGACGCTCGCGATCACGATCGGCGCCGTGGTGCCGTAGTTGTGCTGGACGAAGTGGTTCGCGCTCGCATACGAGAGCGAGGCGACGACGATCGCGAGCGTGCCCGCGACCGCGTACCAGCCGCCCTCCGGGTGCAGCCCTGCGAGCACGCCGACGCCGGCCAGCCCGACGAGGATTCCCGCGAGCCGGATGCCGTGGACGCGTTCGCTCGGATTGAACTTGAGCGCGAGCAGGACGACAAAGATCGGCACCGTGGCGTTCGCGATCGCGGCGACGCCCGAGTCGACGTACTTCTCGCCCCAGGCGATGAGGACGAACGGGAACGACGCGTTGAGGAAACCGATGGCGAAGCCCTTCCAGCCGGTGGCCCGCAGCTCGCCTGCGGCCTCGCGCGCGCCCAGCCGCCAGATCAGCACCGGCAGGAGCACCGCGGTGGCGAGGACGAGGCGGAAGAACATCATCGCCGACGGCTCGACCTCGTCCACGGCGACCTTGATGAACAGGTACGACGCGCCCCAGATCGCGGCGACGATCGCGAGCAGTGGGACGTAGCCGCGGACCACGGGCCAGAGGCTACCTAGAGGCTCTCGCGCTCCGGTGTGGACGGTAGAGTGGAAGCCTCCCTTGAGCTCCGTGGCGGAACAGCCGCTCCATCGCGTTCTCGGCCTCACGGACGGGGAGCTCGACCGTATCCGAAGCCTGCTCGGGCGAAGCCCGAACGACTTCGAGCTCGGCGTCTTCTCGCTCCTGTGGTCCGAGCACTGCGGGTACAAGCACTCGGCCCGGCTGCTGAGGCGCTTCCCCACGGACGGGCCGGCCGTCCTCCAGGGCCCGGGCGAGAACGCCGGCGTCGTCGACCTCGGCGACGGGCTCGCGTGCGCCTTCAAGGTCGAGAGCCACAACCATCCGTCGGCGGTCGAGCCCTTCCAGGGCGCCGCGACCGGGGTGGGCGGCATCCTTCGCGACATCATCGCCATGGGCGCGCGCCCGGTCGCGCTGCTGGACGGGCTCCGCTTCGGCGCGCCCGACTTCGCCTTCGACCGGGCCGTCGGCGGCATCGGCCACTACGGGAACTGCGTCGGCGTCCCCACGGTGGGCGGCGAGGCGGTCTTCGACGACGCCTACCGCGGGAACCCGCTGGTGAACGCGATGTGCGTCGGCCTCCTCCCCGCGGAGCGCCTCACGCGCGCGAGCGCGACCGGCCCGGGGAACCTCGTCGTCCTCTACGGCGCCACGACGGGCCGCGACGGCATCGGCGGTGCCAGCGTCCTTGCGAGCCAGGAGCTCTCCGACGAGGACGAGGACAAGCGCCCGACCGTCCAGATCGGCGACCCGTTCACGGGGAAGAAGCTGATCGAGGCCAGCCTCGAGCTCACCGAAGGCGGGCTCGTCGAGTCGCTGCAGGACCTGGGCGCGGCCGGGCTCGCCTCCTCGCTCGCCGAGATGGCCGGGCGCGGGGGCGCGGGCCTCGACGTCCACCTCGACCGCGTCCCCCTGCGGGAGCCCGACCTGGCGCCGGTCGAGATCATGGTTTCCGAGAGCCAGGAGCGGATGGTCGCCGTCGTCGCTCCCGAGCGGCTCGAGGCCGTGGAGACGGTCTGCCAAAAGTGGGAGCTCGACTGCTCCGTGATCGGCGAGGTCACCGACTCCGGCGAGCTGCGCGCGTACGTCGACGACGAAGAGGTCGGCGCCATCCCAGTCGAGTACCTCACCGAGGCGACGCCGCGGTACACGGTCGAGACGGCCGCACGCACTCTTTCTCCGCCGCTCGAGCTCGAGCCGCGCCCCGCCGAGCGCCGCGAGCTGCTGGAGCTCCTGGGCTCGCCGAACGTCCGCAGCCGCCGACCGGTCTTCGAGCGCTACGACCACCTCGTCGGCTCGCGCACCGTGCGCCGCCCCGGCCTGGACGCCGCCGTGCTCCGCCTGCGGCCCTCCCTCGCCGGCATCGCCGTCTCGCTCGACGGGCCGGGACGCGGCGCGGCCCTCGACCCGCGCGCGGCCGGCGCCCGTGCCGTCTTCGAGTCGGCGCGTAACGTCGCCTGCGCCGGCGGGCGCCCGCTCGCGATCACCGACTGCCTCAACTTCGGGAACCCGGAGAAGCCCGAGATCGCCTGGGAGCTCGCCGAGGCGATCGAGGGAATGGCGCGTGCCTGCGAGGTGCTCGGCATTCCGGTCGTCTCGGGCAACGTCTCGCTCTACAACGAGACCGACGGGCGCGCGATCCCGCCCACGCCGGTGGTCGGGTGCGTCGGCCTGGTCGCCGACGTCCGGGCCGTGCCCGGCGGCTGGCGCAACGGGGACGTCGTCCTCCTGGCAGGCGGCGACCTCGTGGCGCTCGACGGCTCCGAGTACCAGGCGCGCTTCGAGGGCGGCCCGGCGGGGAGACCGCCGCCGCCCGACTACGTCGCCGAGGCGGCGCTCGTTCATTTCCTCTGGCGCTCGACAACCGTGCTGACCGCCGCGCACGACGTCTCCGACGGCGGGCTCGCCGTAGCGCTCGCCGAGCTGGCGCTCCACTCCGGGATCGGCGCGGACGTCGACCTCGACCGCGAGGTGCTCGAGTGGTTCGGCGAGGGCTCCGGCCGCGCGATCGTCGCCTGTGCGCCCGACGAGGCGGAATCGCTCGAAGGCGTCCCCCTGCGCCGCCTCGGGGTGGTCGGCGGCGACCGGCTCCTCGGGATCCCGCTCGCCGACCTCGGCGCCGCCTACGAGGGGGGCAGCCGCCTGATGTGCGGCATCGTCGGCATCCACGCCCCCGAGCGCGACGTCGCCCGGCTCTCGTACTTCGGCCTCTTCGCCCTCCAGCACCGCGGCCAGGAGTCGGCGGGGATCGCCGTGTCCGACGACGGCCGCCTCACCGTCCTGCGGGACATGGGGCTCGTCACACAGGTCTTCTCCGAGCAGAAGCTCCGCGGCCTCCGCGGGCAGACTGCGATCGGCCACTGCCGCTACTCGACCACGGGCTCGACGCACTGGACGAACGCGCAGCCGATCGTCCAGCACGGGCCGCAGCGCACGGTCGCGCTCGCCCATAACGGCAATCTGACGAACACCGAGGAGCTGCGCGCGGAGCTCACCTCCCGAGGCGTGCGCCTCTCGTCCACCTCCGACACGGAGGTGATCGCGGCGCTCGTCGCGCACGACGAGCGGCCGCTGGAAGAGGCGGTCGCGGCGACGATGGCCCGCATCGAGGGCGCGTTCGCCGCCGTGCTCCTCTCCGAAGGGAAGCTGATCGGGTTCCGCGACCCGGACGGCATTCGGCCGCTGGCCCTGGGCCAGCTGGAGGGCGACTCCCTGCTCGCCTCCGAGGGCTGCGCGTTCGACCTGCTCGGCGCCGAGCTGGTGCGGGAGCTCCAGCCGGGCGAGCTGGTGGTCGTCGACAGCGAGGGCCTGCACGCCGACCAGGCCGTGCCCCCGCGCGAGGGCGGGTCGCTCTGCATCTTCGAGTTCATCTACTTCGCGCGGCCCGACTCGACCCTGCGCGGCGTCGAGCTGCACGGGGCCCGGGTGCGGATGGGCGAGCGCCTGGCCCAGGAGTCGCCGGCCGAGGCCGACCTCGTCATGGCCATCCCTGACTCCGGCACCCCGGCCGCGATCGGCTTCGCGCGTGCGAGCGGCATTCCCTTCCAGGAAGGGCTGATCAAGAACCGCTACGTCGGCCGGACGTTCATCCAGCCCGACCAGAGCCTGCGCGAGCACGGGATCCGGATGAAGTTCAATCCGCTCGCGGAGGTGCGCGGGAAGCGGGTCGTGGTCGTCGACGACTCGATCGTCCGCGGCTCGACCACGCGCCAGATCGTGGCGATGCTCTTCGAGTCGGGCGCCACCGAGGTGCACGTCCGCGTCTCGTCGCCGCCGATCGTCTCGCCGTGCTTCTACGGGATCGACATGGCCGGCGAGGACGAGCTGATCGCCGCCGGGCGCGACGTCGAGGACGTCCGCGAGGAGATCGGCGCCACGAGCCTTTCCTACCTCTCCCTCGACGGCCTCCAGGAAGCCACCCGCCGCCCGGCCGACTCCTTCTGCCGCGCCTGCCTGACGAAGAGCTACCCCACGCGGATCCCGGAGAACCTCCGCCTGGCGAAGCTCCGCTTCGAGCGCACGCCTGCCTAGTTCGGCCATGCCCGGGGTCTGACCCCGGGCATGGCCAATCAGGACTAGTCGAGCCGGCCGACGTCGAGGACGACCGTCTTCAGGTCGGTCATGTCCAGCATGGTGTAGCGGCCGCCGATGCGGCCCCAGCCGGTGCGGGTGCCGGAGGCGCCGCCGAACGGCTCGTGGGCCTCCCAGTAGTCGGTCGAGTCGTTGACGACGACGTTGCCGACCTGGAGGTTGTCCAGATAGCGGAAGGCGCGCTTGAGGCTCCGCGTGTAGACCGCGGCCTGGAGGCCGAGGTGCGAGTCGTTCGCGACGGCCAACGCCTCGTCGTCGCCCGCGACCGTAATCAGCGGGACGATCGGGCCGAACGTCTCGTCGCGGTTGATGAGCGTGTCCACGCCGACGCCGTCGACGACCGTCGGCTGGTAGTAGAGCTCGGTCGGGCGGCCGCCGTCTCGGGAGCCGCCGAGCACGACCTCGGCGCCCTTGGCGACGGCGTCCTCGAGGTGCGCGTCCATCTTCTGGGCCGTCGGCTCGTTGTTCATCGGACCGACGAGGGTCGCGTCGTCGAACGGGTCGCCGAGCGTCCAGCCCTTCGCCTCCTCGAGCACGGCGGCGAGAAAGTCGTCGTGCACGCGGGCGTCCACGAGCACGCGCTCGGTGGCGCAGCACACCTGACCGGCGCAGAAGAAGCCGCCGAAGACGGCGCCCTTCGCGGCCGCCTCGAGGTCGGCATCGACACAGACCACCACTGGCCCGTTCCCGCTCGCCTCGATCAGCGAGCGCTTGAGCCCGGCAGCGCGCACGATCTTCTCGGCCGTGGTGTGGGAGCCGATGAAGCCGACGCAGTCGATGTTCTCGTCGGTGATCAGCCGCTCGCCGACCTTGCCGTCACCGTAGATGACGTTGACGACGCCCTCCGGCAGGCCGGCGTCGGCCATGATCTGCATGAAGTTCGCCATCGCGATCGGCGTCCACTCGGACGGCTTGCAGACCATCGTGTTGCCCGCCGCGATCCCCGGCGCGATCAGCTCGACGGGGATCAGCGTAGGGAAGTTCCAGGGCGTGATCGACGCATAGACGCCGTTGGGCTTGCGGAAGGTCAGGATCCGCTTGTTGACGTCCTGGGAGGGGATGATCGCGGTCTCCATCCGCTTGACGTCCTCGGCCGCGAGCCGGAAGTTCTCGGCCGTTTCGTCGATGTCCGGGATCGCCTCGGCCGTGAAGGGCTTGCCCTGCTCGAGCGAGAGCTCGCGGGCGAAGTCGTCCCGGCGCTCCTCGATCAGGTCGGCGATCTTGTGGCAGATCTCGGCGCGCTCCCAGGCGGAGAGGGCGGCCCACTTCGGCTGGGCCTCCCGGGCGGCGCGAGCCGCGCGCGCGACGTCCTCCTCGCTCGCGTTGGGCGCGTCGGCGAGCTTCTCGCCGGTGACCGGCGAGACGATCTCGCGGCCGTCGTCGCCCGTCGCGTCGACCCAGTCCCCGCCGATGAAGTTCTGCAGGGCCCTCACCGTGATGGCCATCGAATCCTCCTATGCCTTGACGTTGATCCGGTCCCAGGCCTCATCGAGGACCTGCCGCAATGCTCCCACCATCTCGTCGAACTCGTCCAGCCCTGCGACGAACGGCGGCGCGAACTGCGCGCAGGTCTCGGCCCGGTCGTCGAAGCGCGTGTAGACGCCCAGCTCCCGCATCCGCGGCGTCAGAAATCCCTTGATCAGCTGGTCGCGCTCGGCCGGCGCGAATGTCTCCTTCGTCTCTTTGTCCTTCACGAGCTCGAGCGAGTAGAAGTAGCCGTCGCCACGCACGTCGCCGACCATGGGATGGTCGGCCATGAGCTGCTCGCAGCGGGCGCGCAGCTCCGGCCCGAGCTTCTGGACGCGCTGGATCAGGCCCTCGTTCTCGTAGATCTCGATGTTCGCGAGGGCGATCGCGCACGAGAGCGGATGGCCGCCGAAGGTGAGGCCGTGCGTGAACGCCGTCTGCGGCTCGGCGAAGAAGGGCTCGATCGCCTTCTCGGAGGCGACGACTGCACCGAGGGGCGCGTAGGCCGAGGTGATCCCCTTGGCCAGCGTCATCAGGTCCGGCTGGATCCCGTAGCGGGTCGAGCCGAACCAGTCCCCCACCCGGCCGAAGCCACAGATGACCTCGTCTGCGACGAGCAGGAGCCCGTTCGCGTCGCAGATCTCGCGCACGCGGTCGAAGTAGCCGGGCGGCGGGACGATCGAGCCCGCCGAGTTCTGCACCGGCTCGAGGATCACGGCCGCGACCGTCTCGGGCCCTTCGTTCACGACGATGTCGTCGATCTCGTCGGCGCAGCGCAGCGTGCAGCCGGGCTTCTCCGCGCAATAGGGGCAGCGGTAGCGGTACGGCATCGGGGCGCGCAGGCAGCCCGGGAGCAGCGGCTCGAACTGGGCGCGCAGCGCCGGGCTCCCGTTGATCGAGAGCGCGCCCATGGTCGTCCCGTGGTAAGCGCTCCGCCGCGAGATGAACTTCGTGCGGGTCGGCTCGCCGCGGAGGCGGTGGTACTGGCGCGCGATCTTGAGCGCCGACTCGATCGCCTCCGAGCCGCCGCCGACGAAGAAGATCCGCCCGACGTCGACGGGCAGGAGCTCGGACAGCTTGTCGGAGAGCTCGAGAGCCGGCGCGTGCGCAAAGCCCACCCAGTTGGAGAAGAACGGCAGCTCCTCCACCTGACGCTTCGCCGCCTCGGCGATCTCGGGCCAGGGCCCGTAGCCGATGTTGACGCAGTAGAGCGCGGAGAGGGCGTCCAGATAGCGCTTCCCCTCCGAGTCCCAGATGTAGCAGCCCTCTCCCCGCTCGATGACGATGCGGCCGGAGCCGGCCGGGGTGAAGTGCCGCCAGAGGTGGTCAGTCGTCGCGGTCGCCATGCGCTGCGCAGCCGATTCAATCAGGCGTACGCGGACCCTGCATAGAGGAGGGCTCGGCACGTTAGATTCGCTCAATGCGGCGCCTCCTCACCCTCGTCAGCGCAATCGTCCTCCTCGAGTCGACGTTCTTCGCCGTCCTCGCGCCGCTCCTGCCCTACTACGAGGACGAGTTCGGGCTCTCGACCTCGGCGCTCGGCGCGCTCTCCGCCGTCTACGCGCTCGGCGGCCTCGTGGGGGCCATCCCGAGCGGCCTGCTCGCTGTTCGGGTCGGCGTCAAGGCGACCGTGCTGGCCGGCCTCGCGATCATCGTTGCCACGAGCGTCGCGTTCGGCCTCGCCGAGAGCGCCTGGGTCCTGTACGCCGCGCGCTTCGGCCAGGGAGTCGGCAGCGCCTTCGCCTGGACGGGCGGCCTGGCCTGGCTGATTGCGGCCTCACCACGGGACCGCCGCGGTGAGCTCATCGGCATCGCCATGGGCTCGGCGATCGCCGGAGCGCTCCTCGGCCCCGTGCTCGGCGGCGTCGCCTCCGTCGTCGGGCCGGCGCCGGCCTTCGCGACGGTGGCCGCGGTGGGCATCGCCCTCGGCGTTTGGGCCTGGGCGACGCCTGCCTTCAAGCCCGCGGACGAGCCGCAGGCGCTCGCCGACCTGCGCCGGGCGCCGCGCGTGCGCGAGGTCGTCTCCGGCTTCTGGCTCGTCTCGCTGGCGGCGTTCCTCCTCGGCGTCATCTCGGTCGTGGCGCCACTCCGTCTCGACGAGCTCGGCTGGGGTGCGCTTGGCATCAGCGCTGCGTTCCTCATCTCCGCGGGGATCGAGGCCGCGCTGAGCCCGTTCATCGGCCGCTGGTCCGACCGGCACGGTCGCCTGGCGCCCGTCCGAGGGGGTCTCGTCGCGGCGATCGGCGTGTCGCTTGTGATCCCCTGGGTCGACCTCCCCTGGCCGTACCTCCTGCTCGTCATCGTCGCCGGCGTCGCCTACGGGGTGAACTGGGTGCCCGGTACCGCCCTCCTCTCGGACGGCGCGGAGAAGGCCGGCCTCGACCAGGGGTTCGGCTTCGCACTCCTCAACCTCGCCTGGGCGCCGGCGAACGTCGTCGGCGCCGCCCTCGGAGGCGTCCTGGCGCAGGCGGCGGGGGATGCGGCCGCCTACCTCGTCGCCGCAGCGCTCTGCGTCGTGACGCTGGTGGCCGCCCAACGGGCGGTGTTCCGCGGCGCCGCAGCCCCGGAGACCGGGTCCGCCTGATGGACCTCTTCTGGCACGACGACGCGCTGCGCCACGACACCGGGAGCGGGCTCTTCGAGCAGCCTCCGTCACCGCTCCTCGACGTGCAGGAGCTGCATCCCGAGAACGCGGTGCGGATCCGCAACATGAAGGCAATCCTCGAGCGCGGGCCGCTCGCCGAGCACGTTCGCCGCCGCGAGGGACGGCAGGCGGGCCCCGACGAGCTGCTGCTCGTCCACGACCCCGGCTACGTCGAATCGGTCCGCGACTTCTGCCTCGGCGGCGGGGGCATCCTCACCTGGTCGACCCCGGTCTCCCCGGATTCGTGGGACGCCGCGCTCGCGGCCGCCGGCACGACCCTGGCCGCGTGCGAGGCCGTCCTCGCCGGCGAGACCGACGTCGCCTACGCGCTCGTGCGCCCGCCCGGCCACCACGCCCAGCCCGCCCGGGCGGACGGCTACTGCCTCTTCAACAACATTGCGCTGGCCGCGGAGCATGCCCGCCGGCGCGGCGTCGACCGCGTCGCCATCCTCGACTGGGACGTCCATCACGGCAACGGCACGCAGGAGTGCTTCTACGACCGCGACGACGTCCTCACGGTGTCGCTGCACATGCGGCACGGCTCCTGGGGCGAGGCGCATCCTCAGACCGGCGCCCCGGACGAGGTCGGGGCGGGCGGCGGGACGGGCTTCAACGTGAACGTGGAGCTGCCCGTCGGCACCGGGGACGGGGGCTACCTGCGGGCATTCGAGGAGATCGTCGCGCCGGTCGTCGATCGCTTCGAGCCAGGCCTGCTGCTCGTCGCGTGCGGCCAGGACGCGAACCAGTTCGACCCGAACGGCAGGCAGTGCGTCAGCATGGACGGCTTCCGCCGCCTGGGCGAGGCGACGCGGGCCCTGGCCGAGCGCCACTCGGGCGGCCACGTCGTGCTCGCACAGGAGGGCGGCTACGCGCGGACCTACTCGGCGTTCTGCCTGCATTCCACGCTCGCCGGCCTGCTCGGCGTCGAGGGTGGGCTCGAGGATCCCTGCGCCTACCTCCCGGACGACCCCGCCCACGCCGACCAGGAGCTCGCTGCCGTCCGGGCCGCGCTCGCCCCATACTGGGCGTTGTGAGGTTGCGCCTGCTCGCGCTCGCCGTCGTCCTCGTAGCGACCGCCTGCGGCTCGGGGGACACCGACGCGGCGCCCCCGCCGACGCTGGGCGCCGCGGCGCTCCCCGAGCTGGACAGCCACGCGCGCACCCTCGACGCGGCCGCCGTCGCATTCGACGCGCTGGAACCGGCCTCCCTGGAGGAGTTGCTCGCCACGTCCGGCTACCGCACCGGAAGGGAGCGGGAGTTCTCCGGGAAGACGAAGACGTTCGACCACGTCGTCGCCCGGACGCTGGTCTTCGACAGCGAGGAGGGCGCCCTCGCCTACCTGGGCTGGTTGCGCGGGCACGGAGACGACGTGCTGGGCCGGGCCGAGCCGGCGGCGGTCGCCCCGCCCGGCGACGCCGGCGTGGCCTTCATGCTCGAGCACTGCGGGACCTGCAAGAAGGAGCTGCCGACCTTCCTTGCCGGCTGGAGGCGAGGGGAGACGGTCCTGACCCTGCTCGCCGCCGGCTCGGGCGCCAACCCCGCCCGCTTCTCCGCCCTCGCCCGCGAGCACGACCAGGCCTCGACATGAGCATGGTCCGCATCGCTTGCGCCCAGGTCGGCCCGACGGTGGGTGAGGTGGAGAGGAACCGGCGGCTGGCGCGGGAGGCCATCCGCGAGGCGCTGGCGGCGGGCGCGCAGATCGTCGTGCTCCCGGAGCTGGTCACGTCGGGCTACGTCTTCGACTCCCTCGAGGAGGCCCGCTCCTGCGCCGAGCCGGCGGACGGCCCTTCCCTCCACGCCTGGGCGGAGGAAGCCGCCGCCGGCGACGCGATCGTCGTCGGGGGGTTCTGCGAGCTGGGCGCCGGCGGGACGCTCCACAACTCGGCCGCCGTGGTCGGCTCGAGCGGGGTCCTGACCGTCTATCGCAAGATCCACCTCTGGGACCGCGAGCGGCTGTTCTTCGAGCCGGGGTCGGAGCCGGCGCCGGTCGTGGAGACGCCGTGGGGCCGGATCGGCGTGGGCGTCTGCTACGACCTCAACTTCCCCGAGCTCGCGCGCGGCCTCGCGCTCGCCGGGGCCGACCTGGTGGCGCTGCCCGCGAACTTCCCGCGCTATCCGCGCCCCGAGGGCGAGCGCCCGATGGAGGTCACGCTCGCGATGGCGACGGCGCACCTGAACCACGCCTTCATGGCGGTCTGCGATCGCTGCGGCCCCGAGCGCGGAGCCGAGTGGGTGGGCGGAAGCGTCGTCTGCGACGAATGGGGCTGGGTCCTGGCCGGCCCGCCGCCCGGCTTCGGCCCCGGGCTCGTTGTCGCGGACTGCGACCTCGCCCGCGCCCGGGAGAAGGCCTGGAACGAGCGGAACGACGTCTTCGGCGACCGGCGGCCGGACCTCTATCGGCTCGGCAAGCGGGCGCCGGCCTCCTGAGCGGCGAGCGTTCCCTCGAGAATCGCCTCCTCCAGGCCCCGCGGGCCGAGGCAGTCGCCCGCCTCGTGCACCTCGAAGCCGGCTTCGGCCAGGGATGCTGCGAGGACGCGGTCGGGGACCCGGCCCAGCGCGAGCACGAGCAGGTCGGCCGGAAGCTCCGACTCGACCTCCGGCGCGAAGAGGTTCCGAAAGCGCACGCGGCCTCGCTCGGCCCCGACGAGCTCCAGATGGTGCGCGACGCGGACGCCGGCGCGGTAGAGGCGCGCCGCGTACAGGTTCCGCTGGTACTGATGGAGCGTCTCGCCCAGCGCGGCCGACCCGACGGCCACGGTGACGTCGTTGCCGGCCGCCTCGAGGAGGTCGGCGCAGGCCAGGCCCGAGGCGTCTCCACCCCAGTCCGCCACGAGGACCCGCCGGCCGCGGGGTCGTGAACCGCGGAGGACGTCCCACGCCTGCGCAACCTCCACCCCCGCAAGCGAGAAGTCGGGATTGTGCGGCCGCGCGCCGGTGGCGATGACGACCGCGTCGGGCGCCAGCGCGGCCACGCTCTCGGCGTCACTCTCCGTCTCGAGGCGGGTCTCGACGTTCCCGCCTTCGAGCAGGCGCCGGTAGTTGCGGGTCAGCGAGCGCGCGAGCTCGGCGTGCATCGGCGCCGCGCCGGCCAACGCGACCTGGCCGCCGATTCGGTCGCTCCGCTCGAACAGCACGACCTCGTGCCCGGCCGCCGCCGCCTCGGCGGCCGCGGCGAGGCCGGCGGGGCCTCCGCCCACGACGACGATGCGCCGCCGGGCCGTGGAGCGCGCCGGCGCGCCCAGGGTGCGCTCGCGGCCCGTGCGCGGGTTCTGCGCGCAGGCGATGGGGGTGCCGGCGTGGTAATGCGCGATGCACGCGTTGCAGGCGATGCAGCGGAGGACGTCGGCGAGTCGTCCCTCCCGCGCCTTGCGCGGCAGGTCCGGATCGGTGATGAGCGCGCGGGTCATCCCCGTGGCGTCGCAGCGCCCGTCGGCGACGAGCCGGTCCGCCTCGACGGGATCGATGATTCGCGACGTGGCGACCAGCGGTGGGCCCACGCGGAACGGCGCCGTCAGCGCAGCGACCGCGTTCTCGGGCAGGGGCGGCGGCGGCACGATGCCGGTCGAGCCTCGGTACGTGGAGGAGGCACCGAGGGCGACGCTGACGTAGTCCACCGACCCGGCCACGCGGGCGACGACCGCCGCCGCGGCCTCCGAGTCCGCAGAGAGGCGGACGCCGACCGCGACGCCGGGCGCCGCCGCGCGCACGGCGGCGAGCACTGCGAGCAGGAAGCGAGGCGGCTCGGCCCACTCGTCGTCACGCCGGTTCAGCCCGGGCGTGAAGAACTGCGCGGCGAGGTACTCGTGCGCGGCCGAGATCTCGATGCCGTCGAGGCCCGCCTGGGCGACCAGCGCCGCCGACCGTGCGAACCCCTCGACGATGGAGTCGATCTCCCCCGCCGAGAGCGCGCGCGGCTCGACGTGGAAGCGGAGGCTCGGGAGCGCCGACGGAGCGAGCGCGGGCGCACGAGGGGGACTGGAGATCTGCTCCCGTCCGCCGTGGAAGAGCTGCGCGAAGAGCCGCGTCCCGTGCGCGTGCACTGCGTCGGCGACGCGCGCCAGCGCCGGCACGATCTCCTCCCGGTACCCGGCGAGCGTATGCGGAGTCAGCAGCCCGGACGGGTGCACGGCCGTTGCCTCGAGGACGATCAGCCCGGTGCCTCCCCGCGCGCGGGCCTCGTGGTAGGCGACGAAGTCCACGGTCGGCAGGTGCTCGTGGACGAGGGTCGTCTGGTGGGCTGTCGAGACGATCCGATTCGGGAGCTCGACCGGCCCGACGCGAAGCGGGCTGAAGAGCGTATCGAGCACGCTCCGCCTCCTTTCTCGGTGGCTCCGAGCGGGTTGCTCGCGTGACGGGGCGGTGATAGTACCGTCCGGCATGAGGCGGGTCGCCCTCCTCGCCGCGGGCCCAGCCGCGCTGGTCGCCGCGATCTGGGTCCTTGCCGCTTCGGCGGGAGGGAGCGTTGCGCCGCCGCCGTGCGGGAGTGAACGGCCCCGCGGGCTGCCCGGGGAAGCCGCGGAGCTGACGGCCGGCGAAGGGATCTGGTCGGCCTGGCTCGCCTACCCGCCGATCGCGGGCGAGGCGATCACGGTGCTCTGGCGGGCGGAGGGCGACGTGCCGGGACCGCTCGAGCTCTCGGGCGCCGACGCCAACGGCCACCGGCTGGCGGTGGAGTTCGGGCCCTCGCCGGTCCTCCCCCAGCTCCGCGGAGGCGGCCTCGCCTGGCCGCGCCCGGGCCGTGAGTGGGGCTCGCGCGTGCTCTTCCCCCAGCCGGGGTGCTGGCGGCTCGTGGTCGACGCCGGCGGACGCAGGGGCGAGCTCGTGCTCTGGGTCTCCTCCTAGCCGAGCGCGGCGGCGCGCTCGAGCGCCTCGTGCGAGACCTGCAGCTCGTCGGCCGCGAAGCGGATCAGAAGGGCGCGCATGCGCTCGGGAGTCATCCACGGCTGGCCGAGGACGGCCTTCAGGCCGAGCCCGTCGACGACCGCGACCAGCCGGTCCGCCGCCTCCTCAGGAGGCGCGGCCGGCCGGAAGACGCCGTTCGCCGTCCCGGAACGCACGATCTCGACGAAGTAGCCGCGCCAGCGCGAGTCGATGGTGGCGCCGTCCGCGATCAGGCTCGGGCCGGTGGAGGATCCAGCCCCACAGCTCGAGGAAGAAGACCCACTCCTCGCGCGCCGGTCCGGGGTAGGGAATGGACAGCTCGAGGAGGGTCCCGAGGCGCGCGAGGTCGTCGGCCTCGTGGCCCAGGAGCTCGTCGATCCGATCGTACGGCCGCTCGTTCGCCCACTTGAGCGCGGCGATGAGCACGTCCTCCTTCGTCTCGAAGTAGTAGTGGACGGTGCCCGTCGACGTGCCGGCCTCGGCCGCGATGTCGGCAATCCGAGTCGCGTCGGCCCCGCGCCGGACGATCACCCGGCCCGCGGCGGCGAGAATCGCCTCCGCCGTTGGCCTGCTCGTCCCTGGCACGGTCGCTTTGTTGGCCATGGTGTCCATTCCCCCCGTCCGCCGATCTTCTTAATCTCTAACTCCTGACTGACGGGTCAGTCAACCTAGCGCTCGAGGAGGCTTTTGATGGGCAAGGAGCACGAGGAGCGGAGCGAGAGGCGGCTGGGGCGGGACGACTTCCTTCGGTTGAGCGCGCTGACCGTGGGGACCGGCGTCCTCGCGGCCTGCGGGGCCGAGGACGCGCCCGAGCCGTCGGCCGGTGGGTCGCAGCCGACGCCGACGGAGCCGGTGGCGCGGCCGCCGATCGAACAGGAACCAGGCGATCTCGAGGTGTTCGAGTGGGCAGGCTACGAATATCCCGCCTACGGCGGCAAGGACGGCGTGCTCAAGCCGTACGTCGACGAGTACGGCAAGCCGAAGTTCACCTTCCTGACGTCGGACGATCAGGCGCTCGGCAAGGTGCGGGCGGGCTACCGGCCCGACATGGTGCACCCGTGCGTCGACTACACCGGTAACTGGGTCGAGATGGGCGTCGTCCAGCCGTGGGACCCGTCGCTGATATCGAACTTCGCCGACCTGGAGGAGCCGCTCGTCAAGGGCGGCCAGATCGACGGCCAGCAGTACTTCATCCCGGCCGACTGGGGCTTCTCCTCGCCGCTCTACCGCGCGGACAAGGTCGAGCCAGATGGGGAGGAGTCCTGGACGCTCTTCTACGACGACCGCTACGAGGGGAAAATCTCCTGGTGGGACAGCCCGCTCGAGAACTTCGTCATCTGGGGCTACGTCAACGGCATCGAGAACCCGTGGGAAATGACCGACGACGAGCTCGACGAGGCGCGCGACTTCCTCATGTCGAAGAAGCACCTGTGCCGGAACTTCTGGTCCTCGCAGACCGACCTCGACGCCGACATCGCCGCCGGCAACATCTGGATCGCGTACGCGTGGGCGGGCTCCTACGCCGCCGCGAAGGAAGCCAAGCTCGACGTCGTCTACAGCGACCCGAAGGAGGGGCGCCTGGGCTGGAACTGCGGCTTCGTGCTCATGGCAGACACGGAGAACTTCCGCCACGCCCACGAGTTCGTCGACGCCTGGTCGAGCGTCGAGTCGGCCGAGTGGATCATCAACAACTACGCCTACGGGCACGCGAACACGACCGTCGACCTCGCGAACGTTCCCGAGGACTACGTCGCCGTGTTCCATCTCGACGATCCCACGGCTCGTGAGGAGCCGAACGCGCACTACTCGCGGCCGGTCTCGACCGAGCGCCGGGCCGCGTACGCCCAGCGCTGGGACGAGGTGAAGGCCGCCTAGCCTCGCGGCGGACATGGCCGTCGAGGCCCGGAAGATCGAGACGGCGGCGCCGGCCCCCGGCGGGGCGTCCCGGCGTCATACCGGCCTGGTCACGACCGGCCTGCTGTCGCTGCCCGTCCTCTGGCTCGCCGTCTTCTTCCTCGTCCCGGTCGTTCTCATCTTCCTGTACAGCGTCAACGTCTTCGCCTTCTTCCCGGGGACGCAGGGGTTCACCCTCGACGCCTGGAAGAACTTCCTCGACGGGTCGCCCTTCCTCGACCTCTTCTGGAAGAGCATCCGCATGTCGCTGATCATCTCCGTGGTCGCGGTCGCCGCCGCCTACCCGATCGCCTACTACATCGCGCTCGTCGCCTCGAAGCGAAAGTACGTGCTCCTGCTCCTCATCCTCGCGCCCTTCCTCGTCAGCTACTTCCTGCGCCTGCTCGCGTGGAAGGTCATCCTCGGTGACCAGGGCGTCATCAACTCGTTCCTCATGTGGACAGGCATCCGGGACGAGCCGGTCACCTGGCTCCTCTACAGCCAGTTCGCCGTGATCCTGACGCTGATCTACGTTTACATACCGTTCGTCGCGCTGCCCATCTTCGCCTCGCTCGAGGCGCTCGACCGCCGCCTCCTCGAGGCGGCTTCGGACCTGGGTGCGAGCCGCTGGCAGGCCTTCCGCAAGGTGACGCTGCCCCTCTCCCTGCCCGGAGTGATCGCGGCTTTCATCTTCGTCTTCATCCCGACGATCGGCGAGTACTTCGCGCCCCTCCTCGTCGGCGGCGTCGACGGGACCATGTTCGGGAACGCGATCGCGGACCAGTTCGGCCAGAGCCTCAACTGGCTGAACGGCTCCGTCCTCTCGTTCTTCCTGCTCGTCGTCGTCGCGGTGCTGATGGGCGTCTTCGCCCGCTTCCTCACGGTCCGACGGGTGGCGACGGGCTAGTGGCGACGCCGGCGATGGACATCGCGGTCTCGCGCAACGGCAAGCGCGTCCTCAACGTCTGGTTCGTGATCCTCGTGATCTTCCTCTACACGCCGCTGGCCCTCCTGCTCATGTTCTCGTTCAACGACAACAACCTGCCGGTCTTCCCGCTGCGGGGCTTCACCACCCAGGCCTATCAGGACTTCGCCGCCAACACGGAGCTCCGCGCCTCGGTCGTCACGAGCGCGAAGGTGGCCGCGATCGCGAGCCTGTTCGCCGTGCTGCTCGGCCTGCTCGCGGCGATCGTGCTCGTGCGCAGACGGGTGGTCGGGAAGTCGGCCGCCTCCGCCCTTCTCCTGAGCCCGCTCGTGGTCCCCTACATCGCGCTCGCCATCGGCCTGCTCGTCTTCTTCAACGAGGTGAGCATGCCGCTCGGCATCCCGAGCCTCGTCATGGGCCACGTCGTGCTCGCGATCCCGTACACCATCCTCGTGGTCGTACCCCGCCTCGAGCGCCTCGACATCCGTCTCGAAGAAGCGGCGCGCGACCTCGGCGCCGGCTGGTTCCAGACCTTCCGCCTGATCACGCTTCCGCTCCTCCTGCCCGCGCTGGTTTCCGCCTACATCGTGGCGTTCGTGCTCTCCTTCGACGAGGTCGTCGTAGCCTCATTCATCAACGGAGACACGACGACGTTCCCGCTCTACCTTCTGTCGCAGCTCCGCTTCCCGACGCTGCTTCCGCAGGTGATCGCCGTCGCGTGCATCGTCATGGCGGCCTCCGTGCTGCTCCTCATCGGAGCCGAGATCGGGCGCCGCATCGTCGAGCGGCGCCTCGGTACCGAGCTCTAGTCGGGAGAGTGCGGCTCGGCGAGCACGGAGCTCCCGTGCACGGGCCAGGTGAGGACGACCTCGCGGCCCGACTCGACACCGGGCTGCGGCTCGTCGTTCATGCGGTAGCTGACGACCGGACCGAGCTTCGTGTCGACGTAGAACTGCGTGAGCGAGCCCAGGTAGATCACCTCGGCGACGACGCCCTCGAGACGAGAGCCCTCCTGCGGCGCCGGGCGGCCGGAGGGGTCGATGCGGATTCGCTCCGGCCTGACCGCGAGCTTGAGCTCGTCGCCGGGCTTGAACCCATTCCCGGCCTCCACGACCAGGCGCTCGGTCGTGGAGACGTGCGCGACGAGCTGCCTTCCGTCGACGTCGTCGACGCGGAACTCGAGCGCGTTCAGCGAGCCGATGAAGTCCGCACAGAACGAGGTGACCGGGCGCTCGTAGAGCTCACGGGGCGACGCGACCTGCTCGACGACGCCCTCGTTCATGACCGCAATCCTGTCGGACATGGCCAAGGCTTCCTCCTGGTCGTGCGTCACGTAGACGAAGGTCGTCCCCAGCTCGGATTGGATCCGCTTGAGCTCGAGCTGCATCTGCTTCCGCAGCTTGACGTCGAGGGCTCCGAGCGGCTCGTCCAGGAGGAGGGCGGCCGGCCGGTTGACGAGCGCACGGGCCAGGGCGACCCGCTGCTGCTGGCCGCCGGAAAGCTGCCCCGGCTTGCGCTTCTCGAGCCCTTCGAGGCTGACGATGCGGAGCATCTCGGCCACACGCTCGCGCTGTTCCGCCTTGTCCACGCGCTTCAGGCGCATGCCGAACGCGATGTTGTCCTTGATCGACATGTGGGGGAAGAGTGCGTAGTGCTGGAAGACCATGTTGACGTTGCGATGGTTCGGCGGCACCGCAGTGACGTCCACGCCGCGGAGAAGGATCCGCCCCTGGTCGGGCTGCTCGAAGCCGCCGATCATGCGAAGGCTCGTCGTCTTCCCGCAGCCGCTCGGCCCGAGCAGCGAGAAGAACTCGCCCTCCCCGATCTCGAGCGAGACGGACTTGACCGCCTCCACGTTGCCGAAGCGCTTGGTGACCGCCTCGAGAATGATTCCCTTCTCGCTCACGCCTGCGAACGAGTCTAACTGGCGGATTTGCGCGTTCAAAGCCCACGCGGGATCCTCTCGGCATGCGAGCGGCCTGGACACGCGGCGACCTGCTCCTGGCGGGCGGAGCAGTCGTAGCGCTTGCCGCGAGCGCCGAGACGCTCTGGTCTCTGCGAGCTCGCTTCGCCCTCGATCTGGAAGCCCTCTCGGCACCGGAGCGGACCGCAGTCGCCCTCTGGGATCTCCGGCCGCTCGGCACTGCGGTCTTCGCCCTCGCCGCGATCGCGGTGCTCCTTGCAGGAGCGGAGCGCCTTGCGCACCTCGAGCGGCTCGCCGACCCGGCCCGAGCCGGCGTCGCCGTTCTCGCCGGCGCACACGCCGCGCTGGCCTTCCTCGTCGTCGCCCTCGCCGTCTGGGTCGCGGCGGCAGGCGAGGTCGGCCGCCGCGACGAGCTCGGCTTCGTCTACTCGTCGGGCGACCGGGTCTTCACGCTCGCGACCCAGCTTCTCGCCTGGCTCCCGCTCGGGGCCCTCCTCGCTGTCGTCGCGGCAGTGGCCGCACGCCGCCCGAGCCAGGAGGAGCCCGCAGCGGACGAACCGGCACGGGAGGCGGCGGTCTCCGAGGAGATGGAGGAGCTTTGGCAGGAGCGCCTCGCGCACGGCCGCAGCCGCGAGCGAGCGCGAACGCTCCTGCGCCGCATCCAGGCGCTCGAGGCGGCAGGGGACGGCGACGGCGCGCGGGAGCTCGCCGAGCAGATGCGGAGACTGCCCTAGGCCGGTCGGGGCGAGACTGCATTCCTGGCAGCCAAGGCCTGTTTGGCCTTGAGCGCGAGCCACAGCTCCATGCGCTCACCCGGGTCGTCCGGATGGCGCCCCGTCTGCTCGCGTAACCGCTCCATGCGGTAGCGGAGCGTGTGCCTGTGAACGCCGAGGCTCTCGGCTGCGTCGCTCCAGCGGCAGCCCGAGTCGAGCAGCGCCGCGAGCGAGTCCATCAGCCGCTCGCTTCCGGCCGCCGGGCCGAGGACGCGGTCGACGAACGCCTCGAGCGCCGCGTCGGGCAGGCTGAGCAAGAGCTCTAGAGAGCCGAGGTCGCGATAGGAGGCGACGTCGCCCTCTGCGGCGTCGAGCGCGGCGCGGGCCTCGAGCAGGCTCCGGCCGAGCGCGCGCCCCTGGGCGGGCCTGCCGACGCCGACGCGGGCGTGCGGCCCCGCCTTCACGATCTTCTCGGCGAGCCCGAGGATCTCGTCCTCGCTCGCCGCCTCGACCAGGAACGTCGCGCGGTCGCGGCGCGCAGTCGAGAGATAGCGGACGCGGGAGCGGTCGAGCTCCTCGGCGACCTCGCGGCGGATCTGCTCGCCGCTCCGGCCGTTGCGCGGAGCCGCGAGGAGGGCCGCGTAGCTTCGCGCCGGCTCCAGCCCGAACGCCGTCATCCGCCGGTCGGTCTCGCGCTCGTCCAGCCGCTCGCCCTCGAGGTCCTCCAGCAGGTCGCCCGCGAGCCGCAGCTCCGCCTCGCTCACGGCGCGGCGGCGCGAGAGCTCGAAGGCGAGCGCGGTCTGGCCGTGGTGAAGCACGAGCTTGTCGTACTCGCCGAAGGGCTTCCCGTCCCGCGCGGCGCGAAGCGTCGCCACCTCGCCGTCGGCCACGACCGGCAGCTCGAGTGCGTCGTCGAAGCTCGCCCGCCGCCGGGCGTGGCGCTCGCTGACCACTCGCTCCTGCTCGTCGACGAGGGCGAGGCTGCAGTCGAGGTGGTTGCAGACGACGGCGAGCAGCGCGTCGACCCCGCGGCCGCGGATGACCGCCTCCGAGAGGCGCTCGTGCACGGCCAGTGCGCGCGTCTGCTGCTCCAGCTGCTCGTTGGCGAGGTGGGTGAAGGCGGTCTTCGTGATCGCGACGAAGGGCACCTCGTACGGCACCGCCAGCACGGGGAACGACTGCTTCTCCGCCTCCTCGACGATCGGCTTCGGCACCTCGGCGAAGCTGAAGCCCGTGCCGAACCCGAGCCCGGAGAGCCCGTGCTTCGCCAGCCGTTTGACGTAGGCGCGCTGCGTCGCGGCTGACTCCCCGACGCCGAGGCCGGTCGTGAGCAGGAACTCACCGCCCTCGAGCCACCGCGTCGGGTCGGTCAGCTCCGAGACGTGCAGCCACGTGACGGTGTTTCCCAGGCCGCCCGCGCCGGCGGCGACGGCCAGCTCGAGATCGGGAAGGTGCGTCAAGTCGCGCACCGTCAGCATGTCTGCCCCTTCGCCACGGAGGCCAAAAGGTACGACGAAACGTTCGCCAAGGCAACGAGGTCCTCGACGGCGCGGCCAGAAAGCCGGCGGTCGCTAGCGGCGCTCGAAGACCTTGCCGGCCTTCGCGATCCCACGCGAGATGATGAAGGCTGCGGCGAGGAAGGACGTCACAGTCAGGAACTGCGGCCAGTCGACCGAATCCGCGGCGACGGTGACGATGAGCGCCACCACCCAGGCGAGCAGGAAGACGATCAGCTCAGCGGGCGGCGCGGCGGGCACGGGGTAGTACCCGCGCTCGTAGCTGGCCGGCGGTGGAGGCGGCGGCGGGGGCGGCAGGCTGCTCGACATGGGCGTCCTCCTTCCTCGGGCTGGTCGCCCGGCATCCTATCCCGTGCGGCCCGCTGGTTACGATGGCCCGGCCTGGTGCAGCTCTTCCACTACCACCTCGTGACGAGCAAGGTCCGGCTCCTGGAAGCCCGGTACCTGGGCAAGCTCGGCTTTGGCCTCCTCGGCCGCTACGGCTGGCGCGGCGAGGCCTCCGAGTGGTTCGAGGCCGGGACATCGTGGGAGGAGCTCGACTCGATCGGCTTCCGCCTCCGCCTCGTCGAGCTCGCGCGCGGATCCGTGAACGTCGTCCTCCAGCCGGGCCACTGGGAGCACCCGCGCGTCGACCACATCGGCGTCGCGCTCGACGACGACGGCTTCACCGAGGCGCTGGAGCGCGCCGCCGATCTCGGCCTCAAGATCCAGGACCACCCTGGCAAGCGGACGTTCATCGCCACCGAAGCCGGGTACCGGCTCGAGATCCACCCGCCGCGCGACTGGATCGACGAGCTGCTCGCCAACACCGACGAGCTCCGGCTCGGCGAGCTCCACCTGCGGGCGCAGGATCCGGAGGAGAAGGCCGTTGCGCTCTCGGAGATCCTCGGCGTCGACCGGCTCGACCGCGACGTGCTCGTCGGCAACACGCTCGTGCGCTTCCAGGAGGGCGGCCCCGAGGGACGGCCGGAGCTCGTCGCCGAGGTTCTCCTTTGACCTCGTACGGCGAGGCCGGCGTCTCTCTCGCCAAGGCCGAGGAGATCGTCGAACGCCTGCGGGCGGAGGTCGAGTCGACGCGGACCGCGAGCGTCGAGGGCTCGGTGGGAGCCTTCGCAGGCCTCTTCGCGCTCGACGACGAGCGCCTGCTCGCGGCGACGACAGACGGCGTGGGCACGAAGCTGATCCTCTCGCGCCGCTCCGGCCGGCTCTTCGACGCCGGGGTCGACCTCGCCGCGCACTGCGCCAACGACCTGCTCACGGTCGGCGCCGAGCCGCTCTTCTTCCTGGACTACGCGGCGGCGGCCTCGCTCGACCTGGCCGAGGTCGCCGAGCTGGTCGCCGGCGCGGCCTCGGTCTGCCGCGAAGCCGGCTGCGCCATCCTCGGCGGCGAGACGGCCGAGCTGCCCGGGATCTACCGCGACGACGAGCTGGACTTCGCCGGGACGATGGTCGGCCTCGTCCGCCGCGCCGACCTCGTCGACGGCTCGCGCTGCGAAGCGGGGGACGCCGTTCTCGGCCTCCCCTCGAACGGCCTCCACGCGAACGGGTTCACGCTCGTCCGCCGCGTGCTCGGCGACGACGACTTCGACCCCGACCTGCTGCTCCCGCCGACGCGCCTGTATCTGGAGGACGTGCGGCGCCTGCGCGAGGCCTGCGACGTCCGGGCGCTCGCCCACGTCACGGGCGGGGGCATCCCCGGCAACCTGCCCCGCGTCTTGCCCGCCGGGCTCGGGGCGAGGATCGACGCCGACAGCTGGGAGCGGCCCGCCGTCTTCGCCTGGCTGGCCGGGCGCGGCATCCCCGAGGACGAGCAGCGCCGCGTCTTCAACGTCGGCATCGGCTTCTGCGCGATCGTCCCGGCCGCCGAAGCGGAGCGGGCCCGCTTCCCCGTGATCGGGCAGCTCGAGGAGGGCATCGAGGGCGTGGCCTGGGCCGACGCGCGGTGATCGGCGTCCTCGTCTCGGGACGCGGCTCCAACCTGCAGGCGCTGATCGACCAAGGACTCCCGATCGCGGCCGTGGCCTCGAACGTCGCGGGCGCGGGTGCGCTGGCCCGGGCTGAGCAAGCGGGGCTCCCCACGGCCGTCTTCGTGCTCGAGGACTACGCCTCGCGGGAGGAGCGCGACCTGGCCTTGGCGGCGTGGCTCACCGAGCGCGAGGTCGAGCTGGTCGTCTGCGCCGGGTACATGCACCTGCTCACGCCGGGCTTCCTCGAGCGGCACACGGCGATCAACGTCCACCCGTCGCTCCTGCCCGCCTTCGCCGGCACGACCCCGATCGAGGACGCACTCGCCGCCGGCGTCGCCCAGACCGGCGTCACCGTCCATTTCGTCGACGAGGGCGTCGACACCGGGCCGGTGATCTTCCAGGAGCCCGTGCCCGTCCGCCCCGGGGACACACCCGAGGCGCTGCGCGAGCGCGTGCACGAGGTCGAGCATCGCCTCCTCCCGGAGGCGGCTCGCCTCTATCTGGCTGGCGCATTACGCTCCTGAGTCACGCATGCAGGTGCGCCGCGCCCTCATTTCGGTCTTCGACAAGACCGGGCTGGATGTCCTCGCCCGCGGCCTGTCCGACCTCGGGGTCGAGATCGTCGCGAGCGGAGGCACGGCCGCCTACATCGGCGAGCTCGGCATCGACGTCGTCCCCGTCGAGGAGCTGACCGACGTCCCCGAGCTGCTCGGCGGGCGCGTCAAGACGCTGCACCCGCGCATCCATGCCGGCATCCTCGCGCGGCGGGGGCTCGAGGCCGACCTCGACGAGCTACGCGAGCACGAGATCCGGACGTTCGACCTCGTCTGCGTCAACCTCTACCCGTTCCAGAGCGTGACGTCGAGCCGCAACGTCCGCGAGGAGGACGCGGTCGAGATGATCGACATCGGCGGCCCGGCGCTCCTGCGCGCCGCCGCGAAGAACTTCGTCGACGTGGTGCCGGTCTGCGAGGCGTCCCGCTACGAGGAGATCCTCGCCGAGCTGAAGGCAGGCGGCATCGAGCTGGACACACGCCGGAAGCTCGCGGCCGAGGCCTTCGCGCACACCGCCGCCTACGAGACCTCGATCGCAGCGTGGTTCGCGGACGTCGAGACCTTCCCGCCCCGACTGCTGCTCTCGCTCGAGCGCGAGACGGAACTCGCCTACGGCGAGAACCCGCACCAGCGCGCCGCCTTCTACGCAGAGGCGGGGGTGCGCAGGCATTTGCTCTCCCGGGTCGACCTGCTCGGCGGCCGGGAGCTGTCCTTCAACAACCTCAACGACCTCGACGCCGCGCGCGCCGTCCTGCGGGAGTTCGCGCTGCCGGCCTGCGTGATCGTCAAGCACGCGAATCCCTGCGGAGTCGCTGTCGCGGCCACGATCGAAGAGGCCTACGCAAAGGCGCGCGCCGGCGACCCGGTGTCCGCCTACGGCGGCGTCGTGGCGCTCAACCGCAAGGCCTCGCCCGAGCTGGCGTCCGCCCTCGCCGGCCAGTTCGTCGAGGTCCTGATCGCGCCCGAGTACGACGCAGAGGGGCTCGCGACGCTCAAGGGCAAGGAGGCGCTGCGCATCCTGCGCGACCGCGAGCGGCGCGGTGCCAGCCCCGGCGATCGCGACTATAGGCGGGTGCTCGGGGGCTTCCTCGTCCAGGACACCGACGCCGAGGTGGACGACCGCGAGGGCATGACGGTCGTGACCGAGTCGCACCCGGACGAAGAGGGCTGGGGCGACCTCCTCTTCGCCTGGAGGGTGGCCAAGCACGTCGCCTCGAACGCGATCGTGGTCGCCAAGGACCTGCAGACGATCGGGATCGGCGCCGGCCAGATGAGCCGGGTGGACGCGGTGCGCCTCGCCCTCGAGAAGGCGGCAGAACAGGGGCACGACCTCTCCGGCGCAGCCCTCGCCTCGGACGCGTTCTTCCCTTTCCCGGACGGACCGCAGCTGGCACTCGACGTCGGCGTCTCGATGATCGTCCAGCCGGGCGGCTCGAAGCGGGACGCCGAGGTCGTCGCCGCGGCGACCGCTGCCGGGGCGGTCATGGTCTTTACCTCGCGCCGGCACTTCCGGCATTGAGATGACGACGGCGCCGACCCCGAGCCCGGCTCCGACCCGCCCCGCCCGCTGGCTGCTCGTCCCGCTCGCAGGCTTCGCCGTCGTCTCGCTCCTGGCCGGCTTCCTCGCCGACGCGGAAGTCGACAAGGGCGGCGGCTACTTCGACCTCTTCTTCAGCGACACCATCCACCTGAAGGTCTGGCTCGCCTCCGCAGTGGTCGCGCTCGCGCTCGCGCAGCTTTTCACGGCAGCCTGGATCTTCCGCAAGCTGCCCTGGAGCCGGCCATGGTGGGTTCCGGGAGTACACCGGTGGACCGGGCGGCTGGCCTTCCTCGTCAGCCTGCCGGTTGCCTACCACTGCATCTTCCTGCTCGGCTTCCAGAGCGGCGACGACCGCGTCCTCGCCCACTCGCTCCTCGGCTGCGCCTTCTACGGAGCGTTCGCCGCCAAGGTGCTGGTGGTGCGCCTGCACCGCTTCCCGGTCTGGGTGCTCCCGACGGCGGGCGGGCTGCTCTTCGCAGTCCTGATCGCCGTCTGGTACACGAGCGCGGTCTGGTTCCTCCGGCTCGCCGGCGTCGGCCTCTGACGCCGACGCATTACGCTACCGCCGTGCCCCGCGAGCATCCGACCGTCCTCGACCTCGTCGGGGAGACGCCGCTCGTGCGGCTCCAGCGCGTCGGGCGGGAGCTCGGCCCCACGCTGCTCGCCAAGCTCGAGTACATGAACCCCGGCGGAAGCGTGAAGGACCGCATCGGGATCCGGATGATCGAGGCGGCCGAGCGCGAGGGGAAGCTGAGGCCCGGAGGAACGATCGTTGAGCCCACGAGCGGGAACACGGGCGTCGGGCTCGCCGTCGCCGCGGCGATCAAGGGCTACCGCTGCGTCTTCGTCATGCCGGACAAGATCGCCGAGGAGAAGCGCGCGCTCCTCCGCGGCTACGGCGCCGAAGTGGTCATCTGCCCCACGGCGGTGCCGCCGGAGTCGCCGGAGAGCTACTACTCGGTCTCGAACCGGCTGGCCGAGGAGATCCCCGGCGCCTTCAAGCCCGACCAGTACTCGAACCAGGCCAACCCCGAAGCGCACTACGAGACAACCGGGCCAGAGATCTGGGAGCAGACCGGCGGCGAGCTGGACGCGATCGTCTTCTCCGTCGGCACCGGCGGGACGATCTCCGGTGTCGCGCGCTACCTGCGGGAGCGCAAGCCCGACCTGCTCGTCGTGGGCGCCGATCCCGAGGGCTCGATCTTCTCGCAGCCCGACAACGTCCATCCGTACCTCGTCGAGGGGATCGGCGAGGACTTCTGGCCGACCACCTACGACCCGTCCCTCGTCGACGAGTACGTGACCGTCTCGGACGGGGACTCCTTCCGGACGGCGCGACGGCTCGCACGCGAGGAGGGCCTGCTCGTCGGCGGCTCGGGCGGCACGGCCGTCTGGGCGATGCTCGAGGTGGCGAAGCGCTTCGGCCCGGAGGCGACACTCGTCACGCTGATCCCGGACTCGGGCCGCGGCTACCTCTCCAAGCTCTACGACGACAACTGGCTGATCGAGCACGGCTTCCTCGAGCGGGGGACGCCCGCGACGATCGAGGAGGTGCTCGCCTTCAAGCGGCGACAGGAGCCGGACGTCCCCGAGCTCGTCACCGTGCAGTCGCACCAAAAGGTCGGCGACGCGGTCGACCTGATGCAGCGCTACGGCATCTCTCAGATCCCGGTCGTCCGGCGCGAGGAGGTCGATTCCCTCGCCGACCTCGTCGGCTCCATCCGCGAGCGCGGGCTCTTCGAGCGCGTCTTCCGCAGCCCGGAGTCGCTCGACGAGGAGGTCGCGGCCGCCATGGAGCCGCCGCTCCCGGCCGTCGAGATGAGCGAGTCCGTCGACACTGTGTTCGCCGACCTGTCCGGCGGGAATCCCGCGGTCGTGGTCGCCCGCAACGGCAAGCCGGTCGGCGTCCTCAGCCGCGCCGACCTGCTCGAGTACCTCGCCCACGGCCGCGACGGAACCGGCGCCTAGCGTCCCCTTCGGCCACGCCCGGGGTCTGACCCCTGACATGTCCGTCGGAGACCGGCCGCGTAGGTACCTCGCCCTCGGCTGCGGGGCCGTGCAACGGCACCTGGCGTCTCTTCCGGCCACGCCCGGGGTCTGACCCCTGACACGTCCGCCGCGGACAGGCTGCATAGACTGAGGCGATGGACTTCGAGACGCGCGCAATCCACGACGGGCAGGAGCCGGATCCGGCGACCGGCGCCGTGATCACCCCGATCTACCAGACGTCGACGTTCGCCCAGGACGCGGTCGGCGAGAACAAGGGCTACGACTACTCGCGCGCCGGCAACCCGACCCGGACGGCGCTCGAGACCTGCCTCGCCTCGCTGGAGGGAGCCGACCACGGCCTCGCGTACTCGTCGGGCCTCGGCGCGACGACGACGATCATGCACCTGCTCAGCCCGGGCGACCGGGTGCTCTGCGTGAACGACGTCTACGGCGGCGTCTACCGGATGTTCTCGCAGGTCTACGAGCCGAAGGGCTACCGCTTCGAGTTCCTCTCCTCCGAGCAGATCGGTGACGGGCTCGAGCCGCACCTCGACGAGCAGACCCGCCTCGTCTGGCTCGAGACGCCGACGAACCCGCTCCTGAACGTGATCGACATCCGCAAGGCGGCCGACGCCGCGCACGCCGTCGGCGCCCTCGTGGTCGTCGACAACACGTTCGCGACGCCGTACCTGCAGCGCCCGCTCGAGCTGGGCGCCGACATCGTCGTCCACTCGACGACGAAGTACCTCAGCGGCCACTCCGACGTAATCGGCGGCTTCGCGGCTACGAACGACCCGACGATCGCCGAGCGCCTCAAGTTCCTGCAGAAGTCGCTCGGCGCCGTGCCCGGCCCGTTCGACTGCTGGCTTGTCCTCCGCGGTCTCAAGACGCTCGCCATCCGCATGGAGCGCCATTCCGAGAACGCGCAGGCGGTCGCCGCCTTCCTGGCCGGGCACGCGGGGGTGGAGCGAGTCCTCTTCCCTGGGCTGCCCGACCACCCGGGCCACGAGATCGCCGCGCGGCAGATGAGCGCCTTCGGCGGGATGATCTCCTTCCTCGCCGGCGACGCCGAGGACGCCGCTGCGCTGGTTGCGCGCACCAAGGTGTGGATACTCGCGGAGAGTCTCGGCGGCGTCGAGAGCCTGATCGAGGTCCCCGTCGCGATGACGCACGCCTCGACCGCTGACGCGCCCTTCGCCGTCCCGGACAACCTCGTACGCCTCTCCGTCGGCCTCGAGTCCGCGAACGACCTGGTCGCCGACCTCGAGCAGGCGCTCGCCGCAGTGGGTTCCGGGACGCGGACGGCCTAGCCCGCGGGCGCCCAGGCGGGGAACCCGCCTCGCAGCGCGGCACCGTCGAGACGCCGGATCGAGCCCGACCCGTCGGCCGGTACGAACGCGACGGTGCCCTCCTCGTCGACCGCGATCCACCGTCCGTCGGGCGACCAGTCCGGGAACTTCTGCAGGCGCTCCAGATCGTTGCTCAGGTTCTTCGGCTCGCCCGAGCCGTCCGCGTCGACGACGAAGACGTCGAAGTCCGCCGTCCGCTCGCGGTCGCGCGCCGGGGGCTCGAAGTCGCCCGGCGTGTCGCGCGTCGACTCGAACGCGATCCGCTCCCCGTCCGGCGACCACGTCGGGTACATGTCGTAGGCGGGGCTCTCGGTCAGACGGCGTAGCCGAGACCCGTCGGCGTTGACGACGAAGAGGTCGTAGTCGGGCTCGCCGGTCGGCCCGGTCGCGCCGACGTACGAGGCGAAGGCCACCTGCTCGCCGTCCGGCGACCAGGCCGGGTACTCGCCCCAGATCTCGGTCAGACGCCGGACGCCGGAGCCGTCGGGGGCCATGACGAAGATCCGCAGCTCGCCTTCGCGATCGGAGGCGAAGGCGATCCGCTCACCGTCGGGCGACCACGCCGGCGACCAGTCGTTCGCCGGGTTCCTTGTCACGTTCTCCGCTCCCGATCCGTCGGCCGCGACGACGGAGATCTCGTCGTCGACGTTCACTCCGTGCGGCGAGTCGCGGTAGGCGACGCGGCTGCCGTCGGGAGACCAGTCGGCATCGAGTTGCGGCCCGGGCGCACCGACGAGCGCCCGGCGGCCCGAGCCGTCCGCCCCGACGACGTAGAGGTCGTCATCGTCGGCCACGACGAGCAGCCCCGTCGGAGGCGGCTCGGGCCGTCCTCCGCAGGAAGCCGCGAGCAGCGCGATCAGGCCGATACGGGCGAGCGTGAGACCGGTCCACCCCACATGCGCACTTACACCTGTGCGGGCGGAGGGGTTCCCCCGAGCACTGCGTTGTAGGCGGCCTCGTAGTCGGCCACCATGCGCTGCGCCGAGAAATGCTCCTCGACCGAGCGCCGGCACTCGGCAGGATCGAGCTCGTCGGCGAGCGTGAGCACGCCCGCCATCTCGCGGTAGTCGTCGACGATGATCCCGGAGCGGCCGTGCTGGATCACCTCGGGCACCGCCCCCCAGCGAGTCGCGATCACGGGCGTCCCGCACGCCATCGACTCGATCATGACGAGGCCGAACGGCTCCTCCCACTCGATGGGGAAGAGCGTGGCCCGCGCGTTCTGGAGCAGTGCGACCTTCTTGGCGTGGCTCGTCTCGCCGAGGTACTCGATCCCGTCCCCGAGGTGCGGGGCCACGAAGTTCTCGAAGTAGTCCTGCTCGGCGGGCTCCCGCATCTTCCCGGCGATCTTCAACGGCAACCCCGCCTCGACGGCCACCTCGACGGCTCGATGGCAGCCCTTGCCCGCGCTCATCCGCCCGAGAAAGAGGAGGTACTCGCCGCGGTCGGTGTGCATCGGGTACGCACCGAGGTCGAGCGCGTTGTGGCAGTTCGCCACCCAGGGAAGATCGGGCTGCGGCTTGCGCTGGTTCAGGGAGACCGAGATCAGCCCGACCTCCGGCGCCACCTGCGCGAGCGCCGCGTACAGGTCGCCGTCGGCGCCGACGAGGGGTCCGTGAACGGTGTGCACCACGGGTGTCTCGAGGGCGCCGCCGACGGCGGCGGCCAGAGGCCCGGAGTGGTCGTTGACGATGTCGAACTCGCCGGCGCGCTCGAAGCACGAGAGAGCATGTCGGAGCTCAGTGCCTGACTTGCCGATCTCGGCCGACGGCGCCTCCGGAAAGACGGAGGCGAGCTTCGCCTTCGTGGAGGAGTCGCCCGAGGCGAAGAGCGTGACGTCGTGGCCAGCCTCGGCCAGGCCGTCGGCGAGCAGCGAGACGACCCACTCGATCCCCCCGTAGACCGACGGCGGGACCGGGAACCACACCGGGGAGAGGATTGCGATCCTCACGCCGATTCGATCGTGACACGCCCGTCCTGGAGTTGCACGTCCCAGGCCTTGTCGAACGCGCGCACCCCGGTGAGACGAAGTGCCCCGGCCCAGGAGGGAATGTCGTCCGGGGCGGTCGTGCCGAGCACGTGCCGCCGCCGGTCCGGCTGCAGCCCGAGCAGGATCTGGAGGAGCAGCACCGGCGCACCGGCGGCCCAGGCCTGCGGGCGCGCAGCGGTCGGGTACGGGATCGGGAAGGGCGTGTCCGTCCGGGAGAAGCCGGCGAACACCTCCGGGAGCTGGTGGTCGAAGTACGAAGAGGCGTTGAGCAGGCGCCGCACGATGCGCAGCGCCTCGGGCCAGCGGCCGTAGCGGGCGAGGCCCGAGGCGATCAGCGAGTTGTCGTGGGGCCAGACGGTGCCGTTGTGGTACGCGAGCGGGTTGTAGCCGCCGTCGCCGGCGGACATCGTCCGCACGCCCCAGCCCGACCAGAGCTCCTCGCCCATGAGCTGGTCGACGATCACGTCCACTCGGTCCTCCGGGACGATCCCGCTCCAGAGCAGGTGCCCGATGTTCGAGGTGAGCGAGTCGACGCGCTCCTTCTTAGCGTCGAGCGCGAGGGCGTAGTAGCCGCCGCGCGCCTCGCACCAGAACGCGGCATTGAAGCGCTCCTTCAGCTCGGCCGCCTCCCGCGCGAGACGGTCGGCGAGCTCGCGCTCGCGCCAGACCTCGCGCGCCACCTCGGCCAGGCGCACCTTGGCGTCGTAGACGTAGCCCTGCACCTCGCACGGGGCGATCGGCGCATCGGCCATGTGCCCGTCGCGGAAGAGCTGCGAGTTGCCCGAGTCCTTCCAGGACTGGTTGACGAGCCCCCTGGACGAGCGGCGCCGGTACTCGACGAACCCGTCGCCGTCGAGGTCGCCGTGCTCGTCGATCCACTCGAGGGCGCGCAGGGCGGGCTCGCGCAGGTCACGCACGAGCCCGGCGTCGTCGGTCCAGCGCCAGACCTCGGAGAGGAGGATCAGGTAGAGCGGTGTTGCGTCGACGGTGCCGTAGTAGCGCGGGAACCACGCCTCGGCGCCCTTGCCGTGGCGGACCTCGTGGACGATCTTGCCCGGCTCGGCGTCCGACTCGGGGTCGTCCTCGCGCGCCTGCAGCTCGGCGAGCACGGCCAGCGCGTTCTGCGCCAGCTCCGGGCCGAAGAGGAGCGTCTGCAGGCACGTGATCAGCGTGTCCCGGCCGAAGACGGTCATGAACCACGGCATCCCCGCGGCCGGCAGCTGCCCGGGCACGCGGGTGTCCTCGTCCATGCGGAGCGAGGAGAGGTCGGCGACCGACTGGCGGAAGGAGTTCGAGAGGTCGTCCCAGGTCCCGCGGAGCTGCGGGACACGCAGCCGCCAGGCGGCCAGCGAAGCGCGGACGCGCGCGAGCTCGTCGCCGAAGCGGCGCTCGGCGAGCTGCACCGCCGTCCGCATCCCGTCGGTCGCGGGGATGACGTCGGCGCGCAGTCGCCAGGTCTCGCGCGGCTCGAGCGCGATCCGGTAGGTCACCTTGGAGCCGTCGGTCTCGCCGCGCTCGGAGAGCACCACCTGCGTGAGGCCGTGGAAGCCGTTGTCGCCGGACATGAACACGAACTGGTTGTCCTCGGGCTCGTACACGGGCTGCACGGCCGCCGGAAAGGGCCCGGCATGGTCGGGGTCGCCCAGCGCGAAGTCGTAGGCCTTGACCGCGAAGATGTCCGCGAAATCGTTGCCGATCTCGATGGCGAGGTCGAACTCGACCCGGCGGGGCGCGTGGTTCGAGACGACGAGGTGCTCCTGCATCGCGTCTCCGATGAAGCGCTCGCGGGCGATCGAGATCTCGTCGTGCGCCAGGTCGCCCACGACCGGGTTTCGCAGGAAGAACGCGGCCGAGTAGTACTCGACCTTGCGGGACGAGAGCATCAGCGGGCGCGCCCCGTTGATGGTCAGCACCCAGCGCGAGAGGAAGCGCGTGTCGTCGGCGAAGAACCCCATCGTCGGCTCGGAGATGTCGCCGAGCTCGTCGGAGACGCAGAACGTGGAGCCTTCGAGAATGGTCAGGGGCACGGCTAGGGCTCCCGGACGATCGCGTCCTGGCTGGCCTGCTGGAGCGGCTTGACGACGATCTCGTCGACGACCATGTGGGCCGGGCGGGTGACCGCCCAGAGGATGCAGTCGGCCACGTCGCCGGGGGTCAGGTAGCGCACGCCGCGATAGACAGCCTCCTTCTTCTCGCTGTCGCCGCTGAAGCGGACGTCGGAGAACTCGGTGTCCCCCACCATCCCCGGGTCGACGGTCGTCACGCGGATGCGGCCGACCAGCTCCTTGCGCAGCACCTCGTTGAGCGCACGCACGGCGGTCTTCGAGCCGACGTACATGCCCCCGCCCGCGTACGACTCGCGGCCGGCCCAGGAGCCGAGGTTGACGATGTGACCGCGCCAGTCCTCCATGTGCGGGAGGACGAGGCGGGTGATGCGGAGCAGCCCGAGGACGTTCGTCTCGAACATCGTCCGGTCGTCGTCGTTCGAGCCCTCCGCGATCGGCGCCGCGGCCGAGTGCGAGGCCGGCGTTGTTCACGAGGATGTCGATGCGGCCGAGCTGCTCGACGGCATGCGCGACGAACGCCTCGGAGCTCCCGTCGTCGGTGACGTCGAGCGGCGCCATGACGTGCCCGCTTCCCGGAAGCTCGGCGGCCGCCTGCTCGACGAGCTCGACCCGGCGCGCGCCCAGCGCGAGCCGGGCTCCCTCGGCCGCGAGCGCCCGGGCGGTTGTCAGCCCGATCCCGCTCGAGGCGCCCGTGACGATCGCCGTCCTCCCCTCCAACGCGGCCATGGCCCGTGAGCCTATGCGGATGTGCCGACGGCCGCGTCGACGAGGTCGCTGAGGTCGCCGCCGTGGCGGCCGTGCGCCAGGCCGACGAGATAGCAGAGGAGCGGCGCGTTGATCCGCTCGCCGCTCACGTGCGCGGCCAGGCGCGCCAGCTCGAGCAGCTCGTCGACGTCCGACTGCGTCAAGTCATAGGCCGCGGGCTCTTCCTCGACCTTGGCGGCGAGCTTCGACCGCGCCTCCTCGAGCCATCTGTCCATGGCGGCAGCTTAGACTCTCGCCGAAGCATGAAGGTCGGCGTCGCCAAGGAGTCCAGTCCGGAGGAAACCCGGGTCGCCGTCGTGCCGGACACAGCGCGGCGGCTGGTCGGCGACGGAGTCGAGGTGCTCGTGGAGCGGGGCGCCGGCGAGGAGGCCACCTTCTCGGACGCCGCCTACGAGCAGGCCGGCGCGCGGGTCGTCTCGGGCGACGAGCTCTACGCCGGGGCCGACCTCGTCTGCAAGGTGCGCAAGCCCTCGGTCGAAGAGGTCGCCCGCCTGCGCGACGGTCAGGTGCTGCTCGCGCTGCTGCAGCCCCTGGTCGACCCCGAGCTCGTGCAGGCGCTGGCCCAGCGCGGCGTGACCGCCTTCTCGATGGACTCGATCCCGCGCGTCACCCGCGCCCAGCCGATGGACGCACTCTCGTCGCAGAGCACGATCGCCGGCTACAAGGCCGCCATCCTCGCGGCCGAGCAGCTCGGCAAGTTCTTCCCAATGCTGACGACGGCCGCGGGCACGATCCCGCCGGCGAAGGTGCTCGTTCTCGGCGCCGGCGTCGCCGGCCTGCAGGCGATCGCGACGGCCCGGCGCCTCGGCGCGGTCGTCTCGGCCTTCGACGTCCGACCCGGCGTCAAGGAGCAGGTGGAGAGCCTGGGTGCGACCTTCCTCGAGCTCGACGTCGAGGGCGCCGAGGGCGTGGGCGGCTACGCCGTCGCGCTCGCCGAGGACCAGCACGAGCGCGAGCAGGAGCTGATCGCGCGCCACGCCGCCGAGTCCGACGTCGTGATCACGACCGCGCTGATCCCGGGACGCCCGGCCCCCGAGCTGATCACGCAGGCGGCCGTCCACGGCATGCGCCCGGGCGCGGTGATCGTCGACCTTGCGGCGGAGGCCGGCGGCAACTGCGCCGCGACGAAGCCGGGCGAGACGATCGACGTCGGCGGCGTCACCATCGTCGGCCTCACCAACGTCCCCGCGACGATGCCCGTGCACGCGAGCCAGATGTACTCCCGGAACGTCCAGGCGTTCCTCGCGCTCGTGGTCAAGGAGGGTACGCTCGAGCTCGACTTCGAGGACGAGATCGTCCGCGAGACGTGCGTCGCCCACGGCGGGAAGGTCACGAAGGAGCCTGCTGCGTGAGCCAGGCGCTCCTCTCGAGCATCACCGTCTTCGTCCTCTCCATCTTCCTCGGGATCGAGCTGATCTCCCGTGTCCCGGCGCTGCTGCACACGCCGCTCATGTCGGGGACGAACGCCATCCACGGCATCGTCCTCGTCGGCGCGATGCTGATCGCCGGCTCCGCCGACTCGACGCTCGAGCAGGTGCTCGCCTTCGTCGCGGTCGTCTTCGCGACCATCAACGTCGTCGGCGGCTTCCTCGTGACCGACCGGATGCTGGAGATGTTCAAGCGGCGGCCGGAGCGGCCCGAGGAGCCCGAGTGATCCTGGCCGTCTCGCAGACGACGATCAACCTCGCCTACCTCGTCGCCGGCGTCGGGCTGGTCATCGGCATCAAGCGGCTCTCGTCGCCGGCGACCGCGCGCTCGGGGAACGTGATCGCCGCGATCGGCATGACGATCGCGATCGTCTTCACCCTCCTCAGCCCCGAGATCGACTCCTACTGGCTGATCGCGGCGGGCGTGGCGGTCGGGACCGTAATCGGCGTCGCGTCTGCGCGCCTGGTGAAGATGACCGCGATGCCGCAGATGGTGGCGCTGTTCAACGGCGTCGGCGGCGGCGCGGCAGCCCTGATCGCGGCGGCGGAGTTCCACCGGCTCGCGCCGGTGAGCGGTCACGTCCTCCCCGAGCACATGGGCGCGCTCCTCTTCTCGGCGCTGATCGGCTCGATCAGCTTCTCCGGAAGCCTCGTCGCCTTCGCGAAGCTGCAGGAGCTCCTGCCCGGCCGGCCGATCGTCTTCCCGGGTCAGCAGATCGCCAACGCGATCCTCTTCGTCGCCCTCGTCGCCATCGGCATCCTCGCCGGGGCGACGGAGGCCGGCGCGTGGATGGTCGTCCTCCTGCTCGGCGCACTTCTCTTCGGCGTCCTGCTCGTCCTTCCGATCGGCGGCGCGGACATGCCGGTCGTGATCTCGCTCCTGAACGCCTTCACGGGCCTCGCGGCCGCGTCGACCGGCTTCGTGCTCGAGAACACGGCGCTGATCATCGGCGGCACGCTCGTCGGCGCCTCGGGAACCCTGCTGACGATTCTGATGGGCCGGGCGATGAACCGCTCCCTCGCCAACGTCCTCTTCGGCGCCTTCGGCGCGCCGGCGGCGGACACGGTCGCGGCCGCGGCCGCGACCGCCGGAGGCGAGGCGAAGAGCTACCGCGAGGTCTCGGCCGAGGACTGCGCCGTCATGCTCGCCTACGCGAGCCGCGTGGTCATCGTCCCCGGCTACGGCCTCGCCGTCGCGCAGGCACAGCACGGCGTGCGCGAGCTGGCCGACCTGCTGGAGAAGCGGGGCGTCGACGTGAAGTACGCCATCCACCCGGTCGCCGGCCGCATGCCTGGCCACATGAACGTGCTCCTCGCCGAGGCGAACGTGCCGTACCCGCAGCTCTACGACATGGAGGACATCAACCCGGAGTTCCCGCGCACGGACGTCGCGCTGATCATCGGCGCCAACGACGTCACGAACCCGGCGGCGCGCGAGGATCCGGAGAGCCCCCTGTACGGCATGCCCATCCTCAACGTCGACCAGTCGGCGAACGTCGTCGTCCTGAAGCGGAGCATGAGCCCGGGCTTCGCCGGGATCGACAACGACCTCTTCTACCGGTCGAACACGGCGATGCTCTTCGGCGACGCGAAGGCGTCGGTCGAGAAGCTGATCGCGGCCGTCAAAGCTGCGTGACGGCCGCGACCGAGCATCCGCGTCCCAGGACTAGGCGCGCTTGTCGTACGTGACGGCGCGGAGCGCGTTGACGACGCCCTTGCCGAAGAAGCCGTTCTCGTTGCCATTGCTGACGCAACGGGCATCGGCGGCCGGGCAGGGCAGCGGATCCGCCGTCTGGTGCAGGATGAGGGACACGCGGTCCGGGTCCATCTTCCCGCCCCACAACCAGCTCTTCTTGCCGAACCGGCTGACGACGAGAGCCGCAGCGCCGCTGACCTGCGCGGCCGCCTGGGACGTGCCCGCAAAGAAGCGGTAGTACGCAGCGTCCGGGCCCGAGCACGGATCACAGACGAGCCGGGGGACCTGCATCGAGGCCGGCCAAGGGCCGAGCACGAGGCCGGAGGGCGGAGCGCCCTGCGTGAAGTCGCCACCGGGCGCCGTCAGGTCAATCTCGCCGAGCCCGTAGTTCGAGGGCGGACCCACCGCGAGGCCGTCGTTCAGGCCGATCGAGGAGACGGTGACCACATCCGGAAGCCCGCTCGGCAGCCGGCTGCACCCGTCCAGCGCGGGATCGTCGAGGTTGACGCCGTCGTTCCCGGCCGAGGCGACCACGGAGACGTCTCGGTTGTGCGCGTAGGCGACGGCTCGCGTCAGGGCCCTTATGATCGTGCGCTGAGCGGCGTCGCTGCGGCAGAACGAGGTCGTCCCGCCGGAGAGCGCGCTGTCCAGCGAGTAGCTGTTGTTGGCGACGTCGACGCCGTGGTCGGCGGCCCATACGAACGAGCAGATGACCGCGTCGGCGAGGAAGAAGTCGCTCTCGCCCTGATGGATGCTCGCCTTGATGACGGCGAGCTTGACGTTCGGCGCGATGCCGACGATGCCCTGGCCGTTCGCCTCCGCGGCGATCAGGCCCGCGACGTTCGTCCCGTGACCCGAGTCGTCGTTCCAGGCAGCGGGGTCCTGGCTCGGCGCGCCGCCGACGCAGGAGACGCTGCGTGAGGCGTCGACGTTGCCGTTCAGGTCCGGCTGGCCCGCGTCGATGCCCGTGTCGATGACGCCGACGAGCACCTTCGGACTCCCGCCCGTGATCTTGTGCGCGTCGGGCGCCTTGATCCGCTGCGCGTACCACTGCATCGGCGAGAGGGGATCGCCCGTGAGCACCGGCGTGTTGGGCAGCCCGCCTCCGTCCCAGTCGAAGCCCCAGCCCGCGGGCGAGGCGACGACGCTTCCGACCGCGGCGACGCCTTCGACGTCGCGGTTGCGGTCGAGGGCCGTCGCGAAGTTCGGGTCGCTCGACTCGGCGATGACGACGTCGATCTGGGGATAGGCGGCGACGATCGAGCCGCCGGCCTTCTTGACGTCGTGCTTCGCACCCCAGACGTCCCAGCCGTGCTGGGGATACAGGACGACGTACCGCTCGGCGGCGGCTGGACCAGCCAGCGCGAGCGCGAACGCAGCCGCGATCGCAAGCACGACAAAACGAGTGGATGAAACTAGCCGCAAGTTTTTACTCTCCCTTTGGAACCTCTACCCGATGGGTGCCGAGGCACCCTTGCAGACCGGACTATACGGGCGAGCACGCCAAATGCACTCCCTCAGGCGAGTGAGAGCGCGATGAGCGGGCTAAACCCCCTTTTGGGCCTGCTTCAGAAGCCTGTGCGGTAGACCGACGAGGCGCCGGAGGCGAGCGTCCAACGGGTCGAGTAGAGGACACCGGCCCCGAGGCTCGTCGTCCAGTAGGCACGCGTGCGGGCCTTCATCCTCTCGAGCGACCTGGGCCTCTTCCCCTTGGCGACCCAGCCGAGGCGCAGATAGCTGACGCCCGAGCGGGACTCGACCCAGGCGAGGCGAGCGCCGGCGAGCGTCGGGTTCGTGAGCAGGGCGATCCTGCTCCTCGCGACCACCCGGCTCGAACCGCTCGAGAGTGTCTTGAGGACGATGCGCGACTCCTTGCGCGAGAAGTTGTGCCAGGCGAGGCGCCCGGCGCGCAGCGCCGGGCGACCGAGGTTGTTGGCGGGCCTCGCCGTCGCGTGGATCTTGTGCGCGCCGGAGACGAGGTTGCGCACCACGAGCCGCTTGTACGAGGCGTCGCGGCGGACGAACGCGATCAACGGCCAGTCGAGCGCAGGGTGGGAGACCGTCGCATTGTCGATCCGGGCGACCTCGTTGCCGTTCGCCCAGCGGACGACCCGGATGCCGCCGGAGTCGGTATAGGCGAGGTACTCCCCGTCGAGCGAGGGCTGCGACGCGTTCGGGAAGACGACCTCGGGCCCGCCGCCGAACGGCCGCACGACCACCTGGCCGTCGCGCGTGGCAAACGCGAGCGTGCCCTCGCTGAGCGTCGGGTCGAACGCGTTGTTCGCAACCAGGGTGGCCGCGCCCGCGCCGGGCGCAGCGGCGAGCAGGAGGACGGCGCAGACCAGGAGACCGACCACGTTGACCCGAAGCAGCTCGCCCCGCCTGCGAGTCAGCCGCTCGACGGCGGCCGTGGGGTCGTCGGCCCGCCTCCGCGGCCAGATGACCATGAACGCGCGCCCGGCGCCGTAGAGGGAGAGGCAGAGCGCGGCCGGGACAGGCTGGGCAAGCGCGAGCGCGCCCACGAGCGCGACCCAGAACGTCGACACCGGCTGGTAGGTGAAGAACCCGGCGCCGAGGCCCGCGCCGTAGCCGGTCGACCAGACCGGCAGCGGCAGCTCGAAGCGCCACCGCTCCGGCACCTGACGGCGCGCCTGCGGCAGCGGCAGGCGGACGAGGCCCGCCTCGCGCGCCGCGGCCACGAACGCGAGCGCGGCAGCGGCCCAGACCGCATGGGAGGCCCCGAGGAGGCTGCCGGCGAAACCGAGGGCGAGGCCGAGGGCCGCCGAGGTCGCGACCGCGGCCACGGTGAAGAGGGCCTGGGCGATCATCTGGCGCTTGCGGCTTCCGCACACGGCGGGAGTGAAAGTCTCGAGCATCGACAGTCCTCAGGGCGACCAGGCGCCGGAGACCCCCGCCATCAGGGCGGCGAGGGCGACGCCGATCGCGATCAGCACGGCAGTCCCGTGTCGTAGTACATGACGCAGTAGACCCGGCGGCCGCCCCAGCAGTAGCCGGTGAGCGATGCATCGCCGTTGATCCGGCGGCGGCTGAAGGAGCAGCAGTCGGTGAGCTTGCGCACCTGGCCGCCGCAACAGCGGAACCAGGAGCCCTGGATACGGAGGTCGTGGAGGCCCTTGGCCTCGGCCGTCCAGTCCTCGCAGACCCGCGTGCGCGGGGAAGGCGGCAGGACCTCTCCATCGGGGCCGCGCAGGCGGTCGCCGCTCCCGTCGACGGCATGGCCGGCGGAGTCGACGAAGCGGCCGAGGTTGTCGATCGGGCGGCCGCTCTGCGGGTGGAGCGGGAAGCCCTTGCGGTCGATCCGGGAAAGCGGCGGGTACGGGCTGGGGCACGAGCCGGTCGTCCAGAGGTGCCCGCAGAAGTGGAAGGCGTCCGCCTCGTCCGGCTTCACGGCGGCCGCGACGGCCGAGCCGCCCGCGATCGCGAGCGCGGCCGCTCCCAGTCGACCCAGGAACGACAGGCGGGTCGTCGACTCGGCGAGCTTGGCCGAGAGCTTCTCGGCCTGGCGGTCGAGCTTCGTGGGCTGGGTCTCAGGCGGCTGCATGGATCCTGGCCTTGCCGGTATCCAGCAGCGATTCGAGCTCCTCCAGCGTGTTGACGGTTCCCTTGGCCGCGACGACGCCGTCGACGAGGTGGACGACGAACGGCGTGCCCGGCACGTTCCACCGCGCGAACGCGGCCTCGTCCTGCTCCTCCTCGACGACGACCACGGCGAGGCCCTGGCGGGCGAGCGCGGCGACGCCGGGGCTCAGCTGGCGGCAGAGGCGGCAGGTGGCGGAGAAGAAGAAGACGACCTCGTTTCGGCGGCCGCGCACGCCTTCGAGCTCCGGCGCGCTCTGGCCGAGCTCCGGCCCCTCCTCGGCGAGCTCGAAGGGGACACGGGGGCCGATGCGCATCGTCAGCACCCCGACCTGGCGGTAGAGGGCGAAGACGAGCAGCGTCAGCAGCCCGACGGCGAGCGAGAGGAGAACGAGGACGACGGCGACGACCGTGTCGGAGGACGCCGAGACGTCGAGCCCGTCGCCGAACGCGGCGAGCAGCGCCAGGAGCGTGAACCCGCCGGCGCGCAGGAGCAGGTGTGTCGTCTGGCCCTCCGAGGCGCCGAAGCACCCGCACCGCAGCCGCTCGACGCCGCGCAGCCGTGCGTAGCCGAGCGCGCCGACGAAGAGAGCGCCGAGGGCGACGGCGGCGTACGCGCTTGCAGGCAGCGCGATCCCGAAAAGGAGAAGGAAGCCGACGACCGCCTCGGCGGTCATCACGCCCCAGGCGGCGGCCTTCGTGTACCTCGCGGGCAGGCCGTAGGCCGCCAGCCAATCGGGCAGATCCTCCCGGCGGCGCACCTTGGCGGCCGCAGCCCACAGCAGGAGGAGGCCGACGACAATCCGGGCGATGGTCGACAACTCAACCACTGTAGGAGCTAATCGACGGCCCCGCGGAGGTCCGTGAGAGTTTTCATGAAATCCTCAAAACTGCTTCACAGTAGTGTTTCTGCCGCCTTGGGCATGTACCTCCCCACGCTACCCGCAAGTCCCGCCGGGGGAACCAGCTGAGCGGCCGGGCCCGGCTCCTGGGCATCAACCACGTCGCTCTCGAGGTCGGCGATCTCGAGGAAGCGCTCGCGTTCTACGGCCGCCTCTTCGCCTTCGAGCTCCGCGGACGGGTGCGCGGCATGGCCTTCCTCGACATGGGCGACCAGTTCCTCGCGCTCAGCGAGGGCCGCGCCCAGGCCGGGGACGACCATCGCCATTTCGGGCTGGTCGTGGACGACAAGCAGGCGGTGCGGAGAGCCCTGGAGGAGGCCGGCGTCCAGATACTTCCCGGCCGCGGCCTCGACTTCCGCGACCCGTGGGGAAACAGGGTCGAGGTGGTCGACTACCGCGACATCCAGTTCACGAAGGCCCCGCCCGTGCTGGACGGGATGGGGCTCGGCGGGCTCGAGAAGCACGAGCGCGCCCTCGACGAGCTGCGCGAGAAGGGCCTGGCGCCGAAGGAATAGCCGGGGCCGTGCCGGTCGTTCTACCCGGCATGGCCACCACCTTCGATCGAGCCCGGCGGAGAAGCGTCTACGCGCGCCTGGCGCGCGTGCTCGGGCGCGATGGCCCGGGCGAGCTCCTGCCCCTGGAGGAGGCGACGCGCCGCCTGCGCCCGTTCGCGCGCCGCTACGCGGGCCTGAAGCCGATTCCGCTGAGCCAGGTCGTCGGCACGGAAAGCCGCGAACGCGACTTCGACCGCGCCTTCCACCCGCGCCGCTCGGACATCCGCCATCGCTGGCAGGGAGTTGAACAGGCGTACCCGGACGCCGCCTTCCCGCCCATCGTGGCCTACCAGCTGGGCGACGCGTACTTCGTCATCGACGGCCACCACCGCGTGGCGATCGCCCGCCAGAACGGCATGGAGACGATCGACGCCGAGGTCACGGAGCTGACCGCCCGCTGGCACCTCCCGGCCGACGCCGACGTCGTGGAGCTCATCCACGCCGAGCAGGAGCGAATCTTCATGGACGACAGCGGCCTCGGCGAGATCCACCCCGAGCTGCGCATCCGCTTCAGCCGCCCGGTCGGCTACATCGAGCTGCTCGAGACCGTGCAGCTGCACGGCTACCACCTGATGCGCGAGGCCGGTCGCGTCCTGCCCCCGTCCGAGATCGCCCGCTCGTGGTTCGAGACCGTCTACGAGCCGACGATCGAGGTGATCCACGAGGAGGGTCTCGACGAGATCTGCCCGGGCGCGACCGACACTGACCGCTTCCTGTGGGTCTGGCACCGCCGGCGCGAGCTCATGCCCGAGCTCGGATGCCGGCCCCTCGACGAGACCGCGCGCCGGGCGACGGTCGAGATCGCCCGCGAGCGGCGGCGCGCGGCCGGGCTGCTGCCTATCCGGCGGACTCGGCGCTCTTCAGCCCTCGCAGCGCCCAGAAGCTGAAGAGGACGACGCCGGCCAGCCCGATCGCGAAGGCCGGGAGGACCTCGACCGGCTCGCCCGCGATCAGCCCGCGCCCGGCCTCGAGCAGGAAGGTGGCAGGGTTGACGGAGGCGACCGCGTGGATCCAGCCGCTGAGGAGGTCGAGCGGCACGTAGACGGGCGCGAGGAAGAGCGTCAGGAAGACCGGCACCTGCATGAGCGGCCCGGCCTGGAGGGTGCGGAAGCGCATCGCGATCCCGCAGGCCCAAAGCACCGCGCTCACGTTCACGAGCAGCCCGAGCAGGACGAGGGCGAAGAGCTCGTCCGGGTCGCCGAGCACCTCCATCCCCGCGATGAGCGCGACAACGAGGACGATCGACGCGATCGCCGCCCAGCGGACGAGCGCGACGAGCGCGTAGCCGGCGATGATCCCCGTCCGCCGCGGCGCCGCGAGCAGGAGCCGGCGGGCGAAGCCGCTCTCGAAGTCCCGTGCGATGGCGAAGCCGTTGAAGATCCCGCCGAAGGCCGCGGACTGGAGGAAGACGAAGACGAACTGGAACGCGGTGTAGCCCGCGGCGAAGTCGAACCCGGGCACGTCGGCGACCCGCGAGAGACCACCGGCGAACGCCGTGAAGAAGAACAACGGGAAGAGCAGCGACGGGATCAGGATCGACGGGTTCGTGAAGGCGTTGTGGATGCCGCGCCAGGCGACCGCGCGGGCGACGGAGACGAAGCCGCTCACGACCGCGCCAGCCTCCCCTTGAGCGCCATGCTCGCTGCCGCGAGCGCGATCACGGCGATCCCGGCGGCGATCCCGAAGCCCAGCGCGAGCGCCTCGGCGTCCCAGCCGCTGATGATCAGGCTCCGGATCCCCTCGATCAGGTACGAGACCGGGTTGATCGTGGCGACGGTGCGGAACCAGTCGGTCTCGATCAGGTTCCGAGGCAGGTTCATCGACGAGAGGAAGAGGAAGACGAAGAAAAGCGGGAACAGCGCCTGGATCGCCTCGCCGGAACCGGTGCGGAGGGCGAGAAAGGCTCCGATCGCGCCGAACCCGAGTGCAATCAGGACGCCGAGGAAGACGATGGCGAAGACGCCGAGAATGCCGCTCTCCGGACGGACGCCCGCGACGATCCCGACCGTCAGGTAGAGGGTCGCCTGGATCAGCGCGAGCGCGATCACGCCGGCGAGCTGGCCGAGCAGGAGCGCGGCGCTTCGCATCGGGGTCAGCGCGAGCCGGTTGAGGAAGCCGGTCTGGATGTCGCGCGCGAGGTCGGTGCCGGCGTTCGTCGTCGCGAAGAGCGCACCCTGGATGAAGGTGAACGCGAGCGCGAAGTTGAGGTAGGAGTCGGTCGGAAACCCCGGGAGGCGCGCGGCGGCCTTCAATCCGCCGACGTTGACGGCGAGCAGCATCAGCGGGAAGAGGAACGAAGGGACGACGTTGAGCGGCTGGCGGAGCGTTCGCACGACGGAGCGGCGCGCCAGGTGGCCGACCTGAAGGAGAAGCGGGCTCACGCCGGGACGGGCTCGGGCTCCTCGTCGATCTCCTCGTCGCCGGCTCCCTCGAGCGAGCGTCCGGTCTTGGCGAGGAAGACGTCGTCGAGCGTCGGCGCGTGCAGCTGGAGATGCTGGAGGTGAAGGCCCTCGGCGTCGAGCGCGCGCACCACGTCAGCGAGCTGCTCCTCGCCGCCGTCGAGGCGGACGGATGCGCCCTTGGGCGATCCCGGGACAGAGGCGCCGAAGCGCTCGAGCGTTCGGGAGACCGCGGCGAGTTCGGCGGGGTCGGCCGGGATCGCCTCGACGCTGGGCCGCCCGATCTCGGCCTTGAGGGCCGCCGGAGTACCGTCGGCGACGATGTGGCCGTGGTCGATGATCCCGACCCTGTCGGCAAGGACATCGGCCTCCTCCAGGTACTGCGTGGTCAGGAAGACCGTGACGCCGTCCTCCCGCGCGAGCCGCGCCACCTCCGACCAGAGCGCGTTGCGGCTCTGCGGGTCGAGGCCGGTCGTCGGCTCGTCGAGGAAGAGGATGCTGGGCCGGTGCACGAGGGCAAGGGCGAGGTCGAGCCTGCGCTTCATCCCGCCGGAGTAGGTCTTCACCTTGCGGTCGGCAGCCTCCATGAGGCCGACCCGTTCGAGCAACTCGGCGCTCCGACGCCGACGCTCATCCTTCGCCATCCCGTGCAGCGCGGTTTGCAGGCGTAGGTGCTCGCGGCCCGTGAGAAGTGGGTCGAGCGCCGCCTCCTGTAGGGCGGCGCCGATCGCCGAGCGCACCTGCGCTCCTTCGTGGACGACGTCGAAGCCGGCGACGCGCGCCGTTCCCGCGGTGGGGGGCAGCAGCGTCGTCAGCATGTGCACCGTCGTCGACTTGCCCGCGCCGTTGGGACCGAGGAAGCCGAAGATCTCCCCTGGAGAGACGCCGAGGTCGATCCCGTCGACGGCCTTGATCCCGCCCTTGAACTCGCGGACGAGGTCGTGCGCCTGGATGCCGTGCTCGTCGCGCATCGGTGCGAGGCTAGCAGAAACTTGATCTTGTCAAGTATTTACTCCGTCAAGTATAATGACGGCATGGCAGTCGCGGCCAGACCAGCGTCCGGCGTGGCCCGGGAAGCGTGGACGCTCCTCTTCCAGCTCGCGAAGGCGAAGCACTCGCTGCTGACCGCGAACCTCGCCGAGCTCGACCTGACGAACGTCCAGGCCCACGCCCTCCACCTCCTCGAGCCCGAGCGGCCGCTGGCCATGAGCGCGCTCGCAGACGCGCTCTACTGCCACGCCTCCAACGTCACCGGGATCGTCGATCGCCTCGAGTCGCGCGGCCTCGTCGAACGGCGACCCGGAGCCGGCGACCGCCGAGTGAAGACGCTCGCGCTGACCCCGGAGGGCGCCGAGGTCCGGGCGCGCGTGGCCGAGCTCATGAGCGAGCCCCCGCAGGAGATCGCCGCGCTTTCGGCCGCCGACCAGCGCGCGCTCCGCGACCTTCTGCGTCGCGCGCTCGCTGAGACGCCTACTACAGTCCGAGCATGAGCACTCCCACCGTTCCGGAGACCGCGAGGCTGGAGGCCTGGGTGCGCTTCCTCCGTTCCTACGCCGCGCTGACGCGCGAGCTCTCGGCCGACCTGGTCGCCGAGCACGGCCTGACCATCAATGACTACGAGGTGCTCCTCCACCTCGCGCGCGCTCCCGAGCGGAGGATGCGCCGGGTCGACCTCGCCGAGCGCGTGATCCTCACCGCCTCGGGCATCACCCGGCTCCTCGAGGGCCTGGAGCACTCCGGGCTGGTCGAGCGCGTCCAGTGCCCGGACGACCGCCGGGTCGTCTACGCGCAGATCACGACCGCCGGGTACGAGAAGCTCCGCGTCGCCTCGCGCACCCACCTCGCCGGCATCGACGAGCTCTTCCTCGGCCGTTTCTCCGAGGAGGAACTGGTCACGCTCTCCTCGCTCCTCTCGCGCCTTCCGTCGGCCGACGACGGCGCGGTGGAGTGCACCGCCGAGGAGTAGCCGGGCGCCGACGGAGCGGGGTATGCTCGCCGCGATGGGCGAGACGAAGATCACCCTGCCCGAGAGCGCGATCCCGCAGCGCTGGTACAACATCCAGGCCGACATGCCGAACCGGCCACAGCCGGTTCTGCACCCCGGCACCGGCGAGCCGGTCGGCCCCGAGGACCTCGCCCCGCTCTTCCCGATGGATTTGATCCTCCAGGAGGTCTCGGGCGACGCCGAGATCCCGATTCCGGACGCCGTCAGGGACGTCTACCGCCTCTGGCGCCCGACGCCTGTCTACCGCGCGCACCGCCTGGAGGCGGCGCTCGGCACCCGCTCCCGCATCTTCTACAAGTACGAGGGCGTCAGCCCGGCGGGGAGCCACAAGCCGAACACCGCGGTCGCCCAGGCCTACTACGTGAAGGAGTCCGGGCGAACCCGGATCGCGACCGAGACCGGCGCCGGCCAGTGGGGCAGCGCCGTCGCGCTCGCCGCCCAGCTCTTCGGGCTCGAGTGCAAGGTCTACATGGTCAAGGTCTCGTACGACCAGAAGCCGTACCGGCGCTCGATGATGGAGACCTGGGGCGCGAGCGTCGTCGCCAGCCCCTCCGAGGACACCAACTCGGGCCGCGCGATCCTCGAGGGCGACCCAGACTCGCCCGGGAGCCTTGGCATCGCCATCTCGGAGGCCGTCGAGGACGCCGCCCAGCGCGAGGACACGGCGTACTCGCTCGGGAGCGTCCTCAACCACGTCCTCATGCACCAGACTGTCATCGGCGAGGAAGCGCTGGCGCAGATGGAGCAGGCGGGTGTCTTCCCCGACCTGGTCGCCGGCTGCGTCGGCGGCGGCTCGAACTTCGCGGGCCTCGCCTTCCCGTTCCTACGCGAGAAGATCGGCGGCCGCGACATCGAGGTGCTCGCCTGCGAGCCCGCCGCGTGCCCGACGCTCACGCGCGGACCGTTCGCCTACGACTTCGGCGACACGGGCCAGCTCACGCCGTTGGTCCCCATGCACACCCTCGGCCACGACTTCGTGCCGCCCGGGATCCACGCGGGAGGCCTTCGCTACCACGGCATGGCGCCGCTCGTCTCGCAGCTCGTGCTCGACGGCCTCGTTCGCGCGGAGGCATACGGCCAGACCGACGTCTTCGCCTCGGCAGTGCGCTTCGCGCGGACCGAGGGGATCATCCCGGCGCCGGAGTCGGCGCACGCCGTCCACGGCGTTGCCCAGGCCGCGGCGCAAGCAGACGAGGAGGGCCGCGAGCGGACGATCCTCTTCAACCTCTCCGGGCACGGGCACTTCGACCTCGGCGCCTACGACGCCTACCTCGGCGGCCGGCTCGAGGACTTCGAGCTGCCCGAGGACGAGATCGCCAGAGCGCTCGCGGCGATCGAGCCGCTGCCGAAGCCGGCCGGCATCTCCTAGCCCCCGGCCGGATCGTCTGGGAGAATTCGACTTGCGGCAAGTGCCGCGATGTCGATGTACCGCCGACTCCACCATGGGGCGGAGCTCTCCGGCTCGCGCGTCCAGACTGCCTTTTGGTTCGCGCTGATCGCGGCTGCCTACTACGGCGCCGCGAAACTCGGCATGAGCCTGTCCGTGTCCCACGGCGTCATCACGCCGGTCTGGGCGCCGTCAGGCATCGCGCTCGCCGCGCTGCTCGTCCTGGGCGTCCGCTTCTGGCCGGCCGTGGCCGTCGGAGCGTTCACCGCGAACGCGACGAGCGCAGCGTCGGTCGCCGTCGCCGCCGGCATCTCGGTCGGGAACACGCTCGCCGCGGTCGTGGGCGCGCTGCTCGTCACCCGGATCGGCTTCACGCCTGCGCTCGACCGGGTGCGTTCCGTGCTCGCGCTGGTCATCGGCGCGCTCGTCAGCACGGCGATCAGCGCCACGAACGGGGTGACCGTGCTGACGCTTGCCGACACGAGGGAGGACTCGTTCGGCACCGCCTGGGTGCTGTGGTGGTTCGGCGACGTCGTCGGGATCTTGGTCGTCGCCCCGCTCCTCCTCGTCCTCTACGACGTCTCGACACGCGTCCGGCCGTCGCGGGCCCAGCTCATCGAAGGCGCTGCCCTCCTCGCCGCGCTCAGCGCGATGAGCGCCGTCGTGTTCCTCGGCGGAGCCTGGCGCTACCCATACCTGATCCTGCCGTTCCTGCTCTGGGCAGCCCTGCGCTTCCGGCAGGTGGGAGCTGCCGTCTCGTCGTTTGTCGTCGGCGCAATCGGCACCTGGGCGGCGGTGGACGGCTCGTTGCCCCTCGGCGGCGAAACGGCAACCGAACGCGTTCAGGTCGCCCAGGCGGGGTTCGCAGTCGTGGTCGTCAGTCTGCTCGTGGTCGGCGCGACGCTCGCCGAGCGCGAGGCGGCGACGGAGAGCCTGGCGCTGACGGCGGCCCGCCTCGGAGAGGCCCAGTCGCTCGCCCACATTGGTAGCTGGGAGTGGGACATCGGCCGCGACCTGGTGACCTGGTCGGACGAGCTCTATCGCATCTTCAGGCTCCAGCGCGGCGACCAGACCCTCACCTACGACACCTACCTGCACCTCGTCCACCCGGACGACCGCGAGTTCACGGCCGAGATCGTGGGGCGAGCACTGCAGACGGGCGACCCCTTCGCCTTCGAGCACCGCGTGCTGCGGTCGGACGGCGAGGAGCGCATCGTGCTCGGCCGCGGCCACGTCGTCCGGCAGGAAGGCCGCGCGGCGACGATGGTCGGCACCGCGCAGGACGTGACCGAGCAGCGGCAGGTCGAGAAGTTGCGCGAGGACATCCTCTCCGCCGTCTCGCACGAGCTGCGCACACCGCTGACGTCGATCCTGGGCTTCGCCCTGACGCTGGAGAAGCACCGCGAGACCCTCACGCCGGAAACCATGGACGAGACGGTCAGGGCCTTGGTCGACGCGGCGCGGCGCCTCGAGCGGCTGCTCTCCGACCTGCTCGACGTCGAACGGCTCCGGCGGGGACTCGTCGTCCTGGCCCGCGAGCGGATCGACGTCGGCGAGCTCGTCGAGCGCGTCGTGGCCGACTACCCAATGGACGGACGGGAGCTCCACATCGACGTCCATCCGATCATCGCCGAAGTGGATCGCACCAAGATCGAGCGGATCGTCGAGAACCTCGTCGGCAACGCGGTCAAGCACACCCCGGAGGGAAGCTCGATCGACGTACGCCTCGAGACGCGGGGCCGCGACCTGCTTCTCGTCGTCGGCGACCATGGGCCCGGCATCCCGGACGAGTACAAGGAGGTCATCTTCGAGACTTTCAACCGGGGCCCAAGCATCCTCTCGCTCACCCCAGGCGCGGGAATCGGCCTCGCCCTCGTCGCCCGGTTCGCCGCGGTCCATGGCGGCCGAAGCTGGGTCGAGGACACGCCCGGCGGCGGGGCGTCCTTCCACGTGCTCCTGCCTGACTGCGTCCGCGACGCACCGCGGGCCGCGGTCGTCTCCTAGTCGCGCAGCAGCGGCTCGAAGAGCTGAGGCCGCACGGTGCGCAGGAGCGTCGCCGCCTGCTCCTCGCCGATGTCGAGCGCGCGGCGGGAGCCCGCACCCTGCCCGAGGTGCACCCGGACCGTGGCGACCCCGGCGCGCCGCTGGCCGGGCGAGGCGACCACCTCGAAGGAGACGGCGGCGTCCGGGTCGAGCTCCGACCAGCGCCGGTGGAGGCTTCCCGCCCGAAGGAGGAGCCGGCGTCCGTCGTAGGCGTGGCCGAGCTGGCGATAGCGGTCGAGGGCGAGCGGGATCGCCAGGGCAGTCGCGACCAGGCTGAGCGCCGCTGCCCACCAGATGCCGAAGGCAAGGGTGAGAGCAAGCGCCAGGAGCGGGAGCGGGAGCGTGCGTACGAGCCGCCTGGACCTCGCCGCGCGCGGATGGCTTCGGAGCGGAGTCGAAGGCGCCGGCGCCCCCGCGTCCACGCCGGCGAGCAGCCTGGGGACGTCTCCGATCCGGGCGACAGGCGCAAGCGTGGTCCCTCCGCCCCGCGCACGGAGCCCGGCGGCGATCGCCGAGACCGAGACGAGCCGGAACGGGCGGCGGAGCACCGTGTCGCGGACGTCGACGCCCCGGATCCGGTCGCGGTCGAGGTGGACGACGCGCCGGGTGAGCAGCCCGCGCGAGGCCGCGAAGCGCTCACCCTCGTCCCGCAGCGTGAACGCCCAGTCGACGAGGAGAGACCCGGCCGCCGCGGCCGCGATCACGACGGCGACCACGGCCAGCCCGATGAGCGTGAGCCCGAGGACGTCGGTCGGGACCCGGTCGGCTGCGGCCTCGCCGACGCGCTCCACGAAGCCGCCGGGAACGTCGTCGGCGACGTTCAGAACCACGCCGATCACCGCCGCCGGCGCCAGGAGGTAGCTCAGGCTCGTGACCCCGCCCAGCACGAGCAGGCCCGGCGTCGCCCGGTAGAGGGCAGGCGGCTTCGCGGGCTCGCCCTCCTGCGCACGGGCTCGGCCGAGGAGCGCCTCGCGGAGTTCCTCGGCCTGCGCGCGCGAGATGGCGGCGAGCGACAGCTCGGCCTTCGAGTCGCCCCCGGCGGCGGCCTCGACGTCCACCTTGACCAGCCCGAAGAGCCGGTGGACGAACGGCTCCGTGACATCGATCCCGCGCACGCGCTCGAGCGGGATCGTCCGCACCGAGCGGCTGAACACGCCCGAGTGCAGCTCGAGCCGTCCGCCGCTGACGACGTAGCGGAACCGCCACCAGGAGAGGACGGCCAGCGGGACGCCGACGAACAGCACGACGAGGACGATGGGCACGATCACCTTCGTCCCCGCCGAGACGAGCAGGGCGACGACCGGGATGAGGCTCGCCCCGATGAAGCGCCGCGCGTAGACGAGCACGGCAACCGGGTGGAGCCGCCCTTCGACCACGACCGCGCTCAGGTTCCCTCCTCGATCCCGGCCCGGCGGGCGAGCTCCGAGACGAGCGCGTCGGCCACGTCCGGCGTCAGGCCGGGGATGGAGGTGCTGCCGGCCGCCGACGCCGTCTGCACCTCGACCGAGACGAGGCCCAGCCAGCGCATCAGCGGGCCCGCGGTCGTGTCGACCGTCTGCACGCGCGCGTGCGGGACGACCTGGTGTTGCCGCCACAGCCAGCCCTTCGCCACGTAGAGGCCGAGCTCCATGACCTCGTAGCGGAAGTTGCGGTAGTCGAGCCCCGCGCTCAGGACCGCGAGCACCGCCAGCACGACGACGACGAGCCCGCCGATGCCCCCGACGAGCCACGCGACGAGCGTCGCGTCCAGCACGGCGGCGACGACTGCGCCGGCGATCACAAGCACGGCGACGAAGCAGACCGCGAGCACCCCTTGCACCAGCCAGTAGGTCCGCACGCGCGGGTCGAGCGCCACTGCCGGCTCGCGCAGGATCACGAGAGCACGATGCCAGACGGCCGCAGCGAGGGGTGGCACACTGCCGCCGTGGCACCGCTTCGCATCCTGCTCGCCGCGCTGGCCCTCGGCCTGCTCTATCTCCGCTTCCTGCGCAAGCCGGTGCTCACGTGGGGCACGACGAGGTCGGAAGCCGGTGCGCGGCTCCCGGGCGACGAGCTGCTGGAGGAAGCCGACGGGGTCGCGACGCGTGCGATCGAGATCGACGCGCCCCCGGCTGCGGTCTGGCCCTGGATCGCCCAGATGGGCCCCTCCCCACGCGGCGGCGCGTACACATACGACTGGATCGAGAACCTGCTCGGCCTCGGGATGCACAGCGTCGACCGCGTCCTGCCCGAGTTCCAGCATCCGCAGCTTGGCGACACGATCGGCTACGGCTCGAATCGGATGCGGGTGGAGCGCGTGGAGCCGGAGCACGTGCTCGCCTGGCGCTCCGAAGACGGGAACTGGGTCTGGACGTTCGTCCTCGAGAGCGACGATGGGAAGCGCACCCGGCTGATCAGCCGCAACCGCTTCCGGTTGCCGACCCTCGGTGCCCGTCTCGGCATGCTCCCGATGGAACCGGCGTCGCTCGTGATGGAGCGGAAGATGCTGCGCGGGATCAAGCAGCGGGCCGAGCGCCTCTAGTCCGCGGCTAAATCAGGCGGCCTCGACGTACTCGTCGTGCAGGTTCCACCACTGGTAGGGCCGGGTCTGCGGATAGCCCTCAGGTGAGTCCTCCCACTCCTCCTGGCGGCCGAGCGCGGTGATGTCGAGGTAACTCCACGTGCTCCCCATCGCCTCGTCGCCGCGGCTCTCGATGAAGTACGTGCGGAAGATCCGCTCGCCGTCACGGAAGAAGGCGTTGGTGCCGTGCCACTCGTCCACGCCGAAGTCGGCGTCGAAGTCGTCCGTGAGCGTGTACCACGGCATGTCCCAGCCCATCCGCGCCTTCCAGCGCTCGATGTCAGGCTGCGGCGCGCGAGAGACGAACGCGAGCGTCGTGCCGCGGGCGTTCAGATGAGCGAGGTGGGCGACCTGATCGGCAAGGAAGGAGCAGCCACGGCAGCCACCCTTCGGCCAGTCGGCCACGCCCGGCTCGTAGAAGAAGCGGTAGACGATCAATTGACGGCGTCCCTCGAATAGATCGAGCAGGCGCAGCGGGCCGCCGTCCGGGCCCTCGAAGCGGTACTCCTTCTCCACGGCCATCCTCGGCATCCGACGGCGCTCGGCGGCCAGCGCGTCGCGGGCGCGGGTCAGCTCCTTCTCCTTCACCAACAATTCCTGGCGCGCGGCCTCCCACTCTTGCGGCGACACGATGGGCGGCATGTTCATTGCGGCTTCCTCCCTCAGGTGCTCGTCGATGTGTTGATTCGAGACTACGTACCCCAGGCGCGCTGGGGTATGCGGTCCAAAGGATCTCGGTACCTTTTTGGAAATGGGCCGGGCTGGTCTGAAACAGGGCCGCAAGCGGCGCTTTTCCGACGCCGCGTGTGCACCGGGTTCGCTCTAGACCCATGATCGACTCTCACTGACCCCGGCACCTATGTCACGTGCTTCAGTCGGCGGTGGCGGGTGCATACTGCGGGCGTCCGGTGGGCCGGTAGACCTGGATCGTTACGCCCTTCGAGTCGACTCGCGAGTCGACCAGGTCAAGCGCAATGTCCGGGCCGGCGTCGGGGAACAGCCGCGTGCCCTGGCCGAGGACCACCGGGACGATGAGCAGGTTGATCTCGTCAACGAGGTCGTTTTCGAGCAGCCATCGGATCAGGGCGCCGCTGCCGTGCACCTGCAGCTCACCCGCCGGCTTGGCTTTCAATTCGCCGATGGCAGCCGCAAGGTCACCGGAGAGGAGGGTCGTGTTCGCCCAGCGCGGTTCGGTGAGCGTGGTCGATGCGAGGTACTTGGGCTTCGTGTTCAAGGCAGCTGCGATCTGGTGCTTGCCCGGATCTTCCACCGCGGCGCGAGCCCGCTCATCTGCGCCCCAGTAGCCGGCGAAGAGCTCGTAGGTCCGCCGGCCGAACAGGAACGCGTCGGCGCGCTGATAGGTCTGGCTGATGAACGTAAAGGTCTCGTTGTCGAACACCCCCATGGCCCATCCGCCGCGCTCGAATCCGTTCCTGCGGTCCTCATCCGTCGCGCCGCCGTTTCCCTGCATCACTCCATCGACGGTGACTTGCGTCATGGTGGTCAGTTTCATGGGTTCACCCTTCTCTCATGGTGGTCTTTCTCGTCATGACCGCACCGTGGCACGGATCTCATCGGTCGAGCGTGGCTCCGTGCTGCAGGTTCACTCTGCCTCCTTCCCGAACATGGGCCGGCGCCGGTGGTCAGAGCTCGAGCGCGGCGAGGCCCTCGCGGGAGATGTGGTGGGCGGCGGCGGCGTCCATGGCTCAGCCGTTGTGGTTGACGACCTCGACGTTGTGCCCGTCGGGGTCGAGGACGAAGGCGCCGTAGTAGCCGGGGTGGTAGATCGCGCGCTCGCCGGGCGCGCCGTTGTCCCCGTAGCCCGCGGCGAGCGCGGCCGCGTGGAACTCGCGCACGGTCGCGTCGTCGGCGGCGGGGAAGGCGAGGTGGACGTGCTCGGTCAGCGGCCGCTCGTCGTCGATCAGGGAGAAGCTGTAGTCCGGGCCGGCGAACTGGACGCGGGGCGGCTCGTCGTCGCCGAGCGCGATGCCGGCGTGCGGCGCGATCGTCGCGTAGAAGCGCCGCGACGCCTGGAGGTCGCGGACGCGGATCCACAGGTGGTCGATGCGGCCGTCCGGGACTGGCTGCCTGCGATCGTCGTGGACGGCCTCGACGCTGTTGCCGTCCGGGTCGAGCAGGAAGCCGCCGTAGTACGTCGGCCCGTACTGCGTGCGCGGGCCCGGGGCGCCGTCGTCCGGGTGGCCGGCGTCGACGCCCGCCTGCCAGAAGGCGTCGACGTGCGCGCGGTCCGGCGCGCGAAAGCCGACGTGGAGCCCGCGCGTCACGGGGTGCTCGCGGTCCGTCGGGCCGATGGCGAAGTCGTCCCACTCGACCAGCTCGGCGTCCGCGTGGGTCGGCTCGACCCCGAGCACCGACAGCACGGTGCGGTAGAAGCGCTCGGAGGCGGCGAGGTCGGAGACCGCGATCCCGACGTGGTCGAACACGGCTCCGAGGCTACCGTTGCGGGCATGCTCGAGGTCGCGCAGCGCGATCCGCACGTCGGCCGGGAGGCCGCCGTTCAGCACGTAGCGTCGGCTCGAACCGCAGTAGTCAACGACGCCGCGCTCGACCTCCTGCCGCAAGATGAGCCGGAGCTCGGCCGTGTCGGCGCCGATGCGCTCGGCGAGCTCGCGCAGGGTTCGGCCGGTCGCCGCCTGCCGCTTCCGGCACCGAGCCGTGGCCTCTCGCCGTCGAGCGATCGCGAGCGGGTCGGTGAAGCGTCCTCAGCGCGTGCGGCGGCGCTGCTGCCAGCGTCGAGGATCACCGCAGCCCGTGTACGGGCGGGCCCTGGCCGACGACGACGCCTCGCCCGCGTACGGGGGGTCGCTGCCGAGATGCTCCGGGCTTCCCGGCTCGGCCTTCGGCTTCGGCTCGGTCGGCTTCGCCGTCGCTGTCTTCCTTGTCGCCATGCCGTGAGGGTAGCGCTGCTCAGAGATGGGCCGGTCCCGTCGCTCAGTCTCGATCGAGCGGCGGGCGACGTCCGGTGTGTCTGTCGGTGTATCCGGTCCAGGTGCATTTCCGGGCCTCGACGTCCGGCGACGTCACGATGGCCGGCAGGCCTCAATCGCTGAGGCCGTGCCGGGTTGCCGCTTCCCGTGCCGGTTTGCTCGCGACCGGCCGGAAACGGCGGAATGGGCCGGGCTGGATTCGAACCCCCCTGCTAATCGGGGGGGTTTCGCGCCGCGAGGTAGGCACAGGTAGGCACCACTGGGCATGAGCGCCCGAGCACGACCGCTCTCGCGACCGAGCAGGCCGCGTAGTCGGCCTCGCGGCCGTCGCTGCAGGACGTGCGTGTACGTGTCGGCCGTGACCGACAGCTTGCGCTGGCCGACGAAGCGGGCGATCTCCGCCCAGCTCCTGCCCTGCTCGATGGAGCAGGCTGATCCTTCGGTGCCGCAGGTCGTGCGGGGTGAAGGTCGGGACCCCGGCCGCCTTGCAGGCCCGGATGATCGCCGTCCTCAGCCGGTCGGCGCCGGCCCGGGGAACAGGGGAGCGTCAGGTCGCGGTCTTCCCTCGGAGGCAGGGTCGCCTCGATCGCCTCGGCCAGGACCTCGGGAGCTCGACCCACAAAGCCCGCCCGGGTCTTGGTCGTGGAGGCCCGCAGGCGCACCCGCCGCAAAGCTGGCACAGAGCTCCACCCAGTCAGTCGGTCGGCTCTCGCTCGACGGCAGTGACCATCCGCTGATCGCGGCCTGGAGCCGGTACGGCCGGCCAGCTGAGGTAGCCGATGTACAGGTTCTTAGCTCTCGTCGGGACGAGCTCGACGAGCAGGGCCTGAACGCGCGCGTCGATGTCGTCGCGGATTGTCCGTACGGCCTCTAGATCCTGCCCGGCCGGGTCGGCGAGCTCCCAGTCGAGGTAGCGCTTGCCCGGATAGATCGGGGCAGGCGTCGCCGCAGCCCATCGTGACGACCGCATCGGCAGCGCGGACCACTTCGTCGGTGAGCGGCTTCGGAAACGCTTCGTTCAGATCGATCCCCAGCTCGCCATCGCCTCGACCACGGCAGGGTTGATCTGCTCGGCGGGGTCGGAGCCGGCCGAGCGAACGTGAACCTTGCCTGCCGCGCGGAAGTTCATGAGCCCCGCCGCCATCTGCGAGCGCCCGGCGTTCTGGACGCAGACAAAGAACACCTCGGGGTGCTCCTTCACGATCGTCCCTTCCGCCTGGCCGAGGGCCTTTAGCCGCTCGCGGGCGAAGCGATGCGCGAGGACCGGCACGAAGACGTTGATCCTCGCATCGCCGAGGAGCTCGAGGGATTCTGCGATGTAGCGCTCGATCGTCTCCTGGGAGAACACGCCCTCGAACTCGCCAGCGAGCGCCTCAGCAGCTTGGCGAACGTGATGCTGGGTGACCGGGTCAAGGACTTCATCGCGGCCCTCCGGGGGGAGTATCGCCGTCGATGTACTCGTACCGAGGCCATCGATCGGCGTCAACGCTTTTTCACCAAATGAACATCACCGCCGCGACCGCCGCGAGGGGACCCCCGCCCAGGGTCAGTGGGGTTTGGCGGGTGCCGAACAGGACCCTGCTGGCCTGCGGCAAAACCACCAGGCTTTCGGACACCCGCCGCAGCGATTTGTCTCAGCGCTTGCCCACTCGAACAACCGGCGGACGGGTGGTGTTTCCAGCGGCGAGGTGGGGGGAAGAAAGGACAACTGGATCGGGAGAAACGAGAGGCGTACCGGGTGTTGCCTCCATCAGGACCGAGCGTCGCTCTCCTGCGGCGGAAGCGGCGCCTGGTTCTTAGCTAGTTCAGCTGCTGCGCGCGGCGGCTGGCACACCTTCGCCTAGCTGTCCCTCGTTTGGCGCCTAGTGGACGGGCTGAGCGTCGCCGACACCACCATCATGGTCTTCGCCGCTGTTACCGAGTACGTGTGGCTTGTGATCCCGCTCGGCATTGGGCTGA